>JBEQCP010000003.1:0-301362 GCA_041639215.1 Pseudomonadota bacterium | reverse complement strand
GTCACGGTCACGATCAACGGCACCAACGACGCTGCAGTGATCAGCTCGGGTACGGGCAGTGTCACGGAAGACACCACCCTCTCCACTGGCGGCACGCTGACGGTGACCGATGCCGACGCCGGTCAGGCCAGCTTCGTGGCCCAGCCGGCGACTGCGGGCACCTACGGCACCTTCGCCATCAACACTGCAGGGGTCTGGAGCTACAGCCTCAACAACGCTTCGGTTCAGTCCCTCGGTGCAGGCCAGACGCTGACCGAGACCTTCTCCGTCGCTTCGCTCGACGGCACAACCAACACGGTGACGGTCACGATCAACGGAACCAACGACGCTGCGGTGATCAGCTCGGGTACGGGCAGTGTCACGGAAGACACCACCCTCTCCACTGGCGGCATGCTGACGGTGACCGACGCCGACGCCGGTCAGGCCAGCTTCGTCGCACAGCCTGCGACTGCGGGCACCTACGGCACCTTCTCGATCGATGCCGCCGGCAACTGGAATTACTCGCTCAACAACGCTTCGGTCCAGTCTCTCGGCGCAGGTCAGACGCTGACCGAGACCTTCTCCGTCGCTTCGCTCGACGGCACGACCAATTCGGTCACGGTCACGATCAACGGCACCAACGACGCTGCAGTGCTCAGCTCGGGTACGGGCAGTGTCACGGAAGACACCACCCTCTCCACCGGCGGCACCTTGACGGTGACCGATGCCGACGCCGGCCAGGCCGCCTTCGTGGCACAGCCTGCAACTGCAGGGGCCTACGGTACCTTTGCCATCAACACTGCAGGGGTCTGGAGCTACAGCCTCAACAACGCCAGCGTTCAGTCCCTCGGCGCAGGCCAGACGCTGACCGAGACCTTCACGGTTTCCAGCGTGGATGGAACAACCAACACGGTGACCGTGACGATCAACGGCACCAACGACGCTGCAGTGATCAGCTCGGGCACCGGCTCGGTGACCGAGGATTCGGCACTGACGACCGGCGGCACGCTGACGGTGACCGATGCCGACGCCGGCCAGGCCAGCTTCGTGGCACAGCCTGCGACGGCAGGGGCCTACGGTACCTTTGCCATCAACACTGCAGGGGTCTGGAGCTATAGCCTTAACAATGCCAGCGTTCAGTCCCTCGGCGCAGGTCAGACGCTGACCGAGACCTTCACCGTCGCTTCGCTCGACGGCACGACCAATACGGTCACGGTCACGATCAACGGCACCAACGACGCTGCAGTGATCAGCTCGGGTACGGGCAGTGTCACGGAAGACACCACCCTCTCCACTGGCGGCACGCTGACGGTGACCGACGCCGACGCCGGTCAGGCCAGCTTCGTGGCCCAGCCGGCGACTGCGGGCACCTACGGCACCTTCGCCATCAACACTGCAGGGGTCTGGAGCTACAGCCTCAACAACGCTTCGGTTCAGTCCCTCGGTGCAGGCCAGACGCTGACCGAGACCTTCTCCGTCGCTTCGCTCGACGGCACAACCAACACGGTGACGGTCACGATCAACGGCACCAACGACGCTGCGGTGATCTCCAGCGGCACCGGTTCGGTAACTGAGGACGCCACCCTCTCCACCGGCGGCACCTTGACGGTGACCGATGCCGACGCCGGCCAGGCTGCCTTCGTCGCACAGCCTGCGACTGCGGGCACCTACGGCACCTTCTCGATCGATGCCGCCGGCAACTGGAATTACTCGCTCAACAACGCTTCGGTCCAGTCTCTCGGCGCAGGCCAGACGCTGACCGAGACCTTCTCCGTCGCTTCGCTCGACGGCACGACCAACACGGTGACGGTCACGATCAATGGCACCAACGATGCCCCGATATTCAGCACCACAAACAAAACTGCCGTCATTTCCGAGGAAGGCCTGCCTGGTGGAGTTCAGGATTCGAGTGGCTCGCCTTCCGACTCCACGAATGCCGTTACTTCATCCGGCACGTTTGCCATCAGCGACATCGAGGGCAATGGCGTAACGGTCACCCTCAGCGCCCCTGCAACACCGCTGACGTCGCATGGCGTGCCCGTCACATGGTCAGGCAGCGGCACTTCGACGCTCACGGCCAGCGCTGGTGGCGCTCCGATCATGACGATCAGCATCACCAATGCGGGGGCCTACACGGTCACGCTTCAGGGCGCGATCGACCATGCGGGCACGGGCGTCGAGGACATCCGCACGCTCGGCGTGACCGTCACCGCCAGCGATGGCATGAACAGTTCGAGCGGTCTGCTCACGGTGAATATCGAGGACGACTCCCCCGTCACAGCGAACGACTTTGCCACCCTGACGATGGGCAGCACGGTATCCGGCAATGTGCTGGCGAACGACCTGGGTGCCGACCGGCCTGGCCAGGTCACCAGCGTCGTCTTCCAGGGCACCACTTACACTGCCTCCGGCGGCGTCATCACGGTCGACACGGGCAAGGGCATCCTGACGGTAAACCAGAACGGTTCGTACACCTATGAATCGTCGCTGTTCACCACAGTCGGCGGCAGCAATGGCATCGCCGACTGGAGCAACGTCAGCATCACGGCCTTCAACGGCGCCCGCAACGTCGCGAGCCAGAACGAATTTTTCATCAATCCGACGACGTACGTGCCGCTGGCCACGAATATTCTGGCCATCTCGGGAACCGGTGTTCTGACCGTCACGGACAGCGCCCTCGCGGATGGCACAGATGGCTTGGGCATCGCCGGCGGCTCCGGCAGCGCAACCTACCTCAACGGCCACCCGTCGAGCCCGGAAGCACTGCTTGTCAACCTCGGCAACGAAGTGCTCTCGCTCAACGCCAATTTCTACTCGGGCACCAATTCCGGCGTGCCGTTCTACTGGGCCGCCTACGACGGCGCCGGCAATCTGGTCGACACCGGCAATGGCACGGTCACCAAACCCGGTTTCACGCTCAATGTCGATACCGGCGGCACGCCGTTCCAGTATGTCGCGCTCTATGGGGTCGACACCAGTGCCAGCACCAAGATCCTGCTGACGGGAATCGACAGCATCCAGTACGCCGATACCAGCCCGGACGAATTCACCTACAACATGGTCGACGCAGACGGCGATCCGGGCAGCGCCCGACTGGCGGTGTCCCAGACCGAGCCGAGCAATACCGCCCCGATTGCGGCCAGCGACAGCTATACGACTGCCGAAGACACGGCCATCACGCTGAACGTGCTCGCCAACGACAGCGATCCGGACGGCGATGCCTTCCTGCTCTGGGGCTATACCCAGGGGGGCAACGGCACCGTGACGACCGACGCCGGCGGCAACCTGGTCTATACGCCGAACGCCAACTGGAGCGGGACCGACAGCTTCACTTACACCATCCGCGACAGCAACGGCGGCATCGCCACCGCGACCGCCAGGGTGAACGTCACCCCCGTGGCCGACACCCCCACGCTCGCGCCCGCTTCGAGCCTGTTCATTCTCAATCCTGGCAGCACGATCATCTCGACCGGCAGCAGCGACACGGCCGTGACCCCCGGTGTCTCCAATTCGGGCGCCGGCGTCACACAGGCCAACCTCGAACTGGAGCTCGGATTGCCCTCGGGCTATCTGGACAATCGCTTCGATCCCACTGGAGCCAACGTCACCGACCCGGGATTCGTCGATGTCATCGACGGCAAGCTCAGCGAATCCCACTATTCCCTGTCGGCCGGCATGACGGCCAACTGGAGCTATTCGTTCACCAATGGCGAAAATCTCCAGAGCGAAGTCGCCGGCGGCTACAACGACCTCGTCGTGCTGATCGTCACCGACCCGCTTGGTAACCGCCAGGCCATCCTGGTCGATTCTTCGGAAGCGAAATTCCCCAACCTCACCTCGAACGGCACATACAGCTACACCGCCTCCATGAGCGGTAGCCATACCTTCACCTGGCTGGTTCTGAATGGCCGCGACGCCCAGAAGGACTCCTCGCTGACATTGAGCAGTGTGGCATTCTCGGTGCCGGGCGACGCAGCGCGCTACGGCACGCCGGTCGTATTGCCTCCGATTGCGGCCTCGCTCGCCGATACGGATGGATCGGAAATCCTCTCGCTCAGGGTTGCCGGCCTGCCTGCGGGCGCCCGCTTCAGCAGTGGCACCGACAATGGCGACGGCAGCTGGACTTTCGGCGCCGGCCAGCTTTCCGGCATCACACTGCTGCCGCCCGAAAATTACAGCGGCACGTTCAATCTCACGCTGACTGCCACCGCAACCGAATCGGCCAATGGCGCGACGGCGAGCACGAGCCAGACGCTGGGCATCACAATCAACCAGACGGCCAGCACGTATACGACGAGCACCGAATCGGGCCAGACCCTGAACGGAACCAGCGGCAACGACCTCATTCGCGGCTACGCCGGCAACGACACCGTCAACGCCGGCGACGGCCATGACCTCGTATTCGGCGGGGCAGGCAACGACATCCTGAACGGCGGCAACGGCAACGACTCGCTGTATGGCGGCATCGGGACCGACACCCTGAACGGCGGCGCCGACAACGACCTGCTCGTCGGCGGCGCCGGCAGCGACAGCCTCACCGGCGGCCTCGGCGCCGATGTATTCAAGTGGGAACTCGCGGATCGCGGTACCCCCGGCACCCCCGCGATCGATACAGTCACCGACTTCGACAGCGCCGTGAACAGCGACAAGCTCGATCTGCGGGATCTGCTGGTGGGCGAGAACCATTCCGGGTTCGACGCCGGCAATCTCGCCAGCTACCTGCATTTCGAGACATCCGGCAGCAACACGGTGATCCAGATCAGCAGCACCGGGGGGTTCTCGGGGGGCTACAACGCCGGGGTGACCGATCAGCGCATCGTCCTCAACAACATCGACCTGTCCAACGGCGGCGCACTCAGCGCCGACCAGCAGATCATTCAGGACCTGCTGGCCAAGGGCAAGCTGATCACTGACTGAGGCCAGGCAGATGGAGTACTGTATGCCCGACGACTATCTGGAGAGCACGACGCATGCCTTACGTGAAGCGTGACACGCAGGGACGGATCACTGCGGTCAACCTGGACCCCGCGGAGGGCCTGGTGGAGATTCCACCCGGCGCGCCCGAGCTGCTCGACTTCATGCACAGGCTCGAACTCGAGCAGAGCTCGCTGCAGCAGTCCGACATGCGCCTGGTACGGGTGCTGGAGGACCTGATCGACCTGCTGATCGCGCGCGACGTGATCCGTTTCACCGATCTGCCGCTGCCGGCGCAGGAAAAGCTGATGGAACGACGGACGATGCGGCAGTCGCTGGGCGCGCTCGACCTCCTCGGCGGCGCCAACGAAACCATCTGAAGCCGGCTACCCGCCGGCTCAGCCGAGCACGATGCCCGGCCCGGTCATGCCCTTGAAGCCAAGCTCCTTCAGGCAGCCCGACTCCTGCTGGTTCAGCACCCCCTCGGCAATGGTCATCATGCCCATGGTGTGCGCGATCGTGCACAGGCCGCGCAGGAAGGTCTGGTTGCCGGGGCTCTGGTCGATGTCGCGGATGATGGCGCTGTCGATCTTCAGGTAGTCGAGCCCGACGTCATACAACTCGCCGATATGGCAGATCTGGTTGCCAACGTGCTCGAGGCCGATGCGGCAGCCCAATGGCTTGAGCGTTTCGCAGAACACGCGGAACTCGCGGGCATGGCGGTAGGCGACGAATTCCGGGATGTCGATCCACAGCTTCTTCGCCGATGCCAGCCGGCCCTTCAGGGCCTGGTAGTAGCGCGCCGTCAGCACCGGATCGCACACCGTCTGCGGCGACACGTTGATGCACACCGGCCCCTCGTTGTCCTCGAGCCAGCCGAGCGCATACTCGAACACCGCCTCGTCGATGCGTTCGGTCAGACCCAGCCGACTCGCCCACGGCATGAATTCCTGCGCCGAGATCCACAGCGAACTCTGGATGATCTGCATGCGCGCCGGCGCCTCGTAGTGGATCAGCTGCCCCTGCCCGTTCAGTACCGGATAGAGCGCGAACTGCACGCGCTTGAGGTCGAGCGCGGTCTCGATCAGCACCTGCCACGCCGATACCAGGCTCGGCGCCGGCTTCCATTCGATTTCCAGCGTGCCGGTCTCGACCGCGCTGCCGCCTTCCTGCTCGGCACGGCGCAGCGCCATGTCGGCGCGCGACAGTACCTGCGACACCGCGTCGCCGTGGCGGTACACGGCCGCGCCCAGCAGCACGGCATGCTCGGCCGTCGCACTGGGGTCGTTGAGCGCCAGCAGCGTGCGCGCCGCGAGCCGGCGTGCCATCTCGTCGACCGCATCGGCATCAGGCACCAGTACAGCGAAGTCGGCTCCGTTCAGGCGGCCGATCAGGTTGTCCTCGTCAGGGCAGCATTCCTGCAGCGCTGCAGCCACGCGTCTGAGCAGCGTATCGGTCGTCTCGCGGCCGAGCGTCTTGTTCATCTGGATGAGATCGGGCAGGCGCAGGATGAACAGCGCACCGGTCGCCGCCGCGGTCTCGTCTTCCAGCGCGATACGGATCTTCTTCAGGAAATGCTCGCGGTTGAGCAACCCGGTGAGCGGATCGTGCTGTGCATCGCGACGCAACTGTTCGAGACGTGCCGATTCCTCGTCGAGCATGCTGCGCACCTGGCCGGAGAGCGCGTTCATCGCCCGCACCACACTGCGGAATTCGCGCGTGCGCGGCTCCTCAGTGGTAACGAAGCGGCGCGCCCCGATCGCCTCGGCCTGCCGCACCACCTCGCCCAGCGGGCGGGAAATGGCGCGCAGGACGAGCGTGCCGATCATTCCGCACAGCAGCGCCCCGCCGAGAAACCAGGCGAGCAGCCGACGATTGCCCTCCCACAGCGCCTGGTAGGCGAATCGGTTGTGGCTGACCACGGTCAGCGTGCCGTACTGCCGCCAGCCGTCCTGCACCTGGGCGATGCCGGGCACGCTCGCGAGCGGGATCAGCTCGACGAACCAGGCCGGCACGGTGTCGGCAGCCGCCTCGCTCACCCGCTCGACCATCACCTTGCCCGACGGCGAGACCAGGCTGATGCGCTTGTAGTGGCCGATGTCGAACTGCGCCGAGATCAGCAATTCGATCAGCACCGGATCCTTGTCGATCTGCGACATCGACAGCGCCAGCGAGTTGGCGTTGTCGAGATTCTTCACCCGCAGCTGATCCTCCAGGTAGCTTCTGGCCGACCAGGCGCTGACCAGGAAGCTGATCCCGAACGCGAGCGTCATGATGGCCACGACGGCGAGCCAGAGTTGCTTGGTGAGTGACATGGCGATTTCCCTGAGCAAAAGGTTTTAGTCGATTCCTTCTTCGCGCATCCTGACCAGTACCGACTGCCATTTCGACAGCCGTTGCGCCCCGCTGGTCGCACGAGGCAGGGCACCCCCCACCCAGATGCCCTCGGCGTTGAAGCCGAAGATCGTGGTCAGGTCGGTGCGGCGGGAGGCCGGGCGAATATCCGAAATCAGGTTGTCCAGCACCAGCGGCTCGTCGTTTGGAGCCGGATAATAGCTCACCACCATGTGAGCCTGGACGATGCTGCTTTGCGGCCCGCCGATGCGGGCCTTGACGTAGGTCAGCCGCAGCTTTTCGGACGGGATGCCCAGCAGCTTCAGCGTCACGTACTTGGCGATGGCGAAATCCTCGCAGTCACCCTCCGCGCGCCCCAGCGTCTCGAGCGGCGTCGCCCAGTAATCCGGCTTGCCCCAGATGACGCTGTCCTCGCCGAAGCGCACCCGGCGGTTGAAGAAATCGTTGACCCGCTTGAGCCGTGCGGCCTCGGGCTGGCCCGCCGCCTGCACCAGCAACTCGCGCCAGGCGCTGATCGCGGCTGTGCCGGACTCGCCGTAGCGCTGTCCGGCCAGCTGCAGCAGGCGGTCGATCTCGACCCCGGCGAACGCGAAGCTCACCCCGCACGCCAGAACCAGCAGCAGCCTGTGCAGCCTGGTTTTCACGAACAAGTGTCGACTATTCGACATCAGGTGATGCGTCCATCGCGACAGCCATGGCCGTCCCGCAGGGAAAGAATGCTTGCCGGCCAAACTGCATCAGGCGCTATTCCGGCTTGAAGCACTACGGTACGGACTCAATAAACGCCTCGTCATCTTTCAGTCTGGTATAAATATTGCTGACAAATAACCGTATTGCTTCGCATAGAAGTTATCGGACGCCCGCCCGGAGGCTTGAAGGAATGCCCAAAAGAAAAATCGTTCTGCTGCTCTCGTTGATCGGCCTGTGCTCGGCGCCTGCCGCGGCACAGTCCGTCACGCTGCAGGACGCAGTCCGGAAAGCCGTCGCGACCAATCCCGAGGTGCAATCCCGCTGGCACGCCTTTCTCTCCTCCGGTCACGAGCGCGACGTCGCACGCGGCGGTTATTTTCCACGGGTGGATCTCACCGCGGGCGCCGGCCGTGAGAGTCTGAGCCCGCCCGGCTCACCGAGCACCGACTATAACCGCCGCGGTGCGGCCCTGTCGCTCAGCCAGATGCTTTACGACGGCTTTTCCACGCGCGACGAGGTCTCGCGACTGGGCTATGCCCGGCTGGTCCGCTATTACGAAGTCCTCGACGCCTCGGAATCGACCGCGCTGGAAGCCACCCGCGCCTACCTCGACGTACTGCGCTATCGTGAACTGTCGCAACTGACTCAGGATAATTTCGCCCAGCACGAGCAGGTGTTCAGCCAGATCCAGCAGCGTGTCCAGGCCGGCGTGGGACGCCGCGTCGACCTCGAACAGGCGGGCGGACGCCTGGCGCTGGCGCAGTCGAACATGCTCACCGAAGCGAGCAACCTGCACGACGTCAGCGCGCGCTACCAGCGCATCGTCGGCGAACTGCCGCCCGGAGACATGGCCGCCCCGGAACTCCTCGCCCAGGGGATCCCCGCCAATGCCGAAGAGGCGTTGAAACTCGCCTACCAGGGCAACCCCATCTTCAATGCCGCGATCGAGAACGTGCGTGCCGCGCAGGCCGAAGCGCGCGGCCGCCAGTCCGGGTTCCAGCCACGGGTCGACCTGCGCGCCAGCAAGGACGTCACCTTCAACGCCGACGGCATCGCCGGGCGGCAGGACAATGAAATCGTCGAACTGGTGCTGAACTACAACCTGTTCAAGGGTGGCTCCGACCGCGCCCTGGTGCGCCAGTACGCCGAACGCCTGGAGCTCGCGAAGGAACAGCGCGACAAGGCCTGCCGCGACATCCGCCAGACGCTGACGATCGCCTTCAACAACATCCACAACCTGTCGCGCCAGCTCGGCTTCCTCGACCAGCACCAGCTGGCGATCGAAAAGGCGCGCGAGGCCTATCGCAAGCAGTTCGACATCGGCCAGCGTACCCTGCTCGACCTGCTCGACACCGAAAACGAATACTTCCAGGCACGCCGCGCCTACGTGAACGCCACCTACGATCACGCCATCGCCCACGCACGCACGCTGGCCGGCATGGGCAGCCTGACGCCCACCCTGCAGGTAATGCGCGAAGACCTGCCAAGCGTGCAGGCACTCGGCCAGGACCGGCAGAACGTCGACCCCGCCGAACAGTGCCCGGCGGAAGCCCCGCCACCGTCGGTCAACGGCAGCGCCGACTTCACCCCGCGCAAGATCGAGGCGGCAGCACCTTTTGCATCGCTCGTGCCCGCGCCGCAGCCGGCAGCCCCGACGGAAACGGTGCAGCAGGCGCTCACCGGCTGGGCCGCCGCCTGGTCGGCCAAGGATTTCCCGCGTTATCGCGGCTACTACGCCTCCCGTTTCGCCCCCGAGGACGGCCGCACGCTGGAACAATGGGCAAGCGAACGCGCCGTGCGCCTCGCCCGGCCCGGCGACATCAGCGTCGGCATCAAGGATCTCAAGGTCGACACCACGAACCCCGAGCGGCCGGTGACCGAATTCCTGCAGGCCTATTCGTCGCCGACCTACCGCGACACCACGGCCAAACGCATCGAGTGGATGCGCGAAGGCGATCGCTGGAAGATCGCGCGTGAGCAGGTGCTGGGCACGACCCAGGTCAAGGTGCCGCAGTTGATCAAGCCGAAACTGAAGACAAAACGCGTGAAGAAACCGCAGGACTGCCTCTGCGACTGATTCCCGCGCAGCGCGCGGGAATCCGCGCGAAATCGCTTAAAATGGCGGCCTGCTTCATTTCTGCCCGCCCTCCCCGATGGAACCCACCGACACCGCGCCGGCCGCGCCCGGCGCTGCCGCCTTGACCCGCGACGTCAAGAAGCGCCGCACCTTCGCGATCATCTCCCACCCCGACGCCGGCAAGACGACGCTGACCGAAAAGCTGCTGCTGTTCGGCGGCGCGATCCAGATGGCCGGCACGGTCAAGGCCAAGAAGAGCGGCAAATTCGCGACCTCGGACTGGATGGCGGTGGAGCAGGAACGCGGCATCTCGGTCGCCTCGTCGGTCATGCAGTTCAGCTACGACGACTGCGTGTTCAACCTGCTCGACACCCCCGGCCACAAGGACTTCTCGGAAGACACCTACCGCGTGCTGACCGCCGTCGACGCCGCCATCATGGTGGTCGATGCCGCCAAGGGCGTCGAGGAGCAAACGATCAAGCTCCTCGAAGTGTGCCGGATGCGCAATACGCCCATCATCACCTTCATCAACAAGCTCGACCGCGAAGTGCGTGAGCCGCTCGAACTGCTCGACGAGATCGAATCGATCCTGAAGATCCACTGCGCGCCGGTGACCTGGCCGATCGGCATGGGCAAGCGCTTCCAGGGCGTGTACCACCTGATCCACGACGAAATCCTGCGCTTCAAGGCCGGCGAGGAAAACGCCGGCCAGCAGTTCGAATCGCTGCAGGGCCTGGGCGAGGCGAAGCTGCGCGAGCTGTTCCCGCTCGAGGCCGACGCCCTGCTCGGTGAGATCGAGCTGGTGCGCGGCGCCGGCGCCACCTTCCATATCGACGACTTTCTCGCCGGCAAGCAGACGCCGGTGTTCTTCGGCTCCGGCATCAACAACTTCGGCGTGCGCGAAGTGCTGCGTGCGCTGGCCGACTGGGCGCCGTCGCCCTTGCCGCGTGAAGCGGTCGAGCGCGTCGTCGACCCGACCGAGCCGAAATTCACCGGCTTCGTGTTCAAGATCCAGGCCAACATGGACCCGCAGCACCGTGACCGCATCGCGTTCTTCCGCGTCTGTTCGGGCCGCTATTCGCCCGGCATGAAAGTGCGCCATCGCCGCACCGGCAAGGACATGAAGATCGCCAATGCCGTCGTCTTCATGGCCAACGAACGGCAGCGCTCGGAGGACGCCGTCGCCGGCGACATCATCGGCATTCACAACCACGGCCAGCTGCAGATCGGCGACACGCTCACCGAAGGCGAGGCGCTGCAGTTCAAAGGCATCCCCTACTTCGCGCCCGAGCTCTTCTCCAAGCCGCGGCTCAGGGACCCCCTGCGCGCCAAACAGCTGAATAAGGGACTACTGGAATTAGGCGAGGAAGGCGCGGTGCAGGTATTCGAACCCTTCGCCGACAACACGCTCCTGATCGGCGCCGTCGGTCCGCTGCAGTTCGAGATCGTCGCGCATCGCCTGAAAACCGAATACGGTGTGGACGCGACCTTCGAGAACGCCGGCATCCACACCGCGCGCTGGGTCACCTGCCCCGACGCCCAGCACCTCGCCGAATTCACCAAGGCGAATTCACTGCGGCTGGCGAAGGACGTCGACGGCAACCTCGTCTATCTGGCGGACACGCGGGTGAACCTGCAACTGGCGCAGGAGCGCTGGCCTAAGGTCGCGTTCCACGACACGCGCGAGCACGGTCAGCTGCTGAGCTGACCGGTCCCGAGCAGGCGGACGGCGCTCAGATTTCCAGCTGGGCGCCGAGCTCGACCACGCGGTTGGCCGGAATCTGGAAGAAGGTCATGGGGCTGGCGGCGTTGCGCGCCATGGCGGCGAACACATGCTCGCGCCAGAGCGACATGCCTTCGCCACGGCTGGGGATGAGGTTTTCCCGGCTGAAGAAGAACGTGGTGTCCATCATGTCGAACTGCATGCCGCAGGGGCACTCGGCCAGGGCCTTGGGAATGTCGGTGTTGTCCATGAAGCCGTAGCGGACGACGACATGGTAGAAACCCTCCGCCAGCTTCTCCAGTTCAAGCCGCTTGCCGTCAGGCACATACGGCACATCGGCATAGCGCACATTCAGGATCACCACACGCTCATGCAGCACCTTGTTGTGCTTGAGGTTGTGCAGCAGCGCGGAAGGCACGCCATTCGGGTCGGCGGTCATGAAGACGGCCGTGCCCGGCACGCGCAGGGGTGGGCTCGCCAGCAGGCTCTCGACGAAAGGCGCGAGCGGCAGCGCTTTCTCGTGCAGACGCTGCGCGACGATCTCGCGACCGCGCTTCCAGGTCACCAGCAGGGTGAAGATCGTCACCGCCACCACCAGCGGAAACCAGCCGCCGTCCGGTATCTTGACGACATTCGCGCCAAAGAAAGCCAGGTCGATGCCCAGGAAAACCAGCATCACGGCGAGCGTCGTCTTGCGGCCAACATCCCACAGCACGCGCATGACCAGCCCCAGCAGCAGGGTGTCGATGGCGAAGGTGGCCGTCACCGCGATACCGTAGGCCGCCGCCAGGTTGCTCGAGCTCTGGAATCCCAGCACCAGCAGGGCGACCCCCAGCGCCAGGGTCCAGTTCACGAAGGGAATGTAGATCTGCCCCGCTTCGGTCGCCGAAGTGTGGCGGATGATCAGGCGCGGCGCGTAGCCCATCTGGATGACTTGGCGGGCAACCGAGAATGCGCCCGAGATGACCGCCTGCGAGGCGATCACGGTCGCTGCGGTGGCCAGCGCAATCATCGGATACAGCGCCCACGCCGGCGCCAGCAAGTAGAACGGATTGCGCACGGCCCCCGGCTCGGTGAGCAGCAAGGCGCCCTGGCCAAAATAGTTCAGCACCAGCGCCGGCAGGACAAAGGCGAACCAGATCAAGCGGATGGGATGACGGCCGAAATGCCCCATGTCGGCGTACAGGGCCTCTGCCCCGGTGATCGCCAGCACCACCGCGCCGAGGATGAAGAAGCTTGCCGTGCCGTGATTGACGAAGAAATTGAGCGCATGAATGGGCAGCAGCGCAGCGAGAATCTGGGGATGATCGAGGATGCTGAGTATTCCGAGCAGGCCAAGTACGCCGAACCAGACCAGCATGACCGGACCGAACAGCTTGCCGATCGAGGCCGTGCCTTGCTGCTGGATGACGAACAGCCCCGCCAGGATGCCGAGCGCAAGCGGCACGATGAAAGGATGGAGGGCTGGTGCGCCCATCTCCAGCCCCTCGACCGCAGAGAGCACCGAGATGGCCGGCGTGATCAGGGTGTCGCCGAAGAACAACGAAGCACCGAGGAAGCCCAGCGACATCAGGATCCAGCGGGCCCGCGAACCCAGCGGAGCCTGCCCCTGCAATAGCGAGAGCAGGGCCAGGATGCCGCCCTCCCCCTTGTTGTCGGCGCGCATCATGACGCTCACATACTTTGCGGACACCACCAGCATCAGCGACCAGAACACCAACGACAGGATGCCGAGCACATTGTCCTGAGTCAGCGGCAGGTGATGGCCGCCGAACACCTCCTTCATGGTGTAGAGCGGGCTGGTCCCGATATCCCCGAAGACGACACCGAGCGCACCGAGTGCGAGGGCGCGGGTCGAACGCTGAGTCGCGTGCGGCTGATTCATGGTTTTCTTGTCAGGTTCTTATAATCGAGCACGGTTCCTCGGGACGAAAAACATCCGGATCCCGCCGGCCGCGTGAAATTGGCGCAGATGCTACGCCCATTGCAGGCACTTGCAAACGGCTCAGTTTTCCCGGATCAGGCGAATCGCCTCATCGAGTTGCTGTACCTGTGCACCGTCATCCCGGCAATCTTCTGCCTGGGTGGTTAGCGGCCAGCAAGATGGTCCGGGTGAAGTCAAGCTTGGTGGTTTCCTTCAGGCGTTGCCGTGGGCGAATCGCACCGGTCGGCGTTACACACCTTCATGGTCTATGAATAAGGGTCTGCCCAGGCGCATCCGCAGTTCGGACACCGCCGGCCGGGCAGGTCCACCGACGCAAGGAGACCCCATGGACATCGCAGATCGCGGCCTCGCCGTTCACAATTCCACTTTCGCCAACTATGTTGCGACCGATCCACTGGAACGTGATCAGACGCAAAGCAGACGCCTGCACGAACCCGAGCAGATCCTCAGCACCACCGATCCGATGACGGGCCTGGAGATCGACGACGTTTCCGGGCACCCCTATCTGATCGATGGCAACGTCACGATGTATTTCGAGTCCGAGAGCACCCGCAAGGCATTCATGGAGATGCCGATCGACCATCCCTTCCACCTGGTCGACAACCCGACCGACGAGGGATACGACGAGGGCTGAGGAATCAGGCTTCCCGGAAGAGGCGAATCGCCTCGTCCAGCCGCTGCACGCCGTGCACCGTCATGCCGGCGAGCTTCTGCTTGGGGGCAAAGGACGTCGACGTCAACCTGGTGTGCCTGGGACAGGATCCGCAGGTGAACCTGCAGTTCGCTGCTGGAACGCTGGCCCAAGATCGCGTTCCATGGCACGCGGGAGCATGAGCGGGAATAGGCTAGGAAATATTCAGGCAGGGCAGGCGCGGCTGCCAATCAACGGGCACGTGGACTCAGCGAAGCCGCGTCCGATCGCACGCCATACGCGAAGCTGACTCATAGCATCGGGCGCGAAATCCCCGCCAAGGTCTCACGCTTGCTGCGGTGGGCCACGAAGCCGACGAGGCCCAGACCGGCCAGTATGAGCACGGCCGACTCGGGTTCCGGAACCTGGGCCACCGCCACCATGTGATATTCAAACACGCCGCTCCCATAAGTGTAGCCAATTGACTGATCGGGGTCCGGCTCCACACCGTAGGGCAGCAGAAGACTGCCGCTGGCCAGCCCCCAACCTAAGAACGGGTCGTCTATCGCGCCGCCGACATCGAGAACGCCATGAATCAGCGTGCCCTCGTCACTCCGCGTTGCCCCCATTTGCATGCCGGAGCAGGACCAGTATTGGCCCGGTGGTGCGAAAAAACCCGTATCGAAGCAGGGATGGCTGGAGTAACTCACGCTCTCGCCGAATTGCGAGAAGAAATACGGTAGCGAGAATGATGCGTGGGCCGGTGCATCGGTGATCAGGTCGGCATCCACCACATCAAGATGCTTCCAGTTGGGGTTCGAGCCCGAAACCACCGTGTCCACCGTAAACGTGCCAGCCAGCTGGAACGTCGCGAGCGCCCAGTCGGTCCGCCAATACGCACCCGTGTAATTCTGGCCATCGCCATTATCCACCCACTCATCGTAGGTGGACCCATCGAACACGTAGCCATCGATGACCCACCCGTTGAATACGTACGCCTTAACGTAGCTCGAAGCCGAATCAATCATGAACGTAGTCTCCGCTGCAGGCGCGTGCAGTGGGATCGCAAGGGCCAGCATGCTCGTAGCCAAGAATCGAAAGGCGGTGGTTTTCATGGGAGGCACGTCTTGTGAGGTTGGGCTGGCAGAAGCAAGGAGCAAGCCCAAGCACTTAACTCTCTGAATTGTCATTTATTTTCTGGTGCTGCCCATGTCTTGCCTGGGAAACCGTAAAAAATGTCGACAAGCAAAAGGGCTGCGGACAAACAGGGGGCCACTTCCGGTTTCAATTATCCCGGGTTCTTTATGCCACCTTGAGGGTCAGCAGTCAGGCTTCTCTGAAAAGGCGAATCGCCTCGTCCAGCCGCTGCACGCCGTGCACCATCATGCCGGCGATCTTCTGCTTGGGCTGGTTGGCGGCAGGGACGATCGCCTGGGTGAAGCCGAGCTTGGCGGCTTCCTTGAGACGTTCCTGGCCGCGCTGCACCGGGCGGATTTCGCCGGCCAGGCCCACTTCGCCGAACATCACGAGCTTGTCGGGCAGCGGCTGGCTGCGGAGCGACGACACGATGGCAGCGAGCACGGCCAGGTCGGCGGCAGGCTCGCTGATCTTCACCCCGCCCACCGCGTTGACGAACACGTCCTGGTCGAAGCAGGCGACGCCAGCGTGGCGGTGCAGCACGGCGAGCAGCATGGCGAGGCGGTTCTGCTCCAGGCCAACGCTCAACCGGCGCGGGCTCGGCGCGTGGCTGGTGTCGACCAGAGCCTGGATCTCCACCAGCAGCGGCCGCGTGCCTTCCTGCGTGACCAGCACGCACGAACCCGGCACCGGCTCGCCGTGGCGCGACAGGAAAATAGCCGAGGGGTTGGACACGCCCTTCAGTCCCTTCTCGGTCATGGCGAACACGCCGATCTCGTTGACCGCGCCGAAGCGGTTCTTGAACGCGCGAACCAGCCGGAAGCTCGATCCGGTGTCGCCCTCGAAATACAGCACGGTGTCGACGATGTGTTCGAGCACGCGCGGGCCGGCGATCGCGCCCTCCTTGGTGACGTGGCCGACGAGGATGATCGCGGTGCCGGTCTGCTTGGCGTGGCGCGTCAGTTGCGCGGCGCATTCGCGCACCTGCGCCACCGAGCCGGGCGCCGAGGTCAGCGCCTCGGAATAAACGGTCTGGATCGAGTCGATCACCGCGACCTCGGGCTTCATCGCATCGAGCTGCGCGAGGATGGCTTCCAGCCGAATTTCCGGCAGCACCGGCAGGTTGGTCTCGGGCAGGGAGAGGCGCCGCGCCCGCAGCGCGACCTGGCGCGCCGATTCCTCGCCGCTGACGTAAAGCGTCTTCATGTGGCCGGACAGGCCCGCCATCGCCTGCAGCAGCAGGGTCGATTTGCCGATGCCGGGATCGCCGCCGATCAGCGTCACCCCGCCCGGCACCAGGCCGCCGCCGAGCACGCGGTCGAGCTCGCCGATGTCGGTGGCGATGCGCGACTCCTCGCTGCCCTCCACCTCGTGCAGCATCTGCACCTGGCTCGTCGCAGCCAGCGAGGCGAAGCGTGGCTTGGCCGACTCGGCAATGGTTTCGACCAGGGTGTTCCAGGCGTTGCAGGCAGGGCACTGGCCCTGCCACTTGGGCGACTGGCCGCCGCACTCGGTGCAGGTGTAGATGGTTTTGGTTTTGGCCATCAGGCGAGACGCTTGTTCAATGGTGTTCCGTTCACAGCCCAACCTCGCGCTGATGGCGAATGGCGAGCACGATCACCACATCACGGATTTCGTTGTAGCGGTAAAGCGCGATGTAGCCGGTTTTGCCGCGTGAGATGACAAGCTCGCGCAGCTGGCTTCCACTCCGCCGGCCGATGTTGGGATGCTGGCGAAGGGTTTCTACCGCCGAAATGATAAGAGGAATGGTTTGGCTTGCGGCTGGCGCATCCACTTCGAGCAGAAAATCCTCCAGCCGGTCCAGGTCGTCAAGCGCTTGCCGGGTATAGACAACCGCTGTCATCGATCAGATCTTGACCGGCCTGGGACGCTTGACGGGTTTGCCGTCGAGCTTATCCAACAGATAGCGATGCACATCTTCCATCGCATAGGCTTCACCCGTCCTCAGCATTTCCTGTTCCGCTTCGAGCGCTTCCGCGACAAAGGTGGCGTAGGCCTCGGATTGCGCGACACGCTCTTCCAGCGCTTCGATCATCCAGGCGTGAGGCGATTTACCTGCCGCCTCGGCCAAGGGCGCAATCCGCGCTTTGAGCGGTTCGGGCAATTTGAGCGTGGTGGTGGCAGTCATGACGGTCTCCTGTCAGCAAGGTAGCACCAAAGTATCACCGCCTTGGGGCAGCGTCAACTCAGGCAGGAAACACGCCGGTCGACAGATAGCGGTCGCCGCGGTCGCAGACGATGGAGACGATGACCGCGTGCTCGACTTCCTTCGATACCTGCAACGCGGCCCACAGCGCGCCGCCGGACGAGATGCCGGCGAAGATACCTTCTTCGCGCGCGAGCCGGCGGGTGGTTTCCTCGGCGTCCTGCTGGCTGACGTAGATCATGCGGTCGACGCGGCTGGTATCGCAGATCTTCGGCACATATTCGTCTGGCCATTTGCGGATGCCGGGAATCTGCGCGCCTTCGGTCGGCTGCACGCCGATAATCTGGATGGCTGGGTTCTGCTCCTTGAGGTAGCGCGAGCAGCCCATGATGGTGCCGGTGGTCCCCATGCTGGAGACGAAGTGGGTGATCCTGCCTTCGGTGTCGCGCCAGATCTCGGGGCCGGTGGTGCGGTAGTGTGCATCCGGGTTGTCGGGGTTGGCGAACTGGTCGAGGATCTTGCCGATGCCCTGCTTCTCCATCGCCACCGCCAGGTCGCGCGCGCCCTCCATGCCGGCTTCCTTGCTGACCAGCTGCAGCTCGGCGCCGAACGCCCGCATGGTCTGGCGCCGCTCGATCGACAGGTGCTCGGGCATGATCAGGATCATCTTGTAGCCGCGCATCGCGGCCGCCATCGCCAGCGCAATGCCGGTGTTGCCGCTGGTCGCCTCGATCAGGGTGTCGCCCGGCTTGATCTCGCCGCGCGCCTCGGCCTGTTCGATCATCGACAGCGCCGGGCGGTCCTTCACCGAGCCGGCGGGATTGTTGCCTTCGAGCTTCACCAGGATCGTGTTGGTGGTGGCGCCCGGCATGCGCTTGAGTCGTACCAAGGGAGTATTCCCGACACAGTCTTCGATGGTCTTGTAGGTAGTCATGCTTTCAGCAAAGGTTCGATGTGGCGCGCGGCGTCTGCTTCGCGCGGCTCAACGGTGCATCATACCCGGCACGGTGCCGGGCGAGAATAATGGCCCGCCACCTTGAATGGGCGCTCAATCCAGGCGCAGGAGGGCGTTCGAGCGATTGCGCTCGATCTCCCGGTAGCCGGCATCCCGCATCCAGGCCAGGAGGTTGCGCTTCCACTGCTTTTCGCTGGTGTGCTCGATGATCACCAGCCGCGGCCACAGGCTGCGCGGGCTCGTCTCGAAGAACGGAAACAGCACCGCATCCTCCATGCCTTCGACATCGATCTTCATGGCATCGACACGGGAGACTCCCTCCTCCGCCAGCACATCGGCCAGCGGCTTCATCTGCACCTCGATCGCGGTACCCGCGGCATCGCGGTGGTCACCGATATGGCTGCCGCCCATGTCGCGGTCCGACACCTGCATGGTCATCGTCGCGACCCGGTCGCCGAGCGCGACGGGCAGGGCCTTGATGCGGTCTTGCAGCCGGTTGGCGTCGATGTTGAAGCGCAGGCGGTCGAGCACGATCGGGTTCGGCTCGAACGCCAGCGCACGTGCGGCGCCGTGATGCACCGCCATCAACGAGTAGTAGCCGATGTTGGCGCCGATATCGAGGAATACACCCCCGGCACCGGCGAATTCACGCAGCCGCTCGATCTCCATCCAGTCGCGCAGCTTCGAGCCGAACAGCATCTTGTTCTCGACCACGTTGTCCCAGGGGTGCAGCCGGAATTTCAGCCCGGCATAACGGATATCGACCGGGGCCGGCAGTCCCAGCCGCGACCACAGCCTCGCCATCCATTTCTTGATCGGGCCGCGCGCCAGGCCCAGTTTTCTGACCTGGGCCAGCAGGCTGGCCAGGCCACGCGGTGCACGCGCGCCCCACGGTTCCGGTTTGTCTGTCTGTTTCATCAATATTGTCTCGGAAGCCTTCGCTCGTCAGCGCGGAAAGGCCCGTCACGACTGGGCTGCAGCACGTCCGGGCTCGCGCATTTTACAGGAACATCAGGCACGGGGGCCGCGCAGGACGGGCCGCACGAGGCGGGGCATGCCCTATAATCCGCAGGGATTCCGGCAAGACAGCAGCGTGCCGGCGCACAGGCAACACACGCAGCCTATTCACGGCTACGCAGGTATTCGATCAGGACATCATCATGGCAAACACATCCAGGGGTTCGGTGCTCATCGAGGTTGGCGCGGGAGAACTGATCGACAAGATCACGATCCTGAAGATCAAGGCCAGGCAGATGACCGACCCGGCCAAGCTGCGTAACGTGAACCACGAGCTGGAGGTGCTGAACCGCGCCTGCGCCGAAAACCTGGCGCCGTCCGCCGAACTCGACCGTCTTGCGGATGAGCTGACCCAGGTGAACCAGGCCCTGTGGGTGATCGAAGACGACATTCGCGCCTGCGAGGCAGCGCGCGACTTCGGGCCGAAGTTCATCGAGCTTGCACGCTCGGTCTACATCCAGAACGATCGCCGGGCAGCGATCAAGAAGGCGATCAACGAACTGTGCGGCTCGAATATCGTCGAGGAAAAGTCCTACACCGAGTTTTCCTGAGGCGGCGGCAAGCGCGGCAACACTGCCTCGAGCACCGTTTCGACCGACAGCCCGGCGAGGTCGGGCACCTCGACGGCCTGGAACTCTCCGCGCGCAATGCCGGTGAGCGCTGCCGTGGTGTGCGACCCGAACAGGACCAGACCGGGCTTGCGCAGGCACGACGCGACATGGCTCGGGCCGGTGTCGTTGCCGACGACGAAGCATGCGCCCTTGAGCACCCCGGCCAGTTCGAACCAGTTCAGGAAACCATTCGGCCCCAGCAACGTGTGGCCAGGGATGGACTTCGCCAGTTCGATCTCGTCCGGTCCGGGTGCCGTCACCACGTCGTAGCCGCGTTCGATCAGGGCGCGGGCCAACTGGTCGTAGTAAGGCCAGCGCTTGTAGGGGTGGCGCGCCGCGCAGCCGGGAATCAGCGCGACATAGGGGGTGCGCACGCCTTCGCGCTGCATCAAGGCCGTCATGTCATCCACCATCCACGACACATCGGGCGCCAGACTGTGCTCGGTCGGGATGCCTTCGCGCTGCAGCTGCACGACCAGCCCTTCCAGCGCGGCGGCCTTGCGGGCGTGGACCCGGTGGCCGCTCCAGCGGGCGTGGCGAAAGAACAGCTTGCGGTAGAGCTCGGTACGGTCGGAATTCTGCAGATCGTAGACGTGGGTGAAACGTCCGGCGCGAAACTGGCGCGACAGCTGGATCCACGCGCCGATCTTCCACAACGGGCTGCGGGCGTCGCTCAACACATGGTCGATGTGCGGGCAGCGGCTCATCAGCTTGCGGAAGGCGGGTGCCGTGAGCAGGGTGATCTCGGCGTGCGGATGAAACGCGCGGATGTCGCGCAGGACGCCGTCGGCCTGCACCAGGTCGCCGAACGCGCCATGCTTGATGACGAGGATGCGTTCCGCCGCGGCGTGCATCGCGTTCAGGCGGGCAGCCACGCGACGGATGTCATGGACGGCCGATCGGGAAGTACTCGAAGCCCATGTCGCGCATCGCCTGCGGTTCGTACAGGTTGCGGCCGTCGAACACCACGGGCGCCTTCAGCAGCGACTTCATGGTGTCGAAGTTGGGGCTGCGGAACACCTTCCATTCGGTGACGATCAAGAGCGCGTCGGCACCCTTCAGCGCATCCATCGGACTGTCGACCAGCAGCAGGTCGGCGCGCTCGCCGTAGATGCGGCGGGTCTCTTCCATGGCCGCCGGGTCGTAGGCGGAGACCGTCGCCCCCATCGCCCACAGGGCATCGAGCATGGTGCGGCTCGGCGCCTCGCGCATGTCGTCGGTATTGGGCTTGAACGCCAGGCCCCACATGGCGAAGCGCTTGCCCTTGAGATCCTTGCCGTAGCGCGCGGTCAGCTTGTCGATCAGGATGTGCTTCTGCGCGTCGTTGGCCTCCTCCACCGCATCGAGCACGCGCAGCGGGATGCCGTTTTCCTGGCCGGTACGACGCAGGGCCTGCACGTCCTTGGGGAAGCATGAACCGCCGTAGCCGCAGCCGGCATACAGGAAGTGGTAGCCGATACGCGGGTCGGAGCCGATACCGTGGCGCACCTGCTCGATGTCGGCGCCGAGTTTTTCCGCCAGCACGGCGAGTTCGTTCATGAAGGAGATGCGCGTTGCCAGCATCGCGTTGGCGGCGTACTTGGTGAGTTCGGCGCTCTTCACGTCCATCACGGTCAGGCGGTCGTGGTTGCGCTGGAACGGCGCGTACAGCTGCCGCAGAAGCTGGGTGGCGCGTTCGCTGTCGGTGCCGATGACGATGCGGTCGGGCTTCATGAAGTCGTCGACCGCCGCGCCTTCTTTCAGAAATTCCGGGTTGGAGGCGACGTTGAACTCGATCGCCGCACCCCGCTTCGCCAACTCTTCGGCGAGCGCCGTCTTCACCTTGTCGGCGGTGCCGACCGGCACGGTCGACTTGTCGACCACCAGCTTGTAATCGCTCATGTGGCGGCCGATATTGCGCGCGGCAGCCACCACATACTGCAGGTCGGCCGAGCCATCCTCGTCGGGCGGCGTGCCGACGGCGATGAACTGGATCTGGCCGAAGGCGACCGATTCAGCGATGTCGGTGGTGAAATGCAGGCGGCCCGCGGCGACGTTGCGTTTCACCATGTCCTCCAGGCCCGGCTCGTAGATCGGAATGCCGCCGGATTTCAGGATCTCGATCTTGGTCGGGTCGACGTCGAGGCACAGCACTTCGTTGCCGACTTCAGCCAGACAGGTTCCGGTCACCAGGCCCACATAGCCGGTGCCGATCACGGTAATTTTCACAATGGTCTCCTTAAACAGCGTTCTGTATTTCGGTTTGAATGGCCTTGAGTGCAGCCAGCGGATCGACGACACCGGTGATCGGACGACCGATCACCAGGTCGGTCGCCCCTGCGCGCAGGGCTTCCACCGGCGTCATCACGCGCCGCTGGTCGCCGCTGTCGGCACCGGCCGGCCGGATGCCCGGCGTCACCAGCCTGAAGTCGGTGCCCAGGCTGGCGCGCAACAGCGATGCCTCCTGCGCGGAGCAGACGACGCCGTCGAGCAGACAGTCCTGGGTCAGCCGTGCCAGCCGCAGCACCTGGTCGGCCGGCGCATCCGCCACGCCGACTTCACTCAAATCCTCGGCGCTCATGCTGGTCAGCACCGTCACGGCGATCAGCAGCGGCGGATGCGGCAGATCCGCAAGCGCTTCGCGCGCAGCCGTCAGCATCCGGCGTCCGCCCGAAGCGTGCACGTTCATCATCCACACCCCCAACCCGGCCGCGGCCCGGCATGCTGCCGCCACGGTGTTGGGGATGTCGTGGAATTTGAGGTCGAGGAAGACCTCGAAACCGCGCGCCACCAGCGCACGCACCAGTTCCGGCCCCGCGGCGGTGAACAACTCCTTGCCCACCTTCAGCCGGCACAACGCCGGATCGAGCCGCCCCACCAGCGCCAGCGCGGACGCTGCGTCCGGAAAATCCAGCGCCACAATGATCTTGGTCGAATTCACGCCACACCCTGCTCTTGAAGTTTGCATCCGGAATCCTGCATCTCAGCCCTCCCCCTCGCGCCGCTCCGGATCGAAGCTGTCCCAGCGTCCGCACGCAGGGCAACGCCAGAAAAACTGCTTCGCCTTGAAGCCGCAGCTGCCGCACTGGTAGCGCATCATGCGCTGGCTGTGCGATGCCACCAGGCTTTTCTCAACCTGCAGCAACTCCCGCTGTTCCGGCTCGGCACTGATGAGTTCGGCTTCCAGCAGGCGATCGAGCGTGCGCAGGCTGGGAGTGCGCCGCAGTTCCTCGCGCGCGAGCTGGCTGGCCGCGGCAGCGCCTTCGGTCTCGGAGACGGCGAGGTACAAGGCATTGAACACGTCGGACGACGGCTGCCGCGCATGCAGGGCACGCAGCCACTGCACGCCTTCCGCGAGCCGCCCCAGCTGGCGATAGCTGCCGAGCACGCGGTCGACCACCAGCGCCATGTGCGCCGTGTTCTGCGTCTCGACCAGACGCCAGTCGGCGATTGCGGCTTCATGCCGGCCTGCCGCCGCGTCGAGGTCGCCCGCCATCAGGTTGGCGCGCACCGATTGGCGATTGATTTCCAGCGCCTGCCGCAGATGGGCCGAAGCGGCGTCGGGATCACCCTTCGCCGCTTCCAGCAGCGCCAGCTCGCAGTGGAAATGGGCGATCTCGGCATTGAGCGGCTTGTGGGTGTCCTTCTCCAGCAGACGCGCGGCGTCGATGGCCTTCTGCCAGTCCTTTTCCTGCACGTAGATTTCCAGCAGATAGCTGCGCGCCTGGCCGTGCTGCGGCGTGTCGAGCAGCTTGGCGAACACCTGCTCGGCGCGGTCGAGCAGGCCGGCCTTCAGATAATCCTGCCCCAGTTCGCCCAGCGCGCGCAGGCGCTGCTCCTCGGCCAGCCCCTCGCGCTCGAGCAGATTCTCGTGCATGCGGATGGCGCGGCCGATCTCGCCACGGCGACGAAACAGACCGCCCAGCGCGAAGTGCAGATCGATGGTCTCGGGCTCGAGCTTGACGACTTCGAGAAAGGCCTCGATGGCTTTGTCGGGCTGCTCGTTGAGGAGGAAGTTGACGCCGCGGAAATACGAATTGGGCAGTGTGCGCGATTCGGTCACCACCTGGCGGATGTCGACTCGCGCGGCCAGCCAGCCCAGCGCGAAGAACAGCGGAATCGCCAACAGCCACCAGACTTCGAATTCCATCGTCAGACCACGCTGATGTCGGTGGCAGGGTCGACCTCGACTGCCTGCGGTTTCTTCGTGGCCTCGCGCCGCAGTCGGAACAGCGTCGGCAACAGGGCCAGCACGCCGGTCAGTGCGCCCGCCAGGAACGCCAGGCCGAGCATCACGATCAGCGGTGCCTGCCAGATGTAGCCGAGATAGGAATGGAACACCACCGAATGGCTGTTCTTGAGCGCGAAACCCAGCACCAGCAGAAACACCAGCAGTTTCGCCACCAGGCCCAGATAGTGGGTGAAGTTTTTCATGTGCATTCGCGGAGTAAGGTGTCCCATTTTACCCGCGCCACGCCAAACGCCCAACCAGGCCGCGCCGTTCAGGCTTGCGCAGATGCCGGAACCATGAAAAACGGCGCCTTGCGGCGCCGTACGGTTTGTTGCCTGTCCGATGCGGTTCAGACCGGGAAGTCCACGCGATCGCGCAGTTCCTTGCCGGCCTTGAAATGCGGCACATACTTCGCCGGCACCTGCACCCGCTCGCCCGACTTCGGATTGCGGCCGATGCGGGCGGGGCGGTAGCTCAGGCTGAAGCTGCCGAAACCGCGGATCTCGATCCGCTCGCCGCGCGACAGGTTCTTCGCCAGCGCGTCGAGGATCGTTTTCACCGCCATTTCGATATCCGCAACCGAAAATTGCGAATGCCGCGCCGCGAGTTGAGCGATCAGCTCGGACTTGGTCATGGATTACTCGGCGTTCTTGTTGTCGAGCTTGGCCTTGAGCAGCGCACCGAGGTTGGTCGAGCCGCTGGAAGCGGCCGACTCGGCAGCCATCTTCTTCATCGCCGCGTCCTGCTCGGTCATGTCCTTGGCCTTGATCGACAGGTTGATCACGCGGTTCTTGCGATCGACGTTGATGATCATGGCTTCGATCTCGTCGCCTTCCTTGAAGTGGCTGCGCATGTCCTCGACACGGTCACGCGAGACTTCGGAAGCACGCAGGTAGCCTTCCATGTCGCTGTCAAGCTGCACGGTGGCGCCCTTGGCTTCCACGGTCTTGATGGTGCCCTTGACGATGCTGCCCTTCTCGTGGCCCGAGGCGTAGCTGGTCAGCGGATCGCCTTCGAGCTGCTTGATGCCGAGCGAGATGCGCTCGCGCTCGAGGTCGATGCCGAGCACCACGGCTTCCACGTCCTGGCCCTTGCGGAAGTTGCGCACGGCTTCCTCGCCGGCCACGCTCCACGACAGGTCGGACAGGTGGACCAGGCCATCGATGCCGCCCGGCAGGCCGATGAACACGCCGAAGTCGGTGATCGACTTGATCGCGCCGCTGACCTTGTCGCCCTTCTTGTGGTTCATCGAGAAATCTTCCCAGGGGTTCGACTTGCACTGCTTCATGCCGAGCGAGATGCGGCGCTTGTCTTCGTCGATGTCGAGCACCATGACTTCGACTTCGTCGCCCAGCTGCACGATCTTGGAGGGGCTGACGTTCTTGTTGGTCCAGTCCATCTCGGAGACGTGCACCAGGCCTTCGATGCCTTCCTCGATCTCGACGAACGCGCCGTAGTCGGTCAGGTTCGCGACCTTGCCGAACATGCGGGTGCCCTGCGGGTAGCGGCGTGCGATGCCGACCCACGGATCGTCGCCCAGCTGCTTGATGCCGAGCGAAACGCGGTTCTTCTCGGTGTCGTAGCGCAGGATCTTGGCTTCCAGTTCCTGACCGACGTGCACCACTTCGGACGGGTGCTTGACGCGGCGCCAGGCCATGTCGGTGATGTGCAGCAGGCCGTCGATGCCGCCCAGATCCACGAACGCGCCGTAATCGGTGATGTTCTTGACGACGCCCTTGACGATGGAGCCTTCCTTCAGGTTTTCCATCAGCGCTTCGCGGTCGGCACCCATGGTCTCTTCCAGCACGGCACGACGCGACACCACGACGTTGTTGCGCTTGCGGTCGAGCTTGATGACCTTGAACTCCATTTCCTTGTATTCGTAGGGCGTGGTGTCCTTGACCGGACGCATGTCCACCAGCGAGCCGGGCAGGAAGGCGCGCAGACCGCCGACCAGCACCGTCAGACCGCCCTTGACCTTGCCCTGCACCATGCCGGTGACGATGCGGCCTTCGTTCATTGCCGCTTCCAGATCCAGCCACGCGGCCAGTTTCTTGGCGCGCTCGCGCGACAGCTTGGTCGCGCCGAAGCCGTCTTCGATCGATTCGATGGCGACCGACACGAAGTCACCGATCTTGGCTTCGACTTCGCCCTGGTCGTTCTTGAATTCTTCGAGGGGGATCAGGCTCTCGGATTTGAGGCCGGCATTCACCGTCACGAAGTTGTGGTCGATACCGACGATTTCGGCGGTGATGACTTCACCCTGGCGCATTTCCTGGTGCGAGAGGGACTCCTCGAACAGGGCGGCGAAGCTTTCCATGGAAGCGGGGGTGGAGGAAGCGGTAGCAGTAGACATTAAAAACCTTCAGTCCGTCGGTGAGGACGGGGTTGGTTGCACATCGTCCGCCTGCGGGCGCAGGCCGGACACTCAAATTCCTCGTTGACTTCGATAGTGCGCCAGCACCGCCTGCACCGCCGACTCGATGTCCATGTGGGTCGTGTCGAGCAGAAGCGCATCCGGCGCGGGTTTCAGCGGGGCGACGGCACGCGCGGTATCGCGCGCGTCGCGGGCCTGCATATCCGCAACAAGGGCCGATAGGCTAGCAGAGTTCCCCTTTTCGATCAACTGCTTATAGCGCCGTTCGGCACGTGCCTCGGCACTCGCGGTGAGGAAGACCTTGGCCTGCGCATCCGGAAAGATCACCGTGCCCATGTCGCGGCCGTCGGCCACGAGGCCAGGGGGTTGACGGTAGGCCCTTTGACGATCCAGCAGCGCCGCACGCACCGCCGGCAGCGCAGCGACTTTTGAAGCGCCCTCGCCCACCGCCTCGGCGCGGATCGCGTCGCTGACGTTTTCATCGCCCAGCCACACCGCGCCGTCGCGGAAGCTCGCCGGCAGCGCTGCCGCCAGGGCCGCAACGCCGGCCTCGTCGGCGAGCGCAACGCCTGCCTTCATCGCCGACAGCGCGGTCAGCCGGTACAGCGCGCCGCTGTCGAGGAAATGGAAGCCGAGCGCGCGGGCGACCCGCTCGGCGACCGTGCCCTTGCCGGAGGCCGAGGGACCGTCGATCGTAATAACCGGTGAGCGGTGAGCGGTGAGCGGTGAGTCTGCCATCATCGGGCGATACGTGCGAACACGTCGAAATAGGAAGGGAAGGTCTTGTTCACGCAGGCCGGGTCGTTGATGCGCAGCGGCACACCGCCGAGCGTCGCCAGCGACAGGCACATCGCCATGCGGTGGTCGTCGTAGGTATCGATGACGGCGTTGGGCGTGAGCCGGGCGGGCGGCGTGACGCGGATAAAGTCCGCCCCCTCCTCCACCGTCGCGCCGACCTTGCGCAACTCGGTCGCCATCGCCGCGATGCGGTCGGTTTCCTTGACCCGCCAGCTGGCGATGTTGGAGAGCGTGGTGGTGCCGTCGGCGAACAGCGCGGCGACCGCGAGTGTCATCGCAGCGTCGGGAATGTGGTTGCAGTCGAGGTCGATCGCCTTCAGCCGGCCGCTTTCAGGTGCGCGTGCCTCGATCCAGTTCGGCCCCATCGTGATCTGCGCCCCCATCAGCGCCAGCGCATCGGCGAAGCGCACGTCGCCCTGCACGCTGTCGGCACCGACGCCTTCGACCCGCACCGGGCCGCCACCGATCGCGCCGGCGGCGAGGAAATACGACGCCGACGAGGCATCGCCCTCGACCCAGACCTCACCGGGGCTGGCGTAGCGCGCGTCCGCCGCGACAGTGAAGCTCGCCCAGCCGTCCTGCGTCACGCCCACCCCGAAGCGGCGCAGCATCGCCAGCGTGATACCGATGTAGGGCCTGGAAATCAGCTCGCCGACCACCTCGATCGTGGTCGCGGCGTGCCGCAGCGGCAGCGCCATCAAAAGGCCGGTAAGAAACTGGCTCGACACGTTGCCGCGCACCTGCGCGCGGTCGCCTGCAAGGGTCGCCGGGTGGATGTGCAGCGGCGGGAAGCCGGGATTGCCGAGGTAATCGATCTGCGCGCCGAGCTGTTTGAGCGCGTCGACGAGATCGCCGATCGGCCGCTCGTGCATGCGCGCCACCCCCTTGAGCACATAGTCGCCGCCGGACAGCGCCAGCGCGGCGGTGAGCGGGCGGAACGCAGTGCCGGCATTGCCGAGGAAAAGTTCGGCCTGCTTCACCGGAAAGGCGCCGCCGACGCCCGCGATGCGCCAGTGGTTGTCGCCGCAGTCCTCGACGCCGACGCCCAGCGTCTTCAGCGCTGCAAGCATGTGACGGGTATCGTCGGAATCGAGCAGGTCGCGCACCTCGGTCGTGCCGTCGGCCAGCGCCGCCAGCAGCAGCACGCGGTTGGAGATGCTCTTGGAGCCAGGCAGCCGCACGCTGCCGTGGACTTCGTGCGTCGCGGGCAAGTCGAGAAAGTCCATCAGGAATCCTGTTTCTTCATCCAGTTTTCGCGGGCACTGCGGGCACGCGAAAAAATCGTCAGCAAAGCTGCGCCGTCCTGTTGATCCACTGCCTGGCGCAGCGTCTGCAAGGCGTCCAGATAGGCGTCCAGCTCGGTCAATAGCGCCTCGCGATTGGCCAGCGCGATGTCGCGCCACATTTCCGGCGACGAGCCGGCGATGCGGGTGAAATCGCGGAAGCCACTGGCAGCGAAGCGAAAGAAAGTGTCACCGTCGGCGCGCTGCGCGAGGTCGTCGACCAGGGCGAACGCAGCGAGATGCGGCAGGTGGCTCACTGCGGCAAATACCCTGTCGTGCTGGGCGGCATCGAGCGTTTCGACCTGCGCGCCGGCGGCTTCCCACAGCGCGCGCACCGTCGCGAGTGCGTCGGCGCGGGTATCGGCTTGCGGCGTGAGCACGACTTTCTTTCCTTGATACAGGTCGGCGCGTGCCGCCAGGGGGCCGCTTTGCTCGGAGCCGGCAATCGGATGTCCGGGCACGAAATCAGCGAAGCGTGCGCCGAGCGCAGCACGCGCTGCGGCGACGACGTTGGCCTTGGTACTGCCCGCGTCGGTGACGATGGCGCCAGGCTTGAGATGCGGCGCAAGCTGGCGCAGCACGGCTTCAGTTTCGCCCACCGGCAGCGCCAGCAGGATGCAGTCGGCTTGGCCCACCTGCTCCCAATCCGCCGCGCGGTCGATCAAACCGAGCTCGCGTGCGACGGTGAGACGCCCCGGGTTGCGGCCGACGCCGAGCACTTCACGCACGGCACCGGACTGCTTCAGCGCCAGCGCGAACGACCCGCCGATGAGGCCGGTACCGACGAGGGCCAGCGTATCGACGATCACAGACACGCTTTCAACGCGTCGAGGAAGCGCGCATTTTGTCCGGCCAGCCCCACCGACACGCGCAGGAATTCGGGCAGACCGTAGTTGGCGACCGGGCGCACGATCACGCCGCGCTGCAGCAGAGCCTGGTTGATGCGCGCAGCATCGCCCACCTTCGCCAGCAGGAAATTGCCCTTCGACGGCACCGTCTCGATGCCGAGTTCGCCCAGCCCTGCCACCAGCTGCGCCATGCCGGCGCTGTTCAGCGCATAGCTCCTGAGCAGGAATTCGATGTCGTCGAGGGCGGCTTCGGCCGCGGCGAGCGCGGGCGCGTTGACGTTGAACGGATGGCGCACCCGGTTCAGGAGGTCGATGACGTCGGGATGGCCGATGCCGTAGCCGACCCGCAGCCCGGCGAGACCATAGGCCTTGGAGAAAGTGCGGCTGATCAGCAGGTTCGGGAAACGCTCGATCCATGCGAGGGTGTCGCAGCGATCGTCGGTCGGCAGGTATTCGCCGTAGGCCTCGTCCAGCACCACCAGCACCTCGCGCGGCACGGTTTCGAGAAAGGCCTCGATCTCGGTCCACGGCAGGAAGGTGCCGGTCGGGTTGTTAGGGTTGGCGATCCACAGCACACGGGTGTCGTCGCGGATCGCCGCACGCATGGCGGCAAGATCGTGGCCGTAATTTCTTGCCGGCACCGCGATGCCCTGCGCGCCGACGGTCTGGGTGGCGATCGGGTAGACGGCGAAGGCGTGCTGCGAGAACACCGACGAGGTGCCCGGCGCGAGGAAAGCGCGCGCGGCCATGTCCAATAAGTCATTCGATCCGTTACCGAGCACGACCTGTCTGGCGTCGACACCGAACTTGGCCGACAGCTTCGTCTTCAGCGCAAAGCCGGCGCCATCCGGGTACAGCGCCATATCGTGGAGCGCGTCCTGCGCCGCCGCCAGTGCGCGGGGGCTGGGGCCGAGCGGGTTCTCGTTCGACGCCAGCTTGACGATGTCGGCCTCAGCAAGGCCGAGCTCGCGCGCGAGCTCGGAGATCGGCTTGCCGGGCAGATAGGGGGCGATGGCGCGCACGTAGTCGGGCGCAAGGTCACAGCAGTTCATCACGATGCGACGGGATAGGAGCCAAGAATCTTGAGGAAGGCCGCGCGCGACTCGATCTCGGCCAGCGCGGCGGCGAGCGCCGCATCCTGGCGATGGCCTTCGCAAACGACGAAGAACAGGTATTCCCAGTTGCCCGAGCGCGCCGGGCGCGATTCGAGCCGGCTCATCGAAATACCGGCGTCGGCGAGCGGCTGCAGCAGCTTGACCACAGCACCCGGTTCGTTGCGCGTGCTCATGACCAGCGAGGTCTTGTCGCGGCCGGACGGCGCCGCCTCGTTCTGGCCGAGCACCAGGAAGCGGGTGGTATTGCTGGCTTCGTCCTCGACGCGCGCCTCGACCACCTCGAGACCATAGAGCGCGGCCGCGGCCTCCGAACCCAGCGTCGCGGCGTCGGGTTCGGCGGCGGCACGGCGCGCCCCTTCGCTGTTGCTGACCACGCTGATGCGCTCGGCGCCGGGAAGATGGCGGGCCAGCCACTGCTGGCACTGGGCGAGCGACTGCGCGTGGCCATACACGCGCTGAATGCCGCCGAGCCCGCCGTGCTTGCGCATGAGCGTCTGGTGGATCGGCAGCATCACCTCGCCGCAGATCTTCAGACGGCTGGTGACGATCAGGTCGAGCGTGCGGCCGATCGCGCCCTCGGTCGAGTTCTCGACCGGCACCACGGCAAATTCGGCGCGGCCGGTCTCCACCGCCTGGAAGCAGGCGTCGATATCGCTCTCGGCGAGCGCCTCGACCTCATGTCCGAAATGCTTGAATACCGCCTGCTGGCTGAAGGTGCCGGCGGGGCCGAGATAGGCGACATGGGTCGTCTCCTCCAGCGCGCGGCAGGCCGACATGATCTCGCGGATCAGGCGCTCGACGGTGTCACCCGACAGCGGACCGGGGTTGTTCTCGCGCAGGCGCCGCACGATCTGTGCCTCGCGCTCCGGGCGATAGATCTTCTCGCCCTTCTTGGCGCGGCCGACCTCCTGCGCGATGCCGGCGCGCTCCGACAACAGCTTCAACAGCGTGTCGTCGATGGCGTCGATGCGCTCGCGCAGCAGCTTGAGTGCATCGATGATCATGGTGCGGGCAAATAGCGCACGGCGAGCACGCCCTCGATAGTGGCCAGCTGGGCGATCACCGTGTCGGCCACGGCGCTGTCGACGTCGGCCAGCGTGTACGCCATGTCGCCCTTCGACTTGTTGACCATGTTGTGGATATTGAGCCCGGCGGCGGCGAGCACCGAGGAAATCTGCCCGACCATGTTCGGCACGTTGGCGTTGGCGATCGCCAGGCGATACGCCGATTCGCGCGCCATGCTGACATTGGGAAAATTCACCGAATTGAGGATGTTGCCGTTTTCGAGGTAGTCGGCGAGCTGCTCGGCCACCATCACCGCGCAATTCTCCTCGGCTTCCTCGGTCGACGCGCCCAGATGCGGCAGCGCGACGACTTTGGCGTGGCCCTGCAACGCATTGGCCGGGAAGTCGCAGATGTAGGCGTGCAGCTTGCCGGCGTCGAGCGCCTCGATCACGGCCGCATTGTCGACCACGCCCTCGCGCGCGAAATTCAGCAGCACCGCGCCGGGCCGCATCACGCCGATGCGCTGGGCATTGATGAGGTTGCGGGTGGCGTCGACCAGCGGCACGTGCAGGGTGACGAAATCGGCCATGCGCAGCACGTCCTCGACATTCTCCGCGCGCTTGACCTGCGACGGCAGGCGCCAGGCGGCGTCGACCGTGATCGCCGGATCGTAGCCGACCACGTTCATGCCGAGCCGGATCGCGGCCTCGGCGATATGCGAGCCGATCGCACCCAGGCCGATGACGCCGAGCGTGCGGCCCGGCAGCTCCATGCCGGCGAAAGCCTTCTTGCCGGCCTCGGTCGCCTTGTGCATTTCCTCGTCGCTGCCGCTGAGTCCCTCGACGAATTTCAGCGCCGGCACCAGGTTGCGCGCGCCCATCAGCATGCCGGCGATCACCAGTTCCTTGACCGCGTTGGCGTTGGCGCCCGGCGCGTTGAATACCGGCACGCCACGCCCGGAGAGCTTCTTCACCGGGATGTTGTTGGTGCCGGCGCCGGCGCGGCCGATCGCCTGCACGCTCGCGGGAATGTCCATGTCGTGCATGTTGGCCGAACGCACCAGGATGCCGTCGGGGTCGGCGACGTCGCCACCGACCACGTAATGCTCGGGGAGCCGCGCAAGACCCCGCGCGGAAATCGCGTTCAGCGTCAGTATCTTGCGCGCGGCCTCAGCCATGGCTTTTCTCGAAATCGCGCATGGCGTCGACCAGTGCGCGCACGCCTTCGACCGGCATGGCGTTGTAGATCGAGGCACGCATGCCGCCGACCGAACGGTGGCCCTTCAGCTGCAGCAGACCACGTTCCTTGGCAAGCTTGAGGAAGGCTTCGTCGAGCGCGGCGTCCTTCAGGGTAAACGGCACGTTCATCAGCGAACGATTCTCCTTCGCCACCGGCGAAGCGTAGAAGCCGGTCGAATCGAGGTAGTCGTACAAGAGGCCGGCCTTCTCGCGGTTGGTCTTCTCCATCGCGACGAGGCCGCCCTTCGCCTTCAGCCACTTGAACACCAGACCCGCGGTATACATGGCAAAGGTCGGCGGCGTGTTGTACATCGACTCGTTGTCGGCGTGCGTCTTGTAGTCGAACATGGTCGGCGTGCCCTTGACCGTCTCGCCGAGCAGGTCCTCGCGCACGATGACGATCGTGAGGCCCGCCGGGCCAATGTTCTTCTGCGCGCCGGCGTAGATCAGGCCGAATTTCGAGACGTCCATCGGGCGCGACAGGATGGTCGACGACATGTCGGCGACCAGCGGCACGCTACCGGTGTCGGGAATATCGAATATTTCGACGCCCCCGATGGTCTCGTTCGGCGTGTAGTGCAGATAGGCCGCATTCGGGTCACGCTTCCAGTTGGAGAACGCGGGCGCGTAGCTGAAGTTTTTATCTTCGCTCGTCGCAACGACATTCACCGCGCCGTACTTCTTCGCTTCCTTGATCGCCTTCTTCGACCACTCGCCAGTGTTGAGGTAGTCGGCGGAGGCCTTGCCACGCAAGAGGTTCATCGGGACCATCGCGAACTGGCTCGACGCCCCGCCCTGCAGGAACAGCACCTTGTAATTCGCAGGGATGCCCATCAACTCGCGCAGGTCGGCTTCGGCCTCGGCGGCGATGCCCATGAATTCCTTGCCGCGGTGGCTCATTTCCATCACCGACATGCCGGAGCCGTGCCAGTCGACCATCTCGGCCTGCACCTGTTGCAGCACATCCCTGGGCAGCACGGCCGGGCCGGCGCTGAAGTTGTAAATGGTCATGTCGGAGGTCTCCTTATTCGGCGTCGTTGTCGGTTTCGGCCACTTTTTCCAGGCTGATCAGCGTCTCGCCCTTGTCGAGGTTGATCAGCGTCACGCCCTGCGTGGCGCGGCTCATGGCCCTGATTTCTTTCACGCGGGTGCGGATCAGCACGCCGCCGGTGGTGATCAGCATGATCTCGTCCTCGTCCTTCACCAGCGTCGCCGCCACCACCTTGCCGTTGCGCTCGCTGGTCTGGATCGCGATCATGCCCTGCGTCGCGCGGGCGTGGCGGGTGTATTCGGCGATCGGCGTGCGCTTGCCGTAGCCGTTCTCGGTCGCGGTCAGCACGAAGTCGTTCTCGTCCTCGGCCACCAGCAGCGAGATCAGCTTGCCGCCCTTGGCCAGCTTCATGCCGATCACGCCGCGTGCGGCGCGGCCCATCGGACGCACGTCGTTCTCGTCGAAGCGCACCGCCTTGCCGCTGTCGGAGAACAGCATGACGTCGTGGCGGCCGTCGGTGATCGAGGCGCCGATCAGGAAATCGCCATCGTCGAGGCCCACCGCGATGATGCCGGCGGTGCGCGGACGCGAGAATTCGGAAAGCGGCGTTTTCTTGACGATGCCGTTGGCCGTCGCCATGAACACGTAGTGATCGTCGTCGAAGGCCTTGACCGGCAGCAGTGCGTTGATCTTCTCGCCCTCCTCCAGCGGCAGCAGGTTGACGATCGGCTTGCCGCGCGCGATGCGTCCGCCCTGCGGCACGTTGTATACCTTGAGCCAGTAGAGCCGCCCGCGGTTCGAGAAGCACAGGATGAAGTCGTGGGTGTTGGCGACGAACATCTTCTCGATGAAGTCTTCATCCTTGGTGCCCGCCGCCTGCTTGCCGCGGCCGCCGCGCTTCTGCGCGCGGTAGTCGTCGAGCGGCTGCGACTTCATGTAGCCGCCGTGCGACAGCGTGACGACCATCTCTTCCGGCTTGATCAGATCCTCCATCGACATGTCCTGCGCGTTCTCGACGATGGTCGAGCGGCGCCCGTCGCCGAACTGCTCCTGGATCTGGGTCAGCTCTTCGCGGATGATCTGGGTGATGCGTGCCGGGTTGGCGAGGATGTCGAGCAGGTCGGCGATCTTCGCCATGATCTCCTTGTACTCGCCGATGATCTTGTCGGATTCCAGGTTGGTCAGCCGCTGCAGCTGCATTTCAAGGATGCGCTGGGCCTGGATCTCGGACAGGTGGTAGCCGTCGGCGTGCAGGCCGAACTCGGGGCCGACGTTCACCGGACGCGAATACTCGGGGTCGATCCGCGCCAGCATCTCCTCGACCATCGCCGACTTCCAGGCGCGCCCGAGCAGGCGCTCCTTGGCGATGGCTGGCGTTTCCGACGACTTGATCAGCTCGACGATCTCGTCGACGTTGGCCAGTGCGACCGCCAGACCTTCCAGGATGTGGCCGCGTTCGCGCGCCTTGCGCAGATCGAACACGGTACGGCGGGTGACGACTTCGCGACGGTGGCGCAGGAAGGCGTCGAGCATTTCCTTCAGGTTGAGGAGGCGCGGCTGACCGTCGATCAGCGCCACCATGTTCATGCCGAAGGTGTCCTGCATCTGCGTCTGCTTGTACAGATTGTTCAGGACCACGTCGGCGTTTTCGCCGCGCTTCAGCTCGATGTAGACGCGCATGCCCGACTTGTCGGATTCGTCGCGCAGGTCGGCGATGCCGTCGATCTGCTTCTCGCGCACCAGCTCGCCGATCTTGATCAGCAGGTTGGCCTTGTTCACCTGGTACGGCAGCTCGTCGATGATGATGGCCTGCTTGCCGCCGCTCTTGTCGAGGTCCTCGACGTGGCAGGTGGCGCGCATCACCACGCGGCCGCGGCCGGTGCGGTAGCCGTCGCGCACGCCAGAGAGGCCGTAGATGATGCCGGCGGTCGGGAAATCCGGCGCCTTGACGATGGCGATCAGCGACTCGATGTCGGTCTCGGGATCGTCAAGCAAAGTATGCAGCGCGGTGCAGATATCGGTCAGGTTGTGCGGCGGAATGTTGGTCGCCATGCCCACCGCGATGCCGGACGAGCCGTTGATCAGCAGGTTGGGGATCTTGGTCGGCAATACCAGCGGCTCCTGCTCGGAGCCGTCGTAGTTGGGGCCGAAATCGACCGTTTCCTTGTCGAGGTCGGCCAAGAGCTCGTGCGCGATCTTCGCCATGCGCACTTCGGTGTAACGCATCGCCGCCGCGTTGTCGCCGTCGACCGAGCCGAAGTTGCCCTGGCCGTCGATCAGCGGGTAGCGCAGCGAGAAGTCCTGCGCCATCCGCACCATGGTGTCGTACACCGCGGTATCGCCGTGCGGATGGTATTTACCGATGACGTCGCCGACCACACGGGCCGATTTCTTGTAAGCCTTGTTCCAGTCGTTGCCCAGCTCGTTCATCGCGTACAGCACGCGGCGGTGCACCGGCTTGAGGCCGTCGCGCACATCCGGCAGCGCCCGCCCGACGATCACGCTCATCGCGTAGTCGAGATAAGAACGCCGCATCTCCTCTTCGAGGCTGACCGGGAGGGTTTCCTTGGCAAACTGTTCCATAACCGGCTTTTATTTATCAGGCTTCAAAGCCGGCGATTTTAGCATGGCTGCCCGCCCCGCCTGCCCTGGCCCAAGCGCGGCCGCCTTTGCCAAGGCAATCGTAAACGGTGAGAATGCGGGCCACCATGAAAGCCCCAGCCGATCTCATTCTCCTGCCGCAGTGGGTGGTGCCCGTCGAAACTGCGGGAGCGCTCGTCGATCATGCCGTGGTGGTGCAGGACGGGCGCATTCTCGACGTGCTGCCCGCCGATGCTGCGCCAGCCCGTTACGATGCATTGCAAACCCTCGCCCTGCCCGGTCGCGCGCTGATCCCCGGCCTCGTCAATCTGCACAGCCACGCCGCCATGTCGCTGCTGCGCGGCTATGCCGACGACCTGCCGCTGATGGCCTGGCTCACCAAGCGCATCTGGCCGGCCGAGAAGAAGCACGTCTCCGAGGCTTTCGTGCGCGACGGCACCCTGCTCGCCGCCGCCGAGATGCTTGCAGGCGGCATCACCGCCTGCAACGACATGTATTTCTACCCGCAGGCGGCCGGCGAATCCTTCCTGCAAGCCGGCATGCGCGCCACACTCGGCATGATCGTGCTGGAATTCCCCAGCGCCTACGCCGCCGACGCCGACGATTACCTGGCCCGTGGCCTCGCCGTGCGCGACGAACTGAAGGACGAGCCGCTGCTCTCCTTCGCCTTCGCCCCCCACGCCCCCTACACCATCTCCGACGCCACCTTCGGCCGCATCAACACCCTCGCCGAGCAGCTGGGCACGCCCGTCCACACCCATATCCACGAAACCGCCGACGAGATCCGCGACAGCCTCAAGCAATACGGCGTGCGCCCGCTGGAACGCCTGGCACGGCTGGGCCTGCTGGGGCCGAACTTCATCGGCGTCCACGCAGTGCACGTAAACGAAGCCGAGATCGCCTCGCTCGCCGAACACGGCTGCCACGTGGCGCACTGCGCGAGTTCCAACCTCAAGCTCGCCTCCGGCCTTGCCCCGGTTGCCGAACTGATGCGTGCCGGCGTCAACGTCGGTCTCGGCAGCGACAGCGCCGCCAGCAACAACCGCCTCGACCTGTTCGCCGAGATGCGCCTGACCGCCCTGCTGGCCAAGGGCGTGAGCGGCGACGCCGCCGCCCTCCCGGCCGCCGCCGCGCTCAGGATGGCGACGCTCGACGCCGCCCGCGCCCTCAACCTCGACGACCGCATCGGCAGCATCGTCCCCGGCAAACGCGCCGACCTCGTCGCGGTCGACCTGCGCAGCCCCGGCTGCCAGCCGGTGTTTGACCCGGTGTCGCACCTGGTTTACGTTGCCGGACGCGAGCACGTCACCCACGTCTGGGTCGACGGCCGGATGAAACTGAACGACCGCCGTCTGGTCGATCTCGACATGGACGACCTGACCGCCCGCGCCGCCTGGTGGCGCGGAAAAATTTCCGCCTGAGGTTCCGATGAGCAACGTCGACGCTGCCGAAATCGCCAAGTTTTCCGAACTCGCCCACCGCTGGTGGGACCCGAACTCCGAGTTTCGCCCGCTGCACGAGATCAACCCGCTGCGGTTGAAGTGGATCGACCAGAAGGCACCGCTTGCCGGCAAGAAGGTGCTCGACGTCGGCTGCGGCGGCGGCATCCTCGCCGAAGCGATGGCCGGCGCCGGGGCCACCGTCAGCGGCATCGACCTGTCGGACAAGGCGCTCAAGGTCGCCAAACTGCACCTCTACGAATCGGGCAGGCAGGTCGACTACCAGCTGGTCTCGGCCGAAGACTACGCCGCGCAGCACGCGGGCGAGTTCGACGTCGTCACCTGCATGGAAATGCTCGAGCACGTGCCCGATCCGGCTTCCGTCGTCGCAGCCTGCGCCAAACTGGTCAAGCCAGGCGGCTGGGTGTTTTTCTCGACGCTCAACCGCAACCCCAAAAGCTACCTGTTCGCCATCGTCGGTGCCGAATACATCCTCAAGCTGCTGCCGCGCGGCACCCACGACTACGCCAAGTTCATCCAGCCCGCCGAGCTCGCGCGCATGGCACGCGAGGCCGGGCTCGACGTGCAGGAGCTGATCGGCATGACCTACAACCCGCTGACCAAGGTCTACAGGCTCGAAGCCGACACCGACGTCAACTACCTGCTGGCGACGCGCAGGAGTGAAAACTGACGTGGCCAGGCTCGAGTCCATCCGCGCCGTCCTGTTCGACCTCGACGGCACCCTGGTCGACACCGCGCCCGACCTCGGCTACGCGCTCAACCTGCAGCGCACGCGCCACGGCTTCGCGCCGCTCCCGGATGAATTGATCCGCCCGCAGGCCTCGCACGGCGCGCGCGGCCTCCTCGGCCTGGGCTTCGGCGTGCAGCCCGACGACGCGAAATTCCCCGCCATGCGCGAGGAGTTCCTCGAACTCTACGCGGAGAATATCTGCCGCCATTCGCAGCCCTTTCCCGGCATTCCCGATCTGCTGGCCGCGCTCGAGGCGCGCGGGCTGAAATGGGGCGTCGTCACCAACAAGCCGGCGCGCTTCACCGAGCCCTTGATGTCGATCCTCGATCTCGCCGAGCGTGCCGCCTGCATCGTCTCCGGCGACACCTGCCCGCAGCCCAAGCCGCACCCGGCGCCCATGCTCGCCGCCGCCGAACTGTGCGGCGCGATGCCGGCGCAATGTCTCTACCTGGGCGACGCCGAGCGCGACATTCAGGCCGCCCGTGCCGCCGCCATGCCGGCGCTGGTGGCCGCCTGGGGCTACCTCGACGCCAACGACACGCCTCACACCTGGGGGGCGCACGGTCAGATCCGTCACCCGCTCGAAACCCTCGACTACCTGGCGCCCTGAACCATGGACTACAGCCTGCTCAAGCACATCCACCTCACCACCATCGCCGTCACGCTGATCCTGTTCCTGCTGCGCGGCGCCTGGATGATGATGGATTCGCCCCGGCTCAAGGCGCGCTGGGTGCGCATCGTCCCGCACGTCAACGACACCCTGCTGCTCGCCAGCGGCATCGGGCTGGCCATGCTGCTGCAGCAATACCCGCTGGTGCACGGCTGGCTCACCGCCAAGCTCTTCGCGCTGCTTGCCTACATCGTGCTCGGCACCATTGCGCTCAAGCGCGGCCGGACCAGGGCCCAGCGCATCGTCGCCTGGCTCGCCGCGCTTGCGGCATTCAGCTACATGCTGGCGGTAGCGCGCGCGCACGACCCCTTCCCCTTTCTCGGCTGAGCTGCCGCAGAAATTTTTCGCCGACCCGGAACTTTCCCGCCGGCCCCGCCTCTATGCGGTACACTTGTAGCAGCATCACAAGGGGCCGACCTGGCTTCGACGTGGGTCGCAAAGCAGAGTAGGGCATACCGAGGGTCAGAGCACCTCGTAAATCCAACTGAAAAACTTTAGTCGCAAACGACGAAAACTACGCCCTGGCCGCTTAAGGTCCAGGACTCACACCAGCCTGTTCATGGGCTGGGTCGGGGCAACCCGGCAGTGAGTTAATTCACATGAAATCGTGCTCATCCGGGTCGCTTGGATGGGTGCTAAATCCAAGGCGACTCGGCGAGATCCAGCCTGTTCGGCGGGCGTGATGGAGCTTAAAGCTTAAAAACACCGGACTAAGTATGTAGAACTGCCTGTAGAGGGCTTGCGGACGGGGGTTCGATCCCCCCCGGCTCCACCACCAATACCCCCAGTAGCATCCAACGCCGTCCACGTGACGGCGTTTTCTTTTTGTGCGTTAACGGCACGCCACCGCACTTCCAGGTGACAGCGCATGCCCGGATGTCCTGCGGCCGGCCAACGTAGCATGGCGCAAGGTATACATGCGCCCATGCACTCGATGCACGGATTGTGCGGATGGTGCCGCCCAGGGCCGTGGCAACCGTCCATTCCCTCTCATTGAATATGGTTTTCAACCCCCTTCAAGAAACGGTGCAACGTAACCGTTAAAAAAACCGCCAAGTCCTCACGTCCGCCACAAATCGGCCTGCCCCATGGCACTCCCGTTTTTTGCCATTTCCCACCCAAGCCATGTGCCATGTTTTCCCTCCTTCATTTGACCGGCATCCCTGGTCAATACCAGAAGCAGGGGGCGCCGCATGGCAGACGTTCACGTTCGTGCTGCCCTGAGACTGGAGCCTGATGCAGTCCCCCGAGATTCCGGACAACGAGCCACTCCGCCTGAGCATCCTGCATGAGCGCGGGATTCTCGACACGCCTCCCGAGGAACGGTTCGATCGCCTGACCCGGCTGGCAGGCCGGATTTTCGGGGTGCCGATCGCACTGGTGTCGCTGGTGGACACGGAGCGGCAGTGGTTCAAGTCGCGCTACGGGCTGGACGCGTGTGAAACGGGCCGCGATATTTCCTTCTGTGGCCATGCCATCCTCGGGGAGGACATCTTCGAGATCAGCGACGCCCGCCTCGATCCGCGCTTCGCCGACAACCCGCTGGTGACGGGCGCACCGCACATCCGCTTTTATGCCGGCATGCCGCTCAACACACCCGAGGGCTACCGCCTCGGCACGCTGTGTCTCATCTCCGATTCCCCGCGCCAGTTGTCGGTGAACGAGCGGCGAATCCTGCGTGACCTCGCCGCTTGCGTAGAGGACGAAATCAACCAGTCGAAACTGAAGCAGCGAAGCCAGGAACTCAAGCACGCGCAGCAACTCGGGGAAGTCATCACCCGGGCCCAGTCTCAGTTCATCCGCGAGAACGATCGCCGCAAGGCCTTCGATGGCCTGCTGTCGGACATCCTGTCGCTGACCCAGAGCGAATACGGCTTCATCGGGGAAGTCCTGTATACGCCGCAAGGCGCCCCCTACCTGAAGACCTACGCCATCACCAATATCGCCTGGAACGCAGAAACCCGCGCGTTCTACGAGGCCAACGCCCCGAAGGGCATGGAATTCTTCAATCTCAAGACCTTGTTCGGGACTGCGCTGACCAGCGGCGCCCCGGTCATTTCCAATGCCCCTGCCCAAGATCCTCGCCGTGGCGGCCTCCCCGAGGGACATCCTGCGCTCGACGCCTTCCTCGGCGTCCCGGTGCACCACGGCGACGAACTGGTTGCGATGGTCGGTGTATCGAACCGGCCCGGCGGATACGATCAGGCCCTTGTCGATTTCCTGCGCCCGCTGCTGGTGACCCTGGGACAGCTCGTGGTGGCGGCGCGCATCCGGCAGCAGCACCATGAGGCCCAGGTCGAGATCTCGCGGCTCTCGCGCGTGGCCAGCCAGACGACCAACGGTGTCGTCATCACCGATGCGGCCGGAAAGGTCGAGTGGGTCAACGAGGGGTTCAGCCGTATCACCGGCTACACCCTCAGCGAGATGCTCGGGCGCAAGCCCGGCGAGATCCTGCAGGGCGAGGCGACCAACCCGGCGACGGTGGCACGGATGCGCGAAGCGCTTGCTCGTGGACAGTCGTTCGACGAGGACCTCATCAACTACACCCGCTCCGGCCAGCCTTACTGGGTGCACATCAGTTGCAACCCGCTGCTCGACGAGGCCGGAAAGCTGGCCGGCTTCATGGCCATCGAGTCAGACATCGACCAGCAGAAGCAGGCCGAGACCAAGCTGGCCGAATTCAAGCGCACGCTCGACCGCACACTCGATTGCGTGTTCATGTTCGACGCCACGACGCTGCGATTCTTCTACGCCAATGAAGGCGGGATGCTGCAAGTGGGATACAGCATCGAAGAACTGCTGGCCATGCATCCCTATGAAATCACGCCCGACATCAGCGAAGCACAGTTTCACGCCCTGATCGCGCCCCTGCTCGCGCGCGAGCAGGATGCGCTCACGTTCGAAACCGTGCACAAGCACAAGTACGGCAAACGGGTGCCGGTCGAGATCTTTCTGCAATACATTGCCCCCGCCGACGAGCCTGCCCGCTTCGTCGCCATTGTGCGCGACCTCACCGAACGTCAGCGCGTCGAGCGCATGAAACGTGAATTCGTTTCGACCGTCAGCCATGAATTGAGAACGCCGCTCACCTCGATATCTGGTGCACTTGGGTTGCTGGCCGGCGGGGCGCTGGGCGTTCTTCCGGGCCCGGTCGCCGATCTGTTGCGCATTGCCCAACAGAACAGCCAGCGCCTCACCTGCCTGATCAACGACCTGCTCGACATGGAAAAATTGCTGGCTGGCCGGATGGTGTTCGACATGCAGCCGCATGCGTTGATACCGCTGTTGCAGCAAAGCATCCGCGACATCCAGGCCTATGCCGACCAGCGCGGCATCCGCATCAGCCTGACTGGGCAACACGACGCCGGGATCACGGTGGATCCCCAGCGGTTCGGCCAGATCATGGCCAATCTGCTCTCCAACGCTGTGAAATATTCTCCCGAGGGAGGCATCGTGACGGTAGCGGCAAGTTCCCCGGAGGGCATGACCAGAATCGAGGTCGGCGACAAGGGGCCCGGCATACCTGAAGCGTTCCGCGAGCGGATTTTCCAGAAATTTTCCCAGGCTGACGCCTCGGACTCGCGTACAAGGGGGGGCACCGGACTGGGCCTCGCCATCAGCCGTGAACTGGTCGAACGCATGGCAGGCACGATAGGCTTCGTGTCCGAGGAGGGAGCGGGGGCAATTTTCTATTTCGAATTGCCCGCAACGTTGATGCCAGAATCGACAAAGGCGGACAGCAGCATGGCGCCCGGACCAAGATGAAACGCTTCAAGGCAACCCTGTTCAGCCGACGCGGACTCCCTGCCTGGGGGGTTCTGGTCCTGGGATTGGTTGTTACCCAACTGGTCTGGTCCTGGATGCTGGAGGAGCGCGCGCGCAGTGCCGACGCCCAATTCGAACTGCACAGCCGAGAGGTCGTCGAGGCCATCGATCAGCGCCTGCGCAATCACGAGCAGATCCTTCTCGGAGGCGCCGGCCTGTTCGATGCGAGCGGCGAGGTCTCGCGCGCGCAATGGCGAACCTACGTGGAACGCCTTCTGCTGAAGGAAAACTACCCCGGCATTCAGGGAGTCGGCTTCAGCAAGGTGATCGCCCCCGCCGATCTCGCCGCCCATATCGCGACGGTCCGCGCCGAGGGTTTTCCCGCCTACACCGTGAAGCCCGAAGGCGACCGCCCTCTGTACACATCGATCATCTACCTGGAGCCTTTTACCGACCGCAACCTGGCCGCTTTCGGCTACGACATGTTCTCCCAGCCGACCCGGCGCCTTGCCATGCGGCACGCGGTCGAACGCAATCGCACGAGCATCAGCGGCAAGGTGAAACTGGTCCAGGAGACCCATGGCAAGCAACAGGCCGGATTTCTGATGTATGTCCCGGTTTATCGGCCCGACATGCCGGTCGGCACATCACAGGAGCGCTGGCGCGCATTGCTGGGATTCGTCTACAGCCCCTATCGGGTCGAGAACCTGATGCACGGAATCCTTGGCAGCAACGATCTGCTGATCGATTTCACGCTGCATGACGGCGAGGCGCGGACTCCGGACAGCCTGATGTATGACTCGTCGGAATCTCATGCAAGCGAAACCGCACGCGCCTCGCTTCACGCCAAGACCGAGCGCATCGAAGGCTACGGCCAGGCCTGGACGCTCACCCTGCGCAGCCGACCGGCCTTCGAGGCCCGGTTTGTGTCGGCACTCGACTGGCTGGTTCCCGTGCTCGGCCTCGGCATCAGCCTGTCGCTTGCCGGCCTGATGCTGACGCTGCTGAGCCGCCGCGAGCAGGCAATGGCGCTCGCCGCAGACATGATGTCGAAGCGGGCTGAATCCGAGGAGCGTTTTCACCAGCTATTCCTGCACATGGGGCAGGGTGTCGTGATCCACCAGGCGGATGGTATCGTCATCGACGCCAATCCAGCCGCCGAGCGCATTCTCGGTCTGAGCGTCGATGCGATGCGGGCTTCGCCCGTGGAACGCTGCTGGCAGGCGATTCATGAGGACGGCAGCGACTTCCCCACCGATACCCATCCCGTCATGACTGCGCTTCACAATGGGAAACCGGTCGAGGGGGCCGTCATGGGCGTATGGCACCCGCATCAAAGCTGCTGGCGCTGGCTGCGAGTCGATGCCTATCCGCGCGGCATCCATTCCGGCGGCCAGACTGAACGCGTCTACGCCGTGTTCAGCGACATCACCGACGAACGCGCCGCCATCCAGGAGGCGCGCCAGGCCCGGAAATTCCTGTCCGACGTGCTGTCCGCCGCTTCCGAGATCTCGGTGATTGCCACAGATACCGACGGCCTGATCACGGTTTTCAATGCCGGAGCCGAACGCATGCTGGGCTACACGGCTGACGAGATGGTGGGCAAACGGACACCGGCCATCCTCCACCTTTCCGAGGAAGTCACGACCCGAGGCGCGGAGCTTGGCGCCGAATACGGCCGGATCATCGAGGGTTTCAGGGTGTTCGTCGAAAAGCCCGAACGCATCGGGTCCGAAATGCACGAATGGACCTACGTGCACAAGGATGGTCACCACATTCCGGTGTCCCTCGTCGTAACCACGATGCGCAATACCGCGGGCAGGATCACCGGCTACCTGGGCATCGCCGAAGACATCACCGACCGCAGGCATGCCGAACGGGCGCTGCGCGAGCAGGCACAGCACACCCAGGCGATCGTCGACAACATGGTGGACGGCATCATCACGATCGATCAGAGCGGGATCATCGACTCGTACAATCCGGCGGCCGAACGCATCTTCGGTTATGCCGCCGGGGAAGCGATCGGCCAAAACGTCCGGATGCTGATGCCCAACCCCCATCGCGATGCCCATGACGGCTATCTGCGCAACTATCTGGAGAGCGGCGTGGCCCGCGTCATCGGTATCGGCCGTGAGGTGGAGGGCCAGCGCAAGGATGGCAGCCTGTTTCCGATGGAACTGGCCATCTCCGAGGTCAGCCGCCAGGGCCGCCGCATGTTCGTGGGCATGGTGCGCGACATCACAGAGCGCAAGCGGATCGAACGCATGAAGAGCGAGTTCGTCTCCACCGTCAGCCATGAACTGCGTACGCCCCTAACCTCCATTTCGGGCGCGCTGGGACTGGTCGCCGGCGGAGCACTGGGCGTCCTCCCCGAGCAGGCTGGCGAGATGATTGCCATCGCACACAAGAACAGCAAGCGGCTGACCCATCTCATCAACGATCTGCTGGACATGGAAAAACTGACAGCCGGCAAGATGCAATTCGACATGCAGTCGCAGCCGCTGATGCCGCTGGTCAGACAGGCCATCGAGGACAACCAGGCCTATGGGAGCGCGCGACGGGTTTCGCTCGTTCTTGCAGACGATGCCATCAATGCCGAAGTTCGGGTCGACGGCCAGCGTCTCTTGCAGGTGTTGTCCAACCTGTTGTCCAACGCCATCAAATTCTCGCCCGAGGATGATCTCGTCGAGGTGTCGGTGGTGGCGCTGGCGGATTCGGTACGCGTGACGGTCGCCGACCATGGCCCGGGAATCCCGGCATCTTTCCGTGACCGGATTTTTCAGAAATTCGCCCAGGCCGATGCGTCGGATACGCGGCAGAAGGGGGGCACGGGCTTGGGACTTGCCATCAGCCGGGAGCTCATCGAACGCATGGGAGGCCAGATCGGCTTCGAGTCAATCGAAGACGAAGGCGCCCGCTTCTACTTCGAACTGCCGCTGTGGAACACCCGGATTTCCCGGCTTCCCGTTTACCCCGCTTCCGTAACGGATAGAGACGAGGCACCGCGCATTCTGGTCGTGGAGGATGAACCGGATGTGGCCCGCCTGCTTGCCCTGATGCTGACACGCGCAGGCTATCAAGTGGATACGGCGGCCACGGGCGCCGCGGCACTTGAAGCCCTCCAGCATGCGCAATACGCGGCCCTAACGCTCGATCTAATGTTGCCGGATGTCAGCGGGCTTGGCCTCATCCGCCAGCTTCGCCTGCAGCCGGAAACGGCCGGCCTGCCCATCGTGGTCGTCTCGGCGAAGATGGAGGACGGCAGGCTGGCCATCAGCGGCGACTATCCTGGCATCGACTGGCTGGCCAAGCCGATCGATGAATCCCGCCTGCTTGCTGCGGTGGGCCAGGTAGCGGCGCAGCCCGCGGCGTCCCCTGCGCGCGTGCTGCATATCGAAGACGACACCGATTTGCATTGCGTCGTCCGTTCCATGGCAGGCAGCCAATTCGACTTCACGCTGTCGAACACCCTGCAGGACGCGCGCGTCCGTCTGGCCCAAGAGCGGTTCAATGTGGTGATTCTCGATCTCGGCCTGCCGGATGGTTCCGGCTGGGACTTGCTGCCGGAGATTCGCACGGCGCAGCCGGAGGCTCGGGTCGTCATCCTTTCGGGAGCGGATCTGGCCGAAGCCTCACTGCAAAAGGTCGAGGCCGTACTGTTCAAGTCACGCATCTCGCCGGGCCAGCTCGTGGAAGCGCTCGGAACACGCATTCATTCACCCTCAACACAAGGTTTTACTGCATGAGTACCCTGCAACGCGTTCTGTACGTGGAAGACGAACCCGACATCCAGGCGGTGGCCAAGCTGGCGCTGGAAATGGTCGGCGGCTTCACGGTGAAGATCTGTTCTTCCGGCGAGGAGGCCCTGCGCGAGGTCGCCGCCTTCGCACCGGACATGATCCTGCTCGACGTGATGATGCCCGGCATGGACGGCCCGACCACGCTCAAGGCGCTGCGCCAATTGCCGGCTGCATCCGCCCTGCCGGTGGCCTTCATGACCGCCAAGGTCCAGCCCGCCGAAGTGGCCCATTACAAATCCCTGGGTGCGCTCGACGTCATCGCCAAGCCATTTGATCCCATGGCGCTTGCAGGCCAGGTGCATGATATCTGGAAAGAACATGTCGGCGACTGACACACCTTCCGCTGAAGCGATCGCTGCGCAACTGGCACGCCTGCGCGAAGACTATCAGGCGCGCCTGCCCGGTGAACTGGCTGCGCTTTCGACGCTGGCGAGCAGTCTCGACGGAAGCGACGCTGATTCCGCTCGTCTCGAGGAACTCCACCAACGCCTGCACAAGCTGGCCGGCTCCGGGGGCACGTTCGGCCTTATCAGCCTCGGCGCGCAGGCGCGCCTGCTCGAACAACAGGTCAAGCAATGGCTGACAGCCTCGTTCAACGCCGCGAGCGACCCGCTGTGGCCGGCATTTCCCGGCCATGTCGCCCGACTGTCCGAGTTTGCGGAAAGCAGTCATGCCGGCAGGACGCACACGCTGCCCACCCGGACAGCCAGCAGCGCACCCGCCCAGGACTGCCACGTTTGGCTGGTCGAAGACGACCCTGGCCTTGCCGAACAAATGTGCCGCCAGCTCGAGTCCTTCGGGTACGCCGTGCGCCGCTTCGACAGCATCGGCGATGCCGAGGCCGCGGCCCGCACGAATGCTCCCGACCTGCTGATCATGGACATCCTGTTCCCGCAGCAGGGTGAAAATGCCACCGAAGTCCTGGCCTTGCGTCCGACTCTGCGCGCACTCGGCTGCCCACTGCTCTTCGTCACGTCCAACGACGATTTCGTGTCACGCGTGCGGGCGGCGCGGCTCGGCGCAGAGGGCTATTTTCTGAAACCGCTGGACGTGCCCAGGCTGATCAACCGCATCGCCGAGATTTTCGACAAGCGGCGAGCCCCCTGCCATCGCGTGCTCATCGTCGACGACGATCAGGAACTGGCAGAGCACTACCGCCTTGTCCTGACCGCAGCGGAAATGGAAGCGGAGATCCTGCACGAGCCCTCGGCCATCATCGAAACAATCGCGTCCTTCCGCCCGGAACTGGTGCTGATGGACCTGCACATGCCGGACTACTCGGGGCCGGAACTGGCGGGCGTGATTCGCCAGTATGACCGCTGGTCCAGCCTGCCGATAGTCTACCTCTCGGCCGAAACCGACCTCGACCTGCAAACCGCAGCGATGGACCGCGGGGCGGACGATTTCCTGACCAAGCCGATTGCAGATACCCAGCTCGTCGCCACGGTGCGTGCCCGCATCGAACGCGCACGCCAGCTCGATGCGCAGATCACCCGTGACAGCCTGACGGGCCTGCTGAAGCACGCCAGCCTGAAGGAATCCCTCGAAGTCGAGGTTGCGCGCGCGCGCCGAGTCGGCAAGCCGATTACGGTCGCCATGCTGGACATCGATCACTTCAAGTCGGTGAACGACACCTACGGACATGCGATCGGCGACGTGGTGATCTCGGCCGTGGCCATGCTGCTGCGCCAGCGCCTGCGCCAAACCGACATCCTCGGCCGATACGGCGGCGAAGAGTTCGTCGCTGTCCTGCCGGGCTGCAACAGTGAGGATGCGTACCGATTGCTGGACGACATCCGCCAGCGCTTTGCCTCGGTCGACTTCAGCCACCGCGGGCAGGCATTCTCCTGCACCTTGTCCGTGGGCCTCGCCACGTCTGCGCATGCCCCGCAGGCCGACAGGGGAAAGATGCTGGAACAGCTGTTCCATGACGAGGAATTGCTGCTCTCCGCTGACGAAGCCCTCTACGCGGCCAAGCACGGTGGGCGCAACCAGGTCCAGGTGGCGCGCCCATGAGTTCTGGAACGACGGCTTTCCAGGCACTGCTGGACAACATGCGCCGTGAATTCGTCGATGGCCTGCCGGAACGCTGCGACAGCCTCGAGGAATGGATCCTTGCGCTGGAGGCAGCGCCGGACAGCCGTGAAACCTTCAACGAACTCTATCGGGGCGTACACAGCTTGAAGGGCGCCGGCGGCACCCATGGCCTGAGCATCGTCACCACGCTATGCCACCAGCTCGAGAACGCGCTTACCGAAGCCGAATCGCAACAGAATTTCGGCAGCATATTCGCCAGCGGCGCCCTCGCCTATGTCGATCTGCTGCGTCAGATTGTCGTCCAGGCGCGCTGCGACCGGCCTGACTATTCCGGGATCGAGGACGCCCTGGAGACGCTCCACCGTTCCGGCCTGCAAAGCCGCAAAGCCGGCCTGATCGCCGAGCCCTCCAGCGCGATGGCCGGCTTCTACCAGCAGGCACTGACCGTGCTGCCGGTGCAACTCACGGTTGTCGACAATGGCCTGACCGCGCTGGAACGGCTGCTGCACGAATCGTTCGATTTCGTCATCGTCGGCCGTGAGCTCAAGGAGCTCAACGGCATCGCCCTGATCGCAGCCCTGCGGGCCTCGCAGGGACGCAACCACCGGATTCCCGCCCTGCTGCTCACCAGCAGGGGAAACAGCCTCCCCGATCAAGCCCACTTCAACGCCGTGATCGCGCGCGACCAGAAGCAGGCCGAGAACCTCGTCGCAGCCGTACGCCAGGTGCTGGCACTACGCTGACGCCGCGCTACACGGCCCCGTCTTCCAGCATCTATGCTGGAGGAAAGGAATGGCGGAGGAGAACGCGACGATGCAGCCGAGTATGTGGAGTCTGTCCCGCGATGCCGCAACCTCGCTGATCGGTGCCGCCATCCTCGCACCCTCCAGCCACAATACCCAGCCCTGGATCTTCCGGGTGCGCGGTTCCTGGATCGGCGTGATCGCCGACCACAGGCGTGCCCTGCCCGCCAACGACCCCGACGACCGCGAGCTTGCCATCAGCTGCGGCTGCGCACTCTTCAACCTACGCGTCGCCGCGGCCCACGCGGGGCTGGCGGCAACACTCCATGGACCCTCCGGCGCACCCGATCCGGACTGCCTGGCCCGCCTCGAACTGACGCCTGACGGGCCGCCCGACGCGGCGCTCATCCCCCTGTTCGACGCGATCCCCACCCGCCGTACCTGCCGCAGAGTCTTCGCGGCACGCGCCGTTCCCGTCGACGTGACGGGCGAGCTGGCCGCGGCCGCCCGCAGCGAAGGCGCCTGGCTGCATAGCCTGGACAGCGCTGCGCAGCGGCAACAGGCCGCCGAGCTGATCGCCGAAGGCGACGAGATGCAGTGGGCCGACCCCGCCTGGCGCCGCGAGCTGTCGGTGTGGATGCATCCGCGCCGCCACGGTGACGGGCTCGTGCTGCCGGGGCTGGCGCTGCCGCTCGCGCAGGCGGTGGTGCGCAGCTTCGATATGAGCCACGGGGTGGCGGCGCGCGACATCCAGCTCGCCGACGCCTCGCCGCTGCTGGTGGTGCTCGGCACCACCACCGACGATGCGGCCGCCCGTCTTGCCGCCGGCCAGGCCCTGCAACGGGTGTTGCTGACGGCGCGCCTGCACGGACTGCAGGCATCCTTCCTCAACCAGCCGATCCAGGTCGCACCGCTGCGCGGTCGGTTGCTGCAACTGACCGGGCAAGCCGGCTTCCCGCAGATCCTGCTGCGCCTCGGCTATCCGGAAAGCGAACCGCCGCCGGCACCGCGCCGGCCGCCGCAGGCGGTGACCGAGTTCATCGATGTGTCGCGGAACGCCGTGTGATGCTGAACGCCGCCCTCGCCTTCCTGGTGCTGCTCGCCCTGCTGGGCGCCGGCGCCACGCTGCGGGGCCGGCGACGCTGGGCACGCCGCACCCGGGAACTGCGTGACGACCTCGATGCGGCGCAACTGCCGCCCGCAGCGACATGCGTGGACTTTCGTGCGCTCGAAGGCCTGCCGGCGCCGGTGCAGCGATACTTCCGGGCGGTGCTGCAGGACGGTGCGCCGGTCGTCGTTGCCGTCGACATCGCTCATGCGGGCACCTTCAACCTCGGCACGCGCCGCGAACGCTGGCGCCCCTTCACCTCGTCGCAACGGGTGACGATCCGCCGGCCGGGTTTCGTCTGGGACGGCAGGGTGTCACTGCTGCCGGGCCTGGCCCTGCTCGTCCACGATGCCTGCGTCGCCGGCGAGGGCCTGCTGCATGCCACGCTGGCGGGCTGCCTCACGCTGTCGCGCCAGCAGGGCACGCCCGCGGTGGCCCAGGGCGAGTTGATGCGCTACCTGGCCGAGGCGGCGTGGTACCCGACGGCCCTGTTGCCGGGCCAGGGCGTGCACTGGGATGCGATCGATGCACGCTCGGCCCGCGCCACCCTCAGCGACGGCAGCACGACGGCCGCGCTCGTGTTCCGCTTCGGCGACGACGATCTGGTGGAATCCGTGCGGACCGAGGCACGCGGCCGCATGGTCGGCACGCGGGTGCTGCCCACGCCGTGGGAAGGCCGCTGGTCGAATTACCGGTGGCAGGACGGCATGCGGGTGCCGCGCGACGGCGAGGTGGCGTGGCTGCTGCAACATGGGCGGCAGCCATACTGGCGCGGCCGCATCACGCGGCTCGCCTACGAATTCGCTGGCTGAGAAGGGGTGCCGGCGGACGGCCGCGACAGCTGCTCGACCCAGGCGCGCATCTCCTGCGGACGGTGGAAGTGATACCCCTGGAAGCGCTCGCACCCCTGCTGGCGCAGGAAAACGAGCTGGGCCGCATTCTCGACGCCTTCGGCGACCACCTCGAAATGCAGATGGCGTGCCATCGACAGGATGGTCTCGACCAGGGCGACGTCGTTGGAATCGTGCGGGATATCCTGCACGAAGCTCTTGTCGATCTTGAGCTCGAACAGCGGCAGACGCTTCAGGTAAGCGAGCGACGAATAGCCGGTACCGAAATCGTCGATGGCGAAGCGTAGGCCCACCCTAGCCAGTTCGGTCATGCGCGCGACCGATTCGGAAGCATGCTCGACCAGCAGGGTCTCGGTGATTTCCAGCGTGAGATAGGTCGGATCGGCCCCGGTGACGGCGAGAATCTCCTTCACCCGCTGCACGAAATCGGCCTGGTGGAACTGCCGCGGGCTGACGTTGACCGAGATGCGCAGGCCGCGCCCTTCGGCATCGAGGCGGGCGATCAGCAGGCAGGCTTCGCGCAGCACCCATTCGCCGATCGGCACGATGAGGCCGGATTCCTCGGCCAGCGGAATGAAGCTCGCCGGCATCACCAGGCCGCGCTGCGGATGACGCCAGCGCACCAGGGCCTCGGCGCCGATCACCCGCCCGTCCGCGTCCACCTGCGACTGCAGATGCAGTTCGAGACTGCGCTCACGCACCGCCTCGCGCAGCTCGCGTTCGAGCGCGTAGCGTTCGATGATCGCTTCCTGCATGGTCGGCTCGAAGTAGGCCAGTGTGTTGCGGCCGCGCTCCTTCGCCCGGTACATCGCAGTGTCGGCCTCGCGCATGAGATCGTCGACACTTTCCGCATCCTTCGGGAACAGGGTGATGCCGATGCTGGCGCCGGTGACGTATTCCTGGCTGTCGATGACGACCGGATTCTCCAGTGCGCTGCGGATCTTTTCCGCAACCGCCAGTGCGAGCGAACCGGCGTCCTCGAGGTCGGCCGACAGGTCGGGCAACAGGATCACGAACTCGTCGCCGCCCAGGCGCGCCACCGTATCCTCCAGCCGCAGGTAGTATTCCAGCCGCTGCGCCACCTCGCGCAGCACGGCGTCGCCGAGCGCATGGCCGTGCACGTCGTTGATGCGCTTGAAGTGGTCGAGGTCGACGAACAGCACCGCGCCGCAGCGGCGGTTGCGCCGCGAGGCCGCGAGCGCCTGGGTCAGGCGGTCGAGGAAGAGGACGCGGTTGGGCAGGCCGGTCAGCGCGTCGTGGTAGGCGAGGCGCTCGATTTCGGCCTCGGCACGCTTGGCCTCGGTGATGTCCATGCAATGTCCGACATAGCCGACAAACTGGCCCTGGGTGTCGTGGCGCGGGCTGCCCTGATCGATGATCCAGTGGTATCCGCCGTCGACGTGGCGCAGGCGGTATTCCATGGAAAACGGTTCGTTGCGCTGGAACGCAGTGCGATAGGTGTCCAGGCAGCGGTCCTGGTCCTCGGGGTGCACCCCGGACGCCCAGCCCAGTCCGAGTTCCTGCTGCAGCGTGCGGCCGGTGAAGCGCAGCCAGGGCTCGTTGAAGTAATCGCGGCCCATGTCGAGCGCGGACGTCCACACCAGCGCTTGCCCGCTGTTGGCGAGGGTGCGGAAGTGCAGTTCGCTGTTGGCCAGCGCCTCGCGCAGCGCATATTCCTCGGAGACATCGCGGAACACCAGCACCACGCCCTGCAACTCGCCGCGTGCATTGCGGATGGGCGCCGCGCTGTCGGCGATATGGTGGCGCGCACCGTCGCGCGCCACCAGGATGGTGTGGTTGGCGAGCCCCACCACCCTCCCCTCGCGGATCACTTGCGCCACGGGGATTTCCGCCGGTGCGCCGGTCAGCGCATTCTCGATCACGAATACTTCGGCGACCGGACGCCCCAGGGCCTCGTCCTGCGACCAGCCGGTGAGGCTCTCAGCCACCGGGTTCATCAACGTGATGCGTTCGTCGATGTCGGTCGCCAGCAGCGCGTCGCCGATCGAATGCAGGGTGATCGCCAGCCGCTCCTCGCTGGTGGCAAGGTTGGCCTGCGCCTCCTGGACCGCACGCACCATGGCATTGAAGTTGCCGGCCAGCACGGCGATTTCCTGCGCCCCCTCTTCCGGCACCGTCACGTCGAGCCGGCCGCTGCGCAGGGTATCGGCCGCTTCGGCCAGCCGCCCGAGCGGCGATGCCACATGGCGCTGCAGCAGCCAGCCGAGCAGCGCGATCATCAGCAGGTTGGCGATCAGGTCCGGTGCGCGCGCCTTGAACACGAATTCGCGCATCGTCCGCTGCTCGCGCGCCAGGTCGAAGCCGACGTACACCACCCCCAGCCGCTGGCTGCGCACCTGCCCCGAACCCGCCGGCAACTGGAAGGACTGCAGCGCGGCGATGCGGATGCCGTCCCGGTCTGCCCGGACAAATACAGGCAGGCGCCCCTGCTGTGCCTGCGCGAACGGCCGCATGTCGAAGCCCGGCAGCACCGCGTTCACCTGCTGCCCGCGCCAGGCGTAACGGTGCGACGCCAGGATCCTGCCGGTGGCATCGAGCACCAGTACCGCCTCGGTACGGCGATCGGTCGCCACCTGGGCGATATCCGCCTCAACCAGGCTGCGGCTGGTTTCCCAGCCCTGCTCCGCCATGCGCGCCAGATGTGCGGTGTGCGCCAGCACATCTGCCCGCGCCTGCTGGTCGAGCTGCCCCAGGCGCTTGTCGAGTGCATTGAGCAGCGAGACGCCCAGCACCACGAGCAGCAGCAGCGCCAGCCCCAGCGGCAGGGTGAAACGGAAAGGCAGGCGGCGCATCATCAGGATTCGGGCAGGAAACGCGGATCGGCCAGGCCATCCAGCGGCGGCGTCCGCCTCAGCAGGCCCGCGTCCGTCATGATGCGCGCCACATTGCCGGCCGCCGGCACCAGCCGTGCATCGTCTCCGGCCAGCCAGTCGCGGTTGGCCGGCAGGTCCATGAAGCGCAGCCCCTGCTGGGCAACGCGCAATTCGTCCGGACTCACGCCCAGGCGCGGCGCCATGCGGGCCAGCGCGTCGTCGGGCGCGCGCTGCAGATGATCGAGCGCCCGGAAATGACCGGCCAGCAACTGGCGGAAGCTGTCGGGCGCACGTTCCAGCGCATCGGCGCGCGCCACCAGCACGTCGACGATCAGGCCCGGAAAAGCCCGGCTGTCGAACAGGCGGCGGGCGCCCAGCGCCTGCAGCTGGGTGGCATAGGGCTCCCAGCTGACCAGCACGTCGGCTTCGCCGGCGAGATAGGCCTGCAACTGGCGATCGGCGGTCACCCGGACCTTCACCACCTCGTCGGGCGAAAGTCCTGCGGATTCGAGCAGCTTGGAGATCATCAGCGCGCCAGCGGCGGTTTCCTCGACACCGATGCGCTTCCCCTTGAGATCCGCCAGACGCTCGATGTCGGGACGGCACATGATGACGTCCGCCCCGGCGGAATAATCGAACACCAGGATGGCGCGCACGTCGAGCCCGCCTTCGCGCGCGAGCAGGCATTCGTCGAGGGTGAGCGTGGCGGCCTCGACATCGCCGGTGGCGAGCGACATCAGATTGGCCGAATTGGAGGGCATCTCCACCAGGCGCAGCACGTCCGGATCGTACAGTCCCAGTTCACGCGCCAGGAACAGGGGTTCGTAGCCGATCCACATGATGCCGCCCACCCGCGTCAGCGGCGGCGGCGCGCCGCAGGCAGTCAGCGCCAGCGGCGTCAATGCGGTGGCGGCAAGAAAACGGCGACGCCCCTTGTTCATCTCTCCCCTTTCACTGCCGGCTGCGCCTTCGCTGCGGCCGGATCGACCGCTTTTCCGGAAAACGGCTTTCGTGGGCAATAATCCGCACGAACACTTTCTGGTGACTACTTGTGTAGTTCGGCGTGCCCGGCCTTTTCTTGAACCGGCAGGCTCAAGAATACCCATTCTCTTCGTGCAGGAAAACGCCATTGCACAAACAGCCCGACACCCATACGGCGGAATGAATCGAGATGAATGAACTGATCGCCTGGCTGCCCCCCGAACTGGCACCGCTGCCGCGCTACGTGACGGCGGTCGCCGTCGGCCTGCTGATGGGGCTGGAACGCGAGCGCAATCCCGCGGCGAAAGCCGGCCTGCGCACTTTCGCGCTGACTGCGCTGTTCGGCGTGCTGACGGCACATCTGGCGACGGCGCTGGGCGAACAGTGGTTGATCGCGGTGGGGCTGCTGCTGGTCGGCGGCATGATGATCGCGGCCTATCTGCGCGCGCCGCAGCAGCCGGACGGCGACCCCGGGACGACCACGGTGGCGGCGCTGATGCTGTGCTACGGCCTCGGCGTGCTGGTGTGGCATGACGAAATCCAGCTGGCGGTGATGCTCGGCATCGCCGCGACCATGCTGCTCTACTTCAAGCCGGAACTCCGCGGCCTGAGCCAGCACCTGTCGCGTCGCGACCTGCTGTCGGTGCTGCAGTTCGCGGTGCTGGCGCTGATCATCCTGCCGCTGCTGCCGAACCGCAATTACGGCCCCTACGGCGCACTCAACCCCTACCAGATATGGTGGATGGTGGTGCTGATCGCCGGCGTCGGGCTGGCCGGCTACGCGGCGCTGCGGATCGTCGGGCAGCAACGTGGCGCCGCCATGCTGGGACTGCTCGGCGGGCTCGTGTCGTCGACCGCGACCACGCTGGCGTTCAGCCGCCACGCCCGCGCCAGCGCCGCGATGCTGCCGGTCGCGGTGATCGTCATCGTGCTCGCCAACCTGGTGGTGCTGGTGCGCCTCGGCGTGCTGGCAGCGGTGCTGGCGCCCGGCGTACTGACGCAGTTGTTGCCGGTGCTGACCGGCGGGCTCGTCGCCGGTGCCCTCGGCGCGGCCTATGGACGCCGCCGTCTGCAGCCGCAGGGCGAGCTGCCCGAGCTGGCGATGGGCAACCCGACCGAACTGCGCCCGGCGCTCGGTTTCGGCCTGATGTACGCGGCGGTGCTGCTCGCCGCAGCCTGGCTGTCCGACTGGCTGGGCGCACGCGGGCTGTATGCCGTGGCGCTGGTGTCGGGACTCACCGACGTCGACGCCATCACCCTGTCGAGCCTGCGCCTGCACAATCTCGACAAGCTGTCGGTGGCGGTCGTGGTCAACGTCGTCACCCTGGCGGTGCTGTCCAACCTCGTCTTCAAGTCGATGCTCACCCTGATGATCGGCGGCTGGCAGATGGCGCGCCACGCCATCGCCGGAATGGGCGCGGTAGGGCTCGGGCTGGTCGCCACCTGGGCTATAATGCGCGGTTTTTCAGCCTAGTCACCGAGCACAGCCATGGAAGCCGAAAGCCTCAATCAGATCGAATCCAAACTCGCCGACCTGGGCGAGCGTTCAGGCCAGCTCAGGGGGTTTCTTTGACTACCCTGTCAAGCAGGACCGTCTAGAAGAAGTCATCCGCCTGTCCGAAGCGCCGGACTTCTGGAACGACGCGGCCAAAGCCCAGGAACTGGGCCGCGAACGCAAGGCGCTGGAAGACGTGGTGCTGGTGCTCGACCGCGTCGCCGCCGGCCTCAAGGACGCCGGTGAACTGTTCGAGATGGCGCGGGCCGAAAACGACGACGACACCCTCGTCGCCGTGCGCGACGACCTTGAAGCCATCGAGAAGGACGTCGCGCAGCTGGAATTCCGCCGCATGTTCAACAACCCGGCCGACCCGTCGAACTGCTTCCTCGACATCCAGGCCGGCGCCGGCGGCACCGAGGCCTGCGACTGGGCGTCGATGCTGCTGCGGCAGTACCTGAAATACGCCGAACGCAAGGGCTTCAAGGCCGAACTGCTGGAAGAGTCCGAAGGCGACGTCGCCGGCATCAAGTCCGCCTCGATCAAGATCGAAGGCGACTACGCCTACGGCTACCTGCGCACCGAAACCGGCGTCCACCGCCTGGTGCGCAAGTCGCCGTTCGACTCCTCGGGCGGCCGCCACACCTCGTTCGCCAGCGTGTTCGTCTATCCGGAAGTCGACGACTCGATCGAAGTCGAGATCAACCCCGCCGATCTGCGCATCGATACCTATCGCGCGTCCGGCGCCGGCGGCCAGCACATCAACAAGACCGACTCCGCGGTGCGCATCACCCACCTGCCCACCAACATCGTGGTGCAGTGCCAGAACGACCGCTCGCAGCACAAGAACCGCGCCGAGGCGATGTCGATGCTGAAGTCCAAGCTGTACGAAGCCGAACTGCGCAAGCGCCAGGCCGAACAGGACAAGCTCGAAGCCGGCAAGTCCGACGTCGGCTGGGGCCACCAGATCCGCTCCTACGTGCTGGACAACTCGCGCATCAAGGACCTGCGCACCAACGTCGAAGTCTCCGCCACGCAGAAAGTGCTCGACGGCGACCTCGACGTGTTCATCGAAGCGAGTTTGAAACAGGGCGTGTGAGCGGCTGGTTTCCTGCCAAAGATGGCGGGCGTAAACTTCGATTGGCCATGCATGAGGGAATCGATGATGAAAACAGCTGAGTTGATCGACGAGGTAGCTTCGCTGCCAGTGGAAGAACGCGCGCGCGTGGTAGATACGCTGCTGCGTAGCCTGAATGCACCTGAAAGCGCGATCGATGCCGCATGGATGGAAGTGGCCCAGAGCCGGCTCGATGAATTGCGCGCCGGCCGCGTGGCGACCGTCCCCGGCGATGCGGTCTTCGAGCGCATCCGTCAGCGCTACGAAAAATGAATTATGCCTTCCACCCGGATGCCGAGGTGGAACTCAACGAAGCCATCGAATGGTATGAAACGCGCGAACCCGGCCTCGGCCTGGATTTCGCGACCCAGGTTCACGCGGCCATTCAACGCGCCCTCTCCTTCCCGTCCGCCTGGCAGGAAATGAGCAACGATATCCGCCGCGCACTGGTGCATCGTTTTCCCTACGGGGTCCTGTATGTTGCAGAGCCCGACCACTTGTTGATCGTTGCCGTCATGCACCTCCACCGCAAGCCCGGTTACTGGCGACAGAGAACAGGCTGAAATCCAATTGCCCACTGCCACCCCATGCGCACCGAAACGCCCGTCACGCTGTACCTGAAGGACTACACCCCGCCCGCCTGGCGGGTCGAGTCGATCGATCTGCATGTCGCGATCCACGACGGCCACGCGGAGGTGCGTGCGCGGCTTGCCTGCACGCGCAATCCGGCGGTGGCGGCCGCCGCGCTGGTGCTGGACGGCGAAGCGCTGGACCTGCTGAGCGTGACGCTCGACGGCGAGCTGCTCGACGCGGCGCGTTACGCGTATGCAGACGACCAGCTGACGATTGCCGGCCCGCTGCCCGATGCCTGCGTGCTCGAAACCGTGGTGCGCATCGACCCCGACCACAACACCCAGCTCTCGGGCCTGTACCGCTCGCGCGACGGCTATTTCACGCAGTGCGAGGCGGAAGGCTTCCGCCGCATCACCTTCTTCCCCGATCGCCCGGACGTGATGGCGAAGTTCAGCTGCACGGTCGAGGCCGATCGCGCGCGCTTTCCGCATCTGCTGTCGAACGGCAACCCGGTGGCGGCGGGCATGTGCGACGACGATGCAACACGGCACTGGGCGCGCTGGGACGACCCCTACGCCAAGCCGGCCTACCTGTTCGCCCTGGTCGCGGCGAAGCTCGACGTGCTGGAAGACGAATTCGTTACCGCCTCCGGCCGCAAGGTTCGGCTCGCGGTCTACGTCGAGCCGGGCAAGCTCGACCAGTGCGGCCACGCGATGGCCGCGCTGAAAAAGGCCATGCGCTGGGACGAGCAGCGCTTCGGCCTCGAATACGACCTCGACCACTACATGATCGTCGCCGTCGGCGACTTCAACATGGGGGCGATGGAGAACAAGGGCCTCAACATCTTCAACACCAAATACGTGCTGGCGCGCCCCGACACCGCGACCGACGCCGACTACCAGGGCATCGACCGCGTCGTCGCGCACGAGTATTTCCACAACTGGACCGGCAACCGCGTCACCTGCCGCGACTGGTTCCAGCTCTCGCTCAAAGAGGGGCTAACTGTCTTCCGCGACCAGGAATTCGGCGCCGACACGCACTCGCGCGCAGTCACCCGCATCCAGGAAGTGCGCGCCCTGCGCGTCGGCCAGTTCCCCGAGGATGCAGGCCCGATGGCGCATCCGATCCGGCCCGCCTCCTACGCCGAGATCAACAACTTCTACACCGCCACCGTCTACAACAAGGGCGCGGAAGTCATCCGCATGATCCACACCCTGCTCGGGCGCGACGGCTTCCGCCGCGGCATGGGTCTGTACTTCCAGCGCCACGACGGCCAGGCCGTCACCTGCGAGGATTTCGTCGCGGCGATGCAGGACGCTTCCGGCGTCGACCTCACGCAGTTCCGCCGCTGGTACGCGCGCGCCGGCACGCCGCGTTTGACTGCATCCGGCACCTACGACGCCGCGACCCGGCGCTACACGCTGACGCTCACGCAAACCCTCGCGCCGACCGCCTACGAGAAGCGGCTGGCCGAGTCGGGACAGCCGGTTGTCGAAGGCACGCTGCACATCCCCGTCGCGCTCGGGCTGGTGTTGCCAAATGGTAATGACGCGCCGCTGAAGCTTGCCGGCGAAGCCGAAGCCGCCGGCACCACGCGCGTGCTGTCGCTCACCGAACCCACGCAGGCCTTCGTCTTCGAAGACCTGCCTGCTGCCCCCGTCGCCTCGCTGCTGCGCGATTTCTCCGCACCGGTGCAGCTCGAATTCGAGCAGACCGACGCCGAACTCGCCCACCTGATGGCGCACGATTCCGACGCCTTCAACCGCTGGGAAGCCGGACAGCGGCTGGCGACGCGCGTCCTGCTCGTCGGCATCGCCCGTTTCACCCGGAATGATCCCGTCATTGCGAGCGCAGCGAAGCAATCCAGTGCCCTAAAAGAAGACTGGATCCCCGACGCCTTCGTCGCCGCCTGCGGGCGCGTGCTCGACGCCGGCCTCGCCGACGATCCGGCGCTGGCGGCCGAAGCGCTCAACCTGCCCGCCGAAGCCGTGCTCGCCGAAGCCGTGGTGGCGCAAGGCGGCATCATCGACCCCGAAGCCATCCACACCGCACGCGTCACCCTGCGCCGCCACCTCGCCGCCCGCCTGCGCGACAAACTCGAAACCGTGTGGGCCGCCCTCGCACCGCACGAAGCCTACGCCCCCGACGGCGCGCAGGTCGGCCAGCGCGCGCTACGTAACGCCTGCCTCGGCTATCTGGCGGAAAGCGATGCCGGGTATTTACAAGCCGCGGTCGTGCCACGCCTTTCCGCCCAACTCGCGCCCGGCGGCAACATGACCGACGAAATCGCTGCGCTGGCCACGCTCGCCAACCTCGACCTGCCCGAACGGGAAGCGGCGCTCGCCGACTTCTACGCGCGCTGGCAGAACGAAGCCCTGGTCATCGACAAATGGTTTGCAGTGCAAGCCACCTCGCGCCTGCCCGGCACCGCCGCGCGCGTGCGCGCGCTGATGCAGCATCCGGCGTTCGATCTCAAAAACCCCAACCGCGTCTACGCCCTGATCCGCGGCTTCTGCGGCGCCAACCCGCGCCACTTCCACGCCGCCGACGGCAGCGGCTACGCCTTGGCCGCCGACGTCATCAGCGAACTGCAGGCGATCAACCCGCAGGTCGCGTCACGTATCGCGCGCAGCTTCGACCGCTGGCGGCAGTTCGACGCCGGCCGGCAGGCCGACGCGCGCGCCGCGCTGGAGCGCATCGCGGGGATCGAGGGGCTGGCGAAAGACGTGGCGGAAGTCGTGGGAAATGCGCTGAAGGCTTGAGCGCGTGGCAGGCTCCCTTACCCATGAATGCACGGGGGCGGTCAGTTTTCGGCCATTGCCGTCGTTTAGGGGGCGGGGCATTGAATGCCAGCCAAGCTTCGCATTGCCACCGCTCAAACCTTGACCACCGAAAACATCTAGGTCGACAGTCCGGGCGATTGCTTACTCAAAAGCCCGACTCACCCTCACGACCCAATACTGCCTGGTGACAAGTAGAAGTGCTGTGCTGGTCGTTTACGGGACAGAAAACCGATTGCCCAGAAGTTCAGCCAGAAGACTCTTGGTGCGATACGATTAGGCGCCTTGGGCGCGAGCTACACCTCGAACCCCTCACAACCCATGAACAATGTGAGTTAATCGCTGCTCATTCGCTGAAATAGTTTCTGTGCGATCAATATGTACAGGCCGTCGGTCAAAATTATTCTTGTACTTCTTGTATGTCCGAGAGTAGAAGTTGCGGATGATGAACATTCCGAACGAACTTGGACCGAGTGGACCAGCCACAGGGATTCTGCAGTTCTCATACTGACCCAGCGTCATATGCGAGGCCGGATGAAGAACATCAACCTTCTGATCCGGCGCGTAATCGAACCGAACCGGGAATCGAACCAAGCGCCTGGCAGTGATATCTCCATACAGCTCATCCTGTTCGTACAGCGCCGGTGCCTCGTCGACCGTTGGTAGGACTGGGCTCGGGAAGTACGCGAGTCGATGCTGCGCCAGCGATCGATCCGGTCGAAAGGAGTACTGAAAGAGAAGCAAGCCACCGTCTACCAGTTTGACGTGGTAAGCGTCGTGGGAGTCCAACTCACGATATATGTCCTCGTAGGGGATGTCCCGCATGGCTACCGTGGTGCCCGGCGTACCCCCAATCTGGATCGCGCCGCCTTCAGCAGTCCTGAACGCCGGCGTGAATTGCTTTACGGAGATGCTGGCTATGATTAGGCGGTGGATCAAATCCGTGATCTGCTTTCGGACACTATCAGGGCTCATTTCTTCCCCGAGGTGCGCTTGATGTTCTCCAGTTCGAGGATGAGCTGATCGACATCGACTTCGCCTTTCTCGGCGGCCTCCAATAGCTGGTCTCGCTGCGCACGGACCGTCTTTCGCCGTCCCCGCCCCTTGCCTTGCATTTCCTTGTTGATCACGCGAAGTAGCTTCTTCTCTTCGTTAGTTGGATACCGGAAGCGGAGCTTGTACTCGTTCTGCTTGAGAGCACTCCACTCCTGCATCAGCAGGTCCATATTGGGCCCAATGCCGAGTATGCGCACCCAGGCCTTTGAGCGGGTAATCGCAGTAAATAAGCGATTGCGGTTGAGTGCCGTGGCCGTCTTGTCCCAACCTGAAGCGCAGTCCTGCGCGTTCATGATGTAGACCATCCCCGCTTCATTTCCCTTCGCACGGAAGATCCCGGTGAAGGTGACGCATCCGGCCTTGCTGAAGATGTCAGCCGATGTGCTGACCCCGGCCAATTCGCTGTTGATGTCGATCTCGAATAGCTGCTGGCGTGCGGGGCCAACCTCCTTCTGTGTTGTGAGTGGGTTGGGATTGATAACAACGATGTCCTCGGGTCGCAGTTCTTGCTCGCGGATATCTGCCTGAATGGCCTGCACAAGCCACGCGGTCTGGTCCGCCGAACTTTCAAATTTGTGGAACTGGATCAAGTCGTCGACGTCTGAATGGTTCTCCAAGAACTCTGGAGAGGTGTCAGGTGTCCGTGCCAATGTGACTGGCTGACCACCAGCCAACTCCCCGTCTTCGACCACATATCCGACATCCGTCCACAGGGTGTCTTGATCAAAGATCTGAACCAGGCCTCGCTGCCTGTAGATACCGAAGCCGAGGGCGTGCGCGGTTGCCAGCAGCGGGCGGGAGTTTCGGTAGCACTTCTCCAAGATGATGTCTTGCCTGGGGCCACCCTCCTCTTGGTTCAGTCGCACAAGTGGCAAGCCATCCGGGCCGTTGCCGAACAGTTCTTCCGGTGGAGGGACTGACGAGCCTGAGCCTGTGAGCGACTGCAGTTCGTCATACGCGTAGACCAATCGTCCTGGGGGCGACAGTGATCGATAGCAAAGACGGAGGAACTCGACCGGCAAGTCCTGGGCTTCGTCGATCAACATCAAGTCGTATAAGGCCACCGGTTGCTTGGCCGCTGAAAGCGCCTCCGAACACGCGCCCGCAAATTCCTTCCCGTCGCCGAACTTGCGCTTCGCTGCGCCGAAGTCGATGAAGGGAACCTCATTCTCTCGGCAAAACCGGTGATAGATTCCATCACGCTCTCGTTCGCCGGGGCCGCCCCACGCGTTGATGATGTCGATGCACTCCCAATCAGGCTCCGTGCCGGTTTGTTCGATGGTGAAGTTGTTGATCAGACGGCGAAACTGTTCCTTTAGTGAGCGGGTATTGAAGGTGACCGCAATTCGCCACGATGGGTTCTGGGAGTGCAGATAAGCTACCTTCAATGCAAGAATAATCGTCTTGCCCGAGCCTGCCAGTCCACGGATGCGCTGTACGCCTTCAACGGTTTCGATTACCGCCTGCGACTGATGCTGATCGAGGTTGGCGATCGACTCTTCAACGCGCTTTAGCTTTGCACCGCGCGAATCCGCCTTCTTCGGCTCTCGCTTCTGCTTCCCCGCACGAATCGATGTGACCACCTGGACTGCTGCGACGAGGTTCTGAAAGACGCCAGCCTCCGCGTTCCAATGAAACCCTTGTACTGTCGTGCCAACGTTTGTTCGATTCGCGACGAAGTAGGGTGGCTCGGCATCTGGCAGATGCGCCTTCGCGGGCGCATAAGTCACGACGTTGATTTCGAACTTTAGCGATCGGCCGGTCTTGAGCCCCGCATGCGGCTTCAACCGAACCTCAAGCATGGAAGCAACGTCGTCCTGGCGTGCACTGAACTCACCAAGGTCCGTTCCTTCCACCAGGTCAAATGCGACGAGTCCGTAGGTCGGGGAAACCAGCAGCGCGTCCAGCTTCATAGGACCACTCGGCGACCCAATGATGGGGTAGCCAAGATAAAGGTAGCCGTCGCCAGCTAGCTTGGCGGATAGGTCTTCCGCGAGGGACCTCGACGAAATTGGCTTCTCCTTCGCCGAACCCCAAATGACCTCAATCATCCATCTTGCCTCGCTCTATATGCCAATTCGTTGCGACCGTAGATTTGCGAGATCGCCGATGCCCGCAGTGGCCGACGACTTACCCTCTGAAATAAGCTGGGCGGCCGGTTAGCGATCAGTTACCCGCCGTTCGCGTCGTATTCCCTCTCGGTTCTATGGCTCTGTTCTATGGCTCTTGATGACCGGGGACTGACCGACGCAAGTTTAACCCGTCCGACCGTTCCGACTTAGAATTTGCCGCTCAAATCAGAAAACGCTTTGGCGTATCGAACAGTTCTTCCACGCCGCCAGCCGTTACCGAAACGTCTGTTTAGAAAAATATCGACCGACGACTCCGGAACTAGCTTGAAATGCCCACCGGCCGATCGAGCCGACTTCCGAAGCTATGACCGGTGGTCTGCCTATTGCGTCCGCTGGCGGAGCAACATCCCAATGGCAGCATCGGCCGAATAAATGCCATCAAGATCCATCCATCAGCCAAGACAATCGAATGCTTGCGGCTCACCCCTCCGCCACCACCGCCAGCACGTCCTCGCCGTAGGCTTCCAGCTTCTTCGCGCCCAGTCCGGGAATCTCGCCCAGCTCCGCCAGCGTGGCGGGCCGGCGCGCGGCGATCTCGCGCAGGGTGGCGTCGTGCAGGATGACGTAGGCGGGCACGCCCTTCTCGTTGGCGGTTTCGCGGCGCCAGGCGCGCAGGGACAGGAACAGGGGATCTTCGTCGTCGTGGACGCCGGCGCCGGAGCTGGGGGCGAGGCGCGATTTCTTGCGCGCCGGCCGCACTTCGATGGCACGCAGCATCACGGTTTCCTCGCCTTTCAACACGGGCTTGGCGGCCTGGGTGAGCTTGAGCGCGCCGTAGGCGGCGTGGTCCACCTCCAGCAGCCCGCGCACCACCAGCTGGCGCAGCACGGCGCGCCAGACCTTGTCGGTCTGGCTGGTGCCGATGCCGAACACGCTCAGCTGGCTGTGGCCGAAGCGCTCGATCTTCTCGGTGGTCTTGCCGAGCAGCACGTCGATGACGTGGCCGGCGCCGAAGCGCTGGCCGGTGCGATAGACGGTGCTCAATAGTTTCTGCGCGGCCTCGGTGCCGTCCCACAGCGTGGGCGGGTTGAGGCACACGTCGCAGTTGCCGCAAGGCTGGCTGGCTTCGCCGAAGTAGCTCAGGAGCGCGACGCGGCGGCAGCTGGCCGCTTCGCACAGGCCGACCAGGGCGTCGAGCTTGGCGTGGCCGATGCGCTTGTGCGTGTCCTCGGCCTCGCCTTCGTCGATGAAGCGGCGCTGGGTGACGACGTCCTGCAGGCCCCACGCCATCCACGCCTCGGCCGGCTCGCCGTCGCGGCCGGCGCGGCCGGTTTCCTGGTAGTAGCCTTCGACCGAGCGCGGCAGGTCGAGGTGGGCGACGAAGCGCACGTCGGGCTTGTCGATGCCCATGCCGAACGCGAGCGTGGCGACCATGATCACGCCGTCCTCGCGCAGGAATCTTTCCTGGTGGCGGCGGCGCGTCTCGGTGTCCATGCCGCCGTGGTAGGCCAGCGCGGTGAAGCCGGCCTGGACGAGCGCCTCGGCGGTTTCTTCCACTTTCTTGCGCGTGCTGCAGTAGACGATGCCCGCTTCGCCGGCGTGTTCGTCGAGGAAGGCGAGCAGCTGGCGGCGCGGGTCGGATTTCTCGCTGATGCGGTAGCGGATGTTGGGGCGGTCGAAGCTGGCGACGAAGACGCGCGCGGCGCCGAGATCGAGCCGGGCGAGGATTTCGGCGCGGGTGGCAGCGTCCGCCGTGGCGGTGAGCGCGATGCGCGGCACCTCGGGAAAGCGTTCGTGCAGGGCCGACAGGCCGAGGTATTCGGGACGGAAATCGTGACCCCATTGCGACACGCAGTGCGCCTCGTCGATGGCGAACAGCGCGATGTGCGCCTCGTCGAGCAGGCTCTGGAAACGCGGGGTAAGCAGACGCTCGGGGGCGACGTACAGCAGCTTCAGCTTGCCGGCGACAAAGTCGCGCTCGACCTGCGCGGCGGTGGCGCCGTCGAGGCTGGAATTCAGGAAAGCCGCGGCGACGCCAAGTTCCTGCAGCGCCGCGACCTGGTCCTGCATCAGCGCGATCAGCGGCGACACCACCACCGCGCAGCCGTCGCGCAGCAAGGCCGGCACCTGGTAGCACAGCGATTTGCCGCCGCCGGTGGGCATCAGCACCAGGGCGTCGCCGCCTGCCACGACCGTGTCGACGATGGCGGCCTGGTCACCGCGAAACGCGGGGTAGCCGAAGACGCGGTGGAGCAGGCTTAAAGGGGTATCGGGCATGGGAAAACCGGGGGAAACAAGGGGGATTCCGGCCCACATGGCCGGGAAATCGGGGCATCACATCGGATATAATTTTGTCACGTTTTGCGCGGTTCCTTGCTCCAACCCCAAGGTTTTGCCATCCGGCCAGACCAGGCGCGGTCCGGCAGGGGTCTGCCGCGCCCCGACTGAATGTTTGCCGGCCATTTCCGGCCCATGCACTGCTGCCCTATTTCGATCCTGACAATGAACACCGAAACCAACACCCCCGCCCTCGACGAGAACCAGATCATCGCCGAGCGTCGCGCCAAGCTCGCCGCGATCCGCGAGGCGGGCGTCGCCTTCCCCAACGATTTCGAGCGCCACGACTACGCCGGCAAGCTCGCGCACGAGCACGGCGACAAGAGCAAGGAAGCACTGGAGGCCGAGGGCGTGCAGGTGCAGCTCGCAGGCCGCATGATGCTCAAGCGCGTGATGGGCAAGGCGAGCTTCGCCACCCTGCAGGACATGAGCGGGCGCATCCAGGTCTACATCTCCAACGACCTCACGGGGACGGAAGCCCACGACGCGTTCAAGCACTGGGATCTCGGCGACTTCCTCGGCGTGACCGGCACGCTGTTCAAGACCAACAAGGGCGAGCTGACCATCCAGGCGAAATCGATCCGCCTGCTCTCCAAGGCGCTGCGCCCGTTGCCGGAGAAATTCCATGGCCTCGCGGACCAGGAACAGAAATACCGCCAGCGCTACCTCGACCTGATCACCAACGACACCGCGCGCGAGACCTTCATGCGCCGCTCGAAGATCATCCAGTCGATTCGCGAGTTCATGACCGGCCACGGCTTCCTCGAAGTCGAGACGCCGATGATGCACCCCATCCCCGGCGGCGCCGCGGCCAAGCCTTTCGTCACCCACCACAACGCGCTCGACATGGAGCTGTTCCTGCGCATCGCGCCCGAGCTCTATCTGAAGCGCCTGGTGGTGGGCGGCTTCGAGAAGGTGTTCGAGATCAACCGCAACTTCCGCAACGAGGGCTTGAGCACACGGCACAACCCCGAGTTCACCATGATGGAGTTCTACGAGGCCTACCGCGAATACCGCTACCTGATGGACTACACCGAGGCGCTGATCCGCCATACGGCGGTCGCCGCCACCGGCTCGACCACGGTGACCTATCAGGGCCATGAAATCGAACTTGGCAAGCCGTTCGACCGCCTCACCATCGTCGAGGCGATCCGCAAATATCACCCGCACTACACCGTCGAGCAGTTGAACGACCGCGCCTGGCTGATCGCCCAATTCGCCGCGATGAAGGCGAAGTACCGCGAACACGACGGCCTCGGCGGCCTGCAGCTGACCTTCTTCGAGGAAACCACCGAAGCGCTGCTGATCCAGCCGACCTTCATCATCGACTACCCGGCCGAGGTCTCGCCGCTGGCGCGCCGCTCCGATTCGCAGCCCGACATCACCGAGCGCTTCGAACTCTTCATCACCGGACGCGAGATGGCCAACGGCTTCTCCGAGCTGAACGACGCCGAAGACCAGGCCGAGCGCTTCATGGAGCAGGTGCGGCAGAAGGAAGCCGGCGACGAGGAGGCGATGCACTACGACGCCGACTTCATCCGCGCGCTCGAGCACGGCCTGCCGCCCACCGGCGGCTGCGGCATCGGCATCGACCGCCTGGTGATGCTGCTGACCGATTCGCCCTCGATCCGCGACGTCATCCTCTTCCCGCAAATGCGACGCGAGGCTTGAAGACAGCCCGCAGATGCGGCGTGAACACCGCGCCGCCCCCACTCAATCGACCCATTTCCGTAATTGCATTCAGGCCTATCCATCATGACTGACGCCTTCAACACCCACGATTCCTTTTCCACCGGCCACGGCAGCCTGCGCTTCGCTTCGCTGAAGAAGCTCGAGGCCGCGCTCGGCACGCCGGTCTCGCGCCTGCCAGTGTCGATCCGCGTCGTGCTGGAGTCGGTGCTGAGAAACTGCGACGGCGTGAAGGTGACCGAGGCGCACGTGAAGCAGCTTGCGAGCTGGAAGCCCAACGCCGAGCGCACCGAGGAAATCCCGTTCACCGTGGCGCGCGTGATCCTGCAGGACTTCACCGGCGTGCCGCTGCTGGCCGACCTTGCCGCGATGCGCTCCGCAGCTGCGAAGGCCGGCAAGGATCCGAAGAAGATCGAACCGCTGGTGCCGGTCGACATGGTCGTCGACCACTCGATCCAGGTCGACGCCGCGGGCACGCACGACGCGCTCGACCTCAACATGAAGATCGAGTTCGAGCGCAACCGTGAGCGCTACCAGTTCCTCAAGTGGGGCATGCAGGCCTTCGACACCTTCAAGGTGGTGCCGCCCGGCGTCGGCATCGTGCACCAGGTCAACATGGAATACCTGGCGCGCGGCGTGATGGAAAAGGACGGCATGGCCTACCTCGACACGCTGGTCGGCACGGATTCGCACACGACCATGATCAACGGTCTCGGCATCGTCGCCTGGGGCGTCGGCGGCATCGAGGCCGAAGCCGCGATGCTCGGCCAGCCGGTGTACTTCCTCACACCCGACGTCGTCGGCGTGAACCTCAAGGGCCGCGCCAGGCCCGGCATCACCGCCACCGACATCGTGCTGACGATCACCGAGATGCTGCGTAAAGCCAAGGTCGTCGGCAAGTTCGTCGAGTTCTTCGGCGAAGGCGCCGCCGCGATGTCGGTGACCGACCGCGCGACGATCGCCAACATGGCGCCCGAATACGGCGCGACCATGGGCTTCTTCCCGGTCGACGAAGCGACCTGCCAATATTTTTCCGCCACCGGCCGCAGCGACGCGCAGGTCGACACGATCCGCGCCTACTACCAGGCGCAGGGCCTGTTCGGCATCCCCAAGGCGGGCGACATCGATTATTCGCAGGTGCTCGAACTCGACCTGTCCACCGTCGAACCGTCCGTCGCCGGCCCCAAGCGTCCGCAGGACCGCATCGAGCTGAAGAACCTGAAATCCGCCTTCACCGGCCTGATGGACAAGGCCGTCGCCGACGGCGGCTACGGCAAGGGCGCTGCCGCCCTCCATACCGGAAACATGCCGATCAAGCACGGCGACATCGCGATCGCCGCGATCACCTCCTGCACCAACACCTCCAACCCGGGCGTGATGCTGGCTGCCGGCCTGCTCGCGAAGAAAGCCGCGGCCGCAGGTCTCAAGCCGCCCGCGCACGTGAAGACCAGCCTCGGTCCCGGCTCGCGCGCGGTGACCGCGTACCTGAACAAGGCCGGCCTGATGGATGCGCTGGAACAGATCGGCTTCTCCGTGGTGGGCTACGGCTGCACGACCTGCATCGGCAATTCCGGCCCCTTGAAGCCCGAGATCGAGAAAGCCATCGCCGATAACGATCTGGTCGTGGCTTCGGTCCTGTCCGGCAACCGCAACTTCGAGGCGCGCGTGCACCAGGCGGTCAAGGCCAATTTCCTGATGAGCCCGCCACTGGTCGTCGCCTTCGCACTGGCCGGCCGCGTCGACATCGATTTCGACAAGGAGGCCATCGGCACCGGCAGCAACGGCCAGCCGGTCTACCTCAAGGACCTGTGGCCCAGCTACGACGAGATCGCCGCAGTGATGAACACCGCTACCGACGCGGCCGCCTACCGCAAGATCTACGCCGACGTCGGCGCCGACAACCCCCTGTGGGATGCGGTGCCCGCGCCGACCGGCGCGGTGTACCAGTGGGACACGAAATCGACCTACATCCAGGAGCCGCCGTTCTTCGCCAGTGCGCAGGCTGGCGGCGGCGCGATCCAGGCCGCTCGCGCGCTGGCGATCTTCGGCGACTCGGTCACCACCGACCACATCAGCCCGGCCGGCGGCATCAAGCCCACTTCGCCGGCCGGCCTGTACCTGACCGAACACGGCGTGCAGAAGGTCGACTTCAACAGCTACGGCGCGCGCCGCGGCAACCACGAGGTGATGATGCGCGGCACCTTCGCCAACGTGCGCATCAAGAACCTGATGATCCCCGGCTCCGAAGGCGGCATCACGTTGAAGGGCGGCGAACAGCGGCCGATCTACGACGCCGCCATGGCCTGGCAGGCCGAGGGCACCCCGCTGATGATTTTCGCCGGCGAGGAATACGGCACCGGTTCGTCGCGCGACTGGGCCGCCAAGGGCACCACCCTGCTCGGCGTGAAGGCGGTCGTCGCCAAGAGCTTCGAGCGCATCCACCGCGCCAACCTCGCCGGCATGGGCGTGCTGCCCTGCCAGTTCAAGGACGGCGTCGACGCGGCCACGCTGAAGCTCGACGGCAGCGAAACCTTCGACCTCGAAGGCCTGGAATCCGGCATCGTCCCGCAGCAGGACGTCACGCTGGTGATCCACCGTGCCGATGGCAAGGTGGAACGCGTCGCGCTCAAGCTGCGCATCGACACGCCGATCGAGGTCGAGTACTACAACCAGGGCGGCATCCTGCCCTTCGTGCTGGGCCAGTTGCTGGGCTGAACCGTTTCCGCTTTCCGTTCAAGGCGCCGCGAGGCGCCTTTTTTTCGGCTTGCGCCGCGTGACGCAGGCGGGAACATTGTTCCCTGGACTTCCCCCGGGCCCGAACGCTGCTACACTGCACTGAAAAGATGCAGGGACGATTCGATTTATGAATACCTCCATAAGCAAATAACAATACCTTAAACTCTTGAATGTAGCCGACCCATCCATTAGCATTTGTCAATAAGATAACCAGACGGGAGACTGTCATGTCGAAGCGCGTTGCTTTTCTTGTTTTCTCCACCCTCACCTTCGCCGCCCTGCAGACCGGTTGCAGCGAGAAACCGCTGACCTACCAGGCGGACGTCAAACCCATCATCGACGCCAACTGCATGGAATGCCACGTGCCAGGCGGCCCGGGCTACGAAAAATCCGGCCTGCGCATGGACAACTACGAGGGTCTGATGAAAGGCACCAAGTTCGGCCCGGTCGTCGTTCCGGGCTCGAGCGTCGGTAGCACGCTGTATCTCCTGGTTGCCGGCAAGGCCGACCCGTCGATCCGCATGCCGCACGGCAAGGCCGCGTTGCCCGAGAAGGACGTCGCCACTCTCGCTGCCTGGATCGACCAGGGCGCCAAGAACTGACCTCGCAAACGGGAGCCTCCATGACCAACAACAATCGCGGTTTCTTCCATTTCAGCGCCCTGCCGATGTCGACGCGCATGGTGTACACCATGACGCTGCTGGTTCTGGGCACGGGTTACCTCTTCGCCATGCTGCAGGTGTTCTTCAGCCACGCCGGGCTGGACGGCAACGCCAAGAACATCTCCGCCGAGGACATCCGCGTCGCCTACCACGGCAGCGAGAGCGACACCCGCCTGGAGACTGCGCTGAAAGGTCCGATGGCTGACATGCTGCCGGTCGAGGAACGCGCCGTGATCTTCAAATGGGTCAAGGACGGCTCGTCCCAGGAAGACTACGCGCAGAAGATCAAGCCCATCATGGAAAGCCGCTGCCTCGCCTGCCACGACGGGGTGGCGAACCCGCACCTGCCGAATTTCAGCAATTTCGAAGGCATTTCGAAAGTGGTCGAGAAGGACACGGGCGCGACCATTCCGACCCTGGTGCGCGTCTCGCACATCCACCTGTTCGGCATCACCTTCATCTTCTTCATCGTCAGCACCATCTTCACCCACGCCTATGTGCGGCCGCTGTGGATGAAGTGCGTGATCATCGTCGTCCCCTTCCTGACGATCCTGACCGACATCTTCTCGTGGTATCTCACCAAGTGGATTCCCGGCTTCGCCTGGTTCATCATCGGCAGCGGCGCACTGATGGGCGTCTCGTTCGCCGCGCAGTGGATCATCTCGATGTGGCAGATGTGGTTCTACAAGCTGCCGCCGGAAATCGAGAGCTGCGGCGGCGCGCTGCCCGTGATGGGGCGCAGCCAGGACTGACGACAAGGCACTGATCCGCCGACAGCGGGCCGGACTGCAGGCAATGCAGTCCGGCCCGCCTGCATTGGGCTCCCCCGCGTTCAGAACGTATAGGTTTCCGCGAACAGCTCGCTGACACCGCTCGGTGCCAGGGGCCGGCTGACGATGAAGCCCTGGATCTCGTCGCACCCGTTGCGCTTCAGGAAGGCGACCTGGGCGGCCTGCTCGACCCCTTCGGCGACCACGCGCAGATTCAACGCATGGGCGAGGCGAATGATGGCGTGGACGATCTCGGCGCTGTCGCTGTCGATCAGGACGTCGTTCACGAAGCTCTTGTCGATCTTCAGCGCATCGATCGGCATGCGCTTCAGCTGGCCCAGGTTCGAGAAACCGGTCCCGAAGTCGTCGATGTAGACGTGCAGGCCGCGCTGGCGCAAGGCCTCGAGAATGCCGAAGGTGCGCACCGGATTGTCCATCGCCGCGCTTTCGGTCACCTCCAGCTGCAGCTGGGCGGCTTCCATCCCCGTGTCCTGGAGTATGGTTTCGATATCCTCGATCAGGCGGGCATCGGACAACTGCCGCGGCGACAGGTTGACCGCCACCGGCGGCGGGTCGAATCCGGCATCACGCCAGGCGATCCATTGCCGGCAGGCCTCACGCACCACCCAGCGGCCCACCGGCACGATGAGCCCGGTTTCCTCTGCCACGGGAATGAACTGCTCGGGCCCGATGATGGATCCCGAGCGCGGCAGCCAGCGGATCAGGGCCTCCAGGCCGACCACCTTGCCGCTCGTCAGGTCGACCTTGGGCTGGTAGGCCAGTGCCAGTTCGTCACGCTCCAGCGCGTGGCGCAGGCCGGTTTCCAGCGTCAGCTGCTGCTGTGCCACGGTGTTCAGCTCGTCGCTGAAATATTCGAAGCCGCTGCGCCGCTGCTTGGCCTGATACATCGCCAGGTCGGCCTGACGCAGCAGGGTGTGGGCATCGGTGCCGTCGTCCGGATAGACGCTGATGCCGATGCTGGCGCCGATGGCATAGCGGCGCGACCCCAGCTTGAACGATTCGGCCAGCGCCTGGTTCAGCTTGCGCGCCACGCGGCTGGCCGCGCGCGAGGCCGGCGGATGGGTGATGATGACGGCGAATTCGTCGCCGCCCAGGCGTGCGACGAAATCGTCGGCGCGCAACTGCTCGTCGAGCCGGTTGGCGACGATGCGCAGCACCTGGTCGCCCACTTCGTGGCCCTGCGAGTCGTTGATGTGCTTGAAGCGGTCGAGGTCGATGAACAGCAGCGAAACCTGCGAATGGTCGCGCTGGGCGCGCGCCAGGGCATGACCGAGGAAGTCCTGGAAATAAGAACGGTTGGGCAGGCCGGTGAGCGGATCGTGGTTGGCCAGCATGTCGAGCCGCATCTCGGAATAACGGCGCTCGGTCAGGGCGGCCGACACGAACAGGCCGCCCAGCGCCATGGTCAGCATGCTGCTCTGCAGCGCGAACACATCGCGCGGGGCGGTGGTGGCGTGGATGCCGCCGAGGGAGACCACCGCCACGCTCAGCACGATCAGCGCCGCCAGGAAAATGGCCAGACTGGCACCGGTCACCGAGAAGCGCAGCGCCGCCCACAGCACGGCCGGCATCATCACGAAAAGCACGATCTCGGCCGGCCGCAGGGGTTCGGCGTACTGCATCAGCGCCAGGGTCAGCACCAGCATGCCGAGCACCAGCACAAGACCTTCCAGCCGCGCCCCGGTGCTGGTCGGCAGCAGGTCCCAGCGCGAGCCTGTCAGCAACAGCGGCGCGATCAGCACCACCCCCAGCAAATCGCCCAGCCACCATACCCACAAGCCACGCAACACCAGGCTGGCCGACAGATCGCCATGGAAATACAGGGTCAGGACACCGGTCAGCGCACTCACCGCACATCCGAGCGGCGCCGCAACCAGAACAAACTTGGCGACACTGGAAACGAAGTCGAGGGTCGCACTGAAGGGCTGCAGCCGATGCGGCAGAAAGCCCATGATCGCCGCGCCTGCCGCCGCACCGAGGGCAAAGCGAAGTGCATTTTCAAACGGCAGGATCTGGCTGTTGATCGCGAGGGAACCCAGCAGCACGCCGACGACGCCAGCCACGCCGAAGCGCAGACTGGCCATCGCACCGATGCCTGCCGCCAGCCAGATGGCGGCGACCGCATCGGCAAGATAGGCGGTGAGCCGGAGGCTCAGCCAGGCGGCCAGCGCATACGCCAATGCCGTCGCCGCCGCGATCAGGACAAAACGCCTGATCGCGGCGGCGGCGGGCAACGGCAGACGGGCCAAGTCGCGCGCCTGCCTACTGCACGGGATCGACTTCAGCGCGCACCGACTCCAGTGCGTCCTTGAGGGTTTCTTCGGACAGTCCGTTCAGTTGCTCGGCAAGCATCTCGGCGGCGTCGATGGTATCCGTCTCGTCGGGCAGGCTGTCGGTATCGAGATTGGCCACGAATACGGCGGCGGCGCCGGTCACCTGCAGCAGCTGGCGACGTTCGTTCATCAGCATCTCGATTTCCTCGCGCAACAGGCGAATCTCGTCTTCTTTCATGGCATGCAGGGTCATACGTGTCTCCGTGTTCTCTTCTCGGATCAGCCAAACAGGGTCAGCACCCCGGTGTAGCCATACAAGCGGTTGTGGGAAATTTCGCCATTGGCGAAGAACCCCACCAGCGGGAAGTCGCCCAGCGTCTCGCGGATCAGCCCGAGTTCCCGGTTCGGCGCGCCAAACATGTGCTGGCCGCGCCCCAGGCAGGAATAATACACGCCCCCCCGGATCGGCGCGCCCAGCTGCGCCGCGATGGCGGCGAGCATGCGCCTGAGGTCGTCCTCGGCACTTTGCTGGTCGCGCCGGCAGAACAGCAGTTCGTCGCCGGGCTCGACGTATTCGCCGATCGCCACCAGGTGGTTCTGCGGGTCGACGCCGAGAATGTTGCGCACCAGATAATCGCCAGTGTCGGAACCGCGCACCGGCAGGCCGACGAAGATGTAGCCCGCCGCGCGCCGCAGGTCGCGCGCCAGCACTTCGCCGATCTCCTCCTTCATCACGTCGAGCGCGGGGCGATGGTCGAGACTGCCGACGATGTTCTTGTTGGCGCTGGTGATGCGATGCCGCGGCCCCAGCGGCGAGACTCCCTGGGTCAGGCGCGTCGCCAGCTTCACCCGCTCGCTGAACAGCACACCGGACAGCCCGCCGCTCACCACGCCGTCGCTGATCTGGGGCGCCGTCTCGCCGCGCGAACTCGACACCCCTCCGACGACGAACCCGCTCGCCACATGCGCAGCGAGGCCTTCGATCAGCGCCTGGATGCGCGGATTGGCCGGGTCGCCGTGCACCACCGCGAAGTAAGCCGCTGCCGGATGTGCCTCGAGGTCCTGCGGCGTACGCAGCACCGGCAGCATGCTGAAATCGGCACGATCGAATTCGCCGAGCATCACGGCCATCGCCGGCTCCTCCAGGTATTCCACCCCGGTGGCGCAGACCCCTACGCCCACGCTGCCGGTCCAGTTCGCCACCCCGGTCGCGCCGCGGAAGAACGCCAGGACTGCGTCGAGTTCGCCGGCAAAGGCATCCGACACATAGAGAAAACCCAGCGTCGCCGCCGACGGAATCGCCCCCAGCTGGCTCATGCAGGCCTGTGCGGCCTCGGTCCAGTCGGCGTGGGCAGCGTGGGCAAACCTGAAAGCGCGGGTCATGGGCAGGGGCTCAGGCGGAGATCACGGCAGGCAGGCCTCCACGGCGTCTGCTCCCGGAGCTCAGTAGCCAGTCTGGCTGCTGCGCGGCAGGTCGCCCTCGCCGAAGAAGTTCCACAGCAGATGGGCCACCACCTCCGGCGCGATCACGGTGTGCTGGTTGTGGGTTTCCTGCAGCGCGACCCGCAGTTTCTTGCGCAGCTCGGGATCGCCGGTCAGGTCGAAGATGATGTCGACCTTGGCCCCCAGCGACACCACGTCCATCGCATCCTTGAACACCGGCACCTTGCTGTGGGCAAAACCCAGCGCAACGGGGGATTCGAGATTGCGGTGCGCGACGGCAACGATTTCCACGTTGACGCCCTCTTCCTGGATTTTTTCCAGGAAGTGCTCGGCGAATTTTTCCCCGACCTCCCCCAGCCCCAGCAGGGCGACCTTGACGACATGACTCATGGAACAACTCCTCGTATCGGTTATGGTTGAAACGCCGGCGCAGGGCGGGCGCACCGGAAGCATACGGTCGCCGCACCGTGCTGTCGATACCGCTCGGCCTGTTCATGCCGGGCGGGCAGGCGATATGATGCAGCTCCGAGACACTCGGCCTTTCCCATGCCCGATACCACGCCCCTGTATCCCCCGCTCGACCCCCATGCCAGCGGCATGCTGGCCACCGACGGCCCGCACCGCATCTACTGGGAAACTTCCGGCAACCCCGACGGCATTCCGGTGCTGTTCGTGCACGGCGGCCCGGGCTCCGGCACCTCGCCCAACCAGCGCCGTTTCTTCGATCCGGCACGCTACCGCATCGTCCTGTTCGACCAGCGTGGTTGCGGCCGCTCGACGCCGCACGGCGAGCTCGTCGACAACACCACGCCGCACCTGATCGCCGACATGGAGGCGCTGCGTGCCGAACTCGGCATCGAGAAATGGCTGGTGTTCGGCGGCTCCTGGGGCTCGACGCTCGCGCTCGCCTACGCCGAGGCTCACCCCGGGCGCTGCCTGGGGCTGGTGCTGCGCGGCATCTTCCTGTGCCGCAGGAGCGAGATCGACTGGTTCCTCTACGGCATCCGCGCCTTCTTCCCCGAGGCACAGCGGCAGCTCGAGGAGTTCATCCCGCAAGACGAGCGGGGCGACCTGCTCGCCGCCTACCATCGGCGGCTCGTCGATCCCGACCCCGCAGTGCACCAGCCCGCAGCCTGGCAATGGGCGACCTTCGAGGCGTCGTGCTCGACGCTGCTGCCCAGCCCGGAACTGGTCGCCGCGTTCGGCAGCGAAAAGACCGCGCTGTCGCTGGCACGCATCGAGGCACATTATTTCGTCAACGACATCTTCCTGCCCGAGAACCACCTGCTCGCCAACGTCGGCCGCCTGCGTTCCATCCCGGCCGTCATCGTGCAGGGACGCTACGACGCGGTCTGTCCCATCGTGTCGGCCGACGAACTCGCGCGCGCCTGGCCCGAGGCACGCTATGTGATCGTGCCCGACGCCGGCCATGCTGCCTTCGAGCCGGGCATCGCACGCGCGCTGGTCGCCGCCTGCGATCGCTTCGCCGCGACGGGCGGTTTCACATGAACAAGCTGTCGCCCTACGTGTTCGACGCCAGCGCCGAGAATTTCAACCGCCTGGTGCTGGAAAACTCGCACAAGGGTCCGGTACTGGTGCACTTCTGGACGCCCAAGGCCGGCCCCTGCTTCATCCTGATGCCGCGCCTGGTCAAGCTTGCCGGCGAGTATGGCGGCAAGTTCCTGCTGGTGATGCTGAACGCCGACGAACTGCCCGAACTGGCGCGCCGCTTCGGCGTGAACTCGGTGCCGACGGTGAAGTTCTTCTGGCGCGGCGAAGTCGCCCACACCATCCACGGCGCCGACCCCGACAGCAGCTTCCGGGAGGTCCTCGACCGCTTCATCGCCGGCGACGCCAACCGCGCCCATGCGCTCGGTGTCGCCGCCTGGCAGGCGGGCAAGGTCGCGGACGCGCGCATGCTGCTCGCCAACGCGGCGCTCGCCGAGCCCGACAACCTGGCGATCCCGCGTGACCTCGCCAAGCTGCTGTGGGCCGAGGGCGAAGGCGAACAGGCGCTGAAGCTGCTCGACAGTCTGCCGCCCGAGGCGCGCAGCGCACCCGAGATCGCGCCACTCCATGCGCACCTCGCCCTCGCCGAAACCGCCCGCCATGCCGCGCCGCTGGCGGAGCTGGACGCCCGCATCGCGCGCGACGCGAACGATCTCGACGCCCGCTATCAGCGCGCCGCGCGCCTGCTGGCGGACGACGATTTCGCCGGCGCGATGGCGGAACTGCTGACCATCGCACGGATCGACCGTGGCTTTCGCCACGACATCGGCCGCACCAGCCTGATCGCCCTGTTCGATCTGCTCGGCAACGTCCACCCGCTGACCCGGCAGTACCGCCCGCTGCTGTCCGAATCGCTGCATTGAGCCTCGACCATCCTGCCTTCGCCCCCTACCGGGACCTGATCGCCACGCTGGATCTCGCCCGCGGGCTCCCCGACCTGGCAGCGCTCAACGCCCTCGCCACCACCCTCGGCACCCGCCAGGCGCACGGGCTGCAGCTCGCCTTCGTCGCCCCCGACGGCCGCATGCCGGCCCGCGATTACGAACGCCAGATCCTGCAGACCGGCCAGGTGCCGACCCGCGCCGACACCTGGCACGACGTACTGAATGCGCTGGTATGGCTGCGTTTTCCGCACTTCAAGGCTGCGCTCAACGCCGCCCACGGCGAGGCCATCGCAGGCGAGACCGACAGCCTGCGCGGCCGCCGGCGCGACACGTTGACGGTGCTCGACGAATCGGGCGTGTGGGTGATCAGCCGCGACCCGGCACTGCCCGGCCTGCTGCGCGCCCATGCCTGGCAGGAATTGTTCGTGGCGGCGCGCGCACGGGTGGAAAGCGACATGCGCTTCGTGGTGGTGGGGCATGCGCTGCTGGAAAAGGCGCTCGCGCCCTATCCGTCGATGACAGGCAAATGCCTGATGCTGCTGCTGGATACGGTCGACGCCGCTGACGCCGAGGCTCAGGCCGTCACTGCCCTTGCAGGCATCGGCAGCCCACGCCTGCTGGCGCCGCTGCCCGTTCAGGGCATTCCGGGATGGGATCCTGCCAACGCGGACCCTGCGTACTACGCCAACCGGGAGGTCTTCCGCCCACCACGCGGTGCGGCGTCATGAACGTCCGCATGCCAGCCTGAACACCGGGTCACCCCGCTTGAGAGGCTGCCACGCCGCCTCGCGCAGCCGCACCGCCTGATAATCGACCAGCGCATCCTGGACGTCGAACACGGCACGCGACAGGGTGGCGATGCGGCGTGCACGGCAGTCGATCACGCGCTTTGCCAGGATTTCGCGCAAGCGACGCAGCGTATGCGGATCGGTCTGACCACCGCGCAGGACATGCCGCTGGCGGAAGCCGACGCGGTCGACGCTGCGTTCGAAGCTGGCGACATCGACGGCCACCACCTCGGTTGCGCTCTCCTGCGTCACCTGCCAACGGCTCTCGGCCCATGCCGGCCATGCCAGCAGACATGCAAGCAGCGCGCCAATCGCACGCCTCACGCAGCAGGGGCCGGCAGTTCGCCGCCCGCCACCCAGGCCTGCGCCATATCGAGGTCGTCGAACAGGCGGATGTCCGCCGACATGAACAGACGGTTGATCCACATGCTCCAGGCCACCCACTGGTCGCCGGTGAGGATCGCGATGCGGCCGAAATCGTTCTTGTGCTCGCGCGAGAACTTCAGTTCCTCCCACGCGACGTCGACGCTGTACGACAGCATGTCGCGCAGATCGAACAGCAGGTTGACCGAACCCTGGAACTGGACGCCGTAGCCCACCGCCTGTTCGAACTCGCGGTAGTCGTCGAGCGTGAATTGCCCCATCACGGTGACGGCGATCTGGTTGTCCTTGACGTTCAGGCTGATCATGACGGTCTCCTCTGCAGTGTGTTTCCACTATAGCGGATCGGGGCGGGACGATGCCGACGCACGCACCGCCCACACGCCGGCTGCCGCCACCACCGCCATGCCGGCCCAGGCCACGAACGGCAGCCGCTCGCCGAACAGCAGCACGCCGTACAGCGCGGAGAAGCCCACCGTGGTGTAGGCGAGCGAACCGACCGTCAGCGTACGCCCGCGATGGTAGGCGCGTGTCAGCGCCAGCTGCGCCACCGTGGCGGTGACGCCGATGCCGATCAGCCAGGGCCAGTCCTTCGCCTGCGGCACGTGGAAGCCAGCCGCCGCCATCCACGCCGCCCCGCCGACCGTCGACAGCAGCGTGAAATAGAACACCACCCGCCATTCCGGTTCGCCGAGCTTGCCGAGTTGCTTGACGTTGACGTAGGCCACCGCCGCCAGCATGCCCGACACCAGCCCGGCCAGCGCCGGCAGCCAGGCCTGACCCTGCACCTGCGGCCGGAGCAGCAGCACGATGCCGACGAAGCCGAGCAGCACCGCGCCGTTGAGACCACGCCCGTGGCGCTCGCGCAGCCACCAGGCCGATAGCGCGGCGAGGAACAGCGGTGCGGTGTAGTTGAGCGTCACCGCGGTGGCGAGCGGCAGCCGCGCCAGCGCGAAGAAGAACAGCACCAGCGCGGCGAACCCGGATAATCCGCGCCAGAAATGCGCTTTCAGGTGGGGCGTTGCAAGCGGCGCAAGCGGCTTCCGCTGGCGCGCGGCGATCACGACCCAGATCGCGACCAGGCCGAAAGCCGAACGGTAGAACACCAGCTCGGCCGGGGAGAACGTTGCCGAGGCGTGCTTCACCAGCACGCTCATCAGCGCGAACAGCGCGGCGGCCACCAGCATCCAGCTCGACTTCATTCGGGATGACTCATTTCCGCAAGACGAAAAAAACGGGCGGAAGCAGCCGCCCGTTGGGGAGAGCGCAAGGGCTCATTTCAGGTGCGGCTCGATCTGCCGCAGCTGCGCTTCATCCAGATGCGGCGCGAGTTCACGCCGCAGGAAAGCGTGGAAGTGCATCATGCCGTCCTCCATCGGAGACTGGTACGGCCCGGTCTCCGAGAGGCCCTGCTTGTACAGCGCGCGGCGCCCTTCGTGCATGCGCAGGCAGATGTCCTCGTCCTCGACCGCCGTCTCGTTGTACGCCGCCTGCTCGGCCTCGATGAAGGCGCGCTCGAACAGCGCGATGTCCTCCGGGTAGTAGAACTCGACAATGTTGCTGCACGACTCGACACCGGTCGGCACGATCGACGACACCACCAGCACGTGCGGGTACCACTCGACCATCAGGCCCGGATAGTAGGTCAGCCAGATCGCACCGTGCTTCGGCGCCTCGCCGCGGTCGTAGGCCAGCACCTGCTCGTGCCACTTCTGGTAGATGGGCGAACCCGCCTTGGCGAGGCCACGGTTCACACCCACGGTTTGCACCGACCACCATTCGCCGTATTCCCACTTGAGGTCGTCGCAGGTGACGAAGTGGCCGAGGCCGGGATGATAGGGGGCGACGTGGTAGTCCTCGAGGTATACCTCGATGAAGGTCTTCCAGTTGCACGCGTAGTGCGTGACCTCGACGCGGTCGAGCATGAAGCCGGAGAAGTCGAGCTCGCGTGCCGCCTGCATGCCGGCCAGATCCGCATTGACGTCGCGGCCGCCGGCAAACAGCAGGCCCTGCCAGGCCTGCAGACCAGTACGGTTGAGGTTGAGGCAGGGGTTGCCGGGAAACTCCGGCGCGCCCATCAGTTTGCCCTGGCTATCGTAGGTCCAGCGGTGGATCGGACAGACGATGTTGTGCGACGGCAGCTTGCCGCGCCCCTTCAGCATGATCGCCTGGCGGTGGCGGCAGACATTCGACAGAAGCTCGATGCCCGTGCCGCTGTTGACCAGCATCTTTGCGCCATCGAACATCTCGAGCGCGTGATAGTCGCCCGCCTCGGGCACCATCAACTGGTGGCCCGCATAGCCGGGCCCCTGACTGAACAGATGCTTGAGTTCCAGCGCGTAGATGGCCGGATCGAAATACCAGGAAACCGGCAGTTGCGGCGAAGTTAGCGACAAGGCGCTGGATTCGGCGAGATCGCTCATGGCGTACCCTACTCAAAACCAAGCCCCCTCCAGATACCTCCTGGAGCGGCAAGTAAATGACCCACCGGATTTAGAGCGTGGTCATAGACGCTTCGGCGTCCATAGAGCGCGGTCGTTGCCGATGAGTCGGCTTTGCAACTGCGGCCTACCCCTTGCGGGTACAACCACGGCCTACCCCGCCCAACGAGGGGGACGGGTACGGTCGAACCCCTGACAAACCCTCAGGGAAAGGGCGCGATTCTAGCACAGGCCCTTCCCCCGGGGAGGCGCATGTACGCTGAATTTGTTAAAGTAGCGCCTTTGCCTCTGCCGGGTTATCTGAATGGCCAAGCCCCGCGCCGCCACCCCTCCCAAAGATTACGAATCCGCGCTGGTCGAGCTCGAAGCCATCGTCGGTGAAATGGAGTCCGGACAGTTGCCGCTCGACGCCTCTCTGGCCGCCTACAAGCGTGGCGCCGAACTGCTGCAGTACTGCCGCCAGCAGCTCGCCGACGCCGAACAGCAGGTGAGAATCCTGGAGAACGGCAGCCTCAAGCCCTTCCGCACCGAAGACACCGAATGACTGATTTTCCCGCCTGGATGCAAGGCTGCCAGGCCCGCATGGAAAGCGTGCTGGCCGAATGGCTTCCTCCTGCCCACATTGCACCCGAGCGTCTGCACGAGGCGATGCGCTACGCCGTGCTGGGCGGCGGCAAGCGGGTGCGCCCGTTGCTGGCCTTCGCCGCCGGCGAAGTCACCGGTGCCGATCCCGAGCGAGTGCAGCATGCCGCTGCCGCAGTCGAACTGATCCATGCCTATTCGCTGGTGCACGACGACATGCCCGCGATGGACGACGACGCGCTCAGGCGCGGCAAGCCGACGGTGCACGTCGAGTTCGACGAGGCGACCGCGCTGCTGGTGGGCGACGCGCTGCAAAGCCTGGCGTTCGACATCCTCGCCTCGCAGCCGCTGGCCGACGACGCGGCCACTCAACTGAAGATGGTGCAGCTGCTCGCGCAGGCATCCGGCTCGCGCGGCATGGCCGGCGGCCAGGCGATCGATCTCGCCAGCGTGGGCAAGCCGCTCGACCTGACCGAACTCGAATTCATGCACATCCACAAGACCGGCGCACTGATCCGCGCCGCGGTGTTGCTGGGCGCATACTGCGGCCGGGGCTCCGGCGCCGCCACCGCCGCGCTCGACCATTACGCCAAGTGCATCGGCCTGGCCTTCCAGGTAGTCGACGACGTGCTCGACGCCGAGGCCTCGACCGCCACGCTCGGCAAGACCGCCGGCAAGGATGCGGCGAACAACAAGCCGACCTACGTCAGCCTGCTCGGCGCCGCGCGCGCGCGCGAACTGGCGCAGGAACTGCGCGCCGATGCCCACGCCGCGCTCGACACGCTCGGCGTGCCGGCCGACAGGCTGCGTCAACTGGCCGACTTCGTCGTCGAGCGGACGTTCTGACATGACGATGCCCCTGCTCGACACCCTCGACTCCCCGGTCGATCTGCGGAAACTTTCACCCGCCGAACTGCCGAAGCTCGCCGCCGAACTGCGCGCGTTCCTGGTCGCCTCGGTCGCGCAGACCGGCGGTCATCTCGCCTCCAACCTCGGCACGGTCGAGCTCACCCTCGCCCTGCACTACGTGTTCGACACCCCACGCGACCGCATCGTGTGGGACGTCGGCCACCAGACCTACCCGCACAAGATCCTCACCGGCCGCCGTGCCGCGATGGCCGGCCTGCGCCGGGCCGGCGGCATCGCCGGCTTCCCGCGTCGCGCCGAAAGCGAGTACGACGCCTTCGGCGCCGGGCATTCGAGCACCTCGATCTCGGCCGCGCTCGGCATGGCCGAGGCCTTCCACCAGCTGGGCTCGGACCAGCGCGCGGTGGCGGTGATCGGCGACGGCGCGATGACTGCCGGCATGGCCTTCGAGGCGCTCAACAACGCCGGGGCGACCGACCTGCCGCTCCTCGTGGTGCTGAACGACAACGACATGTCGATCTCGCCCAACGTCGGCGCGCTCAACAACTACTTGGCGAAGCTGATGTCGGGCAAGTTCTACGCCGCCGCGCGCCGTGCCGGGGAGAAGGTGCTGTCGGCGGTGCCTCCGATCAAGGAACTCGCGCGTCGCGCCGAGGAGCACATGAAGGGCATGGTCACGCCCGGCACGCTGTTCGAGGAATTCGGCTTCAACTACATCGGCCCGATCGACGGGCACGATCTCGACGTGCTGGTCGAGACGCTGAGAAACATCCGCGAACTGTCCGGTCCGCAGTTTCTGCACGTCGTCACCAGGAAAGGCAAGGGCTACGCACCGGCCGAGACCAACCCCTGCCTGTACCACGGCGTCGGTCGCTTCGATCCGGAAGCGGGCGTGACCGAGAAGGTCGGCGGCAAGCCAACCTACACCCAGGTGTTCGGCGACTGGCTGTGCGACATGGCCGCGGCCGACACGCGGCTGGTCGGCATCACCCCGGCGATGCGCGAAGGCTCAGGCCTGGTACGCTTCTCGCAGGAATACCCGAGGCGCTATTTCGACGTCGGCATCGCCGAGCAGCACGCGCTGACCTTCGCCGCCGGCCTCGCCTGCGAGGGCGTGAAACCGGTGGTCGCAATCTACTCGACCTTCCTGCAGCGCGCCTACGATCAGCTGATCCACGACGTCGCCCTGCAGAACCTGCCGGTCATGCTGGCGATCGACCGCGCCGGTCTGGTCGGCGCCGACGGCCCGACGCATGCCGGCAGCTTCGATCTGTCCTTCCTGCGCTGCGTGCCGAACATGCTGATCGCGGCGCCCTCGGACGAAGCCGAATGCCGGCGCCTGCTGACCACCGCCTTCCTGCACGACGGCCCGTCGGCGGTGCGCTACCCGCGCGGCAGCGGCACCGGTGCCGTAGTCGAGCCCGGCCTCGAGCCGCTCGCGATCGGCCGCGGCGTGCTGCGTCGCCGTGGCCGCGACGTCGCCTTCGTCGCCTTCGGCAGCCTGGTCGCGCCCGCGCTGACAGCTGCCGAGGCGCTCGACGCCAGCGTCGCCGACATGCGCTTCGTCAAGCCACTCGACGTCGACCTGCTGCGCGAACTGGCGCGCAGCCATCGCCTGCTGGTGACGGTGGAGGAAAACGCGGTGGCGGGGGGCGCCGGTGCAGGGGTGGCGGAAACGCTCACTGCGCTCGGCCTCGACGTCCCGCTGCTGCACCTGGGACTGCCCGACAGCTTCCTCGAGCACGGCGATCCGCAAACCATGCTGGCGGGCTGCGGCCTTGATGCGGCCGGCATCGAGCTGGCCGTGCGCCAGCGCATAACCCTATTACCCGAGTAGTTTACTCAACTATTCGCGCAGTTTATACTTAGTCTAAACTGCAACCAGAGACAGGAGCCTGCCATGAACCAGATTTGCGAGACCGCCGCCTGCATGCCCGACGTGCAAAGCTCGGCCGACACGCGGCAAATCGCCATCAACAAGGTCGGCATCAAGAGCATCCGCCATCCGGTACGGGTGGCCGACAAGAGCGGCGGCGTCCAGCACACCATCGCCACCTTCAACATGTACGTGTTCCTGCCGCACAACTTCAAGGGCACCCACATGTCGCGCTTCATCGAGATCCTCAACACGCGCGAGCGCGAGATCTCGGTCGAGAACTTCGAAGGCATGCTGCGCCAGATGGTCGAACGCCTCGAAGCCGAGTCGGGTTACATCGAGATGAGCTTCCCCTATTTCGTCAACAAGGCCGCGCCCGTCTCCGGCGTGCAGAGCCTGCTCGATTACGAAGTCACCTTCATCGGCGAAATCGAGAACGGGAAATACACGCACACCACCAAGGTACTGGTGCCGGTGACCAGCCTCTGCCCCTGCTCGAAGAAGATCTCCGACTACGGCGCGCACAACCAGCGCTCGCACGTCACCGTCTCGGCGAAGACCAACGGCTTCCTGTGGATCGAGGACCTGGTGCGCAAGGTCGAGGACCAGGCCTCGTGCGAGCTGTTCGGCCTCCTGAAGCGCCCCGACGAGAAATGGGTCACCGAGCGCGCCTACGACAATCCCAAGTTCGTCGAGGACATCGTGCGCGACGTCGCCGCTGCGATGAACGCCGAACCGCTGATCGACGCCTACGTGGTCGAGGCCGAGAATTTCGAGTCGATCCACAACCACAGCGCGTATGCGCTGATCGAGCGGGACAAGCGCATTCAGGCGTAAAACGCCGGAGTGCGCTTGCGGCGAAGGCTAACGTGAGCGCAGCGAACGTTAAGCGCAGCGGCCGTAGCCACAAGCGTCAAACCGCCGCGTAAGACGTCCCGCCCAAAGCAAAGGGGGCCTGCATTGCAGGCCCCCTTTGCTTTGGGCGTTTGCGGCTCAGTAGCGCTGCGTCAACGTCATCGTCTGGCCGTCGCGCCGCATCTCCATGCGGTTGAGGAAGCTCATGCCGAGCAGCGGCACGTTCAGGCCCGTCTCGACCACCAGTCCTTCGACCTGGTTGACGCTGATGCCGCCGACCTTGACCGTATTGAAGGTCACGCGCCAGGCCGGTACCGCCCCTGCCGCCGTATTGACGCCCGTCGCCTGCCCGGCCCGGTAGTCGAGCCCGATGCGCCGGGCTTCGGCCGCGCTGATCGCAATGGAACTCGCGCCGGTATCGACCAGGAAGCTCATCGGGTAACCGTTCAGCGAGCCCGCGGCACTGAAGTGCCCCCGTGCATCGGCCGTCAGCGACACGCTCGGCCGGCCGCCGGCCTGCGCGCCGCCGGCGAACGACTGCCCCATGCCCAGGCTGCGCCGCTTGCCGTCGATGTCGAAGCTGGCGCCACCCGAATCCGCCGCGAGCAGCTTCACGCCCTGCACCGTCTGTCCGACAGAGAGCGTGCGCGGCTTGCCACCGTCGATGCTGACGATGGCCTTGTCCTTGAACAATCCGACCACCGAGACGCTGGCTGCCCCCGCCAGGGTGCAGACGAAGCTGCCCGCAGTTAAGATAAGTATGAGTGCGTTGCGTTTGAAGGCCATCATGGATCCCGTTCTGATTTTTCGTCATTCCCCCACCGAAGGGCCGGGGTACTTCACCACGTTCCTGGATCGTCACGGCATTCCCTGGGAACTGGTGCGCATCGACGCCGGCGACGCCGTGCCCGCTAATCTTAACGGCGTTTCCGGGCTCTGCTTGATGGGTGGCCCGATGAGCGTGAACGACGATCTGCCGTGGATCCCGCCGGTGCTGACGCTGATTCGCGAAGCGGTCGCAGGCGATATCCCGGTGATCGGCCATTGCCTCGGCGGGCAATTGATGGCGAAGGCACTGGGCGGCAGCGTCGGCCGCAACCCGGTGAAGGAAATCGGCTGGGGCGAAGTGCGTATCACCGACGCCGACGCCGCGCGCCCGTGGCTCGGCGATGCAACGACGCCGCTGCTGGCGTTCCACTGGCATGGCGAAACCTTCAGCCTGCCGCCAGGCGCCACCCGCATTCTCGACAGTGCCTACTGCGCCAACCAGGCCTACGTGCTGAACGACCGCCACGTCGGCATGCAGTGCCATGTCGAGATGACGCCCGAACTCATCGCCAGCTGGTGCGACAACGGTGCCGACGAAATCGCGGCCAGCGACAGTCCGGCCGTGCAATCGCCGGCCGCGATCCAGGCGGACATGAATATCCGCATCCCCCGCCTGCATGCGCTGGCCGACAAAATTTATTCCCGCTGGATTCAAGGGCTTAGCCGATAAACGCGCATCGATCCGGGAAAGACGCTGGACAGCCTTACCGCGCGGCGTAGGATAGAAACCGGAGTCACATCCAATTCAAAGCACCACTGAAACAACGGAGGATTTATGCAAAACGTCGACTATGCCAACTTCGATTTCGGCGAACGCCTCAACGGCTTCATCACCGAAGTGATGAATTTCGGCGGTGCACCGCGCACCGAAGCCGACCTCACCGAAGGCCAGAAAGTGTTCGTCCGCGCGGTCAAGCGCGAGATGGTGAAATACGCCGACCCCAACCGCCAGGGTTACCCGCACAACCTGCTGGAGCAGATGGAATCCTTCACCCGCACCGTCGGAGACCTGCACAATTCCTACTTCGATTCGGGCATGCGCAAGGTCAGCGACTGTCTCTACAACCGCTGGAAAATGCTCTACGAAGAGACCAAGAAACTGGCCGCCGCCGGTGGGGCGAACAAACCCGCCTGGGTCGACGTGATCAAGACCGAACAGACCGACATGCCCGCGTTCTTCGACGCATAAGTGTCTGTTTCACAAACAAAAAAGCCCGGTTCGCCGGGCTTTTTTATTGCCTGTCACGAATATCAAACCCGCTTATCCTCAAATAAAAATAAAGGATTATTCAGGCGTCAGGCCCGGTGCTATGCTGCCCCGACTTGAATAACCCCATAAAACCTGAGGAGACAGCATGTCCAAACTGGTACGCCCCCACGGCGGCGGAGAACTCAAACCCCTGCTGCTGACGGGCGATGCACTCGCCGCCGAGAAGGCCCGCGCTGCCGCGCTGCCCAAGCTCAAGATGAGCTCACGCGAGACCGGCGATCTCATCATGATGGGCATCGGCGGCTTCACCCCGCTCGACGGCTTCATGACCAAGTCCGACTGGCAAGGCGTGTGCGACGGCTACAAGATGGCTTCGGGTCTCTTCTGGCCGATCCCGATCACCCTCTCCACCGACGACGAATCCATCAAGGAAGGCGACGACGTCGCGCTGGTCGACGGCGAGACCGGCGAGATCATGGGCACCCTGAAGGTGACCGACAAGTACACCATCGACAAGGCCCACGAGTGCATGATGGTCTACAAGACCACCGACCTCGAGCACCCCGGCGTCAAGATGGTCATGGCGCAGGGCAAGTACAACCTGGCCGGCCCGGTCAAGGTCCTGTCGACCGGCAACTTCAAGGAAGAATACGGCGAGCAGTTCATGACGCCGGCCGAGACCCGTGCCACCTTCGAGAAAATGGGCTGGAGCCGCGTTGCCGCCTTCCAGACCCGCAACCCGATGCACCGCAGCCATGAGTATCTGGCGAAGATCGCGATCGAGACCATGGACGGCGTGCTGGTCCACTCCCTGCTCGGCGCACTGAAGCCGGGCGACATTCCCGCCGAAGTGCGCTCCGAGGCGATCGCCACCCTGATCGACAACTACTTCGCCCCCAACACCGTGATCCAGGCCGGCTACCCGCTCGACATGCGCTACGCCGGTCCGCGCGAGGCGCTGCTGCACGCCCTGTTCCGCCAGAACTACGGCTGCTCGCACCTGATCGTCGGCCGCGACCACGCCGGTGTCGGCGATTACTACGGCCCGTTCGACGCGCAGAAGATCTTCGACGAGATCCCCAAGGGCTCGCTCGAGACCGTCAACATGAACATCGACTGGACCTTCTGGTGCAACAAGTGCGGCGGCATGGCCAGCCAGCGCACCTGCCCGCACACCAAGGATGATCGCATCCTGCTGTCCGGCACCAAGGTGCGCGCGATGCTGTCCGAGGGCCAGGACCTGCCGGTCGAGTTTTCGCGTCCGGAAGTGGCCAAGGTGCTGCAGAAATACTACGCCGGCCTCAGCGCCGAGCAGAACGTGAAGGTCGAGCTGAAGGGTCACTCGGCCGCGTAAAGCATTCGTGACTTAAACCTGCCGGAAGCGGATTCGCGATACGCCCCGGCCAAGGTCAGGTGGAAGTTCGAAAAACGGACCGCGACGTACGCGGATTGTTAGCTAACTAAGGAGACGTTAATGCCAACCTACGTTCGTACCGACAAGTGCGACGGCTGCAAGGGTCAGGACAAGACCGCCTGCATGTACATCTGCCCGCACGATCTGATGAAGCTGGACAAGGACGGTTCGGAAACCGGCCACGCCATGCGCGCATTCAACCAGGAACCCGAGCAGTGCTGGGAGTGCTATTCCTGCGTGAAGATCTGCCCGCAGCAGGCGATCGAAGCCCGCCACTACGCCGACGTCGTGCCGCTGGGCGGCATGGTGCAGCCGCTGCGTGGTTCCGATTCCATCATGTGGACCATCAAGTTCCGCAACGGCACGCTGAAGCGCTTCAAGTTCCCGATCCGCACCACGCCCGAAGGCTCGATCGATCCGTACGGTGGCAAGCCGACCGCCAGCCTGGCCAACATCACCGCCACCGGTTTCTTCACCGGTTCGGCCGATGGTGGCATCACCAAGGGCTACCGCGCTGGCAACCCCGCAGAACTGATCCGCAAGTAATCTGACAAGAGGTATTAGGAAATGGCTGGAGAATTTGGTAATCCCGAAGTTGTCCAGGAGGAAGTCGACATCCTCCTGATCGGCGGTGGCATGGCATGCTGCGGCGCCGGTTACGAAGTCATGCGCTGGGCTGATGCCGCCAAGGCCGAGCTCGGCATGGATCTCAAGATCAAGCTGGTCGACAAGGCCGCGATGGACCGTTCCGGCGCCGTGGCGCAGGGCCTGTCCGCGATCAACACCTACATCGGCACCGAGCAGGATCCCGCCGACTACGCCCGCATGGTCTCCAACGACCTGATGGGCATCACCCGCGACGACCTGGCCTACGACCTCGGCCGCCACGTGGATGATTCGGTGCACCTGTTCGAAGAGTGGGGCCTGCCGATCTGGAAGACCGACGAGAACGGCGAGCGCCACGACGGTTCGCAGGGCCTGCCCGCGCTGAAGGACGGCGGCAAGCCCGTGCGTTCCGGCAAATGGCAGATCATGATCAACGGCGAATCCTACAAGTGGATCGTTGCCGAAGCCACCAAGAAGGCGCTCGGCATGGACCGCATCCAGGAACGCATCTTCATCGTCAAGCTGGTCAACGACAAGAACGACCCCAACCGCATCGCCGGTGCCGTCGGCTTCTCGACCCGCGACCACAAGGTGTTCGTCTACAAGGCCAAGGCCATCCTGCTGGCCGCCGGCGGTTGCGTGAACATCTTCCGTCCGCGCTCCGTCGGTGAAGGTACCGGCCGCGCCTGGTACCCGGTGTGGAACGCCGGCTCGACCTACGCCATGGCTGCCGAAGCCGGCGCCGAGCTGACCATGATGGAAAACCGCTTCGTGCCCGCCCGCTTCAAGGACGGCTACGGCCCGGTCGGCGCCTGGTTCCTGCTGTTCAAGGCCCAGGCCGTCAACGCCAACGGCGAAGTCTACATGCAGAAGAACAAGGAACTGCTGAACGACTACCCCCCCTACGGCCAGGCTGCAGTGCCGGCGTCCTGCCTGCGCAACCACCTGATGCTGAAGGAGATGAAGGAAGGCCGCGGCCCCATCTACATGGACACCGTGACCGCGCTCGCCAAGCTGCGTGAGACCCTGACCCCGCGCGAAGTGAAGCACCTCGAAGCCGAAGCCTGGGAAGACTTCCTCGACATGTGCGTCGGCCAGTGCGGCATCTGGGTCGGCGAGAACATCGAGCCCGAGAAGAAGAACTCCGAGCTGATGCCGACCGAGCCCTACCTGCTGGGTTCGCACTCCGGCTGCTGCGGCATCTGGGTGTCCGGCCCGACCGACCTCGGCGCGCCGACCGACGAGACGCACGCCGACGCCGGCAAGATTCCGGCCCACCTGCCCAAGGGCTGGAGCTGGGGCTACCGCTCGATGACCACGGTCAAGGGCCTGTTCACCGCCGGCGACGGCGTGGGCGCGTCCGGCCACAAGTTCTCCTCCGGCTCCCACGCCGAAGGCCGCATGTGCGCCAAGTCCATGGTCAAGTACTGCATCGACAACAAGGACATGAAGCCCGAGCTCGACACCCCCGTCGAGCAACTGGTGGAAGAGATCTACAAGCCGGTGCGTACCTACCTCGAGTTCAAGGACTACACCACGGCGATCGACGTCAACCCCAACTACATCACGCCCAAGATGCTGCAGTTCCGCCTGCAGAAGATCATGGACGAGTACGTTGCCGGTGTCGCGACCTACTACACCACCAACGACAAGATGCTGGCGGTGGCCGAGGACAAGCTCAACATGCTGAAGGAAGACGCCGAGAAGATGCGTGCGAAGGATCTGCACGAACTGCTCCGCGCCTGGGAAAACTACCACCGTATCCTCACGGCGGAAGCCCACATGAAGCACATCCAGTTCCGTCAGGAAAGCCGTTACCCCGGCTTCTACTACCGCGCCGACAAGAACTTCGTCGACGAGGAGAACTGGCACTGCTTCGTGAACTCGGTCTACGACAAGAACTCCAAACAGTGGAACTGCTTCAAGCGCGCCCACGTGGACCTGGTCGACAAGTCCAAGCTGTTCAAGCCCGCTGCGCACTAATCCGTTAGTGTCGCAGTGAACTCCGGGCGCCTTCTGGCGCCCGGTTTTTTTCCGGCTTCAGTAACTGCGAAGCGAACAAGGTTGTTCAGCATCCAGCCGAAAGCGCGTACCCTATGCGCTTCCGTTTGTGTGTTGTCTGATTTTCTGAAGTAAGGGGCCCGTCCCCGGAAGGTAGTGAAATGAACGAAGCTGAATTCAAGGACATGATCGAAGACTCGCCCTTCGCGAGCAGCCCGGTCAAACCCATCATGCTGGCCGAGAACGCGAAACTGCAGTTCCGCTGCCACCGCAACGTCAAGTGCTGGAACGCCTGCTGTTCCAACATCGACATCCCGCTGACCCCCTACGACGTCCTGCGCCTGAAAAAGCGTCTCGACATGCCGTCGGGCGAGTTCCTCAAGCAGTACTCGATGCCGTTCGAAATGGACAAGGACGGCATGCCCGGCATCAAGCTGAAACCGGTCGAAGGGGGCACCGCCTGCCAGTTCATGACGCCGGAAGGCTGCGGCGTCTACGAGGACCGCCCGACCGCCTGCCGCTACTACCCGGTGGCGCTCTTGACCATGCGCCGCTCGGACGAATACTTCGACCGCAGTGCCTACGCAATGGTGAAGGAAGCGCACTGTCTCGGCCATTTCGAGGACAAGGTGCAGACCATCGAGGAATACCGCCACGACCAGGGCGTCGAGGAATACGACCAGAAGGCGCATGCCTGGCGCCAGCTGGTGGTCAAGCGCAAGTCGGCCGGTCCCGCCATCGGCAAGCCGACGCCGGTGTCGAACCAGCTCTTCTTCATGGCAAGCTACGACGTCGACCGCTTCCGCGCCTTCGTCATGAGCCCGAGTTTCAACGAGACCTACGATATCCCGGTCGAAATCATGGCGACGCTCGTCGCCGACGACGAGGCGCTGCTCGACTTCGGCCTCAACTTCCTGCGCCACGCGCTGTTCGGCGAAAAATTCGTCGACGAGCGGCCGGACGCCTATGAGAAGCGCCTGGCCCGTCGCCGCGCCCTCGCCGAACAGGAGAAGGAAGCCGAGTTCCAGCAGAAGATGGCGCTTGAGGACGACAAGTATTCAGGAGAACACTGAAACGATGCGACGCCTGTTCGCGCTCGCTGGCATCGCTTTCCTGCTGCTGCCGGCCGGTGCGCAGGCATCCAGCCTCAGCAAGTGCATCGACGCCCAGGGCAAGGTGACCTATTCCAACCTGCCCTGCCGCGATGCGCAGGAAGTCCGCACGGTCGAACTCGACCCTGCCCCGCCGCTGCCTCCGCGACCCGCTAAAGCCGCCGACCCCGCGCCATCTCCGACCAGGCAACCCGCCACGCCGGCCAGCCTGCGCCTCGATACCCAGCGCACGTCCGGCAAGCCGGCAGCCCAGGCGTCGCAGCGTCGGTGCGACGCGATCGCAGACAAGCTGGGCAGCGTCCTCGACAAGATGGACCTGGCGCGGCGCAAGGGATACACGCAGAAGCAGGTGGATGCCTGGAATGCGGAAATCCGCGAACTCGAACGCAAGAAACAGCAGGCCGGCTGCTTCTGACCGGCATTAACCCGGACCTTCCATGAACGCCCGCACCCTCGACCCCGCTCAACGCCTGATCGAAACGGAGCCCTATTACGAGCCCGTCGGCGACGAGATCCAGCTGTTCGAAGCCGCCTACCGCCAGCAGATCCCGGTGCTGCTGAAAGGCCCCACCGGCTGCGGCAAGACGCGCTTCATGGAGCACATGGCGTGGCGGCTGAAACGCCCCCTGATCACGGTGTCCTGCCATGACGACCTCACCGCGTCCGACCTGGTCGGGCGCTACCTGGTCAAGGGCGGCGAGACCGTGTGGGTCGACGGCCCGCTCACCCGCGCGGTGCGCTGCGGCGGCATCTGCTACCTGGATGAAATCGTCGAGGCGCGCAAGGACACCATGGTGGTGATCCACCCGCTCGCCGACGACCGCCGCACCCTGCCGATGGAAAAGCTCGGCCAGATCGTCGAGGCACCGTCCGAGTTCTGTCTGGCGATCTCCTACAACCCGGGCTACCAGAGCGTGCTGAAGGATCTCAAGCAGTCGACGCGCCAGCGTTTCGTCGCACTGGAGTTCGACTACCCCGCGCCCGATCTCGAGCGCCGCATCGTCGCCAACGAATCCGGGGTGGACGCCGGGATGACCGAGAAACTGGTCAAATTCGCACAGATGACGCGCAACCTCAAGGGCAGCGGCCTTGAGGAAGGCGCCTCGACACGCCTTCTGGTGCATGCCGGCAAGCTGATCTGCAGCGGCATCGACCCGGTGGTGGCCTGCCGCAGCGCGGTGGCGCAGGCGGTCACCGACGATGCCGACATGCTGACTGCCATCCAGGAACTGTCCTCCTCTCTGTTCTGAATCCGGATTCATTCGCATGGCCGGCGAGCAGCTGACGCGCAACGAGATCGAGCCCCTGCTCGACGTCTGGCTGGAAACCGAGTTTACGTTCCACGCCGTCGGCCCGGTGGCACGCGCACTATCCAAGCTCGCGCGCGAGGAGCAGGATTTCACGCTCGACTGGATCAAGCGCGTCGCCAGCACCCATATCACCCTGGCCTTCCACTTCGCCCGGCGCGCGCCGGACCTGCTGAACCGCCTCGACCGCCGCGCGATCGAGGCGTGGGCGGTGCAGCTGTGCGACACCTACGATCGCGCGGGCATCTATGCCGCCCTGTCGGTGGCGGAACAGGCTGACGCTTACGCGCGGGCAGGCCAGCTCCACACGGAGGGCGCACTGTTCGACGATATCGCCGGCGTACTGGGCAATTTCGTGCGCGGGCTGTCGGGCCGCAGGCTCAGAATCGAACAGGGCGAGTCCATCCATACCGACTGCGAGAAGATCGTCCTGCCGGCGATCATCTCGCGCTTCACCAGTCGCGACGACAACTTCAAGCTGGCCAAGGCGACCGTGGCCCTGCTATGGGCGCAGACGCGCTTCGGCACCCTGCGCGTGGACATCGCTGCGGCCTGTGCCGCTTACCCCCACCCCGACCGCGCCCTGCAGCAGTTCAACGCACTGGAAACCCTGCGCCTCACGGCATGCATCCGCCGCGAGCTGCCGGGCCTGCATCGCGACATGCAGCGGTTGATGAACCAGCTTGGCGACGCCCTGCCGGAAGCCTGGCGACCTCTGGCCGATCGCCTCACCGCTGCCGATGCACGGGTGGAGGACAGCCTCGCGCTCCTGGATACCGCGTACCACCTGCCGGACTTCCCGGCATGGTGCCATCAGGGCGAACTGCGCCCGGACGCGGTGACAGCCGCGCGTGCAGCGCGCCTCGACAAGGAAAAGGCGCGGCTGCGCATCAAGCTCGCGCAGCTGCTGGAGGAACACGCCGCAGGCGAGCAACCGCTGCAGGCGGCAGCGGCCGACAAGCCCGCCTTCGAAGCGACGCCGCGGGACGAGAACGGCGCGCTCGATTTCGAGATCACCCTGGATGGCGCGCCGCTCGCGCCGCCCGACGACGTCCGGCAACTCCTGACCTCGGTGTATCTCGATTTCGGCGAGATCCCGCCGGACTATCTCGTCCCGGCGGGCGACGGCGAATACGACCCCAATCTCGTCTTCGACCAGCCCGAAGACCCTGACGCCGTGTGGCACGGCACCTACCACGAGAAAGGCGCGGAGCTCTATCCCGAGTGGGATCACGCCCGTCAGCACTATCGCAAGAACTGGTGCACGATGCGCGAAAAGGCAGTGCCGCCGGTGTACGACGATTTCGTGCGCGGCACACTCGACCGCCACGCCGGCGTGGTGCGCCACCTGCGCCGCAAGTTCGAGGCGCTGCGCGACGAAAACCGTTTCGAGAAGCGCCAGGCGCAGGGCGACGAAATCGACCTCGACGCCCTGGTCGAGGCGCTCGCCGACGCCCGCGACGGCCGCGAGATGAGCGACCGCCTGTTCGTGCGCCTGCATCGCGCCGAGCGCAACATCGCAGTCGCATTTCTGGTGGACATGAGCGGCTCGACCAAGGGCTGGATCAACGAGGCCGAACGCGAGGCGCTGATCCTCCTGTGCGAGGCGCTGGAACTGCTCGGCGACCGCTACGCGATCTATGGTTTTTCCGGCACCACGCGCAAGCGTTGCGAATTGTTCCGCATCAAGACCTTCGACGATCGTTACGATGACGAGGTGAAGGCGCGCATCTCCGGCATCCGTCCGCAGGAGTACACGCGCATGGGCTTCGCGCTCCGCCACATGACCAAGCTCCTCAATCAGGTCGAGGCGAAGACGCGCGTGCTGGTGACCCTCTCCGACGGCCGCCCCGACGACTACTTCGACGTCTACCGCGGGCAGTACGGCGTCGAGGACACCCGCATGGCGCTGCTGGAAGCTGCGCGCACCGGCATCCACCCCTTCTGCATCACGCTCGACCGCGACGCCCGCGACTACCTGCCGCACATGTATGGCGCGGCGCGTTACATCATTCTCGACGACGTGCGACAATTGCCGGTGAAAGTCACCGACATCTACCGCCGCATCACGACATGAGCCTGGACGAACTGAAAGTGGGATTCTTCTACAGCAACGGCGCCTACGGCCGCACCTGGGGCGTGCGTCAACTCGCGCAGATCGCCACCGATGCCGAGACCGGCGAGCTGGTCTACCACTTCAAGGGCGTCGCCGGCACCTGCCGCCGCAAGAAGGGCCATTGCAGTCCGACGGAATTCGCGCGCTGGGCCAAATACCAGGTCGCGCTGCAGGAAAACGACTGGAAGCGGGTCGGCGGAGACGCGCCCGCCGAGCCCGCGGCACTCTAATCGCCGGCGGACTCCGCCGGAAGTGCAGCCTCGGCGGGCACCCGCGCCTGCGTGCCCAGATAATCCATCACCGCATAGGTCAGCGCACTGCAGCCGCTACCGTCGAGCGCCGAGATCGCGAACACCGGGCCGTCCCAAGCGTAGTCCTTGACGAACTGCGCCACCACGGCCTCGCGCTCGGCCTCGTCGACCATGTCGAGCTTGTTCAGCACCAGCCAGCGCGGCTTTTCATAGAGTTGCTGGTCGTATTTGCGCAGTTCCTCGACGATCGCGCGCGCCTCGCGCACCGGATCACCGCCTTCCCAGCGCGGCGAGATGTCGACCAGATGCAGCAGCAAGCGCGTGCGCTGCAGATGTCGCAGGAACTGATGGCCCAGGCCCGCGCCTTCCGCCGCCCCCTCGATCAGCCCAGGTATGTCGGCGATGACGAAGCTGCGCTCGCTGTCGACCCGCACCACACCCAGGTTCGGTGCCAGCGTGGTGAACGGATAGTCGGCCACCTTGGGGCGCGCTGCCGACACCGCGCGGATGAAGGTCGACTTGCCTGCGTTGGGCATGCCCAGCAGGCCCACGTCGGCCAGCACCTTCAGTTCCAGCCCCAGTTCGAATTCCTCGCCCGGCTCGCCCAGCGTATGCTGGCGCGGCGCGCGGTTGGTGCTGGACTTGAAATGGATGTTGCCCAGCCCGCCCTTGCCGCCTCGGGCGAGGCACACGGTCTGTCCGTTCTCTGCCAGATCGGCCACGACTTCACCGCTGTCGAGGTCGGTGAACACGGTGCCGACCGGCACGCGGATCGTGAGATCCTCGCCGCCCTTGCCGTAGCACTGCGCGCCGCGCCCGTTCTCGCCCTTCTGCGCCTTGAAGATGCGGGTGTAGCGGAATTCGACCAGGGTATTGATGTTGCAGTCGGCCACGGCGTAGACGCTGCCGCCTCGGCCGCCGTCGCCGCCATCCGGCCCGCCCTTGGGGATGTATTTCTCGCGGCGGAACGAAGCGCTGCCGTCGCCACCCTTGCCGGCGATGACCTGGATCTTGGCTTCGTCGATGAATTTCATTGGAGAGTCCCCACAAACAAAAAAGCCCCATCCGGCGGACAGGGCTTTCTGGCGGTCAAGTCGGATTCAGACCAAATCGATCAGGCCGCGACCGGCTCGATGCGAACCGTCTTGCGACGGGCAGCGCCCTTGATCTCGAACTTGACGGTGCCGTCGACCTTGGCGAACAGGGTGTGATCCTTGCCGATGCCGACGTTGTCGCCCGGGTGGAACTGAGTGCCACGCTGACGCACGATGATGTTGCCGGCCGAGACCAGCTGGTCGCCGTAGCGCTTGACGCCGAGGCGTTTCGATTCCGAGTCGCGGCCGTTACGCGAGCTGCCGCCTGCTTTCTTGTGTGCCATGTTGTGTGCTCCTTATGCGGAAATGCCGGCGATCTGCACTTCGGTGTAGTACTGGCGATGGCCCTGGCTCTTGCGATAGTGCTTGCGGCGGCGCATCTTGAAGATCTTGATCTTGTCGCCGCGGGCCTGATTCAGCACCGTGGCCTTGACGGTGGCGCCGCGCAGCAGGGGGGCGCCCATCTTGATGTCGGCGCCGTCGCCGACCATCAGAACCTGATCAAAGGTGATCTCGCTGCCGACGTCAGCTTCGAGCTTTTCGATTTTCAATTTGTCACCGGCGCTCACGCGATACTGCTTGCCGCCGGTTTTGATGACTGCGTACATGGGGGTCTCCAACCATTACGAACCCAGGAAAGCGCGAGATTCTAGCGGCGAACCCGCCGTGAGTCAAACGATTTAACGCGTCCGACCGCGAGATTCTACGCCTTCGACGATGAAAAACCGCAGCCGGACTGCTACCATTGCGGGATTTTCCAAATTACCGCCCCTACCGTGTCCCTGGAGAGCCTGCAATCCTTCCTGGCCGACGACATGCGCGCCGTCGACCACGTCATCCGCGAACGTCTGTACTCCGACGTGGTGCTCATCCGTCAGGTTTCCGAGTACATCATCAACAGCGGCGGCAAGCGCCTGCGTCCGGCGCTGGTGCTGCTCTCCGCGGGCTGCTTCGACTACCAGGGCGAGGCACACTACGAGCTCGCCGCCGTGGTCGAATTCATCCATACCGCGACCCTGCTGCACGACGACGTCGTCGACGAATCCGAGCTGCGGCGTGGCCGCGAGACCGCCAATGCCCTGTTCGGCAACGCCGCCAGCGTGCTGGTCGGCGACTTCCTGTATTCGCGCGCCTTCCAGATGATGGTCGGCATCGACAACATGGAAGTCATGCGCATCCTCTCGGACGCCACCAATACCATCGCCGAGGGTGAGGTACTGCAGTTGCTCAACTGCCACGACCCCGACATCGACGAGGAGAACTACCTGCGCGTCATCCGCTACAAGACCGCCAAGCTGTTCGAGGCCGCCGGCCGGCTCGGCGCCGTCATCGGCGGCGGCACCGACGCGCAGAAGGACGCATTGGCGCGCTACGGCATGCACCTCGGTACCGCCTTCCAGCTGATCGACGACGTGCTCGACTACTCGGGCGACTTCCTCAAGACCGGCAAGAATATCGGCGACGACCTGGCCGAGGGCAAACCCACCCTCCCGCTGCTGTACGCCATGAAGCATGGTACCCCCGAGCAGGCCGCCAGCATCCGCCAGGCGATCGAGCACGGTGGGCTGACCGAATTCCAGAGCGTGCTCGCCGCGATCAAGGACACGAACGCGCTGCAGTACACGCGCGAACAGGCGCAGCGTGAAATTCAGACCGCGAACACAGCAATTTCTGTTCTGCCTGATTCAAAATTCAAATCAGCTTTGCTACAATTAGCGGCTTTCGCGGTTGACCGCAGTTTTTGACCGCGTAGAAATTTCCCGGTAGTCCACAAACCAGGGTTCCTCCGGAACCCGCCATCTGCCTCGGGGTGTAGCTCAGCCTGGTAGAGTACTGCGTTCGGGACGCAGGAGTCGGAGGTTCGAATCCTCTCACCCCGACCAATTTCCCTTGTAAATCATATAGTTGCAAGCTGTCTCGCAGCCCCCCTTCAGGGCGCTGCGACAATTCTGCGACAGTGCGCCATTCCGGCCCCGGCGCGCAGGCGATAAATGCCGTCCCTAGACCTCGCTCCCCCACTTCAGGAGTGAGCCATGGCCACCGTCGTCAACCGCAGCCGTTTCACCGTTACCGTCGCGCGTCGCCCCGATCTCGCGCGCACCTTTCCCTACAGCGCCGAGAAGAAGGCCCGCGCCTACGCCGCCGAGCTCAAGGGCCGTGGCCTCGCGCCGCGGCTTGCGCGCCTCGACGACCGCTTCGAGGTGAAGATCCGCCACAAGACCGGGCCCGACCAGTGCCTCACCGTGGGGTCCTACGAGGAGGCCGACCTCGTCGTGAAGCAGATCGAGAGCGAGCGCCGCCGTGGCCTCTTCATCGACTACACGCTCGGCTGGAAAACCCGCTTCGCCGACCTGCTGCGCCGCTACCTGCGCGAGGAAGCGCCGCGCCTGAAGAGCTTCGAGACGATCGCCTACCGCATCAACGGCATGCTCGAGGACGCCGGGCTGCCACGCGAGGATCTCGCCGCCGTGCTCGCCGCCCACCGCAGCCCCCACCCGAACCTCGCCAAGCTCGGCAAGCGGCGCGCGATCGGCAACACCGTGCGCACGCCGCTATCCACCATGAAGTGGATCAACAAGCCCTTCGCGCAGATGCTTCCGGAAGACTTCGAGACCTACATCGCCGACCGCTGCGAGGAAGTAGAGCCGTCGACCGTCGACCGCGAGGTCGATATCTTCTCGGCGGTGTGCAACGTCGCAATCGACACCTGGCGCATCCACGTCGCCAAGAACCCGATGCACGGCGTGCGCCGCCCGAAATACTTCAACGAGCGCGACCGCCGCGTGCGTGCCGACGAGGAAGCCGCGCTGATGCGGCACGCCGCTGACGCCGACCGCGCCTGGTCGATCGAACGCCGCTTCGGGCAACTGATGGCCGAGGCCCACGCCGAGGCGGCAGTAGTCCGCACCACCTATGCGCGCAAGGCGATCATCAAGGAGGCACGTGCCACGCACCGAGCCGCGGCCGAGGCAAGTTTCGAACTGGTGCCCATCTTCTCGGCGTTCGTACAGTTCCAGTTGATGACCGGCGCACGCCGCGGCGAGACGCTCTCGCTCGAGTGGAAGCACGTCGACCTCGAACGGCAGACCGCCTACCTGCCGGAGACCAAGAACGGCCGCCCGCGCACCCTGCCGCTTCGGCGCGAACTGGTGGAGCTACTGCGGCAGTTGCCGCGCGATGGCGACCTGGTGTTCCCGCTCAGCACCAGCGTGCTGAACCAGGTGTGGCGACGAATCTGCGAGGCGGCCGGCTTCGTCGGCGAGCGCGAGATGCGCATACACGACCTGCGCCACGAGGCCATCTCTCGGGTCGCCGACACCGGCACCATGTCGATGCTCGACCTGCAGGCGTTCAGCGGCCACCGCGACGTGCGCATGCTCCTGCGCTACGCCCACCTGTGCGCGGAACACATGGCGAAGCGGCTCGACGAAGCCTTCTCCAGCGGGGAGGGACACACCGTCCACCGCGGGATTCGCCGCCTGACGAAAGCGAGCGGCATCGGCATGGGCGAGCTGATGACGGCGCCGGCACCGGATACCGCGCCACAGCCGCTGCCGGTGAACGTGATCCGTTTCCCGGGCGCGGGCGCGCGCAAGGCGGGGTAATCTGGGGACGCCAGGCTAGAGACGTGCCTGCCTCACTGCAGGCGCTGAAATGAGGATTCACCCGGGCGGGCTCGGCCATGCGAACGGCCGTGGTCCGCCGGAGACCCCGCGGAACAGGAAAAAAGGAAAGGGATTGGGTGATCCCATCCGGTCGGGCCCGGGGTGCTTGCACAGCGCGCACGCCTTTCCCTTCGCCGTTCCGGATGGATACCCCCGCCTACACGGCGGCACTTCATCACAGGCCCAGTCGTGCGGCCTTTCTTGCTCTCGAAACCGCCTACACGGCGGTCAGACAACGCGGGCCCGATGGTGCAGCCCTCCTACTCGAAGCCGCCTACACAGCGGCATCTCGACACCGGCCCAGTCATGCGACCGTTCACACTCTCGAAACCGCCTACACGACGGATAACAGAGGCCATCATTGCAAGCCGCCTATTCGGCGGGTCACTCTCGGCCCCGCTTGCGCGGGGGTACTGCATGGAGCCGCCCCACGGGTGTGGAAAAACGGTTCCGGTCATCCCCAAGACTTCTGGGTAGGTACTACTCGGTTCACCCCCGCGTGTGCGGGGAAATGCCCGACCGAATATCCGGCCGGACGCCCCGCTCGCGCGGGGTACTGCTTCGGAAAATCCCCACGGATGTGGGGAAACAGCTTCCGATCATCCCCGGAATTCCAGGGAAGCTACTGCTCGGCTCATCCCCGCGTGTGCGGGGAAATGCCCGGTGCCGCGGCCAGGCGAAACCGCACGGATGGCGGCGAACATCGATCACTCGCGAACGAGCACTCTAAGCTGCGCAGGTGGCAGCGAAAAGACACGGCAGCGGGGTGGCCGAACCTCCCTTCGCTTGCGCGCAAGGCGTTCTTTCTCCCCGATCATGCACGTCGAACCGTAACGTTCATGATGGATAACATTTTATGGCCAGCGCGCCGGACCGTCCATATCAAAACGATATAACTCAATGATTTTTTTGATTTTTGTAGAAAAAAACGGGGGATCGGAGTCGTGACCGGTTCGTCCACGACTCGCTGCGCGCCTTCCGGCGATCGCGTTGCAAAGGAACGCGCCATCGCCTCGGCTTTGCTCGAATCAAGGCACGCGGCCCGTCGTATAGCGAGCGTCCGGTGGTTTCGCTGACACCGTCCACCCCGCGTACTGAAAAGAGACCATCACCGGTCCAGGGAGAGCCCCCACGCCCCCGACAAGCATGGGCCAGCAACGAGTACCCCATCCAGCGGGGTTCAAGAATCACTCACAGGCCCCGATATGCAAATAAGTTCAGCCCTGGCTGAGCACCCCTGCCTCTCGAAACTACACAAGGAATAGCCTCTCCGTCGTCATCCGAGCTATCGCGAAATTCACGTGGCTCCAGCCTGTCTCCCACGCGGGACACGCAGATGAAGGCGTGGCCAGTAGCCCGGCTGAAGACATTCGGAAAAATCGGCTTCTTCTCCGCGTCGCCAGGTAGGTAAACCCCGGGCTCCAGAGTGATCTGACGGTTTTCGTCCTGATCGAGGGTGGTGTAGACCGAGCCCGTCTGGGAAATGAATTGGTGCAGCTTGAATGGGAGCAAGGTGTAGCGCTGGCCCGTATTCTGTAATCTTTGATTGGCGAGGCTGATCCACTGAAGCAGCGCTTCGAGGAAAGTGCGGCAATTAGTTGGCGGCTCTCCGGAATCCTTCGCGAGGGCCTTGACGATGTCGGAAATCCGCTTGGGTTTTCCGCGGAACAGCACGCCGTCGCGGCTCTCCAGTGCAACCTGACTCTCCAGCCAGATTGCTACGGGATGCTTCTTCAACTCGGCAATATCGGCCTCATTGTTGACTCCGGATGCAATAGCATTGGCCAGCATGGCCATCGTCGGTGGATGGCCGCTGTGATCCAATGAGCGGTCGAGGGTCTCATTGATGATCTGCTCAGGAGTAAAGGGCTTGCCAAACAGGGTTGTTGCAACCTTTGCCACCTCGTAGCGCTGCTCCTCCAGGGAACCAACCGATACCATGGTCGCCGATGTCCCGATGCACACCACGGGGTTATCACACTGGGCGCGAATGCGTCGGATCAGCATGGCCACGTCGGCCCCCTGGCGCCCACGATAGGTGTGAAGCTCGTCGAACACTAAGAAATTCAGGTTCTGATAGATGCCGTCGCGGATCGGGCGCTCACGCAGGCGCGTTAGCAGCAGCTCCAGCATCATGTAATTGGTCAGCAGAATCTGCGGCGGTTTCTCGCGCATCTTGGTGCGTTTTTCTTCGTCTTCCTGCCCGGTGTACTGGCCGAACGTGATTGGGAAGTCTTTGCCAGTGCTTGCTTCGTAATTATTCTTGTAACGCTCAAACTCATCGAACTGGGAGTTGATGAGCGCGTTCATCGGATACACAACAACCGCCACTACGCCTTCAGCACCTGGATTGGAAAGCAGGTGGTGAAAAATCGAGCCAATGTAAGTCAGCGACTTCCCCGAGCCTGTGCCCGAGGTGACAATGAAATCCTTGCCTGCTGTACCTAGACGGATGGCATCGACTTGGTGCCGATACAGGGAATAACCCTTGAAGATGTCACGGATATCCGTGTGCAGCGTCCCATCGTTGGCAAGGTCTTCCAGGCTGCCACCCTTTTCGAAAGAAGGGTTGAACTGAAGTAGCGGTTCAGGCCAGAGCTTACCTTGCTCCAGTTCGCCCTCCACGACGGCACGAATCTCTGGATCGGCGAGGTTCAGAAAGCTACGAATGTATGTCGCATAGTCCGACACAATCCGGGTGTGGGTTTGGAATACATTCATGTAGAGCTGCAATTCCCCTGATAATTTATTGTCGTAATGCGCGAGTTATTACGCTACCGATTTGAGCTGCTCTACCTGCTGTCCCAGGGTTTCCAACTCCCCATCCAGCGCCTTCTGCATCCGCTCAACACGGTCAATCACTTTTTCCGCGTTGTTCTTGATGGTGCTGCTCCAGGTGCGGATCTCGTCGAGGTACTTCACCTGACGCTGGATTTCGGTGAGCGACTTGTCGATGGCCTGGAAGTCGGCGGTGCGCTCGGCGTTTTCCAGGCGGGCACGAACCGTCAGAGCCTTGGCGGCCATGAAACCGGCCTTGAGATAGGGATCGGTGGATTCGTCTTCGGCATCCCAGATCACGACAATGTCGTTGCCGTGGCGAGCCAAGGTCTCCAGACCAGACGGGGCAGTGCGCCGTGAATGGACGAACAAGCCCACGCCAGCGTCGCGATTCTTCCGAGCGGTGTCGATTTCCTCCAGAGTGGTCTTAAGCGTGTAGGAGGCGTCTTCCTTGAACTCCACCGCAATGCGCGCGCCGGCGGCCGCGTTGTCGGCACCCAGGGTGACAACCGCGTCACCGACCTTGCTGCGCGGAATCAAGCCAACTGAGCTACCAGTGTCCTCGGCAATATCGCCGGCACGCGTTGCAAGATCCTGCAGGATGACAAAACCATCCTGCTGAAAGTCATGACCATGCGTCGTGGAAGCCGCTTCGGCGGCCTTGCGCGCACGCATGGCATCGAGCGCGCTGACGACCTGGGTCTGGAATTCCTGGGCAGCGCGATTTTGTGCCTCGATCATCTGGGTGAGTTCGCGCTTCATGCGAGCCAGCGCGGAGTTCTCGGCGTCGAGACTGAATTCCGAGCTGATGCGGCCCTGCGCTTCCTCCACCCGCTTGACCAGGCGGCTCAACGCGGACTGGTCGTTGTCGAGCGAAAACTCCTGCACCACCTCGCCGATGCGTGCCTTCAGGCCATCGGCAGCTTCGCCGTGCTTGTCCTTGAGCTCGCGTACCAGGCGCGCAAGCGCCCCCTGACTGTTGTCGAGCGAAAACTCACGCAGGATCGCGTCGGCTTGGGTGGAGAGCGTTTCCTCGACGTGTTCGCGCAACGACGCCAGAAAGCGGTTGGATTCGCCAGGAGCGAGATGTTGCATGAGAGTGCTGTCGGCACCGACATGACGGGTCAGGGTGTCAGCCAGAGTGCGCTCGGTCTGTTCGATCTGCGAACGCATGAGCTTTTCCAGTTCGCCGTCCTGGCGCACCAGGCGCTCGACGCGCTCGTTGAACCGGCCATTCTGCGGGTCAAAGTAGTCCTCGAGGGTGCTGGTGAGGAGCGATTCGGTCTGCCGGCGGTAGTCGGCCAGCCTCGATTCCATTTCCCGCACAAGGCGATCGCCCTCGTTGCGCATCGACTCGGAGTCGAAACGACCCTGCGCCTGGTTGAGCGCCAGGATGCCGATGCGCAATGCGGTTCGAACGAAGCGGCTGCGCTCGCGGCCTTCAGGATAGCCGACCAGGGCAGCGATAGATTCGGGGTCGTCGATTAACAATTCCAGACGTAGACCTGATTGCTCCTCGGTCCCATCTACATGAGCAGTTTGCCGTTGTTCTTCTGTGAGATCGATGCCCATTTATCCCCTCCTATTTTTGGTCCGAGTTTAACGTATCCGGCATGCTAGCCGGCACAAGCTACGTGTCGGTGTCAGCTAGACTCTTCGCCATCGACACGGGTGGCGCACTTCCAAATGGGAGATTAACGCAGGATGTAGCTCACAACGTGAGCCAGTAAAAATCTATATGGAATACGCGCAGACCTGCGCAACAACCCTGAACGCAGGGGGATCAAGCCAATCGACTGTCGCCCACGCCATGAAAGAACTCCTGAGGCAATCCCTTGCCTGTGCTCAGGATCACATTCCAGATGGGGCCAATCGCTGAATGTGACCTCAACATTTCCAAGGACTGCTTCGCTGCCGCCAGCTGAGCCATAAACCGATCGCTCATGCCATGGGTTTGAAGCAGCCTGCCGAGTTCATCCAGATCTGGCGCAACCACCTCATCCAGACGAGGAAGAGCGCCTGCGATGACCATGCCGGCCGGGTCATAGTCCACGAAGGCAAAAACAGGAATATCTAGCGAGGCGATCAAACGGTTTACGGCATCCGCCCTCGCTCCCCCTTCGGCATCGCCGCGAAACACCACCAAAGGATTGGTTTCGGATACCCCGCGCAGGAGCCTTTCCTGCACGCGCCAGATCTCGTGGAAGGTCTGCTTGTTCTCAACAAGCAGGATGCTGTGGTGTGAGATAGGCGATTCGAGCACCGCTGCAAGGTCAAGGCCCAGTTCAGCTCTGTCCGGCAAGGCCCATTGTTCGCCACATACGGACAACTTGTGCCCGCGTAAGGCCTTCACCTGAACGCGTCCTTCGCCCACTGCGCCGCCAGCCAGTTTCTCGTTTCTGCCGAGATTGAGGCTTTCGGCTCGGGTCAGCCCATCCCAGCTGTCCGGAAACGTCGTTCCGGCGTCGATCCCCATCTTCCCCTTCAGAATCTGCGCGATTTCTGCCTTGTCTCGCTCGCTGAACAGCAAGGAGGCGCCCTTAAGGAGCCCGATGTTGTAGGTCTTGCAAAACTCCCGTAGCCCCTTGCCCGGCTCGAACCGCGTCTCCTCGGAATGGAAGATACGTAACAAGGTGTTGATGAGTTGCTTGTTCATCAGGGAGCGACCGAAATCACGACATCGGTGACCAGCAAGTTTCCGTCAAACACCTCGAAGGGCGACGCCTGGGGCTGGACATGAAGGCCCATCCCACTTGCCTTTGGGCGGTAGAGCTCTTCCAGAACGCATTGCACCCATAGAGAAGGCGTCATGCTGCCCATTTGCATCGCATGATCCCGAAACCAGGCCGTGGCAGTTTGGGGCATCCCGGTTTGCCTACACGTCTCCATCATTTCCCCAATGGCCTGCTGATAAGGCTTGGGTTCCAGTTCAACCGTCACATCGTCTTCGAGAACTAGGTTTCCGCGCTGCCGCGTCACGGGCAGGCGAACCGCCGGCGGCGCAATGTCCTTTGCCAGGTTGGCAAGCTCCTCCGTGCAGGAAGGCTCCCTGACCCAGGGATGGGCTTTGATGCCAAGGCTCGCGGATTTCATCAGCCAGGCGGGCGGCCGATGCTCCTCGCCCCAGTCCTTCAGCTCGTACAGTGGGTGGCGCTTCATGAAGAGCCACATACTGCGTACCCGCTTGGTGCGCTCTTCGATCTGCCGGAACTCGAACAGGTAGTTCTGCAGGATGCCGAGGATGTCCAGAAGGTTCTGCCGGAACGACGGCAGGCGTTCGAGCAGCTGCGAAGTGAACATCGCGGCGACGTTGGCGAACGGCAACTGCGTCTGGATGCGCTCGCCCAGATCCGATAGGGTGAAAAGTTCAATGGCCTTGACGACTTTCTCGGTGCGGCCGATGTAATAGGCATTCTGCCGCCGCTTTTCGGCGAGCGTGCTGACCGCGGCAAAGCGGTTCTCGACCAGCGCGCGGAGCTGCGAAAGATTGGCTGATAGCCGAACAGATGCCGGGCCATGACAGGTATGTCCTGTTCGCCGGCGCACGTTATCGGGAGTTCCTAGAACCCCTCCTGGCGGCTCAGGGCGCGAATATCCAGGTTCCGATGGAAGGCCTGACTCAAGGCCGGCAACTCAACTGGCTCGATACGCACCAAGCCTATGTCCAGACTTGACGACCTCGTCCGCTTCTACTCGCTGCTGGATCGCCTCAAGCACAAGCTTGGCGGCCTCCAGCAGCTATCCGCGTGCACGGGCCGCATGGCATGGCCCAAGCGCGGCGTGTACTTCTTTTTCGAGGACGGCGAGCACCGTCAGGAATCCGGCGAGGGTCCAAGGGTTGTGCGCGTGGGGACCCATGCGCTGACCGATAGCTCGAAAAGCACGCTCTGGGGCCGCCTCTCCCAGCATCGGGGCCATGCCTCCAAAGGCAATGGCAACCATAGAGGCTCGATCTTCCGGCTGCTGGTGGGAAGCTCGCTCAAGGCATCGCAAGGGATGGAGGAGCCGAGGACCTGGGGACTAGGATCCGATCCAGGCCAGGCCGCCACTCAGCTGGGGTTGTCCCGCGACGAGGTCAAGGCAAGCGAGTTCGAGCTGGAATCGGGAGTCAGCCAGATCATTGGCCGGATGCCGTTTCTCTGGCTGGATATCGATGACCCTCCCTGCCGCGACAGTCTCCGCGGCAGGATCGAGCGCAACGCCATCGCGCTCCTCAGCAACCACAACAAACCAGCCCTCGATGCACCGTCACCGGATTGGCTTGGCCATCACAGCGACCGGCCTAAGGTCCGTCAGTCCGGGCTCTGGAACAACAACCACGTGGACGAGGGATACGACCCGTCGTTTTTGAGGGATTTGGAGGACTTGGTTAAGGCCTGTTAGCTAGGCGATGTTATTTGTGAAACGGCGTTGGGTGTGTGGATAAACCCTCCAACCGACGTAACGTCGAGAAGGAACGGCAGGAGGCAGTTGATGGCCGGCTCGCTGCATCCGCTGGAACGGCTCGCGGCTGCCTCCGCTAGTAAAAAAACTCAGGCACACCGAGGTAATGGCCGAGTCCTCGTTGGTTCAGCCAAACGCAGATATGGAGCAGAAGATGCTTGTCTGGCTCTGAATTACGTGGGCCAACTACCCGGTACACGGAGTTTTCGGTCTGAATCAGGCCAGCTTGGGTGTCGATCCTCTTAATGGTAGAGGTAACCCAAGGCTGTCCGGTTTCGCTTACGCTGCCCAGCAGCTTGGGCAATGACTTTTCTGTTCCTCCGCTTGTCACATGGACCATCAAGATATGCCAGCCTTTTAGTGTATGGCGGATCTTCCCGGCAGTTGCGCTTGAGAGGTCGCGCTCCAGCGCCTGGCGTTCTTCGTCGGTTGCAAACGCCAGCCGGCATTTATCCCTGTTGGCCCGAATAATGTCGTCCAAATTCTTCGGGATTAGGTCATTGATGTGCGTTAGTGTGCTGTCTTGAGACACTTTCTTCCCCCTAGAAGCAAAATGGGGAAGAATTACCGAAAACTGCCTTTATTAATATGTTTTGAGTTTAGCAACAGTATAAGGCCTGAAGGCAGCTCCAAGCCCACCAGCAGCCGTGGTCGATACCCCGATACTCCTGGTGAATGGCTAGGCTGACCGAACCAAATGTCTGGTGTTCGGCCAAAGCCGCCCCGGAGGCAGGTCAAGGCTACGCTCCGATTCCAACCCAAAGCGGTCAAGTGAAGTCGCCACTTATCACCCCGAAGCCGGTGTTCAGCGGGGCTGGTGCCTCGCGCGGCTACCTTGCACAGTTCCGGTCGGATAGCTGTCGAATGGCTATTTGGCCGGAAGCCTATCCGCGCGCGCCGCGCAAATAGTTCGCGACATGATGCCGATGCGACCCTTTCGGAGATCCGCGTAACGACGCCGAGTGGTGATGATTGACGTCGACCGACGGCGGATGGCCCATAATTGTGAAAGGTTTGGCGGGAGGGATGGAGATGCGGGAGTTTCTACAAGAAGTGATCAGAGCTATCAAGGAGGGGCCCGCGATCTATTTCGCGCCGATCGGGGCCGCGATCAGGTCGGCGAGGTCACGATGACCGAGCAGGGCTGGCTCGACCTGAATCGGGAGTATCGGGAAGCGTTCGGTGGGAACATCCCGCGCATGATGCTACCGGCCGATGAGGAGATGGCCGTCGCGTTGGTCCGGGAGGCGATTGCGACGAGGGATGAGTCAGTTATCGAGCGCGACATACCGGGAAACGCATTGACCTGACGGCTTTCTCCGCCGTTCGACGCGTTACCGGCGCCAATGGCTTAATGGCGGTGCCCAGCACGTTCCCTAGAAGGCCACCAGCATCCTATTGTCGTTCGTTGTTTCTCGGAACGACAATTGTCGCTGTAGCAACAACGAACGACAGTCGGGCGGATCTCTCGAACCCGGCTTGGATCAGGACTGCTTACAGGGTTGGGATGGGGATGGACTCGCCTGAGGCGGACACAGCCGGTATTCTTCCAATCCAGGTTTAGACGCCCTACCGTCTCTTGTTCGGCCAATCCGGCCGGTGGCGCTCTGAGCAAATCAGGTCTGCTATGTGCGGTAGACCGGCCGTTGACCAGAAATCCAGCTGTATGGCTGCTTACGAAAACGCCGAACTCACCCTTTCGACCCGAAGCGGCTGATCATGGCGTGCTCATCGACCGTCCGTTGATGTAATAAAACCGGCCATCTGACAATCCGCGCCACTTAACTCCACTTCTGGCGACTGCTAAGAATGGGGGATTACCGCTTGACCTACGGCTTCTGGAAGAACCACATCGCCCCATGGGACCCCAGAAGTGCGTTCAGGCTGCCTTAAGTTTTGAAGTTCAGAGTACATGGACAGTCAGCGTTGACTGGGATCGATCGAAAGGAAGAATCCTGAAGCCAAGCATTATCGCCGTGGTGCTGAGCGTCGCAGCAACCATGATGAGCATGTCTTCGCATGCGGACGATCCTAGCGAGAAGGAAGTGGACAGTCGTCGGATCGACTCAGGCCTGCAAGCCGTCTCGAATGATCAACCATCGGGCAGCCGGGCTATGGCTGGCGCTACTTTGTCGATGTGGCAAAGTCAGAGCAGTCGCGATCAGCCCTAGTGGAGACTATCTCTACAGTCACTGGAAAGCCTCCACCCTAGTGTTCAAGGCAACCGGCGCCGACGAGCCCTTCCATCGAGAGGACGTGCTCCGGCAATCCGGGGCACGCCTCTCATGTCAAAAGTTGACCGCTTGGGGAGGTAGGGCGGACCTTCTTAATGGTTACCGGTCCTGGCCTATTGTGTGAGTTCGACGTGGTTCGACGTGGTGCCTGTAAGCTGACAGAAGCGTTAACGTAGTGAAAAGGAGGTTTCCATGAAACACCGTCTCCGCAAATCGTTTGTCATGCATTCCTCCCTGCGCCGTGGCTTGCTGGCCCTGTCACTGGGCCTGATCGTCCTGCCCGCAGTGGCCGATGACGATTGCGATGCGCCGGTAGAGCGCTGGCAGTCACGCGAGGCCGTGCGGCAGATGGCAGCCCGACAGGGCTGGCAGATCCAGCGGCTGAAAATCGACGACGGCTGCTACGAAATTCGCGGCACAGACTCACAGGGCCGCATCTTCAAGGCCAAAATCGATCCGGAAACCCTGAAGGTATTGAAGATGAAGCAAGGGGACCGCCAGCGTTCCCGAGAGCGCGACCGTGAGCGCGCCGCGTCGCAACCAGACGGCGCCGCCGCACCATCGTCCCCATTCACCCCTGGCACCGCACCGCGCAGCCAGATCGATTAATCCCCCACTGGAGTATCACCATGTCCAAACTACTTTTGACCACTGTGGCCGCCGCCTGCGCGCTGGCCATTCCCGCCCTGGCGCACAGCCGCCAGCTCACGCTGACCGCCCAACTCAAGAACTACGGCGGCGACGGTGCCTACCTGGCCGCATACCTGACCAACGCCAAAGGAGCCTATGTGCGCACGCTGTGGGTGGCTGGCGGCAAGGCCAAGTACTACAAGCACCTGTCCGACTGGAACCGCCTCTCAAGCGGTGACACCAAACGCCTCGCCGGCGTGACCGGCGCCAGCGTGGGTGCGGGGCGCACGCTCAAGGTCACGGCCGACCTGGCCGCTGCGCTGATTGACGCGGGCTACGAAATTCGCATTGACGCTGCGGCGGAAGACATGCGCGACAGCCCGTCGGAAGTGCGCGTCCCGCTGTCCACCGGAAACGCCGGCAAGCCGCAGGCCGGCAAGCAGTACATCCAGTCGCTGACCTTCCAACTGCAGTAAAGGACGCGCACATGGGATGGAAGGCAATCCACCGCTGGCTGGGCCTGACGATTGGTGCGCTGGCCGTGGTACTGGGAATTACCGGCGCCATCTTGGCGTTCGATCCGGTGCAGCAGGCGTGGCAGGCACCCGCCGCGCCGGACGACCTGTCGGTGGCCACGCTGGTGGAGCGCGTGACACGCACCGTCCCGGGTGCTGAGGAAATCCGCCACCTGCCCTCGGGCGCCATCGTGGTGTTCGGCTTTGTCGGCGACCAGGCGCAGGCGCACTACGTGGACCCGGCCGATGGTCGCGTGCTGGGCGCTTGGCAGCCTTCGGCGCTGCCGCGCTGGGTGAAGAACCTGCACCGCTCGCTGCTCCTGGGCGACGCCGGGCGTTGGGGTGCGGCGGGCATTGCGCTGGCCATAGGGGTGTTGTGCGTCTCGGCCCTCGTACTGCTGCTGCGCCGCATGGGCGGCTGGCGGCGGCTGGCGGCAAGGGTGCGTGGCTCGCTGGCGCAGCGCATCCACGTGGTCACGGGCCGGGTGGTGCTGGTGGTGCTGTGCCTGACGTCGCTCACGGCGCTGACCATGAGCGCCTCGACCCTGGGACTGGTGGCGCTGGACGCCGGGACCGAGCCCGACGTGGTCTCCGTGGCCAGCGGCCAGACGGCGCTGCCCGTGGGGCAGCTTTCCATGCTGCAAAACCTCTCCGTGCAGGACTTGCGCAAGCTGAATTTCCCCGACGCTGCCGATCCTGAAGATACCTGGAAGGTGGCCACCAGTCAGGGCGAAGGCTGGATCGACCGCTACTCAGGGAAAAAACTGGCCTGGCAGGACGTCACCCTGGCGCAGCGCATCTACGACTGGGCTCTGGTGCTGCACACGGGTGAAGGGGCTTGGCCCTGGGCCGTGGTGCTCGCGCTCGTGGGTGCCAGCGTGCTGTTGTTCTGGCTGTCGGGCGTCTTCATCTGGTGGCAGGCACGCCGCCAGGCGCCGCACATCACGGGCAACAACCCGCTGGCACAGGCCGACGTGCTCATCTTCGTTGCCAGCGAAGGTGGCAGCACATGGGGCTTTGCCCAAGCGTTGCACGATGCGCTGGGCCACAACGGTCACCGCGTGTACACCGGAGCGCTGGAGCTTTTCCAGACCACGGCCGCCACGCGGCAGGTATTTGTGCTCGCCGCAACCTATGGCGAGGGCCAGGCCCCGGCCCACGCCCGCCACGCCCTGGAGCGCATCGCAAAGCTCAGCACCAACACCAACGCCGTGCCGGTGACGGTGTTGGGCTTTGGCGACCGACAGTTCCCGGCGTTCTGCGCCTTTGCCGAGGCGCTGGAGAAAACCCTGCGTGCACTGGGCTGGCCCGCGCTTCTGCCGCTGGAATGCATCCACCAGCAATCGAGCCAGCAGTTCGCTCGCTGGGGCCAGGCCTTGGCGCAGGCGCTCGGCGAACCCCTGGTGCTGGAGCATGTGCCGCGCATGCCGCCCACCACTACGCTGACGCTCGTGACGCGCCAGGACTACCCGGGGCTCGTCGACCAGCCCACGGCGATCCTGCGCTTTGCGTGGCCCGCGCAGAGCGGTGGGGCGCCCCTGCACGGGCACGGTCTGGCGCACTTTGCAGCAGGCGACCTCGTGGGCATCGTGCCGCCGGGCTCGGCCGTGCCCCGCTACTACTCGCTGGCGTCGGGCTGGGAGGACGGGTTTCTGGAAATCTGCGTGCGCCAGATGCCAGGCGGCCTGTGCTCTACGCACCTGCTGGGCCTGCAGCCGGGCGACCACATCGCCGCGTTCATCCGATCCAACCCCGGCTTTGCGCTGCCGCGCACGCGACGGCCCGTGCTGCTGATCGGGGCGGGCACGGGAGTGGCGCCCTTGGCAGGCTTCATCCGCCGCAACGACCGGCACACCCCTATGCACCTGTACTTTGGTGGGCGCAACCCTGAGCGGGATTTTTACTTCGGCCCCGAGATCCAGCACTGGCTCGGCGAAGGACGCCTGGCCAGTATGCAGACGGTGTTCTCGCGCATACCGGAGGGTGGTGGCTATGTGCAGGACGCCCTGCGCCGCGACGCCGAGCGCCTGCGCGACTTGGTGGCCCAGGGCGCCATCGTGCGTGTCTGCGGCAGCCGCGCCATGGCGCACGACGTGGCCGCGACGTTGGACGCCGTGCTGGCGCCGCTGCAGTTGAGCATATCGCAGCTCAAAGCGAAGGAACGCTATGCTGAAGACGTCTTCTGAGCCTGCCGTGCTCTGCAAACGGACCACCCTGCACGGCCCGACCATGGGCACGCGCTGGTCCGCCAGTGTGGACGTCGACGCCAGCCTGGACTTGGCGGCCCTGCGCCGGGACCTCGCCGCCGCAGTGCAGCAGGTGGACGAGCAGATGTCTCCCTGGAAGCCTGATAGCGACCTCATGCGCCTGAACCGTGCGCCCGTGGACGCCTGGGTCGAACTGCCTGCCGAAATGCTGGAGGTACTGGACTGCGCGCTCGATATCCACCGCCTCAGTGCCGGCGCGTTTGATCCGGGCGTCGGCGCGCTGGTCGATGCCTGGGGCTTTGGTGCGGTGCGCGATGCGCCCGACGCTGGGGCGATCCGCACTGCACGCCAACTCGCGCCGCGCCCTACGCACGAGTGCCTGGAGCTCGACCGCCCCGCACGCCGCGCCCGCAAGCGCGCCCCCTTGCAGCTCGACCTGTGCGGCATTGCCAAGGGCTACGCGGTAGACCGCATGGCCGCCGTGCTGCAGCAGCACGGGGTGCAGTATGCGCTGGTGGCGCTTGATGGTGAGCTGCGTGCAGTGGGCAGCCAGGCCAGCGGTGCGCACTGGGCCGTGGCGCTGGAGCAGCCCGAGTTTGGGCGTCGCGCGGTGCACGGAGTCATCGAACTGCAGGACCTGGCCGTGGCCACATCAGGCGACTACCGGCGCTATCTACAGGTGGGTGATGCGCGCCTCGCACACACCATGGACGCGCGCCGCGCTGCGCCCGTTAACAATGCCGTCGCATCGGTCACCGTGCTGGCGCGCACCTGCATGCACGCGGACGCCTGGGCCACCGCACTGCTGGTGGCCGGCCCTGGAGAAGGCTTGGGCCTGGCACAGCGCATGGGGCTGGAAGCACTGTTTCTGCTGCGCCGTCCCGAAGGGTTGGTGGAAATGGGGCTGGGGCGGTTCGGCGCCTCCACCGTGCCGGGACGCATGGGGGGCGTCGCTGAATAAGGACCCCTCGAAACACCAACGCCAAAGCATGACAGCGCGATTAGGGCAATGCTGAACCGCCTCCGGGCCTGGTGGAGGCTCGCCGTCAGTATTCGTCGCCTCGGTGCCAAGGCAGGCTCCGTGGCAAAGCTCCGGCCCTGAATGGCCGCCTTGTGGTGGCATCACTCGACACATTTCGTCGCTGCTTCGGGTCGGGTTCTAACGTCTGAACCGGGTAAAGCGGTCGTTCAGGAACAAGAGGCACGTCAACGGCCGGTTTGCGAGTACAGCGGATGTAGTAGGTTAAGAGGCCGGTGGCGCCTTTGGCCGAAACGCAGCCCGCCAACCACGGATAACTGAGCGTCACCTAGGCGCTGACATCAGGAAAGTCGAAGCGATCCTGAGCACGCCTCTTCCTATTGTGCGAGCGCTTCGATCAATTTGACCGCCATTCGCTGATGGTCCTCAGATAGTGCCCTGAACGCAGCAAGCAGTCTGACTTCGGCAGCCGAACCACCTTGCTCACTTTGCTCCATGCCGAACAGCTCCTTGGCATCAAAGCCAAGAGCCTCACCCAGGCTTAGCAGATGACTTCCTCGCGGGATCGCCCGCTTGCCATTCTCCCAGGCGGCGACGGCAGTTTGCGAAACGCCAACAAAGATCGCGAGTTGTTGCTGGGTAAGCCAGCAGGCATTGGGGCGTTTGACCTTGAAGCGGCGCCGGAGGAGATTGGGCGAGACCGCCTTTGTATTACCCGAGTTGGTCGTGACCCTGAACTTCCGGATCGCCCGTGGGACAATCTGCTCCTGGCGCATCAGCTTGGCAACGGTGTTGCGGCAACAGGCCACACCCTGGGCGGCAAGTTCGGCATGCACCCGGGGGGCCCAGTAGGACTGGCGGCTGGCGACGTGCGCTTCCCGAATCTTGAGGACCAACGCCGACTGACGTTGTGTTCTCGCGCTGGGCGGCCGGTTCCGGGCAGCATAGTAGCCGCTTGCCGAGACCCGCAACGCCTTGCACAGCGTGCGTACACAATGATCGTTGCGCTGTGTTTCGATGAAGGCGTACTTCACACCGATGCCTTCGCGAAGTAGATGGCCGCTTTTTTTAAAATCTGAATCTCCTCACGGAGCCGGGCATTCTCTTTGCGAAGCTTCTCGACGTCGTGCTCGGCGGTCGCCAACTCAGGCCGTATCGTCCCGTTGCGTTCCGCTTCCTCGAATTCCAAACGCCACTGGCGCAACTGGTTGACCCGAATCCCCAGTTCCCGCGCTACCTGCGCCTTGGTCTTGTCACCCATACCCGCCAGCCGTACTGCCTCAAGCTTGAATTCCCGCGTGTGGTGCCTGCGTTCCTTGCGTTCCATGACATACCCCTTCCAAAGCAAGTATGCCCTCTCCAGACTGTCCACCAAACGTGGGCAGGATCAAGATCGGCCTCTCACAGCAACCACACGCAGGGGCTGCTTCTGGATTCCATGACTGCCTAGCTATTGATTCTGGGACAGGTGGCTGACAGCTATATAACGGACCTGCTGCTCCCCTTTCAAGCCTTTATTCGCGTGGCTTGAGGCGCGTTCTTTGTCCTCGCTTGTCCATCACCAGGCTACGGACCATGCGAGCCACGATCATCCTTTCCGCAGTGGACAGCCTGCGGAAGTCTGACAGGAGTTCTTGCTCAAGTTTCACGTGAGCCTTAACGGGCTTGGCCTTACCATTCCCTAGAGCGATCCACTCTGGTGACTTCCCCACCTCTTTTGCCATTTGAAGCAGGGTTGAATGGCGCAACGACTTGATCTTTCCATTTTTAAGGTTGCACTGTAGTGATGGAGAGATACCGCACCGCCGGGCGAGTTCGGCTTGGCTCAGCCCTACGCGAATCCGGGCATCTCTGATGCGAGCAGCAAGTGACATATTTCGCCGACCTTCCATGTCTTCTTCCACCTTTGCTGAGTATGCGGTTTCCAGCATAGTCCCCCGGGGGGGCCGCTGACTACACTAGTAATGTCTTGCATCAGGGCGCTGCATGCGGAAGAGTGGGTGGCCGCGACCGACCGGGGCCATCGATGAAAAGTTTAGGGTGGAATTGCGAAAAGGCCGCTTTCGCTGCACCAACGGGCATTTGACGAATATGCCACAACCGTCTCCTTCGGGTCGGGAGTACGCATTCGCGGAAACTAAAGCGGACACGTGGCGTTACTGATCCGAGATCGACCGGTCAGAGGCTCATAGCGGACGTATTTGGCTTGCCATGCGTAAGACCGCTTCGGCCGACGACCGGTCGATCAGCACAGTGCTCGTGAATGACGGCAACTGATCGCTTTCGGTCGCCTAGTAAGCCTTGCCAAAGGCTGCTCCAGAATGTCGACCCAAAAAATGGGGGGGCTTTCGCTCCCCCACCAATTACTCCACGATCTCCTCCACAACCCATTTGACTGGCCTCACGGGCCCGGCCCACACCTTGAATCGCCGGGTCATCACCGATTCGTCCAGCACAGCGGTTCCCGTGAGTTCCGCGAGCGCAGCGCCCGGCGCCATCGTGACCTCGTAAACCGACACGAACTTTGACGGCTTGCCGAGCGCGACGATACGGGGAAAAAGACGGCTGAGAACCGCTCTCACCCTCTCCGGCGCAGCCCCGGCAGAAAACAGCAGGTCGACAAGTCTGGCAGGGCTCGCTTTCAGTTGCCTTTCGATGCTGGCCTTGTCTTGCTTCGCCAGGCCGGCCTCGAGTTCTCGCAAACTGGCCTGAAGCTGTTTTTGCTTTGAGGACGCCAGCCGGCACTCCTTCTCCAGCGACTCGTTGCCATCGACCTCGGCCAGCATCCTGAACAGGCGAGCGCTGGTCTTTTCGGCAGCGACCACCTTGTTTCGCAGCTCTTGGAGCTCGACTTCGCTGCCGCCCTCAAGGCGCTGACGCAGCCGGTTCCGGAGCTCCTCCAGCACCTCGCCATGAAGCAGGCGTTCGAGAAGGTGCTTCATGAGCGCCTCGAACCCGCTGGTTGACGTTGAGCCCGGACCGGTATCCCTGGCCGCCACCCGCTTGGCCAAGAGGCACTGCGGACAGTACAGCGTGCGTACCCCTTTGCTCGCGGTCGATACGGTCAAGGTGGCATCGCACGTGCCGCAAGACACCAATCCCGAAAAGGCGTGCTTCCCACCTCCCCGCGCCGTGCGGCTGACTTTTCCCTCGTTGCATACGTTCCAGGTCTCGTCGTCGACCAGCCTGAGGTGCTGCCTCTGGTACTCGATCGGCTCGAGCGTCCGATTTTCCTTCTTCGCTTTGCCCCGGCTGAAGATGCTGCCGTTCCACACGAACACCCCGCGGTAGATGGTATTGGAGAGCATGCGGAACACGCTGCTCTGCCTCCAGTAGCCGTCCCCGCCGGTTTTGCGCGACTTGCGAGGCGGCTTCACGCCACTCTGGTTCAAGTACCTGGCGATCTCGGCAAATGCCACGCCATGACGGCGCATGGTGTACATCTTGCGGACGATTTCCGCTTGCTCCAGGTTGATGGTCCAGTGCGTCCCGAGGGGCTCGCCGTTCTCGTCCAGGACCTGGTTCATGTCGTAGCCAAAAGCGGGCGCGGCGATCATGTACCCCCGCTCCAGTTGGCCGATCATGCCCCTAAGGACACGGTGCCTTGTCTCCCGGATGAAGTGCATACCCAGTGCGGAAATGATCTGGAACTGTAATTGCCAGTTCGGATTCAGGGTGTCCGTGCCGTCCGGGGACAGCAGCCGGACCCCCGACACCTCGATCCTCTTCTGCAGCTTGGCCATCTCGACCGTGTCCCGCGCCAAGCGCGGAATTTCGTCGACTACCAGTGCGTTGAACCGGTGCTGGTCCCAGGCCGCCAGCATGGCATGGTAGCCAGCCCGCTTGTGGGTGGCCTTATCGGTTCCCGTTAGCGCCGCATCGGTGAAGATCAGCGCCTCGTCGATCGTGTAGCCGTTTTTTTCTGCGACTTCCCGGCAGCGCCGGACCTGGTCGTCGATTGATGTTTCGCGCTGCCCGTCGGTGGAATAGCGCGCGTAGATTGCTGCGACCTGCATGGGTCATCTCCTTTCAAGCTTAGTGACGTCGCAGTGATGTCCGCTATCAGTTCAAGTAAATCGCTTACCTCTTGTGTCAGTTTCATCGTTTGTCCTTTGTTAACCACTGCACCGGGTATAGCGATGCCGGACGGCTTTCCGGAATGTTTTTTGACCATTGAGAAAAAGCCCTGTCCGATGAAGGGCGGCGCTATACGGAGTTCGACCGACTCCGACATCTCAGAATGCCCGCCGCTCCCGCACCGACCACCCTCCGACTTGACTACAGCGCGCTGGAGAAATACCGGCCACAACTCATGAGCCTGGCCTTCCGCATGGTTCGCGACCCCGGCATCGCAGAAGACCTCGTCCAGGAAAGTCTTCTGAGGGCATGGCAAGGGTTGGGCGGCTTTCGTGGCGAAAGCACCGTTTCGACCTGGCTATACAAGATCCTGATGAACTGCGCGTTCAACCAGTTCAGCCGCTCCCGGCACGAGGTGCGGTTCTCCGGCCCGGGAGAGGACGACGCCCCTCCGGAACCCGTCGACCACATCACACCGGAAATGCACCTCGATGCCCTGCGAAGAGCGGAGCGCATGGCAAGGCAGCTTGATCGCCTGTCGCCTTCGCTGGTCAGGACACTCGAACTGCGTTACCGGGATGACTTGAGCTACGAAGAAATCGCCGGGGTGCTCGGTCTGCCGATCGGCACGGTCCGTTCCCGGCTGAGTCGCGCCCACCGGACGCTTGGGCTGATGTAGCGCTCCCACACGCCGACATGCGCATCTCCCGCATGAAACCCCGTGAAGGTTGCTATACGAATTGCATCGAACTGCCTCGCTGGCAGCGTGGTGCACAGGTCATATCGTCAAACACGGCGCCAACCGGACACCGGCTGGTGCCGCAACCAAGGAGCAAAAATTCATGAGTATTGTTAAGTTCAAAGGCAAGAGGCTGAAGGGTCTCGAGATGTGCGAAACGTGGTGCGGCTTCAGTGCCGAGGACCTCGAGAGGCCTGGGGCAGCCCTGCTTGTCTGGCTCTCCCGTATCTCGCTGAGCCGCGGGCACAAAATGACCGAGGTGGCCTCCGCGCTCGGCGTGACTCACGGTTACCTGGTCCAGCTCAAACGGGGGATCAGAGAGACGCCCAGGATTTCGAGTGAAGTCGTTGAAGCCGCGGCTGAATACCTAGTGTGCCCACCTATTCTGGTGAAGCTTGCTGCAGGTCAAATCTCCTTGCGGGACTTCTACAGCCCGAGAGACCGGATGGCTGATGACATTGATGCGGCGATCGCTCACATTGCGGCCGACCCCGACTACAGCTTTCTACTGCCACCCCGGGTGGATAGCCTTTCGCAGGACGTGAAAGCGTCGTTGGTGATGCTGTATCAGGATGCGACCGGCAGGGATCTGCTTTTCAGGAAGCTCAACTGGACACGGATCCTCGAACTGGTCAGGCAGATGCTGGAGGTGGAACTCACGCCGACGGTCATACGCAAGGCACGGTAGGAAGTTGATTCTAAGCGGGGGGAAACCCCCGCTTTTTTTATGGGGAAACCCCCTATGCCATCGCTCCCTGACTCCCCGGATCTTGGTTCAACCGGGAATAGACAAGCCTGCGGCAAACAAACGGAATTTTTCAGGTGCCCAACGGCATCGACTTACAGGAAATCACTATGCGGTCGGTTAACTGCAGTCCCTACACATCGGATGGACGGCTGGAAAGCTGCCCCCGGTTTGGCAGCAGCCTCGCCCAGATGGACGAGATAACGGACCCACTCGCCGCGATAAATCCTGTCCATAGACGTGTGGCCCGAGGAATTACTGAGGGCTTTCTTCTATCCACTAATGGAGCGTATGTATGAACGACTTTACATTCAAGACCGGCATGGCAAGCCGCCTGGGAAACGGGACCGTTGCCATCATCGATGGCGTCACCCGGATTGACGGTGACAAATCTGCCGAATTCAGGGTTGTGGTTTCTTCAAACGACAAGTATCGGCACTGCGACGGTCTTTGTACCCTCAATGTGAAGAACCTACTGACCATGAACGGGGCTGATTTCCTTAGGATGAATACCGTGGAGCAGGCGGTCACCTTGGCCACGATTGCCGCCTACCGGAACTGGCTGGACGGCGCTGAAAGCATGCTCGATGGGATCCTCGCATTCGTCGACAGCGAAACCCTCCGTTCCCAATTTTGACGGTCCCCTCGGCTCGGTAACGAGCCGAGGCATACCAGAACGACCATTTGGCACAACTACCTTGGCCTTCCGCCCGCCACCGATCAGTTCGAGATGAAGGTCGCCATGGCGGAACTGCGCAAGAAGCACGCCCAGGCGGAACGCCGCCGCAACACGGCCGACGTTCCGGAGAACCGAATGGATAAGCGAGGTGCATATACGCAGTGCACCAATTCCGGTGCATACCATTGAGGATCAAACCCCATGCCAACTGAAGATCGTAAAAAGGAACTCGCCGAACAAGTCGAGGCGCTCGGGCGGCTCGTGTCGCTGTGCCTGAGCCACCGGGGTGGGGGAACCTACCCCATCATCGACTTCCTGATGAGCATGTACGATGGCGACTGCTATCGGCCAGACATGCAGCTGCTGAGCCGGCGCATCGACGCGCAGCCGTTTGAAGACGTGCTCAAGGTCATGCGGCTCTACCGGGCAACCGGGAGGGAGCCGCACACGTTCTTCACCGACGGACAAGCGCTTTTTCAAAGACTCGCGTCTTTCACTGCCCCGCTGAAGTAAGGCCGGGCAACAACGCAATCCCAGGCCCTGAATCAGTGCCTGCGCATTCAAGCCCCCACCAGACCGGTGGGGGCTTCCATTCAGCCGTTGAGTTTCCGCAGTTCCGCCTCGTCGCGAATGCGCGCCCGCTCAACCGCCGAGAGTCGGGGCTCGGCGCGCGCCCTCGTCCGGCCGCCCGGGATAGCAACAGGCTCCGCCCCCTCCCCCTTGCGGCCGACATCCGTCACTGCCTGCCCGCGCGCCGCCTCCGCACCGCCACGCAGCACGCGATCAAGCCATCCATAGAACACCTCCGGGTGCCAGTAGCGGATCTTGCCGATCTTGACCGGTCGCGGCAGGCCCTGCTCCTCGATGTGGTTTTCGACGGTGCGCACGCTCACGCCGAGCACGGCGGCGACGTCGTCGACGGTCAGTGGGTTGAAGGGATGAACGGGGGTCATCGGAATCTCCTGTCGGTTGCGATGACAGGTAAAGCGACGACTTTTATCCGGCACGCGATTGCCTAAAAAACAGGCACTCCACAACCGTTCGCCGAGAAATAATCTGCGACAATTCTGCGACAAATGGGACAAAAACACCCCTGCGGCCACTTTCGTTCAATTTCATGAAAGTGTGCTAACCTGTTGATTACCTTATGGTACCAAAAACCGCGGGGAGCGGATTTTGGGGGTCAAGGGCCGTTCGGGACGCAGGAGTCGGAGGTTCGAATCCTCTCACCCCGACCACTTCCCCGTTCTATCCGCAGAACGAAGAAGCGGCCAGCAGCACTCCCCCGTGGCGCAGCCCACTGCCCGAATCGCCCCATGAACCGTACGGATTTGCCGGCACGCATTGCGTCTAGAATGACGTTTTTTGCGCAGGAGTCCAGCATGTCCGAACCCGTCGTATACGACCGCAACCCCGCCGAGCTCGAACTAGAACCCGGCGAATACTGGTGGTGCTCGTGCGGCCGCTCGATGACGCAACCGTTCTGCGACGGGTCGCACGAAGGCACCGGTCTCGAACCCGTGCCCTTCGTGATCAAGGAAAAGACCACGGTGTGGTTATGCAACTGCAAGCACACCCAGGACAAGCCCTTCTGCGACGGTTCGCACAACAATCTCCCCGACGATGCGTTCTGAAGTGCAGGCATAGGGCCATGACCGAATCCGAACACGTCCTCGCCTTCTGGTTCGGCCCGACCGGCAGCGCTGCCGAGGTCGCCGGACGGCAAGGCACGCTCTGGTTCGGCAAGTCGCCCGACAACGACCAGGCGGTCGTCGACCGCTTTTCCGCCATCCTCGTCGACGCGGCTGCTGGCCGGCTCGACCACTGGGTCAGCACGCCGCGCGGCCGGCTGGCGCTGGTGATCGTGCTCGACCAGTTTCCCCACCACATCCATCGCGACCGGCCGCAAGCCTTCGCCACCGATCCGCAGGCGCTGTCGCTGAGTCTCGCCGCACTGGACGCGGGCGAAGAACGCCATCTGACACCGATCGAACGGGTATTTCTCTACCTGCCGCTGGAGCATGCCGAATCGCATGCCATGCAGGAACGCGCCGTTTCGCTCTACTCAGCTCTCGCGCGCGAAGCCGCGCCAGCCGAACGCGCCCTGTTCGACAATTTCCTCGACTACGCGATCAAGCATCGAGACGTCATTGCACGCTTCGGTCGCTTTCCGCATCGCAATGCAATTCTCGGCCGCGCGTCCACCCCGGACGAAATCGAATTCCTGAAGCAGCCCGGCTCGCGTTTTTAGCCGGGGCACGACGCCGCCTCACGGCAGGCGTTAAAATGGGCGTTTTTCGCCTTCCGGCCCGTTCATGTCCCGCCAGATCCTCATCACCTCCGCCCTGCCCTACGCCAACGGCAGCATTCACCTCGGCCACCTGGTCGAATACATCCAGACCGACATCTGGGTGCGCTTCCAGAAGATGCGCGGCCACGACTGCCGTTACATGTGCGCCGACGACACCCACGGCACCGCGATCATGCTGCGCGCGGAGAAGGAAGGCATTACGCCGGAGGCCCTGATCGGCCGGGTGTGGGACGAGCACACGCGTGACTTCGCGGGTTTTCACATCGGCTTCGACCATTACTACTCGACGCATTCGGATGAGAACCGCGAGCTGGCTTCGAAAATTTATCTGCGCCTGAAGGACGTCGGCCTCATCGAGGTGAAGACGATCGCCCAGCAGTACGACCCGGTGAAGAACCTGTTCCTGCCGGACCGTTTCATCAAGGGCGAATGCCCGAAGTGCGGCGCGGCGGACCAGTACGGCGACAACTGCGAGGTGTGCGGCGCGACCTACAGCCCGACCGAGTTGAAAAATCCGGTGTCGGCGGTGTCGGGGGCCACGCCGGTGCACAAGGATTCCGAGCATTATTTCTTCAAGCTTGGTGACTGCGAGGGCTTCCTGCGCGAATGGACGACCTCGGGCGCGCTGCAGAGCGAGGCCGCCAACAAGATGCAGGAGTGGTTCGCCTCGGGGCTGAACAACTGGGACATCAGCCGCGACGCGCCCTACTTCGGCTTCGAGATTCCCGGCGCGCCGGGCAAGTATTTCTACGTCTGGCTCGACGCGCCGGTCGGCTACATGGCGAGCTTCGCCAAATACGCCAAGGACAACGGCCTCGACTTCGACGCCTGGTGGGGCACCGATTCCAAGGCCGAGCTGGTGCACTTCATCGGCAAAGATATCCTCTACTTCCACGCGCTGTTCTGGCCAGCGATGCTGAAGTACTCCGGCCACCGCCTGCCGACCGCGGTGTACGCGCACGGTTTCCTGACCGTCAACGGGCAGAAAATGTCGAAGTCGCGTGGCACCTTCATCACCGCGGCGAGCTACCTCGAGCAGGGCCTCAACCCCGAGTGGCTGCGCTACTACTACGCCGCCAAGCTCAACGGCTCGATGGAAGACATCGATCTGAACCTCGACGACTTCGTTGCGCGGGTGAACTCCGACCTGGTCGGCAAGTTCATCAACATCGCCAGCCGCACCGCCGGCTTCATCCACAAGAAGTTCGACGGCAAGCTCGCCGACGGCGTCGCCAACATCCAGCTGATCGGCGAATTCCAGGCCGCCGCCGACACGATCGCCGCGCACTACGAGGCGCGCGACTATGCCAAGGCACTGCGCGAGATCATGGCGCTGGCCGACCGCGCCAACCAGTATGTCGCCGACGAAAAACCGTGGGAACTGGCCAAGGACGAAGCCGCGGTCTACCGCCTGCACGAGGTCTGCACCGTCGCGCTGAACCTGTTCCGTCTGCTGACCCTGTACCTGAAGCCGGTGCTGCCGAAACTGGCGGAACAGGTCGAGGCCTTCCTCAACATTCCACCGCTGGCCTGGGACGACGCACAGAACCTGTTCATCCGCCACCGCATCAACGAATACAGCCACCTGATGACCCGTATCGACCCGAAAGCAATCGAAGCCATGGTAGACGCCAACAAACAGAATCTCGAACCGACGCCGGCCCCCGCACCAGCGCGCCACGCCGAAGCGCAGGCGCATGCCGCGCAGCCGGCGGCTGCCCCCGTTACCGACACGATCAGCATCGACGACTTCGCCAAGGTGGACCTGCGCATCGCGCGCATCGCCAATGCCGAACACGTCGAGGGCGCCGACAAGCTGTTGCGGCTGACGCTCGACCTCGGCGAACTCGGCACCCGCCAGGTATTCGCCGGCATCAAGTCGGCCTATGCGCCGGACGCACTGGTAGGGCGTTTGACCGTGATGGTCGCCAACCTCGCCCCGCGCAAAATGAAATTCGGCATGAGCGAAGGCATGGTGCTGGCGGCTTCCGGCGACGCGCCCGGCCTCTTCATCCTGTCGCCCGACAGCGGCGCGCAGCCGGGCATGAAAGTGAAGTAAAGCGATGGAGAAAACGCATCACCTGCGCATCCACGGCCGCGTGCAAGGCGTGTGGTTCCGCGAGTCGATGCGGCTGGAGGCCGAGCGCCTGAACGTGGCCGGCTGGGTGCGCAACACTCCGGACGGTCAGGTCGAGGCCGTTGTCCAGGGACCGGCCGAGGCTGTAGCGGCCCTGATCGAATGGGCCCACAGAGGTCCCCCGCTGGCACGGGTCGAGCGTGTCGAGATTGGCGAGGCGCAGGGGCTGTTCCGCGGATTCGTGAAGCGGGTCGACTAGTCTCCGCAATCGGACAGAGGCGTCGAGGCGAATTCCGGGCAAAAAAATGCCCGACTCGGGGAGGAGTCGGGCAGAGTATCCACCAAAGGAGGAGGATTGGAGGAGACAACACCAAGAACCATTGCGGTGCCTCAGTGTTGATAAGAATTTTCTAATATAACGAAATGGATGTCAACACTTTTCCAGCCCTGCCCCCTAGTCATTTCGTATCAATCCTCCCCCGTCAGTAAATCACCCTCACCGCCTCCGGTTCGAGCCAGCCACCCAGGCCCTCCAGCAGGCGATCGTCCAGCCGCACTCGCCAGTCCTCGCCCAGTCGCACCCGGCAGCTGGCGTGGCGGTTGCGGTAATCGACCCAGACCGGGCAGCCGCCCTCCTCGACCTTGTAGGGTGCCAGCAGTTCGGCCAGCTTGCGGCCGTTCGACTGCCCGTTGCAGGCCAGCCGCAGCCCCTGCGCGAAGCGCGTCCGGGCCCCGGCCAGGTCATAGATGCGGTCGGCCGTCACCCGCACGCCGCCCGAATAATCGTCGCGATTGACCTTGCCCTCGATCACCAGCAGCGCATCTTCCTTCAGCAGGTGGCGGTTCTGCTCGAACAGTTCGTTGAAGATCACCACCTCGACCTGCGCCGTCGCGTCGTCGAGCAGCAGGATCAGCATCTTGCCGCGCCGCGTCATCTGGGTACGCAGCGAAACCACGATACCGGCCAGCATGACCGGGTCGCGCGACGGCTCCAGGCTGTCGAGCCGCTTCTTGGCGAAGCCGGCGACTTCCTGGCTGTAGGAGGTAAAGGGATGACCGCTGAAAAAATAGCCTAGCGCAGACTTTTCCTGCGCCAGCTTTTCCTGATCGGACCAGCGCGGCACGTCGATCAGCTCCTCGTCGCCGCCGTCGAGCGCCTCGCCGAACAACCCCACCTGGCCACCGCTGCGCGCCTTGCGGTCGGCCGCGTCGAGCGCGGCGCTGATCGAGGCCATCAGACTGGCACGGTGGTCGCTGAGGCGATCGAAAGCGCCTGCCTTGACCAGCGCCTCGAGCACACGGCGGTTGAGATAGCGCTTGTCGACGCGGCGCGCGAGATCGAACAGGCCTTTATACGGACCGTTGGCCTCACGCTCGGCGACGATGGCACCGATCGCCGCTTCGCCACTGCCCTTGATCGCCCCCAGGCCGTAGCGGATCTCGGTCTTGCTCACAGGATCGAAGCGATAGCCCGACAGATTGATGTCGGGCGGCAGCAACGCCAATCCATTGGCACGGCAGTCCTCGTAAAACACGCGCACCTTGTCGGTGTCGGACATTTCCGACGACATCGTCGCTGCCATGAATTCGGCCGGGTAATGCGCCTTCAACCAGGCGGTGTGGTAGGCCACCAGCGCGTAGGCCGCCGAGTGCGACTTGTTGAAGCCGTACTCGGCGAATTTTTCCATCAGGTCGAACAGACGTTCGGCGACCCTGGTGTCGGCGCCGCGCTTGGCCGCGCCGGCGAGGAAGATCTCGCGCTGCTTGGCCATTTCCTCGGGTTTCTTCTTGCCCATTGCGCGGCGCAGCATGTCGGCCGCGCCGAGGCTGTAGCCGGCGAGGATCTGCGCCACCAGCATCACCTGCTCCTGGTAGACGATGATGCCGTAGGTCGATTTCAGCACCGGCTCGAGGTCGGGGTGGAAATACTCCGGCTTCTGCTTGCCCTGCTTGCGCGCGATGAAGTCGTCGACCATGCCGGAGCCCAGCGGGCCCGGCCGGTTCAGCGCCATCAGCGCGATGATGTCCTCGAAGCAGTCGCCCTTGAGCTTCTTTTCGAGGTCTTTCGCCGAGCGCGATTCGGACTGGAACACTGCGGTCGTGTTGCCATCGGCGAACAGCCGGTAGACCGCCGGGTCGTCGAGCGGCAGGTCCTCCAGGCGGAAGGCTTCCATGCCCGGCTGGCGCTGCACGAAGCGCACCGCCTCGGCCAGAATCGTCAGCGTGCGCAGGCCAAGGAAGTCGAACTTGACCAGGCCGATCGCCTCGACGTCGTCCTTGTCGAACTGCGACACCACCGCCTCCGAGCCTTCGGCGCGGTAGAGCGGACAGAAGTCGGTGAGTTTGCCCGGCGCGATCAGCACGCCGCCAGCGTGCATGCCGACGTTGCGCGTGAGTTCCTCCAGCTTCTCAGCCAGCCCGAAGAGTTCCTGCACCTCCTCTTCCTGATCGTAGCGTTCCTGCAGCTGCGGCTCCATCTCCAACGCCTTGCGCAGCGAGACCGGTTTCACGCCCTCGATCGGCACCAGCTTGGAGAGCTTGTCACAGTAGGTGTACGGCATGTCGAGCACGCGGCCGACGTCGCGGATCACCGACTTCGAGCCCAGCGTGCCGAAGGTGGCGATCTGCGATACCGCAGCGTGGCCGTACTTGTCCTTCACGTACTGGATCACGCGGTCACGCCCGTCCTGGCAGAAGTCGATGTCGAAGTCGGGCATCGACACCCGCTCGGGGTTGAGGAAGCGTTCGAACAGCAGGTCGTAGGCGAGCGGGTCGAGGTCGGTGATCGACAGGCAATAGGCAACCAGCGAACCGGCGCCCGAGCCCCGCCCCGGCCCCACCGGCACGCCGTTGTGCTTGGCCCAGCTGATGAAGTCCGACACGATCAGGAAGTAGCCCGGAAAGCCCATCTGGATGATGGTGCCGAGCTCGAATTCCAGACGCTCGGTGTATTCGGGCAGCTTCGCCGTGCGCTCGGCCTCGTCGGGATACAGATGCGCCATCCGTTCGGCCAGCCCCTCGTACGAGCGCTGCCGGATGTAGTCGTCGAGGCTCATGCCGTCCGGCGTCGGGAAATCGGGCAGCTTGCTCTTGCCGAGCTCCAGCGTCAGGTTGCAGCGCTTGGCGATCTCGACGCTGTTCGCGAGCGCTTCGGGCAGGTCGGCGAACAGCTCCGCCATCTCGTCCGGCGACTTGAAGTACTGCTCGGCGGTGAACGGGCGCGGCCGGCGCGGATCGCCGAGCATCATGCCCTCGGCGATGCACACCCGCGCCTCGTGCGCCTTGAAGTCGTCGGCCGCAAGAAACTGGATCGGATGGGTGGCCACGGCAGGCAGGTTCAGTGCCGCGCCGATGTCGAGCAGGCCGTCGATCAGGCGTTCGGTGTGCGGCTGGCCGTAGCGCTGCAACTCCAGATAGTAGCGTCTAGGGAACAGCGCAGCCCACGCCTCGGCTGCAGCGCGCGCGGCGTCCGACTTGTCGTCGAGGATCGCCTGCGCGACGTTGCCGGCGTCGCCGCCCGACAGCGCCAGGAGACCCTCGGTGCCCTCGGCGAGCCAGGCCGGATCGATCTCGGCGTGGCCGCGATGGAGATTTTCCTGGTAGGCACGGGAAAGCAGCTCGCACAGGCGGCGGTAGCCCTCGCGGTGCTGTACCAGCAGCAGCAGGCGCGATGGCCGGTTGCGGTCAGCCGCGTTGGTCACCCAGACGTCGCAGCCGAACACCGGCTTCACCCCGGCGCCGCGCGCGGCGCGGTAGAACTTGATCCAGCCGAAGGTGTTGGAGAGGTCGGTGAGACCCAACGCCGGCATGCCGCTCGCACGCGCGCGGTCGACCGCCTCGTCGACCCGCACCAGGCCGTCGGAGACGGAGAATTCGGTGTGCAGGCGAAGGTGGACGAAGCGCGGGTCGGTCATGGGGAGGCGGCAGAAAAGCAGGCCGTCATTTTAACGCCGCCGCAGGGGGAGCCGAAAAACAAAAAGGCAGCCGAGGCTGCCTTTTTGCTCATTCAACGTGACGGTTCCTATTCCGATTCGATTAGAGCCGAGAGGCGAAGACGAGCCGAAGACAGTGCTGTAGCACGGCGGTGCGTGGTTGTTGCCGATTTGTCGGCTTTACAACCACGGCCTACCCCTTGCGGGTAAGGCGAAGTCGACAAAGTATCGGCTCTAACTCGTCGGAATCAGTTGGCGCGGCGCTTGAATTCGTTCGTACGCGTGTCGATCTCGATCATGTCGCCGATCTCGACGAAGGCCGCCACCGGAAGCTCGAACCCGGTGGGCTTGATGCGCGCAGGCTTCATCACCTTGCCGGAGGTGTCGCCGCGCACGGCGGGCTCGGTGTACTCCACTTCGCGGATGACGGTGGTCGGCATTTCGACCGAGATCGCCTTGCCGTCGTAGAACACCACTTCGACCGGCATGCCGTCGTCGAGGTAGTTCAGCGCGTCGCCGAGGTTGTCGCCTTCGACTTCGTACTGGTTGTATTCGCTGTCCATGAACACATAGAGCGGATCGGCGAAGTAGGAATAGGTGCATTCCTTGCGATCAAGCGTCACGGTGTCGAACTTGTCGTCGGCACGATAGACGCTTTCCATGCCGGCGCCGGTGAGCAGGTTCTTCAGTTTCATCTTGACGACAGAGGCGTTGCGGCCCGATTTCGAGAATTCGGCCTTCTGCACGACCATCGGGTCTTTGCCGATCATCACGACGTTGCCGGCGCGGAGTTCCATTGCGGTTTTCATGGGTGTATGTCCTGCGGAGAGAGCTAAGAGATTGAGAAAACTCGTTATTTTAACTTATTTTTTTCCGCGAAATCCACCAGCGTGTCGGTGAGCCGTCCGACCGACACGAGCTGGCCCGCCCAGCCGCGCGCATGGGCGGCGAGCGCGCCCTGCTGGCCGCGCCACGCTGCCCAGCAATCGGCCATCGCCGGCGCGTCCGGCACGCCGTTCCAGCCGTGCCACATCCCCCTCACCGCCCCGGCCGCAGCAGGCGCGAGGCCAGCGACATGCAGGTCCAGCAGTGCGTCGAGCTTGTCCCAGTGCGCCCGCCCGGCCTGCGGATAGGCCTGCCACACCAGCGGCCGCGCCGCCGCCTGCGCGCGCACGCAGGAATCCTCGCCGCGCACGAAATTGAGATCGCATGCCCACAGGAGATGATCGTAGGCGTCCTGATCGGTAAACGGCAGCACCTGCACGCGCAAGGCGCCGCGCTCGTCGCGGTCGCCTGCTGCAAGCGAGGTCCGCCCGAGCCAGGCCGCCAGTTGCGGGATCACCCGTCCTTCCGGCACCAGACAGGTCACGGGACGCGCATCCGCCGCCCAGGCGTCGAGCAGCGCCGGCAGCGCCGGGTTTTCGTAGGCGAAAAGCGACACTCGCAGCTCACCCTGCCGAGAGTCTTCCAGTCCCAGCGAGTGCCAGAACGCAGCGGTCGCTTCACGCCGAAATGCATCCCGTCGGGCTGGCAGGTCGGCCTCGATCAGGAGACCGCCGGTCGCCGGCGTATAACCCGGGAAAAAGAAATGCTTGGTCAGCGGCAGCCGCGGGTGTGGCGACGGCAGACCGTGGTGGTCGGCCACCCAGGATTCGGCACTCAGGTATTCGAGGTTGATCCAGACCGGCGCCGGCACCTGCCGCGCCATCGCTGCCACATAGCTGTCCGGCAGCGCGCAGCCGAAGGCCTCGATCACCACCGCAGCCGGCTCGATTACGGCGAACGGCGTACGCCACGCGCGCACCTCGACATCGGCGCAGCGCTGCGCGTCGGCCTTCGCATCGACGGCCGGCCAGATGCGCTCGAACGCGGCGAGGTCGTCGACCCACAGCCGCACCGGCAGCCCATGTTCCGCGGCGAGGCCGCGCGCCAGTCGCCAGGCGACGCCGATGTCGCCGTAGTTGTCGATAACGTTGCAGAAAATATCCCAGGTGGCACGCATGGCGCGCATCGTACCGCATGGGCCCCGCCCGTTCCCCTATTGGAAGGAAACCATAGTCCGTTGCAAGTCCTTGCTTTTTCGCGCTTTCCTCTTGTAAAAACCGGGGCGCGGTAGTAAAAAGCCAGTAGTTTGGTTTCAAGAACCGTGCAGGTTTGGCATTACCGCAGGGGCATCACCGGGTAGCGCGCTTGAATTCAGACCGACGGCCATAAAAATCCAGCCGTCCTGTCATCCGCTAGAGCTTTGCGCTTATCGCGGTTGTGTTTAGTGTTCCGCCAAGGAGGGAAGTGTTAATGGCAACAGGTACTGTCAAGTGGTTCAGCGACGCCAAGGGGTTCGGTTTCATCACCCCCGATGACGGCGGCGAGGATGTGTTCGCGCATTTCTCCGCCATCCAGACCAGCGGCTTTAAGACGCTGAAGGAAGGCCAGAAAGTCAGCTTCGAGGTCAGCCAGGGCCCGAAGGGCAAGCAGGCTTCCAACATCCAGCCGCAGGGTTGAGTCGTTGAGCTGAAACAAAAAACCCCGCTTCGGCGGGGTTTTTTGTTTCAGCGCCCCCGCCCTGGCGGGGTTTTTATTGGCTGCGGCAGCGCTTACATCTTCGCGACCATCGCCTCGGCGAACGCCGAGCACTTCACCTCGGTCGCGCCGTCCATCAGGCGGGCGAAGTCGTAGGTCACGGTCTTGGCCTGGATCGCCTTTTCCATACTGGCGACGATGAGGTCGGCGGCTTCCAGCCAGCCGAGATGGCGCAGCATCATCTCGGCGGAGAGAATCAGCGAACCCGGGTTGACGTAGTCCTTGCCGGCGTATTTCGGCGCGGTGCCGTGGGTCGCCTCGAACATCGCCACGGTGTCGGACAGGTTGGCGCCGGGCGCGATGCCGATGCCGCCGACTTCCGCCGCCAGCGCGTCGGAGATATAGTCGCCGTTCAGATTCAGCGTGGCGATGACGTCGTATTCGGCCGGGCGCAGCAGGATCTGCTGCAGGAAAGCGTCGGCGATCACGTCCTTGATGACGATGCCGTTCGGCAGTTCCATCCATGGGCCTTCGCCGATCAGCTTGGCGCCGAATTCGCGCGCGGCGAGCTCGTAGCCCCACTTCTTGAAGCCGCCCTCGGTGAACTTCATGATGTTGCCCTTGTGCACCAGCGTCACCGACTTGCGCTTGTTGTCGATCGCGTACTGGATCGCCTTGCGGATCAGGCGCTCGGAGCCTTCGATCGACACCGGCTTGATGCCGATGGCCGAGGTCTCGGGAAAGCGGATCTTCTTCACGCCCATTTCCTTCTGCAGGAATTCGATGACCTTCTTCACCTGCTCCGAATTGGCTTCCCACTCGACGCCAGCGTAAATGTCCTCGGTGTTTTCGCGGAAGATCACCATGTCGACCTTCTCGGGTTCCTTCACCGGGCTGGGCACGCCGGTGAAGTAGCGCACCGGGCGCAGACACACATAGAGGTCGAGCAGCTGGCGCAGTGCGACGTTGAGCGAGCGGATGCCGCCCGAGGTCGGCGTGGTGAGCGGGCCCTTGATCGAGATCACGTAGTCCTTCACCGCCGCGACGGTCTCGTCGGGCAGCCACTGGTCGCCGCCGTAGACCTTGACCGCCTTCTCGCCGGCATAGACCTCCATCCAGGCGATCTGCTTCTTGCCGCCGTAGGCCTTGGCGACCGCGGCGTCGACGACCTTCTTCATTGCCGGGGTGATGTCGACGCCGGTGCCGTCGCCCTCGATAAAGGGAATGATCGGTGTATTCGGGACGTTCAGCGTGTTGTCGGCGTTGACGGTGATCTTCTGGCCGTGGGCGGGAATCTGGATGTGCTGGTAGGTCATGAGGAATGCTCGGCTAACGGTAAAATGGGCGGGTTTTCGATGTCTGTTTCTCAACGTGGCGCGATTGATCCTGTTCAACAAACCCTACGGCGTGCTGAGCCAGTTCACCCCGGAGGGGCGCTGGCAGGGCCTGCGCGACCATCTCGCCATACCGGGCGTGTATGCGGCCGGGCGGCTGGACGCCGACAGCGAGGGACTGCTGATTTTAACCGATGACGGCGCCCTGCAGGCCCGCATCGCCGACCCGAAACACAAGCTGCCCAAAACCTACTGGGCGCAGGTCGAGGGTGCGCCGACGGATGCTGATCTCGAACCGCTGCGGAGCGGTGTCGATCTCGGCGATTTCGTCACCCGACCGGCGAAGGCACGGCTGATCGACGAGCCCACCGGCCTGTGGCCGCGCAACCCGCCGATCCGCTTTCGCGCCAGCATCCCCACCGCCTGGATCGAACTCGTGATTCATGAAGGCAAGAACCGGCAGGTACGGCGCATGACCGCGAAAATCGGCTTTCCGACGCTGCGCCTCGTGCGCGCCGCCGTCGGCGAATGGAAACTGGGCCCGCTGCAGCCCGGAGAATGGAAAGAGCTGCATGTCTGAACCCACACAGTGGCTGCCGCACGTCGTCGTCGCAGCCATCGTCGAACGCGACGGCAAATTCCTGCTGGTCGAGGAACACACCGCCGAAGGCCTGCGCCTCAACCAGCCCGCCGGCCACTGGGAACGCGGTGAAACGCTGATCGAGGCGGTGCGCCGCGAGGCGCTCGAAGAGACCGCGCACCACGTCGAGCCGACCGCGCTGCTCGGCTGCTACACCACGCACTACCCGCGCCGCGACATCACCTATCTGCGCTTCGCCTATGTCTGCGAGGTCAGCGGCTTCGACGCCGCCCTCTCGCTCGACGACGGCATCGTGCGCGCGCTGTGGCTCACGCCCGAGGAGCTTGCCGCGCACCCCACGCCGCACCGCAGCCCGCTGGTGATGCGCTGCGTCGAGGACTACCTCGCGGGGCACCGCTTCCCGCTCGACTTCGTGAGGCACGGATGAACACGAGGCTCGGCAACAATGCTCGAACTCCCATGGTGGGTGAGGGTGAATTTACCGTTCGGGCTGAGCGTGTCGAAGCCCTGTGCCCACTCGGACATGCCCTTCGACAAGCTCAGGGCGAACGGGGACACTCTCCCCCTCCCGGCCCGCTCCCGTCAAGGGAAGGAGAATCTTCATTGGAATCCCGTTCATGAGTCACAAAGTCGTCGTCGGCCTGTCGGGCGGAGTCGACTCCGCCGTCGCCGCTTATCTCCTGAAGCAGCAGGGCTACGACGTGCTCGGCGTCTTCATGAAGAACTGGGACGACGACGACAACACCGAGCACTGCACCGCGCGGCAGGATTTTCTCGACGTGCTGGCGGTGGCCGACGTGCTCGGCATCGAGGTCGAGGCGGTCAACTTCGCCGCCGAATACAAGGAACGCGTGTTCAGCTACTTCCTCGCCGAATACCAGGCGGGGCGCACGCCCAACCCGGACGTGCTGTGCAACGCCGAGATCAAGTTCAAGGCCTTCCTCGACGACGCCCTCGCGCGCGGCGCGGAGTACATCGCCACCGGCCACTACGTCGGCAAGGGCCACGACCCGTTCGGCCGCGCCACGCTGCTGCGGGCGCACGACGCCAACAAGGACCAGAGCTATTTCCTCTACCGCCTGAGCCAGGCGCAGCTCGCCCCGGCCCTGTTCCCGCTCGCGCATCTGCCCAAGCCCGAGGTGCGGAAAATCGCCGCGCAAATTGGTCTCCCCAACGCCGCCAAGAAGGACTCCACCGGCATCTGCTTCATCGGCGAGCGCAACTTCCGCGAATTCCTCGAACGCTACCTGCCGCGCGAACCGGGCGACATGAAGACGCCCGAAGGCCGCGTGGTCGGCCGCCATCAGGGGTTGATGTACTACACCCTGGGCCAGCGTCAGGGCCTCGGCATCGGCGGGCAGAAGGACAGCAGCGACGAGCCGTGGTTCGTCGCTGCCAAGGACATGGCGAGCAACACCCTGATCGTCGTGCAGGGGCACGACCATCCGCTGCTCAAGCGCACGACACTCGCCGCCGGCCAGCTCAGCTGGGTCGCCGGCGCAGCACCCGACCCCGCCAAGCCCTACACCGCAAAGACGCGCTACCGCCAGACCGACGCCGTCTGCCGCATCACGAAGCTCGACGCCGACACGCTGGAACTCGCGTTCGACGCCCCACAATGGGCGGTCACGCCTGGGCAGTCGGTCGTTCTGTACGACGGTGAAATGTGCCTTGGCGGCGGCATCATCACCTGAATCCTCGTTGCCACAGAACCGCTAAAGGACTATATTCGGTCTTGATTCAAACGGAGCCGGCCATGCGCTATTCGACCCAGGTCAAACCCATCAGCTATCTGAAAGCCAATGCCGCCGAGGTGCTGGATCGTCTGACGACGCAACGCGAACCCCTGGTCATCACGCAGAACGGTGAGGCCAAAGCCGTGCTCCAGGACGTGGCAAGCTACGAGGAAACACAGGAGACGCTTGCGCTACTGAAGCTCCTCGCACTCGGCAACCAGGACATCGAGGCTGGCAACACCCGCCCCCTCGCAGACGTCGTGAAGCGTCTGCGCGCCAAGTAAATGCCGCATGGAGTCCACCTGTCCGCCGGTGCCGAGCAGGATCTCGAATCCCTCTACGACCACATCGCAGCGTTCGACTCGAAAGCCAGCGCAAACCATGTGCTGGATCAATTGCTGAAAGCCGCAGAAGGACTCGCTACCTTCCCCGAGCGCGGCAGCCGCCCCCGCGAACTCCTGGCGCTTGGCATACGCGAATACCGTCAGGTCTTTTTCAAGCCGTATCGACTGATTTACCGGATAATCGGGCAACAGGTTATCGTCGTCCTGATCGCCGATGGACGCCGCGACATGCAAACCCTGCTGGCGCGCCGACTGCTCGGCGCCTAACCCGAGCTTCGCAACGTTTCTGACCCCTCCGCGCAATGAGCAACACACCACCGCCCGCCCCCGCCGCCAATTTCATCCGCAACATCATCGACGAGCAGAACGCCGCCGGAAAATGGGGCGGCCGCGTCGAGACGCGCTTCCCGCCCGAACCCAACGGCTATCTGCATTTGGGCCACGCCAAGTCGATCTGCCTCAACTTCGGTCTCGCGCGCGACTACGGTGGCGTCTGCCACCTGCGCTTCGACGACACCAACCCGGAGAAGGAAGAACAGGAATACGTCGACTCCATCGTCGAGTCGGTGAAGTGGCTGGGTTTCGACTGGGGCACGCACCTCTACTACGCGTCGAACTACTTCGACACCATGTACGCCTGCGCCGAGTATTTGATCCAATCCGGCCACGCCTACGTCGATTCGCTTTCCGCCGACGAGATGCGCGAATACCGCGGCACGCTGACTGAAAAAGGCAAGGACAGTCCCTATCGCACCCGCAGCATCGAGGAGAACCTCGACCTCTTCCGCCGCATGAAGGCGGGCGAATTCCCCGACGGCGCGCACGTGCTGCGCGCCAAGATCGACATGGCCTCGCCCAACATCAACCTGCGCGACCCGGCGATCTACCGCATCAAACGCGCGACGCACCACAACACCGGCGACACCTGGTGCATCTACCCGATGTACACCTACGCCCACCCGATCGAGGACGCGATCGAGCGCATCACCCACTCGATCTGCACACTGGAATTCGAGGACCAGCGCCCGTTCTACGACTGGCTGCTCGACAAGCTCGCCGACGGCGGCTTCTTCACCCGTCCGCTGCCGCAGCAGATCGAGTTCGCGCGCCTGAACCTCACCTACGTCGTGCTCTCCAAGCGCAAGCTGATCCAGCTCGTCGACGAAAAGCACGTCAGCGGCTGGGACGACCCTCGCCTGCCTACGCTCGTCGGCGCGCGCCGCCGCGGCTACACACCCGAAGGCTTCCGCCGCTTCACCGACCAGATCGGCGTGTCGAAGTCCGACGGCTGGATCGACTACAGCGTGTTCGAGGCCTGCCAGCGCGATGTGCTGAATGATTCCGCGCTGCGCCGCGTCGCCGTACTCGACCCGGTCAAGCTCATCATCGACAACTACCCCGCAGGCCAGAGCGAAGACTGCTTCGCCCCCAACCACCCGCAGCAGCCCGACCTCGGCAAGCGCGCGATTCCGTTCTCAAGGGAGCTGTGGATCGAGCGCGAAGACTTCGAGGAAACCCCGCCCAAGGGCTATTTCCGTTTATTCCCCGGCAACTCGGTGCGCCTGCGCTACGGCTACATCGTGAAATGCATCGGCTGCGACAAAGACGCCGACGGCACCATCACCGCCGTCCACTGCGAATACCTCCCCGACACCAAGTCCGGCACCCCCGGCGCCGACTCGGTCAAGGTCAAGGGCAACATCCACTGGGTGAGCGCGGCGCACGCGTATGAAGCCGAGGTTCGCCTCTACGACCGTCTGTTCAAGACCGCGCAGCCCGGCGCCGAAACCGGCAACTTCCTCGACGACCTCAACGCCGATTCGGTGAAGGTCATCCGCGCACAGTTGGAGCCCGCGCTGAAGGACGCCGCACCCGAAGCCTCGTTCCAGTTCGAGCGGCACGGCTACTTCGTCGCGGATCGCGTCGATACGAAGCCGGGCGCGCCGGTGTTCAACCGGACGGTGACGTTAAAGGATTCGTGGACTAAGGCTTAGAAAAAACGAGGGGGAGGCTATGCAGATCACACAAAAGAAGATGTCCAACCGACATCTATTTACGTTCAATGATGAGAGCCTCAATTTCGCTTATTCCGACAAATCCGGCTCCGGCGACGTCGACATCCCTTATGCGCATTTCCCTAAAAAGCCCTTCATCAAGATCGACCAAAATGAATGGCTGAGGAATGTCGGGATTCTGTGGCTGATTATTGGTGTGCTTCAGCTTGGTACGGCCCTGTACGCGGACCATTATGCTGGCGCAACTCTGCTCTGGTTGACCTTGGGTGCGATCTGTCTTGCCTGGGCGCACTACTCAAAAGTGAAATACACAGTTTTTCAGGCCGAGAAGGGAAGCGTTTTTATCATTCAAGACAGGAGCACTCACGACCAGATCATTAGCGAAATTCGCTCAAGAAGGAAAAATCAGCTTCTCGATTGGTACGGTGAAATAGACACCGAGAACGCCCCAGAAAATGAGATCGAGAAATACAAGTGGTTATGCGAACAAGAAGTTCTCACCAAGCAAGAAGCCGAGCAAAAAATTTCTCAAGTTCAATTGGCACACACGCTAGCCGCCACCAACAACCCTGCGCGGCTTAACTGATCCTGAACAGGAGGTAGCCGGCATCGCCGACGATGGCGATGGCGATGACCAATAGAGCCGCAGCGTCGAAGTCGTCGGCCCCAGCTTCGGACGTCGAGTCGATCCAGCGCAACAGTTGCAGGTTGTTAACCATGACGCCAACGCGCGCGTTATTGTGGTCAGGTCTGGCAAAACAACACTCCTGCTGCCTTCCACCTTTTCAAAGAGCGAAAGTAAAGAAACGAAACCGAGCTAGAGACGGTAAGAAGAGCCCATTAGCGTCCCCAAGCCCATGAGGGACAATTCAATCTACTGGATTACAACTCCCCCATCCTTGGCACGCCAGGATCGCATTTCTCCCTACGCCCATGCCCCCCGTCAGGTTCCGCTTGCTCCTGGCCCTCGTGCTGTCGCTGGGCGTTCACGCCAGCCTTCTGGTGCTGGAAAAGTTCCAGGCGCCACCCGCTCCGCCCCTGGCGATCCAGAAACCGTTACGGGTCGATCTCACGCTTGCGCCTGAGCGGCCTGTGAAGCCTGTCCGCCCGGCCCCGACGCCGCCACGCGGGGAGACGAAACGCGCTCGCGCCCCGGATGCGCCCCCGCCGCCCGTGCCCGAGAAGGCGCCGGCCACAATGGCTGCGCCGCCCGCGCCCACCGCGGAGGAATGGGCCCTGGCCTCCACCTACACGCTCAAGAACAGCAAGCGCTACCGCTACAGCTGGGGCCCGCAGGTGCGCAGCATGATGGGCACGGCGGTGGAAGGCGAGCGGCAGGGCCTGGTGCGATTCCGCATCGAGATCGCGCCCAACGGCAGGCTCGCCCGGGCGGACGTGTTGTGGTCGACCTCGGAGCTTGTCGAAAAGCTGGCCCTGCAGGCGATCCGCGCGATGCCGCCGTTGCCGCCGACGCCGACGCCGACGGGCAAGCCGCTGGTGTTCGAGAAGACCATCGCCTTCTTGCCCTTCGAGACGGGCTGGCCGCCGATCTACAAGAACGACTGCCTGCCGGACCCGCCGGTTTTCCGCAACCGGTTCGCGTGGAACGGTGCTTCGCCCACCCATCCGGAAAATGCCGTGACATCGGACAGCGCAGCCGCGGAGACCGAGTGCCCCGACACCGGGCCGGACTCGATCGAGGCCGAGGAAAAGGACATGGAGCGCCAGTTCAAGGAATGGGGGTCGGTGGGCGAGTGAGCGGGCCGGATTGAATCAGGGAGGACAGCCCGGCACCAAGCAGGAGATATCGCCAGCCAGTCCTTCGACAAGCTCAGACTGCGTCGTGAGCTTGTCGAATGGGCGAACGGCACGCGCCCGCACTCTGATCAGCTTACTTGAGCCGCCCGCCGAACTTCGCCTCCGCCTTCGCCACCTTGGGCGCCACCACGAACTGGCAATACGGCTGGTACGGGTTCTGCTCGAAATAGCGCTGGTGGTAATCCTCGGCGGGATGGAAGGTTGTCGCTTCGCTCACTTCCGTCACGATCGGCGTGGCGAACTGCCTTGATGCATTCAGCTCGTCGATCGCGGCTTCGGCTTCGGCCTTCTGCTCGGGCGTGTGCCAGAAGATCGTCGAGCGGTACTGGGTGCCGACGTCGTTGCCCTGGCGATTGAGCTGGGTGGGGTCGTGGATCGTGAAGAAGACGTCGAGCAGGTCGCGATAGGAAATCACGTCGGGATCGAAGCGGATCTGCACGACTTCGGCGTGGCCGGTGTCGCCGTTGCAGATGTCTTCATACGTGGGGTTCGACGTGTGGCCGCCCATGTAGCCGGAGACGGCGGACTCGACGCCGCGCAGGCGGTTGAATACGGTCTCGATACACCAGAAGCAGCCGCCCGCCAAGGTTGCTACCGCATGTGACATAGGCTCCTCCGTTTGGAAAATACGCTCACCCGTCATCGCGAGCCCGCAGGGCGTGGCGATCCATCCGTTCGAGGATTGCACGCATTCTGGATTGCCGCGTCGCTGCGCGACTCGCAATGACGGCTCAAACGACCGGCACGGTCTCCTTGAACGACGCGCGCGTCATCAACTTGTCGTAGAGCTTCGCCAGGTTCGGATGCGCGGTGCGCCAGTCGATCTCGGGGAAGCGCAGGCCGAGGTAGCCGAGCATGCAGCCGCAGGCGACGTCGGCCAGCGTCATGCTGTTGCCGAGGTACCAGGGCTTTTCGCCGAGCGCTTCGGACAGGGCTTCGAGGCCGCGGAACAGGGTCTTTTCCTGCAGCATCAGCCAGTCGGCGCTCTGCTTGTCGGCGGGGCGCTTCTTCTCCAGGAACACCGCCACGGCGGCGTCGGTGACGCCGTCGGCCAGGGCCTCGACGCCGCGCACGACCATGCGGCTTTTAGGTTCGGACGGAATGAGATGGGCGACCGGGCTGACGTGGTCGAGGTATTCGACGATGACGCGCGAATCGAACACCGAGACGCCGTCTTCCAGCACCAGCACGGGCACCTTGCCGAGCGGATTCAGCGTCGGCACCGGGGTATCGGGCAGCCAGGGGTTCTCGACCTGGAGCGTGAAGGGGATCTTCTTTTCGAGCAGCACCACACGGGCCTTGCGACCGTAGGGGCTGGTGAGCGAGGTGACGAGTTTCATGCGGGTTCCCTGGGCTGCGATTTATTCGGTATGCGTATGCGCGCTGCCATTATCCCCCGCCGCCAGCAGCGCTCCAACCCGTTCGCGCAGCACCGGCAGGACCGCGGCCTCGAACCAGGGATTCTGCTTCAGCCAGCGCCGGTTGCGCGGGCTGGGATGCGGCAGCGGCAAAAAATCGGGGGCGAATTCGCGCCAGCGGCGCACGGTGTCGGTAAGCGTGCGGTCGCGGCGCGGGCCGAGGTAATACGCCTGCGCATAGGCACCGATCAGCAGGGTCAGGCGAATATTGGGCATCGCCGCGCGCAGCGGCGGATGCCACAGCGGCGCGCATTCTGGGCGCGGAGGCAGGTCGCTGCCCTTGACGGTGCCGGGGTAGCAGAAGCCGGTGGGAACGATGGCGATGCGCGATTCATCGTAGAACTGCTCGCGCGTCATGCCGAGCCAGGCACGCAACTGGTCGCCGGAAGGATCGTTCCACGGGATGCCGGTCTCGTGCACGCGCCGCCCGGGTGCCTGACCGACGATCAGCAGGCGTGCAGTGGACGAGGCGCTCAGGATGGGCCGCGGCGCGTACGGCAGATGGGGCGCGCAGACCGTGCAGGCCCGCACCCGCGCCAGCAACTCGGCGAAGGGCTCGCCGGGGCGGGACTCAGCCGGCGTGTTCGACGATGTAGCGCTTGACCGCTTCGACATCGGCGTTCAGCACGTGCTTCTGCTGCGGCTGCGCTTCGAGGGTCGCGAGTTCGGCCGGACGCACCGGCTCGACGCCGAGCGCCTCGCGGATCGCGTCCTCGAACTTGGCGGGCTGCGCGGTTTCCATGCAGATCAGCGGCACGCCCGGCTCGCGGTGCTCGAGACCGACTTTCAGGCCATCGGCGGTGTGCGGGTCGATCATGGTGCCGTACACCTCGTACACGGTGCGGATCGTGTCCATGCGGTTGGCGTGGCTGCTCGATCCCGAGACCATACCGAAGTCGGCCACCCTGGCGAAGAGGCCGTCGGCCTTGAGATCGAAGCTGCCACCCGATTCCACCGCGCTCCACAGGCTGCGCACCTTGGCGGCGTCGCGGCCGGAGAGATCGAACACGAAGCGCTCGAAGTTGGACGCCTTGGAGATGTCCATGCTCGGGCTGGAGGTGTGCTTCGTCTCCGGACGCGGACGGTAGACGCCGGTGCGAAAGAATTCGTCGAGCACGTCGTTCTCGTTGGTGGCGACAATGAGTTTCCTGATCGGCAGGCCCATCTGCTTCGCGATATGGCCGGCACAGACGTTGCCGAAGTTGCCCGACGGCACCGAGAACGAGACCTGCTGGTCGTTGCTCTGAGTGGCAGCGAAATAGGCCTTGAAGTAGTAGACGCTCTGCGCCGCGACACGCGCCCAGTTGATCGAGTTGACCGCGCCGATGTGGTGGCGCGCCTTGAAATCGAGGTCGTTGGAGACGGCCTTGACGATGTCCTGGCACTGGTCGAACACGCCGCGGATCACTAGGTTGTGGATGTTGGCGTCCTGCAAGGCATACATCTGCGCCTGCTGGAAACGCGTCATGCCGTGCTCGGGTGACAGCATGAAGACACGCACGCCACGCTTGCCGCGCATCGCGTATTCGGCGGCGGAGCCGGTGTCGCCGGAGGTGGCGCCGAGGATGTTCAGTTCGCCATGGGTCTTGTCGAGCACATACTCGAACAGGTTGCCCAGCAGCTGCATCGCCATGTCCTTGAACGCCAGCGTCGGGCCGTTCGACAGTGCGAGCACGTGCAGGCCGGGTTCCAGCGTTTTCAGCGGCGTGATGTCGGCGGCGTTTTCCTGGTCGGTGACGTAGCGGTAGACGTCGGCCGTGTAGGTCTTGTCGATGAGGCGACGCAGATCGTCGGCGGGAATGTCGTCGACCAGGCGCGACAGCACGGCGAACGCGAGTTCGCGGTAGCTCATGCCGCGCATCGCGTCGAGCTCGGAGGCGGTGAAGCGCGGATAGGTCTCCGGGACGTAGAGGCCGCCGTCGCTGGCGAGCCCGCCGAGCAGGATTTCGGAGAAGCGGAGTTGCGGCGCAAGGCCGCGGGTGCTGAGGTAGTTCATGCGGTGTCCTGTTAGGGTTCCCGTAAATCGTGACAGGTTTCAATCACCGTTCGGGCTGAGCCCTTCGACGCTGCTCAGGAGAGCCTTGTCGAAGCCCTGTACTCATTCGGGCAGGCCCTTCGACGAGCTCAGGGCGAACGGGAACGCAACTTCAAAACGCCTAGCGCGACGCCAGCTCTTCCAGGCGAATGCGCATCACCTTGCCGGCCACGGTGTCGAGCGCCTCGATCCTGGCGATCGCGGCGTTGACGTTCTTCTCGACCGTGATGTGGGTGAGCAGGATGATGTCGACCTGTTCCTCGCCCTCGGCCGGCTCCTTCTGCACCATCGCGTCGATCGAGATATCGCTGTCGGCGAGGATGCGGGTGATGTCGGCCAGCACGCCGGGGCGGTCGAACGCGCGCAGGCGCAGGTAGTAGGCAGTACGCACCTCGTCCATCGGCAGGATCGGCGTGGCGGCGAGCTGATCGGGCTGGAACGCCAGGTGCGGCACGCGGTGGTTCGGGTCGGCGGTATGGAGCCGCGTGACGTCGACCAGGTCGGCGACCACCGCGGAAGCGGTCGGCTCGGCACCGGCACCGGCGCCGTAGTAGAGCGTCGGGCCGACGGCATCGCCCTTTACCAGCACCGCGTTCATCGCGCCGTCGACGTTGGCGATGAGCCGCCGCTCGGGAATCAGCGTCGGATGCACGCGCAGCTCGATACCGTTTTCCGCGCGACGCGCGATGCCCAGCAGCTTGATGCGGTAGCCGAGTTCCTCGGCGTACTTGACGTCCTCGCGCGTGAGCTTGGAGATGCCCTCGGTGTAAGCGCGGTCGAACTGCATCGGGATGCCGAAGGCGATCGCCGACAGGATGGTGAGCTTGTGCGCGGCGTCGATGCCCTCGATGTCGAAGGTCGGGTCGGCTTCGGCGTAGCCCAGGTCCTGCGCCTGCTTCAGCACGTCGTCGAAAGCCGCGCCCTTGTCACGCATTTCGCTGAGGATGAAATTGCTGGTGCCGTTGATGATGCCGGCCAGCCACTCGATGCGGTTGGCCGTGAGCCCCTCGCGCAGCGCCTTGATGATGGGGATGCCGCCGGCGACCGCTGCCTCGAACGCGACCATCACGCCCTTGGCCTGCGCAGCGGCGAAGATCTCGTTGCCATATTTGGCGACGAGATGCTTGTTCGCGGTGACCACATGCTTGCCGTTGGCGATCGCCTGCATCACCAGTTCGCGCGCGGGCTCGAGGCCGCCGATCAGTTCGACGACGATGTCGATCGCAGGATCGTCGACGACGTCGAAAGGATTGGTGGTGAGCGGCAGGTCGCCGGCGAGCTTCTTCGCCTTGTCGATATTGCGCACCGCGGCGCGCACGACGCGAATCTCGCGCCCGGCACGGCGGGTGATTTCTTCGGCATTGCGGCGCAGCACGGTGAGCGTGCCGCCACCGACGGTTCCCAGGCCCAGCAGGCCGACGTGGATGGGTTTCATTTAAGTAATCTCGATTAAAAAATCTTTATCCGCGAAGGACGCGAAGAAGCGCAAAGAAAACCCCAGACATTCGAATCTTTTCCTGGAATTTTCTTTTGCATTGTCTTCGCGTCCCTTCGCGTCCTTCGCGGATGAAAAAATAAAAAAATCACCGATGCGCCCGCTGGCGGTCGAGGAAGCGGCTCATGCGGCCGATCGCCTCGGTCAGGTCTTCCTCGTGCGGCAGGAACACCACGCGGATGTGATCGGGGTGCGGCCAGTTGAAGCCGCTGCCCTGCACCACCAGCACGCGCTCCTCTTCCAGCAGGTTGAGGATGAATTTCTGGTCGTCGTGGATGTGATACAGCTTGGGGTCGAGCTTCGGGAACAGATACATCGCCGCCTTCGGTTTCACACACGTCACACCCGGAATCAGCGTCAGCAGTTCGTGCGCAAGGTCGCGCTGGCGCGTGAGGCGCCCATTCGGCGCAACCAGGTCGTTGATGCTCTGGTAGCCGCCGAGCGCGGTCTGGATCGCATACTGCCCCGGCACGTTGGAACACAGGCGCATCGACGCCAGCATGTTGAGGCCTTCCAGATAATCCTTGGCGTGGCGCTTGTCGCCCGACACGATCAGCCAGCCCGAGCGATAGCCGCAGGCGCGATAGTTTTTCGACAGTCCGTTGAAGGTGACGATCAGCACGTCGTCGGCGAGCGCGGCGATCGAGGTGTGCTCGACGCCGTCGAACAGCACCTTGTCGTAGATCTCGTCGGCGTAGACGATCAGCTGGTGCTGGCGCGCGATCTCCAGGATTTCGAGCAGCAGCTCGGTCGGATACAGCGCACCGGTCGGATTGTTCGGGTTGATGATGACGATCGCGCGCGTGTTCGGCGTGATCTTGGCGCGGATGTCGTCGAGGTCGGGCAGCCAGCCGGCGCCCTCGTCGCACAGGTAATGGCGCGGCTTGCCGCCGCCGAGGCTGACCGCCGCGGTCCACAGCGGGTAATCGGGCGCCGGCACCAGTACCTCGTCGCCGTTGTTCAGCAGCGCCTGCATCGACATCACGATCAGCTCGGAGACGCCGTTGCCGACGAAGATGTCGTCGATCGTCACGCCGGCGATGCCCTTGCGCTGGGTCTCGTGCATGATCGCCTTGCGCGCAGAGAACAGGCCCTTGGAATCGCTGTAGCCGGAGGCGTTGGGCAGGTTGAGGATGACGTCCTGGACGATCTCCTCGGGCGCCTCGAAGTTGAACGGCGCGGGATTGCCGATGTTCAGCTTGATGATGCGGTGGCCTTCCTCCTCCATCTGCCGCGCACGCGCCATGACCGGCCCGCGGATGTCGTAGCAGACGTTGTCGAGCTTGGACGATTTGTGGATGGTGCGCAAACGAGGCTTGGTGTCAGCCGTCACAGTGATTTCCCGGTAGGTAAAATCAAGGCAAAACAATGCCTTGGAAAAGGCGCAATTTTACCGGACGCGCCCGGGCGCGGCAAACGGAAAGCGGCCGTGGACGCGGCCCGGGGCCGAATCTGCTAAGGTTTCGGCCATGAAGCTCCATCTGAATGCCGACGCCAGCCTGCTGCTGTTCACCGGCTACGGCGACGACCATGTGCTGATCAACGGCCAGCGCTTCGACGCCAGCTTGCTGCTGAGCGCCGCCGGTGTCGAAGTCGCGCCCTGGGCGGGGCTGGATTTCGCCGGCCTGACCGCGGCCCATTTCGAATGGGTGGCGCGGCGCGAACTCGACATCCTGCTGCTCGGCACCGGCACCCGCCTGCGCTTCCCGCACCCCTCGCTGACGCGTTCCCTGGTGGATGCGCGCATCGGTCTCGAAGTGATGGACATCGGCGCACTCTGCCGCACCTACAACATCCTTGCCGGCGAAGGCCGCAAGGTCGGCGCGGCGGTGCTGATCGAACGCCCCTGAGCGGCAACCCCGCTCAGCCCTTGGCCTTCAGCGCCTCGCGGCGCAGGGCTTCCTCCTTGCGGATCGCCTCCAGCATCGCCGCGTCCGGGTCGGTCCAGTCGACGCCGGCGCTGCGCGCCATCCAGGCGGTGGCGCGGGCGAATTCCTCCAGGCTCAGGTCGGCCCGCCCGCCCTTGGGCGGCATGGCGCGAATGCCGACCCAGCCGTGCGCGGTGACGGCCGCCTGGCCTTCACCGGCCAGCGCAGCCCAGCCGCCCGGTTCGCCGGCCTTGGGGGCCCCGGCCACGCCCGACGCATGACAAGCCAGACAGACGCTCTTGTAGACCTGCTCGCCCGACTTGAGCGCCGCCTGTGCCGGCGCGGCGGCGGCCGGCGCTTCGGCCTGCGGTACTTTCTCGCCACAAGCCGCCAGCGACAGGGCCAGGACAGCGGGAATGAGGAAGGCGAATTTCATGCGGTTCTCTCTTTGTGTTTGCGATGGCGTATTGCGGCCGAGCCGGCGAACTCAACGCGTGTCCGGCATCACCTGCGCGAAGCTGGTGATGGCCCGGAACCCGCCGGTCTCCTTGTGCGGCAGACGCGAATCGGGGTTGCTCACGGCGAGCAGCTGGGCGATTCCATAGGCCTGCGCGCTTTCGAGCACCGGCAGACTGTCGTCGACGAACAGGGTACGCGTCCTGTCGAACGGTTCGATCGCCTGCAACGCCTGCCAGAACTCCGGATGCTCCTTCGGCAGGCCGACCTGGTGCGAGGAGATCAGCGCGTCGAAATAACGCTCGATGCCGGTCTCGCGCATTTTCAGGCCGAGACTCTTGGGATGGGCGTTGGTCACCATCACCACCCGCTTGCCGGATGCGCGCACCGCCTGCAGAAAGGCCGGCACGTCGGGCCGCACGGCGATCAGGTGGGCGACCTCCTCCTTCAGCTGCACGACGTCGAGCGCGAGCTCGCTGCTCCAGAAATCGATGCAGTACCAGTTGAGCGTGCCGGCGTGGCGATCGTAGTGCTGCGCAAGGCGCTCACGCGCCACCGCCTCGTCGAGCCCGTGATATTCCGCGTAGCGGCGCGGCATGTGCTCGCGCCAGAAGTGGTTGTCGAAATACAGGTCGAGCAAGGTGCCGTCCATGTCGAGGAAGACGGTGTCGATCTGCGACCAGTCGATCATGGCAGGTCCCCGGGTGGGGTCAGAACAGCGCATCCTTGGACACCCCGCGCCGCCGCAGCAGCTGGCGCAGGACGCGCAGCGACTCCATCTGGATCTGCCGCACGCGCTCGCGCGTCACCTGCAGCTCCAGCGCCAGGTCTTCCAGGGTGCAGGCCTCGCAGCCATTGAGCCCGAAGCGGCGCTCGATCACCCAGCGCTGCTTGTCGTTCAGCTGGGTCAGCCATTCGTGGACGTGGTTTTCGATCTCCTCGAGCTGCAGCATCTCGTCCGGCAGATGGGCATTGTCGTCGGCGATCGCCTCGCCCAGCGACAGCGTGGGGTCGACGTCGAGCGGCGCGTCGAGCGAGGCGACCCGCTCGTTCAGCTGCATGATGCGGCGCACGTCCTCGACCGGATGGCCGGTCAGCGCGGCGATGTCGTCCGATGTGGGGTCGGTGACGCCGTGCGTCTCGAGGTGGCGCTGCGCGCGCAGGTAGATGTTCAGTTCCTTGATGATGTGCACCGGCAGGCGGATCGTGCGCGACTGGTTCATGATCGCGCGCTCGATGTTCTGGCGGATCCACCAGGTCGCGTAGGTCGAGAAGCGGAAGCCGCGCTCGGGGTCGAACTTTTCCAGTGCGTGGATCAGGCCGAGATTGCCCTCCTCGACCAGGTCGAGCAGGGTCAGCCCGCGGTTGGCGTAATGCTTGGCGATGTTCACCACCAGCCGCAGGTTGCGCTCGATCATGGTCTGGCGCGCCTCGAAATCGCCCAGCACGGTGCGGCGTGCCAGTGCGACTTCCTCCTCTGCCGTCAACAGCGGGGCCTGGCCGATCTCGTTGAGATACAGCTGGGTGACGTCGACCTGCGGCTCGTCGAGGATGGCAGATGCCAGATCCTCGCTGCTGTCGACAGCCTGCTGCTCGGCTTCCGCCTCGTTCTCGACTTCGTCTTCAGGCCTCAGGTCTTCCGATTCATCGCTGGGTTCGCGGCTCATGAACGCTCCGGGAGATAGTTCAGGGGGTCAAGCGGTTTGCCGTATCGGCGGATCTCGAAATGCAGCTTCACACGGTCGGCATCGCTGTCGCCCATCAGGGCGATCCGCTGGCCGGCCGTCACCGTATCACCTTCCTTCACCAGAATCGTTTCGTTGTGCGCATAGGCAGACAGGTATTCGCCCGCGTGCTTGACGATGAGCAGCCGCCCGTAGCCACGCAGGCCGCTGCCGCTGTAGACCACCTTACCGGGCGCCACCGCCTTCACCGGCGTGTTGCGTGATCCGACGATGTCGATGCCCTTGCCGCCCGCCGCACCGAAGCGACCGGCCAGCGTGCCGTCGGCCGGCCACAGCCAGCCGTCGAAACTCGTGCTGGCGGCAGGCGCAGGCGTCGAAACCGCCGGCGCGGGTGCCGCGACCGGCTTGACCGCTTCTGCCGGCGCCGGTGCCGGCGCGGGTTTGGGGGCCGCCGCCAGCATCGGTCGCGCGCCCGAGACCTGCGCCCAGTTGGCTTCCGTATAGGGCAGCAGGATGCCCTGCGGTTCGGTCAGCACCGCCGGCTCGGCGAGCGGTCGCGCACTCGGCGCCGGCTCGTCGTCGAGCGGCCGGATCTCGATACCGCCCGGTGGCGGCGTCAGTCGCAGCACCTGGCCGGCGAGGATCAGGTCGGGCGAGTCGAGACGATTCCAGATCGCGATTTCGCGATGATCGAGGCCGTTGGCGAAGGCGATCGCATAGAGCGTGTCGCCGCGCTGCACGGTGTGGAAGCCGGTGGTCGACGGTGCGATCTGCGGCGTGGCCGGCCGCGGCTCGCTCCTTGCGGCGTACCCGCCGCTGCGATCGCTGACCGGCGCCGGCCCGGGCGCGGCGCAAGCCGCGAGCCCAAGCGTCAGCACGCCGAGCCAGGCGTACCTCACGCCACCCCCGGCAACAGCGGCACGAATTTCACGCCTTCGAGCCGGCGCTCGCTGAACGCGTCGCCCTGGCGCTCGACCACGCACAGCGTCTGTGTGGCATTGCCGAGCGGCATCACCAGCCGCGCGCCGTCGGCCAGCTGCGCCAGCAGTTCCTGCGGCACCTCGGAGAAGGCCGCGGCGATCACGATGGCGTCGAACGGCGCGAAATCCTTCGCGCCGTGCATGCCATCGCCGTGCTTGGGCTTGACGTTGTTGACGCGCAGTTCGCGCAGGCGCGCGCGCGTCTTGCCGACCAGCTGGGCGATGCGCTCCATCGACACCACCTCGCGCGCGAGCTTGGCCAGCACCGCAGCCTGGTAGCCGCAGCCGAGGCCGATTTCGAGCACGCGGCCGAGCGCGCGGCCCTGGCCTGCCTCGCCGTGGCGCGCGAGTTCGGCCATGCGCGCGACGATGTAAGGATTGGAAATGGTCTGGCCGAAACCGATCGGCAGCGCGGTGTCCTCGTAGGCGCGCGACTCCAGCGCCTGGTCGACGAACAGGTGACGCGGCACCGCACCCATCGCCGCCAGCACGGTCTCGTCCTTGATGCCCTGCTCGCGCAGACGCTCGACCATGCGGCCGCGCGTGCGTGCCGAGGTCATGCCGATGCCGGCGCGGGAATTCAGGGCTTCAACCATGTGCTGACACTGTCCATCTGGCTGAAACGGGTCAAATCCATTTGCAGCGGGGTAATCGATACGTAGCCGTGCGACACGGCGTGGAAGTCGGTGCCCTCGCCCGCATCCTGCGCAGCGCCGGCGGCGCCGACCCAGTACACGGTCTGGCCGCGCGGGTTGGTGGTCTTCACCACCGACTCGGCCTTGTGGCGCTTGCCGAGCCGCGTCACCGCCAGTCCGGTCACCTCGCCCCAGGCACGGTCCGGCACGTTGACGTTGAGCAGCATCGGCTCGGTCGGCGGGCTCGCCTGGATGCGCCGCACCAGGTCGGCCACCACGCGCGCGGCGGTGTCGAAGTGCTGCGCGTTGTGGTTGGCGAGCGAAACCGCGATCGACGGGATGCCGAGCAGGTAGCCCTCGGTGGCGGCGGCGACGGTGCCGGAGTAAATGGTGTCGTCGCCCATGTTGGCGCCGTGGTTGATACCCGAGATCACCATGTCGGGCATATGGTCGAGCATGCCGGTGACGGCCAGATGCACACAGTCGGTCGGCGTGCCATTGACGTAGTAGAAGCCACCCGGCGCCTGGCGCAGCATCAGCGGGCGGTCGAGCGTGAGCGAATTGGAGGCGCCACTGCGGTCGCGCTCGGGCGCCACCACGGTGATCTCGGCGAGCGGCGCGAGCGCCTGCGCCAGCGCAGCGAGGCCGGGGGCGAAGTAACCGTCGTCGTTGGACAGCAGGATGCGCATCAGCAGCAGCCTCCGGTCAGGGCCGACAATCGGCACGGGAAATTCAGGGCAGTGATGCGAAGGGCGAACATGCGCCCGATTCTAACATCGGGATTTGGCCGATTCAGCCACAAAAGACAATCGGTCCACGAAGGACGCAAAGGAACGCGAAGAATGCCATCCGGAATCCGGGCGGCATGTGGATTGGTTTGCTTCTCGCCCCCTTCGCGTCCTTCGTGGACAACCCGATTTTCAGTCGTACTCCCGCGTATAGAACGCGTCGAAACTGCTGCTCTGCTGCCCCGCCTGTGCCTCCAGCCGCACCTTCGGACTGAGCTGATAGAGCACCTTGACCACCTGGCTCAGGCCGTCGAGGCTCTGCTCGTAACTCAAGGTCGCGCGCGACGACAGACGCTTGCCGACGCTGACCACGCTGGCGGCAAGATCCTCGCCGCTGCCCGAGCGCACGTCGAAGCTGTCGATGCCCAGCGTGCTCGCCAGCTTGGCCTGTAGGTTCACCGATTCGGCCTGCGACAGCAGCGCACCGGCCGCCACCTGCAGCAGCACGAATTCCTGCTGGCCGCCGCCTTCGAGGCCGTGCCCGAGCACCAGCCAGGCGAGCTTCTCGGTGTCGGGCAGCGCCGGATCGGAATACAGCTTCACCAGGGGGCGCTGCACCGTGCCGCCGACCTGCACGCCGACCTTGACGCTCGGCGTCTTGCGCACCGCCAGCACGTCCAGGCCCGGGTTGTCGATCGGCCCGACGAAACGCAGCACACCGCGCTCGATGTCGAGCGTCTGCGCATACGCGGCGTAGCGCCCTTCGGTCACCTGGATCGTGCCCTCGGCGCGCAGCATCTGATCGACGGTGAACACGCGCAGTCGGCCACCGAGGCGTGCATCGAGCCCGGCGCCCTTGAACAGGAAGTCGTCGCCGAGGCCGAGCTGCAGGTCGAGCGCCACCGGATAGCGCTGCGCCGCCGGCTTCTCGCGCGGCGGGCGGCCCACGACGACCACGTCGTCCGACAGCTCGGGCCGGCTCGCTGCCGGCATTTCGAGGCGGGCGCGGTCGGCGGTGAGTTCGCCGGTCAGTTCGAGACGCTTCGGGTCGAGCTTGAGGCGCGTGACGCCGGACACGATCACGCGGCGGTCGCTGCGCTGGGTGGCAGCGAACTGCTCGAAGGTCAGCACCAGTCCTGCCTGCGGATTCTTCAGCTGCGCCTCGCCGCTCACCACGACGCGCCCGCTGGCGCCCTTCAGCTCACCCTGCTGCACGCGCACGCGGTCATCGGCCAGGGCCAGCTTCAAGGTGCCGTCGGTGATCGCGACGCCCGCTTCCGGCATGGCGAAGCGGATGCGGCTGGCGTCGAGCGTGCCGTCGATGCGCGGCGCCGCCAGGCTGCCGCTGCCGGCGAGCTGCGCGGCGAGGCGCGCGTCGGCGCGCACGCCGACCGGCAGGAAGGGTCGCGCCAGGCGCAGGTCGGGCACGTCGGCCTGCGCCGTCCACGTCAGCGACGCGCTGCGCGGCAGGATGAAACCCGCGCCCTCGCGCACCAGCGTCGCCTGCCCGTTCGCGCGCAGCTGTCCGGCCTCGCGCGTGTCCACCTCGAGCTGCGCCGTCACCCGGTCGGCCGCGGCGCGCGCGTCGAGCGTCAGCGCGGTGAGACCCACGTTCATCGCCGGCTCCTTGAGGCGCACGTCGCCGCTCGCGCGGGCGAGGCGCAGCGTGCCGTCGAGCGCGCTGCCGGCGCGCAGCGCCCAGTCGCCGTTGACCCGCAGGTCGGTAGTGAACGGCGGCGCAGTCTCCAGCAAGCCAAGCAGTGGCGCCAGCGGCAGGCTGGCGAGACTGCCGCGCGTCGACCACTGCGCGCCCTGGCGGTCGAACTCGGCTACGCTGAGTTGGCCGCCGGCGAGGGTCGCCACGAGTCCGGTCACCTGCTGGCGTTCGCGTGACAGCACGAGCGCAGCCGGCGCGACGAGGCGCATCGGCCAGGCGCCGTCGACCGCGGCCTGCCGCAGCTGCCCGCGCCAGACGAGGGCGTCGTCGAGCCCGCCCGCCAGATCGGCCGTCAGTCGCCAATCGGGCAGACGCGCATCGACGGCCAGCGTGTGCGCGCTGCGCCGCCCCTGCAGCGCCGCGCGCAGCGCCTGCACGCGCTGGCCCGCCACCTGCACGGCGCGGGCGTCGAGCGTGCCGTTGAAGGCGCCGTCGGTTGCCGCCTGCAGATCGAGCTGCAGGTCGACGCGCTCGGCCGCGATCTCGCCCGGCAAGCGCAGGCCGCTGGCTTCAAGCTGCGCCTGGACCTGCGGCTGCCGCGGATCGCCGCTGAGGCTGCCGGTACTGGCAACGCGGCCGGCGAGGCCGAGCCTGAGACGCGCCAGCGCGGGCGCGTCGACGTCCCACGTCAGGCGGTCGCCGCGACGTCCGTAGGCGCCCTTCAATTTCGCCCGGTTACCCGCGAGATCGAGATCGACGTCGGCGTCGGCCAGATGACGGTCTTCGTAACGCAACCGCCCCTGCCCCTGCACCGGACGTCCTTCAAGCTCGCCTGGCGGCAGAGTGAACTGCGCGTGCAGCCAAAGCTCGGGCGCCAGCGCGCCGCTCATCTTGCCCGCCGCGTTGAGGCGGCCGCGCGGAAACTTGCCGAAGCGCGCCGGGTTGATCTGCGCCGCGTCGAATTCGGCCGTGAAGGCGCGGCGGGTGTCGAGCTGCAGGCTGCCCGTGGCTTCGAGACGTCCCGCCTGGCCGCTGAACTCGGCCTGCGTCAGCTGCAGCGCCGCGTCGGCATGCGTCAACGTGAAATGCCCGCGCCCCCAGGCTTCGTTCAACGTGGCGTCGAGCGTCTGCCGTGTCGCATCGCCGCCCAGCTTCAGCGTGGTGTCGAGGCGGGTGGCGTAGAGGTCGCGATGCAGCCCCGCCAGATCGAGGCGCGGGCTGGCGAGGTTCAGGGCGAAGCGGCCGTCGCGCCACTGGCCGCTGCCCGTCAGCTGACCGGCGGCGCCGAGATCGACCAGCAGCGCGCTGAAATCGGCCTGCGCGAGGTCGCCCGCCACCGCGCCGGTCAGGTTGGCGAGCGGCAGGCGCTGCTGGTCGAGCCGGCCGGCGAGGCGGTTGCTGACGCTGAAGGTGCCGAGCAGACGCTCGCCGGTCCGCCCCTCGAACACGCCCGAGAACGCCAGCTCGGCGGCCGGCGCGTCGGCCGCGAACAGGCGCGGATCGATGCCCTCGCCCGCAACCAATAGCCTGGGTAGGCGCACCGTGTCGAACGGCGCCGCCTCGCCGCTCGCCATCAGCATCATGGTTTCGGCGCGGGCGTCGAGACGGAACTGCAGCGCGGCGAACGTGCCGCCGAGTTCCAGCCGCGCGGTCATCGGCACCGGCTCGCTGCGTGCGGCGTCGATGCGGCCGGTGAGCGCGAACGGCGCGTCCTTGGCGAGGGCGGTCTCGCCCTGCAACGTGGCCCAAGGCGTGCCGACCTGAGCGCCCGACAGGCGATAGCGCGCACCATCGTCGTCGAGCCGGCCGCGCAGGTCCGTCAATACCAGCGTCGAGCCGGCGTCGACGATCTCCAGCCGCGCGAGGTCGAGCGTGCGCACCGCGACGTCGAGCGGCAGGCGCAGGCTCGCCGGCAGCGTCGGCGGCGTGGTGTCCTTCTTCAGGACCGTCACCCGCAGGCTGCGCGCGGCGAGCAGGTCGACCGCCAGCCGGCGCTGCCACAGCGCGCGCGGCTGCCATTCGAAGCGCAGCTGCTCGATCTCGATGCGCCGCATCTCGCTGGCGAGCGTCAGCTTCTTGATGGAGAGAGGTGCACCGAGATGGCCGTCGACGCCGTCGAACTGCACGCGTCCGCCGCTCAAGCTCGCCACGCTCCCGGTCAGCCAGCGGAAGCCGCTCACAGTCGTCGTCAGAAAAGCTCCCGCGACGGCGAGCACGCCGAGCACCGCGAGCACGCCGCCCAGTGTCCAGGCCGCGCGCCTCAAAACGTCACCCCCAGCGAGAAATGCAGGCGGAATTCGTCGGTCGCCTCGCCGTAGGCGAGGTCGAGATTGATCGGCCCCACCGGCGAACGGTAGCGCGCGCCGACGCCCACGCCGAACACCGGCGACAGCGCGCCCGGACTGTCGGCGGCGTCGCCGGCGTCGACGAACAGCGCCATGCCCCAGTCGCGGTTGAAGAAGTGGTTGTACTCGACGCTGCCGGTGGCGAGATAGCGCACCGACGCCACCCCGCCGGACAGGGTGCGGCCGAGGCTCTGGTAGGCGTAGCCGCGCACCGAGTTGTCACCGCCGGCACGGAACAGGAAGTCGGTGGGGATGCCGTCGCGCGTATCGGCGAGCACGCTGCCGACTTCGCCGCGCAGCACCAGCCGGCCGTTGTCGCCGGCCGGGAAGAAATGCGTGTGGCGGCCGTACAGACGGATGAAGCTGGTGTCCGACAGCAGCGCCGCCGCCGCGCCGCCGCCCTGCAGCGTCAGCACGTAGCCGCGGCGCGGATAGAACGCGCGCCCGATGGCGCGCTGGGTCCAGGAATAGTTGGCCGACAGCGCCTGGTTGCGCGCACTCACCACGTCGCCGACGGTCTGTTCCTCGGTCTGGTACTGCAGCGCCAGCGTCGTCTCGATCTGGCCGCGGATGCGGCTGCGCTTGGCGGCCACCAGCAGGGACTGCGTCTCCTGCCCCTCGATGTCCTCGTGCTTCAGCTGCGCGCCGAGGCTGTTCTCGTAGCCCTTGGCGTTGCGCGGCCAGGCCAGTTCGGCCAGCCCGGTCTGCTTCTTCGTTTCCAGCTTCGTCTCGAGCTTGAGCCGCATGCCGGAATCGAGGATGTCGCGATGCAGCCACGCCGCCTGCACCCGCGCCCCGGTGTCGGTGCTGACGCCGACGCCGACGCTCAAGCGCTTCTCCGGCCGCTCGACCACCTCGACCTGCACCGGCACCGCCGCCGCCTGCGCCGGATCGGGCTCGATGCGCACCGTCGCCTGCGCGTAGTAGCCGCTCGCCTCCAGCGCCATCTGGTAGTCGAGCAGATCCTGCTGGCGATAGGGTTTGCCGGCTTTGGCCGGATTGAGATGGCGGACGATCGACTCGGGATAGCGTTCGCTGCCGCGGATCACCGGTTCGCCGTAGAAGAACGCCGGGCCGCTGTCGACCGTCAGCGTCAGGTCCGCCGCATGGGCATCCGGATCGATGCGCGCCTCGCTCGCCACCAGCCGCGCCGCCGGATAGCGCATCAGCAGCAAGGGCTGCAACACCGCCCGCTTCGCCGCATCCCAGTCGACCTGGCGGAACGGCATCCCCTGCTGCAACGCGAACCCGCGCTCGATGCGGCCGCGCACCGCCGCCGCCTGCTCGCGCGCCTGCACCTCGCCCGCGAACACGAATTTCACGCTGCGCACCGTCGTGCGCGTGCCGGGATCGACGCGGTAGGTCACCCGCCAGTCGTCGCCCAGAGGTTCCAGCGTGCTGTCGACGCGTGGCGAGAAGTAGCCCTCGGTCGCCAGCAGATCGCGCGCCGTCTGCTCGCTCAGCCGCCGCAGGCGCGCGATTTCCCCCGCGTCCGGCGTGTCGCCCAGCCGCGCCGCACGCGCCGTTTCCAGGTGCTGCTCGAGCAGCGCCTTCAGTTCATCCGGTGCCTGCACCGCCACCGTCAGCGCGTGCGCCGGCATCGCGGCGAACGCGGCAAGGAACAGCAGCGATTTGAGGAGGCGTGCGGGCAAGACAATCCGGAGGGGAACGGTCGTCAGGGCATTCTAGGGGGTGGGCTGAGGTCGGGCAAAGGCGGGACGAGTACGGATGCGCTCGTTCGTCGGCCCGGGCACGGCGCATAATCGGTTTACCGTGCCCTGCTTTTCATCAATTATTAAACGTATATGGATCGCCGGAAAATCTCATCAGCCTTAATCCTGACTACCTTGCCAATCATCTTGGGCGGCTGTTCGGCAGTTAATCTCCTATTCGATGACAAGCAAGTCTTTGTCAGCGAAAGAGAATCCGAAATCGGAAAGCCAATCTCAAAAGTGTTGAGTTCGACGCGGTACTACCCCTATTGGGACAACCAACCCGCCCATTTCAAGCAGCACTATAAGAAGGTGGCAGTTGAGGGAGAGAAAACCGAGTACCAGTTTTCACAGAGCACTTGCGAGTGGGCGCTGGTTGTAAACGATAGAACCAATGTTGTGACAGCGTGGCGCTATATTCGCGATACACCCGACTGCTCCTATAAACAGTTCCATGAAGGCCCTTTCTGAAAACGTCTGCACGCACCATTTCAATGGACGAAGTTCCCCGCCCCTTATCTCAAACGTCATCCAAAATGATGAACGCGTGACCATGCCTCGGAAGTTCGTCATCCGCAACGAAACACCCGCGGACATCGAAGCCATCGCCGCGGTGACGATCGCCGCTTTCCGTACCCTTGCGGTCAGCGAGCACACCGAACAGTTCATCATCGACGCACTGCGCGCCGCCGGGGCCCTGAGCATCTCGCTGGTCGCCGAGGTCGACGGCCGCGTCGTCGGGCATGTAGCGTTTTCACCGGTGACGGCGTCGGACGGCACGCCTGGCTGGTACGGACTCGGCCCGGTTTCGGTACTGCCGGAATACCAGCGACAGGGCATCGGCACGGCGCTGATCGAGGCAGGCCTGGCGCGGCTGAAGCGTATGGGCGCGCGCGGTTGCTGTCTTGTCGGGCATCCCGACTACTACCGGCGATTCGGCTTCGAGAACGCGCCGGGGCTGGTGCTCGACGGCGTGCCGCCGGAGGTGTTCTTCGCGCTGGCGTTCGACGGATCGATTCCCCAGGGCAACGTCAGCTTCCATGAGGCCTTCCGGGCGGAAGGTCCGCAAGCACCGGCAGGCTAGGGAAGCCCTGAATACATTGATTCCGTTCATGGTTCGACAAGCTCACCACGAACGGAATCAACAACTTGCCCCGTGCGTCCGTTCGACATGCTCACGACGCTGCCTGAGCTTGTCGAAGGACATATTTGCGCTTGCCTAAGCGCTGCAGTGCAACGCCCCCCATGCAGTACCCACCAATAAAAAGAGGGCGGAAACCCGCCCTCTTCCAGCTTGCCCCGCCTGCGCGCGATCAGGCTTTCCCGAACCTGAACACCCCGTCCGCTGCATCGACGCGGATCGTGTCCTTGGGCGCGAAATGCCCGGACAGGATTTCCTTCGCCAGCGCATTCTCGATCTGATTCTGGATCGCGCGCTTCAGCGGCCGCGCGCCGTACACCGGGTCGAAGCCGGCGCGGGCGATTTCGGCGAGCGCGGCGTCGCTGAGGTCGAGCTTCATCTCCATCTGCGCGAGACGCGCTTCCAGACCCTTCAACTGGATCTTCGCGATGCTGGCGATGTGCGCTTCGCCGAGCGCGTGGAACACGACGACTTCATCAATCCTGTTGATGAACTCGGGGCGGAAGTAGGACTTCACCTCGCCCAGCACCGCGAGCTTCACGACCTGGTAGTCGTCGCCGGCCATCGACTGGATCATCTGGCTGCCGAGATTGGACGTCATCACGATCACGGTGTTGCGGAAGTCTACGGTGCGGCCCTGGCCGTCGGTGAGGCGACCGTCGTCGAGCACCTGCAGCAGGACGTTGAACACGTCCGGGTGCGCCTTCTCGACCTCGTCCATCAGGATGACGGAGTAAGGTTTCCTGCGCACCGCTTCGGTCAGGTAGCCGCCCTCCTCGTAGCCGACGTAGCCGGGCGGCGCGCCGATCAGGCGCGCGACGGAATGCTTCTCCATGAACTCGCTCATGTCGATGCGCACCATGTGATCGGCGGAATCGAACAGGTATTCGGCGAGCGTCTTGCACAGCTCGGTCTTGCCCACGCCGGTGGGGCCGAGGAAGAGGAAGGAGCCGAGCGGGCGGTTGGGGTCGGAGAGGCCCGCACGCGAACGGCGGATCGCGTCGGACACCACGCGCACCGCCTCGTCCTGGCCGACGACGCGCGCGTGCAGCTTGTCTTCCATGTGCAGCAGCTTGTCGCGCTCGCCCTGCAGCATCTTCGACACAGGTATTCCAGTAGCCCGCGAGACCACTTCGGCGATTTCCTCAGCGCCGACTTCGGTGCGCAGGAGCTTGAACGCGGGCTTGCCCTCACCCGCCACTTCGGCCTGCTTCAACTGCGCCTCCAGCTGCGGCAGCTTGCCGTACTGGATCTCGGCCACCTTGTCGAGCTTGCCCTGGCGCTGCAGGTCAACCATCTGCGCGCGCAACTTGTCGATTTCCTCCTTGATGTGCGCGCTGCCCTGCACCTGGGCCTTCTCGGATTTCCAGACTTCCTCGAGGTCGGCGTACTCGCGGCCGAGCTTGTCGATTTCCTCTTCCAGCAGGGCGAGGCGCTTCTTCGACGCCTCGTCGGTTTCGCGCTTCACCGCCTCGCGCTCGATCTTGAGCTGGATGATGCGGCGGTCGAGCTTGTCCATCGACTCGGGTTTGGAGTCGATTTCCATCTTGATGCGCGCGGCAGCCTCGTCGATCAGGTCGATCGCCTTGTCGGGCAGGAAGCGGTCGGTGATGTAGCGGTGGCTCAATTCGGCCGCGGCGACGATCGCCGGATCGGTGATGTCGACGCCGTGGTGCAGTTCGTACTTCTCCTGCAGGCCGCGTAGGATCGCGATGGTCGACTCCACCGAAGGCTCGTCGACCAGCACCTTCTGGAAGCGGCGCTCGAGCGCGGCGTCCTTCTCGATGTACTTGCGGTATTCGTCGAGCGTGGTCGCGCCGATGAGGTGCAGCTCGCCGCGCGCCAGCGCGGGCTTAAGCATGTTGCCGGCGTCGATCGCGCCTTCGGCCTTGCCGGCGCCGACCAGGGTGTGGATTTCGTCGAGGAAGACGATGTAGCGGCCGGCATCCATCGCCAGCTCCTTCAACACCGCCTTCAGGCGTTCCTCGAATTCGCCGCGGTATTTCGCACCGGCCAAGAGCGCAGCGAGGTCGAGCACCAGCACCGATTTGCCCTTGAGCGTCTCCGGCACTTCGTCGTTGACGATACGCTGCGCGAGGCCTTCGACAATGGCAGTTTTGCCGACGCCGGGCTCGCCGATCAGCACCGGGTTGTTCTTGGTGCGGCGCTGCAGGATCTGGATCGAACGGCGGATTTCGTCGTCACGGCCGATCACCGGGTCGAGCTCGCCGTCGCGCGCCCGCTGGGTGAGGTCGAGGGTGTACTTCTTCAGCGCCTCGCGCTGGCCTTCGGCTTCCTGCGAACTCACGCCCTCGCCGCCGCGCACGGCACTGATTGCCGATTCCAGCGCGGGCCTCGAAGCGCCGTGCTGCTTCATGAGGCGCCCGGTCTCGCCCTTGTCGTCGAGCGCGGCGAGCAGAAACAGCTCGGACGCGATGTAGGCGTCATTGCGCTTCATCGCGTCCTTGTCGGTGAGGTTCAAGAGGTTGTTGAGATCGCGCGAGATGCTCACCTCGCCGCCCTGGCCTTCGACCTTGGGCAGGCGCGTCAGCGCCTGGGTCAGCGAGGCCTTGAGCGCAGGCACCTGCACACCGGCGCGCGACAGGATGGCCGCGGCGCCGCCGCCTTCCTGGTTGAGGAGCGCCAGCAGCAGGTGCTGCGGCTCGATGTAGGCGTGGTCGCTGGCGACGGCCAGGCTCTGGGCGTCGGCAAAGGCCTGCTGGAACTGGGTGGTGAGCTTGTCGAAGCGCATGGTGCCCTCTTGCATGGGTTATATTCAATGCCACCCAAGTAGAGGCGATTCCGCCGATTTCAACCCGTCTTGTCCGAATTTAGGCCCGCCATGTCCGATTTGCTTGCTTCCACCGTCGAATCCGACGTCGCCCGCGCGCTGGCCGAGGATGTCGGCAGCGGCGACCTGACCGCCCGCCTGATTCCTCCGTCCCAGACCGCGTCGGCCCGCGTCATCACCCGCGAGGCCGCGGTGATCGCCGGCCGGCCGTGGTTCGACGCCTGCTTCCATGCGCTCGACCTCGCCTGCATCATCGACTGGAAGGTCGCCGAGGGCGACGCGGTCGCACCCGGCGCCACGCTGGTCGAACTCAGGGGCAACGCCCGCGCGCTGCTGACGGCCGAGCGCCCGGCGCTGAATTTCCTGCAGACGCTGTCGGCGGTGGCGACCGCCACCCGCCCCTACGTCGAGGCGGTGCGCGGCACCCACGCGGCGATCCTCGACACCCGCAAGACGCTGCCCGGCCTGCGGCTGGCGCAGAAATACGCGGTGCGCGTCGGCGGCGGGCAGAACCAGCGCGTGGGACTCTACGACGGCATCCTGATCAAGGAGAACCACATCGCGGCGGCGGGCGGCATCGCCCAGGTGCTCGACGCCGCGTTCAAACTGGCCGAGGGCCAGGTCAGCGTGCAGATCGAGGTGGAGAGCCTCGACGAGCTCGGCCAGGCGCTCGCCGCCGGCGCCAACCTGATCCTGCTCGACAACTTCAGCCTCGACGACATGCGCCACGCGGTGCAGATCACGCACGGCCGCGCACTGCTGGAAGCGTCGGGCAACATCACGCTGGACACGGTGCGTGCCGTCGCCGAGACCGGGGTCGACCGCATTTCCATCGGCGGGCTCACCAAGCACATCCACGCGGTCGACCTGTCGATGCGCATCGAGACCCGATGAGGAAAAGCCCCCCTCTCAAGTCCGTTCGGCCTGAGCCCTTCGACGTTGCTCAGGACGGGCTTGTCGAAGGCCAGCCTGAGCCCTTCGACGTTGCTCAGGACAGGCCCGCTGCAGACCATGCTTGAAATTGCCCGCGTCCGATACGACGACCCGCTGCACGCCGCCGCGCTGATCATCCTGCTCGACCATTACGCGCGCGACCCGGCGGGCGGCGGCGCGCCGCTGTCCGACTTCGTCCGCAACAACCTGGCCGACGCCCTCGCCACCCGCCCGTTCATCTTCAGCGTGCTGGCCTTCGACGACGGCGTACCGGTCGGCCTCGTCAACGCCATCGAGGGCTTCTCCACCTTCGCCTGCCGGCCGCTGGTCAACGTGCACGACGTGGTCGTGCTCGAAAGCCACCGCGGCCGCGGCATCGCCGCGCAGCTGTTCGCCGAGGTCGAGGCGATCGCGCGCGAACGCGGCGCCTGCAAGCTGACGCTGGAAGTGCTGTCCGGCAACCACGCGGCGCGGGGGCTGTACGAGAAACTGGGCTTCGACGACTACCGCCTCGACCCGGCGATGGGCGAGGCGCGGTTCATGCAGAAATGGCTGGACGATTGACCCCGTCTCCATCAAATCCAACCACCGTTCGGCCTGAGCCCTTCGACGTTGCTCAGGACAGGCCCGTCGAAGGCCAAGCACCCGCCCGTGTTTCGACAGGCTCAACACGAACGGATGCCAGGATAAGCCTAAAGCGCGCACTGGCTGCACTGGCACTGGCCTGCGCCGTCTGGGCGCCGGCCGCTGGCCGCGCCGACAGCGCGCCCGCCATGCTGCTGGCCGAGGTCTACGCCGCCGGCGTCGACGTCACGCACTACTGGGTGAGCGAGAAATTCGACGGCGTGCGCGCCCAGTGGGACGGCCGCACCCTGCGCTTTCGTGGCGGCGGCCGGGTGCCGGCCCCGGCGTGGTTCACCGCGAATTTCCCGGCGGTGCCGCTGGACGGCGAACTGTGGATCGCGCACGGGCAGTTCGACGCGCTGTCGGGCACGGTGCGCAGGATCGAACCGGTCGACGCCGAATGGCGGCAGGTGCGCTATCTGGTGTTCGAGCTGCCCGGCGCGACCGGCGACTTCAGCGCACGCGTCCGGCAGATGCAGGCCATCGCGGCCGAGGCCGGCGTGCCCTGGCTGCAGGCCGTCGAGCAGACCCGCGTGGCCGATGAGGCGGAACTGATGCGGCGTCTCGACGCCGTGCTGCGCGCGGGCGGCGAGGGCCTGATGCTGCACCGCGCCGACACGGCCTATCTCACCGGCCGCAGCGATGCGCTGCTGAAGCTGAAGCCCTGGCAGGATGCCGAGGCAGTGGTCGTCGCGCATGTGCCCGGCAAGGGCAAATATGCCGGGATGACCGGCTCGCTGTTGATGGAAATGCCGGACGGCCGGCGCTTCCGGCTCGGCAGCGGCTTGAGCGACGCGCTGCGCCGCGAGCCGCCGCCCCTCGGCACGAAAATCACGTATCGCTACCAGCAGCTGACGCCGAACGGGATGCCGCGCTTTCCGCGCTACCTGCGCGTGCGCGCGGATTTCTGAACGCGGCGCCCTACGCCAGCCAGATCAGCGAGGCCATGCGGCCGGTCGTGCCGTCGCGGCGGTAGGAAAAAAACGTGTCCGTCTCGCTGTAGGTGCAGCGGCCGCCGCCGCTGACTGCCTGCACGCCGGCGGTCGCGAGGCGGATGCGCGCGAGCGCATAGATGTCGGCGAGCCATTTGCCCGCCGCGTGCGGCACGAACGCAGCGGCCGCGGCGGGATGCTGCGCGACGAAGGCGTCGCGCACGTCGTCGCCGACCTCGAACGCCTGCGGGCCGATCGCCGCACCCATCCAGGCGAGGATCTCGCCCGGCGCCACCTGCATCGCCGCCACCGTCGCTTCCAGCACGCCGTTCGCCAGCCCGCGCCAGCCAGCATGTGCCGCCGCGACAACGCTGCCGGCGCGGTCGCAGAACAGCACCGGCAGGCAGTCGGCGGTGAGCACGGCGCAGACCCGGCCTTTCTCACGGGTGAACGATGCGTCGGCTTCGAAATCGGTGTCGCGCCCGAGTTCGACCACGCGCGCGCTGTGAACCTGCTTCAGCCAGCTCGGCTCGGCCGGCAGCGATTCGCGCAGCCGGGCGCGGTTGGCCGCGACATGGGCGGGGTCGTCGCCGACATGGTCGCCGAGGTTGAGGCTGTCCCACGGCGGCGGGCTGACGCCGCCTGCGCGGGTGGTCATGCAGGCCTTGACCCGCGCCGGTGCGGGCCAGTCGGGCAGGATCACGTCACTTGCCCCAGACGGTGTTTTCGCGCAGGGCGTCGAGCAGCGAGGCGAAGTCCGGCGGCAGCGGGCATTCCCACTGCATGTACTGGTGGGTGATGGGATGGATCAGGCCGAGCCGTTCGGCATGCAGCGCCTGGCGCGGGAACGGGATCCTGTGGTGGCTGCGGCGACTGGCGCTGTAGACCTGCTCGCCGACCAGCGGATGACCGATGTGCTGCATGTGCACGCGGATCTGGTGGGTGCGGCCGGTTTCCAGCTTGCAGCGCAGCAGCGTCACGCCGCCGGGGAAGCGCTCCACCGGTTCGTAATGCGTGACCGCCGGCTTGCCCATGGGGTGGACGCCGCGCTTGGTGCGGTTGTGCGGATCGCGCGCCAGCGGCGCGTCGACCGTGCCGGCGCGGTCGACCTCGCCGTAGACGAGGGCGAGGTATTCGCGCTTGACGCTGCGCGCCTGCAGCTGGCGCACCAGGTCGGTGTGCGCGGTGAGCGTCTTGGCCACGACCATGAGGCCGGAGGTGTCCTTGTCGAGCCGGTGCACGATGCCGGCGCGCGGCAGCTCGGCCACCTGCGGCACGCGATGCAGCAGCGCATTGAGCAGCGTGCCGCGCGGGTTGCCGCTGCCGGGATGCACCACCAGACCGACCGGCTTGTTGATGACCATCAGCACCGGGTCCTCGAAAACCACGTCGAGCGGAATCGCCTCGGGCGAGTCGGGCGTGGCGCCGGGCTCGGGTTCGATCTCGACCCGTACCGCCTCGCCGCCGCCGACCTTCATCTTGGTCGTGCCCCAGGCCTCGTCCACCGAAATCTTGCGCGCGCGGATCCAGTTCTGGATGCGATTGCGCGAATATTCGGGCAGCAGGGCCGACAGCGCCTGGTCCAGACGCTGGCCGCCCTGCGCGTCGGGGATCACCAGCTCGCGGACGCCGCCCTCCGGATTTCCCTTATAATCGTCCGACAAATTTTCCGTGTCTTTTCCCATGCTTAAGCAACGTCTCTCGGGTTTCAACGCATTCAATCGGGTGCTTGGCAGCGCCCTGCTCGCCGCCACGCTGAGCCTCGGCGGCTGCGGCCTGCTGCCCGAGGTCAAGGACGAGACCACGGGCTGGTCGGCACAGAAACTCTACGCCGAAGCCAAGGATAATCTCAACGAAGGCAATTATGAACGCGCGGTCAAGCTTTTCGAGACACTGGAAGCGCGCTACCCCTTCGGCCGCTACGCGCAGCAGGCGCAACTCGAAGTCGCCTACGCCTACTACAAGGACAACGAGCCGATTTCCGCCATCGCCGCCTGCGATCGCTTCATCAAGCTGCACCCCAACCACCCTAACGTCGATTACGCCTACTACCTGAAGGGCCTGGCGAATTTTAACGACGACCTCGGTCTGCTCGGCAACCTGGTCGACCAGGACCTCTCCGAACGCGACCCCAAGGCCGCGCGCGACGCCTTCCTGGCATTCAAGGAACTGGTCACCCGCTTCCCCGAGAGCAAGTACGCCGAGGATTCGACCGCCCGCATGAAGTATCTGGTGAACGCACTGGCGAGCCACGAAGTCCACGTCGCCAAGTACTACATCAAGCGCGAAGCCTGGGTGGCCGCCGCCAACCGCGCCAAGGAAGTGCTGAAGACCTATCCCGAAGCGCCCGCGGTGGAAGAAGCGCTGGCGGTCATGGTCGTCGCCTACGACAAGCTGAAGCTCACCGACCTGCGCGACGACGCCCAGCGCGTGCTGACGCTCAACTACCCCAACAGCAAGTACGCCAAGGGGGTGAACACCGAGGGCAAGGCCTGGTATCGGTTCTGGTGATCAGCGCACCGTAGGGTGCGCCATTCTGTGATCCCCCGTCAGCATGGGTTCCAAATGTCTGAGTGATCATTCAGGCAAGTGGGGCACTGCTTCCGCTTGTCGGCCGGAGCGGACTCTGATGGATGCTATCGTTCCAGCCCGCTTTCGCTCCAAAGCAGTCAGCTAGAAAACCGAAGCCGACCCCTTATCGTTGCTTATCGTTGAAAGAATTGCGCGAAAGATCCATGAAGCATCCTATCGTTGGCTTGCTCGCAGAGGTATTTTTGTAAAACTGACTAGATCAAATGGATCCGGACACCCTAAGGATTTCAGCTTTTCACCTAGCGCACGATGGACGGTATCCGGATACTGACAGGGCCCAATCAGAATGCGCTCCACAAAGGATGCTGGGGCGAGCGACGGCATACCTGTTTCTGGGTATTCTTGCAGTTTGATGTGAAGTGTCGGCTGCGGCATACCGCCAACCTCTTTAATGCTCTGCTTTAGGTATTCACTCCTAATCAGAGACGGCGTCGCAACGATTCGCCACTCCCGTTCTTCTTCAAATGCGGGATGCTTTGTACAAATAGCCGCGAACCAGAGCGCATTGAAAACTACTTTCGATACTTCATCGGCCCCTAGGCTTTGTACGTATTGAGAATTCCCATGAATGCGCTCTGCGACTCGGTCCATTTCGATTGCTATCCCATTAGCATCCAAATAAGCAACCGGGCTTGCATATACCCCGAGGATGTTCGCTCCTGAGAAGAAAGCATCGGGTTTGAAAATAATCGCTACGCCACACTCTCCCCCATAGGCACGCCACATCGAGAGTCGTCCGAATGGCTCATTTTCAGGGACATGCTCAGTGAAGCAAGTAATGAACGTGTCAATCGCGATGTAAGGCTCCCACTCAAAGAACCGATTGAATATTTCCTCAGCGATTCCGGGGAAACACTGATTTAACGATTCCTTGAGCCTGCCGCCACACTCGGACTGTAACGCCTGCTTTAGGCAGGCCACTCCATGCTGCACTTCAGAGTAATCGTTCATTACCCCCGTGCTACGCATCCATATCTCAGGGTTATCCTTATCAAGTATCCGACCAGCCGTAATGGCAGTTGTGTAGTAAGCAAACTGAGCGCCGGAACGTTCTAACTCCTCGCGCTTCTCTGCGTAGTGCGGGAAGAAAACATGTTGAAGGAGATTCAAAGATTCCGTCTTCACTTTGTTGAAAGCAGATTCATAGGGTCAGCAAGCATAGCCTGGATGGAATGAAATGGAATCCGGAAAACTGGTTCGACAACTCACCCCGGATTTCGCTGCGATGCAACCAGGCTACGCTTGCTCGGACGAGCTAATCATGGCTGCATACCTTCTTCACCACTGTAAGTGTGGTTCCCGGTATCCAACCACTCTGCGCTAAGTTTGTCCGCTTCATTGTCGACAATGAATTGTAAAAATAAGTTGTTCGCGAGCGCAGGCGAAGTTTCTGCTGTTGCGAAATCATTGCCGCCAGATTTGAACTTGATTTGATTGACATATCGACCAGGTGCGCCAGCTATTCCGGGCACCATTGGATGATAAAGGGACGTTGTAACCAAACTAAATGGCTTACCGTTAATCGGCTTGCGTAAGAATGCAACTTGCCCGATTTGCGTTGTCGGAAATTTTAAGCCGCCCTGAAAAATTCTGTTGAGACTATCCGGACTTGAAAAGTCTGCGGGCTTGTTAATCTGGGCGTTTGCCTCTCTGGTCTTGCTCTGCCCAGACGCCAGGACAACCGTCGCGATGACTGTTGCGGTGCCTGCCTGCCCGCCAACCCGTACTCGGGTCGACAGATAGCCATCCTTTCGTGGTGAGGCATAACGCATGGTGATAGCTTGTTGGTAGCCAACCGGATTACTCCGTATAGCAAGCTCAATCGCTACTACCTTGTCGTCACCAAAATCCATGGCTTGCACGATGACAGGCACCAAGTTTCCATCATCAATCTGGTTTGGTATTTGCACCTTGAGTTCAGGGTTTCCGCCAAACAGGAAGGCATTCGCCGATATCGAGACGGTAAACAAAGCAATGGCACCAAGCAAACGACTCATCATCTTCTCCGTCAATCCGTGTATACCGCTTTGCCATACAAACCCGTTGGTTTGCCATTCTGATACTCAATTTTCGGTTGTGTACCCTGATGCATTCGACGCAATCCAGCTTGATATAGCGATTCAAGCTTAGCCGCTTCCGCTGCCATCGCCGTAGCCCGGTCGTCCGGGTCGGGATGGGTGCTCAGCAGAGTCAACGGCTGCTTCGCATTTGCTGCGGACATCTTGCGCCAGAGTGCCACTGCGGCTTGCGGGTTATATCCCGCTGCCGCCGCCAGTTTGATGCCAATTATGTCGGCTTCCGCCTCTGCCTGGCGGCTATTAGGTAGCGTCAATGTCAATTGCAGCAACGACTGAACGCCATCCGCGTTGATAATGGCGCCACGGCCTGCCGCAGCGAGTATTACTGCGGAACCAACGAGATCGCCAGCTACCGCCATAGACATTTTTTCTTGGGAATGCCCAGAAAGAGCGTGTGCAATTTCATGCGCGATGACTTGTGCTAACTCGTCATCTGTCGGGTTGATTTGCTCGATGAGCCCTGTGTAAATGGCAATCTTGCCGCCTGCCATGCAATAAGCATTCGCTTCGTCGCTTTTAACCAGATTGACGTCCCATTGCCAATCGATGATAGCCGGTTTGAAGCTCACGGCATGCGGGACGATTCGATAAGCAATATCCCGAATGCGCTGCACCAAAGCGGCGTCTGTGTTGAGTCGGTCCTGATTCTGGGCACTTCTCATGCTTGCTGCATAAGCCGCTTTTGATTCAGATATAACCGATGCTTCATCGATGAGCGACAGTTGAGAACGGTTGGTGACTGGGTTGGTAGTGCATGCGGTTAGCGCAAGCGCTAATGCGGCGACGGATAGTTTGGATGGCATCCTTCCTCCCTTTATATGCTGCTAACTATACCTTTTGCTTATTAGCGGTGTCAGGACAGGTGGCGTTTGTCTGGCTCTGTTCATTTTGAAGGGAAGGCTGGGGTTAGCTCAGATACCGTCTTGAATTGCAGCCCTGTTCATGGCGAAATTTGCATCAAACGGTTTACCTGACTTCACTACCCCGCAGATCCATCGATAAGGGGTCAGCTTCGGTTTTCTAGCTGACTGCTCTGGAGCGGTAGCGGACTGGAACGATAGCATCCATCAACGTCCGCTCCGGCCGACAACTGGACGATCGCGGTCATTAACTTGATTGTTTGCTTATCGCCAGCAAACAGGCGGCGAACACCGCCCAGCGTCAGATCGCCGCTTCGCCCGATTCCCCGGTGCGAATCCGCACCACCTGCTCCACTGCCGTGACGAAGATCTTGCCGTCGCCGATCTTGCCGGTGCGCGCGGCGTTGATGATGGATTCCATCGCGCGGTCGAGCAGGCTGTCGGCCACCACGACTTCGAGCTTCACCTTAGGCAGGAAATCCACCACGTATTCGGCGCCGCGATAGAGCTCGGTGTGGCCCTTCTGGCGGCCGAAGCCTTTGACCTCGGTGACGGTGAGGCCGGATACGCCGATCTCGGACAGCGCTTCGCGCACTTCGTCGAGCTTGAACGGCTTGATGATGGCTTCGATTTTTTTCATGGCAAGTCTCCTTTAATCGCCTTGGGAATTACGTTCGCTCCCTCTCCCACGTGGGGAGAGGGTTGGGGTGAGGGAGAACTCGCTTGGCATCATCCAACATCATGTCATCGGTTTCGCTAGGCGAGGTCTGGACGGTATTTCGAGGTGATCGGATAGCGGCGGTCCTTGCCGAAGTTGCGCGGCGTGATGCGCGGCCCGGGCGGCGCCTGGCGGCGCTTGTATTCGGCGAGGTCGACCATGCGGATGACTTTCTTCACCGTGGCGGCATCGTATCCCAGCGCGACGATGTCGCGTGCCGACAGGTCGCGCTCGACGTAGGCGGCGAGGATCGCATCGAGGGTTTCGTACGGCGGCAGGCTGTCCTGGTCGGTTTGATCGGGGCGCAGTTCGGCCGACGGCGGGCGGTCGATGATGCGCTGCGGGATGACCTGCGAGCGGCTGTTGCGGTAGTCCGCCAGGCGGTAGACGCGGGTCTTGGCGACGTCTTTCAGCACCGCGAAGCCGCCGGCCATGTCGCCGTAGAGCGTGGCGTAGCCGGTGCCCATCTCGCTCTTGTTGCCGGTGGTCAGCACCAGCGTGCCGAACTTGTTGGAAAGCGCCATCAAGAGCGTGCCGCGCGTGCGCGCCTGGAGGTTCTCTTCGGTGGTGTCGGCGGCGAGGCCGGCGAATTCGCCCGCGAGCTGCCCCACGAAAGCGTCGTAGATCGGGCGAATGGCAATCTCCGAGTAGCGCACGCCAAGGCGCTTCACCATGTCGCGCGAATCCTCGACGCTGATGCCGGCCGTGTAGTCCGACGGCATCATCACCGCGTGCACCTTGTCGGGCCCGATGGCGTCGGCGGCGATGGCGAGCGTGAGCGCCGAGTCGATGCCGCCCGACAGGCCGAGGTGCACGCCCTTGAAGCCGTTCTTGCCGACGTAGTCGCGCACCGCCAGCACCAGCGCGTCGTAGACCGCGGCATCCTCGTCGGACAGGCTGTGCTGCGGCCCGCTGCAGGTGTCCCGATCGAGTTCGAGATAAAACAGGCCTTCCAGCCACGCCGGGCACTGCGCCACCACTTCGCCGTCGGCATCGAGTGCGAACGATGCGCCGTCGAACACCAGTTCGTCCTGCCCGCCGACCAGGTTTGCGTAGACGAGCGGCAAGCCGGTTTCGGCATGGCGCGAACGTGCCACGGAAACGCGCTCGCGTTCCTTGTTGAGGTGGTAGGGCGAAGCGTTCGGCACCAGCAGCCAGTCGGCGCCGGCTTCCAGCGCGCGCGTCGCCGGCCCTGGCTCCCAGATGTCGCCGCAGATGTTGAGGCCAAACTTGACGCCGTCGCACTCGAACACGCACGGCGCATCGCCGCTGTCGAACACGCGCTGCTCGTCGAACACGGAGTGGTTGGGCAGATGATGCTTGCGGTAGATCGCCTCGACCCGGCCGCCGCGCAGCAGCGCCGCGGCATTGAAGAGGCCGTCCTCGCTGCGCTCGGGGTAGCCGACGACGAGGGCCAGCTCGGGCGGCGCGTCGGCCGCGAGCCGCTTCACGGCAGCCTCGCACGCCGCCGCGAAGTCGCGCCGCAGCACCAGATCCTCGGCCGGGTAGCCGCAGATCGACATCTCGGGGGTGAGCAGCAGCGCCGCGCCTTCAGCGTGTGCCTCGTTCGCTGCCGCCAGCAACCGGGCGGCATTGCCGGCGATGTCGCCGACGATGAGGTTGAGTTGAGCGATGGCGAGCTTCATGACTTATCGGCGCCCATGCCCAAAGCCAGGCTTCCTGTGCTGGTGACGAACGATCAGGATGTGAATGCCGCGCTCGACAGCGCGATACACGAGCGCATAGGGAAACACATTCAACGGAAACATGCGGCGCCCTTTGGCGATCGGCACGCCAAGGTCTGGATATTCAACCAGCAGCCGAACCGCGTGCTCGAACTCGTCCAGGAATCGGCCCGCCACCGCGGCACCCGCCTGCTCGGCGTAAAAATCCATGGCCTCGGCAAGATCACGCTCTGCTTCCGGATGGAGCGAAAACGTCACCGGGCAAGCCTTGCACGCAAGCGTGCGATGGCTTCAGAGCCCGGGACCTCGACCGCCTCGCCGGAATCGAGGGTGCTTTCCCTGCGATCCGCTTCGAGCGCCCACGCCATCTCCACCTCAGGGTCAGACTCAAGGCTGGCAATCAGCCGCGTCAGCAGATGAGTGCGGTCTGCCGCCGGCAATTTCAGCGCTTCGGCTTCGATGATTTCGAGTTGGCTATTCATGGACATTCTCCCGGATACGTCCGCCATCAGACCCTAGCTTGCCATAAAGCCCGGACGGGCAGCATCACACACCTCATCGTGCACCCAGCGCCAGCTGCACCGCTTCACCGAGCCCCGCCGGGCTCTGCGCGACGACGACGCCGGCGGCCTCGAGCGCGCGGATCTTGGCGTCGGCCGTGCCACTGCCACCGGCGATGATGGCGCCGGCGTGGCCCATGCGCTTGCCCTTGGGCGCGGTGCGGCCGGCGATGTAGGCGGCGACCGGTTTCTTCATGTGCGCGCGGATGTATTCGGCGGCCTCTTCCTCGCGGCTGCCGCCGATTTCACCGACCAGGATCACCGCCTCGGTCTGCGGATCGGCCTCGAACATTTCCAGGCAGTCGATGAAGTCGAGCCCCTTGATCGGGTCGCCGCCGATGCCGACGCAGGTCGACTGCCCCAGACCCAGCTGCGTGGTCTGGTGCACCGCCTCGTAGGTGAGCGTGCCGGAGCGCGAGACGATGCCGACCTTGCCCTTCTGGTGAATGACGCCGGGCATGATGCCGATCTTGCATTCGCCCGAGGTGATGATGCCGGGGCAGTTGGGGCCGATGAGCTTTGCACCGTTGGCGCGCAGTGCGGCCTTCACGTTGAGCATGTCCAATACCGGGATGCCCTCGGTGATGCAGACGATAACTTCGATGCCGGCGTCGGCCGCTTCCAGGATCGAGTCGGCGGCGAACGCGGCGGGCACGTAGATCATCGTCGCCTGCGCGCCGGTGTCGCGCACGGCGTCGCGCACGGTGTTGAAGACAGGCAGGTTCAGATGCGTCTGCCCGCCCTTGCCGGGCGTGACGCCGCCGACCATCTGCGTGCCGTAGGCGATCGCCTGCTCGGAATGGAAGCTGCCCTGCTTGCCGGTGAAGCCCTGGCAGATGACTTTCGTGTCCTTGTTGACGAGGATGCTCATGCCGCCTTCTCCACTGCGAGTTTCGCCGCTTGGGTCAGGCTCTCGGCGGCGAGGATCGCCAGCCCCGATTCGGCCAGAAGCGTGCGCCCCAGCTCGGCGTTGGTGCCTTCCAGCCGCACCACCACCGGGACTTTCACGTCGACTTCCCTGACCGCCTGGATGATGCCCTCGGCGATGACGTCGCAGCGCACGATGCCGCCGAAGATGTTGATGAGGACCGCTTTGACGTTGGGATCGAGCAGGATGATCTTGAAGCCCTGCGCCACCGTTTCCGGGGTCGCGCCGCCGCCGACGTCGAGGAAGTTGGCGGGCGCACCGCCTTCGAGCTGGATCAGGTCCATCGTCGCCATCGCAAGGCCGGCGCCGTTGACCATGCAGCCGATGTTGCCGGTGAGCGCGACGTAATTCACATTCGCCGCGTTGGCCGCCGCCTCCTTGGCGTCGACCTGGCTGTCGTCGCGCAGCTCGGCGAGCGCCTTGCGGCGATACAGCGCGTTGTCGTCGACGCTCATCTTGCAGTCGAGCGGCAGCACGCGGTTGTCGGTGGTCACCACCAGCGGGTTGATTTCGAGCAGCGAAAGATCGTTGCCGACGAACACGCGATAGAGCTGCGGCAGCAGACGGCAGAAATCCTTGAACGCATCGCCCTTCAATTCGAGCGCAAAGGCGAGCGCGCGGCACTGGTAGTCCTGCACGCCCAGCAGCGGATCGCAGGTTTCGGTCAGCACCTTTTCCGGGGTGGCGTGGGCGACTTCCTCGATGTCCATGCCGCCCGCAGCCGAGGCGACGATGGCGACGCGTTCGGTCTCGCGGTCGACCAGCAGCGAGAGATAGAGCTCGCGTGCGATCGGCAGGGTTTCCTCGACCAGAACCTGGTTCACCGGCTGGCCGTCGGGGGCGTTCTGGATCGTGACGAGCTGCTGCCCGATCAGCGATGCGGCCACGGCGCGCACGTCATCGAGCGACTTCACGACCTTGACGCCGCCCGCCTTGCCGCGGCCACCGGCGTGGATCTGCGCCTTCACCACCCAGGCGTCGCCGCCGAGTTCGCGGGCGGCTTCGACAGCCGCCTCGGCGCTCGCTGCAGCAAGGCCGCGCGGCGTGTTAATGTTGCCCGACCGCAGCAGGTGTTTGGCCTGATATTCGTGCAGGTTCATGTGTATTTCGATGGAAGCTCGCCAAAACGTGCATTTTGAAGCAAAGCCCCCCGGGACGGAAGCCAAAGCCACTGAAACAGTCGTCCGTGTCGTGACAAGAATCGCGGAATTGCCCGCCGACGTCTGGAACGCCCTCGCTGGCGAATCACCCTTCGTGCAGCACGCTTTTCTGCATGCGCTGGAAGCCACCGGCTGCGTCGGCGCCCACATCGGCTGGGAGCCGGTGCATCTGGCGCTGTTCCGCGGCAACCGGCTGGAAGCCGCGATGCCGCTCTACATCAAGCATCACTCCTGGGGCGAATTCGTGTTCGACTGGGCATGGGCCGACGCCTACCGCCGGCATGGCCTGAATTACTACCCCAAGCTGGTGTCCTGCGCGCCCTTCTCGCCGGTGCCCGGACCGCGCCTGCTGGCACGCAACGATGCCGACCGCGCCGCACTGATCCAGGCGGCACTCAAGCTCACCCAGGATTTGAACTGCTCGTCGTTCCACATCCTGTTTCCCACCCAGCCCGACCATGCTGCGCTTAATGCAACACCCCTGTTGCATCGCAGCGGCTTCCAGTTCCACTGGAACAACGCGGGCTACACCAGCTTCGACGACTTCCTCGCCGCGCTGACGCACGACAAGCGCAAGAAAATCCGCCAAGAGCGAAAGAAGCTGAACACGCTGGGCGTGACGTTCCGCTGGGTGGAAGGCGCGCAGAGCACCGACGCCGACTGGGACCATTTCTACCGCTGTTACGCCGACACCTACGCCCGCCACCGCAGCGAGCCGCATCTCAACCGCGCCTTTTTCGCAAACCTGCGCGAGACGATGCCGGACAATCTGCTGCTGGTCATCGCCGACAAGGACGGCGAGCCTACCGCCTGCTCGTTCTGCATGAAAGACAGCCAGCGGCTATACGGCCGCCACTGGGGCACGCTGGAATACGTGCCTGGACTGCACTTCGAAACCTGCTATCAGCAGGGCATCGAATACGGGATCGCGCACGGCCTGCAGGTGTTCGAAGGCGGCGCGCAGGGCGAGCACAAGCTGTCACGCGGACTCGTGCCCACCGCCACGCATTCCTGGCACTGGCTGGAAAACACTGAATTCCGCGAGGCGGTCGACCGCTTCCTGGAACGCGAAACCGACGCCATCGCGCATTACATGGACGAACTCGAAGGGCCGTTCCGCCGCGAAGCGCCGAACACCGCATAAGGCGGAGACGCCTCACGACAAAACGGCGGGGAAGCCCGCCGTTTTGTTTACACCAGGACAACAGTCAGATAAGTCACGTACAGCGCGCCGTTGACGAACAGGTGCCACACCCGCAGGCCGCCGCTCAACGCAGCCCAGCGCAGCCAGAACGCGGCCACCAGGGTGATCAGCACGCCCAGCAGCACTTCCTTCTGCGGTGTCCATGGCGTGAGCGAGATGCCGATGGCGGGCAGCAGCGTGCCCTGGAACACCATCGCACCGGTGATGTTGCCGAAGGCGAGCGTGTCCTTGCGCTTGCGGATCCACAGGATCGAGTTCACCTTCTCAGGCAGCTCGGTGGCGATCGGAATGATCATCAGCGACAGCAGCAGCGCGGAGATGCCGATGATCGGCGCGGCCTGCTCGACGCCATGGATGAAGCCCTTTGCGCCGGTCACCAGCAGAGCCAGGCCCAGCGCCAGCTGCACCACGATGAACAGCAGATTCTGCGGCAGGCCAAGGCGGGTCAACAGCATCGGCGCTCCGGCTTCGGTGGCGTGCCCCTCCTCCACCAGCTTGGACGACGCCTTCAGCGTCAGCATGACGTAGAAGAAGTAGATCATCACCATGACGAAGGCGATGGCACCGCGCACCCAGCCCTCGCCGTGCGGCACGAACATCGCGACGAAGGCGAGCAGGAAGGCCATCAGGAAGAAATCGAGGTCGCGCTTGAGGCCGCTTTTCTCAGGGGTAAGGTGGCCCTGCACGCCGCGGCGCTTCAGCACCGCCACACTCATCAGGAACAGCGACAGCGTCGACAGCATCAGCGGCGCGCCGAGGATGGCGCCGACGCCGATCTCCTCGTTGGTGGCGGTGTTGCCGGTTCCGGCGAAGATCGCCAGCAGCGGCACCAGGGTTTCCGGCATCGCGGTACCGACCGCGGCGAACAGCGAGCCGGTCACGCCCTCCGAGATTTTCAGTTTCTCGCCCAGGTGTTCGAGCGCGTTGACAAAGATTTCCGCCGCCACGAGGATGAGCAGCAGATAGCCGAAGAGTTCGAGAAACAGCATGGAAGGCAGCCAGCAAAAGGAAAGGCGGGATTTTAGCAGTGCCGGGGGCGCACCGGTTTTTACGCGCCTGGCCGAGGGCGATTTCCACCGCCGCCTGGCGGCTGCCTCAGGCGTGGCCGTGGTGCTGTTCAGTGCGCCGCACTGCAGTGCATGCCGTGCGTGGAAGCGGCTGCTGCCGCAGGCGTTCGCCGGGGTCGCCGATGCCTTCCTGGAGGTCGACGTCAGCGAGGCGACCGGGGTGGCACGTTATTTCGACATCTTCCACCTGCCGACGATCTATCTGTATCGCGACGGCCGCTTCCATGCCGAACTGCAATGCGAGGCACGGCTTGAGGCCATCCGGCCGGCCGCGGTCCGCCTGCTGGACGCGCCGCCGCAGGACGAACCCTAGGCAAACATCCTGCCGAGGAACACGACGGCAATGGTGACGAGACCAAGGCTCAGGTTGAGGCCGACCAGCTTGCGGATCTGCCCCAGTGCGGCGCCGCCCGCCTTCCAGTCCTGTGCCGCCACCGCCCGCTTGAGACGACCGTAAGGGGCGAAGAACACGTGGGCGAAGATCGCCATCATCGCCACGCCCAGCGCGAACATGGTCAGGACGTAGTGCGGCGCGGCCGTGCCGCCGAGCGCCATGAACATGTGCAGGCCGCTCGCCAGGATCAGCGCGACCGAGAGCCACACCCACGGAAAGAACTTGCCGAACACGCCGGCCCACAGCGTCAGCCGCTGCGGCGGCTCGAGCACGCTGGCGGCGACCGGGCGCAGCGCCATGTAGGCGAAGAACATGCCGCCGACCCAGACGACGATGCCGAGCACGTGAAGCAGATACGAGACTTGCATGGGGTTTCCTTTCAGAACAGGGGGGCTTGATCGAGGACGCAGAGCCTGTTTCGGTAGAAATCACGCCCCGCGCTGGTTACCTGCGGGATGCAGTGCTAGGCGCGGGAGGCGAAGTGGAGTCATTCTCCACGAGCCGCTCGCAACAACGCAATGCACCCGCAGGTAACCAGCCCTCGGGTTGAGACCAGGATCGGCGTCTGCGGCGTTGCAGCGCTTGGTAATGGATAGCCATTACCTGCGCACTGCGCCTTGCATCCATCCGATCCTGGTCTCAACGCGGGGCATGATTTCTACCGAAACAGGCTCTTGACCGGCGCGAAGCTGCGCCGGTGCTGCGGGCAGGCGCCGTGCGCCTTCAGGGCGTCGAGGTGGGCGGCGGTACCGTAGCCCATGTGCTGGGCAAAACCATACACCGGAAATTCGTCATGCAGGCGGACCATGAACGCATCGCGTACGGTTTTGGCGAGGATCGAGGCGGCGGCGATCGCGGCGATCCTGTCGTCGCCCTTGACCACGGCCTGCGAGCGCCACGCCCACTGGGGACAGCGGTTGCCGTCGACCATCACCTCGTCGGGTTCGCGGCCGAGGCCGGCGACGGCGCGCTGCATCGCCAGCATCGTCGCCTGCAAGATGTTCAGCTGGTCGATCTCGGCGACGCTTGCCTCGGCCACGCACCAGGCGGCGGCCTTGTCGCGGATTTCGTCGGCGAGGCGCTCGCGCGCCGCAGCCGAGAGCTTCTTGGAGTCGCGCAGGCCGTCGATCGGCCGCGCAGGGTCGAGCATCACCGCGGCGGCCGTCACCGGCCCTGCCAGCGGGCCGCGGCCGGCCTCGTCGACACCGCACAGGCCGAGCGGGCCGACTTCCAGAATCACCGGCTGACGCGGCATCACGTACCCTCCAGGTAGGGTGCGAGCGCCTCGGCGATGCGCGCGCTGGCGTTCTGGCGCAGGCTCAGATGCATCTTCTGGAATGTGTTTGCGACGGCAGCACGACGCGGCGCGTCGGCCAGCCAGGCGAGCGCGTCGTTCGCCAGATTGTCCGGCGTGGCGTCCTCCTGCACCCGCTCCGGCACCACGAAATCGCGCGCCAGGATGTTCGGCAAGCCGATCCACGGCAGCAGCGCCTTCTTCCGCATCAGGTATGCGGTCAGCGCCGGCACACGGTAGGTGATCACCATCGGTTTCTTGAACAGCGCGGTCTCGAGCGTGGCGGTGCCCGACGCGACCAGCGCGACATCGCACGCCGCCAGCGCCGCGTGCGACTGCCCGGCCAGCACCTTGAGCGGCAGGTCCATGCCCCGCCGCGCCTGCGCGATCAATGCGGCGGCCGCTTCGCTCGCGGCGGGCAGCACGAACTGCGCATCGGGGTGGCGCTGCAGGATGCGGGCCGCGGCATCGAGCATCAGCCGCGCATGGCGCTTCACCTCGGACAGGCGGCTGCCGGGCAGCAGCGCGATCACCGGCGCGTCAGCCAGGCCAAGCGCGGCACGCGCGCCGACCGTGTCGGGTTCGAGCGGGATGGTGTCGGCGAGCGGATGCCCGACGTAGCTGACCGGGATGCCGGCGTCGCGGTAGATCTGTTCCTCGAACGGGAACACCACCAGCATGTGCGAAACGGCTTTCCGAATACGGTGAATGCGCTCGGGTCGCCACGCCCAGATCGACGGGCTGACGAAGTGGACGGTGGGGATACCCGCCGCCTTGAGTTGCGCTTCCAGGGTGAAGTTGAAATCCGGTGCGTCGATGCCGACGAAGACGCGTGGCCGCTCGCGCAGGAAATGGCGGCTGATGCGCGAGCGGATCCACAGCAGTTCCGGCAAATGGCGCAATACCTCGACGTAGCCGTTGACCGCCAGCCTGTCGCTTGGATAGATCGCCTCGACACCCGCCGCAACGAGCCGCGGGCCGGCGATGCCTGCGGCGCGCAGGCCGGGGTGGTTCTGTTTCAGCGCGGCGATGAAATGGGCGCCGAGGAGATCGCCGGACGCCTCGCCGGCGACGACTCCGAGATCGATCACCGGATGATGCCGCGCTCGGCGCGCGCGAGGAAGTCGAGCAACTGCTGTACTTCGGCGTGGCTGGCTGCGAGCGGCGCAAGCTTCGCCTGCGCCTCGGCGAGCGTGTTGCCCTCACGGTAGAGGATCTTGTAGGCACGCTTCAGCGCGGTCAGCGTCTCGGCGGAAAAGCCGCGCCGCTTGAGGCCTTCGCTGTTGAGACCGTGCGGCGCGGCCGGCTGGCCGGAGGCCATGACGAAGGGTGGGATGTCCTTGAACACGACGCTGGAGATGCCAGTCATCACGTGGGCGCCGACCTTGCAGAACTGGTGCACGCCGGTGAAGCCACCGAGGATCGCCCAGTCGCCGACCTCGGCGTGACCCGCGAGCGAGGCGTTGTTGGCGAAGATGGTGCGGTCGCCCACCACGCAGTCGTGCGCGATGTGGACGTAGGCCATGATCCAGTTGTGGCTGCCGATGGTGGTGGCGCCGCGATCCTGCACGGTGCCGGTGTTGAAGGTGCAGAACTCGCGGATGACGTTGTCGTCGCCGATTTCCAGGCGCGTCGGTTCGCCCGCGTACTTCTTGTCCTGCGGCGCCTCGCCGAGCGAGACGAAATGGAAGATCCTGTTGCGCGCGCCGATCGTGGTATGGCCGGTGATCACGGCGTGGGCGCCGACCGTGGTGCCGGCGCCGATCTCGACGTGCTCGCCGATGATGCTGTAAGGACCGATTTCGACGTCGTCGGCCAGCCTGGCGCCCGGGGCGACGATCGCGGTGGGGTGAATCGCCGTCATGTCAGGGCTTGTCGCGCAGAGTCGCCATCAGTTCGGCTTCGGCGACCAGGGCGCCGTCGACCTCGGCACGGCCGGTGTATTTCCAGATGCCACGCATCTCGCGCACGATCTCGGCCTTGAGCACGAGCTGATCGCCCGGCTTGACCGGCTTCTTGAAGCGCGCCCCGTCGATGCCGGCAAAGTAGATGACGCCGATCTGCTCGGGCGTGTAGTTCTTGGTCTTGAACGACAGGATGCCGGCGGCCTGCGCCATCGCTTCCAGGATCAGCACGCCCGGCATCACCGGCGCACCCGGAAAGTGGCCGTTGAAGAAGGGCTCGTTGATGGTGACGTTCTTGATCGCGGTGATCGACTTGCCGAGTTCCATCTCGATCACCTTGTCGATCAGCAGGAAGGGATAGCGGTGCGGCAGGTACTGCATGACCTGCTCGATGTCCATGATCATGATTTGGCTTCCAGTTCTTTCAGTTTCTTTTCCAGTTCCTTCACGCGCCCGACGAGCTTGTCGAGATTGCGCATGTGCACCGCGTTCCTCTGCCACACGTCGTGTTCGGAGAAGGGCAGCGCCGAGGTATAGGTACCGGGCTTGGGCAGCGACTTGGTGATCAGCGTGTTGGTCGAGATGCGGGTGCCGTCGGCGATCTCGATATGGCCGAAGATCATCGCCGCGCCGCCGATCATGCAATGGCGGCCGATCTTGGCGCTGCCAGCGATGCCGGTACAGGCGGCGATCGCGGTATGCGCGCCGATCGTCACGTTGTGCGCGACCTGGATCAGGTTGTCGAGCTTGACGCCTTCCTCGATCACCGTGTCTTCCAGCGCGCCGCGGTCGATGGTGGTGCAGGCGCCGACTTCGACGTCGTCGCCGATCAGCACGCGGCCGATCTGCGGGATCTTTTCCCAGCGCCCCTCGTTGGGTGCGAAGCCGAAGCCGTCGGCACCGATGACGCAGCCCGCGTGCAGGATGGCGCGGGCGCCGATCTCGCAGCGGTGATACACCGCGACGTTGGCGTGCAGCAGACAGTCGGCCCCGATGCGGGCGTGGTCGCCGACCGTGCAGTTGGGGCCGATCACGCTGCGCGCGCCGATCACGGCGCCGTGGCCGATCACCGCGCCGGCCGCGATGCTGGCGTCGGCGGCGATCTGCGCATCGGCAGCTACGATCGCGGCGGGATGAATGCCCGCAGGCGGGCACGGCGGCGGATTCAGCAGCGCCGAGACACGCGCGAAATACAGGTAGGGATTGGGGGTAAGGATGCGCGGCAGATCGGTAGCGTCGCGCGCGTCCGGCGGCAGGATGACAGCGCCCGCACGCGTGCCCGCCAGCTGGGCAAGGTACTTGCTCTGCGAGACGAATCCAATCTCGTCGGGCGTGGCGCGGTCGAGCGGCGCGACCTGGCTCACCGCCAGCTCACCGTCGCCCACGAGTTCCCCGCCGAAGCGTGCGACCAGCGCTGCCAGCGTGACGGCCATGGTGCTTGCCGTGCCGCGCTTTATTTGCCGCCCAGCGCCTTCATCACGCGCTCGGTGATGTCGCTCTTGGGATCGACGTAGACGGCCTGCTCGACGATGAGGTCGAATTTCTCGGCACGGGCGATGTCCTGGATCGCCTTGCGCGCGCGCTCCTGGATCTGGCCGAGTTCCTCGTTGCGGCGAAGGTTGAGATCCTCGCGGAACTCGCGGCCCTGGCGCTGCAATTCGCGGTTGAGGTTGCCAAGGTCGCGTTCCTTGGTCTTGCGCTCGCTGTCCGACATGGTCACGCCGTCCTTGTCGAGCTGTGCCTGCAGATCACGCGCCTGCTTGGCGAGCTTCTGCAGTTCCTGTTCGCGCGTGGCGAATTCGCGCTCGAGTTTTTTCTGTGCGGCGACCGACAGCGGCGCTTCGCGCAGCAGCTTTTCGGTGTTGACGAAACCGATCTTGGTGTCGGCCAGGGCGGGCGCGGCCACGAACGCTGACGCAAGGATCAGGGAAACTGCAATCTGCTTGAATTTCATCTTCAAATACTCCGGTAACGGCTTAACCCTAGAACACGCTGCCGAGGGTGAATTGGAACACTTCGGTCTTGTCGCCATCCTTTTCGACCAGCGGTTGCGCCAGACTGAATTTGAGCGGTCCGAGCGGCGAAACCCACAAAATCGCCACCCCTGCCGAATAGCGCAAGTCATCGAATGCAAACTCCTGGTAGCGGTTGTTGACGTCGCTAGGACCGAACGACGCGCCCGCATCGGCAAAGGCCGACATGCGCAGCGACTGGTCATCCTTGAGTCCCGGCAGGGGGAAGAAGAGTTCCACGTTGCCGACCACGCGCTTGTCGCCGCCGAGCGCATAGCCATTGATATCCATGGGCCCCAGGGTGCCGTTCCTGAAGCCGCGCACCGAGCTGTTGCCACCCGCGTAGAAATTCTTGAAGAACGGCAGCGGCTTGCCGGACAGCCCATCGCCGTACCCAAGCTCGCCGTTCAGCATGAGCGTGAAGTTTCTCCCCAGCGGGAAGTATTGCTGATGCTGCAAGGTCAGCTTGTAGTATTGCAGGCTGCCGGCCGGCGTCCCCACCTCTGCAGCCACCCGCTGCAACAGACCCTTGGTCGGGAACAGATAGCTGTTTCGGGTATCGCGTGCCCACGAAGTGTCGAGACGCAGCGTGTCATTGTTGCTGCCAAAGGTGTTGACATAATTGAGGTACTGCACCGTGCTGGTCGGCGTCGTGGTGATTTCGGTCTGCTCATAGGTCAGGCCGAAGGAAATGAAGTCGCGCTCGTTGATTGGCAAGCCCAGACGCGCACCTGCACCGATGGTGGAGGTCTTGTATGGGCTGAATCCTAAGCGCGAGGTGGTTGGGCCGAAGCTGGAGCGCGAGGTGGTGTCGACATCGCGCCGGTAAAGGTCATAGCCCAGGCTGACGCCGTCGATGGTGTAGTAGGGATTGGTGAACGAGAGCGCATACACGGTGTTGACGCTGCCCGAGTTGATCTGCGCCGACAGCCGGTTGCCGGTGCCGAATACGTTGTTCTGCGACACCGAACCCGACAGCACCAGGCCTTCGTACGACGAAAAACCGGCGCCCAGCATGATGTTGCCGGTCGACTTTTCGGCCACGCTGACGTTGACGTCGACCTGGTCGGTCGCCCCCGAAACGGCCGGCGTCTCGACGTTGACCTCGTTGAAGAAGCCGAGCCGGTTCAGGCGGTCGCGCGAGAGGTTGATCTTCTCGGCATTGTAATACGCACCTTCCATCTGGCGGATTTCGCGGCGCACCACTTCGTCGCGCGTCTTGGTGTTGCCCGCCACGTTGACGCGGTTGACGTAGACACGGCGGCCCGGGTCGACGAACAGGGTGAAGGCGACGGTGCTCTTTTCCTTGTCGAGCTCGGGCACCGCGTTGACGTTGGCGAAGGCGTAACCGTCGTTGCCGAGGCGGTCGCCGATCTTCTTGGTGGTCTCGGTCAGGCGGTCGCGCTCGAACACTTCGCCCGGCTTCACCGTGATGAGCTGCTTCAGCTCCGCCTCCGGCACCAGCATCTGTCCGGCAAGCTTGACGTCGGACACGCGGTACTGCGGCCCCTCGGTCACGTTGACCGTGATGTAGATGCCCTGCTTGTCGGGCGAGATCGACACCTGGGTGGAATCAACGTTGAATTCGAGATAACCACGGTTGAGATAGAACGAGCGCAAGGCCTCGAGATCACCGGCCAGGCGCGACTTCGAGTACTGGTCGTTCTTGGTGTACCAGGTCAGCCAGCCCGGCGTGGTCGAAGTGAGCTGCTTCAGCAGTTCCTTCTCCTTGAACGCCTGGTTGCCGACGATGTTGATCTGCTGGATCTTTGCGCTGTCGCCTTCGACCACGTCGAACTGCACCGCGACGCGGTTGCGTTCCAGCGGGGTCAGGGTGGACTTGATCTCGACCGCGTATTTGCCACGGTTGAAATACTGCCGCTGCAGTTCCTGCTCGGCCTTGTCGAGTAGCGAGCGGTCGAGCACGCGTCCTTCGGCGAGGCCGGTCTGCTTGAGGCCATTCTTGAGATCGTCCTCGGAGAATTCCTTGATGCCGGAGAGCGTGATCTTGGCGATCGACGGGCGCTCCTCGACGGTCACGATCACCACGCCGTCGCGTGCTTCCAGCCGCACGTCCTTGAAGAAGCCGGTGGCGTACAGGGCCTTGATCGCCGCGGCGGTCTTCTCGTCGGTCATGATGTCGCCGACCCTGACCGGCAGGTAGCTGAACACCGTGCCCGCCTCGGTGCGCTGAATGCCCTCGACCCGGATGTCCTTGACCACGAAAGGCTCTTCGGCCCATGCGGAATGCACGGCGAGGGCGGCGGCAAGGGCAAGCGTCAAACGGTTCAGGGTCATGGTTATTCTCATCCGCTTATAAGGCGTTGCAAATCGTTGAAGAGGGCGAACGACATCAGCAGCAACAGCAGTGTCATGCCGACCCGGCCCCCTATCTCCATGGTGCGTTCAGACACCGGGCGACCGGTAAAAACTTCGGCAACATAATACATGAGGTGCCCCCCGTCCAACAGCGGGATCGGCAGCAGGTTCAGCACTCCCAGGCTCACGCTGACTAGCGCGAGAAAGCCGACGAAGCTGATCCAGCCGAGGGCGGCACTCTGGCCTGCGTAGTCGGCGATGGTGAGCGGCCCCGACAGGTTTTTCCACGATACCTGGCCGAGCACCATGCGGCCCATCATCTCGAGCGTGAACACGCTCATGTCCCAGGTCTTCGCGGCGCCTTGCCACAGCGCCTCGAGCGGCCCGTAGCGCACTTCGGTCATCAGCGCATCGAGTACCGTGGCGTCGACTTTCGGGCCGGCGCCGATCTTGCCGATGCGCTGGCCGCCCTCATCCACCGCATCGGGTGTCACGGTCAGCTCGCCGCGCTGGCCCTGGCGCTCGTACGCGATCTTCAGGGGCGAGCCCGGATGCTTGCGCACCATCTTCACCCAGTCCTGCCAGTTCGCCACCGGCTGGCCGTTGGCGGCGACGAGGCGATCGCCCGACCGGAAGCCTGCGCGCGCGGCGGCACCGTCAGGCAGCACCGTGCCGATCACCGGCTCGATCTCGGGATCGTAGCGCACGATGCCGAGTGGACGCAGGGTGTCGCGCTCCAGGCTTTCGGTCTCGAGCGGCATCGTCTCGAGCGTAACGTGGCGGCCGTCCGCGAGTTCCAGTTGCAACGGGTCACCGGCCACGCCGGCGCGCAGCAGGTTGAGGCGAAGGTCCTGGAACGAGGGTGTATCGACGCCGTTGACGCGGCGGATCTCGTCGCCCGCGACCAGGCCGGCGCGCGCGGCGGGCGTACCGGAGGGTGGCTCGCCGACGAGCGGTTTCATCGCCGGCAGGCCGTTCAGGAACAGCGCCCAGTAGAGCACGATGGCGAGCAGGAAATTGGCGATCGGCCCTGCCGCGACGATGCCGATGCGGCGCCACACAGTGGCGCGATTGAAACTGCGGTGCGCCTCGGCTGCCGGCACCTCGCCTTCGCGCTCGTCGAGCATCTTGACGTAGCCGCCGAGCGGTAATGCGGAAAGCGTCCATTCGGTCCGGTCGCGCCCCACGCGCTTCACCAGCAGCGGTTTGCCGAAGCCGACCGAGAAGCGCAGCACCTTGACGCCAGCCAGGCGCGCGGCGAGATAGTGGCCGAATTCGTGTACCACGACGAGGATGCCGATGGCGACGAGGAACCAGAAAACGGTGTGCAGGAGGCTCATGCGCGTACCGACTCCAGATAGTCGCCCGCGACACGGCGTGCCTGCCGGTCTGCTTCGAGCAGGTCGTCGAGTGTGGCGGCGCCGCCGCCCGCCAGCTGGTCGAGCGCGTGGGCGATGCTGGCGGCAATGGCATTGAACGAGGCGGCACCGTCGAGGAAGCGTGCGACCGCGACTTCGTTGGCCGCGTTCAGCACGGCCGCCGCGTTGCCGCCGGCGGCGAGCGCGTCGAATGCCAGCTGCAGACAGGGAAAGCGCTGCGTGTCGGGCGCCTCGAAGGTGAGCTGCCTGCCCATCAGCTCGAGCGCCGAGACGCCGGCCTCGATGCGCTCGGGGAAACCCAGCGCATAGGCGATCGGCGTGCGCATGTCGGGCGTGCCCATCTGCGCGATCACCGAGCCGTCGACGTATTCGACCATCGAGTGCACGATGCTCTGCGGGTGCACCACGACCTTGATCTGCTCGGGACGGGCATTGAACAGCCAGCGCGCCTCGATCACTTCGAGCCCCTTGTTCATCAGGCTCGCCGAGTCGACCGAGATCTTCCTGCCCATCACCCAGTTGGGATGCGCCACCGCCTGCGCCGGGGTGGCGGCGGCAATCGCCTCCGCCGACAGGGTGCGGAACGGCCCGCCCGAGGCGGTGAGCCACAAGGCCTTCACGCCTGCCTGCTGGAAGTCGCCGCGGAAGTCGCGCGGCAGCGCCTGGAAGATCGCGTTGTGCTCGGAGTCGATCGGCAGCAGTTCGGCGCCACTGGCGGCGACCGCGTCCATGAAGAGCTGACCCGAGACGACCAGGGTTTCCTTGTTGGCGAGTAGGATGCGCTTGCCTGCCTGCGCCGCCGCCAGCGTGGCGGGCAGGCCGGCGGCGCCGACGATCGCCGCCATCAGCGTGTCGACCTCGGGCGCGGTCGCCACTTCGGTCAGGGCCGCGGCACCCTCGAGCACCTCGACCGTCAGGCCGGCGGTGGCGACGCGTTCGCGCAGCGCGGCCGCCGCTGCCGGCTCGCTCATCACCGCGTAGCGCGGACGATGCGCACGGCACTGCTCGAACATGCGCTCGACCTGGGTCGCGCCGGTCAGCGCGAAGATCTCGAAGCGCCCGGGGTGGCGTGCCACCACGTCGAGCGTGTTGACGCCGATGGTGCCGGTAGCGCCGAGTACGGTCAGGACGCGCGGTTTCATGCGGACCATTCCAGCCACATCAGGATGCCGGTGGCGATCGGCAGGGTCGAAGTCAGCGCATCGATGCGGTCGAGCACGCCGCCGTGGCCGGGCAGCACGTCGCCACTGTCCTTCATGCCGGAAACGCGCTTGATCCACGACTCGAACAGGTCGCCCAGCACCGACACATACAGCAGACCGGCAACCATGAGGAACAGCGACGGTAGCGGCAGGCCGGCCGCGAGGCCGACGACGACGGCATACAGCAAGAGCGCGGCGAGTGCGCCTGCCACACCTTCCCAGGTCTTGCCCGGGCTGATCGCCGGTGCGAGCTTGTGGCGGCCGAAATGGCGACCGGCGAAGTAGGCCGCGGTATCAGCAATCCATACTACCGTCATCACGCCGAGCAGCATCGCCGGCCCGCGCGCATGCAAATACAGCAGCGCCGCCCAGGTCGGCAGCAGCAGCACGACGCCGACTGCCGCGCGCAGCGACACCCGCGGTGCGTGCCAGCGCCCCAGCAGCCACAGCGGGGCGACAAGCAGCCAGAATGCCACAGCGAGCGCGATCAACCCGGTCTGGAAGGCCGGCCAGTCGGTGCGCAGCAGATACGGCAGGGCAATCGCCACCAGTCCCAGCAGCACGGCGTAGGCACGCGCCGCCAGCGGCGGAAGGTGGCTCATGCGAGCCCATTCGTGTGCGGCCATGCCGACCACGCCGGCGATCAGGATCGACCACAGCCACGCGGGCGCCCACAGCACGGCCGGCACGAACACGGCCAGCAACAGCCCGGCGGTGAGGACGCGGCTTGCGGTCGGTGTCACGGAAACGCCACCCGGAATATGGTCACGACGCGGATCGGACCTGCTCGCTGGTCCGCCCAAAGCGGCGTTCGCGCGTGCGGTAGGAAGCGATCGCCGCGTCCAGCGCAGCGGCGTCGAAGTCGGGCCACAGCAATTCGGTGAAATAGAGCTCGGTGTAGGCGAGCTGCCACAACAGGAAATTGCTGATGCGCTGCTCGCCGCCGGTACGGATGAAGAGGTCAGGCTCGGGCATGTCGGCGAGGCTCAACTGCTCCGCCAGCGTGGCTTCGTTCACCGCACCGGCCGCCATACCCGACAGCATCAGTTTCTTCACTGCCTGCACGATATCCCAGCGGCCACCGTAGTTGGCCGCCACGGTAAAGGTCAGGCGGGTGTTGTTGCGCGTCAGCGCTTCGGCGTCGCTGATCAGCGTCTGGATGCGCTCGGAAAACCCGCTGAGATCCCCAATCACGCGGAAGCGGATGCCGTTCTCGTGCAGCTTGGCGACCTCGTTCTCCAGCGCGCGCATGAAGAGCTCCATCAGAAGAGTGACCTCTTCCTGCGGGCGGCGCCAGTTTTCCGAACTGAACGCGAACACGGTGAGATGGCTGACGCCGCGCTCGGCGCAAGCCCGGATCACGCCGCGCAGCGCCTCGACCCCCTTGCGGTGGCCGGCGACGCGCGGCATGAAGCGGCGCTTCGCCCAGCGGCCGTTGCCGTCCATGATGATGGCGACGTGGCGCGGCACATCGTGGTCGGCCGGCGTCGCCTGGTTTGAGCGGGTAGACACGCCAGCGCCGCTCAGACTGCGAGCAGGTCCTTCTCTTTGTCGGCCAGCATCTTGTCGATCTCGCCGATGAACTTGTCGGTCAGCTTCTGCACCTCGTCCTGGGTGCGACGCTCCTCATCCTCGGTCGCGGTCTTGGCCTTGACCATGTCCTTCAGCGTGCCATTGGCATCGCGGCGGATGTTGCGCACTGCGACGCGCGCACCTTCGGCCTCGTTGCGCACGACCTTGATCAGATCCTTGCGGCGCTCTTCGGTCAGCGAAGGCATCGGCACGCGGATGATGTCGCCGTGCGTCGCCGGGTTGAGGCCGAGGTCGCCATCGCGAATTGCTTTCTCGATCTTGCCGACCATGTTCTTTTCGTACGGCTGCACGCTGAGCGTGCGCGAATCGGCCAGCGAGACGTTGGCCACCTGCGGCACCGGCGTCGGATTGCCGTAGTAATCGACCATGACGTGGTCGAGAATGCCGGCATGGGCGCGCCCGGTGCGCACCTTGGCCAGGTCGTTCTTCAGCGCGTCCAGCGTCTTGCCCATTTTCTGTTCAGCAGACTGCTTGATCTCGGCAATGGTGGTTTCAGCCATTTCAACTCCTCACTTAGCTTACCCGTGTGCCCTCGTCCTCGCCCATCACCACGCGCTTCAGCGCGCCGGGCTTGAAGACGTTGAACACGACCAGGGACAGTTTCTGTTCGCGGCACAAGGCGAAGGCAGCGGTATCGAGCACGCCGAGATTCCTGGCGATCGCCTCGTCGAACGAAAGCGACTCATAGCGTTTCGCAGCGGGGTCCTTCTTCGGATCGGCGGTATAGACACCGTCGACCTTGGTCGCCTTCAAGAGCAGTTCGGCGCCGATTTCGGCCGCACGCAGGGCGGCTGCGGTATCGGTGGTGAAGAAGGGATTGCCGGTGCCGCCGCCGAAGATGACGACATTGCCGGCCTCCAGTTCGCGCACCGCGGCGTCGCGCTCGAAACCCTCGCCGACGTGGGCGATGGCGACGGCAGTCTGCACCCGCGCCGGCACGCCGGCCTGCACCAGCGCATCCTTCAGCGCCAGCGCGTTCATCACGGTAGCCAGCATGCCCATGGAATCGGCAGTCGCGCGATTCATGCCCGACAGCGCGCCGGTGGCGCCACGGAACAGGTTGCCGCCGCCGACCACGACCCCGATCTGCACGCCCGCCGCCGCCACTTCGCGAATCTGGGCGACGAAGCCGGCCATGGTCTCCGCGTGATAGCCGAAGCTGTCCGGCCCCATCAGGGCCTCGCCGGACAGCTTCAGCAGGATGCGTCGGACCGGCGCCATGCCGGGTCAGACCTTGGCAGCTGCCGCAACTTCGGCGGCGAAGTCGGTGACCTTCTTCTCGATGCCCTCGCCCACCACGTACATGGTGAAGCCGTGGCACTGCGAGCCCTTGGCCTTCAGCACCTGCTCGACGGTCTGCTTGTCATCCTTGACGAAAGGCTGCGACAGCAGGGTGACTTCCTTGAGGAACTTCTGCACCGTGCCTTCGGCGATCTTTTCCAGCATGGCTTCCGGCTTGCCGGCTTCCTTGGCCTTCTCGATCGCGACGCGGCGCTCGGTGTCGATCAGGTCGGCCGACACGCCGGAAGCATCGAGCGACTTCGGCTTGGACGCGGCGATGTGCATCGCCACGTCGCGCGCCAGCGCCTCGTCGCCGGTCACGTCGACCAGCACGCCGATCTTGCCGCCGTGGATGTAGCTGGAGAACTTGCCCTGTGCGGCCAGGCGGGTGAAGCGGCGCACCGACATGTTCTCGCCGATCTTGCCGACCAGCTCGGTGCGGAAAGCTTCGACCGTGGTGCCTTTGTAGGGCAGCGCGGACAGCGCGGCGACGTCGGCCGGGTTCTGGTTCAGCACCATCTCGGCGAGCGCGTTGGAGAGCGCCATGAAGTCGTCGTTCTTCGCCACGAAGTCGGTTTCGCAGTTGACTTCGATCATGGCGGCCGACTTGCCGTCGGCGGCGATGGCGATGGTCACGATGCCTTCGGCGGCCACGCGGCCGGCGCTCTTGGCGGCCTTGTTGCCGAAGCGCACGCGCAGGATTTCTTCGGCCTTCTGCATGTCGCCGCCGGCTTCCGACAGCGCCTTCTTGCAGTCCATCATCGGCGCATCGGTTTTCTCGCGCAGATCCTTGACCATGCTTGCAGTGATTTCAGCCATTTCAAACTCCTTCCAGTTTCTTCAATACAGAAAGAGGGGCCGACGCCCCTCCTCAAATCCGTTCGCCAGGCAATGCCCGGCGATGTCACGGCGCGGCGCGCTTATTCAGCGGCGGGTGCGCCCTCTTCCTCGACCTCGACGAATTCTTCGCCGCCGACGATCTCGCTGATGACCTGGGCACGACCTTCCAGCGCCGCATCGGCCATGCCGCGGGCATACAGGCGGATCGCGCGCGCCGAGTCGTCGTTGCCGGGGATGACATAGTCCACGCCTTCCGGGCTGTTGTTGGTGTCGACCACGCCGATCACCGGAATGCCCAGCTTCTTGGCCTCGACCACGGCACCCTTCTGGTAGCCGACGTCGATGATGAACAGCGCGTCGGGCAGGCCGCCCATTTCGCGGATGCCGCCCAGGCTGCGATTCAGCTTGTCGACTTCACGCTGGACGGTGAGGATTTCCTTCTTCGACAGGCGACCGGGTTCGGCGATCTGCGCTTCGAGGTCGTTCAGGCGCTTGATCGACTGCTTGACCGTCTTGAAGTTGGTCAGCATGCCGCCGAGCCAGCGCTGGTCGACGTAGGGCATGCCGGCACGCTGCGCTTCCTCGCGCACGATGTCACGCGCGGCACGCTTGGTGCCGACGAACAGCACGTTGCCCTTGTTGGCGGCGAGCTGGCGCACGAATTTCTGCGCCTCCTGGAACATCGGCAGCGACTTTTCCAGGTTGACGATATGGATCTTGTTGCGATGACCGAAGATGAACGGGGCCATCCTGGGGTTCCAGAAGCGGGTCTGGTGGCCGAAGTGGACACCGGCTTCCAGCATTTGGCGCATGGTGACGGACATTTGAATCTCCTAAAGGGTTGAGCCTCCACCCGTCAGCAGCCGCGCGTGCCAGTCCTGCCGCGCCGCCACCCTTTAATGACAGGTGTGCGAATTTGTCCGAACCATTTCGGACAGCCCGCAATTCTAATTCGAACCGGCCCTTATTTCAAGGCGCCCCGGCCGGCCGTGCCGGGATGTCCAGCCACGCCTCGAGCCCGCCGCCCGGGCGGTCCTGCAGGCCGACCGTCCAGCCCTGGGCTGCCGCCAGCTGGCGCACGATCGCCAGCCCCAGGCCGGAGCCGCCGGTGCTGGCGCTGCGCGAAGCCTCCAGCCGGTAGAACGGGCGGAACACCGCTTCGCGCTCTGCTGCCGGAATGCCGGGGCCGCGGTCGAGCACGCCGATGCGACACCCCTCCTCACCCCGCGCCTCGGCCCGCACCGTCACCGGTCCGCCATTGCCGTAGCGCAGCGCGTTTTCCAGCAGGTTCGCAAGGATGCGGCGCAGCGCGCCGGCCGGCACGTCGAGCGTCAGCTCGGCCGCCTCGATCGCGACCCGTTCCGCCCCCGGAATGGCGCGCACCAGTTCGGCCAGCAGTTCGGGCAGCGCGATCCGCTGCGCCGCCTCGTGGCCGAAGCCGCGCGCCAGTGTCAGCACGTCGGCGATCAGGCGATCCATCGCCTCGATGTCGGCCTCCACCTGCGCCGCCAGTTCAGGGCCCGGCTTTCTCACCAGCATCTCCACCGCGAGACGCAGGCGCGCCAGCGGCGTGCGCAGGTCGTGCGACACCCCGGCCAGCAGCACGGTGCGAGCGGCCAGCAGGTCTTCCACCTGCTTCGCCATGTCGTTGAAGCGCCGGCTGAGCGCAGCGATCTCGCGCGGTCCGGTTTCGGGCAGGCGCTCGGGCGTCTGTCCGCGCCCCAGCGAAGTCACCGCCTGCTGCAGTCGGTCCAGCGGGCGAATGGCGCGGCGCGCCAGCCACCACGCGGCGATGAGCGTCAGCACCACGCCGCCGGCCAGCGAAGCCAGCAGTGCATGAATCGGCCGCGGGCCGATGCGGTCGTGCGGAAAACCCACCGACAGCCGGCCGCTGCCGGCCGGCAGCGACACCCAGAACCACATCTTGTCGCCGATTTCCTCGTGCGACGCCGTCACCATCTCGCCGGTACGCTCACGCAGCGAGGCGATGAGGAAGTGCAGGTAGGGCTCGCGCCAGGTCGGCGGTGCGGCGTTCTGCGGCGGCTCCGCGCGCAGCGCCAGCTTGTGCGAGCGCGCCAGTTCGTATTCGAAGGCAGGGCGGGTCAGCGGCGGCAGTTCGCTCCAGGTCTGCGCCGACAGCGTCATCAGCCCGGCGAGGTCGCCGGCCGAACGGCGCGCCATCGGCAGCATCAGGAAATAGGTGACGGCAGACGCCACCAGGACCTCGAAGGCAATGAAGAACACCACCAGCAGCAGCGCGTTCTGCTGCGTCAGGCTGAGGCGCGACGACAGCCTCACGCCTCTGCGCCGCGCGGATTGAAAAGATAGCCCTCGCCGCGCACGGTACGGATGTAGACCGGCTCGCCGGGATTGGACTCGATCTTGCGGCGCAGGCGGGTGACGCGGGTGTCGACGCTGCGGTCGAAGGGGTCGCGCTCGTAGCCTTTCAGCATGTCGATCAGGAGGTCGCGCGACAGCACCCGCAGCGGGTGCTCGACAAAGATGCGCAACAGCCCGAACTCGGCGGTCGACAGCTTCACCTCGACGCCGTCGCGAGTCAGGCGGTGGCTGGCGACGTCCAGCTGGAACGGTCCGAAGGCCGGCAGCGCAGACGACGGTGGCGCTTCGGCCTGGCCCTGGCTGCGCCGCAGCAGCGCGCGCAGGCGGGCCAGCAGTTCGCGCGGACTGAACGGCTTGGCCAGGTAATCATCGGCGCCCATCTCCAGCCCGACCACGCGGTCGATTTCCTCGCCGCGCGCCGACAGCATCAGGATGGGCACATTCGACTGGCCACGCAGCCGGCGCGCCAGCGAGAGGCCGTCCTCGCCCGGCATCATCAGATCGAGCACGATGGCGTCGGGCATGCCGTGCGCGAGTGCGCGCCACATCGCGCTTCCGTCAGCTGCCGTCTCGACCGCGAACCCGCTGTCGCCAAGGTAGGCCTCCAGCAGGCTGCGCAGACCCGGATCGTCGTCCACCACCAGGATGCGCGGCGCGCCGACCTCGGTCACGACGCACCTCGGACAGGGGATCGAAGATGGAACTTGAGCGATAGCGTCATTGCGGAGCCTGGATCTGCGGGCGAGATTCGCGGTTACGGTTTTCGGGAAAGCGGCGTGCCGGCCGCATGCAGCGATGACGCTACGCCGGGCGCCGGTTATCCTACTCCAGAACAGGGACACTTCCGCCCGGCTGTCACAAACGGACACACACTGACACCCGGCGCCATCCGCCCGACATCGCGCGGAGACACGCCCCGGCCACACTGCATTCCTGCCGCAATCCCGCGGCACCCATGTCATCCGGACCGCACATGCACCTGCACCGCCTGAACCTGATCCTCGTCCCGTCCGTCCTGGCCCTGGCCTCGCCGGCCTGGGCCGAGGCGCGTCCGGCGCCCACGAAACCCTCGCAGCCGCGCCCGCTCAACCTGTCCCTGCCGCACGACGTCCTGCATACACCAGGCGCAGCTCAGGTCGACGAAACGGTACAGCGCAACCTGCGCGCGCCCGCGCCGGCCGAGGGCAGCCCGCCCCCGCCGGCCCGCCTGCGTTACGGCGCAGGCTACGAGCAGCGCCATCCGGACATGGGTGGCGCGGCAGCGGGGAGTGGCGGAAGCGCAGGCGGTGCTGCAGGCGCCGGACGGCGTGGACGGTAATCTCAAGCACAAGGAGTGTCATGATGAAATCGCTGAAAACAATTCCCCTCGCCCTGCTTGCTGTCGGTCTGGCCAGCGGCACAGTGCACGCCAAAGGCGGCAACGGTGGCGGCATGGGCATGAACACGGGGAACGGCAGCATGAGCCAGTCCGCCCCCGCCCCACGCCAGGAAACGCGCACCCAGAGCCGCGAAGAAAAGCGTATCCAGAAACACGATGGCAGCCAGGCCGGCGACGCGCAGCGCAACGCGATCCGCAACGAAACCCGCGAACAGACGCGCAGCGAAGGCACGTCCTCCCCTGGCCAATAGGCGCACAGGCACGCACACCGCCTCATGGCGGACGACAGGGACGCCTCGCGCGTCCCTTTTTTCATCCTCCACGTCATTCACATGGTTTTTTCGGCACCTGCCGGGCGCGCTAGAATGCGGCTTTGATTCACCCCCCGGCTTACACATGACTGTCACCCTCAAAACCGGCGCCGAAATCGAAGGCATGCGCATCGCGGGGCGGCTCGCCTCGGAAGTCCTCGACTACATCACGCCTTTCGTCAAGCCCGGCGTCACCACCGGCGAGCTCGACCGCCTGTGCCACGAGTACATGGTGAACGTGCAGGGCACCGTCCCGGCGCCACTGAACTACGCCCCGAACGGCCACACGCCCTACCCCAAATCGATCTGCACCTCGGTGAACAACCAGGTGTGCCACGGCGTGCCGGGCGACAAGGTGTTGAAGAACGGCGACATCGTGAACCTCGACATCACGGTGATCAAGGACGGCTGGCACGGCGACACCAGCCGCATGTTTGCGGTCGGCGAAGCGTCGATCCAGGCCAAGCGCCTGATGCAGGTGACCTACGAGTCGATGTGGGTCGGCATTTCCCACGTCAGGCCCGGCGCACGGCTGGGCGACATCGGCCACGCCATCCAGCGCTTCGCCGAGAACCACGGCTACAGCGTGGTGCGCGAGTTCTGCGGCCACGGCATCGGCAGGAACTTCCACGAGGACCCGCAGGTGCTCCACTACGGCAAGCCCGGCACCGGCCTCGTGCTCGAAGCCGGCATGACCTTCACCATCGAACCGATGATCAACGCGGGCAAACGCGACATCCGCCAGATGCCCGACGGCTGGACCATCGTGACCAAGGACCGCAGCCTGTCGGCGCAGTGGGAGCATACGGTGCTGGTCACCGACGGCGGCTACGAGGTGCTGACCGTGTCGGCCGGCAGCCCGGCCGTCCCTGAACGCATCCACCACGCCGCGTGAGCGCCCTGCCGTTCGCCGACCTCCGCGAGCGGCTGAAATCGGGCCGCGCCGCACTGGCGGCCGCCTTCCTAAGGAAACCGTCCACCCATTACCTCACCCGCCACGCCGCGCTGGTCGACGACGTCCTGTCGGAGTTGTGCGACCGGACCGGGCTGCCTGCAGGATGCTGCCTCGCTGCCGTCGGCGGCTACGGCCGCGGCGAGCTGTTCCCCGGCTCCGACGTGGATGTCCTGCTGCTGCTGCCGCACGAGCCCGCAGCCGGGCAGCAGGCCGCGCTGGAAAGCTGGGTGCAGGCGTGCTGGGACGTCGGCCTGGAGATCGGCCACAGCGTGCGCACGGTCGAGGCTTGCCTGGCCGAGGCCGACGCCGACATCACGGTCGAGACCAACCAGCTGGAAGCGCGCCCGGTGTGGGGCGCACTCGGTCTGTTCGACGAATTCGGCCGCCGCTTCCGGGCGCGCTTCGACGCCCAGCGCTTTTTCGACGGCAAGCTCGCCGAACAGCAGGCACGCCATGCACGCTTCGACGATAGCGCCTACAAGCTCGAACCCAACCTGAAGGACAGCCCCGGCGGCCTGCGCGACCTGCACACGATCCACTGGCTGGCGCAAGCCTGCGATCTCCAGGGCGGCTGGAGCGGGATCGCGCGCGCCGGCCTGCTGAGTCATGCCGAGGCGCGCCGCATCGCGCGCGAGGAACGCACGCTGTCGTCGCTGCGCATCCATCTGCATCTGCTGGCCGGCCGCCGCGAAGACCGTCTCGCCTTCGACTACCAGAGCGAGCTCGCCGCCCGTCTGGGGCTGGCCGCCACGCCGCATCGCCGCCCCGGCGAGCGCCTGATGCAGGATTACTACCGCGCCGCCAAGCTGATCCAGCGCGCCAACGACATTCTCATCCAGTCGCTGCGCGTGCGGCTGTTCCCGGTCACCGCACCGCCGCAGCCGATAGACGCCGACTTCCAGCTGCGCACCAACCTGCTCGAAGCGCGCACGCCCGATCTGTTCGAACGCGCGCCGGACGCGCTGCTGCGCGCCTTCATCGTGTACGCGCAGCATCCGGGCATCGCAGGATTCGAGCCGACCACGCTGCGCGCGCTGTGGCGCGGCAGCACCCGCATCGACGCCGCATACCGCGCCAGCCCATTGCATCGCGCGTTGTTCATGACACTGCTGCGGCAGCCGGTCGGCGTCACCCACGCGCTACGCGCGATGCACCGCTACGGCCTGCTCGGGCGCTACATCCCGGCGTTCGGACGCGTCGTCGGACAGATGCAGCACGACCTGTTCCACGTCTACACGGTCGACGAGCACATCCTCACCGTGCTGCGCAACGTGCGGCGCTTCACCGTGCCCGAGCTGGCGCACGAATTCCCGCTCGCCAGCCGGCTGATCGCCGCGTTCGACAGGCCTGAACTGCTGTATCTGGCCGCGCTGTTCCATGACATCGCCAAGGGGCGCGGCGGCGACCATTCCGAGCTCGGCGCCGCCGACGCACGACGCTTCTGCAGACAGCACGGGCTCGACAAGGCCGACGGCGAACTGGTCGCCTGGCTGGTGGAAATGCACCTAGTGATGTCGCGCACGTCGCAGAAGGAGGACATCAGCGATCCCGAGGTCATCGCCGCGTTCGCCGCACGGGTCGGTGACACGCGCCGGCTGGACGCGCTGTACCTGCTGACCGTGGCCGACATTCGCGGCACCAGCCCGAAGGTGTGGAACGCCTGGAAGGGCAAGCTGCTGGAAGACCTCTATCACGCGACCCACGCGCGCCTGGCGGGCGACGACGCCGCCCTGGCCGACATCGCTGCCAAGCAGAATGAGGCGCGGGTCAACCTTGCCCTCTACGGCCTGCCGACCGACGCCGCCGACACCCTGTGGCAGCACCTTGACGAACGCTATTTCGTCCGCTTCGACGCCCGCGACATGGCGTGGCAGGCACGCATGTTGTGGCACCGCACGGCCACCGCCGACGCCGTGGTGCGGGCGCGCCTGTCGCCGGCCGGCGAAGGCATCCAGGTGCTGGTCTACGCGCCCGACCGCCCCGACATCTTCACCCGCATCTGCGGCTTCTTCGCGCGCATCCAGTACACCATCCTCGAGGCCAAGATCCACACCACGCGGCACGGCTACGCGCTGGACAGTTTCCAGGTGATGGACCTGGCGCACCGCGGCATCCACTACCGCGATTTCCTCAGCTTCGTGGAACACGAACTGGCGCGCGACCTCGACCCGAGCCGCCCGATGCAGCCGGTGCCGCGCGGCCGCCTCTCGCGCCATCAGCGCCATCATCCCTACCCGACCACGGTACGGCTCGAGGCCGACGCCCAGGGCCACGGCTGCATGCTGTCGATCACCTGTGCGGATCGGGGAGGACTGCTGTTTGCGGTGGCAGAAGTGCTGATGCAGCACGCGGTCAGCGTGTACGCGGCCAAGATCGACACCCTCGGCGAACGCGTCGAGGACACCTTCCTGGTTCGTGGGGAAAGCTTGCAGGCGCCGGCCGGACGCGCAGCGCTGGAAGCGGATGTCAGCGAAGCCCTGCTGTGAATCAGACGGCCGGGCGCGCGTACTCGTCGACGTAGCGGCCGCGCGCTGGCGCCTTGCGCGCCGGCGGGGATTTCTTGCGCACTCCCTCGGCCGGCTTCTTGATCTTTTCGTCCAGGCCGGTCTTGACGCGGTTGCGTCCGCGTCCCGGGCGCACCGCGGAGGTGGCGCCGGCCGCATCGGCCAGCAGGAACTCGATGTCCGTCTCGTGGCAGGTCCGCATCTTCATGCTGCCTCCCGCCATTCCTTGAGGCTGCCCGCCAGCGTGCGCGTCAGCGCGATCAGACTGCCGAGGGTGTCGGCATCGGGGCTAGCCTCGCAGGCGCCGATCTTGCTGTCGGCGTAGACCGACAGGATCAGCAGGTTGTGCTGCACTTCCGGGGGCAACGGCAGGGCACCCTGGGCGAGGGTGGCCTGGATCGCGTGCCACACGCTGCGGCTGGCTTCCAGCGCCGCAGCCAGGCAATGCTCGCGGCCGGGATCGTTCCAGTGCCGTTGCACGGCCATCAACTGGGCGGCGATATCGTCGAGCTGGGCCGCTTCGCTCAACATCACGTCGGCGTGACGAATGTTGCGCTGGGCCTGCTGGATCTGTTTTTCCGAGCTCATTGTTGTCCTTGCTGGGACGCGGGCACCTCGCCCACGTTTACGCTACAGGTTAGCGGCGAGGACAGTCGCAACTTTAGGCAAGCTAAATACGTGCCTGAAAGCGTCAGAAAACCGTCAGTCGTCCTGCAGGTTCTGCCCCGGGAACAGGGTGTCGGTGAAGCCGAAATGGCGCAGGTCGCGGATGCGCATCGGATACAGGATGCCGTGGAGGTGATCGGTCTCATGCTGCACCACGCGGGCATGGAAGCCGCGCACCGTACGGTCGATCGGCTGGCCCGCGGCGTCGAAGCCCTGATAGCGCAGAGCCGCGTAGCGCGGGACCAGGCCCCGCATCCCCGGCACCGACAGGCAGCCTTCCCAGGCCTCCTCCATCTCGTCGGACAGCGGCGTGAGTACGGGATTGACCAGCACCGTGAACGGCACGCTTTCGGCGTCCGGATAGCGCGGATTGGCATTCACCTCGAACATCACCACCTGCAGGCCGACGCCGATCTGCGGCGCGGCCAGGCCGGCACCATTGAGCGCACGCATGGTGTCATGCATGTCGACGATCAGCTGCGCCAGTTCGATCGACGCGAAATCCTCCACCGGCCGGGCCGGCGCCAGCAGGCGCGGATCGCCCATCTTCAGGACGTCGCGGATGGCCATCGTTGCTCCAGTTGTTTCAGGTCTGCGGCGTCCAGCCAGCGCCAGCTGCCGGGCGGCAGGTCTGCGGGCAAGGCAAAGTCGCCGATCGCTTCGCGATGCAGCGCATCGACCCGGTTGCCGGTGGCGGCGATCATCCGCTTGACCTGATGATACTTGCCCTCGGCGAGCGCCATCCGCAGCGTGTGCGCATCGATCGCCTCGCATGCCAGCGCGGCGATCGGCGCCGGCTCGTCGTTGAGTTGCACGCCGCCGCGCAGGGCGTCGAGCATCGCGTCGCTCACGGGCTCGGCGCAGCGGGCACGGTAGATCTTCGCCACCCCCTTCTTCGGCGAGATCATGCGGTGGATGAACTGGCCGTCGTCGGAGAACAGCAGCAGGCCGGTGGTGTCCTGGTCGAGCCGGCCGACACACTGCACGCCACGCTGCAGCAAGGGCGCCGGCAACAGCCCGAATACGCTCGGATGGTGGCTGGGGTGATGCGAGCACTCGTAGCCGGCCGGCTTGTGCATCAGCACATAGGCTTTTTCGCGATAGCGCCAGTCGACGCCGTCGAGCGTCAGCACCAGGTTCTCGGCATCGATCTCGGCCTCCGGGTCGTCGCACACCGTGCCGTTGACCGCCACCGCACCGGCCCGAACGCGCGCCACACAGCCCTTGCGCGAGCCGAATCCCTGCGACTGCAGGATGCGACCGAGCTTCATCGAATCCGCTTCACGACTGCGTCAGATCGCACACAGGCCGGCGGCATCGTCGGTCACCAGCTGCTCGAGCAGGTGCCGCACCTGCTGCATCACCTCGCCCACCACCGCCTGGATTTCCTCCATCTGGATGCCGTCGGAGGACAGGCCGCGGCCGGCCGCATAGTTCACCACCGCGCCCACCGTCGCGTAGCAGAGCCCGAGTTCGCGCGCCAGATAGGCCTCGGGCATGCCGGTCATGCCGACCATGTCGGCACCATCGCGTTCCATGCGGTTGATCTCGGCGGCCGTCTCCAGGCGCGGCCCCTGCACGGCCCCATAGACCCCGCCGTTGCGCAGACGGATGCCGGCATTGTCTGCGGCCTGGAGCAGCACGGCGCGCATCGCCTCGCAATAGGGATAGGTGAAGTCGACGTGGGTGACCGGCTTGTCGCTCTGCACGAAATAGGTGGCGCCACGGCTGTGCGTGTAGTCGATGATCTGGTCGGGAATGACCAGGGTGCCGGGGATCAGCTCGGCATGAATGCCGCCCACGGTGGCTACCGAGACCACGCGATCGACGCCGTGGTCCTTCAGCGCCCACAGGTTGGCACGGTAGTTCACCTCGTGCGGCGGGATGGTGTGGCCGTAGCCATGACGGGCCAGGAACACCACTTCCTGCCCGCAGATGCGGCCGAAGGTGAGCGCACCCGAGGGTTCGCCCCAGGGCGTGCGCGCCACCCTGCGGTGGGTGATTTCCAGATTGGCGAGCTGGGTGAGCCCGGTGCCGCCGATGATTCCCAACATGTTCAGGTTTCCTTCAAAGCGTAGATTGCAGGCAGATTGCGCCACAGACCATAGGCGTCCATGCCGCAGCCGAACACGTAGCGGTCCGGCACGTCCAGGCCGACGAAATCGGCACGGATCGGCTTCTTCAGGCCATTGGCCTTGTCGGTCAGCACCGCCGACCACACCCGGGCCGCCCCCATCGCCAGGAGCTTGTCGCGGATCGCCGCCAGCGTCTCGCCCTCGTCGAGGATGTCGTCGAGCACCAGCACCGTGCGCCCCGCCACGTTCTTGCCCGGCAGCACCCGCCACTCCATGTCGCCGCCGCGGGTCTTGTCGCGGTAGCGCGTCACGTGCAGGTAGTCGAATTCGAGCGGGAACGCCAGCCGCGGCAGCAGCTGGCCGGCGAACACCACCGCCCCGCCCATCACCGGCAGCACCAGGGGAAAGGCGCCAGCCAGCGTGGTGCCGATTTCGCCCGCCAGCCGGTCGAGCGCAGCCTGCACCATCGCAGCGCTCGCCACGCATTCGGCGGTATCCAGCAGCTGTTGCGCGTCGTGCGGGGTCATGGGCAGGATCGGAATCGGCAAAAGCCGGCAGTCTAAGCCCTCGCCGCCGATGTTTCCAGACACGGCAGCGGTCGAGTAAGCTTCGCGCATGTCGCCTCCCACCCTTTCCGCCCCCGATGCACTGGGCTGGCTGCCCGCCGCCACACAGCTGCCCTCGCCCAATTGCGATGCGCGCCCGGAAGGCACGGACATCGAACTCGTCGTCATCCACAACATCTCGCTGCCGCCCGGCGTGTTCGAGGGCGACGCCGTGATCAAGCTTTTCACCAACCGGCTCGACTGGGATGCCCACCCCTATTACCAGGGCATCCGCGACCTCAAGGTGTCGGCCCACTTCTTCATCCGCCGCGACGGCAGCCTGATCCAGTTCGTGCCCTGCACGCTGCGCGCCTGGCACGCGGGAATCTCGAACTGGGAAGGCCGCGAACGCTGCAACGATTTTTCCATCGGCATCGAACTCGAGGGCAGCGACGAGCTGCCGTTCACCGATGCCCAGTACGCCACCCTGATTCCGCTGGTGGAAGCGTTGAAGCGGGCCTACCCGATCCGCGCGGTGGTCGGTCACAGCGACATCGCACCGGGCCGCAAGACCGACCCCGGACCCCACTTCGCCTGGCGGCGGCTCGATGAGACGCTGGCCTGATCCGTTCGTCCATTTCGCCTGGGTCGCGCTGCTTGCGCTCTCCGGCTGCTCGCCCACGCTCCGGATGGATATCGAACGTCCGTCCTCGCACGCCACCCCGAACCACGCCGATTCGCCGTTGAAAGTCCATGTGGCCGCGCAGATCCCGACCGGCGAATCGGGCTTTCACCTGCTGCACGGCGGTCACGCCGCGCTCGCCGCGCGGCTGGCACTGGCGCAACGTGCCACCCACACGCTCGACGTGCAGTACTACCTGTTCCACCACGACACCACCGGCAAGCTGGTCGCCGCTGCGCTGCTCGCCGCGGCCGAACGCGGCGTACGCGTGCGCGTGCTGATCGACGACATCGATACCGCCGACAAGGAGCTGCGCCTCGCCACGCTGAACGCCCACCCCAACATCCAGGTGCGGCTGTTCAACCCCTTCCACACCCGCAGCACCAATCTGTTCGTGAAAGGCTGGCAGGCGCTGCGTGAAAACGTCCGGCTCGTGCGCCGCATGCACAACAAGGTCTTCATCGCCGACAACCAGATCGGCATCACCGGTGGCCGCAACATCGGCGACGAATATTTCAACGCCCATCACGACATCGCCTTCGTCGACCTCGACGTCGTCGCGGCCGGCGCCATCGTCGACGACCTGTCGCAATCGTTCGACCAGTACTGGAACAGCCCGGCGGCGGTGCCAGCGTCGGCCCTGCCGGTCGACCCCGGCGACATTCGCCTGCAGCGCACCAGCCGCTACCTGCAGCAATTTCGCAGCGAACGGCTCGGCAGCGACTACGGACGCAGACTGACCACCGCCGACCCCATCCCGGGCCTGCTGACCGGGAAGACGCCGTGGCAGGTCGCGCGCGCCGACCTTCTCGTCGACCCGCCGGAGAAAGTGCTGAAACGCAGCAAATCGATGTCAAGGCTACTGATGGGGCAGCTCGCCGGGCTGGGCATCGACCCTACCCACCGCGCCCTGATCGTCTCGCCCTATTTCGTGCCTGGCGCCACCGGCATGGCCTATTTCGAATACTGGCGCAGCCAGGGCGTCGAGGTCGACGTGCTGACCAATGCCTACGCGGCGAGCGACGTCCCGGTGGTGCACGCCGGCTACGCCAATTACCGCGTACCGCTGCTGGAAGCCGGCATCCGGCTATACGAATTGAAGCCGGTCGCCGAAGCGACCGGCGGCCGCCTGCGCGATCTCGGCAGCGGCTCGTCGCGCGCCAGCCTGCACGCCAAGACCTTCGTGTTCGACGACGCGCACGTGTTCATCGGCAGCTTCAATTTCGATCCGCGCTCGGCGCTGCTCAACACCGAGATGGGGCTGGTCATCCATTCGCCCGAGCTGGCGCGCCAGGTCACTGCCATCGCCGAAGATGCGATGCGCCCCGAGCGCAGCTACCGCCCGCAGCTCGTCATCAGGACGGCCGATGGCAAGGCGGAAAAGCGCCTGCAATGGCACGATACCCACCTGGGCAGGGCGCGCGTCACCGACATCGAGCCCGAGACCACGCCGATCCAGCGCGGCCTGCTGCGCCTGCTGCAGACACTGCCGATCGAGGAACACCTGTAGGCCACGGTAAAATCGGATTTTTCTTCAGGAACCGCCCATGCGTATCGGCACCCCGCTCTCGCCTTCCGCCACCCGCGTCATGCTGCTGGGCGCCGGCGAACTCGGCAAGGAAGTCATCATCGCGCTGCAGCGCCTGGGCGTCGAAGTCATCGCAGTCGACCGCTACAGGGACGCCCCGGGTCATCAGGTGGCGCACCGCGCACACGTGATCGACATGAGCGACGGCCGTGCGCTGCGTGCACTGATCGAATCCGAGAAACCGCATCTGGTGGTGCCTGAGATCGAGGCCATCGCTACCGAAACCCTGCTGGAAATCGAGGCCGCGGGGCTGGCCGAAGTCATCCCCACCGCGCGCGCCGCCAACCTCACCATGAACCGCGAGGGCATCCGCCGGCTCGCTGCCGAGACGCTGGGCCTGCCGACCTCGCCCTATCTGTTCGCCGACAGCCTCGCCGAAATGAGCGCCGCGGCCGACAAGCTGGGCTACCCGGTGATCGTCAAACCGGTGATGTCGTCGTCCGGCAAGGGACAATCGCGTATCGACGACGCCAGCCAGGTGGCGTCCGCCTGGGACTACGCCGCCGCCGGCGGCCGGGTGCACAAGGGCCGCGTCATCGTCGAAGGCGTAATCGATTTCGATTATGAAATCACCCTGCTGACGGTGCGCGCACTCGGCGCCTCGGGCACGGTCGAGACGCATTTCTGCGAGCCCATCGGCCACGTGCAGGTGAAGGGCGACTACGTCGAGTCGTGGCAGCCACAGGCGATGTCGGCCGTCGCGCTCGCCCGCGCGCAGGAAATCGCCGCTGCCGTCACCGGCAACCTCGGCGGGCGCGGCCTGTTCGGCGTCGAATTGTTCGTCAGGGGCGACCAGGTCTGGTTCTCCGAGGTCAGCCCGCGTCCCCACGACACCGGCATGGTGACGCTGGCCACGCAGCGGTTGAACGAATTCGAGCTGCACGCGCGCGCCATCCTCGGCCTGCCGGTCGACGTATCGCTGCGCGAACCCGGGGCCTCGGCCGTGATCTACGGCGGCATGGACGCCGCCGGCATCGCCTTCGACGGCGTCGCCGAAGCGCTCGCCGCCCCCGGCACCGACCTGCGTCTGTTCGGCAAGCCCGAGGCCTTTGCGCGCCGCCGCATGGGCGTGGCGCTCGCCACCGCCGATTCGACCGATCTCGCCCGCAGCCGCGCCAAGGCGGCAGCGGCTTCCGTCAAACCCGTGAAAGCGTGAGCATGCAGACCCACTACGAACGCCTCGGCGGCGAGGCAGTCATCCGCCGCCTGGTCGACCGTTTCTATGACCTGATGGACGAGGATCCGGACTACTACGGCATCCGCAAGCTGCATCCGGCCGACCTCGAGGAATCGCGCAACAAGCTGTTCTGGTTCCTTTCCGGCTGGACCGGCGGGCCGCCGGAATACACCGACCGCTTCGGCCATCCCTTCCTGCGCCGCCGCCACATGCCGTTCGCCATCGGCGAGGCCGAACGCGACCAGTGGATGGGCTGCATGATCCGCGCCATGCAGGACGTCGGCATCGACGCGGCGCTGCAGCAGGAACTCACGGCGGCCTTCTTCAAGACTGCCGACTTCATGCGCAACCAGCCGCAGTGACATGAGACGGCTGCTTGGCTGGAGCGTGCTGTTCGCGGTGCTGGCCGGGGTCGCCGTGCTGCCCTGGCTGCTGCTCGACGACGCCCCGGCGATCGAGCCGCCCGGCGAATTCCGTCGCACCGACCTGGCCTGGGTCAAATCGCTGTTCCAGAAGCACGACCCGCGCCGGCAGACCCCCGACATGGTCCACAGCATCCAGCTCGACGAGGCCGAGCTCAACCGTCTGCTCAATTACGCGGTCGAACTGCGCCGCGTCAGCGGCATCGCCGCCGAGCTCACCCCCGGCATGGCGACGCTCACCGCCACCCTGGCCGTCCCCCACAATCCATTCGGCGACTATCTCAACCTTACCGCCGAAGTCGCGGAAGTGCCGGGCGGCGTCCGCATCGAGAGCCTGCAACTGGGCAGCCTGCCGCTGCCGGGCGCCCTGGCCGACTGGACCGCGCGACTGGCCCATCGCTGGCTGCGCCGCGACGAGACCTACGCCACGCTGGCCGATGCCGTCGCGCAGGTGAGCTTCGACGAGAACCAGGCCACCCTCGACTACCGCTGGCATCCCGAACTGCTGACCCGGCTCGAACGCAAGAGCGCGGAACTCCTCATCGCCCCCGAGGACCAGGCACGCATGCTGGCCTATGCCGATCGGCTCGACACCCTGCTGAAGCCCCATGCGCGCGGCAGCACGGTGCCGCTGGTGCGCGTGATGGCCCCGCTGTTCGCCGGGGCAAGCGGCGAAGCCGCCGAGGAAAACCGTGCCGCGCTCACAGCGCTCGCAGCCTATCTGTCCGGCATCAGCCTGCCCAAACTGCTGGAAGGTGATGGACGCTCGATCCGTCGCGCCCCGCGCGTCCTGCTCTCGCTGCACGGACGGCGTGATTTCGCCGAACATTTCGTGATTTCCGCCGCGCTCACCGTCAACGGCGGCAGCCGGCTGGCCAACGCCATCGGCCTCATCAAGGAAGAGGAGGATGCCGACCGGGGCTCGGGATTCAGTTTCACCGACCTCGCCGCCAACCGCGCCGGAGTACGTCTGGGCGAACGGTCCACCGGCGAGGCCGCGGCGCAGGTGCGTCAGCGCCTGGCCACTGCGCACGCCGATGCGGATCTGCTGCCGGATTTCCGCGACCTGCCGGAGTTCATGCCGGAAGCCGAGTTCGAGCGCCGCTTCGGCCCGGTCGGCAGCCCGCGTTATCAGCAGGTCATCGACCGCATCGACGCCCGTCTGGCCGTGCATCCGCTTGCACAATAAATAGTCAACAAACCATGCTAGAATTACGGGTTTCCCCGAATCCTGGCCCCATCATGTCCCGCAAGCTCCGTAACATCGCCATCATCGCGCACGTCGACCATGGCAAGACCACGCTGGTCGACCAGCTTCTCAAGCAATCCGGCACCTTCCGCGACAACCAGGCGGTTGACGAGCGCGTGATGGACTCCAACGACCTGGAAAAGGAACGCGGCATCACCATCCTGGCGAAGAACACCGCGATCACCTACGGCGACTATCACATCAACATCGTCGACACCCCCGGCCACGCCGACTTCGGCGGCGAGGTCGAGCGCGTGCTCGGCATGGTCGACGGCGTGGTGCTGCTGGTCGACGCCGTCGAAGGCCCGATGCCGCAGACCCGCTTCGTGACCAAGAAGGCGCTCGCGCTGGGCCTGCGTCCCATCGTCGTGATCAACAAGGTCGACCGCCCCGGCTCCCGTCCGGACTGGGTGGTCGACCAGACCTTCGACCTGTTCGACAAACTCGGCGCCACCGACGACCAGCTCGACTTCCCGATCATCTACGCGTCCGGCCTCAACGGCTGGGCCTGCATGGACCTGAAGGATGCGCCGTCGCAGGGCGGGTCTGCCGCCGACATGAAGCCGCTGTTCGACACCGTGCTGGCCCACGTGCCGACCCCGCCCGGCTCGGCCGACGCGCCGCTGCAGCTGCAGATTGCTGCGCTCGACTATTCGACCTACACCGGCCGCCTCGGCGTCGGCCGCGTGTTGAACGGCCGCATCAAGCCCGGCATGTCGGTGGTGGTGATGAACCACGAAGACCAGGTGGCGACCGGCCGCATCAACCAGGTGCTCGGCTTCCGTGGCCTCGACCGCATCCCGGTCGATGAAGCCGAAGCCGGCGACATCATCATCATTTCCGGCCTCGACGACATCGGCATCGGCGTCACCATCTGCGACAAGGACAACCCGGTCGGTCTGCCGGTCCTGGCGGTCGACGAGCCCACGCTGACCATGGACTTCATGGTCAACACCTCGCCACTCGCCGGCACCGAAGGCAAGTTCGTCACCAGCCGCCAGATCCGCGATCGCCTGACCAAGGAACTGCTGACCAACGTCGCGCTGCGCGTCGACGACACCGGCGACGCCGATGTGTTCCGCGTCTCCGGCCGCGGCGAACTGCACCTCACCATCCTGCTGGAAAACATGCGCCGCGAAGGCTTCGAGATGGCCGTGGCCAAGCCGCGCGTGGTGTACAAGGAGATCAACGGCGAGAAGTGCGAGCCGTACGAAAACCTCACCATCGACCTGGAAGACGAACACCAGGGCGGCGTGATGGAAGAGATCGGCCGCCGTCGCGGCGAGCTCACCAACATGGAATCCGACGGCCACGGCCGCACCCGCCTCGAATACCACATCCCGGCGCGCGGCCTGATCGGCTTCCAGTCCGACTTCATGACCATGACGCGCGGCACCGGCCTGATGAGCCACGTGTTCGACGACTACGGTCCGGTCAAGGCCGACCTGCCCGGCCGCCACAACGGCGTTCTGGTGTCGCAGGACAACGGCGAAGCGGTGGCCTACGCACTGTGGAAGCTGGAAGACCGCGGCCGCATGTTCGTCTCGCCCGGCGACAAGCTGTATGAAGGCATGGTCATCGGCATCCACAGCCGCGACAACGACCTGGTGGTCAATCCGATCAAGGGCAAGCAGCTCACCAACGTGCGCGCTTCCGGCACCGACGAAGCGGTGCGCCTGACGACCCCGATCAAGCTGACGCTGGAATCGGCGGTCGAGTTCATCGACGACGACGAGCTGGTCGAGATCACGCCGAAATCGATCCGCATCCGCAAGCGCCATCTGCAGGAACACGAACGCAAGCGCGCAAGCCGCGCTGCGGCGTAATCACGAACCCGGCTTCGCGCCGGGTTTTTTTATGTCCTGGCGGGTAAAATCGCCACCATGCAACCTGTCGAAATCGGCCTCCTTGTCGGCCTCGCCGCCCTCATCATCGTCTCAGTCTTGCTGCTATTGCGCCTTAACGCGCTGCGGCGCGAACAGGGCGGATTGCCCGCACTGCTGACGCAGGACATGGAAGCGCGCCACCGCGCGGTGCTGACCGATCTGCACGCCGGGCTGTCACAGCAGTCCGACCGCATGCAAGCCCAGCTCGCCTCGTTGCAGGTCGCCCAGACCGAACGCCTGGCCGAAACGCGCGAAACCGTCAGCGGCCAGTTCGGCCAGTTCCAGACCGCGATGCTGGAAAAGCTGATCGAACAGGGGCGCGCCGAGCAGAGCCTGCTGCAGGACACGCTCAAAGGCATGACCGCGCAGTTCAACGAACGCGTACAGCAGCTGTCGCAGACCGTCGATGGCCGCCTCAACGAAATCTCCGGCAAGGTCGCCGAGCGCCTCGACGAAGGCTTCAAGAAGACCAACGAAACCTTCACCTCGGTGATGACGCGGCTGGCGGTGATCGACGAGGCGCAGAAGAAGATCGAGGGCCTCGCAAGCAACGTCGTGTCGCTGCAGGAGATATTGGGGGACAAGCGCTCGCGCGGCGCCTTCGGCGAGGTGCAACTGGAAGCGCTGGTGCGCAACAGCCTGCCGCCCGACGCCTACGCCTTCCAGTACACGCTGAAAGGCGGTGCGCGCGCCGACTGCGTGCTGATCCTGCCCGAACCGACCGGCACGGTGTGCGTCGATTCCAAGTTTCCGCTGGAGAACTACAGCCGCATGTTCGACGACGGCCTGCCGCCGCCGGAGCGCGACGCTGCGCGGCGGCAGTTCAAGGCCGACGTCAGGAAGCACGTCGACGACATCGCCGCCAAATACATCGTCGAAGGCGAAACCTCCGACGGCGCGGTGATGTTCCTGCCGGCGGAAGCGGTGTTCGCGGAGATCCACGCCTACCATCCCGACCTCGTCGAGCACGCGCAGAAGAAGCGCGTCTGGCTCACCTCGCCGACCACGCTGATGGCAGTGCTGAACACCGCGCGTGCGGTGATCCGTGACTCCGAGACGCGGCGCATGGCGCACGTGATCAAGGACGAACTGGCGAAACTCGCGAAGGACTTCGCCCGCTTCGACGAGCGCATGAAGAAGCTCGCCAGCCACATCGAACAGGCGAACAAGGACGTCAGCGAAGTGCGCATCTCCAGCGACAAGATCAGCAAGCGCTTCGCCCAGATCGAGCGGGTCGAACTCGAGCACCCGGATACGACGGCCGCACGCCTGCTCGACAACGACGAATGATCCGCCCCTTTGCGCGCTGGCGCCGCGAGCGCGTCCTGCGGCGTCACCTGATTCCCGCTGAAGCCTTCCGGCATACCGTCGACACGCTGCCCATTCTCGACGGCCTCACGCCCCAGGAACTGCAGCGCCTGCGCGAACAGGCGAGCCTGCTGATCCACGACAAGGCCTTTTCCGCCGCCGGCGGCGCCGAAGTCGACGAAACCATGCAGCTCGCCATTGCCGTGCAGGCCTGCCTGTTGACGCTCAACCTAGACGAAAACAGCTACCGCGGCTGGAACGAAATCATTCTCTATCCCGAGGAATTCCTGCGTGACCGCGTGGAAATGGACGAAGCCGGGGTGGTCCACCACACGCGAGACATCCTCGCTGGAGAGTCCTGGCACGGCGGCCCGCTGGTGCTCTCGCTCGCCGACGTCGAGGCCAGCGGCCAGGCCGACGGCTTCAACGTCGTGCTGCACGAATTCGCCCATAAGCTCGACATGCTGAACGGCGACGCCAACGGCTTTCCGCCGCTGCACCGCGGCATGAGCGCCGCGGCGTGGGCACGCGACTTCGGTGCCGCCTACGCGGATTTCTGCGCCCGTGTCGATGCCGGCGAAGACACCGCGCTCGATCCCTACGCCAGCAGCGCGCCAGCGGAATTCTTCGCCGTGCTCACCGAGACGTTCTTCGAGACGCCCGCGCTGCTGCACGCCGAGTACCCGACAATCTACGCGCAGATGCAGCAGTTCTACCGCCAGCACCCGCTGGCACGGCTGGGAGGCGAGGCGTGAGCAGACGACTGCGCACCGCAGGACGCATGGACGGCATCGCACCCTTCCATGTCATGGACATCCTGGCGCGCGCGCAGGCGCTGCAGGCTGCCGGCCGCGACATCATCCACCTCGAGATCGGCGAGCCCGACTTCGCCACCCCGGCCCCCATCGTCGAGGCCGCCGTGACGGCACTGCGCGCGGGCCACACGCACTACACCGGCGCACTCGGCCTGCCTGCGCTGCGCGAGGCCATCGCCGGATTCCATGCCACGCGCTGGCAGACGGCGGTCGATCCCGCGCGCATCGTCGTCACCCCCGGCGCATCGGGCGCCTTGCTGCTGGCGCTGGGCCTGCTGGCCGGTCCCGGCGACGAGGTGCTGATGGCCGACCCGGGCTATCCCTGCAACCGCCATTTCGCCCGCTTCTGCGAGGCGCGTGCGGTCAGCGTGCCGGTCGACGCAGCCAGCGGCTTCCAGCTCACGCTGGAGCAGATCGAACGCCACGCCAGCCCGGCCACCCGTGCCGTGCTGATCGCCAGTCCGTCGAATCCCACCGGCACCGTCATCGCCCCCGAAGAACTGGACCGCATCCACGCCTGGTGCACGGCCCGCGGCATCGCCCTGATCGTCGACGAGATCTATCTCGCCCTGACCTACGACGGCAGCGAGCACAGTGCCGCACGCTGGGACGACGTCTTCGTCGTCAACAGCTTCTCGAAGTATTTCCTGATGACCGGCTGGCGGCTCGGCTGGCTGCTCGCCCCCACCTGGGCGCTGCCGGGTCTGGAGCGGCTGGCGCAGAACCTGTTTCTCGCCGCGTCCACCCCGGCACAGCACGCCGCGCTGGCGGCCTTCACGCCGGAAGCCGGCGCCGAGTTCGAAGCGCGCAAGACAGAACTCAGGACACGCCGCGACTACCTGCTACCCGCCCTGCGGGCACGCGGGTTTGCCATACCGGTCACCCCGCAGGGTGCGTTCTACCTGTACGCCGACTGCAGCGCGCATGCCGGAGACAGCTTCCGGTTCGCGCAGAAGCTGCTCGAGGAAGCGGGGGTAGCAGTGACGCCCGGCCTCGACTTCGGCGAGCACCAACCGCAGCGCTACCTGCGCGTGGCCTACACCCAGTCTCTGCCCCGCCTGATGGAAGCCGTTGCCCGGCTGGATGCCTTCCTGGATTGATCAGATGGTGCGACTGGCCGGTGGGGAATTCTGGGCGAAAAAAAACCGGCCCGAGGGCCGGTTTTCGTTCCTGATCCCGGAATTACTGGGCGGGAGCGGGAGCCGGAGCAGCAGCGTCGGCGGGAGCAGCAGCAGCGTCAGCCGGAGCAGCAGCGTCAGCGGGAGCAGCAGCGTCAGCCGGGGCAGCAGCGTCAGCAGCAGGCGCTTCGGCAGCGGGAGCAGCAGCTTCAGCAGCAGGCGCTTCAGCAGCGGGAGCTTCAGCAGGAGCAGCAGCTTCTTCTTTTTGGCCGCAAGCGGTCATGGAAGCAGCCAGCAGAGCAGCCAGGAGAACGGAGTATTTCATTTGATTTCCCTTTACTTACAGATATTAAAACCCACACCAGAGATCGGTCCGGGACTTGTGATCCAGCCGACGCGCGGAATTCTAGCAAATCGGCAAAAGAAAACCACAATCTGCTAACTTTCTTCAATTATCGCGAAATTGCGTTGTCAAATTACAACAGGCCAGCGTTCGATACCAGGCTGCCGAACCGCACCAGCGCTCACTCCGCCAGCTTCGCGCGGGCAAAGCCGACCAGCTTTTCCGGCAGATCGTCAGTCAGCAGCGCACGGCGATACGCTCGCTTCGCTTCGTCCGTCTTGCCCTGCGCCTCGAGCGACAGCCCCAGGCCGACCCACCAGCTTCCCTGCCCGGCCTGCATCCGCAGCGCCTGTTCGTATTGCTGCGCCGCCTCGGCGTGCCGTTCGAGTTGCAGGTACAGTGCAGCCAGCGTGGCGTGGTATTCCGCGGTCACCCCGGTTGCGCCAAGCCCACCCGACAGGGTTGCGGCAGCCCCCCCGGCATCGCCGCGGCCTGCCTGCAGGCGGGCGAGCCCAAGGGCGAACCAGGCGGCCTCCGGTGCGACGGCACGCCCTTCACGCAGCACCGCTTCGGCCTCCGGCACCAGGCCTGCCTCGCTCAACAGCGTGGCCAGCAACTGGCGTGCGGCAACATGCCCCGGCACCAGCCTGAGGGCCTCTTCCAGGAGCGGCCGCGCCTGCGTTTCCCGGCCTTTGCGCACCAGCTCCACGGCCTTGCGGTAACGCGCCTCGGCGGTCTCCTCGACCGAGGGCACGTTGATTTCCTTGCGTATGGCGGGCGGTCTGGCCTGTACGTCCGGCATCGCGCTTTCCGACAGCACTTGCGGACGATGCTCGGCCTGCGGCACGGGGGGCAAGGCCGGCGCAACGGGATTCCCGGCAGGCGCATGCTCCGACACCACGACCCCGCCTGCTGCCTCTGCAGGCAACGCGGGCGGCGGTTGCACAGGCGGGGCCTCCAGGCGCTCCCTGACCGGCGCGACGGCCTGCATGGGGGCCGTCGCCCGCACCGGTACGGGCGTCTCGGCCGTCCGGGCCAGTAACCATGCCACGCCTCCAGCGGCGAGTACCAGCGTCCCGGCGCCCGCGGCCCACCACCCCATACGTCGCCGCGGCAGGCTGGCGTGGGCTGATCGGGAGATCGCCGCGGCAGGCTGGGAACCGGGTTTACGCGCGTCGAGTTCGCGCAGGGTCTGGTTGATGATGCTCATGTCCGAACGGCCGCGCTCAATACAGCCTGCCCGGAACAAGCCAGCTGCTCGCGCCCAGGGCTGCCGCACCGGCAAGCAGGGTCAGCGCCCCCCAGCCCCAGCGGGCGAAGGAGCGAACCGGTTGTGCGGCGAGCGTATCGCGCGCCGCAGCGCGCATCTCGCGCCAGCCCGCCTGACGACGGCCCTTGCCGTAGGCGAGCATGAGCGCCTTGTGCGCGATGACGTTGGCGACGCGCGGTACGCCGGCGCTGGCCGCATGCAGCATGCGGACGGCACGCGCACTGAACAGCGGCATGCCGCCATGGCCTGCACGGCCCACACGGTGCGCAAGATAGGCGGCGAGCTCGTCGTGCGTCAGAGGACGCAGGCGGTCGTGGAAGCTGATCCGGGTCTTCAGTTGCGGAATGGCTTCCAGCCGCGCATCGAGTTCCGGCTGGCCGAACAGGATGATGGTGAGCAGCTTGCGCTTCTCGGTTTCCAGGTTGGACAGCAGGCGCACCGTCTCCAGGCTCTCGAGCGGCATCGCCTGGGCCTCGTCGATGACCAGCACCACCTGAATGTCGTGCCGGGCCAGCGCGATCAGCCGCGCCTGGATGGCCTTGTGCAGGCGGTAAGGGGTTTCGCTGCCCTTCGGCCGGAGACCCAGCTCCTCGGCCACCGCAAGCAGGATGCCGGCGGGGTCGAGCGCGGGGTTCGGCAGATAGGCCGCACGGCAGTGCGGAGGAAGCGAGGCCAGCAGGGTGCGGCACAGCAGGGTCTTGCCGGTGCCGACCGCGCCGACGATCTTGAGAAAGCCTTCGCCGCTCTCCAGCGCATAGAGGAGCGTATTGAGCGCCTCCTGGTGCGGCGGCGAGGCGAAGAAGAAATCGGTATCCGGGGTCAGGCCGAACGGTGCCTCGGCCAGCCCGAAATGCACCAGGTAGGACAGCGTGCCGCCGGGCCGCTGCACCCGCTGTCCGCCGTCCGCCGCGTCGCAGCGCGCTGCCGTTGCCTCGCGGGGACGGGGAAACGGCAGGATGGTCATGGATTGGCGGGTTGCCGCTCGAACTGCTCGAGCCGCACGCGGGTGGCCTCGGCGTCAGCCTGCCAGTCTTCCTGGCTGTCGATCACAGTCGGCTTGATCAGGATCACCAGCTCGCTCTTGACCGCGCTGCGGTTGGTGTTGCCGAAGAAGTAGCCGAGCAGCGGCACGCTGCCGAGTCCGGGGATGCGGTTGGCGCTGCCGTCGAAGGACTGCTTCATCATGCCGCCGATGGCGACGATGCGGCCATCCTCCACCTGCACCACGCTGTCGGTCTCCGACACGGCGCTGGACGCGAGCGGCAGCGTCAGCTTGCCGGCCTCGCCGGCATCGATGTTCTTGACCTTTTCCGTCACCACGCTGACCGAGGGGCGCACATGCAGGGTGATGCGGCCCTTCTCGTCGATCTGCGGGGTGACGTCGAGCGCGATGCCCGAGAAGAACGGCTGCAGCGTCACGCTCGGCGTGGTGGTGGTGCCGGCGCCGCCGGTGTTGCTGGTGGTCGACACGTTGGTGACGAAGAAATCGTCGGTGCCGACCTTGAGCACGGCCTTCTGGTTGTTGAGCGCGGCGATGCGCGGGCTCGACAGCACGTGCACCGAGCCCTGGGTTTCCAGGAAATTGATCAGCGCAGCAAAACTCTTGGTCTGGAACGCCAGGCCGAAGAGGCCGTCCGTGCGGCCGGCGGCGGCCGGCAGACCGCTGCCGAGCGCGTCGGCCAGCGAGCCGGTGGCGGCGGCGGTCACCAGGTCGAAATTGCCGGTGTTGGCGCCGGATGAGTATTGGTGCTGGCCGTCGTGCAGGACTGCCCAGTTGATCCCGGTCTGGAAACCGTCCTTCAGCTGCACCTCGATGATCTTCGCCTCCAGCATGACCTGGCGCTCGACCGCGAGCGCGGTGGCCTTGAGGAAACGCTCGACCTCGCGCATGGTGCGCGGCGGCGTCTTCACCACGACGACGCCGGATTGCGGGCTCAGCACCACCTTGCCCGAGTCGCCGACGATGGCGTCGAGCGCCATCTTCAGCTCGCCCCAGAAATCCGAGTTGAGCGCCGTGCTGATCTTGCTGGTCTCCAGGGATTTCTGCGTGCTGCCGCTGCTCGATCCCGCGGCGGCGCCGCCCGACGCGGCGCTGACCGAACCGGAAATCACGCGCGTGTCGGAGGCGCCGGCCCGTGTCCCGGCGAGGTAGTTGACCTTGAAGATGCGGGTCTGCGGCGTCAGGGGCTGCACCATGACGCGCCGTCCCTCGATCGTGTAGTCGTAGCCGTACAGTTCGCGGATCGACGACATCGCCTCGGGCACGGTGACGTTCTTGAGGTTGGCGGAGATCGTCCCTGCCACCTCCGGGTGCACCAGCATGCTGTAGCGGGTGCCCGACACGATCGCCATGAACACGTCCTGCGCCGGCGCACCGTTGACCACCAGGTCGAAGCGCGGCTCCACCGGCGAGCTGGCGGCCTTGGGCAGTTCCAGCTTGAGCGGCGGCATCAGCGCGGCGCGCGCCTGCTCATCGGTCATCGGCGCCGCCACCGGCTTCGTCTGCGCGGCCTGCGCGACTTCCTGCCGGATCGCCTCGCGGGTCTCGCCCGGCGTCAGCGTCGCCGCGCAGCCCGAAAGCACGAGCGGCCCGGCGAGCAATAAGGTCAAGCGCTTCATCATCCGCAATGTCTCCTGTTTTCTATTTGCCGCGCGGCCGCTTCTCGACCTGCGGGTGGAGCCTGAGCACCGTGGTTTCGCTGCCCTGGCGCAGCACGACCTCGCTCTCGCTGATGCGCACCACGCGTGCATCCTGATAGCGGCCGCCCACGGCGATTTCCTGACCGCCGATCACCGCGATCCGTCGTCCGCCGACCCGCTTGATCGCGGTGAGCTGGATGACCGGTGCAGCCATCCCGTCGACGCCAGGCCCCTGCGCTGCAGGCGGTGCCGTCGGATCGGTCAACGCCAGCGCCGCGAACGGCATCGCCAGCAGCGCAAACAGGGCCCGTTTCATCATACGCGCAGCCATGCTTCCTCCAGGCTCAGGGTGTGCACGGTCAACGTCAGCCTGAGCTCCGGGCGGCCGGCAGCATCGAGCGTCGCCTCGGTCCAGGTGAAGCGCCACGGCAAGGACTCCAGCCGCTCGAGGTAGGCGACCAGGCTGGCATACGGTCCGCTCACGGTGATTTCGAAGCCGTGGCGGTAGAAACCCGGCGGCATGCCGTCCACGCCTTCGGCCACGGCAACCGGCTGCGGATCGAGCGTCCTGAAGCCGACCACGCGCACTCCATCCTGCCCGCGCACCACCTCTTTCAACACTTGCGGCATGCGCTCCGGTGGCACCAGCACACGCTCGCGCGCCTCGAGCTCGGTACCCAGTTCGGCCAGCCGTGCCTCCTGCGCGGCGAGCGCCTCGCGCGCGGTCCGGTCCGGATCGAGTCCGGTCTTCCCGACCAGCAGCTGATGCTGCTGGCCGATCTGCGCCAGCGCCGCATCGGCGGCCTGCAGACGCTCGCTGGCATGCTGCCTGCGCTGCTGGCCGGCGTCGATCCACAGCACTTGCACCAGGGCAAGGACGACGACGACGATGGCGACGAAAACGAACACCCGTTCGCGCAGGCTCATCATGCCGATGCGTTCGCCGATCTGCCGCAGCTTCTCAGAGGCCATCGGGCTTCCTCCCTTCCACTGCCTTGCCCTTGCTGCCCGAATAGAGCGCAAAGTCGATATGCCCGGGCTGCGCGGCGATGGCGTCCTTGCCCTCGACCGCGGACGGCGCCAGTTCGGCTTCCAGGCCGGAGAACTTCATGCCGGCAAACGGCGGCTGCCTGCCAAGGCGATCGATGTAGTTTGTCAGCAGGCCGGCCTGCAGGGCAGAGCCCTGCAGCTCGACATAGTCCGGCGAGAGCGTGAAACCGTTCAGCCAGACGCCGTCGACGCTGCCATGCGCCAGCGCACGCATGCGCGCGGCGAAGCCCGTCGAGCTCGTGTCGATCGTGCGTTCGAGCAACACCAGCAAGGCCTCGCGCTGCGCCACCTGGGCTTGCGCCGCCTTGACGCGTTCGCTCAGCAGCGCGCTTGCCGGGCGGGCGGCCGCGGCGCTGAGACGGTCGAGTTCCTGCTGCGCCTCGGCCTTCCGTGCTTCCTGCTGCGTCGCCAGCTTCTCGAGCGTGCCTGCCTGATAGTTCAGGTAGCCGCCCCACGCCAGCGCGGCGACCACCAGCAGGCCCAGGGCAAGGCCCATCTCGCGCAGCCCGAAGGCGTAGCGTTTTTTCAGCAGCAGCGGGTTGACGAGGTTGATCTGCTGGCTCATGGCGCGGTGTCTTCCATGCGCAGGGCCGCGCCGATGGCGTGGTAGCACGGGGCAGGCAGCGACCCGGCGTCGGGACACGCGGAGATGTCCAGTGCCGCGGCGATGTCGAGCACCTCGACCGGCAGCGCCAGATTGCCTGCCAGCCCCTCGCGCAGGCGCGCGACGTGTTCCGTCGGCACCAGCAGCAGGCGGTCGACCGGGATGCCGCCGAACTGGCGGTCGAAGTGATCGAGGGTGCGCTGGATCTCCAGCGTCAGACGTTCCAGCGCGCTGTCGAGGTCGCCGCTTTCGAGCAGCGCCGGGTTCACGCCCAGCGTGCGCACCATGCACAGCTCGCCATCGAGCGTCAGCGTCAGCAGCCCGCCGCTTTCGATGAACGAGAACACCGCCAGCGCGCGCTTCGGGGTTTCCAGGCGAGCGACCAGATTGCGCTGGGCGGTCTCGATGATGTCGATGATGGTGAGGTTGATGCCGGCATTGGTGGCGAGCGCCATTTCCTCGGCAAGCAGGCTGTTCTTCGCCGCCACCGCGAACACCTGCCGGACATGGGTGAGGTGCTCGGGGTGCGGCACTTCCAGCACGTCCACCGTGCCGTCGTCGGCGTGAAAGTCGAGCATGTCCTGGATCTGCCAGCGCACCGCGGACTTGACTTCCTCGGCCGGCACGTTCGGCGCGTCGAGCAGGCGCAGCTTGTAGTCGGCAGGCCGCAGCACCAGGCTGACCGGGCCCTTGCCGTGCAGCCGGGCGAGCGCCTCGCCCCAGTCGTCGTCCTTCACCGGCACCACGCCGGCGGCCAGCAGCCGGGGCACGGCTGCCCTACGGTCGACGCGCGCGAACGCGAGTCGCCCCGGAAGTCGCACATAGGCTGTCAGCCCCTGCTCACTTGCTCGACGGAAAAACCGCATGATCCGGACCTGAAAATTTTCCTGAACTTAAACAAACAACCCTTTGTTGTCAAAGGCTTTCAATACATCTCTCGCATATAAATCAGCGCCTTGCTGCCACGATGCAGGCCAAAGCTCGCCCGCGCCGCCGGATTCTGGTCGTAGGCCGCGCCCGTCCAGCGCCCCTGCAGCCAGCTTTGCGCAGCCGCGCCGGCCGCAGCCGCTGCGCCGCCGACGCAGGTGCTGCCGCTGCCGGTGGCGCCCAGATTGACGACAAGATCGACGCTGCCGCTGTTGCCCGCACCGGGCACCGTCATCCTGAGATTGCCCCGCCCCGCGCTGAAGCGTCCGGACAGCGCCACCGAGGTCTCGCAGGCGCTGAGGTTGCGCCGCCAGCCGGACAGCGCCACCTGGCTCGCGGACAGCTGGGTGCAGGCATCCGCGACGTTGCGCACGAAATGGCTGCCGTTCCAGTACTGGGTCTCGATCGGCACCGGCAGCGCCAGCAGTTCCGAGCCGTGGGCATTGGTCAGCACCAGCCGGCCGAAGCGGATCTCCGCGCCGGCGTCGAAGGCGATGGCGGCGAACAGCGCAGGCGTCGCGGTGTCGATGAAGCCGTTGCCGGCCACCGCATTCTCGGCGTCGTCGCGCACGCTCACCGACAGGTCGATGGCCGCGGTGAACGGGGCCACCGGCGTACTGCGCATGAAGGCGACGACATCGGCGGCGTTCGCCGTCAGGGTGCCACTGCCGCTGCCGGTCTCGACCACGCCCGGCGCACCGATCAGACCGGTGTCGAGGGTGCCGCTGGCGGCGGCGTAGGTCTGCGTGGCATCGGCGGCCGCAAGCTTCCACAGCGCGCCAGTGTAGTTGAGGGTGGTGGCTCCGGCGGCATTCCTTGCGGTGATCGTCGCCTGCGGCAATACCGCATAGCCGAAGGGCTGCCCGACATAGGTGAACGAACGCGTGGCGCAGGCGTTGTCGTTGAAGGTCTTGAACTGCGGCACACTGGCGGGCACGACTTCGAAGTGGTCGGGCACGAAGCGGCCGACGTTGAATACGCCGGACTCGATCGTCATCTCGGCGGCGCTGGAGCCGTCGGCGGCGTCGACCGCGGCAAAGCCGGCGTCGGCAAGCCGCATGGAAAAGGCGCCCACCTCGGAGTAGCTCGCGCCGGTGGTCGTCACCGTGCCGGCCGCTGACGACCAGGTACCGGTGGCGAACGTGCCGAGCGTGCAAACCGCCGGCAGCACGCAGGCGACCGGGCTGCCGGCCGGGCTGCCGGCATAGTTGGCGGTGGCGACACCGGCGGCGTTGACCGCCGTCGCCGCCATGCGGAACGGCCGCCCGGCCTTGTGCACATTGCCGCCGTTCGCAGCGGTGTTGGCCAGCGTGCGCGCCGTGCCGGCGGTGGCGCTGTCGGCATCGCTCACCGTCACGCTGGCGAAGCTCGCTGGGCGCAGCGCGAAGTTGTCGCTCGAACAGGCGACGACCGTCGGCGTCCCGGTCGCCGGATAGCTCATGCGGATGCGCGCATTGGGCCAGGCATCGGGCTCGCTGATGCCGGCAAGGGTCTTGCGCCCCTGGTCAGCGGTCGCGAACGTGAGCGTGCCCAGGGGGCGAATCAGCGGATAGGTGCCGCAGCTGGCGGCGCCCGAGGCGTCGACGAGCTCCAGCCTGACGTCGCCGGCAAACGCGGTCTCGACCGCCGTCGCAGCCGTGTTGAGCGCGACGACGTCAAGATTGAACGCGCTGGCGGCGACCTTGGTGTGGATCACCCCCGCCACGCTGCCGGCGGCGGTCGCGGTCTCGAACGCGTTGAAGCCGCTGGGCTGCACCGGCGGGGTCGCCAGGCACAGCCGCGTCTGGTTCATCACGGCCAGCAGTTTCGTCGTGCTCAATGCACCGCTGAACACGCTGACTTCGTCGAGGTTGCCGCTGAACTTGAAGCTCGACCCGCTCTCGCCCGAGGCGTTGTTCTCGCCGCCGATGGAGGCCGCGCCGGGGTCGGTCCCCCAGGTGCCGGTGAAGTTCTGCGACACGGCGGCGAGCTGCGTCCCCGCCTGGTTGTAGACGTAGATCCGCTTGACGCGGTTGGTGATGTCGGCCACGGCAGCGACGAAGTACCAGGTGTTGTTCTGGATGACGTTGGCGGTGTCAAGGATGACCTGGCTGACGGAACGCGTGTAGAAGCGCACCCGGCCGGTGCCGCCGTCGCCCAGGCTGAAGCCGTAGCCATTGCTGTTGTTCTGGTCGTCGATGAAGATGCGCTGCCCGCTCTTGGCGTTGTTGGTGGTGCGGATCCACGCGGTGATCGTGAAATCGGTGGTGAGGTTGGGAAACGTTGCCGGCACCGCGACGTAGTCGTTGCTGCCGTCGAACATGCCGTAATTGCAGGTGCCCGGGCTGCCCGGAAGCGCCGGCGTGGTGCCGCCGGTGGCCGCGCCGTTGACCGCCGTGGCGTGATGGCTGCGGCCCGAGCTGTCCGCCACCTGGCCGGCGGCGCCGGTCCACGACGCCTCGTCCATGCGGTAGTTGACGATGACGTTCGGCTGCAGGGCGACGAGGTGGGCGATGCTGGCGGCAGTTTCGCTCGACGCCGCCACCCGGGTGCCGGTCGCCGCCGTGCCGCCGGCGTAGGCCTCGTCGGCAAGCTCGACGGCGATGCCGTTGGGACCAGCTCCGGTAGCCCGGTCCTGGCGTTCGGTCATGCCTGCCGACGGCGTGAAGTCGGCCCCGCCATGCGCCTGGGCAAACTGGCCAACCAGGTAAGTTCCGGCCACCGTGGGCGTGAGCGAAGCGGCCGTCACGCTGGTGCTGGCGGCATTGCTGCTGTCGGAGAAGGCATTGATCGGCGCGACCGGATCGACGTCGCGATACGCCGCCAAAGTGCCCGTGGCGCGATCCGAGGCACTGAAGCTCCAGCTGTCCGTCGCCGGGTTGGTCGCGCCGGCACGCCGCCAGTACACCGCCTGGGTCAGGATGCTGCCGTTGTTGCTGCGATCGATCAGGGTCCAGCCCGCGGGAGCCGTGATGGTGCGATTACCGCGGATCGCGATCTGCGCGACCAGGATGTCGTCGGCGACCAGGCCGGCAGGATACGTCAATGTCAGCGCATTCGCTCCGCCCGACCCGGTGGCGGCGGCCGTCGATGCGACCGGCGCGATGGCAGACCAGCAGGGACTGCCCCATGCCAGCCACAGCAGCAGGCCCGCTACCAGCAACCGGCCAGCCTGTCCGAGACGATCGAGCACACGCAGCGTATTCATTTCGAGAAGCTCGCCTCGATCCGCCGCTCGGCATAGTCGACTTCGCCGGCGCTGCCCGACGTCGCCGTCGACACGATGCGGTAGAGCGCGACCGGATCGGCCCCGTCGGTCGTTAGGATGCGGCTGCAGTCGACCGTCACCGTGAATCCGGCGAGCGTGCCGGCGAGCGTCAGGGTGGCGGGCGAAGCCGGGCACGGCGTCGGCGTCGGCTGCAGGCCCTGCGGGTCGACCACCTGCCAGGCAGCCCATTCGATGCCGGCGCGCGCCGCCTGGTAGGCACGCCCGCCCTGGATATCGAGCGCGCTGCTGATATGGCTGGTGCGCGACAGCGAGGCCATGTAGGCGCCCAGCGCCGCCAGCACGACCAGCAGGAAGATCGCGCTCGGCAGCACGAAGCCGCATTGCAGGGAGCGAATCGTCGCGCACTTCATGGCTGGTTGCTCACCTGGGTGCTGGCGTAGAGGCGAACGGATTCGCCGCCCCGGTTGAGATCGAGCGTGAGGCCGACCAGGCCGCTGCGCTCGGTGGCGCCCGGCTGGTAGGTGAAGCTGCAGGCGCCGACGCGGTCGGCCAGCAGCGCGCGCGGTGTGGCGGCGGCGAACGTGGTGGGCTGCGCCGCCGCGATGGCATAGCCCCAGTAGCGCGTCAGCGTGCCGCTGGCAGGATCGCACACATAGCTCACCGGCCCCTCGACGACCTGGAAACGGTTGCCGGGCGAAGCCAGCGGAAACAGTTTGGCGGCGAAGGCGATGCTGCCCGTGCTGCCAGCCGCGCCTGAATAGGCGGCAAGCGTGTCGCCCGCCCAGGCGTCGGCGCCGGCGATGCCGAGGTTGTACACCGCGATGCGATCGCCGGCCTGCATCGCGATGGGCGGGCCGAGCACGTCGAAGCTGCTGTCGGCCACGGTGAAATCGAGGATGTCGCCGCCGCCCTGCGCGCGGTAGCGCCCGCCGCTGCGGGTGGCGAGAAACTCGAGGTAGAACACGCCGCCGGTCGACGTCACCCGCACGCTGTTGGGCAGCGCCAGCCGAAGGTCGCGCGTCACGCGGCGCAGCGCGGTGTCGGCCGCGTCGGCGAGGCGCGCGCGACGGTCCTGCGCGACATAGCTCTCGATCGGCGTGCGCAGGAACACCGCGACCATCGAGCCGACGACGCCGGTGATCGCGATGACGATGATCATCTCGATCAGGGTGAAGCCGCGTTGCTCAGAGATTCGGCGCATGGCGGGTGCGGTAGCCGGCAAGGCTGACGCTGTGGTTGCCCGGACCGCTGACGGTCACGGTGACGACGAGGGTCTCGCCGGCGGGAATGCCGTTGAAGGCGCCGGCCGGCTGCACCTGGATCGCGGCGGAATAGCCCCCCAGCCCGGCGACGGCGGCGCCGGTCGGGTCGCTGATGCCGCTCATGGTGAAGCCGTCGTAGTCGTTGACGTTGTCGAAGGGCGTGAGGTTGGCGGTGCGCGTCTCCCCTGCTTCCGGCCCCGTCGCTTCGGCCGTGGTCGCGCAATCGGCGGCGCTCGTTGCCGTCTCGGCGTTGGCATCGTCGGGGTCGCAGTAGGTGAAGGGCTTGGCCAGCACTTCCTCCAGCAGCGACTCTGCGATCGCCGCAACCTGCTTGCGCACCACCGGATCGGCGCTGCTGCGCGCGTTGCGGCTGTAGACCGTGAGCACGCCGGTCACCGCCACGCCGACCACGACGATGAACACCAGCAGCTCGATCAGGCTGATGCCGCGCACCCTAATCATGGACATAGCCGGTTTCCTGCTCGATGCGCACCCGATGGGCGGCTGCGCCGTTGACCTGAACGTCGAGCGTGGCCGTGATGTCGGGCCGCCCGCCGGCGTCGAAGCCCAGCGCGGCGACCGGGCTGGCGATCGTCACGCCGTTAGGGGCGCTGACCGTGTAGGGCTTCTCGCCGCCGGGCCCCGGGGCCGGATCGGCGCACGGCACGACGGAGTCGTAGCAGAGCGTGGCGGCGCCGGCCGAGAAATGGACGAACACGTCGCGCCGCTGGGAGACAGCGAGCTTCTGCGCGAAACGGGTGGCAGCGGCGACCTGGTCGGCAAAGCCGCGGGTGTCGAAACTGTTGCGCCCGACCAGACGCGGCACGGCCACCGCCGCGAGAATGCCGGCGATGACCATGACGAGGATGAGTTCGACGAGGGTGAAGCCGCGTTCAGGCGACAGGCGTCGAGAATCGCGGCCTGTCGTCATGCACGCGTCAGCAGCCGGTCGTGGTGACGGCGCTGATGACCGGTGCTGCGTTCGCGGCGGCCGGCTCGGTGTAGGTGAACGAGCAGTTGGCCGCGTTGGTGCCGCCGGTCACCTGGACGGTGATGGCAGCCGGCGGGCCGGCAACCACCGCGGTCGCGTAGCCTTCGGCAGTCAGGTTTGCAGCGGCGGCCGGGAAGGCCGAAGTCAAACCGGCCGCATCGATGATGCCGGCGAGGCTGGCCGCAGGATAGCCGTTCACGATCGCCACACGGCCTGCTTCGGTACAGACGTTGCTGGTGTTGTTCGCCGTATTGGGCGCCGGGCCGAGGTTGGCGGGACAGGCCGCTGCGTCGGGCTGGCCGCCGCGCACCAGCACCACGCCGCGAATCATGCCGGACGCGGCCTGTACCGCGCCGCGCGCGGCGTTCAGCTTGGCGATACGCGCATCGCTCTGGATGTTGGTGAAGCGCGGCAACGCCACCGCGGCCAGAATGCCGAGGATGACGATGACGACGATGAGTTCGATCATGGTGAAACCGTGCTGCCTGCTTTTCATTGCTTTCTCCTGCTTGTTCTAGGAAGGGCTTGGCCACACCTGCAGCGGCCGCTTGCCTTCATTTCGGCACTTGCACGCGGAACTTGAACAAAAACCTGAATTCGGGACCGAAAACTCACTTGATCGCCACGCTGGCGAGATCCCACATCGGCAGGAACACGCCGAGCGCCAGCACCAGGACGATGCCGCCCATGGCGGCAATGATGAGCGGCTCGATGCGCGCCGACAGCGTCTTGATCTCGTAGTCGACTTCGCGCTCGTACATCTCGGCGACCTCCTGCATCAGCTCGTCGATGCTGCCGGTCTCCTCGCCGACGGCGATCATCTGCAGCACCACCGGGTTGAACACCGCCGCGGTCTGCGCGGTGCGCAGGATCGACTCGCCGCGTTCGATGCCATTGCGCATCTGCTCGACGCGCGAGGCGATCCAGGCATTGTCGGTGACCTCGGCGACGACCGACAGCGCCTGCGCCGCGGGAATGCCGCTCTTCATCGACAGCGCGAAGGTGCGCGCAAAGCGGGCGAGCGTGCTGCGCAGCACGATCGATCCGGTCAGCGGCAGCCTCAGCTTGAAGCGGTCCCAGATCAGGCGGCCGTCGTCGGTGGCACGCCATACGCGGAAACCGGCCACCGCCAGCACCAGCCCCGCGAGCAGGAAGCCGCCGTACTCGAGGGTGAAGTTCGAGGTGCCGACGAGGATGCGGGTCATCAGCGGCAGCTCGGCGTCGAAGCCGGCGTAGACCTTGGCGAAGGCCGGAATGACGAACACGTTGATGACCGCGATCGCGACCGCCATCGCGATCAGGACGAAGGTGGGATAGCGCAGCGCCTCCTTGATGCGGGCGCGGGTCTCGCGCTCGAATTCGAGGTGCTCGAACATGCGCAGGAAGATCTCGTCCAGCCGGCCGGTCGCCTCCCCCACCCGCACCATCGCGATGTAGAAGGGGGAAAAGGCCTCGGGGTGCTGGCGCATCGCGGTCGACAGGTCGCGACCCGCCTCGAGCGATTCCTTGAGCGAGACGATCACCCGGGCGAACGCGACATTCGTGGTCGATTCGATCAGGCCGGCGAGCGAGCGCAGGATGGGCACGCCGGAGCGCATCAGGGTGTAGAGCTGGCGCGAGAACAGCTGCACGTCGATCGGCTTGATCTTCTGCGCAAAAAGGTTGAGTCCGCCCTGCCCGGCCGCGCGCCGCTCGGCCTGGCTGGTCTCGCGGATGGTGACCGGCGCGATGCCGCTCTTCAGCAGGCGGTTGGCGCAGTCGGCGGCGCTCTCCGCGTCGAGGATGCCCTGCATTTTCTCGCCGCCCTGGGTGCGGCCGGTGTAGGCGAAGCGCAGCATCAGCTCAGGTCATCCTGGGCGCTGGCGCGCATCGCTTCGGCGAGCGAGGTCGTGCCGGCGCGCGCCAGCGCCAGCGCATGGTCGCGCAGGGTGCGGCCGAGCATTTCCTCGCGCGCGGCGGCGACGAAGGCCGCCGGGTCTCCGCGCGCCAGGCTCTCCGCCAGCGCGGTGCTGAGCTCGAGCAGTTCGTGGATCGCCGCCCGGCCCGCATAGCCGGTGCCGTGGCAGCGCTCGCAGCCCTGGCCGCGCACGAAATGGGCGCCGTCGCCTTCCTCGAAGGCGCGGCCAAGCCAGACGCGCTCCTGCGGCGTGGGCGTGTGCGCGGTCCTGCAGTTCGGGCACACCTTGCGCACCAGGCGCTGCGCCAGCACGCCCTGCACCGAGGTCGCCACCATGAACGGCGGTACGCCCATGTCGAGCAGGCGCACTGGCGTGGTGGCGGCGTCGTTGGTGTGCAGGGTCGACAGCACCAGGTGGCCGGTCATCGCCGCGCGCAGCGCGATCTGCGCCGTCTCCGGATCGCGCATCTCGCCGACCAGGATGACGTCGGGGTCCTGGCGCAGCATGGCGCGCAGCACGCGGGCGAAGCTGAGGTCGATCTTGTCGTTGGCCTGCACCTGGTTGACGCCGGGCAGGCGGTATTCGACCGGGTCCTCGACCGTGATGATCTTGGTGCCCGGATCGTTGAGCTCGCCGAGCGCGGCATACAGGGTGGTGGTCTTGCCGCTGCCGGTGGGACCGGTGACCAGCACCAGGCCGTTGGGGCGATGCAGGATGGCGCGGAAGCGCTCCAGCATCGCCGGCGGCATGCCCAGCGTGTCGAGCGTGGGCTGGTTGTCGCCCTGGCTCAGCAGGCGCATCACCACCGACTCGCCATACTGCGTCGGCATGGTCGACAGACGCACGTCGACGGTGCGGCCGCGCACCTTGACCGCGAAGCGGCCGTCCTGCGGCAGGCGCTTCTCCGAAATATCGAGGCCCGAGACGATCTTCAGGCGCAGCGCCAGCGCCGGCGCGATCTTGAGGTCGGCCTCGGTCTGCGGGTGCAGCACGCCGTCGATGCGGAAGCGGATCACGAGCTGCTTTTCCTGCGGCTCGATATGCAGGTCGGAGGCGTTCACCTGCAGCGCGTCCTCGAACAGCGTCTGCAGCAGGCGCACCACCGGCGCGTCGGCCTGGCCCTCGCCGAGCGCCTCGAGGCCGATGATGCTGGCCTCGTTGTCGCCCATGTCGCGCGCCAGCTCCTCGGTCAGGCCGTGAATGTCGTCGGTGCGCCGATACAGCCGGTCGATCGCCGACAGGAGGTCGCCCTCGGCGACCACGGCGAGCTGGATGCCTTCCTGGATCAGGCGGGCGACCTCGTCATAGGCGAAGAGATCGGTCGGGTCGGCCATGCCGACGAAAATCTCGCCGTCGCGCCGTGCCAGCGGAATCGCGCGGAAGCGCCGCGCCTGCGTTTCCGGCAGCAGTTGCAGGATGGCCTGGTCGGGATTGAATTTCCTGAGGTCGACGAAGGGGATGGTCAGCTGGCGCGCCAGCGCCTGCGCGATGTCGTTCTCGCCGGCCAGCCCGCTCTCGACGATGATGCGACCGAGCCGCCGACCGCTCTTCTTCTGTGCCGCCAGCGCGACGTCAAGGTCGGCGCTGGAAATGACCTTCTGCTCGACCAGCAGGTCGCCGAGGCGGATTTTCTGGCGCGTGCCCGGTGCGGCGGCTGGCGTGGCGGACTCGGTTTGCATGTTTTTCTTGTGTGCTCGAACGGAGGAATGAGCAGGTATCGGCCGGATCGGCCCCGGTCTTTAAGCAGGCTCACGGCCTGCCCGGCAGGATTGTGCCGGATTTTCCCGCGCCGACGCCGTCCGTCGGCGAAGGAAACTGCCTAGCGGGCCTGTTGCTCCAGCAGCTCGCCCGGCTGCGTGCCAGGGCGCAGCCGGCCCTGGTAGAGGAAGCCCGCACCATAGCGGCGGCGACCATCGGGCGCGACGATCAGTTCGTTTTCGCTCCACACCCAGACGTGGCCGTCGCGGCTGTCGATGATGAAGGCCCGCGCTCCGCTCCTGCCTGCGTCGCCGCCGGACAGTGGAAAGGCCTGATAGCGCCCCTCCTCGGCCAGTACGGCACTCGGCAAGGCCAGCAGCCCCAGCAGCATCCATGCTTTTCCCATCACGTTCTCCTCGAAACGCCTGTTCCCAGGGGCGACAGGCCGGTCAGGCAAACAGCGCGGCGACGTCCGCCGCATCCAGCACGTATTCATGGTTGCAGATGTCGTCGTGCACCCGGATCTCGCCATGCTCGGCGAGGATGGCTTCGCACTCGGCGCGTCCCACGCCGCGCAGCATGGAATAAATCTTTGCCGGGTCATGGGGGCAGAAGTAGCTGACCGGACGCGGGTCGTAGACCCGCACGTCCTCTTCCGGGAACAGGCGCTCGATCAACTTGATCGCGCCGAGGCCGAGCAGTTCGTCGTCGCGCACGGTGCCGGCCAGCAGCTGCACCCGGTTCCAGCCGTCGGCGTCGCGCAACGCCGCACCCGGCAGCGCCTGCAGGAACAGGCCGGCCGCGGTATCGCCGTCGGCGGCCAGCCACAGACGGGTCGGCAGCTGCTCGGACTGCGCAAGATAATGCTCGAACACGGCCGCCAGGGTGTCGCCCTGCAAGGGCACGAAGCTCTGGTAGGGCTGGCGCATGTCGGCCATGTCGAGCGTGAGCGTCAGCGCGCCCTCGCCGAGCAGGGCCGGCAGATTGCCGGGCTCCAGGTCGGACGGCGCACGTGCCATGCCGCGCAGGCGCAGCTGCTCGTCGCAATCCATCACCAGCAGCGACACCGCGCCCTCGCCGCGCAGCTGGAAGGTGAGCCGCCCCGCCTGTTTGAGGTTGGCGGCGATCAGCGTGGTCACGCTGGCAAGCTGGCCGAGCAGTTCGAGCGCCGGCGACGGATAGCCACGGCCGGCCGTCATCTCGCGCCAGGCCGGACCGAGCTGCACCCAGGCGCCGCGGATGTCGAGCTGCTCGAACAGGAAGCCGCGCACGCGGCCGGATGTGAGGTCGGCCGCGCTCAATTGAGTTGCACCCGTTCGCCCCAGGGCACGACGCCCTTGCCCTTGACCAGCCAGATCACCGGATAGTTGGGTGGTGCCTTGGGGAAATCGCCCTCGGCGTCGGTGAAATAGACGAGCATGTTGGGGCTGCGGTTCTCCTTCTCGACCCAGTCGAACACCGGGCGGAAATCGGTGCCGCCGCCGCCTTCGAGTTCGGCCGGCAACTGCATGGTGTCCCACGGCTCGAACTCCCACGGCGCCTTGTCGGCGATGTGATTGTCGCACGCCAGCAGCGTCACCTTCGCCCGCACCTGGCCCTTCAACGCGTCGAGCTCGGTGACGAACTCGCGCAGTTCCTCGTCCGAAATCGAGCCGCTGGTGTCGATCGCGGCGACGACGTCGAGCCCTTCGCTCGACAGCCGCGGCAAGAGCGCGTCGCCTTCGCGGCGCGAGGGCCGGCGCCAGGAATAGTCGTCGCGCTGGTTGACCGCGAAGAAGCGCGCCAGCAGCGCGCGCCACGGCAGGCTCGGCGCGAGCAGGTCGTCGACCCAGCGCAGCATCGACTGCGACAGCTTGCCGGCCTGGCGCGCCGCCTGCGCGGCGGCGGCGAGGCGGTTCTTCCACTGCTCGGCGAGCTCCTCGCGTTCGCTCTGCGACAGCGGGTCGGGCTTCTGCGAGGCCTGGCCGCCGCTGCCTTCGCGCTCCTCGGCCTCGCTCTGCCCTTCCTTGCCCTGGCCGCCGGACTCGCCCGCCTCGGGATTGTCCTGGCGCTGATTCTCATCGGGGCTGGCGCCGGTCTCGTTGTCGTTGTCGAACAGGTGTTCGTCGAAGGATTCCTCCGGCGTGTCCTCCGGAATCATCGGGTAGATCTCTTCCGCCGACAGCGTCATGAAGTTCTGGTCGGCGAGGATGCCGTGCAGCGGCGGCTTCATGCCGTCCTCGATCAGCACCAGGTTGACGGCATGCTCACACGCCACGTCCCAGCGCCGCTTGATGCGGCCATGGCGGCGATGGTCGTGGCCCATCGCGCAGTGCATCGCCTCGTGCGCCAGCACGAACTGCGTCTGCGCGAGGTTGAGGTTGTCGATGAAACCGGGATTGAAATAGAAGGCCTTGGCGTCGGTCGCCGTGGTTTTGCACCAGTCGGGCGCGGCTTTCAGCGGCAGGTGCATCACCAGCGAGCCGAGGAAGGGCCGCTCCATGATCAGCCGCGTGCGCGCGGCGGCGAGCTTGGTGAGGATGGGCGCGAGCGCGGCGTCGTCGGCGTCGGACATGCCAGGCTGATCCGATCAGTGTTCGTAGAGGACGAGGTCCGCAATGCTGTTCGCCCACTCGGCGAACGCCGGCACGGCGAACAGCGGGCGGCCGACCGCGCGGTGCAGGTCGGAGACCAGCATCACGCCCAGTTCGCGCTGCGGGAAGCGGTGCGCGTACTTGAGGATGTGGCCGTAGATCGTCGCCGCGTTGCCGCTGTCGGCGGCCTGCACCGCCTTCCTCACCAGCGCGGCGGCGACGCCGTACTGCAGGTCGACGCCTTGCGGCACTTCGGCGTCCTGGCCGGCGATGATAGCGTCGATGTCGGGCATCTGCGCCATGTTGTCGACGAAGGTCTTGAGTTCCAGGCCGGCCGACTGGCCGACGCAGGCGACCAGTGCATCGGCGAGCAGCTCGGTCTTGTCGAACTTCTGCAGCGCGCGGTGGGCGAACTCCCACGAGCGCGGGCTGGGGAAGGCAATCGGCGTGTGCGCCGGGTCGAAGCTGAACAGCAGGTCGGGGCGGAAGCGCAGGAAGGCGATTACGCGCGGGTCGATCTCCTCGCTGTGCGCCCAGTGCACCCAGTCGTCGAGATGCACTTCGACCTCGTAATGGGTGAAGCGGTTGGCAAGCGGCGCCGGCATGGCGTAGGTGACGCCGCGGTCGCCCTGGCGGTTGCCCGCAGCAAAGATCACCCAGCCTTCGGGAACCTTGTATTCACCAAGGCGGCGATCGAGGATCAGCTGGTAGGCCGCCGCCGACACGGTGGGCGGCGCCGAGGTGATCTCGTCGAGGAACAGGATCCCGGATGGGCCGTGGCGCTCGGCGTCCGGCAGTACCGCCGGGATCGACCACTCGACCAGATCGCCGCTGCGGAAGGGAATGCCGCGCAGATCGGTCGGCTCCATCTGCGACAAGCGGATGTCGATCAGCGGCACGCCATGCTGCTGCGCAATCTTGGCGACGATCTGCGACTTGCCGACACCGGGCGGCCCCCACAGCATCACCGGCGTGTGATGGCCGTCAGCGGCGCTTTCGAATTCGCGGTCGAGGATGATTTCGATGTGGGAAGGACGCATGGGCAGTCAGGACAACGGTGGATGGCTTGAAATGATAATCGCTCGCGCCTCAGCCTTCCAGCCTCGCCCTTGATCGAAGTGGGGGGATTTTGCTACCGTGGGGCGAATTGAAACGAGCGGGGGCAGGATGAATTTTTGCAGTGAATGTGGCAGCGCCGTGGTGCTGCGCGTGCCCACCGGCGACCACCTGCCGCGCCACGTGTGCACCGATTGCGGCACCATCCATTACCAGAATCCCAAGATGGTGGTTGGCTGCATCCCCGAATGGGAAGACAAGGTGCTGCTGTGCCGGCGCGCCATCGAACCGAAATACGGCCTGTGGACCCTCCCCGCCGGCTTCATGGAAAACGGCGAGACCACGCTCGAGGGCGCGGCGCGCGAGACTTGGGAGGAGGCCGGCGCACGCATCGAGGTAGGCGGCCTGTACACCCTCTACAACCTGCCGCACATCAATCAGGTGTATTTCATGTTCCGCGCCCGCCTGCTCGATCTGGACTTCCAGCCCGGCATCGAGTCGCTCGAGGCGAAGCTGTTTACCGAAGCCGAAATTCCCTGGGACGAAATCGCCTTCCGTACCGTGCGCGCAACGCTGGAGCAGTACTTCAACGACCGCCGCGCCGGCTCATTCGACTTTCATTTCGGCGACATCCGCACGCGCTAGGAACCTCTGAATAAGCCCATCATGGATCGCGTTTGCACGAAAAATGCTCAGATGCTAGGCGCGCGACGAAGGTCGTACTGGACGTACGAAGCCGAGGAGCGCAACGCCGCAGATGGGCATTTTTCGTGCAAACCCTGCGGGCAGGGGCTTGGCGGGCGATCTGCTTTGTCGCGCCGCTTGGCTTCGTAGAAGCACTACGACCTGCGCGGCGCTTCGCGCATCTCATCCCGCCAAGTCCCTGCGCGGCCCATGATGGGCCTATTCAGAGGTTCCCTTCAGGCGGCCGCCGCAAACTGCTCGCGGCCGACCACGTCCATGCCGACGCGCAGCCAGCCTTCATGGCTTTCCATCACCTCGCCGAGGCGCAGGCGGTAGACCACGTCGCCATCGCGCAGCATCAGCGGCGCGCCGAGGTGGTAATGCGACTGCGGAATGAGCAGATTACTCACGCCCTGGTCCGCATGGGTCATCGGCAGAAATACCGCCCAGGTCTGCTCGCGCGGCATGCCTGCGGCCTCAGGCTCGTAATAGATCTCGACCCGCTTGGGATGCCGCGACAGGCGCTGGGTACCCACCAGATGCTGACCCTCTTCCTCGCGGTTCCAGCGAATCGCCAGCAGCTGCCAGACGTTTTCCGCCGGATCCCAGGTCACCGCCACCAGCCGGCCGTGCGGCAACTCGGTTGTCTCGGCCAGGGCGAAGCCCATGCCCTCGGTACTCTCGTCGCGCAGCATCCAGGGTTCCAGGGACGGGCGCCCCTTGACGGAATCGGGATGCGACAGTGCGGAAAGAATGCGCTCCATGCCCGCAGCCACCCATACGCGGCCGAAACGATGGGTACGCTGGCGATTGCGGCGAATGCCCCCGCGTTCGATCAGGCTCGCCACCTGACGGGTCAGCCCGTTGTCGATTTCCGCGCCCGGCGCCTGATCGAGCGACTTCAGGAACTCGACCAGCGGGCGCAGCGCGAAGTAGCGCAGACGGCGGCCCTGGACCCAGTCGTTTTCCAGCACACAGGCGCCCTCGCTCAATGAGAGATCCACCATGTGCGTATGCAGTTCGCGCTGCGGCACCGTCGTCGGCAGCGGCAGCGGCTGGTAGCCCTCGAGGATCTGCGCGATCGCCTCGATTTCCTGCGCCCGGTAGCCCAGCGGATGCACCAGGCCCATCAACACCACCAGCGTATATTCGCGTGCGCAGTGTGTGGTGCGCGCGTTGATCTGCACGTCCTGGGTCGCATAACCGTCACGCTCGACCAGGCGATAAATCTTGTGCACGCGCCGCCACGCCGAGTCGGCCGGGTTGCGCGCCTGATGGTAATCCCAGCGCATGACGAGTCCCGCGTAGCGCAGCGCACGCGTGGCGATCTCGGCGACATGGGCCTTGAGTTCCGCGCTGGCCGGGTTGCGGTAGGCCTGCTTCAGCATGCCGAGCCAGGCTTCCGCCAGCAGCGACCAGAACATCCAGGACTCGCGCCACAGCGCCTGGCGCGCCAGACGGAATGCCGCCTGGTTGCGCACGTATTGCTCGACGATGCGCAGTTGCAGGGGCAAACCCGCCTCTTCCAGCTTCATCAGCGACTTCATGCGGCCGAGCGAGGCGGCTTCGTTCTCGGCATTGAAGCGTTCGAGGCCTTCGACCAGCACATGATGGGCGTCGTAATCCGAATCCGCGGGCAGCGCCTTCAGCCACTTCTCGGTAGCCTTCACGGTCGCGAACGGCGAGCCGCTGCCTGCCTTGCGGCGGCGGGTGATCGTGCCCAACATTTCGAAGAATTCGCTCATGGCTGCATCGACTTGTTTCAGATGCCTGCTGACGAGCACCATTTATGCCAAACCGTGGACTGAAGACAGCCCATGTCAACGCATTGGTTTTGTTCGGATTTGAATCGATCGCAGCCGCGCCTTGCCGGACGTGGTTAACGAAAAACCGACACCTCCTGTTGAAGCCACGTCAGTCCGTTCGCCTCGCGCCATGCGCCGCTTCGGGCCATACAAAACCGGGGCAACCCGCTACAATGCGCGCCGTGGAAGCGTGGCCGAGCGGTTTAAGGCACCGGTCTTGGCCGCACTGCGCAGCAGTCGGCTAGTGCAGGCTAACTTGCCTTGGCAAGTTAAGCCGCGAGAGCGGCGGCCGGAACTAAAACCGGCTGCGCGCATACCACGAGTTCAGTTGGAAGCGTGGCCGAGCGGTTTAAGGCACCGGTCTTGAAAACCGGCGATGGTGCAAGCCATCCGTGAGTTCGAATCTCACCGCTTCCGCCATATTCATGCGTGCCATGCGAAAATTGCCGCATGGCACGCAGCATCCCCCTCACCCCTCGCAACCACGACCGCGACAGCGCAGGCATGACCTATGTCTACCCCGTCGTCTCGCGGCGCGCCGGCGGCGTGTCGGTGGGCATCAACCTCAACCCCAACAACGCCTGCAACTGGGCCTGCATCTACTGCCAGGTTCCCGAGCTGCAGCGCGGCACCGCACCGGACATCGACCTGGCGCGACTCGAAACCGAACTGCGCACGATGCTCGCCGACATCCTGCATGGCGACTTCATGCAGACGCGGGTGCCGGAAGGTGCGCGGCGACTCAACGACATCGCGCTGTCGGGCAACGGCGAGCCGACCAGCGCCCGCAGCTTCCCGCAGGTCATCGAGCTGATCGGCCGCGTGATGGCGGATCTCGATCTCGTCGACAGGATCAAGCTGGTGCTGATCACCAACGGCAGTCTCGCCGATCGACCGCGCGTGCAGGATGGCCTCGGAAAAATGGCGGCGCTGAACGGCGAGGTGTGGTTCAAGTTCGACAGCGCAACCGCGGCCGGCATGCGCGCGATCAACCAGACCCGCATCGCGCCGGAGAAGCAGCTAGAACGCCTTGCCGCAGCTGCCCGCCTGTGCCCGACCTGGCTGCAGACCTGCATGTTCGCGCTCGACGGTGTCCCGCCTTCCGAAGCGGAACAGGCGGCCTATCTGGACGCGGTGACGCGCATTCACCGCGGGCAGATTCCGGTCCAGGGCGTGCTGCTCTATGGCCTCGCACGCCCTTCGATGCAGCCCCAGGCCGGTCGCCTGTCGGCGCTGCCGACAGCGTGGCTGGAGGCCTTCGCCGGGAAGATCCGTGCCGCCGGCCTGCCGGTGAAGGTGTCGCCATGATCCATGGCATCGGCACCGACCTGCTCGACGCGCGCCGCATCCGCGACGGGCTGGCACGCTTCGGCGAGCACTACGCCGACCGCCTGCTCGCCCCGGCCGAGCACGCCGGCTACTACGCCAGCCGCGACCCGGCGCGCTTCCTCGCCAAGTGCTTCGCCGCCAAGGAGGCGTTCGCCAAGGCGGTCGGCACCGGCCTGCGTGAGCCGGTCAGCCTGCGCAACATCGCCGTGCTGCGCGACGCGCGCGGCAAGCCGCTGATCGAATGCACGCCCACGCTCGCCGCCTGGCTGGAAGCGCGCGGCATCACGGCGCATCATGTCTCGCTGTCCGACGAGGGCGACCTCGTCCTCGCCTACGTGATCCTGGAGACCTCATGACACTGCACTTTCCCGGGGAACGCCGATGACGCTCGGCCCGCTGATGCTCGATGTCGCCGGCACCGAACTGACCGACGACGACCGCCGCCGCCTCTCGCATCCGCTGGTCGGAGGGGTGATCCTGTTCTCGCGCAACTATCGCGATCCCATCCAGCTCGCCGCGCTCACCGCCGAGATCCACGCCCTGAAATCCGCCCCGCTGCTGATCGGCGTCGACCACGAAGGCGGCCGCGTGCAGCGCTTCCGCGAGGGCTTCACCCGGCTGCCGCCGATGCGGGTGTTCGGCGAGATCTGGAACGAACACCCGCAGCGCGCGAAGGAGCTGGCGCGCGAGACCGGCTACGTGCTGGCGAGCGAGCTGCGCGCGCACGGCGTCGACTTCAGCTTCGCGCCGGTGCTCGACCTCGACTACGGCGCTTCGTCGGTGATCGGCGACCGCGCTTTCCACGGCGATCCGCACGCTGTGTTCCAACTCGGTCAGGCGGTCATGCTGGGGATGAAGGATGCCGGCATGCCGGCATGCGGCAAGCACTTCCCCGGTCACGGCTACGTGGTGGCGGATTCGCACGTCGACATCCCGGTCGACCGTCGCACCCTCGGCGACATCGCGATCGCCGACCTGGTGCCCTTCCGCCTGATGGTCGAGGCCGGACTCGCGGCCGTCATGCCGGCGCACGTGATCTATCCGGAAGTCGACGCCAGGCCGGCCGGCTTCTCGCGCGTGTGGCTGCAGAAGATATTGCGCCAGCAGCTCAATTTCGACGGCGCCGTTTTCAGCGACGACCTGTGCATGGCCGGTGCCGCAGTCGCGGGCGGCGTGGTCGAACGCGTCGCGGCGGCGCTCGAGGCCGGCTGCGACATGGCGCTGGTGTGCAATCGCCCCGATCTTGCCGACGAGGTGCTGGCACAGCTGAAGGTCGACTGGCCGGCGCCGGCGCGTGCGCGGCTCGCCCGCATGCACGGCCACCCGCACCCGCTGTCGATGACGCAGTTGCGCGAATCGCTCCGCTACGCCAACGCGCTGCATCACATCGCCGGGCTGGGCGTGCAGACCGCGGACCTCAATCTGCAGGTCGACCCCACCGACTACTGTGCACGCTCATAAACACGATCACGATCATCACGCGCATCACCATCACGGGCGTGCCGGCGTCAACGTCCTGCTCGTCGCGCTACTGCTGACCCTGGGCTTCGCCGGTGTCGAGGCCCTGGCTGGCTGGTGGTCGGGCTCGCTGGCGCTGCTGTCCGACGCCGCCCACATGGCCACCGACAGTTCCGCGCTCGGGCTCGCGGCGGCGGCGACCTGGCTGGCCCGGCGCCCACCGAGCCTGCGCCATTCCTACGGACTGGCGCGCGCCGAGGTGCTCGCCGCGCTGTTGAACAGCGTGCTGATGCTGGTACTGCTGGGCTATATCGTGCACGAGGCGATCGATCGCCTGGGCACGCCGCGCGACATCCATGGTGAGACCGTCATCGGCGTCGCCGTTGCGGGCCTTGCGATCAACCTCGTCGTCGCCTGGGTGCTCTCTCGCGGCGAACATACGCTGAACAGCCGCGCTGCGTTGCTGCATGTGCTGGGCGACGCGCTCGGATCGGTGGCCGCCATCGCTGCCGGCCTCGTCATCGTGCTCACCGGCTGGACACCGATCGACCCGCTGCTGTCCCTGCTGGTCGTGGCGCTGATCCTGGTGTCTGCGCTGCGTCTGCTGCGCGAGGCCGTGCATGTGCTGATGGAAGGCGTGCCGGCCCATCTCAGGCTGGAAGCCATCGGACAGGATCTCGCTGCACTCGACGGCGTGACACGGGTCCACGACCTGCATGTCTGGACATTATCCTCGGGCAGTATCGCCCTGTCGGCCCATCTCGAAATCCGCGACCTCGACCTCTGGCCGGGCATCCTCGATCAGGCGCGCCGGGCCATGGACGGGCGCCACGGCATCCGCCACGTCACCCTGCAACCCGAAACTCCGGCCGCGCAACCGCTGCTGCGACGCAACTACCCGCCTGTTCAGCCTATCGCCTGACGCCCTGAAGCGCCATGCCCCGCCCGCCCGAGGCGCTTGACATACAAATGAGAATCGTTATTATTCGTATCACTTAATGCGATAACGATTCCACCGTGAACCCCAAGCCCACCGGCCGCCCCGCGCGGCCCACCTCGCTGTCCTGCAGCCTGCCCGCCGAGCCGGGCCAGCGAACCTGCCAGCCGGAGGCCATGCCGGCGGCGCTTTTATTCCAGGGTCATCAGGAAATCCAGATCACCCATAACGGCGACACCTACCGCTTGCGCATCACTCGCAACGACAAGCTGATCCTGACCAAATGAACATCGCCCTCGTCGAAAGGAACGCCATGCATCCCACATCGCTGCTCGTAGCCGCCCTCGTCATGCTGCGCCGCCCGTGTGCCCGCAATCGCATCACCGCCTCACTGCTGCTGGCCCGCGCGGCGGAAGACACAGCGCTGAGCGTCGCCGAGCGCGAGGCCTGCCTGAACCTGGTCGACGAACTGGAATGCGAAGCGCACTCGGCACAACGGTCCCGCCAGGAAAGCGGACCGCACGCGCCGCGCCGCGCCGCTGCCTAGTGATGATGCCGGCCACCTTCGACTTCGGCGCCGGCACCCCGCGCCTGTCGCCCTTGCAGCTGGCCGCAGTGGGGCTCGCCCATGCCGGGCTGCTGGCCCTGCTGCTGACCCCCGCCGCCGTTCCCGAAGCGTCCATCCGGCCGCGCACGCTCACGGTCAGTCTGATCGAACCCGAAGTCGAGACGCCGCCCCCCCCTTCCCCGTCCGTCATCGCCGGCGCCGGCCGCCCGGGTCGCGCTACCGCCCCTGCTCGCCGCGAAGCGCCCTGCGCCCAACCCCGTGCCGCCCGTCGCCGAAGACGTGCCCGTCCCGCAATCCGAGGCCGCAGTTGATACGCCGTCGCCACAGCCGTCGCCTGCACCGGCAGTCGAGCTTCCCAGCCCGGTGCCGCCCACGCCGCCGCGCCCGGCGGATTACCTCGCCAACCCGGCCCCACCCTACCCTCCGCTGTCGCGGCGGACGGGCGAGCAAGGCACGGTGCGCCTCAACGTCCTGGTCAATCCGGACGGCAGCGTCGCCCGCCTGGAACTGACGCAGAGCAGCGGTCATGCGCGCCTCGACCGTTCGGCGATGGAAACGGTGCAGGCGCGCTGGAAATTCGAGCCTGCCCGCCAGGGCGGCAAGCCGGTGGCCGCCTGGGTCATCGTGCCGATTCAATTCATCCTCAGGAGTTAAATCATGGAAACCACCGCCCCGACCCCGCTGGGATTCGCCCATTTTCTGACGCAGGCCGATACCCTGGCGCACGTCCTGCTCGCCGTGTTGCTGGCGATGTCGGTCGTCACCTGGTATCTGATCGTCAGCAAGAGCCTCGCCAACCTGCGCATGAAGCGCCACGCCCGCGCCTTCCTGGCACGCTTCTGGGAGGCGCCCGGCCTCGCTGCGGTGGCCGAGTACCTGCAGCAGCATGGCGTCAACGACCCGTTCTCGCACCTCACCCATCACGGCCTCAAGGCGGCCGAGCAGTACCGCAGCAAGACCGGATCGCGCCTGATCGAATCGGGTTCGGAGGACGAATTCCTCACCCGCGCCCTGCGCCGCGCGATCAACCAGGACACCGCCCGGCTGGAGTACGGCCACACCATGCTGGCGTCGATCGCCTCCGCCGCCCCCTTCGTCGGCCTGTTCGGCACGGTGTGGGGCATCTATCACGCGCTGGTCAACATCGGCATGTCGGGCTCGGGCAGCCTCGACCAGGTCGCCGGCCCGGTGGGCGAGGCGCTGATCATGACCGCGCTCGGCCTCGCCGTCGCGATCCCCGCCGTGCTCGCCTACAACTTCTTCAACCGCGCCAGGCGCCGGATGCTCACCGACGTCGACGGCTTCGCCCACGACCTGTTCGCCTTCATGTCGACCGGCCAGCGCTGCAATACCCGCATCGCCGACGACGTGCCGCGCATCTACGCCGCGCCGGCGGCCAGGAGCGCATGATGGCCTTCGGCGGACTCATGAACGACGCCGGCGACGGCGACAACGCGGAGATCAACATGATCCCGCTGATCGACGTCATGCTGGTGCTGCTGGTCATCTTCATCATCACCGCGCCCTTGATGACGCACGCGGTGAAGATCGACCTGCCGCAGGCGGCGAGCCAGCCGAACCAGGTCAAACCCGGGACGATCAATCTTTCCATCCGCAGCGACGGCACGGTGTACTGGAACGCCGAGCCGGTCGACGCCGCCGCCTGGCAGATTCGCATGGCCGACGCCGCGCAGCAGACGCCGCAGCCAGAAGTCCATATCCGCGCCGACGGCGACCTCGCCTATCGCAACGTCGCCCAGATCATGGCCGACGCCGCGCGCGCGGGCCTGACCCGGCTTGGCTTCGTGACCGACCCACAGCGCGCGCCGCAGGCAGGCGCACACTGAAGCCTCGACGCGTATCGTTTTTTTCAACCGCCAGCCAGCCAAGCGTTTTGCTCCGCCAGCCAGTCGAATTTCCCCAGGGAGCAAAACCATGTCTCACGTACGACCCCGCCCGCCATCGGGCATCCTGCGCCAGCTACTGGCACGCATCCAGCCGGCCGGTACATCGCCCGCCGTGGCCTCGCTGGCCTTCATGATGCTTGCACCTGCCATGGCGCAAACGACCGCTGTCACCCCCGAAACCACGCTGCCCACCGTCAAGGTGGAAGACAACGCCGACCCGATGGAAGTCAACAACGGCTACCAGGCCATCCAGACCCGCGTCGGCAAGACACTGCAGGACCCGCACGACATCCCGCAGGCGATCACCACCGTGACCCGTGAACTGATGGAAGATCAGCAGGTCGGCAGCCTGCGCGAAGCGCTGCGCAACGTCTCCGGCCTCACTTTCAACGCCGCCGAGGGCGGGCGCGCCGGCGACAACATGATGCTGCGCGGCTTCTACACCTTCGGCGACCTGTACCTCGACGGCATCCGCGACACCGCGCAGTACAACCGCGAGACCTTCAACCTCGAACAGGTCGACGTGCTGCGCGGCTCCGCTTCGATGCTGTTCGGCCGCGGCCAGGCCGGCGGCGTGATCAACCTCGTCTCCAAGACGCCGAAGCGCGCCGACGCCTACACGCTCACCGGCAGCGTCGGCACCGATAACTACACCGAGGTCACCGCCGACCTCAACAAGCGCATCGGACAGGATGCCGCGCTGCGCGTCAACCTGATGAAGCGCGACGAGGGCAGCTGGCGCGAGAACCCGGTCACCGGAACCGAGCCGGAAATCCATCGCCGCGGCGCGGCGGTCAGCCTCGCCCTGGGGATGCAGACCGACAACGAGTTCGTCTTCTCGCACCAGTTCACACGCAATCGCGACATCCCGGACTACGGCTTTTCCTTCGACGCCAATACCCGCGCGCCGAACACCCATTTCTCGCCGGATACCTTCTAGGGTGTCGACCGCAACTTCGACGACAGCGACGTCAACGTCACCACCGGCACCTGGACGCACCACTTCTCGCCGAAAAGCGAATTGCGCACCACGCTCCGCTACGGTGACTACCAACGCAGCTACTGGGCACGCACGCCGAGCGCCACTGTCGCGCCGAACGCGGACGGAACCCTCCCCGGAAACGGCGGCAACTGGAATGCAGGCCCCACCCGCGCGCTGGACTACGAGACGCTCACCCTGCAGTCCGACTTCAGCACCCAGTTCCGCGCGCTGGGCATGAAGCACGAGCTGGTGACCGGCGTCGAGTACCTGCGCGAGGATAGCCACCGGACCAGCCTGCAGAATCTCGGCGGGACGACCATCGCGTCCGGCATTCCCCCCTTGTTCCTGCCCTACGTCGAGTCCACGACCGCCAACCCGGTCAATTTCACCGGTGATTCCTACGCCGTCTTCGTCCAGGACACCGTCGAGTTCATGCCGTTCTGGAAAGCAACGCTGGGCGTACGCCGCGACGAACTCGACGCCACCTACTCCAGCGCCACCTCGCCCCAGCTGAAATTCGGCGAGTGGAGCACGCGCGCGGCACTGTCGTATCAGCCGAACGACGTCGCGCACTACTACGTGGGCTACAGCGATTCGTTCAGTCCGACCGCCGACCTCTACCAGCTGACCGTCGCGCCGCAACCGCCGGAGACCAGCCAGGTCTACGAAGTGGGCGCGAAGTGGATGCTCTTCGAGGGCGATCTCACCTTCCGCACGGCACTCTACCGCGCCATCAAGCACTGGGAGCGCAACACCGACCTCGAGTCGACCGCCTCGATCCTGACCAAGAAACGGCGCACCGACGGCATCGAATTCGAGGCCGCCGGACGCATCACGCCCGACTGGGAGGTGTTCGCCGGTCTCGCGCTGATGGACGCCACGATCCTCGACACCGCCGAGAACATCAACCCGACCACCGGCGTGATCACCAAGGGCAACCTTGGCTACATCGGGCAGCGCGCGCGCAACACGCCGGTCTACACCTTCAACCTGTGGAGCACCTACAAGCTCGGCGGCGGCTGGAAGGTCGGCGGCGGTGTCGAAGCCAAGGGGGAGCGCTACGGCTACAACCCGAGCGGCGCCGGTGCGATTCCAACCTTGCCCGGCGGCACCAAGTTCCATCCGAACACCGCGCCCGCTTATGCCCGCTGGGATGCGATGGTGGCCTATGAGCAAAAGGCCTGGGCGGCGCGCCTGAACGTACAGAACCTGTTCGACAAGGTGTACTACGACGCGGTCTACGACAACGGTTCGTTCGCCGTGCCGGGCCAGGGCCGTCGCTTCATCCTCACCGGCGAGCTGAAGTTCTGAGCCCGCCATCCCTGCCGACATGGCAGGGATGTGACGCTGCCCACGCGGCGCCACATCCCTGACAGGAGATTCCCATGCTGCTACACATCCCCAACGTACTCGACGCCGCCACGCTGGCCCGTTGCACCGAGCTGCTGAACCAGGCCGACTGGGCCGACGGCCGCATCACCGCCGGCAGCCAGGCCGCCACGGTGAAGAACAACCTGCAGCTGCCGGAGACCAGCCCGGTCGCCCAGCAGCTGCGCGCCATCGTGCTGGAGGCGCTGTCGAAAAACCCCGAATTCTTCAGCGCCGCACTGCCCAGGCGCATCTATCCGCTGCTGTTCAACCGCTACGGCGATGCAGCCAATTCGTTCGGCAACCACGTCGACAATGCGATCCGCACCCATCCTGCGAGCGCCCAGCACGTGCGTACCGACATGTCGTTTACCCTCTTTCTCAACCAGCCGGACGACTACGGCGGCGGCGAACTCGTCATCGAGGACGGCATGGGCGGCCGCGCAGTCAAGCTGCCCGCCGGCCACCTTATCCTCTACCCCTCGTACAGCGTGCATCGCGTCGAACCGGTGACGCGCGGCACACGCCTGGCATGCTTTTCCTGGCTCGAGAGCATGGTGCGCGAGCCGCAGCAGCGCGAACTGCTGCACGAACTCGACCTGAGCATCGTCGCCTTGCGCAGAGAACAGGGTGAAACCGATGCTGCCGTCCGTCTCACCAGCTGTTATCACAACCTGATGCGGATGTGGGCGACGGTGTAGCGTCATCGCCCACAGGGGCTGGAAGCCCTACAATGGACGCCCCGATTCCGGGGTGTTTCCGCATGCATCAATGAATTTCGATCCCGACTGCCGCGCCTGCCCGCGCCTTGCAACCTTTCTCGACGACGTCCGCGCCCGCCATCCCGATTACCACGCCCGGCCGGTACCCGCCTTCGGCGCACTGTCACCGGATCTGCTGATCGTCGGCCTCGCCCCCGGCATGCACGGCGCCAACCGCAGCGGACGGCCGTTCACCGGCGACTACGCCGGCGTGCTGCTGTACGAGACCCTGCACAAGTTCGGCTACGCCAGCGCACCGAGATCGCTGTCGGCCGACGACGGCCTGGTGCTGAGTGGCTGCCGCATCACCAATGCGGTGAAATGCCTGCCGCCCGCCAACAAGCCGGAGCCTGCCGAAATCCGCCAGTGCAATGGTTTTCTCGCCGCCGAGATTGCAGCCTTGCCGGACCGCGCCCGCATCCTCGCGCTCGGCCAGATCGCCCACCAGGCCGTGCTGCGCGCGCTCGGCTTGAAGCGCAAGGACTACCCGTTCGCCCACGCCAGCGACCACCGCCTCCCGGACGGACGGCGCCTCGTCAGCAGCTATCACTGCTCCCGCTACAATACCCAGACGCGCCGCCTCACCCCCGCGATGTTCGAGGCGGTGTTCACGCAAATTCAGAGCGAGAACTGACCATGCCCGTCGTCACCATCAAACTCGCCGGCACCCTCACCCGCGAGCAGAAGCAGAAGGTCGCCGAAGAAATCACCGCCACGCTCGAGCGCCACGCCAACAAGCCGGCCTCGTATACCTACATCGCGTTCGAGGAACTGCCGGACGAGAACTGGGCGATCGCCGGCAAGTTGCTGGATGAAGAATGATTTTTTATCCGCGAAGGACACGAAGAAACGCGAAGTAAAACCTTTAAGCCTTTCTTCGTGTCCCTTCGCGTCCTTTATGCCCTTCAGGGTATTCGCGGATAGAAGGTTTTGCATGTGAGCATCACCAGGGACTTTCTCGCCTCGCTGCCCACCCTGCCCGGCGTCTACCGCATGATCGACGCCGAGGGTGCGGTGCTCTATGTCGGCAAGGCCAAGGACCTGAAAAAGCGCGTCTCCAGCTATTTCCAGAAAAGCGACCAGAGTCCACGCATCAAACTGATGCTGAAAAGCGTCGAGCGCATCGACACCACGGTGACGCGCACCGAAGCCGAAGCGCTGCTGCTGGAGAACAACCTCATCAAGGGGCTGAAGCCGCGCTTCAACATCCTCTTCCGCGACGACAAGTCCTACCCCTACCTGCTCTTGACCGGCCACCGCTTCCCGCGCCTGGCCTATTTTCGCGGCACGCCCAATAAGCGCGACCAGGCCTTCGGCCCCTACCCCAACAGCTACGCGGTGCGCGAGAGCATCCAGCTGCTGCAGAAGGTGTTCCAGCTGCGCACCTGCGAGGACACGGTGTTCGCCAACCGCTCGCGGCCGTGCCTGCTGCACCAGATCAAGCGCTGCACCGCGCCCTGCGTCAACCTCGTCACACCGGAGCAGTATGCGCGCGACGTCGCCGCGGCCGCACAGCTGCTCAACGGCGAAGCCAGCGCACTGACCGAGGCGCTGACTGCGCAGATGAATGCGGCCGCAGACGTGCTCGACTTCGAGACCGCCGCCTTCCTGCGCGACCGCCTGCGCATGCTCGCCACGGTGCGTGAAAAGCAGTTCGTCGACACCACCGGCAGCGAGGCCGACGCCGACGTTGTCGCAGTGGCCGAGGCGGGCGGCGTGCTTGCGGTCAACCTCACCATGATCCGCGGCGGCCGCCACCTCGGCGACCGCAGCTTCTTCCCACAGCACGGCGAAGGCGCGACGCTGGCCGAGGCGCTGGAAGCCTTCATCGCGCAGCACTACCTCGACCATCCCATCCCCGCGCGCATCCTGGCCAGCGAAGCGATCGAGGCCGAGGCGCTCGAAACCCTGCTCAGCGAACAGGCCGGCAAGAAAGTCGTCATCCAGCACCGCGTCACCGGCGAACGCCGCGTGTGGATCACGATGGCACAGGCCAACGCACGGCTGTCGGCCGAACGCCGCAGCGCCGACCGCACCCACCAGTCGCAGCGGCTCGCCGCACTCGCCGAGACGCTCGACCTGCCCGGCCTCAAGCGCATCGAGTGCTTCGACATCTCGCACACGATGGGCGAGGCGACCGTGGCGTCGTGCGTCGTCTATGAAGGCGACGACCTGAAGAAATCCGACTATCGCCGCTACAACATCGCCGGCATCATGCCCGGCGACGACTACGCGGCGATGCGTGCCGCACTCACCAAGCGCTTCCACAAGAGCATCGAGGAAAACGGTGTGCTCCCCGACCTGCTGCTGATCGACGGCGGCAAGGGCCAGATCTCCAGCGCGGTCGAGGCGATGACCGAACTCGGCTTGGGCGAAGTCTTGCTTCTGGGCGTCGCCAAGGGCGAGGCGCGCAAGCCCGGCCTCGAGACGCTGATCTTCGCCGACGGCCGCGAACTGAAGCTCGCCAAGGACCACCCCGGCTTCCACCTGATCCAGCAGGTGCGCGACGAGGCGCACCGCTTCGCCATCACCGGCCACCGCGCCAAACGCGGCAAGGCGCGCATGCAGTCGACCCTGGAGGACATCCCCGGCATCGGCCCCAGGCGGCGCAAGCAGCTGCTCGAACACTTCGGCGGCCTGCAGGGCGTGCGCGACGCCGGCGTCGACGCGCTTGCCACGGTGAACGGTATCAGCCGAGAATTGGCGGAAACCATCTACGACGCCCTCCACTAGAACCGATGCCGCTCAATCTCCCCAACCTGCTCACCTGGCTGCGCATCCTGTTCATTCCGCTGATGGCGGGCGTCTACTACCTCCCTGACGGCTGGGTCACGCCGTTCGAAGCCAACCTGCTCGCCGCGGCTTTCTTCGGCGTCGCCGCGATCACCGACTGGCTCGACGGCTACCTGGCGCGCGCGCTCGGCCAGACCTCGGCCTTCGGCGCATTCCTCGACCCGGTGGCGGACAAACTGATGGTCGCCGCCGCGCTGATCGTGCTGATCGACCTCGATCGCGTGGCGCCGCTGATCGGTCTCATCATCATCGGCCGTGAAATCACCATCTCCGCCCTGCGCGAGTGGATGGCCAAGGCCGGCAAGTCGGCCAGCGTCGCGGTGTCCTTCGTCGGCAAGCTCAAGACCACCGCGCAGATGGTCGCGATCGTGCTGCTGCTCTACTTCCAGCCGGTCGCCGGCCTGCCGACCGCAACCCTCGGCACGCTGCTGATCTGGATCGCCGCCCTGCTCACCCTGGTGTCGATGGTGTACTACCTCGTGATGGCATCACGCGCCCTGCAAAAATCCTGATAAAAATCGCTTGCGGCTGTTGACAGAAAAAACCGGAATCTCCATAATGCGCAGCCTTCAACGCGGGAATAGCTCAGCTGGTAGAGCGCAACCTTGCCAAGGTTGAGGTCGCGAGTTCGAACCTCGTTTCCCGCTCCAGAATTCTGGGGAAAACAGATGGCACAGCCCGGATGTTTTCCCCTTTTCGTTTAAGCGTTTTACCGCGACGGCGCGATAGCAAAGCGGTTATGCACCGGATTGCAAATCCGTGTAGGTCGGTTCGACTCCGGCTCGCGCCTCCAGATTCCTCGGCCTGCCGTCCGCTCCGCCCGGATGGTGAAATTGGTAGACACAAGGGACTTAAAATCCCTCGCCAGCGATGGCGTACCGGTTCGATTCCGGTTCCGGGCACCATCTTCCCTTTCAGTCTGCCGGCCCGAGTGGTATAATTCTGCCGCTTGATTCTTTAACAAATGGGCACTTGGCCCATTTTTTATTTGTATTACGCCCGACACGATGATGGATCTGCCCACCCGCCTGGAACCCGTGCTTGCCGGCCTCGGATACGAGCTGGTGATGCTCGAGCGCGCCGGGCGCGGGCTGATCCGGATCTTCATCGACAAGCCGGATGGCATCACGATCGACGACTGCGTCACGGTGAGCAATCACCTGACTCATCTGTTCACGGTCGAGAACATCGACTACGACAGGCTGGAAGTCTCGTCGCCCGGCCTTGACCGGCCGTTGGTCAAGCCGCAGGACTACGCGCGCTTCGCCGGCGAGCAGGTGACGCTGAAGCTGCGCGTGCCGCTGGAGAATCGGCGCAAGCTTAACGGCCAGCTGGTCGGGCTGGAAGACGGGATGGTGAAGTTGATCGTCGACGGCAAGGACGTGTCGGTCGATTTGAGGAATGTGGACGTTGCCCGCCTGAAACCGATGGTATGACGGGCAGGTGCTGGAGGAAATATGAGTCGTGAAATGTTGATGCTGGCCGATGCGCTGGCGCGCGAAAAGAATGTGGACAAGGAGGTGGTGTTCGAGGCCCTCGAGCAGGCGCTCGCCTCCGCCACCAAGAAGCGCTTCAAGGAAGAAGCCGACGTGCGCGTGTCGATCGACCGCGACACCGGCGACTACGAATCCTTCCGCCGCTGGCAGGTGGTGAGCGAAGCCGACCTGGAATCGGAGGGCTACCAGATCCTGCTGATCGACGCACAGGACAAGATTCCCGATATCGAGATCGGCGACTACATCGAAGAGCCGCTGGAAAACGTCGAGTTCGGCCGTATCGGCGCCCAGGCTGCCAAGCAGGTCATCCTGCAGAAGATCCGCGACGCCGAGCGCGAACAGATCATCAGCGACTTCCTCGCCCGCAAGGAACATCTCGTCAACGGCGTGGTGAAGCGCATCGACCGCGGCAACGCGATCATCGAATCGGGCCGCGTCGAAGGCTTCCTGCATCGCGACCAGATGATCCCGCGCGAAAACCTGCGCGTCGGCGACCGCGTGCGCGCCTACCTCCTGCGCATCGATCGCGGCAACCGCGGGCCTCAAGTCATCTTGTCGCGCACCGCGCCCGAATTCATCATGAAGCTGTTCGAGCTCGAAGTGCCGGAGATCGAAGAAGGCCTGCTCGAGATCAAGGCCGCCGCCCGCGACCCCGGCCTGCGCGCCAAGATCGCCGTCGTCTCGCACGACCCGCGCATCGACCCGATCGGCACCTGCATCGGCCTGCGCGGATCGCGCGTCACCTCGGTGACCAACGAACTCGCCGGCGAGCGCGTCGACATCATCCACTGGTCGGCCGATCCCGCGCAGTACGTGATCAACGCGCTGGCCCCGGCCGAAGTGAGCTCCATCGTGGTCGACGAGGACAGGCACAGCATGGACGTGGTGGTCGACGAGGAACAGCTGGCGATGGCGATCGGCCGCGGCGGCCAGAACGTGCGCCTGGCATCCGAACTGACCGGCTGGGAACTCAACATCATGTCGCGCGAGGCGGCCGAAGAGAAACAGCAGACCGAGAGCCAGAAGACCTTGCAGCTCTTCATCGAAAAGCTCGACGTCGACGAGGAAGTCGCCCAGATCCTGGTCGACGAGGGCTTCTCCACGCTGGAGGAAGTCGCCTACGTGCCGCTCAACGAAATGCTCGAGATCGAGGCCTTCGACGAGGACCTGGTCAACGAACTGCGCAACCGCGCCCGCAATGCGCTGCTGACCGCCGCCATCGTCGGCGAGGAGCAGGTCGAGGCCTCCGCCGGCGACCTGCTCTCGCTCGAAGGCATGGACGCGGAGACCGCACGCCTGCTCGCCAGCAAGGGCGTCCATACCACCGAGGATCTGGCCGAACTGGCGGTCGACGAGTTGACCGAGATGGCCGCAATGGACGCCGAGCGCGCCAAACAACTGATCATGGCCGCACGCGCGCCCTGGTTCGCCCAAGGCTAAGAGGACTGCATGAACGTTGAACAATTTGCACAGGAACTGAAACTGCCGCCCCAGCTGTTGCTGGAACAGCTGAAGGCGGCCGGCGTCAGCAAGAACGATGTGGCCGACCCCGTCACCGAGGCGGACAAGGCGCACTTGCTGGACTATCTGCGCAAGATGCATGGTGGCGGCGCCGAAACCGGCAAGACCAAGATCACCATCACCCGCAAGCAGACCGGCGAGATCCGCAAGACCGACAGCTCCGGCAAGTCGCGCACCATCCAGGTGGAAGTGCGCAAGTCGCGCACCTACGTCAAGCGTGATCCCGCCGCACTGGCGGCCGAAGCCGCAGCGGCGGAAGCGGCGGCCTCGGCCGAAGTCAAACCCGCCGTGCCGGTCGAGCCGGCGCCTGTCCCGGTCGAAGCCCCTGCCCCGGAACCCGCCGTCGAACCGGTGGCAACCGTGCCCGAGGTGGTGGAGCCCGTAGCCGTAGCCGCGCCCGCCGAAGTTCCGCCCGTCGAAACGGTTGCCGAGGCCCCCGCAGCGGCGGAAGTCCCTGCCGAGCCCGTTGCCGAGGCCGCCCCGGCGGTCAAGAAATCCACCCGCATCAAGAAGGCTTCGATCCTGAACGAAGCCGAAGTCAAGGCGCGCGAGGAAGAAGCACGCCGTCACCAGGCGCTGCTCGAACGCCAGGCCGCCGACGCCAAGGCACGTGCCGAGCGCGAGACCCTGCGCAAGCAGGCAGAAGCCGCGCGCGAAGCCGCCAAGCTGGCGGAGGCCCAGAAGGCCGCTGCGCCGGCTGCACCCGCCGCGCCCTCGGCCAAGACGCTGCACAAGCCCGACAAGCCCGCCGGCGACAAGAAGACGACCAAGAAGGCCGAAGGCAGCTGGAAGGAAAAGGAAGACGCCCGCCGCAAAGGCGGACTCAAGACCCGCGGCGGCGCAGCTCCCGAAGCCGGCTGGCGCGGTCGCAAGGGCAAATCCAAAGGCGGCCAGGAGGAATCCACCTTCGTCGCGCCGACCGAGCCGATCGTGCGTGAAGTACTGGTGCCCGAAACCATTACCGTGGCCGAACTCGCCCACAAGATGGCGGTGAAAGCCGCCGAGGTCATCAAGACGCTGATGAAGCTCGGCAGCATGGTGACCATCAACCAGGTGCTGGACCAGGAAACGGCCATCATCGTGGTCGAGGAAATGGGCCACATCGGCAAGCCGGCCGCGCTCGACACCCCGGAAGCCTTCCTCGTCGACACCGTGGAAACGGGTGAGCAGGAAATGCTCGCGCGTCCGCCGGTGGTGACCGTGATGGGCCACGTCGACCACGGCAAGACCTCGCTGCTCGACACCATCCGCCGCACCCGCGTGGCCAGCGGCGAAGCCGGCGGCATCACCCAGCACATCGGCGCCTACCACGTCGAGACCGAGAAAGGCGTCATCACCTTCCTCGACACCCCGGGCCACGAGGCGTTTACCGCGATGCGTGCGCGCGGCGCCAAGGCGACCGACATCGTGGTGCTGGTGGTGGCGGCGGACGACGGCGTCATGCCGCAGACCATCGAAGCCATCCACCACGCCAAGGCCGCCAACGTGCCGCTGGTGGTGGCGGTGAACAAGATCGACAAGCCCGACGCCAACCCCGAGCGTATCCGCCAGGAACTCGTCGCCCAGGGCGTCACCCCCGAGGAATGGGGCGGCGACACCCAGTTCGTCGAAGTGTCGGCCAAGGCCAACACCAACATCGACGGCCTCCTGGACGCTATCCTGCTGCAGGCCGAAGTGCTTGAGTTGCAGGCGCCTGCCGAGGGCCCGGCCAAGGGTATCGTCATCGAGGCCCGCCTCGACAAGGGCAAGGGTCCGGTCGCCACCATGCTGGTGCAGTCCGGCACACTGAAGCGTGGCGACATGGTGCTGGCAGGCCAGGTCTACGGTCGCGTGCGCGCCATGCTGGACGAAGCCGGCAAGCCGGTGAGCGAAGCCGGCCCCTCGATCCCGGTCGAGATCCAGGGCCTGTCGGACGTGCCGCAGGCCGGCGAGGACATGATGGTGCTGCCCGACGAGCGCAAGGCGCGCGAGATCGCGCTGTTCCGCCAGGGCAAGTTCCGCGACGTGCAGCTCGCCAAGAAGCAGGCCGCCAAGCTGGAATCGATGTTCGAATCGATGGGCGAAGGCGAGGTCAAGCAGCTGCCGGTCATCCTCAAGGCCGACATGCAGGGCTCGTACGAAGGTCTGGCCCATGCGCTGGGCAAGCTGTCGACCGACGAAGTCAAGGTCAACATCATCCACAGCGCGGTCGGTGCCATCACCGAATCCGACGTCAACCTCGCGCTCGCCTCCAAGGCGGTGCTGATCGGCTTCAACGTGCGCGCCGACGCGTCGGCACGCAAGCTGGCCGAGTCCAGCGGCGTCGACATCCGCTACTACAACATCATCTACGAAGCCGTGGACGAGGTGAAAGCCGCGCTGTCCGGCATGCTGGCGCCGGAGAAGAAGGAAAGCGTCATCGGCACCGTCGAGGTCCGCCAGGTGTTCGTCATTTCCAAGGTCGGCACCATCGCCGGCTGCTACGTAACCGACGGCGTGGTCAAGCGTGGCTCCGGCGTACGCCTGATCCGCAACAACGTGGTGGTTCATCAGGGTGAACTCGATTCGCTCAAGCGCTTCAAGGACGACGTCAAGGAGGTCAAGGCCAACTTCGAATGCGGTTTGAGCCTGAAGAACTTCAACGACATCCAGGAAGGCGACATCCTGGAAGTGTTTGAAGTCGTGGAAGTGGCGCGTTCACTGTGAGGACAGAGGGACTAGGAGCTAGGATTTAGGATCTAGGGAATGTGCGCGGCGCAGCCGCGCGCTTCCTTACACCCTAGCCCCTAGCTCCTAGCCCCTAACCCCTATGCCCAAAGACTTCCCCCGCGCCCGCCGCGTCGCCGACCAGATCCAGCGCGAACTGCCGGAATTGATCCGCCAGGAAGTGAAGGATCCGCGCGTCGGCATGCTGACCATCACCGAGGTCGAGGTGAACCGCGACATGGAGTTCGCCAAGGTCTACTTCACCACGCTGGGCGGCCAGGCCGAACATGACGCCTGCCTGCAAGGCCTGCAGCGCGCCAGCGGCTTCCTGCGCTCGCAGCTGTCGCATCGCATGCAGCTGCGTGTCGTCCCCAGGCTCACCTTCGTGTACGACCGCTCGGTCGAACGTGGCATCGAACTCACCCAGCTGATCGAAACCGCCGTCGCCGAAGACGCCAGGCACCCGAAAGACGAGTGAAAGCGCAGCGCCAGCCGATCGACGGCGTGCTATTGCTGAACAAGCCGGTCGGCATCACCTCCAACGCCGCGCTGCAGAAGGCCAAGTGGCTGTTGAACGCGAAGAAGGCCGGCCACACCGGCACCCTCGACCCCTTCGCCGACGGATTGCTGCCGCTATGCTTCGGCGAGGCGACCAAGTTCTCCGCCTACCTGCTCGACGCCGACAAGGGCTATCGCGCCGTGATGCAGCTTGGCGTCACCACTACCACCGGCGACCCCGAGGGCGAGGTCACCACGACCCGCGACGTAAACGTTGGCCGTGCCGACCTTGAGGCCGTGCTGCCGCGCTTCACCGGCGACATCGAACAGATTCCCCCGATGCATTCGGCGCTCAAGCACCAGGGGCGTCCGCTCTACGAATACGCCCGCGCAGGTATCGACATCGAGCGGCCGCCGCGCAAGGTTCATATCAGTTCCCTCGAACTGGTCGACTGCGCGCCGCCGCGCGTGGTGTTCGACGTCCGCTGCAGCGCTGGCACCTACATCCGCACCCTGGCGCAGGACATCGGTGCCGCGCTCGGCTGCGGTGCTCACCTCACCGCGCTCACCCGCACCGCGGCCGGCGGCTTTTCGCTGGCACAGGCGCACACGCTGGCCGAACTCGAGGCCCACCCGGCCGAAGTGCGGCAAGCCCTGCTGCTGCCGGCCGACTGTCTGGTCGCCCACCTACCCGCTGTCGAGCTTGCCCCTGCCGAAGCCGAGGCGCTGCGCCAGGGCCGCAGCGCCGCGCATGCCACCGCGCCCGGACTGGTGCGGGTCTATGCCGGCCAGGTCTTCGTCGGCCTCGCCGACGCCGAAGTCGGTCGCCTCACCCCGCGCCGTCTGACCGCCACCCAGCAGACTTGAGCTGCGGGGGGGTTTACGGGTAAAATCCGTCGTTTCCCGGAACGTGTCCCGCTCAGCCGCAGGCCACGCGATTAATCAAGGAGTACACCATGGCTGTTACCACCGCGCAGAAAGCGCAAATCGTTTCCGACTATCAGCGCGCCGCCGCCGACACCGGTTCGCCCGAAGTGCAGGTTGCACTGCTGACGGCCCGCATCAACGACCTGACCGGCCACTTCAAGGCCAACATGAAGGACCACCACTCGCGTCGCGGTCTGCTGAAGATGGTGAGCCGCCGCCGCAAGCTGCTGGACTACCTGAAGCGCACCAACCTCGAAGGCTACAAGACCCTGATCGATCGTCTCGGTCTGCGCAAGTAATCCCGGCAGGGCCACTGTGATCCCCCGGCACCTCGCTGCACCGATCCAGTGGAAGGGGCATGTTGCCCCCTGAATTTCGCACGCCCCGCACCTGCGGGGCGTTTTTGCTTTGAAAGGAACTCGTGTGAGCGCTATCAAGAAAACGTTTGCCTACGGCCGCCATCAGGTCACTCTGGAAACCGGCGAAATCGCCCGTCAGGCCTCCGGCGCCGTGATCGTCAACATGGACGACACCGTGGTGCTGGTCACTGTCGTCGCCAAGAACGAAGTCAAGCCCGGCCAGGATTTCTTCCCGCTGACTGTCGACTACCAGGAAAAAACCTACGCTGCCGGCCGCATCCCCGGCGGGTTCCTCAAGCGTGAAAGCCGCCCGTCCGAAGGCGAGACGCTGACTTCGCGCCTGATCGACCGCCCGATCCGTCCGCTCTTTCCGGAAGGCTTCTTCAACGAAGTGCAGATCATCGCCACCGTGATGTCGTCCAACCCCGACGTCAGCGCCGATATTCCCGCGCTGATCGGCGCCTCGGCTGCCCTGTCGCTGTCCGGCCTGCCGTTCGACGGCCCGGTGGGCGCGGCGCGCGTCGGCTTCATCAACGGCGAATACGTGCTCAACCCGACCAACTCGGAACTGAAGGATTCGGCGCTCGACCTCGTCGTCGCCGGCACCGAAACCGCCGTGCTGATGGTCGAGTCCGAAGCGATGGAACTGCCGGAAGACATCATGCTGGGCGCGGTCGTGTTCGGTCACACCCAGATGCAGGCGGCGATCAACGCGATCAACGAACTGGCCGACGAAGCCGGCGCCGACGCCTGGGACTGGGAAGCCCCCGCCGAAGACACGGCGATGGTCGAGCGCCTCAAGGCGCTGGCCGAAGACGGCCTGCAGCAGGCCTACAACATCAAGCAGAAGCAGGCGCGCATGACCGCAGTCGACGAGGTGCGCAACAAGGCCTTCGCCGAACTGATCACCGCCGACATGGACACCGTCGCCGCCAACACGGTGAAAGACGCCTTCCACCGCCTCGAAGCCAGTGTGGTGCGCAACCGCATCCTGTCCGGCCAGCCGCGCATCGACGGCCGCGACACCCGCACCGTGCGCCCGATCACCATCCGCACCGGCGTGCTGCCGCGCACCCACGGCTCCGCCCTGTTCACCCGCGGCGAGACCCAGGCGCTGGTCGTCACCACGCTCGGCACCGGCCGCGACGAGCAGACCATCGACGCGCTCGAAGGCTCCTACTCCGACCGCTTCATGCTGCACTACAACATGCCCCCCTACGCCACCGGCGAAACCGGCCGCGTCGGCTCGCCGAAGCGCCGCGAGATCGGCCACGGCCGTCTCGCCAAGCGCGCGCTGCTGGCAGTGCTGCCGTCCAAGGAAGAGTTCGGCTACACCATGCGCGTGGTGTCCGAGATCACCGAATCCAACGGTTCCTCGTCGATGGCCTCGGTGTGCGGCGGCTGCCTCTCGCTGATGGACGCTGGCGTGCCGGTGAAGGCGCACGTCGCCGGCATCGCCATGGGCCTGATCAAGGAAGGCAACCGCTTCGCGGTGCTGACCGACATCCTCGGCGACGAGGACCATCTCGGCGACATGGACTTCAAGGTCGCGGGCACCGACAAGGGCGTCACCGCGCTGCAGATGGACATCAAGATCACCGGCATCACCAAGGAGATCATGCAGGCCGCGCTGACGCAGGCGAAGGAAGGCCGCATGCACATCCTCGGCATCATGAAGGAATCGGTGTCCGGCAGCCACGAGATGTCGGCCTACGCGCCGCGCATCATCGCGATGAAGATCAACCCGGAAAAGATCCGCGACGTCATCGGCAAGGGCGGCGCAGTCATCCGCGCGCTGACCGAGGAAACCGGCACCCAGATCGACATCCAGGAAGACGGCAGTGTGAAGATCGCCTGCACCAGCATGGAAGCCGGCGAACTGGCGAAGAAGCGCATCGAGGAAATCACCGCCGAGGTCGAGGTCGGCAAGGTGTACGAAGGCCCGGTGATCAAGCTGCTCGACTTCGGCGCCATCGTCAACGTGCTGCCGGGCCGCGACGGCCTGCTGCACATCTCGCAGATCGCCCACGAGCGCGTCAACACCATCGGCGACTACCTCAAGGAAGGTCAGGTCGTGCGCGTGAAGATCCTCGAAGCCGACGAGAAGGGCCGCCTGCGCCTGTCGATGAAGGCATTGCTGGAAGCCCCCGCCCCCGCCACTGGCGGCGACGAGGGCGAGGCCAGCTGATCAAAACAGCCGCGCCCCCCGGCGCGGCAAGGCTGCAGCCAATAAAAAACGCGCCGGTTGGCGCGTTTTTTATTGCTCCCGCAACGGCGACCGCTCAGGCCGTCTCGCCCAGGAACGCCTGCCACCAGCGCTTGCGCTGGCCGGTGACGATGCCTCGCATCTCGAGTTCACGCGGTGGCGTGCGACTCATCAGCCAGCCCGGCAGCACCGAGGATTTCATCGCGCTGGAGCCGCACGAACTGCCGAGATGGTTGGGGTCGTAGATCTTGACGAAGCTGGGTGCATCCAGGTTGTCCGCGTAGACGATCGCGCAGTAGTCCTCGTGGTGTTCACGCCGCAGCAGTTCGTCCAGTTCGCGCATGAACTGCTGCACCTTGTCGGCCGGCGACGGTGTCTGCGGCACGTCCTGGCCAACCGCGTAGAGATACCAGCCCGCCTCCGCATCGACCTTCTGCCAGAACGCGGTCAACTGATCCCAGCGCATCACGCTGTAGAGCAGCCCGTTGTAATAGCGGTCGAATTCGCTGGTATCGGTCATGGCAAGGGGCTCGGTGGGGTTTTACTTGGCGACCTGACGCTCGCGGATTTCCTCGAGCGTCTTGCAATCGATGCACAGGGTGGCGGTGGGGCGCGCCTGCAGACGTTCCAGGCCGATCTCGATACCGCACGATTCGCAATAGCCATAGTCGCCGCTGTCGATCTTGGCGATGGTTTCGTTGATCTTCTTGATCAGCTTGCGCTCGCGGTCGCGGTTCCGCAGTTCCAGCGCCATGTCGGATTCTTGCGTGGCGCGGTCATTGGGATCGGCGAACACGGTCTGTTCGTCCTGCATCGAATGCAGGGTGGTGTCGATGTCCTGCGACAGTTCGGCTTTCCAGGCTTCGAGCATTTTGCGAAAATGCGCGAGCTGCTTAGCGTTCATGTATTCTTCGCCTTTTTTGGCCTTGTACGGCTCAAAGCGCATCAAAGTTTCAGCCATCTCGTTCTCTTCCAAGTCAGTCGTTCCGGGCCCGGCCCAAACGCAATTTTTTAACAGAATCCTTTACTTGCCGCAACCCGCATGACACTCCAAGCTCTCTTATTCGACGTCGACGGCACCCTTGCCGACACCGAACGCGACGGTCACCGTCCCGCCTTCAACCAGGCCTTCAAGGATGCCGGTCTCGACTGGCACTGGGACGTCGCCCTGTATGGCAAGCTGCTCGCCGTCACCGGTGGCAAGGAGCGGATGAAACACTATATCGACCAGTTCCGCCCGGACTATAGGAAGCCGGACAATTTCGACGAACTGGTCGCCGAGTTGCACAAGGCTAAAACCCGCATTTACAGCGCGCTTGCCGCGCGCGGCGGCATCCCGATGCGCCCCGGGGTCAAACGTCTGCTGGTCGAGGCGCGCGCTGCCGGCCTGCGGCTGGCAATCGCCACCACCACCACCCCGGAAAACGTCACCGTGCTGCTGGAACACAGCCTCGGGCCGGGCACCGAGGAATGGTTCGAGGTCATCGCTGCAGGCGACATCGTGCCGGCGAAGAAGCCCGCACCCGACATCTACCACTACGCGCTAGAGAAGATGGGCCTTGATCCCGTCGACTGCCTGGCGTTCGAGGATTCCGAGAACGGCCTGCGCGCGAGCCTCGGCGCCGGCCTGAAGACGCTGGTGACGATCAACGACTACACGCTGGACCACGACTTTGCCGGTGCCGCCGTGGTGCTGTCCGACCTCGGCGATCCGGGCGCGCCCAACCGCGTGATCGCCGGCCCCGACCTCGGCCAACCCTTCGTCGACGTGGCGTATCTCAGGGCGCTGCATCGGGGCTAGAAAAGGATCTGGGATTTAGGGGCTAGGATCTAGGGAATGAGCGGCCGGAAGCCGCGAAATTTAATGAGCCCCTAGCCCCTAGCCCCTAGCCCCTAGGGATTGTGCATCAGCGCCGCTTCGAGGGTATTTTCCAGCAGCGTCGCCACGGTCATCGGCCCCACGCCTCCGGGCACCGGGGTGATCCAGCTGGCGCGCTGGGCGGCGCTGTCGAAATCGACGTCGCCGACCAGCTTGCCGTCATCGAGGCGGTTGATGCCGACGTCGATCACGATCGCGCCTTCGCGCACCCAGTCGCCCGGAATCATGCGCGGCTTGCCCACTCCCACCACGAGGATCTCGGCCGAGCGCACGAAGCTTTCGAGGTCGCGCGTCGCGCTGTGGCACACGGTGATGGTGCAGCCGGCGAGCAGCAGCTCCAGACTCATCGGACGGCCGACGATATTCGACGCGCCGACCATCACCGCATTCTTGCCGCGCAGCTCCTCGTCGGTAGCGCGCAGGAGCGTCATGATGCCGCGCGGCGTGGACGGCCGCAGCGTCGGCATCTTCACCGCCAGGCGACCGATGTTGTAGGGGTGGAAACCATCGACGTCCTTGTCGGGGCGGATGCGTTCGATCACCGTCTCGGCGTCGATATGCGGCGGCAGCGGCAGTTGCACCAGGATGCCGTCGATGGCGGCGTCGGCGTTGAGCGTGTCGATCAGCGCCAGCAGTTCGTCCTGGGTGGTGGTCGCTGGCAGGTCGTGCGACACGCTGGTGACGCCACCGCGCTCGCAGGCGCGCTTCTTGTTGCGCACGTAGACCGCAGAAGCGGGGTCGCTGCCGACCAGGATCACCGCCAGGCCGGGGCGACGCTTGCCCTGCACCTCGCGCTCGGCCACCTTGTCGTGGATCACTGCAAGGATGGTGTCGGCCATGGCCTTGCCGTCGAGAATTCGTGCGCTCATCAAGACAACCCTGAAGCAAAAAGGTGATTTTCCCGGAAACCCCCCTTCCGACTCAAGCGAAAATTGACCGGGTCCCTGCACCAAGGTATAGTCTCGCCTCTCCGAAATGCGCCCGGATTTTTGGGCTCCAGGATTTCGGGGTGTAGCGCAGCCCGGTAGCGCGCCTGCTTTGGGAGCAGGATGTCGGAGGTTCGAATCCTCTCACCCCGACCACCCCTATCCGGCAAGTAAGAGAGTGTGCCCGAGCAAGGATTAGAGTCTCTGCCCGTAGCTCAACTGGATAGAGCACCAGCCTTCTAAGCTGGGGGTTACAGGTTCGATTCCTGTCGGGCAGGCCAAGGTTTTCGTTGCCAGCCTCGCTGGCGACAACAATGGTGGATGTAGCTCAGTTGGTAGAGTCCAGGATTGTGATTCCTGTTGTCGTGGGTTCGAGTCCCATCATCCACCCCAAGCATTTCAAAGCCCGCGCAAGCGGGCTTTGTTCTTTTCGACCTACAGCTTCAGCGCCCCGACATGCGCCACCGCGCCGGGGTCGTCGCGCCAGACCGCCGGATCGGCGTCGACGTACAGTTCGATCATGATGCCGTCGGGGTCGTGGCAATAGAGCGCCTGGCTGACGCGGTGGTCGGCCTGGCCGTCCACCGCCACGCCGTGAGCCGCGAGCTGGTCGCGACAGGCGCGCAAATCGTCGAGCGAATCGCCGACCTTGAACGCCAGGTGATAGAGACCGACCTGTCCGTCCTGCGGCGCCATGGCGGTGGCGCCGATTTCAAGCAGGGCGAGGTCATGGTGATTGTCGCCGCACGAGAAGAACGCCATCCGCCCCCCGTAGCGCGCGACCTCGGTCAGACCGAGCACGTCGCGGTAGAACGGCACCGAAGCCGCCAGACTGCGCACCTTCAACACTGCATGGCCGAGCTTGTGGATCTGCATGCCGGTCTCCTTCATTCGCGGATATCGCCGTCGACATACAGCCAGCGCCCGTCCAGCCGCTCGAAGCGGCTGGTTTCATGCAGCCGGAACGCACGGCCGTTGAGCTTGTAGCGCGCGACGAACTCGACCGTCGCGTGGGCCGCATCGAGCGGCGTGTGCGCCTTCACGACCAACCCCAGCCATTGCGGCCGCGGCTCGGCGTCGAGGTCGAGCGTGGCCGGTCGGGTCGACGGATGCCAGGTGGCGAAGAGATACGCTTCAAGTCCCTTCACGAACGCGCTGTAGCGCGAGCGCATCAGCACTTCCGCATCCGGCGCGTGCTCGCCGGCGTGGTAGCGCCCGCAGCAGTCCGCGTAGGCGCGGCTGGAGCCGCAGGGACAGTCAGGAAGGGGCTTCTTCATTTCCCCGGGCACCGCAGCCTAGGCTTGAGATAGGGCCACACGGCGTCGAGCAGGCCCGGCTGGCCCTTTTCGTTCGGGTGGATGCGGTCGGCCTGCATCAGCTCCGGCTTCACGCCGACGGCGCAGACGAAGCACGGCACATGCGTCACCTTCTCCGCCCGCGCCACCTCGCCGTAGAGCTTCGCCACTGCGTCGGCGTAGGCCTTGCCGTAGTTCGGCAGTACCGGAGCCTCCAGCAGCAGCACCCAGGCACCGCTCGCCTTCGCCTCGCGCACCATGGCGACGAGATTCTGGCGGATCACGGCGGGCGGCGTGCCGCGCAGGGCGTCGTTGCCGCCAAGCTCGATGACCACGCCCTGCGGGCGCTGGCGCTGGATGGCAGGACGCAGCCGCTGCAGTCCATTCTGCGTGGTGTCGCCGCTGACGCTGGCGTTGATCACGCGCCACCGCGGCGCGCTCTGCTTCAGGCGCGCGTCGAGACGGTCGACCCAGCCTTGTCCGGGCGCGAGGCCGTAGCCGGAACTCAAGCTGTCGCCGAGAATCAACATCGAACACGACGCGGCCAGGGCCCAGCCCGGCCACAGCAGCAACAATATCCACCCCAGACGATAATTCATGCGTTCAACCTTAACCGAGCCATTGCAATGACGCCACCCGACAGCCCCCGGTTCCCCGCCGGCGCCCCCTCCGCCCTGCCCGCCGATGGCGTGGTCATCGCGCGCGCCCTGTCGCAGCGGGTCGCCACCGCCGACGGCGAGCTCGCCATCCTGAGCGACGTCGACCTCGCCGTCGCGGCGGGCGAGACGCTGGCGATCACCGGCGCCTCGGGCTCGGGCAAGTCGACCCTGCTCGGCCTGCTGGCGGGGCTCGACCACCCGACCTCGGGCAAGATCGTGCTGCTCGGCCAGCGCCTCGACGCACTCGACGAGGACGCGCGCGCGCGTCTGCGCGCCGGCCGCATCGGCTTCGTGTTCCAGTCGTTCCAGCTGCTGCCCGCGCTGACCGCGCTGGAGAACATCCTGCTGCCGCTGGAACTCGCCGGCCGCACCGATGCACGCGAGCGCGCTGCGCACTGGCTCGAGCGCGTGGGACTCGCCGCGCGCGCCGCCCACACGCCGCGCCAGCTCTCCGGCGGCGAGCAGCAGCGCATCGCGATCGCGCGCGCCTTCGCCACCGACCCGCAGGTCGTGTTTGCCGACGAACCGACCGGCAACCTCGACGCCGACACCGGCGCGCGCATCATCGAACTGCTGTTCGACCTCAACGCGCGTGCTGGCACCACGCTGGTGCTGGTCACCCACGACGACGCGCTGGCCTCGCGCTGCCAGCGCCGGCTGCGCCTAGTCGCCGGGCGCGTCGCCGAGGCCATGCCGGCATGAAGCGGCCAACGATCCCGCTTGCGCGGATGCTCCAGCTCGGCCTGTGGCTGCTGCGGCGCGAACGCGCGAGCGGCGAGTGGCGCGTGCTGCTGCTGGCGCTCGTCATCGGCGTCGGCAGCGTGTCGACCACCGGCTTCCTCGGCGACCGCTTCAAGCGCGCCATGAGCGAGGAGGGGGCGCGCTTTCTCGGCGCCGATCTGCTCGTCACCAGCCCGCGCCCGATCGACGCCTGGCCGGCACATCGCCTCACGCAAAGTCACGCGCTCGAATTCGCCAGCATGGTCAGTCGCGGCGACGCCTTCCAGCTCGCCACCGTGCGTGCAATCGATGCCCGCTACCCCGCGCGCGGCACGGTGAAGATCGCGGCACAGCCATTCGAGCCCGGCGTACCGGGCCGGGCGCTGCCGCCACCGGGGGCCATCCACGTCGACCAGGAGCTGCTGCCGCTCCTGAACGCCCGGGTCGGCGACCGCGTGCAGATCGGCGCGGCAAGCTTCCTCATCGCCGGCGTGGTGACCGAGGAACCGGGTCAGCTCGGCGGCGTGTTCGGTCTCGCCCCGCGCGTGTTCCTGCGCGCCGACGACGTCGCGCAAGCCGAGGTGCTGCAGCCCGGCAGCCGCGTCACCTACCTCTATCAGTTCGCCGGCGACGGCCGCGCCCTCGCCGCCTTCACCGCGGCGCTAAAGCCACGTCTCGACCGCACCCAGCGCCTGATCGGCGCGCGCGAAGGCGTCGAAACCCTGCGCGGCGCCTTCGCCAACGCCGACCGTTACATCCAGCTCACCGCGCTGATCAGCCTGCTGCTGGCGGTCGCCGCCATCGCCATCGCCGCGCACCGGCACGCCGTGCGCCACTACGACCAGGCCGCGCTACTGCGCTGCATGGGTGCGACCACGGCCGACCTGCGCACGCTGTATATCGCGCAGCTGGCCACGCTCGGCGTGATCGGCAGCCTCGCCGGGGTCGCGCTCGGCGCCCTGCTGCAGGCGAGCCTCGCGCATCTGTTGCTGCCCGATGCGGTAGCGCGGCTGCCTGCGCTCGGCGCCACCCCGGTGCTGGCCGGCGTGGCGAGCGGTCTGCTGGCGCTCGCCGGCGCGAGCGCCCCGGCGCTGCTGCGGCTGGTGCGCGTGCCGCCGCTCCGGGTGCTGCGGCGCGACCTGCCGCCGCTGCCGGTGGCGGCGTGGATCAGCGCGCTGGTGAGCGCCTCGCTGCTGCTCGCGCTGACCGCCTGGTACGCCGGCGAGATCAAGCTCGTCGGCATCTTCCTCGGTGCGCTCGCCGCGCTCGGGCTGGTGCTTGCGCTGCTCGCGCAGCTCGCGCTCGGCCTCGGCCGCGGCGTGCAGAAGCTGAGCTACGGTCCGCTGCGCTTCGGCCTCGCCCAGCTGCTACGCCACCGCTTCGACAGCACGCTGCAGCTCGGTGCCTTCACCCTCGCGCTGTTCCTCGTCGCGCTGCTGGCACTGGTGCGAAGCGACCTCGTCGACGGCTGGCGCCAGCAGCTGCCGGCCGACGCGCCCAACCATTTCCTCGTCAACATCGCGCCGCATCAGCAACAGGCCGTCGCCGAGTTTCTCGCCAGGCATCGCCTCGCCGCCTCCGAGCTCTATCCGATGGTGCGCGGCCGCCTGGTGACGAAGAACGGCCAGCCGATCGAAGCGACGCTGCCGCCCGAGCAGGCCGATGCATCGACCCTGCGCCGCGAGCTCAATCTGTCGCACACCGTCACCCTGCCGGCCAACAACCGCGTCGTCGCGGGGCAGTGGTTCGGCCAGCGGCGCGCTGCCGAAATCTCGATCGAAGCCGGCATGGCCGAACGGCTGGGGCTCGCGCTCGGCGACGAACTCGGCTTCGTGATCGGCGACCAGACGATCCGAGCCGCCATCACCAGCATCCGCAGCGTGAAGTGGGATTCGATGCAGCCGAACTTCTTCGTCATCTTCGCTGCCGGCCAGCTCGATGCGCTGCCGGCGAGCTACCTCGCCGGCGTCCGCGTGCCGGATGCGGCGTCGGGCGTGCTGCCCGAATTCGTGCGCAGCTTCCCCGGCGTCACCGTGCTCGCGCTCGACAAGCTGATCGCCCAGGTCGGCGCCGTATTCGGCCAGATCATCAGCGCGATCCAGCTACTGCTCGGCTTTCTGCTTGCAGCCGGCATGGCGGTCGTCGTCGCCACCTTGCTGGCGAGCCTCGACGCGCGCCAGCAGGAGGCGGTGCTGCTGCGCACGCTGGGCGCGCAGCGCGCCTATCTGGCGAAGGGGCTGCTAAGCGAATTCGTCGCGCTGGGCGTGCTGGCTGGCCTGCTCGCCACGGTGTGCGCCGAAATCGCGATGGCGCTGATCGCCGAGCGCCTGTTCGACCTGCCGCTGAAGCTGCATCCGTGGCTGTGGCTCGCACTGCCGGCGGCCGGCGCGCTGCTGGTGGGGGCAAGCGGCTGGCTCACCACGCGCCACATCACCCGCGTGCCGCCGATGCAGTCGATCCGCGCGCTGGGCTGACGCGCCGGGATATACTGCTCCGGCCTGCATCGCATACGCCGATAATAAATCGCCTTCCCGGCCCACCTGGGCGAGCCCTGCCGTCTATATTTTCAAGGAACGAAGCAGACGATTGCAGACCCGCATCACGGAGAACCGCGGAACACATGCCAGCCAGCCACTCGGAGCCCCCTGCGCCCGGCGCCGCCCACCTCGGCGGCGAAGCGGACAGCCTGGTCGAACACATGCTCAACGGCCTGGCCTACTGCAGGATGCTTTTCGAGGCGGGGCGTCCCGTCGATTTTGTCTACCTGTACACCAATCCGGCTTTCGAATCGCAGACCGGACTTTCGAATGTCATCGGCAAGCGCGTCAGCGAAGTCATCCCCGGCATCTGCGAAGCCGACCCCCAGCTCTTCGACATTTATGGCCGCGTGGCCAGGACTGGCCGGCCCGAGCGCTTCGAAACCCATGTCAAGGCGCTGGACATGTGGTTCTCGATCGCGGTCTACAGCCCCAAGCCTGAGCACTTCGTCGCCCTGTTCGACGTCATCACCCACCGCAAGCAGGCCGAGCGTGATCTCATCCTGGCCCACGAGCGGCTGTCGCTCGCCCAGCGCACCGCTGGCGCAGGCGTCTGGGACTGGGACATCACGACCGGGACCCTCGCCTGGTCGGACGAGTTCTTCCATCTGTTCGGCCTCGACCCCGCCCGTGCGGAAGCCAGTTTCGAAACCTGGCGCAGCGTGGTGCACCCGGACGACCTGACGAAGGCCGAAGAAGTGATCATGGCGTCGATCCACGATCGCGTGCCTCTGTTCAACGAATACCGGATCATCCGGCCCGATGGGGAAACCCGCTGGATCGATGCATTCGGCGACACCGCCTATGACGACCAGGGCAAGGCCCGCCGCATGATCGGCATCTGCATCGATGCGACCGAACGCAAGCGCAGCGAGGCCCAGATCGAATTCCTGGCCCATCACGACCCGCTGACGCAGTTGCCCAACCGCTTCGTGGCGAAGGAACGGCTGAAGCTCGCCATGGCGTATGCAGACCGCGCGCAGGGAAGCGTCGCCCTGCTGTTCCTGGATCTCGACAATTTCAAGTCGATCAACGACTCGCTCGGCCATACCACCGGCGATCTTCTGCTGGTGGAAGTCGCGCGGCGCTTGCTCACCTGTCTGCGTGAAACGGACACCGTCAGCCGCCAGGGCGGCGACGAATTCCTCGTCATTCTTGCCGACATTCCCGACCTAGATTCGGTCGCCGCCAGCGCGGCCAAGATCGTCGCCACCCTGGCGGAGCCCTGCGAAATCGACGGCCATGACCTGGCAGTGAGCGTTTCGGTCGGGGTCGCCCTCTATCCGAACGACGCCAGGGACACCGACACGCTGATGCAGCAGGCCGATACCGCCATGTATTACGCCAAGGAAAACGGCGGCAACGACTATACGTTCTTCAACGATCAAATGAACGTGGCCGTGGCCCAGACGCTCGCCATCCGCAGTCAATTGCATCAGGCCCTGGCCGGCGAGGAATTCGAACTGCACTTCCAGCCCCAGTTCGATCTGGCCAGCGGACGCGCCATCTGCGCCGAGGCCCTGTTGCGCTGGCGCTCTCCCGAACGCGGCCTGGTACTGCCGGAGGCGTTCATTCCTGTCGCCGAGGACTGCGGGCTGATCATCCCCATCGGCGACTGGGTACTGCGCCAGGCCTGCCGTGAGGCTGTTCGCTGGCAGCAGGCAGGGTGGCCCGAACTGGGCGTGGCGGTCAACCTGTCGGCCCTGCAGTTCCGCCGCGGCAATTTGCAGCACGCCGTCGTCCAGGCGCTGAGCGCATCCGGCCTCGACCCCAGCCTGCTCGAACTCGAGCTGACCGAATCCATCCTCATCATGGAAGCCGAACATGCGATGGAAACCATTCGGCACCTCAAGAGCCTGGGCATCCGCTTCGCCATCGACGACTTCGGAACCGGTTATTCCAGCCTGGCCTATCTCAAGCGTTTCCCGATCGACAAGCTGAAGATCGACCAGTCATTCGTCCGCGACATGAACACCAATGCGGGAGACGCCGCCATCGTGCACGCCATCATCCAGATGGCGCGCGCGCTCAATCTCAGGACGGTGGCCGAGGGTGTCGAGACCGGGGAACTCGTCGAGCACCTGCGCCTGCACCACTGTGACGCGGTCCAGGGCACGCTGCTTGCCGAGCCGCTGGCGGCAGAGGCGTTTCTCGCCTACCTGCAGACAGCCGCCATCAACCTGCCGCCCCCCGCGTCAGCATCTCGCTGAACAACGCCACGCTGAAACCGGCCACCGCGCCGAGCGGCGGGGCCCAGTGCCGCTTCAGGCGCGACTGCGGTGCGATGTCCTGGAAGATGAGGTAGAGAATGCCGCCCGAAGCGAACAGCATGACCGCGCCGAGCGCGGCGGGAAACTCCGCCAGCAGGAAATAGCCGACAAGTCCGGCCAGCGGGCCGATGACCACCAGCGACCACATGATCGCGAGCGTGCGCCTCGCGCTGCGCTGCTTGAGCGCATGCAGTTCGCGGAACGCGTTGAAGCCTTCGGGCAGGTTCTGCAAGCCGATCAGCGCGGCGAGCAGGGGAACCGTCGCCGACCCCAGCGCCACCAGCCCGCCGAGCGCGATCGCCTCCGGCACGTAGTCGAGCAGCATGCCCATCACCTGCGGCGTCTCGCGCCGGCGCAGCCCCAGGGCGCGTTCGATCATGAAGAAAGCCAGCCCGCCGGCGAGCACGATCGGGATGGTCCACAGCGAGCCCTGCATGCTGGCGATGCCTTCGGGTACCAGCACCACCGCCACGGCACCGAGCAAGATGCCGCCGCCGAACGCAATCAGGAAGTGCCGCAGTTCCTGCTCCAGCCAGCGCGAGCGGACGCGCTCGAAGCTGGCAAGCGAACCGCCGAGCGGAATGCAGGCGCCGGCGGCGATGGTGTAGAACAGGATCGCGGCAATTTCGCTCATGGCGCCCGCTTCATCCGGTTCAGCGATGCAGGCGTCCCGCGGCGGGCTGCAGGTCTGCGCTCACCGCCTCGCGCTCGTCGAACACGAAGCAGTCGCCGTGGTAGTGCGCGCCGCCGACTTCCTCGAAATACTTGAGGATGCCGCCCTCGAGCTGGTAGACGCGCTCGACGCCGATGCTCTGCATGTGGATCGCAGCCTTCTCGCATCGGATGCCGCCGGTGCAGAACGACACCACGGTCTTGCCGGCGAGGTCGCCGAGGTGCGCGGCGAGCCGCGGCGGAAATTCGCTGAACACGCCGATGTCGTAGTCGACCGCATCGTCGAAGGTGCCGGCGGCGACCTCGTAGTCGTTGCGCGTGTCGAGCATCACCACCGGGCGGCCCTCGTCGTCGCAGCCGCGGTCGAGCCACTGCTTCAGCTGCGTCGCCGCCACCGACGGCGCGCGGCCGGCCTCGGGGCGGATCAGCGGCATCTTCATGGTGATGATTTCCTTCTTCAGCCGCACGCGCATTCTCTTGAAGGGCGGATCAGCCGACAGGCTCTCCTTAGGCGCCAGGTCCGAAAAACGCGGGTCGGCGCGCAGATGGGCGACGATGGCGTCGATCGCCGCGCGCGCGCCGGCGAGAAAGACGTTGATGCCCTCGGGCGCGAGCAGGATGGTGCCCTTCAGATCGAGCGCCTGGCAACGCGTGGTGAGGTCGGCCTTCAAGGCCTCGCGATCCTCGAGGGTGACGAACTTGTAGCAGGAGATGTTGACGACGGACACGGAAAAACCCTTTCAGCAAGCCGGCATTATCCCGGAAACTGGCTCCCGCCATCCATCCCGCTGTTCGGCCGGGCCGGCCTTTTGATACCCTTCAGCCTTCCCCTCCCGTTTTCCGACCATGAACGAACAGCTGCAGACGCTGGAGCACGCCCAGCAGACCGCGATCGATCTCGCCATCCAGTCCGGGCCCAGGCTGGTGGTGGTGCTGCTGCTGATTCTGGCCGATTCCAGCGTGCAGATCGCCATCCGCCCGTGGACACCGGTCGCCGATTTCCATGTCACCCCGGGCGACATCACCCAGGCCGTGCTGGAAACCTTCCGCGACCGCGGCATCCGCATCCCATTACCGCAGCGCGAAGTGCGCCTGCTCGACCCGACATGAAAAAAACCGTCCCTGCCGCCAAGTCCCGCTTTTCCGATCCGCTCGCCGAGGTGCTGCGTCCCGGCCAGTCGATCGAGCTGCTGAAGGAACTGCACATCCTCACGCGCGACGGCAAGCTCAACCAGGACAGTCGCCGCAAGCTCAAGCAGGTCACCCACCTGTGCCATTTCATCGAGCCCCTGATCGACGAGGTGCTGGGCCGCCAGGACACGCTCACGCTCGCCGACCACGGTGCCGGCAAGTCCTACCTCGGCTTCATCCTCTACGACCTCTACCTGAAGGAACGTCCGGCCCACATCTACGGCATCGAGACGCGCGACGAACTGGTGGAGAAATCGCGTGAACTGGCCGAACGCCTCGGCTTTCCGCGCATGTCCTTCCTCAACGTGACGGTGGCGGATTCGATCGGTTCGGACGCACTGCCGCCGGCCATCGACATCGTCACCGCACTGCACGCCTGCAACACCGCGACCGACGACGCCATCCGGTTCGCCCTGGCAAAGCAGGCACGCCACATCGTTCTGGTGCCGTGCTGCCAGGCCGAGGTCGCCGCCGTACTGAGGAAACACAAGAACGAGTCCTTCGGCAAGACGCCGCTGTCGGAGATCTGGCGCCACCCCATCCATACCCGCGAATTCGGCAGCCAGCTCACCAACGTACTGCGCTGCCTGCAGCTGGAATCGCACGGTTACAGCGTCACCGTTACCGAACTGGTCGGCTGGGAGCACTCGCTGAAGAACGAGCTCATCATCGCCACCCACACCGGCACGCCGCGCAGGAATGCGCGCGAGCGCCTGCAGCAGATCCTGGCGGAACTCAACCTGCAGGAGCTCGAGCCGCGCTTCCTCGAACCCACGCCCGCCTGAAAAACGCCTATTCTGGAAACAGACCGGTGTTCGAACGGGTGGCCGCATGCATGCCCATTTCCTCAATGTCTTCCTTGCCGTGCTGCTCCTGCTGGCCGGCTGCGCCACGCCGCAATACCAGACCACGGTACGCCTGATCCCGCCGGACGATGCGGTGGGGCGCACCTGCGTGCAGACCTGCGAGACGAGGAAAACCGCCTGCCAGGCCGATTGCCAGGTCCGCCACCAGGCCTGCACGAAATCCATGGAGCCGCAGGTGGAGGCACGCTACGTCGAGGCGCTCAAGCAATACGAACTCGACCTCAGGCACTACGCGGCAGCGCTGCGCCACTACGAAATGCAGCTGCACCTCGGATGGATGCACAGCCATCCCGGCTATGGGTTCTATTGGTGGGACCCATGGCCGGGCCCGTACTACCCGCCGCCCTATCCCGAGCCGGCGATGCCGACGCGCGAAGGCGTGCGCGCAGCGCTGATCAAAGCGAACTGCCGCGACGACTGCGGCTGCCTGCCCGCCTACGATACCTGCTTCACCGGCTGCGGTGGCGAGATCGTGCGGGAAACGGTATGCGTCGGGAACTGCCCGCCGGCGGCCCGATGACGCTCAGGCCGGCGCCTGCAGCCGGGTGAATTTCACCGGCACGCTCGCCGTCTCGCTGTTGAACCAGATCTCGCCGTCCTGCACCATGCACTGCAGGCGCATGCTGCGCGCGGCGAGTGCCGCGAGCGCCTGACTGGTGTCGGCCGGCAGCTGCAGCACGGTCAGGTTGGCAAAGCGCGTGAGCTTGCCGGCGATCTGCTTCCACCAGATGTCGCAGCTCGCCGAATAGCACAGCACCACGACCTGTTCCGCGCGGCTGCAGGCGCGGCGGATGCGCGCCTCGTCGGGCTGGCCGAGGTCGATCCACAGCGTGATCTCGCCGGCCAGGTTCTTCGCCCAGACGTCGGGCTCGTCGACCTCGGACAGGCCACGGGTGAAGGCGATGCCGTCCTGTGCGTGGAGCGCATAGGCAAGCACCCGCACCATCATGCGTTCCTCGGTTTCGGAAGGATGGCACGCGATGGTCAGCGCGTGGTCGCCGTAGACATGACGGTCCATGTCGGCGATCTGCAGGTCGGCTTTGTAGATGGTGGCGCGCAGGGCCATGGAGAAACTTTCGACAGGGTGGGAACCAATAAAAAAACCCCGGCGAACCGGGGTTTCTTCACATCCGATCGGGTCGATTACGAAACGATCTGGATGTTCGAGGCCTGCTTGCCCTTGGGGCCAGTCGTCACTTCGAAGCTGACGCGCTGGTTTTCCTTCAGGGATTTGAAGCCGTTGGCGTTGATTGCAGAGAAATGTGCGAACAGATCTTCGCCGCCGTTGTCCGGGGTGATGAAGCCGAAGCCCTTCGCATCGTTGAACCACTTAACAGTACCAGTTTCCATCTTGTTTCCTATCCATCAAATAAAGAACGGGCAACATGCCCCGTCGATCGAATTTCAAGGAAACCGCTTACCAGAGGTACCGCAATTTAAAGCTTGAATCCAACAGACAGCGCATTGATAACATAGAAAACTTGGATGTCAAAGCGTTTTTTGTCCGCCGCCGAGCGGGCGCAGCACCAGCGTGTCGCCGCGCTGGGTGAACTCCAGGTGCTTCAGCACGCTCATGCCCAGCAGCACCTGGTCGCCCGCCATGCCGGGATTGAGACTGGCCGGCACGCCGCGCACCTCGAACGGACCGAAGGCCAGCGCATCGACACGGGTGGCACGCGTGGTCACGGTGCCGTTGGCGGTAACCGCCTGCATCGGCGGACCGGCCTCGAGTCCCAGTTCATCCGCCAGGCGCGCCGGCACCGACACCAGCGTGGCGCCGGTGTCGAGCAGGAAGCTCACCGGCCGGCCGTTGATCGTGCCGGGAAAGACGTAGTGGCCGTCGCGGCTACGCTTCAGTACCAGTTCGCTGCCGGGCGCGACCTGCAGCTGGCGGTTGGGGTTGTCGCGTGCCTCCAGGCTGCTGTCGAAATAGAAATAGAACATCCCCAGCACCAGCAGGCTGGCGGCAAGCGCCATGCCGCGCCCGAGGGGGCGGTGGGGATTGGCGGAGGCGGCATCGGGCGGATTCGGGTTCACGGCATGCAGACAGTCGGGACGCGCAGCGGTTCGCTGCAGGCCCTATTCATATCACAGCGTTCCTCGCCGGCCCAGCCCGGCGCCGGCCGTTCAGGCCAGCACGTGCTGCATGCGTGGCTGGCTGAAGTGGCAATGCGGGGCGTCGCCGAAAGCCTCGCGCAGGAAGCGGGTTTCGATGTGCAGCAGGCGCTCGTGATCGCCGCCTTCCAGGTAGATGTCGGGCTGCTTCATCAGGTCGTCGTCCCACACCATCTCCACGCCCCAGGCATTGGGCAGGCCCGGCACCACGCCCGGTTCGCATTCGCGGAACAGGTGGCTCACGCTGGCTTCGTCGGCGAGGCTGAATTCCATGCCGTGATCCAGTCCCAGCCTGCCGAGGTGGATTTCCTCGTCGGCCGGGATCATCGCCACCAGCTGGCAGCCCTGGCCGTCGAGCAGCACACCCTTGGCCACCCGGTTCGCGGGGATGCCGGCCGCGCGCGCGGTCTCGATGCTGGTCTGGGAATGCGGGTGCGCGACGACGTCGAACGGGATCATGTGATCGTCGAGAAAGCGCGCCATGCGATGCAGTGCGTTCATGATCGTCTCCTTGCGTGACGGATGATCGGCTTTCACTATAGTCCAGCCGTCCCCGCCTGCCGGACCCTGGACTAGCGCCGCCGCGACGGCTCGCTGCCGCGGAAATGGCGGCGCGGCGGGCGCGGATGCTCCTGCTGCTGGACCGCGCGGCGGTATGCCAGCAAGGCATCCTGCGCCCGCCCCAGCACGCTGTCATGGGGATAATGCCCGGCGGCGTCGGCTTCGCCCGCCGCCACGCCGGTCAGCAGCGCGATGCCCTCGGTGGCGTGCCCGGCCGCATGGATATGAAAGCGCCCCGCCGCCACCGCCGCCACTACCCGCGGCGCCAGCATCAGATGGCGGCGGTTGCGCGCCGGGATCAGCACACCCTGGCTGCCGTCGAGGCCCGCTGCCTCGCAGACGCGAAACCAGCCCTCGATCTTCTCGTTGATGCCGCCTACCGGCAGCACCTCGCCGTGCTGGTTCAGCGCGCCGGTGACGGCGATGCCCTGTTTCAGGGGCAGCCCCGACAGCGCGGACAGCAATGCGTAAAGCTCGGCGCACGAGGCGGAATCGCCCTCGACGCCGTGGTATTGCTGCTCGAACACGATCGATGCATTGAGCGACAGCGGCGCCAGATGGGCGAACAGCGCCGCCAGGTAGTTCTCGAGGATGAACACCGCCTTGTCATGGATCGGCCCGGAGAGTTCGACCTCGCGCTCGATGTTGAGCAGGCCGTCCTCGCCGGCGTAGGTGCGCGCGGAGAGCCGCACCGGCAGGCCGAAGCGGGCGTCGCCGAGGTCGATCTGGGTCAGCCCGTTGACCTGCCCCGTTACCGCGCCGGCAACCGCGATCAGCACGTCGCCGTCGGCAATCGCCTCGCGCAGGCGCTGCTCGGGATAGTCGTGGCGCGCGGCGTGCGCCGTGAGCGCCGCCTCGACGTCGTCCGCCGCCACCAGGCTGGCCCCGCGCGCGCGGCAGACCGCCGCGCTTTCCATCACCAGCGCCTCGGTGCGCGCGAAGATCGCGCTTTCGCGCGCCTGGTCGTCGGCCTCGCGGTGCGACTCTTCCAGCAGGCGCGCCACCGCCGCCGCCGAGAAATGCGGCAGGCCATGCTCACGGCAGGCGTGGGCGACGAAGATCGCCGACGCGCGCCGCGTCTCGTCACCGGCGACGAAGCTGTCGGCGAAGTCGACCTTGGCGCGGAAATGGCGCGCGATCTCCGGCGCCAGCTCCTGCAGCTCGTAGTACTGCTCGCGCGTGCCGATCAGCACCAGCTTGACCTCGACGTCGACCGCCTCGGGCACCAGCGACACCGCCGCGATCGGCGAGAACGACACGCCCGGTTCCTCGATCTGCAGCCGCCCGCTGCGCAGGAAGCGCCGCAGCTTCTCCCACACCAGCGGGTCGGCCAGCACGTCGGCCAGATGCAGCATCAGGAAGCCGCCGTGCGCCTGCAGCAGGCTGCCGGCGCGGATGCGCGAGAAGTCGGTCACCAGCACGTCGTTTTCGGATTGGTACTCGATGCTGCCGAACAGCGCGCGGAACAGCGGGTTCTCCTCGACGATCACCGGCGCGCCGGCGAGGCTGCCGTTGTCGACGACCAGGTTAACGCGATAGCGCGCCAGCAGCGCGGCCAGCGTTTCCTGGCGGTCCACGTCGTCCTCGCCACCGCTGAAGAGTTCGAGGTTGTCGAACACATCGGTTTCGATGGCGTCGAGCCAGGCGTTGAGCTTGGTCGCGTCCTTGATCTGCTTCTTCAGGCCGTCGCGGATCGCCGCGAGCGTGCGCTCGACCTGCGGCTTCACCACCTGGCGACGCAGCGCCGCCAGCGCGTCGTTCATCGCGCGCTCGAGCGGCTGCGTCTTCTCGATGTAGCGCGTGATCTCGGCACGCAGCTCCAGTTCGCCCTGCTCGACCTCGGCGCGGCGCGCCTTCGGCAGCGCCAGCACCTCGTCCTCGGTGAGCGCCTGGCCCTTCTTGCCGGTGAGCGTGAACACCATGCGCCCGGCCTCGCGGTGCAGCGAGAAGCTGCGCGCCTCGGCGAACGCGGTCAGCTCGGCATAGTGGCGCGCGACCTGATCTTTCCACGCCTGCTCGATGTGTTCGCTCTCGGCCTTGTAGTCCTGGCCTTCGAGGCGCCTGGGAATCTCGTCCTGCAGCGTCTTCACCGCCTGTGCCAGCAACTGCCGCAACAGCCGACCCTCGCCCGCCGGCAGGCGCAGCGCCAGCGGGCGTTCCGGCGCGTCGAAATTGTGCAGGTAGCAGAGGTCGGGCGGCACCCGGCGCTGCGCCGCCGCCTCGGCCATCGCCTGCTTCAACAGCGAGGAGCGCCCGCTGCCGACCTCGCCGAGCACGAACAGGTTGTAGTTCGGCAGATCCATGCCGAGGCCGAAGCGCGCCGCCGCCTCGGCGCGCGTCTGGCCGATCCACGGCAGCGTCTCGTCCTGCAGCTCGGAGGTGTCGGCGAAGCCGAGCGAATCGGGATCGATGGTCAGGCGCAGGTCGGCGGGGGACAGCGAGACGATGGGCATGGTCAGGCGTGGAGTGAAGGGTTCTTTGATTATTGCCCAAGTCCTTGCGGCGGCAACAGACCGGCCCACTGCGCCTGGCTTTCCAGATAGCGCGCGCGCAGCTCGGCGGCGTTGTCCTGCAGCAGATCGGCGGGCAGCGACAAGGCCGTGAGCGTGGCGGCCTCGATCTCGCCGACGGCCACGCTGCGCGGCACGGCCGCCGGCTCCCAGGTATCGGCCCACGCCGCCACCTTGCCGGCGCGTGCGCCCTGCTGCGGCAAGGCGAGACTCACGCGCGGCAGCGCGCAGGCCAGCGCGACGAGGCGCGCGTGCAGGCTGCTCGCCACCGTGCCGCGGCTGGCGGCAACGAGCGCGCAGATGTCCCACAGGTGCAGCGACGGGAACAGCCGCGCATTGCCCGGCGGCAGCCGCCGCAGCAGCGTGTCGTACAGTGCCGGATCGTCATGCCACGGCGCCGCGCCTGCGCGGAACAACGCGATGCCGAGCCCTGTCTCCGCGGCGACGCGCGCCAGTCCCTGCGCCAGCGCGTCGAGGCTGGCGTCGTCGGCGAAGTCGGCGCTGAACTGGCAGGCGAGAAAGCCGCGTGGGAACGCGTCGCACATGGCCTGCACCGCCCCGTCGCGCTGATGACGGCGGATGCGGTCGCCGCAGCATTCCGTCACCATCACCGCGGCATCCGGGCACAGCGGCGCGTCTATGCCTTGGACCTGCAGCGCCGCCTGGGTGACCCGGTCGCGCACGCTCAGCCAGTCGGCCGATCGCAGTACCGCCGTCACCTCCTCACGCTGCGCGGCGGTGAGCGTGGTCCATTCGACCCCACCCACCGCGTTGAAGATCAGCCTGCCGCCCGGTGCCAGCAGGTCGCGTGCAGCGACGTAGGGGATTGCACGCATCGTACCCAATTCGCGCGCCGCCCATGCGGCGGCGGCTTCGGGATCGGCGTCATGGCGCGCGACCAGTGCGGCGGTTTCGGCCGGATCGCGCAGCATCACCGCCGCCTGCCACGCCGTGCAGGTCAGCAGTTCGCCGCCGGCGTGGATCAGGTGCGCCGCCCCCGGCGCGAGCGGCACCACCCGATGCCCGCCGAAGGGCCGCAGATCGCGCGCCGCCAACCCGGCGTGCGCGAACGTGTGCCCCGGCAGCAGCGCTTCCAGCAGATGCGGAAACAGCAGGTCGCCGAAGTTGTGGCGGTCGAAGGCGCCGAACAGGATCGGCGAGGCATGCACGTTCATGGGTGCATGATAGGTTGCGCGGCTTTCGCGCGGCGCCGGATTTCGCACTACAGTCCCATAAACGACATGCGCTTCCGATGAAAACCCTCCGCCCCTCCTTCTTCGTCCTCATCGCCCTGATCGGCGGCCTGGCGATCTTCAGCTCGACGCTGTCGAAGACACCGGTGCTGCCGCTGTTCGCCGCCTCGCTCCACGCCACGCCTGCCGAGATCGGCTGGATCGTGATGGCGTCGACGATTCCCGGCGTGCTGATCAGCTATCCGGCCGGCGCGCTGTCCGACCACCTCGGCAAGCGCCGCGTGCTGCTGGCGTCGCTCGTCGTGTTCGCCACCGCGCCCTTCCTCTATCTGGTGATCGAAACCGCCTGGCAGCTGATGGCGGTGCGCTTCTACCACGGCTTCGCCACCGCGATCTTCGGCACCGTGGCGAGCGCAGCCATCGCCGAGCGCTACAGCGCCGACCGCGCCGCGCGGCTGTCGACCTATTCCTCGGTCACCATCGTCGGCCGTTCGGTCGCGCCCTTCCTCGGCGGCACGCTGATCTCGCTGGCGAGCTTCGGAGCGGTGTACGTCGCCTGCGCCATCGCCGGCGTGCTGGCGCTCGGCGCGGGCTTCCTGCTCAAGGACCACGAGCCGCGCCCGAAGACCAAGCTCGAACTGCCGCATTTCTGGTCAAGTTTTAGAACGGTGCTGCGCGACCGCGGCATCATGCTGGTGAGCACGGTCGAGGCCGCGCAATACCTGGTGTTCGGCGCGATCGAAGCCTTCCTCGCCTTGTACGCGTCCTCGCTCGGCATCCCCGCCTGGCAGATCGGCGTCATCCTCGGCGTGCAGCTCGTCAGCATCGTGTTCGCCAAGCCGGTCATGGGCAAGGTGTCCGACCGCGTCGGCCGCCGCCGCGTGATCCTGCCGGGCCTGCTCATCGGCGCGGCAAGCGTCATACTGCTGCCGGTCTTCCCCAACGTCTTCGGCCTCTCCGTGCTGAGCCTGGTGTTCGGCCTCGGCTTCGCCACCGTCACCTCGTCCACCGCCGCGCTCGTCGCCGACCTCACGAAAGACGGCCGCTACGGCTCGTCGATGGGCGTGCTGCGCACGGTGATGGACGTCGGCCAGTCGATCGGCCCGGTGCTCACCGGCTTCGTGGTCGGCGTCGCCGGCTACGCCAGCGCCTTCATCCTGCTGGCGGCGATTTTGGTCGCGGCCGCGCTGATGCTGGGCCTGCTGCTGCGCGACGGGTAAGAGACACCGTCATTGCGAGTGCCGTTGCCTTTAGCCACGAGGCCGAAGGCCGTGGTGGGAAGCAATCCAGAATGCCCGTTTAGCACAATCTCCGACCACACCAAACAACCTCACTCAGCTATAGTGAGGCAGCCCGTTTCTCACAAGGAGACCGTCATGCGCATCCGTACCCTGCTCGCCTCGCTCGCATTCGTCGCCACCGGCTTCGCCTTGCCGGCCGCCGCCGATTCTTCCCCTGCCGTCACAACCGCTGCCGCACAACCGGAAGCGATCTCAGCCGAAGCTTGCCTCGCCCGCGCCAAGGGCGACCTCGTCGCCCAACTCAGCTGCTGTAAAGCGCATAAAGGTGTCTGCGGCTGCCGTGCTGGCAAGATCGTCTGCTGCGACAACACCACCAGCACCGAGCCGGGGTGTACGTGTCATGGGGATGAGGCGGTTGTCGAATAAAACGGCTCAAACCATTCTTGACACCTGTATCTCATAGGATACACTTCGGTCATGCGCGTATCGATGACCGAGATCTACCGGGACTGGATCAACGACCTGAAAGACCGAGCCGGCCGCGCCCGAATCCAGATGCGCGTGGACCGGCTGGCACACGGTAATCCCGGCCAGCATCGCAATCTCACGCACGGCATATCTGAACTGAAGATCGACGTCGGCCCCGGCTACCGGGTGTATTACACCGAGCGTAATGGCGAACTGATCATCCTGCTGGCCGGCGGCGACAAATCGACGCAGCAGCAGGACATCAAGACCGCCACCGCGCTCGCCAGGAATTTGCAGGAGTAAGCCACATGCCCAAGACAACAGCCAAACTAACCGCCAGGACGAAGACTGTGCCCTACGACGTGGCCGAGCAGTTGCGCACGCCCGAGGAAATGGCCGCCTATCTCGACGCCTGGCTGGAAGAGGCACCCGACGACGCAGCCGGCATCGCCCGCGCACTGGGCGACATCGCGCGCGCCAAGGGCATGTCGCAGGTCGCGCGCGACGCCGGGCTCAGCAGGGAGAGTCTCTACAAGGCACTCAGCGAAAATGGCAATCCGAGTTTTGCGACGGTGCTGAAGGTTGCCAAGGCGCTTGGCGTACGGTTGCATGCGGAAGCGGTTTGATGCTGACCCCTTGTCACCGATTTAGGACGCCTACTTTACGTTAGGTGCTCAACGATTGGAGCTAAATCATGCCCAGTGAAGCCCTTCAGCGGCGAAAATACATCCTCGAGCAGCTAGGCCACTCGTCACATGCCTCTAGATCATCTTGGTCCCATGACTTGGGGGACGCGATCGTCTTCGATGCCTGGGACGATCAATGGGAAAGGGATGAGCAAGGGCAACTTGTACGCTACCCACTCAGAACGATCAGCTCTGGATACAGCTTGAGCGAGTCGAAGGAGAACCCTAGACGGGGGCACACTCGCTGGCAGAGCCACGTAGATCTCGTGCTGGAGGGCAAGCGGCGTCCACGCGCAATTCTTCCGGTTGCAGTTTCTCGGGACAAGAAAAGCGCGAAAGGTTGGCGCGCAATGGTGGTGGACGGAGAAGTCCAAACAGACGAGGAAGGCCAAACATGGTTCGTGGCCAAGCAAGTCACCAAGCTCCGGCATGCGAATGCGGCCTAACCCTGCGCTCCAGCCGACCGGCTACAGCGGGCTTCGCCCGCTTTCGCCGTCGGCCGAGCTTCAACGTTAGGCCCTTACTTACTCCCCGCCACCCAAACCCCATCCCACTCCGTCTCCGGCGGCGTCTGCCGGAACGCGGCGATCCGCTCCAACATGACCTGGCTCGGCCTGTCGCCCGGCGCGTTCGCCAGGCACTCACGGAACGCGGCGTCGGCGGCGTCCCAGTCCTGCGCGCGGTAGCGTGCGAGTCCTGATTCGTAGGCCTGCACCGCCTGGCGGGTGGTGTCGCTGATTTCGTCGGCGAGCCCGATCAGCTCAAACACCTTGACCGGCTCCAGCTTGCCGGCGACGCGCAGGCTGTCGATCTCGCGGAAGGCGAGGGTGTCGCCCGCGAGGGTGCGCGTGCCTTCGCTCACCAGGATGCGCGTGCCGTAAAACTTGTTGGCCTGTTCGAGCCTGGAAGCAAGGTTCACGGTGTCGCCGATGACGGTGTAGCCGCGCGAGGTTTCGGAGCCGATGTTGCCGACGGTGACGTCGCCGCTGGCGACGCCCATGCGCACGTTGACATCGGGCAGGCCGTGCTTCATGCCGAACAGGTCGGGCAGCGCGGCGCGGAAGGCCTCCATCTTCTGCATCTGTTCCAGCGCGGCGAGGCAGCCGAGGCGCGCGTGATCGGCGGGGTCGGTGAAGGGCGGGCCCCAGAAGGCCATGACCGAGTCGCCGATGTACTTGTCGACGATGCCCTGCCGGCCGCGGATGACGTCGGCCATCATCGCGAAGTAGCGGTTGAGGAAGCGCACCGCGGCGTCGGGGGTGAGGCCTTCGCACATGCGAGTGAAGCCTTCGAGGTCGGAGAAGAACACGGTCATCACCTCGCGCTCGCCGCGGTCGGCGGCGAGGCGGTTTTCCAGCAGGTTCTTGACGATGCGCGGATCGACGTACTGGCCGAAGGTTTCGCGGATGCGCTCCTTCTCGCGCAAGCCGACGACCATGTGGTTGAACGAGGTGGCAAGCGTGGCGAGTTCGTCGTGGGTGCGCACCTGGATTTCCACTTCGAGGTCGCCGGCCTCGACCGCGCGCGTGCCGCCGAGCAGGCGCTTGACCGGATCGACCAGCGAGCGGGTGACGAAGGCGGCGAAGATGAGACCGAGCGCGGTGGCGATGGCGGTGACGATCCAGTTGAGCTGGGTGGCGCGCGCCTCTTCCTTCTTGGCCTGCGTCGCGGTGTCCTGCGTCAGCTTGTTGAGGAGATCGATGGTCTTGCCGATCTCGACATCGACAGTGTCCTTCTCGCGCAGCAGGGCTTCGCGCACCAGCGTCTGCGAGCGCGGCGTACCTTCCTCGGCCTCGATCTGGAACAGCCGGAAGGTGCGGTGGAACTGCTGGCGCGCGGTCTGGATCGCGGGCAACTGCTCGCCGAGCTTGGCGAGCGTCACGCGGTCGAGCGCGATGCCCTGCTCCGCCTCGGCCTCGCCGAGGAAGCGCAGCGAGGAATCGATGATCTGGTCGGCGTTGATGCCGCGCATGTCGAAGTTCGTCGACTCTTTCGCGAGGTAGTCCGGGTCGGGCTGCGCGGCCTCCATGCCGGCCATCACCCGCTCCATGTGCACCATCTGCTGGCGGATGAGGATTTCCACGCTCGCTGTCTGCTGCTGCAGCGGCAGGTAGTAGTCGGACAGCGCGTGCACCTGGTTGTTGAGGTTGCGGAAATTCAGCACCGACAGCCAGGTGACGACGACCATCAGCGCCAGCAGCGCGAGGGTGATGCTGAAGATCTTGAGGCTGATGGGCAGTCGCATGGGGCTCCCTCCGCAAAGCGTACAAACGCCGACCTGTCATCGCGAGGCTCGAAGAGCCGCGGCATACGATCTTGCATGGGCTTTAGCCCATAGCAAGTCGGAGTCCCCTTGTGGGGCGATCCAGAACTCAACTCTCTCGCATGCAGTCTAGATTGCTTCGCCGGTTTTATGTACTTCGAGTGCTCGCAATGACGTCTTGTGCTGAATTACAGCAGCGGCTTCAGCGGCAGCAACTGCCACAGACGCACGTGGCCGCGCTTGGTCAGCGGCACGTACTGGTCGGGCTCGTCGCGGGCGCTCCAGCTGTTCTCGGGGCGCATGTCGGCCTCGATGATCGCCTGCAGACGCTGCGCCAGGCCAGGGTGGTGGATGACTGCGGCGACTTCGGTGTTGAGGTTCTCCGAGCGCGGGTCGAAGTTGAAGGTGCCGACGCAGGCGATCCTGCCGTCGATGACCATGCTCTTGGCGTGCAATGCGAACACCGGCGGCTCGGCGGGGGGATTGGCACGCGACCACAAGTCCGAACGATTCGCCGGGTCGGGCTTGTACTCGCGGATGTCGAGGCCCATTTTCAGGAGCGCCTTGCGCTGGCTGCGGTAGCCGGAGAAGGCCTGCAGGTTGTCGGTCGAGGCGAGCGAGTTGGTCAGTATCCGAACCTTGACGCCGCGCGCGACGGCGGCGCGGAACAAGGCCTTGGCGCCGTCCGACAGCACCAGGTAGGGCGACTGGATGACGATGGACTCCCGCGCGGCAGCGACCAGCTTCGCCAGTGCGGCGGTGCTGCGGCCGCCGCCGTCGAGCAGCCAGCGGCGCCCGTTCTTGCCCGGCACGTCGTGAATGAAATCGACGCGCCCCCAGGCCATCTCGCGCGCCAGGCGCTCGAACGCCCCCGGCGTGGCGGCGATGGCGGCGCGCACCTGCGGCGCGAAATTCTCCGGCTGCGCCGCGTAGGCGTGCAATTCACGATAAACCTGCTGCACCTCGGCGGCGTCGACTCTCACGTTCTTCTGCATCAGACCGAAGCCGTCGTAGAGCGACTCCACCGGCACCGCCAGCTTGTTCACCCAGAAGGCGTCGAAGTTCGCCCGCATCGTTTTCACCGCCTCGCCCAGCAGAAGCACGTCGCGGTCGCGGAAGGTGTAGGCCTGGTCGTAGTCGAAGTATTCGTCGGCCATGTTGCGGCCGCCGGTGATCGCGACCTTGCCGTCGACGATGAAGGTCTTGTCATGCATGCGCTGGTTGACGCCGCGGAAGTCGGTGACGACGTTGAGCACGCGTTTGTGAAAGGGTGTGCCGACCTGGTGCCTGGGGTTGTAGATGCGGATGTCGACGTTGGGGTGCTTCGCCAGCGCGAGCAGCGTCTTGTCGGGGGCGTCGATCAGCAGGTCGTCGACGATGACGCGCACCCTGACGCCGCGGTCGGCGGCGCGCAGCAGCGCCTCGGTAGCGAGGATGCCGATGTTGTCGCTGCTCCAGATGAAGTACTGCACCTCGATCGAGCGCTCGGCGTGGTCGGCGAGCCAGGCGCGCGCCAGCAGTGCTTCCTCGCCGGTGTCGAGCAGGTAGCTTCCGGTCTGCCTGGGATGGGTGGCGATCTCGGCGTCGACGACGGCGAGCGAGGCGGCGGGGGCCGGGCCGAGCGCGGCCCACAGCAGCAGCGCGAGGAAGAAGCGCCGCATCATGTCCGGCAGACGGTCAGCCGGCCTGGCCCGGCACCACCGGGGTGCCGCTGGCGACGTCGCCGCACTGCGCGCGGTGGCGCAGCGCGTGGTCCATCAGCACGATCGCGGTGAGCGCCTCCGCGATCGGGGTGGCGCGGATGCCGACGCAGGGATCGTGGCGGCCGTGGGTGACGACCTCTATCGGCTGGCCGTTGAGGTCGATCGAGCGTCCCGGCAGGCGCATCGACGAGGTCGGCTTGATCGCGACGTGGGCGACGATGGCCTGTCCCGACGAGATGCCGCCGAGCACGCCGCCGGCATGGTTGCTCAAGAATCCGTCCGGCGTGATTTCGTCGCGGTGCTCGGTGCCCTTCTGGCGCGCGGCCTGCATGCCGTCGCCGATTTCGACGCCTTTCACGGCGTTGAGTCCCATCAGCGCGTGGGCGAGGTCGGCGTCGAGCTTGTCGTACAGCGGTTCGCCCCAGCCGGGCGGCACGTTCTCGGCGATCACCGTCACCTTCGCGCCGACCGAGTCGCCGGACTTCCTCAACGCGTCCATGTATTCCTCGAGCTGCGGTACGATCGCGGCGCTCGGCGAGAAGAAGGCGTTGGCATTCACTTCGTCCCACGATTCGAAGGGCAGGTCGATCGGACCCAGCGCGCTCATGTAGCCGCGCACGGTGATGCCGTATTTTTCCTTGAGCCACTTCTTGGCGATGGCGCCGGCGCCGACGATGGGCGCGGTCAGCCGGGCCGAGGAGCGGCCGCCGCCGCGCGGGTCGCGGAAGCCGTATTTCTGCGTATAGGTGTAGTCGGCATGGCCGGGGCGGAAGGTGTCGGCGATGTTGCCGTAGTCCTTGCTGCGCTGGTCCTCGTTGCGGATCAGCAGCGCGATCGGCGTGCCGGTCGTCTTGCCTTCATACAGGCCGGAGAGAATCTCGACGGTGTCGGATTCGCGGCGCTGGGTGACGTGGCGCGAGGTGCCGGGCTTGCGGCGGTCGAGGTCGAGCTGGATGTCGGCGGCATCGAGCGCCATCCCGGGCGGGCAGCCGTCGACGACGCAGCCGATCGCGGGGCCGTGCGATTCGCCGAACACGGTGACACAGAACAGTTTGCCGAGTGTGCTGCCTGACATGGGAATACCGGAAAAAGAGCCGTTTGATTGCGCCGAAGTCTAGCACAGGCGCGGCTTCGGGCGCCGTTCGCCCCAGCACTGGCGAACTTATCGCCACTGCGCTGTTCTATCCTGAAACGATACCCGTGAAAGGAGCCCTCATGCATGCCACGCAGCGCGTCACCACTCTCGGCCAGAGCCTGTGGCTCGACAACCTGTCGCGCAGCCTGATCCGCGACGGCACGCTGGCGCAGCTGATCGCCGAGGACGGTGTCTCGGGCATCACCTCCAACCCGGCCATTTTCCAGAATGCGCTCGCCACGAGTCCGTATTACGCCGACGACCTGGTGCGCCTCAAGGTGAGCGAGCCCGATGCCGAGCGGCGCTACGAGACACTCATCGTTGCCGACGTGCAGGCCGCGTGCGACCTGCTGCTGCCGGTGCACGAAGCGAGCGGCGGCCAGGATGGCTATGTCAGCCTCGAAGTCGCGCCGCGCTGGGCTCACGACGCCCCGCGCACGGTGGCCGAAGCGCAGCGGCTGGCCGCCGCGGTCGACCGCCGCAATCTGCTGATCAAGGTGCCGGGAACGGCCGAGGGCGTCAGCGCGTTCGAGGCGCTGACCACGCTCGGCGTCAACGTCAACGTGACGCTGCTGTTCTCGCTGGCGCAGACGCAGGCGGTGTTCGATGCCTACCTCCGTGGCCTCACCGCCCGCGCCCGCGCCGGCGCCGACGTGCGCCACAGCAAGGCGGTGGCGAGCCTGTTCCTGTCGCGCGTCGACACCCTGGTCGACACGCAATTGACCGAAATCGGCACGCAAGAGGCGCTGTCGCTGCGCGGCAAGGCGGCGGTGGCGATGGCCAAGCTCGCTTACCAGGCCTATCTGCACACTTTCCACGGCGCGGCCTTTGCCGGCCTCGCGCAACAGGGGGCGGCCCCGCAATATCTGCTGTGGGCAAGCAGCGGCGTGAAAAACCCCGCCTACCACGATCTGCTCTACGTCGAGCCGCTGATCGGTCGCGAGACCATCAACACCCTGCCCGACAAGACGCTCGCCGCGCTGCGCGACCACGGCCAGCCGGCGGCACGGCTGGAGCAGGGCGTCGCCGAGGCGGAGGCGCAACTGGGCGAACTCGCGCGACTCGGCATCGACCTGGACATGGTCGGCCACCGCCTGCAGGTCGACGGCGTCCAGCTGTTCGAGGAGGCCTACCAGAAGGTGCTGCTGCAGACCGGATAAGCCCTGGCGAGGGGAAAAACATTCCTTTATGTCAGGCTAAAAAATCTTGAATGGACAGCCGTGCCGGCGAGGAACACGATGCCTTCACGCCCCCGACACGCAGCGTGCCGGGAGAAGCCCACAACTGATTCACGAGGAGATACGCCATGCCCCAGAGCTACACCCGCCTGCCCGCCCGCAACATGGAAAAGGACGCCGGCCTGCTGCGCCCCGCCTGCATCCTGCCCGAGCGTGTCGCCCTCGAGAATCCCGCACTCGACGTGATGACCGACTTCCGCCGCCTCACCGCCTTCATCGCCACCCCCGGCGACACCATCAAGCAGGCCGAGGAACGCATGATCCGCCGCAAGGTGCGCCTGCTGTTCGTGATGGACAGCCTCGACCGCGTCGCCGGCCTCATCACCAGCACCGACATCCACGGCGAAAAACCGCTGCAGATCGTGCAGAGCCGCGGCATCCGCCGCGACGAAGTGCTGGTCGCCGACATCATGACCCCGATCGACCGCCTCGAAGCGGTCGACTACGACGACATCGCCCACGCCCGCGTCGGCCATGTGCTGGAAACGCTGAAGGCACGCGGCCGCCAGCACGCGCTGGTGATCGAGCACACCGAGGGCCGCCAGATGGTGCGTGGCCTGCTGTCGCTGTCGCAGCTGTGCAAGCAGCTCGGCGTGGTGGTCGAGACCACCGAGGTGGCCGACACCTTCACCGAGATCGAGCAGCATCTGGCGCACGTCTGATGCCGCATGCCGCGCCCGCCCGGGCGCGGCATGATCCACTCCGCCATCGCGGCTCGCGATGGCCCGTTGCTGTTCGACAGCGCTGCCGACGGACTCGGCGGAGCCTGCGTCCTGTTTACCCCCCGCACACCCGCCATCGATGTTCATCCACAGCGGCAACCGTGTCTGCGATTGCCCCGGCATCCCCCACGTCAGGGCGACACCGTTCGATAACCGGGCCACCTCGGCTCGACGGATTACGACAAGCGGGACCTGCGCATCAACCTGACAATCAATCTCGCGACCGCCGGCCGACTGCAAGCAATCTGCGCGCAAAAACCCTTCGAATCGTCGGGTTGAGGCCAGACCGAGGTTTCCCGATGCGGCGTCTTGTGCTCAAATCGACCCCGTCCGGCGCGACTGACGCGGCGGACGGAGCGAGACAGAACCCACCATAACAAGCCCATGAACATTTCCGTCAGCGAGCTGATCGTCCGCTATCTGGAGCGCCTGGGGATCGACACCCTGTTCGGCATGCCCGGCGCGCACGTGCTGCCGATCTACGACCGCCTGCACGATTCGCAGGTGAAGAGCGTGCTGGTCAAGCATGAGCAGGGCGCGGCCTTCATGGCGGGCGGCTACGCGCGCGTGTCGCACCGGCCGTCGGCGTGCATCGCCACCGCCGGCCCCGGCGCGACCAACCTCATCACCGGCATCGCCAACGCCTGGGCCGAGCGCCTGCCGGTGCTGGCGATCACCGGCGAGACCTCGACCTACATCTTCGGCCGCGGCGGCCTGCAGGAAAGCGCAGGAGAAGGCGGCGCCATCGACCAGGTCGCGCTGTTCGCCAGCATCACCCGCTACCGCAAGCTCGTCGAGCGCACCGACTATCTCGGCCAGGTGCTGAACCAGGCCACCAAGGCGCTGCTCGGGCGCGAGCCGGGGCCGGTGCTGCTGTCGATCCCCTACAACGTGCAGAAGGAAATGGTCGACGACGCCGTGCTCGACCAGGTGCATTTCCCGCGCCCGATGGCAATGCGCCATGCCACGCCGGTCGACGAGCTCGCCGCGCTGATCCGCGACGCACGCGCGCCGGTGATCGTCGCCGGCTACGGCTGTCTCCGCGCCGGCGCGCGCGACGCGGTCGCCGCGCTGGCCACGCGCTACAACATCCCGGTCACCACCAGCCTCAAGGCCAAGGGCGTGATCGCCGAAGGCACGCCGCTCGCGCTCGGCTGCCTCGGTGTCACCTCCAACGGCGACGCCCGGAGCTATCTCGTCGAACACGCCGATCTGCTGATCTTCCTCGGCGCCGGCTTCAACGAGCGCACCAGCTACCTGTGGGACGCCTCGCTCACGCGCGGCAAGAAGCTCGCCCAGGTCGACTGCGACGCCACCCAGCTCGGCCGTGTGTTCAATCCCGACGTGGCGCTGTGCGGCGACCTGCGCGCGGTGACCGAAGACCTGCTCGCCACGCTCGACGCCGCCGCCATGCCGCCCAAGGACACCGCGGCGCTGGCGCAGCATCGCGCCGCGCGCACGCCGCAGGACGAGCCTGCCGACGAATCGGCGTTCCAGCGGGTGCGCAGCTTCTTCGAACGCCTCGCCGCGCGCTTCCCGCAGAACGCGCTGGTGTTCGACGACAACATCGTGTTCGCGCAGAGCTACTTCGACGTCTCCGACCGCAACCACTACTTTCCCAACACCGGCATTTCCTCGCTCGGCTACGCCATCCCCGCGGCGATCGGCGCCCGCTGCTTCGCGCAGGACAGTCCGACCTTTGCCGTGCTCGGCGACGGCGGCTTCCAGATGTGCGGGTTCGAGATGATGACGGCGGTGAACCACGGCATCCCGCTCAACGTGGTGGTGATCAACAACGGCACGCTGTCGCTGATCCGCAAGAACCAGTTCCAGCTCTACGAGGGCCGCTACATCGACTGCGATTTCGTCAACCCCGACTTCGGCGTGCTCGCGCGATCCTTCGGCGTCGCGCACTACCGGATCGAGTCCGAAGCCGACCTCGACGCGCTGTTCGCGGACGCCGACCTCACCGGCGCGATCAACCTGATCGAGATCCTGCTCGACAAGCAGGCGTTCCCGCGCTACCTGTCGGCGCGCTAGCGGCGCGGCACGCAAGTTATCCGCGTACATTCGCTGCACATGCGGCTGCAAAGGACCGCAGCGAGGCGCGCATGCTTGCAGCCATTCAGGGCAAGCATTGCCAGCCTCGTCGGCGCCTCCATTTCCACAACAAAAACATGGACAATTGCTCCGCCATCGCGTATATAAAGATACTTACGTCTTAAACATCCGCGCATGCTCGAGCAAAGGACCGCTCAGCACGCCAGACGCCACCCACGCACGCCAGGAGACCGAGCATGAAATCGACCCCCCTGGCGCTGGCCTTGGCCATCGCCACCACACTTCTACCCGGCACCGGCTCGGCCTCGGTCTTCGGCTACCTTGGCAACTTCGACGTCATCAACGACACCGGCTCCATGGCACACGGTTTCGAGATCGAACTCGAAGGCCTGCACGCCAGCGATATCACCGACACCTTTGGCGGCGACGGGCGCGGCTTTCCGAGCGGACGCGGCTATGATCCGCTGACTGCTGTCCAGCGCTACGGCGCGCCCACCATCACCGAATATTCGAACGGTTCGACGTTCGGCACCCGCATCACCTACATGGGCCTCTTTGACGGCACCAGCTGGGATTTCGGCACGCCGAGCGGCACCTTCATCACGCCCGGCGACAACTGCTGGACCGGCGGCGGCGTCGGCTACGACGCCAGCACACCGTGCGACCACTTCGGTGTCGGCACCACGGCGAACGCGACCCGCACGACGTATTCCTGGCTGGTCGAATCGGTCGACGCCGGGACGCTCGTGCCGCACACGGTCACCCTTCCGGCACCCGTATGGAACGTGATCCCCGCCCCCGACGTCGGCGCACCGCCTGTCGTCGTCGCGCAAATCCAGGCGCCCGCACCCGAAAACGAGGCGCAGTTCGGCGACGCGATCTGGGTGAAGGTCTTCACCACCGAGCTGCCCGACCCGGTCGAACTCGAGGAACTGATCGGCGGCAATCCCAAGATCGAACTGGCCGTCACCGAAATCGAATGGCAACTGTTGCAGACCGACCCCGGCAACCCCGCGGCCGGCCAGCTTGAGAGTGGCTACGGGGTACCGGTCGGCCCCGATGCCGCGTCGATCCTGCGTCGCTACGAGTTCTACGCGTATGCCGGCCCGTACGATGCCGAGACGCACGAGGCCATGGTCGGCAGCGATTCGCACCCGGCGGATTTCGAAATCGGGACCTACCTCGGCTCGCAGAATGCCGCGGTCAACCTCGCGGCCGTGCCGGAGCCCGAAACCTACGCGCTGATGCTCGCCGGTCTTGGGCTGGTGGGCTTCGCGGTGCGCCGGCGCGCGCGCGTGACACGCTGAGGCATGCGGCACGCCGTGCCGTGCAGGCGCCAGGCAGATGCATCATGACTCGCCTGGCACCGCAGTCCCCCCTTCGAAAGCAGGATTCGCCCGCTCATGTCGCCGACGCACGCACGCTCATGCCGAACGAAATCAAGGAACCGGGCAAGCCACTTCTGCTGACGACAAATTGCCAGGCGTGAAAAAGACATCTCGCCCTGCCCCCTCGGGCCGCCAACGCCCCGTCCGCACCAAAAATCTCTCGCACCTGTCCTAGACTGAAAAGCCTGACAGCCCGTCCGGACGCCCCCCGTGCCCGCAACGACCCTCGGGCATGCCGGGAGGAATCATGTTCAAGCGCATTCTCGTAGCCATCGACGCCAGCCCGACCAGCGGTGCCGCACTGGAGGCAGCCATCCGGCTTGCCGCCGAAGCCGGAGGACGGATGCGAATCGTGCATGCAGTGGACACCCTGAGCCTCAGCCTGGGGGTCGAATTTCCGGTTCCGGTCGATTTGTCGGAGACCGTCGTGAACAACGGCCGGACTCTCCTCGAGCGGGCCGCCGCGGTCGCCGCAGCGGCAGGCGTGGCGGTGGAAACCGCACTGCTGCGCATCGATCTCGCCGGCAAGCGCCTGGCCGAGGCGATCGCCGAGGACGCCGATGCCTGGCCGGCCGACCTCCTCGTCGTCGGCAGCCATGGCCGCCGCGGCGTGAACCGCCTGTTCCTCGGCAGCGTCGCCGAGGGCATCGCGCGGGTTGCAGCCAAGCCGGTACTGCTGATCCACGGCACCTGAGCACAGGGCCCGGAATGACAGCCTACCCGCCGCGCTTGCGCCGGCGCAGCAGGTCGCGCAACGCGACCTCGCCGAGCGGGCGGTCGCCCGGCTCGATCTTCAGGCTGCCGCGCAGATCGCGGCCGAACTCCGGATCGAGGCGCCAGTTGATGAGCGCCACGATGGCAAGCGCGACCGTCGCGCCGAGCAGCGCCAGCGCCATGTCCTTCTGTGCATCCCAGATATCGCCCTGCGCGCCGAGGAAGGCCAGCCCCGCGGCCGGCGCGACCTGGTCGGCGACGCGCCACTCGATCACCTCGTAGGCCGCCGAAAACGCCAGCACCAGTTCGAGTGGAAACCAGTATGCCCACACGCCGCGCACCTTCGCCACACGAATGAACACTTCGCGCAGCGGATACGCCAGCAGCAGGCCGAAGCAGAAGTGCACCAGACGATCGTACATGTTGCGCTCAGCGCCGAACCACTGCTGCAGCGTGGCGCCGAACGGCACCTCGGCGTAGGTGTAGTGCGAGCCGAAGACATGCAGCAGCATGAAAGCGGTCATCAGGGTGTACGACAGGTTCGACAGGCGGAAGTAGCGCCCGGTCAGCACGATCAGCGGCACGAAGATAAACACCAGCAGATTCTCCAGCAGCCAGTCGTGCGGGTAGCGCGGGTCGACCGCCGCCCAGCCCCAGACCACGGCGAACAGGGCCAGCAGGAAACCGTGGTAGCGGGTCATGCGCGAACCCTGCCCGGCCGTCGTTCAGCGGCCGTACTGCTGCTGCATCTGCTGCATGCGCTTGATCGTTTCCGGGTCCATGCGGTACTGGCCGCCCGGCCCCATGCCCGGCATTCCCGACATCGTCACCGCGCCGTGCTTCTGCCCCGGCTTGCAGGGGCCGAGCCACTTGCCCGTCATGGTCGATGCCATCGTCTTCATGCCGTTCATCGGCGGGTCGAAGCGGGTGGCGTTCTCCATGCGGTAGTCGGTCGCGAGGTTGCCGCTGATCACGGTGCGGCCGGTGGCGGTGTGCCCGTCCATCGTGCACACCGAATCGATCGTCATCGTGTTGCCGCTGCGCTTCATGTCCATCTTCGAACAGCGTTTGCGCGCCTCGCGCGGATCGGCGGTCATGTCGTCCTGGCGCTGGTCGATGCACATCTGCATCGTCATCGGACCGGGCATCTTCTGCCCGTCGGCACTGCTTTCGCTGCGGATCTCCCACAGCCCCGACTTGCGCATCGGTGCGTCGGCCGCGCCGAGGCCGGTCGCGAACAGGATCGCGCCCAGGAACAAAACGGATTTCTCGTATCGCATGCTCATCCCCTCCAAAGACAACCCAAAACCCGGCCGCGCTGCGGCCCCTCAGAACCCGCCGATGTAGGCGTAGCCGTCATTCTGCAGCTTGACCAGCCGCGTGTAGCCGTCGTGCACGATGGTCACGCCCGGCAGCACGTCGTCGGCCGTCCAGCCCTTCGCCCGCATGACGCTGTGACAGATTTCCACGCTCACTCCCAGGCCCAGCAGATCCTGCGTGATCTTGGCGTTGAGATTCACCGCGAAGGGGTCGCCGACGACGTCGCGGTAGGTCTCGTCGACCAGCAGGAACTGCGCCGCGTCGCCGTGCAGCACCAGATGCATGTCGAGCTGCTTCGCCGCCACGTCCTGCTTGCGATACGCCTCGATCAGCCCGCGCGCGTAGTACAGCCCCTTGCTGATGCCCGCCGCGCCCTCGCTGGAATGGATGTCGTACACCACCTTGTAGTGCGCATGCGGATCGACCTTCACCATGCTTCGCCCAGACAGCGACGGCGCCATCTCCTGCGCCATGACAGGCCCGGCGAGCACAAACGCGCACAGGATCGCACAGCAGCGTTGCGGATAATTCATGGACTCCTCCTTTCCCTCGATGGTCAGGCCTGCTCGACCCGGTTGCGGCCGTTGCGCTTGGCGCAGTAGAGCGCGTCGTCGGCGCGGCCGAGCAGGGCCGTCGCGGACTCGCCCGCCTGGTGCATGGCAGCGCCGAAGCTGGCGCTGATCGGGCCCGCTTCGCCGAACGCGATGTCCTCGATCGCGCGACGCAGCTTTTCGGCAACCCTGCGCGCCTCGACGATACCGGTCTGCGGCAGCAGCACGGCGAATTCCTCGCCGCCCCAGCGCGCCAGCGTATCGGAGCTGCGCAGCGTGCGCTTCGCCTGGTCCACGATACCCTTCAGCACCACGTCGCCCTGGTGATGGCCCCAGGTGTCGTTGATCCGCTTGAAGCGGTCGATGTCGAACAGCAGCACCGAGAACGGCTGGTCGGGTATCCGGTCGTGCCGCTGCATCTCGGCCTGCAGCAGCTCCTCGAAACGCGCGCGATTGGCAGCGCCGGTCAACGTGTCGGTGGCGGCGATCTGCTCCAGCCGCGCGGTCTTGCTCTCGAGCACGCGGATGATTTCCTGCAGCTCCTGCGCATGGTGCCGCATCAGATCGACCCAGCGACTGTAGGCGACGCCGATCAGATCCTTCTGCGTGATGATGCCAACGATCCTGCTGGTGGCGGCGTCCTCCACCACCAGCCGCTTGAAATGCTTCTCGCGCAGCGTCGCCACTGCCTCGCCCACGGTGAGATCGTAGGTCACGGTGTGCAGCGGCGCCGACATGTGACGCGCCACCGGATCGGCGAGCGCGGCCTTGTCGTGCAGCAGGCGGATCGCGTCGTAGGTGGTGACGATACCCACGCCGCGGCCATCCTCGACGACGATCACCGCGTCGTCCGGTTCGAGCAGATGCACCAGCACCTCGGCCAGCGGCGTGTCGTGCGGCGCCTGCTTGATCTCGTGGCGACGCAGCAGGTCGCGCAGGCTCTGACGCTGCAGCATCAGGTTGGGGTCGAGGCTGCCGAGGATATCGGTATTCGAGACGATGCCGCAGAGGACGCCCGCTTCGTCCACCACCGCGGCGTAGCCGTGCGGGTTTTCCAGCGCGTCGAGCGAATCGAGGATGTTGCTGCCCTTGGTCACGCAGGGCAGCGCGTGATAGCCGGCGTCGCGAATCGCGATGTCATGGTCCGGCTGCGCCAGCCGCAGCTTCACCAGATCGGGCGCCGTCAGCAGGCCGTAGCCGCCTGCCGCGTCCTCGACCACGATCGACCGCACCCCGCCCCGCGACATGTGCTGCAGGGCCGCACTCAGCGGCGCGTGCTCGCCCACGCTCACGATGTCGGTTGTCGCCAGTTCCTCGATCCGGGGGAAAAACATTGCGCACCTGTCCTTGTCCGCCGGTCTTCGTTGCATGGCGCCCCGCCGCTCGGGGCCGTTGCCTGCCGGCCATCCGGCATTATTAGGGAAACTGCGCCCGGGCGGACGATTCCCGGCCGGCGACGTCGGATATTTTTGCCCCTGCAGACACGGCCCGCCCCTACCGGCGGCCGGCCGCCACGCAATAAAAACGTGGGCGGTCGCCCGCCCACGTCTTCACGCCATGCCCGGCAGGTCAGGACTGCAGGCGGCGGGCGGGATGCGGCCTGTCATGCCCGCGATGCTGCAGCGGCATTGCCTCGGCATCGAACACGCGCTGCTGCTCGGGCGTCAGCTGGGCATAGAACGCCCGGGTCGCCGCGACCCGCTCTGCCATCCTCGCGTGGCGCATCGCCGCCATCGCCTGCATGCGGTCGAGGCGCGCCGGCGTGTCCAGCTGCGCGAATTCCTCGCGCATCGCCTTGCGGTCGATGCCGGGCTGGCGCGGCCCCGGCTGCACGGCTGCGGCAAATGCGTTCCATGCCGCCTCCTGCCCGGCCAGCACGGCGCGTTATGTGAAAGAGTTCGATTTCATGGCGATCTCCTTTCGAGTCGATGTCAGGACTGCCGGCCCGATGCGGAACGGCATGCAGGACAGTGTGGCGACACGATGTAACGGCGGGATGTGCGGCACGCGGAAGTAATGTAACGAACTGCATCCGGCTGCCGGCTGGTGCGCCCCTTCGAATGGCCGCCCGAATATTTGTCTTGCTATTGCGCGGCGAAGCGCGCATAGTCGGCCCAGCGATTTTCAAGTAGTTCAGTTGTTGTCTGGTTTTTCACCTGCGTCCTGCAGGTCGCCCCTTCATCACCCTGCTGTCTTGACCGTCGTCCCGCAACGGGGGCATGCCCCCTTGTTCAATTTTTTTCAGGATATACAGACATGGCAACAGGTACCGTGAAGTGGTTCAACGATTCCAAGGGCTTCGGCTTCATCACCCCCGAAAGCGGCGGCGATGATCTCTTCGCCCATTTCTCCGCGATCCAGAGCCAGGGTTTCAAGACCCTGACCGAAGGTCAGCGCGTCAGCTTCGACGTCACTGCCGGCCCCAAGGGCCAGCAGGCGTCCAACATCCGCGCTGCTGACTGATCGGCCAGGCGGCGTGGCGTTCCGACCATGCCGCCGCTCGACCCAGGGGCTGTCGATCCGGGCCTGCGCCCGCACTGACGCCCCTCCGGAAAAAGCCCGGCTTCTGCCGGGCTTTTTCTTTCCCGATTCTCCCCTGGAGGCACGACATGGCCAAAGAAGAACTGCTTGAAATGAATGGTGTGGTGGACGAAGTGCTGCCCGATTCCCGCTTTCGCGTGACCCTCGACAACGGCCACCACCTCGTGGCCTACAGCGCGGGCAAGATGCGCAAACACCATATCCGCATCATCGCCGGCGACAAGGTCTCGCTCGAACTGTCGCCCTACGACCTCAGCAAGGGCCGCATCACCTTCCGTCACATCGAAGGCCGCGGCCCGGTCAGCGCGCCGCCGCGCCGCAAGCACTGATCCTGTCCGCCGCGGGCCGGCGCCCGCGAAACACACAGGCCGCAGGCGGCATCGCCCCCCTGTCTCCATTGCACGACAAAAAAAGGCCTTTGCCGGCAATCACTTGCCCCAAACAGGCCTTTTCACGTCGCCGGCAGGCGACAAAAATGCACCCACGCACCGCCGCCCGAAAACAGCAAGCACTTGAAAAACAATCATTTTTTCTCCTGGCACGCCACGTGCTGAAAGGGAAATGGCTCCAGAGCAAGCCTTGATCCCCTTCAACACACAAGGAGTAGAGACGATGATGCAAACCGCCTTTCAGTCATGCACCCGACTGCTGGCCGCGATTCTGGCCGGTGTGACCGGCACGACCCTGGCCACCGCCGCCGCCGCGGCCGGCCTCAACCTCGGCGCCGGCGCGACGGTGGCCGCGCCCGGCGCGGCCCAGGCCGGCGGCTCCGCAGAGGCACACATGAGCGCCCCCGGCAACGCCCAGTGGAAAAGCGGCGCGGCGCGCGGCGTCGACCGCGCCCTGGAACGTGAAGGCACCAGCGTCGGCGGCGCCGAAGCTGCCGCCGCGGCCGGGTTCGAAGCCGACGGCCAAGCTGCCGCAGAGGCCCGGCGTCCCGCAACGCGCTGACCCCTTCGACCATGGCGCCGACCAGCGCCATGCAAAAGCAGGATCGGCCGGTTTCAGCTGGGTGCACCACCAGTCGACAACCGGCCTCTCGCGGCGGGCCATGCCCCCGCTTCTCGGCGCCACGCTCCGAGCCTTCCCGGGTCATGCGGGAATCCCAGAAAGACGGGGCCGTTCGCGGCCCCGCTTTCATTCGTGCAACCCCGGTTGCCCGGGAAGCATCGCCCGCAGACAAGGCTCAACGCTGTGGCAAGGTCCCCATCCCATAATTCAGAACAGGCCCGATCATCGATTTGATCGCGTTTTCGATGTGACTGAATTCCGCCGGTTCGGGAATCAGCTTCCTCTCCTTGGACAGGCGAAAAGGCAGGCTGTCGATCCGGCTGGTCCGGTATGAGCCGGTTTCCTCACCCTTGCGCAAATCGACCAGCGTCACCTGCAGGCTGACGAAGGCACGCGCATAATCGGGCGCGCCGATGAAGCCGCGCTGGTGGACACCGTAGCCTGTCAGCGAGGCGCTGGTGTTCGAAATGTCATCCCCCCACTGCGCGGGCGAGACGATCACGGCGAATTCGCAGGCACACGCATTGCGAAGCGCGTCCATGCTCGCCTTGCGCCTGCCCGAATCCGCCATCCGGCTCAGGCCATCCAGCCCGATGCGGGAAAAGCCTTCGCGCACGTCATGGGAGATTTCCGTTTTCACCCATTGCAAGGCTGGCCGCTGTCGCTCGACCAGCGACTCGATATGGCCATCCAGCCGCCAGCCCGAAGCATCGACGTGGGTGACGACATTGTTGAATACCGTCGTGCCGATATGCTGCAGCCTCGCCCGGTTGCCCATGGCCGAGACTGCCACCCACTGCTTGCCTCCGGCATCCGCGGGCGGCGCGAGGTCAGGCGTCACCGCACAACCCGTCGCCGCCAGCCCGACCACGCAGCACGACACCAGCATGATGGCCGCCTTCATTGCCCCCCCTCGTCCCGGGACGGCGCTTCGGCCTCCTCGATGAGCGTGTCGGCCATCTTCTGCACCGCCTTCATCAGCAACGCCATGGTTTCACTCGTCGGCGAACCGAAGCGATAACTGCCGTATTCACTGGCTCGAACCACCCTGTCCTCGAACCTGCCTTCGAGCTCGACCTCGATCCGCTTCTGCGTCACCCGTTTCTCGACGAAGTCCGACAGGAACAGGGCCGCGATCGTCGCGCCAACCGGATTGCCGGGTGGCGTATGGGTCAGCTTCTGTTCGAGCGGCATGTTCGATCCGGTCATTTCATAAACCCGGACATCAGCACGCGTCAGTTCGAATTTCCTGTCCTGGAGCCGGTCACCCCACGTCTGGTACAGGCTGGCCTCGAGCAGCCTTGGGACGGATGGGGAAATCCGGTCGTCGCCGATCAGATGGCGCACCAGAGAGTCCCCGACCGGCTCGCGCCGGGTGAGCTTGCTCGCCTCATCGCGCGCATCGACAAGTTCGAACGTGGTCTGCCGGACCGGCGCGACATTCGCCTTCATGTTGCCGACGCTGGTGCACCCCGCCATCAGGAACGGCAAGCACAACAGCAACTGGATGTGTATCCGCATGGTGTTCTCCCTTTGCGGCGCAAATCATGACACCGCGGATGGCCGCCTACTTGTAGACCACCTGCGCCTTCACGTTCCGCGACGCCCGCGTCGCGAATTGCTTGTAGACAAGCGCCATCTGCGGCGTGCAGATATTGCCCGGCGTGCGATCGTCCAGGACCCGTTTCACCGTCAGCGTGCTGCCCTTCAGGCGATAGGTGGCGTGATAGCTCAGAAAATCGTGCACGATCTTCATGTCGTCCGGCACCGACAGGATCTTCATGTTGCGCGGGAAGTGGTAGAGATATTCCTCGACCGACGTACCGCTCCAGCAGACCGTGTCGACTTCCTCCGCGGGTTCGGTCGCTGCCGCCATGTAGCTGTGCACAGGCGCCTCGGTGTTGAACAGCGGATAAATGTGGAACGCGCCAGGCCCGGGCAGCGGCATCAGGTCCTTCACCTCGAAACTCACCGTGTAGCGATAGCTGTCCAGCAGTGCCTTGGGGTCGTCGAGATGGGCCTTGCCGCTGCCGATGTAGCCCATGCCGCGGAACACGTTTTCGACGATCTCGTCCATCCGCTCCACCGGCATGTGGCGCAGGGCTGCCCGGCTGTTCTCGGCGAAGACGCCATTGAGGCTCACGGCGATCTCGCCGCGTGCCGTGCCGTCCGGCCCGATCCTGACCGTCGTTTTCATGTGCTGGCGGTTCGAGCCGACCGGCGGGACCGGCGTCCTCACTCCGTCCCGATAGCCGTCGACCAGCAGCACAGGCTTGCCGGTACTGGAAGAAGGCAACATGCCGAATGGCGTCGTCTGCGAGGTGGAATCCGCAAACAGGTTCAGACCCGGCAGATAGTTGAGGACATGATTCACGCTCGACACCACCGGTATCTTCGGCAAACGGTACATGCCACCCGCGTTGACGAGCGCCTGCGTGCTTTCGATGCCCCTGGCTGCGAGCAGCGCCTGGAACAGCGTCGCATGGTCCTTGCAGTCGCCCATCCGGTTGTCGAGGATGAAGGGGATGTCGTGCGGTACCACCGCCCCCACTCCGATGCAGTTTCCGGCATAGGAAATGTTCGTCGCCACCCAGTCGTACAGTGCCCGGGCCTGCTCGCGCGGCGTCTTGATATCCTTCACGATCTCGTCCGCGAGCTTCTGCACACGCCCGCTCACCTCTGCCTTCGACCGCGCCCGCACGCCGTAGGCCTCGGCAATCTCGGCATAGGACCTGAACGTCGAGAACGCGTAACCCGGCTCCTTCTCGACCTCGTACACCGACCAGTCCTGACGCTTGCTCTTGAGCGGCTGCGGGTTCTGCAGCGTCCATTGCAACGTCACCCGACCGCCCTGCTCGCTGCGCTGCTCGGCCATCTGGCGCGCCTCGTACTGCGCCCAGAGCGATGTCGGCGCGTCGATCACGACCTTCACGTCGTCATAGGCCCGCACACGTGGAAACGCGTTCATTGCCGAGAAATGGCCCGGGAACATCGGCTCGACCTGAGTGAGCCGGTAGGCGAACGCAACCGTATCGCCTACCGCCACGTCCGGGAATACGACGGTCAGCCGCGTGATATCCGAGAACACCGGCGCATCCCTGTCCTTGCCGCTGTTCACCTCGAGCTGATAGTTGGTCTTCGGCGCGTCGATCCGCCGGCCATCCGCCTTCAGCGTATAGGCATGGAGAATTTCCGCTTTCTGGATGCTCGTGCTGTAGGAGATCGTGTGCTGCTTCACGCCCTCAACCGCCCGCGCCTGCAAAACCTTGGTCGCCCAGTCATGGGTCTCCACATGGGATGCATCGTCGTTGATGCGGTAACTCGCGTGGTAATGCGTCAAGCGACTCGCGAGCTCGGCTTCCTCGGCCTCCGCAGCGCCGGCTCGCTGACTCGCTGCCAGCAGGGCCACGCACAGAAACAGGATCTGTTTCAGCATTTCATTTCTCTCCCTTGTCTGCTGCACACGGCCCGCCATCGACCTGGGCAAGGCTCGCGCACAAGGCTGAACCCGGCAGGCCCGCAATCGGACCTGTCACACCTGGCCAGTTCGGCCAGTCTTGTCCGGTCAGCGCTGGGAGAGAACGGATTGCTGCTGTTTGGTGAGTTCCTTGACCGTTTCCTCGGCGAACTTCTCGTACAGCCAGCTCATGCGCGTGCTGTCCTGGCCGCCCGCGATCCCGCCCAGGGCATAGGATGCGGACACCTCGAAGCGATCGATTTCCCTGCCCGCCGCATCGCTCAGCACGATGTCGCCCTGGATGGAATCCGCACCGGCCATGAAGCCCCACATGATCGCGGAGAAGTTGGAACGGACGCGCATGTCGCGGATCACCACTTCGAGCCGGGGCAGCGGCTTGTCGGAGGAGACATTGATCAGCGAACGCGCATCGAGCGCACGCTTCACGTGGCTCAGCAACTCGTCGGGATTGAATTTCAGATTGTCGACCGCCTTTTCCCTGGCTTCGCTCGTCATCGACAGGGACACTGCGGAGAACTGGTTATAGGCCGGAACGCTCCGTTCCATCGACGCGGACGGCGCGCGCGTCACACCGGATGCGCACCCCCCGAGAATGAATGCGGACGCAACGACAGCGATCAGTTTGTTTTTCATGACTCCCCCTCTGGATTGAATGGAAATCGGGATTGGCTCCCGTTATTGTTTGTTCCATCTCCGCGGGCCGATTATGTCACAGGGGATATCTGCTCCGCCAACGCAGACCGCGATCAGCGACCCCCATCTGCTCCTGGAGCGCCCGCCCAGCACCATTGGTGCCCATCGTCAGGATAGGAATCGGCTCACGCGGCCCGGGTTCGGCGATCACCGGGGAAAGCACGTGCACCGCCGCCGCGCGGCAGCCTCCATGGCCTACAGTGAAAGCATCCCTTCCATTCCCCGAGGAGGTCGCCATGCCCCTGCACATCACCCCCCGTCTCCCGCTGCTCGCAGCGCTGCTTCTTTCCGCCTGCGTGGTGACGCCCGCGGACGGCCCGGACTACGTCGTGGCGCCGGCATTGCCGGTGATCGTGGAACTGGACATCGTCCCCTATCACCACGGCGGGTATTACTACTATTACCACCATCACGACCACCGCTGGACCTATTCGAAATCCAGGAACGGGCCGTGGATGGAACTGCCCAGGGATCGTTACCCGCGCGAAATCCGCTACAAGGACCACGATCGGGACAGGGACAGGGACCGCGATCGGGATCGGGATCGCGACAGGGACCGCGACGAGCGCCGTTGAGGCGCGTCTGGCGGCGGGTGCCCGCCGCTGTTCACTGCGGCGGGGATGAACTGTTATCCTCGCGGAATGGGCCATGAAACCTTCCTGGCGCGGCAACCCATCGTCGACGCCGAACACCGTCTGTTCGCCTACGAACTCCTGTTCCGGCGTTCGCTGGCATCCGTCTCGGCACAGATCACCAGCCAGCTGCAGGCCGGCGTCGAGGTGATCAGCAACACCCTCTGCATCGGCCCCGACTGGCTGCTGCACGGCAAGTTCGCCTTCATCAACCTCGACGAAGCCACCCTGATGAGCGACTTCGTCAGCCTGCTGCCGCCTCATCACGTCGTCTACGAAATCCTCGAGACCGTGCCGGTCACCCCGGTGTTGATCGCCCGCATCAAGGAACTCAGGCAACATGGCTACCGCTTCGCGCTGGACGATTTCGTCGCACTCGAGGAATACCGCCCATTGCTGCCGATGGTCGACTTCGTGAAGCTCGACGTGCTCGAACAGCACCCCGAGAAGACCGTGGAAATCATCGCCCTGCTGAAACGCAGCTTCACCGGCGAGTTCATCGCCGAGAAGGTCGAAAGCCACGAGATGTTCGAACTCTGCCGCAGCTGCGGCATCCAGTACTTCCAGGGCTATTACTTCGCCCGCCCGGAGAATCTCGCCAGCCGCTCGATCCAGCCGGGTCAGATGGCGGTGCTCGACCTGATGAACAAGGTGCGCACCTGCGAAGACCTCGCCGAGATCGAGGAGCCGCTGCGCCGCAATGCCGCCCTCACCCTGCGCCTGCTGCGCTTCGCCAACTCGGCCCACACGGGCCTGCCGCAGCAGATCCACACCGTGCGCCAGGCCCTCGCCCTCATCGGCCTCAACACCCTCTACCGCTGGCTCGCCCTGCTGCTGGTCACCGCCCGGTCGGCGCCCACCAATGCCCTCGCGGCACGCACCGCCGTCACGCGCGGGCGCCTGTGCGAATTGCTCGGCCAGAAGCGTCTCGACCGCCAGGCGCAGGACGAGCTCTTCATGACCGGACTGTTCTCGCTGGCCGAGCCGCTGCTGGACACCCCGCTCGCGCGCCTGCTCGAGCTGCTGCCCATGCCCGCGCCGGTCATCCAGGCCCTGGTCGACCGCAGCGGGCCCTACGCCCCCTACCTGCAGCTGGCCGAAGCCTCCGAGCGCGGCGACTTCGAACAGATCGCCCGCTTCGCCGCGGAACTCGGCTGCAGCCCGGACGAGGTCAACCTCGCCGAGCTGCAGGCGCTGACGTGGGCCGAGGATCTGGTGAACGAAGCGGCGCCGGCGGACGCCGAGGCCGCTGCGCATCCGGGCAGCCGCTGATCCCCCGCGCGCGGCTGCGCGTCATTCCGCCCTGGAGGGCGGCAGGCTGACGAGCACCGCGCCGCCCTCTTTCTTGTCGACCACCAGCACGCCCTTCTTGTGCGCGTCGTCGAGGATCTTGCCGAACGCGCTGTAGCCGTATTGCGACTCGCTGAACCCCGGGTGGACCCGCTTGATCGTGCTCTTGATCAGCGACGCCGACATCGCACCCTCGCCGCGCTCCGCGACCAGCTGCTCCAGCGTGCTCACCACGATGTCGATCGCGCGGCCCTTCCTGTCTTCCGGGCCCGGCTCGGCCTGGGCGACGGCCTCGTCCACCGCCGCCGGCCGGCCGCGGCGCCGGCTGGCGGCG
>JBEQCP010000002.1:0-529085 GCA_041639215.1 Pseudomonadota bacterium | reverse complement strand
CGACGCATTACTCACCCGTTCGCCACTCGCCACCAGGAGCAAGCTCCCGTGCTGCCGTTCGACTTGCATGTGTAAAGCATTCCGCCAGCGTTCAATCTGAGCCAGGATCAAACTCTTCAGTTCAATCACTGCAATTACTTCAAATACTTCTGTCGCTCAACTCAAACGAATTACTTCATTTAAGTGTGAGCATTTATGCTAGCTGTCAGACCAACCAAAGCCGGCCCAACCACCACCACAACACCCACACCTATCGGCTGTAAATTGTTAAAGATCAATCTCTTATCGACTTGGCTTTCACTGCATTGCCGTTTCGAGAGGTGCGCATTCTACAGAACCAACAGATTGCGTCAACACTTATTTCGAAATGGTTGCGGGGGCAGGATTTGAACCTACGACCTTCGGGTTATGAGCCCGACGAGCTGCCAGACTGCTCCACCCCGCGCCTGTCGCAAATGAAACTGCGTCAATCGAGAAGCGGAACTATAGCAAAGCGTGTTTCGCTGCGTCAACACCTGTCGGCATTACCCAACGGATAACCGCATCACAGAAAGCATATTCCCTATGTTTTCAATAGGCTGCGAAATCCGCCGCTGGCCAACACGACCGGACCGCGATCACGAAAGCCCCCCCTGCCGCGGAATTTCTGCACATTTATTGTGCAGACAGCACATCGTCAAACTCGCTACCATTCAGCGTCGCCATCGATTGGTCAGCCGTCCGTGCATATTTCCGACTTTTCCATTTCACGCCTGCCGCGCATCGAATTCGGTTCGGGCGTGCTCGCCAAATTGCCAGCCATTGTCCGGCATTACGGCACCCACGCTCTGCTCGTGACCGGCGCCGGTTCGCTTAAAAGCTCGCCGTTCTGGCCTGTGGTGACGGATGGGCTGAAGGCGCAGGGGATCAGCTGCCTGCATCTGGCCATCCCGGGCGAGCCTTCGCCGCAGATGGTCGACGAGGCGGTGCATGCACTGCGCGCGGAGACGATCGACGCGGTCGTCGGCATCGGCGGCGGCAGTGCGCTCGATGCCGCCAAGGCGATCGCAGGCCTGCTCAAGCCCGGCAATTCGGTGATGGATCACCTGGAGGGCGTGGGTCCGGAACTGCCCTATGTCGGCCCGACCACACCGTTCATCGCGGTGCCGACTACCGCAGGCACCGGTTCCGAAGCCACCAAGAATGCGGTGTTGAGCGTACAGGGGCCGGACGGCTTCAAGAAATCCTTCCGTGACGAGAAACTGGTGGCGGAAGTCGCGCTGGTCGATCCCGATCTGCTGGCGACCTGCCCGCCCGCGGTGATCGCGGCGAACGGCATGGACGCTTTCACCCAGTTGCTGGAATCCTATGTCTCCAGCCGCGCCGCGCCGCTGACCGACTCGCTCGCCTGGGGCGGAATGAAAGCGGCGCGTGACGGATTGTTGGCCTTGTACACGGATTCCGGTGATGCTGCCGCGCGCGCGCGCATGGCCTATGCGGCTCTGGTATCCGGCATCACGCTGGCGCAGGTCGGGCTGGGTTCGGTGCACGGGCTGGCGGCGCCGCTCGGGGCCTTCTTCCCGCTCCCCCACGGCGTCGCGTGCGGCACGCTGGTGGCGACAGCGACGCACGTCAACATCGAGACACTGCGTGCCCGCGATCCCGCACACCCCGCACTGGAAAAATACGCGCAAGCGGGCCGGCTGCTGAGCCGCCAAGGACAACTCGACCCGCAGGCTGCGCACACCGCGCTCGTCGACACGCTCGAAGCCTGGACACGCAAACTCAAGCTACCGCCGCTGGCACATTACGGCGTGACGCCCGCCGATATCCCGCGCATCGTCGCCCACAGCCGCGGCAGCAGCATGAAAACCAATCCGATCCGGCTCGAGGACAGCGAAATCGCCTCCATCCTTGCCGCGCGCCTCTGAGCGCCGACCGCTCAAGTTGGGCGACGGCCATCCGCTATTTCTGCGACTGAATCTTTCTGGAGCATCCATTCCATGTCCGGCCTGCTGGTTTTCTTCGTCGTCCTCGCGGTACTCGCCGTCTTCGTCATCTTCATCTTCAACCAGCTGGTCACGCTGAAGCACAACGTCGGCAAGGCGTGGTCGAACATCGACATCCTGCTCAAGCAGCGTCACGACGAACTGCCGAAGCTGGTCGAGACCTGCAAGCAGTACATGCAGTTCGAGCAGGAAACGCTGGAGAAGGTCATGCGCGCGCGCAGCCAGGTGGCGAGCGCGCGCGAAGCGCAGAACATCACGGCGCTGGGGCAGGCCGAAGGCGCGCTGCGACTGGGGCTGGGCAACCTGTTCGCGGTGGCTGAGGCCTACCCGGAACTGAAGACCAACGAGACCTTCCAGCATCTGCAGGCGCGCATCACCGGGCTGGAGAACGCCATCGCCGACCGTCGCGAGTTCTACAACGACTCGGTCAACGTCAACAACGTACGCGTCGAACAGTTCCCCGACACGATCGTCGCGCGCCTGTTCGGCTTCCGCCAGTTCCCGCTGCTGCGTTTCGCCGCCGAGGAAAAGAAAGACGTCGATCTGAAGCAGCTCTTCAATAGCTGATGCTTTCGTTTTCCCGCACCGCCGAGTGGCGCCACGACTATGTCAACCTGGCCCTCGGCGGCGGCAACCTGGCGCTCCTGCTGCTCGGCCTTCAGCTGAAATCTGCAGGCGGCTGGCAGATCAGTCTTGCCCTGGTCGGGCTGACCAGTTTCTGGGCCTGGCATGCCAACCTCAAGCGCTATCGCACCGTCGCAGACACGCCGACCTCGCGCATCGCCTCGGCCCCGCAGGGCTACGTCGAACTCGTCGGACGCGGCCAGCAGCCGCCCGGTGAAACGATCGTCAGCCCGGTCAACGGCCTGCCCTGCCTGTGGTACCGCTACCGCATCGAGCGCAAGAACGGCGACCGCTGGGAACATGTCGAATCGGGCGTGTCGCACGACACCTTCGGTATCAGCGACGGCAGCGGGCTGGCGCTGATCGACCCCGACGGTGCCGAAATCCTGACCTCGCGCAAGCAGGTATCGCGCGTCGGCGACATCCGCAAGACCGAATGGACGCTGATCGAAGGCGAGACGCTCTACGTCATCGGCGAGCACGTCACCCTCGGCGGTCCCAACGCGGTACTCGACAAGAAGGCCGACCTCGCCAGCCTGCTGGCCGACTGGAAGCACAATAAGGCCACGCTGCTCGCACGCTTCGACGCCAACCGCGACGGCGAGATCAGCCTGGAGGAATGGGAGCGCGCCCGCAAGGCCGCCTCCGACGAAGTCGACCGAGCCCACCTCGAGATCCGCCTGAAGGACGGCGTCCACCTTGTGCGCAAGCCCGCGCACGGCCGGCCGTTCCTGGTCGCCAACCGCGAAGTCACGGCGCTGGTAAGGCATTTTCGTCTGTGGAGCTGGGCGCACCTGACACTGGTGCTGAGTGCCGCAGTCGGCCTCACGCTCATCGGCACCTGGGCGTGACGCTTGCCCCGGCTGGCTTCGGCGCCTATAGTCGAATCACGGAGGACAGGCAATGAAACACCTCATACCCGAAACACCGCCCGACTACGATCACACCCGCATCATCGAGCGCCCCGACGGTTACTACTGGACCGACGCCGATACCGGTGAAGAATACGGTCCCTTCCCCAGCCTGCTGGAAGCCGTGCAGGACATGGAATACAACGCCGAGAGCGACTACGAGCCCGGCGAGACGATCGAGGAAGCGGAAGACGAGATCGGCATCTCGGACTGGATCGATCCCGACACCGGCGACCCGGGCGAGGAATCCCACCGCCCGATCGATTAGATCAACAACACTCCGGACAACTACATGACATCGCGCGCAGCGGCCTCGGCCGCGCGTGCATCGCGTTCGAACCCGTTGTCCCGGTACGGATGACCGCCGCGCAGCCAGGCCCACAGGCTCGCCAGCGGATACAGCACCAGCATCAGCGCCCCCCAGCGTTCGAACTGCCGCACGTGCGCGCGTTCATGCGCACGCGTCGCCGTCAACGCAGTCGCAGACACCCCCACCACCACATGCCCCAGCGTGATCGCCGCCACTGCGCCGCTGAACGGGAAGCCCCGGCGCAGCAGCCGCGCCGGCCAGCCGCCGGCCGCTTCGAGCACGCCGTCGATCCGTTGCCAGCCCCCGCCGCTGCCGCGTGCCAGCAGCGCCACCAGCAGACCGAGCAGCGTCACCGGAAACGGCCACAGGTACCGCAGCACCCGCCACATCAGCGATCGGTTGCTGCAGCGAACCAGCGCGCGCCATGCAGGCCTTCGCCGACGAAATGCGCGTGGGCGCACGCCAGCTGCTCTTCCGTGCCGGCAGCATAGACGTCGAAGCGATGCAGATCGGGATAGTCCACCACGATGCGCCGCAGGACCGTATCGAGATCGTCGGGCGGCGGGTGCGGCACATAGCTGAAGTTGTCGAGCGCGTCGGCCCACGCGCGACACAGGTTGTCCTGGTAATGCCCGGCCGCGTCGGCCAGCCAGTGCAGGTCCATCGACTCGGCCAGCTCCAGCGACATGGCATGCTGGATCAGACTCTTGATCGGCGCGAAACCGGCGCCGAAGGCAAGGAAGATCACCGGCCGCGGCGAATCCTCGTCCAGCACGAACTCGCCGTAGGGCCCCTCGACCTCCACCGTGTCGCCCGCCTTGATCGAGGCGAACAGCGTCTCGGCGAACGCATCGCCGTCCCGGCGCGGCACCTGCACCTCGATGTGGCGGTCCTCGCACGGGCAACTGGCGATCGCGTAGCGGCCACTCGCGCCGTTGGCCGATATCTGCACGCTCTGCCCGCCGAGGTAGCGCAGGCGCTGGCTGCGCGGTGCCAGGATGTGCAGCGCCGCCATCCGCGGATTGAACACCTCGACCGCCTTCACCCTGGCCGCGAGCTGCTGCACCGGGATGTCGCGCGCGCCCGCCACGTTGGCCTCGATCACCACGTCGTTCACCGGCGCATACGCGCACAGCAGGATCACGCCGGCGTCCTTCTCGGTCTGCTTCAATGCATAGTCGTGGGCATGGACCTTTTTCACCTCGCCCGACACCACGCGCGCCTTGCACTCGCCGCAATTGCCGTTGCTGCAGCCGTAGTTGAGCGACACCCCGTTGCGCAGTGCAGCTTCCAGCAGCGTGTCGTTGCCTTCGACGAAGAATTCGTGGCCGCTGGGCTGGATGGTGACGTGGGCTGACATGATCCTGAGTATCCTTTCCTGCGCAATCACCGCCTGGGCCTGTGCTGCGTCGTCCGGCGATTCCGCCAGGTTGCGCAGCAGGAACGCGCGCACCGCATGCAGCGCATGGCGTGTCTCGGCGCTCGCATCTTCCTCGATCTCGTCGATCTTCTCGTCGAGCCAGGTCATCACATTGGAATAGTGCGCGAGCAGCGCCTTCGCCGCGGCGTAGTCGTTGCCGAGTTCGGTCAGGCGCGCCGCCAGCACCTCCTTGTCGGGCAGCGCACGTTCCAGCACCCGCTTGGCGAAGGCCTTGTCCTTGATTTCGTTGACCCGGCGGATCTCCGCGTCGTCGTCCCACTTCACCTCCGGGAACGCGCGCAGCAGCTCGTCGAGCTCGATCATGCCGTCGAAGGTCGCGAGCGTGCCGTTGCGGATGCGCTCCTGCAACACATGACGCGACTGGCCGACCAGTTTGGCAACACGCGAGAGGGGAAGCAGATGGCCCATGGTTTGATGGTACTCCGGCTTGCCGGCGGACCAAACCGGCAATTCACCACATTCTGAATCCCTGATCGGCGCCCGTTGCCGGTCTGCCACTACAATCGCGCCATGCCCGCGATCACCACCCGCCCCTGCCCCGCCGACACCCGCACCGCACTCGAGGCGGCCGGCCTTGCACCCGCCTGGGCACGGCTGTACGCGGCGCGTGGCGTCAGCCATCCCGATGAAATCGCGCACCGCCTGCCGCAGCTGCTGCCGCCCGCCGGCCTGCTCAACATCGAGCGCGCCGCCACCCTGCTGGCCGACGCCATCGCCGCAAACCAGCGCCTGCTCATCGTCGCCGACTACGACGCCGACGGCGCCACCGCCTGCGCCGTCGGCGTGCGCGGCTTGCGCATGCTCGGCGCGCAAGTCGAGTTCATCGTGCCCAACCGGCTCGAACATGGCTACGGCCTCACGCCCGACATCGTCAGGCTCGCCGCCGAGAGGGAACCTGATCTCCTGGTCACCGTCGACAACGGCATCGCCGCGGTCGACGGCGTGGCCGAAGCCAACCGGCTCGGCATCCCGGTGCTGGTCACCGACCACCACCTGCCTGGCGACGCACTGCCGGACGCCGCCTGCATCGTCAACCCCAACCAGCGGGGCTGCGGCTTCGCATCAAAAAATCTGGCCGGGGTCGGCGTGATGTTCTACGTGCTGCTGGCGCTGCGCGCCGAACTGCGCCAGCGCGGGATGTATGCAGACAAAACCGAACCCGACCTGCGCGAACTGCTCGATCTGGTCGCACTCGGCACCGTCGCCGACGTCGTCAAGCTCGACGCCAACAACCGCACCCTGGTCGCGCAGGGCCTCGCCCGCATGCGCGCCGGCCGTGCCCACGCTGGCGTCAACGCGCTGTTCCGCGCCGCCGGGCGCGATCCCCGGCGCGCCACCGTGTTCGACCTCGGCTTCATGCTCGGCCCGCGGCTCAACGCCGCCGGCCGCATCGACAACATGGCGCTCGGCATCGAATGCCTGCTCGCCGACGATCCCGCTGCCGCGCAGCAGCTGGCACAGCGGCTCGACGAACTCAACCGCGCCCGGCGCGACGTCGAGGCCGACATGCTGGAAGAAGCGCTCGCCATCCTCGCCACGTTCGACCCCGGCGACAGCCACAGCCTCACCGCCTGGCAGCCGGGCTGGCACATCGGCGTGATCGGCATCCTCGCCTCGCGCCTCAAGGACAAGTTCCACCGCCCGACCATCGTCTTCGCCAGCAACGACGCGGGCGAGCTCAAGGGCTCCGGCCGCTCGATCCCCGGCCTGCACCTGCGCGACGCGCTCGACCTCGTCGACAAGCGCCATCCCGGGCTGATTCTCAAATTCGGCGGCCACGCCATGGCGGCAGGGCTGAGCATTCCGGAAGGCCGCCATGACGATTTCGCCCGGGCGTTCGAAACGGTGGTGCGCGAGCTGATCGACCCCGCCGACCTGGAAGGCGTGATCGAAACCGACGGCGAACTGGCACTCGCCGAGCACCGCTACGAACTTGCCGTCGAATTCGACCATGCGGTGTGGGGACAAGGCTTTCCGGCACCGCTGTTCACCGCCACCTTCGACGTGGTGGCCCAGCGCGTGGTCGGCGAAAAGCACCTCAAGCTCACGCTGGCGCGCGAGGGCAGCACATTCGAGGCCATGCGCTTCTTCCAGGCCGACCCGCTGCCCGAACGCATCCGCGCCGTCTACGCGCTGATGCCCAACGAGTTCAACGGCCAGCAGTCGCTGCAGTTGAAGCTGCAGCACTGGGAAGCGGCGGCATGACCATAAAAAAAGGCGGGGTAAATACCCCGCCCAAGCCGTACTACCGGAGGACTGAACAATGCGCATGGCCTGCGCTTGAACAGCCGTCATTGTGCCGGCATTGCATGACCCTTTAATGGACGCCCCCCACCCGGACATGGCCCGAACGGCTCATGCCCTACTCAGGGAGCAGCGCTGAGCTTTTCCCGGTCGAGACGATCACGCCAGGCTTCCAGCAGATTCTCCACCTCGACCTTTCTCAGGCCGGTGAAGGGCTCGGCCTGCGTCAGCGCATCCTGGCAGGATTTATCGCGATATTTCTGCATCATCTCGCGGCCCAGGCCATAGAGCTGGCCATTGTGCGCCTGGCAGTGCTTCAGGTCCTGGCGTGTTCCGGCCAGTTGCGCCTCGGACTGTTTCTTCGCCGACTCGGTCTGCGCCAGCGTCTGCGTCGTGACGTGCTGCTGCGCCTGGCTGTCGGCCAGCTGCTTTTCGGTGTCGGCCAGTTTCGTCTTCAAGGCGTCCAGTTCGGCCCGCACTCCTGTCAATTCACGCTCCAGCCGGTTGCGCGCCACCCGTTCGCGCTTGGCAGCGCCGCTTTCAGCGCGCAACTGGCCGACCTCGCGTTGCAGCGTCTCCTTGTCGGCGAGCGCCGCCGCCTTGTCCTGCTCGGCCTGCGCACGCGCCTGGTCAAGCTGCTGCACCTGCTGCTGCATGCGCCGCAGCATCTGCTTTTCGCGGCTCTCGTTGGCGGCCCACGCCGGTGCGGCGAGCATTGCCGCCAGGATGACAATCAGAATTGGTCGTTTCATTAAAGTGTTCCCACAGGCAGTTGGCCGGGTGACGCTCCCAGCTTGAGCAACAGACGCGCCATCTCCAGGTCGCCGACCGAAAATGCCCACCACAGCGGCGGGTGGAATTTCCTGTCGCCCCATTCGAGCGGCGCCCCGGCCTTTGCCAGAGCAGACGCAGCCTCGTACTGGCCATTCGCCGCCGCTACCGCGAGTGGAGACAGTCCTTCGCGGTTGAACAGCCGCCAGTCCGGCCGGGCGCGGGCCAGCGCATCGATCACCGCGGGGTGCCCCATCAGCGCGGCGGCGTGCATCGGCGTGTCGCCGTCGTCGCTCTTGCGGTCCGGGTTCGCGCCGGCACGCAGCAGCATCTCGACCAGACGCACGTTGCCATTCTTCGCCGCCAGGCCCAGCGGCGTATAGCCGCGCCCCTTGACGTCCGGCACCGCACCGGCATCGAGCAGGATCTGCGCGAGTTCGAGATTGTCCTGGCGTGCCGCCTCGACCAGTGGCGTGTCACGCCAGTAGTCTCCGATGTTGGGACTGGCTCCCGCCTTGAGCAACGCTTTGACCATTTCGAGATCGCCACGCCGGGCTGCGTCCATCAACTTCGCCTCGTCGCCGCGCTGTTCGAGCGGCAGCACGAAGTTGCCGTCTTTCGGAATGAGTGCGAAACGCTCGGGCGGCGGCCGCAACCGTGCCTCGCGCGGCGGGCGCTCGGCCGATTCCGTATCCAGCCAGCCCAGCTCGCTGTCTGTCAAAGGCTGGGCAAGCACGGCAACAGGCAACAGCCCCGCCAGCAGGATCAAGGCCTTAGAACTTGGCATTGAGATCGAGCTGGAAAACGTCGATGGAAAGCGGCAGGCCGCTGATTTCGTCGGACGACATCCAGCGCGCCGACAGCCAGGTGTTCTTGAAGAGGGCATACGAGCCGCCGATCATGAAACCCTTGGCGTTGGTGCCGCCGAGATGGAAATCGGAATCGGTGAAAGCGTCCAGCACCGCGTCGCGCTCAAGGTAGCGATAGCCGATGTAGGCCTGCCACTCGTGATCGTCGACGTACTTGAAGGTCGGATGCCCGATGGTCAGCTTGACCTGGTAGCCGTCGGTTTCCGGTTCGATGTCCTGGGCGGTGCGCGCGAGGATCTCGCCGCGGTCGAAGCCAAGGTTGCGCGCCCAGTCGATGCTGCCGATGATGTGGACGGGATAGAACTCCGCGAAATCGGCGACCAGCGTGAGGTTGGCAATACGGTAATCCGATGCCAGGCCATACACCGGATCATTCTGCGTGCCGTTGTTATTGGCGTCGCTATCGATCACGAACAGAGAATTGCCCTTCTGGCGGAACGGCGGCGTGCTGAGATCATAGAGCCCGGTCGTGGTCGGCGTCGGGTTCGACACACCCGCCACGTTGCGATAGTGATAGTAGCCCGCGCCGATCTTGAAGCGCGCGCGCGTCGACGGCGTCCATTCGAGCCCGGTCTGTGCGGCATAGAGCCACTTGTCACGCACTGCGACGCCCGCCTTCTCCTCGATTTCCTGCAGAGGAAAGACACCTGCCGTGACGAAAGGCTTGAACGTACGCTGCGGATCGAGCGCGCCGGGCGCATAACTCACCGCGCCCCCTTCGAAGTTGATGTCGTCATCCCACACCAGGTCGGTCGAGAAGAAGGGATTCGGCATGCGGCCGCCCCACAGCGTGAGATCGTCGACCGGTCGCAGCTTGAGGAAAGCGCGGTCGAGTACCAGGCTGTATTTGTTGTCGTAGGTGCCGAGCGTCTGGTTGGTCGACACCGGGTCAGACGTATTGCCTGTGGTGATGCGAATGCCAGCGTCGACCCCGCCGGCAACATTGGCATTGAGCCCAAGGCGCAGCCGAACGCGCTCACGGTGGCGATCCTCCAGCGTGTTGCCGACATCCTGGCCGATGGCCTGGAACACCGTTTCCGGCGCGTTACTGTCGGCGAACAGGTCGCCCTGGTAACGCAACCGGATATCTCCCTCCCACTTCAGCCGGTCGAGCCATTCCGGCACCGCGTTGACGTCGCCCCAGCGCTCCAGCTTGGCCTGCGCCACGACTTCCTGGCGCACCTGCTCGCGAATCTCGCGCTTGACGTGCTCGGGCACGTACACCACGCGCACCACGTCCTTGCCCGTGTCGGCCTTGCCGGGCTCCGCTTCGGCAGCCTTCGCCTGCGCCGTCTTCTCGGCAGCCTGCTGCTGCGCCTTCTTCAGCATCGCGTCGGCCGCTTCCTGCTTCAGCACGCCCTGCTCCACCAGAAGCTGGATCAGGCTCAGTGTGGTTTCGTGCAGCATCTCGACTTTCGCACGTTCGTCGTCCGGCGCTGCCCACGCGCTGCCAGAACACGCCGCCGCCACCGTCAGCGCCAGCCATTTCCTTTTTATCGTCATACCGTTCCCTTGCTCGTTTTCATGCGCGTGAAGTCACGCGGATTTTCATCGGTTGCGGCATGTCCGCCGGCGGGCCGTCGCGCAGCGCGCGCATGCCGTTCAGCGCCTCCTTCAGCACCTCGTCGACGCGGGCATCGCCCGTGCTGTCCACCAGCGCGGCGCGCGTCACCTGCCCGCCGCCGTCGATCCATACCTTCACGATCACCTTGTAGTTCCTGTTCTTCAGCGCCTTCTCGCGCGCCAGCGCCGCCTGGACCGCCGAGTTGACCGCGTCGTTCACCAGCGCGTCGTACCAGGCCCATGGATTGCCGCCGCCGCTTCCCGGCAGCGTCGGCACGCCGCGTGCGATATCTGTCGCCATGCCGCCGGCCGGGCCTTCGGCGATGCCGTCCGGCGGCGGTGCGTCGGCCTGCTGCGGTTCGTCCGGCGTCGGCTGCGGCTGGTCCAGCTTCACCTCTTCCTTGATCTCCGGCTCGGGCGGCTTCTCCTCGGGTGGCGGGGGCGGCGGTGGCGGTGGACGCACCAGGGAGATCTGCTGCACCTTCATTTTTTGCACCGGCCCCTTCGGCGTCAGCATGTCCTTCAGCCACAACGCGATCAGCACGGCAGCGAGCAGGCCCGCGGCCGCTCCGCCCCAGCGCACCCAGGCCGGCTTGCGCGTGTCCTGCTCCATGCCTACTTCGCGAGCTTCTGGGTCACCAGACCCATCTGCGTGATGCCCACCTGCCCCAGCAGGTCGAGCACCTCCATCACCTTGCCGTACTGCACCACCGTGTCGCCCTTCACCACCACCGGCAGGTCGGGCACGGCGGCCTTTGCCGCGGTCAACTGGGTGCGCAACTCATCGAGCGTCACCGGATAGGTGTCGAGATAGACCTGGCCGCTGTCGGAAATCGTGATCGCCTTGGTCTTGGGTTTGGCGAGACTGGGCGTATCGCTGGCCTTGGGCAGATTGACCTTGATGCCCTGCACCGAGGCGGTGGTCATGATGATGAAGATGACGAGCAGCACGTACGCCAGATCGAGCATCGGCGTGATGTTGATCTCGTCGTAGGGCTTGTCGTCCTCGTGCGCGCTGGCCATGATCGTCTCCTCAGCGCGAGTAGTTCTCGGCGAGCTTGGTGACCAGCTCGTCGATGAACACGCGCATGTCGGACGTGATGGTCTTGATGCGCGAGTTGAGATAGTTGTAGCCGAACAGCGCCGGGATCGCGACCGCCATGCCGGCGGCGGTGGCCATCAGCGCCGCCGCGATGCCCGGGGCGATGGCGTTGACGTTGACGTCGCCGCTGGCGGCGATCACCGCGAAGGTAATCATCACCCCCAGCACCGTGCCCAGCAGGCCGATGAACGGTCCGCCCGAAATCGCGATGGTGAGCAGCACCATCAGCCGGGTGAGCAGGCCCGATTCGCGCACCATGCCGGTGTCGAGGCTGGCACGGATCGAGTCCAGCGCCTGCGGCGAGAGGTTCTTGTCCTGGTCCGCCAGATGGCTGGCGTCCGTGTCCCTGAAACGGTGCGACAGTTCCAGCGCGGCGATGTGGTAGAGCCGGTAGAGCGAGGAATGGCGGAACGTGTCCGCCCACTGCGCCGACTTGTCGATCGCGCCGAGATCGGACGACAACTCGCGGAATTTTTCCAGGAACGCCTGGTTCGCCCTGTCGACCCTGTTCACGTACATCGCCTTGGCGATCATCACCCACACCGCGATCACCAGCATCACGGCGAGCACGCCGATGGCGATCCATCCGTCGAGCGTGAGCGCCTGGAACAGCGTGCCCCAGATGCCGCCCCCACCGCTTTCACTGCCCTCGTCCTCGCCCAGCGCGACCAGCGCGCCATCCGGCCCCTGCGCCGCCGCGACCGCGATCCAGGCGGCGGTGCGCGCCGTGCCGGCGAGCTGGATTTCGTCGGCTTCGCCGACGTAGCCGTTGCCCACAACCAGCGGGCCCGAAGGCACGACCGCGCCGGCCGCCTCGCCCGCTGGTTTGCCGTCGATATAGAGCTTTAGCATCCCCGTCTCGACGACCACGGCCACGTGCTGCCATTTGCCGTCAGCGAGCGGCGCGGCCGCCGTTACGCTCGCCGCACCGGCCTGCACGTTCAGGATGCCGCCTGCCAGCGCAGCGGACAGGCCGCCGGCCTGCAACAGGCTGCCGTCGAGCGCAGCGGGCTTCAGCCACATCGACGCACTCCAGCCACCGTTGGCCGACACCGCCGGCAGCGTCAGGCTCTGCGTCGCATCGAATTTGGCGCCGCCGTTGGCGAACGAGGCGGCGATGCGCGTGCCGGTAAACGCCGTGGCGTTGAGCCCGTTCGGGCCGCTGTCGACCGGATTGCCGGCCAGCTCGTTGAAATGCAACACCGTGCTCGCCGCGTCGTAGCTACCCTTCGAATCCGACGCCGCAGGCGCCTCGGGATTGCCGAAATACAGCCAGGCCTCGGTCTGCGCCGTAAGCTTCGGCAACCTCACCCACACCAGCGCCAGCTGGTTGAGGCCGTCCCATTTCTCGATGTGGAACTTGAGCTCGGTCGCATCGTCGCCCGCCACCACGCGCAGGTCGCTGCCGTCCTCGTTGGCCGAGAGAAAATCGAAATTGCCGGTGTGCAGCCGGATCAGCACCGGTGCATCGGCCACCTCGCCGGCAGCATGGGTCAGGGTGACCTTCTTGCGGAGCGTCCAGTCGTCGTTCCACCAGGCGTGGCTGGTCGCGGAGAAGAAGGACAACAGCAGCGCAATGAAAACGGCAGGCAGACGCATGGGCATTCGGTCAATATCTGGCAAGCGCCCGATTATGCGGAGCGGCAATGACAGGGCATGGACGCAGGCATGGCCCGAACGGGCCATGCCGTACGGGCGTCAGGCCATACCGCTGCAACCCGTCATTCGATAAGATGGCCAGCCGCAACACGCGGCGAGACAAGGAATGTTCTCGCCCCGCAAGACAACCGCAGGGAGAAGAAAGCGTGGATTTGCCCGCAGCCTGGACAACAGCAGACGGTTCCGCCCTGACATTGCGGCGTCTGGACGAATCCGATGCAGAAGGACTCATTGCCTTCGTCAGGGACCTGTCCGTCACGGCGCGCTACTTCCGTTTCGGGCAGGGCGACTACGATCCGGGGCTGGACCAAACGCTGAGGTCGTGCCGGTTGTGCGATGACGAGGGTACGCACCTCGTCGCCCTGGCGTCTGCAGACCACGGAGCGCGCGTCGTCGGCTCCGCTCGCTACGTGATCCAGCCCGGCCGTTCCAGCTGCGAATTCGCCATCGTCGTCGCCGATGCCTGGAACCACCACGGCGTCGGCCATCGCCTGATGGACGCACTACTCGATCGCGCGAGGGCGCAGGGTCTGCAGAAAATGGTCGGGCGCATCCTCGCGAGCAATCGCGACATGCTCCAGTTCGTCCGGGGATTCGGGTTCGAGATTTCCGACAGTACCGAAGGCGACTGGATGAAGATTGCCAGCCTCGAACTCTGAAGCACCGGCCACCCAACCCTGCAGGGCCGCACGCCCGGCAGCACGAAAAAAGCCCGCCAGACGGCGGGCTTTTCCGGGCACGGTGAACTGCTCAGACGCTCATTGCCTTGCGGCGGGCCATGAAACCGACCAGACCCAGGCCGGCGAGCAGCATGGCGTAGGTTTCAGGCTCCGGCACAGGCGCCAGGCTGTAGAGCGTGGTGGTATTGCTGACTTCGTTGGCGATCGCCAGGTAGGACTGGCCACCAAAGCTGAAGGCCTCGAGGCCTTCAGGCGCGAGGTCGCCGTCGGTGACGATCATGTCGACGAAGCTGGCGCTGGCCGGATCGGTGATGTCGAACACCGCCACCGCCCCCTTGGTGGTGCGCTCGAGGCCGATGAAGGCGTACATGCGCCCGCCGATTTCCATCAGTTCGACACCTTCCGGTTCGACCCCCTTGTCGTCGCTGCGGCCGTCGTCGTAGATGCCGCGCGCGATCGCCTCGGCATCGAGCAGGTTGCCGCTGTCGAACACGATGGTGCCGTTCGCATCGCGGATCGAGAAGGAGCGGCCGCCGAAGGTATAAAGATCACCGGTCGTCGAATCCACGGTCGAGACGTTCAGTTGATTGAGATCAGCAGGGTAGCTGCCGCTGGCGAAGACGTCCTTGACGCGCGCCTTGTCGCCGTCGTCCTCGCGCGTATCGCCCTCGTTGGCCATGACGAGATAGGTCTGGCCGCCGACCGCGTAGCTGGCGACGGCATCGGGCTGGTAGAAGCCGCGCACGTCGGCGCTGCGCAGGGCGACCGTGTTGTCCTTGTGGCTGGGGTCGATCGTGTTGCCGGGCAGGCTGAAGTCCTTGACGCCGAGGCCGACGATGCTGGCAAAGGTATTCGTGCCGAGATCGAGCACGCCCATGGCATTGTGTTCCTGCAGGGTAACGAAGGCATGGGTTCCGGCCGCGTTCACCGTAATGTACTCGGGCTCGTAATCCATGCCCGGGTTGCGGATGAAGCTGCCTGCAGTCGGCACGCCGGCAAGGCTGGCCGTCGTCGCGGTACGCGTCGTCATGTCGATGATCGACACGCTGCCGGCCGGGTCGAATCCGGCGTAGAGGGTCGGCGTCGCTTCGTTGGCAACCAGCAGCCTGCTGCCGTCCGGCGTGAAAGTGACCATGTCGGGCAAGGCACCCACGCTGATCTGGTTGATGCCGGATGCCAGCGTGCGCGTGGCCGTATCGAACAGCACGATCTGGCCGGCCTGGGTACGATCCGTCGCATTTTCGAAGGCCATCGCCGCCATGCCGTTGAAGATCGACACGCCATTGACGCTGCCGTAAGGCGTGGTGTCGATGCTCTGGACCAGCGCCCCGGTGCTGGCATTCAGCACATCAACCCCGGTGACGCCGGCGACCCACACGGTATTGGTCAGGCTGTCGAAGGCCGGAATTTCCGAGGCGACGCTGCCGTGCGCGTAGGTCCAGATCTTGTTGAATTCGAGGGGTGAAGCGCCATGTGCAGCGCCGGCCAGGGCAAGCCCCGCGAGCAGCGCGGGTAGGGTCTTGAGTCGCATGATGTCTCCGTGTGGGATGAGTGGGCTGTGCTTTCGCGCAAGCGCGAATCCGCTCGAGAGACTAGCGAGTCCAGATTGAAGCACATGCTTCATGCACGCCGGCAGGCATGAGCCGTCCGGCTCATGCCTGCCGGCGTGCCGAACGATCCGGTCTCGCCACGGCTCAATCGCCGTGACCGATCACCTCGGCCGAGATGAAAGTCGGCCTGAATGACTGTTTGAGCTCCTCTGCCGTGCGCGCGGCGTCTGCCAGGTTCTGCGCCAGCGCCGCAGTGGTCGACGACACATCTCCGCCCGCGTTGCTGGCACCGGAGGTCGCCGCCGTCACCGCGCTGGTGTCCGCCACCGGCGTGCCGGCCGAGCTGCCCGACACGCTGATATTGTCGGCGCCCAGCACCACCTGCGCCGCGATGTTGAGATTGCCCGCGCGGATGCCGGCGTCGCCGGCGTTGACCGTGCCCTTGGGAGCGATCAGATCGACGTCGCCGGCGGAGCCGCCTGCCGGGGTCAGCGCGCCGATGCCGCTGCCGGTAGCCGCACCCTGCAATTCCAGGGTGACGTTGCCATCCTTGTCGACCTTGATGATCGGCGGCGGCACGGTCGCCGCGGTCTTCTTGCCCTTGCCCGCGTCGATGTCCCCTTCGCTCGACCACAGCAGGATGTCGCCACCGCCGACCGTCAGGATGCGTGACTGGTTCACCAGCACATCGTCGCGTGCGAAGCCGCGGATCGTCCCATTGGCCACCGTCACCATGCCCAGTGCGCTCTTGTCCTTGGGGTTGGTGACTTTCGACAGGTCTGTCAGTTTCTCAGGCGTATTGCTCAGCCCCACGACCAGATCCCCGCCCGGAATCAGGAATTCGATGTCGCCCCCCTGCTCGGTCCGGACGCGGCTGGCAAACAGATTGACGCTGCCCTGATAGGGGCGGCCGCCCATGGCTGGCTTCATATCGCCTATCCCCGGGAAAGCCAGTTCCAGCGCCGCATAGCCACGTGCATAGTCGGCGGCATACGGACTGTCCGCCTGCAGCGAGTCGCGACCGCTTGCGCGCAACGCGTCGAAAATCAGCGCACGCACACGGGAGCGCTGGCTTTCCGCATCGAGCCCAGCCACGGCCTGAACTGCAGGGAGCGCATCGGTTTCGGTCAGATCCGCATTGCCCGTGAGCCAGCGGGCCTGCCACAGCGTTGTGTCATCCGGGTTGTCCGACCCGAGCTTTGCCACCAGCCGGTCCACCGTTCCCGTGTAATCGATGCCGCCGGCACCTACGCCTGCCGCGATGTGGATGTCGGCGCCGTCGACCGGCAGTGCGGGATTATCGAGGTCGCCACGGCTGGCGATGCCGGCCGACGTTCCCAGATCGATGTCCCGCCCTGCCGTCACCTCCAGCCGTCCCGGCCCGCCTATCCAGACCAGCGCATTGGGCGTCCGGCTTTCGCCGCGCTCGAAGCGAATATCGCGCCCCGCCTCGACCCGGCTGACATCCGCAGCATCGACGTGCTGGATATCCAGCCCCAGATTGACGACATCGCGTCCGGCACGCACGCGCGCGGCCTTGGGCAGCCTGAGGCTGAGTTCGTTGAAATCCCCGCTCACATCACCGTCGACCGCATAAATCCGCACGGGATCCGCACCACCCGCGTGAACCGGCGTGACCGCATGGGCGATCTTGGCCTGCGTACTGGCGGCACCGAGGAACTGGTCGTCCACGTCGCCCGGCAGCACGGCGTTCGGCAGCGGCGACGTGTCGCTCATCACCAGGCGCACCGGAATGTCCACATTGCCGGCGGCAAGAACGGACAGCTTGCCCTGCGCGGCCGGGCTGAGCGTGGCCGTCACTCCATCCAGCGTGGCATCACCCTGGAAGGCCACCGCAGACAGGCTGGGCGGCAGCACCGACAACAGGTTCGCGGTGTATTTCGCCGCGCTGATATTGAAGTTGAGCGGAGCCTTGTAGGCATCCTTCAACGAGGCGACGGTCGCGCTCGCGGTATTGGTCACGTTATGGAGATTCACGTTGCCGCCGAGGCTTTCCAGCGCGGCGCCACTGTCGTTCCCATAGGTCGAGAACAGGCTCCACCTCGCATCGGTGGCGCCGCTGATGTTGCCCAGGCTGCCCTGCGACTGGACGACCAGGTGCGGATTGATGATGGCGTGGACATTGAGGTCGCCGTTCGCGTGAACGCTGGCCTGCGCATCGCCCAGCGCCAGCAGAGTGTAAAGAGGTTTGGCGCTCGTGCCCGTGCCAACCTTCTGCCCGCTGTCCAATTTGCCGCCGGACCGTACGACGAGCACGCCGTTGTCGGCGTAATACTGCCCGCCGAGCAGATCGCCGCCGCTGGCTACGGCCACGTTGCCGCCTCCGCTTCGGGCCAGCGCGCTTGCCACAGGCGTCAGCGACACCAGGCGTGCCTGCGTCGGCGTACTGGCGGAAACGTTCTCCACCTTGCCGCCCGCCATGATCGTGACATCGCCGCCGCCGAGCGCGCCTACGCCCTGCTGGAACTGGTCGAAGCGCACCCACCAGGCAGGCTGCACGTCGTAGGATGCGCCGTCGCTGCCGAGCTTGCCCTGGCGGAACAGCCAGTTGGAATACAGTTGCGCCGAGGGTGCGCCGACGATGTCGCCGAGCGCGCCGAGATGAACATCACCGCCGCCGGTGCTGAACTGCGCGTTGGCCGGATGAGTGAAGCCGGCGAGGGAACCGGCATCCCGGCCTGCCGTGTAGATCACGGCCTTGGTGTCGGCAAGCCTGATGTCCTTGCCTGCCTGCACCCGGATGTCGCCGGTACCGGTGCGGATCAGCTTGCCGGCTTTCAGCACAACGTCGCCGCCATTCGCGATGACGGCAAGCGGATCGACGGCGCTGCTGTCTGCACCGCCGACCAGGCGGTACGACCATGAATCGCCGGACAGCAGCGTCGCAGGCGTGGTGCCGGCGCTGTAAGCCGTTGCATGACTGAAGCCGTCGGACAGGTTGGCGTCGATCTTCAGGTCGCCCACTGCGCGCAAGGTCAGAACGCCTGCCTCGCCGCCTGCGCGGCTGGCGTTCAGATTCCAGTCCTGGGCCAGCGTCAGGTTGCCGGCCGAGCGCACCTCGACCCCGGACAGGATATGCAAGGCCGGATCGGCCGGTTTGCCGAGACGCGCCTTGATCGCGGCGTGGTTGGCTGCGAATGCCGTGTTGTCCGCATTGATCGTCGCCAGTGACAGCGTGCCGCCACTGCTCGCGCCGGCTGCATTGATCGTGGTGATGCCGCTGTAGACTTTGACTGCTTCAATGTCGACCGACGAGGCGCCGGCGATCGTGCTGTCGAGCGTGCCCACCGCCACGTCGCTCCCCACGCGCGGGGCACGCAGCAGTACCGTCCCGCCTTGTCCGCCCATCCCTGAGGAAACGTCGATACGGCTTCCCGCCGCAAGGTTGAGGCTGCCGGTCGATGTGCCGAGCTCGATGTCCCCGCCTGTCTGGCCATCGCCGCCGGCGATGGCGCGCAACTCGCCTGATCCGAGGAGGTTAATGTCGTCGCGTGCAAGCAAGGCGACGCGACCGGCCGATCCGCCCGAGGCGTCCAATGTTCCGGCCACGTCGATACGACCGCCGTCCGCCGCGATGCTCACGCTCCTCGCCCGCACGACATCGCCTGCGGCGATGCTGACGTCGCCACTACGCACGCGCACATTGCGTTCACCCTCGAAGCCCCCGGTGCCGAGGACATCATTGAGCGCCGAGAAACCGGCAAGCGAACCCGTGTCGATGACCGCACGCGCGCCTGCGCCACGCCGGCCCTCCGCATCGAGGGGATTCGCACCGATCACGCTGCCATCCGCGAGAGCGACGGTGCCACTGGCTGCGCGCACGCTGAGCATGCCCGCGTCTCCGCCTGCCGCTGCCGAGACGTCGACGCGGGCCCCCGTGTTGAGTACCACATCGCCCGTCCCGCTGATGAATTCGGCCGTGCCGCCCCAACTCGGTTTGTTCACGTCGAAGAACGCCACGCTGCGTCCGGCCACGTCGACCCGGGCGTCGGCGCCCAGCGTCACGTCGCCACCTGTGGCAAGCAGCCCGAGATAGCCGGTGGGAAGAACGGCCGTGCTGTTGAAATCGATCACCGATCCGCTGAACCCCCAGCGCGCGCCCAGCGCGGCAACCGGTACGAGCGCATGGTCGGCCGTTCGATTCGCCACCACGAGGGCACCGGAACTGGAAAGCGCCTGCTTCGAACCCGTCCCGCCCGTGATGCGTGCGACGGCCATAGCGAGCGGCGCGGCAATTGCCGTCGTGCCCGTGCCCGCGCCGACCAGTTCGTTGGCCGTGACATCGACTCCGCCGTACCCTTGAATGGCCTTGTCGCCTTCGCCCAGGATAAGCGTGTCGGCGAGGATGGCGAGCGTTCCGGTATCGGGCGTGCCGCCCGTTGCAAATGCCACGCCAGCCGGGTTGGCAAGTGCGAGATGCTTCGCACGCACGTGCGCAGTCTGACCGGCGTTGGCGATCCCGGCCAGCCCCGCGCCCTGAAGGACGAGGCTCTGCAGGGTCGGCTTGCCGTCCGCATCGATGCCGCCCACGGTGACATCGCCATACAGGTCGAAAGTGTTGTAGCTCGTCAGCGTCAGGCTGTTGAGGTCGTCCAGCGCATCCAGCTCGGCCTGCGCATAGGTCATGCCTTCGCTGCCGACGGGTGCGGCGCCGAAATTGATGCGCTTCGCGCCGACCGCGAGATTGCCGGCGACCGCGGCGCCGTCCTTGGCAAACCGGGTAGTCCCGTCGAAGGCATTGTCCAGAGTGGCGTCGAGGAGGATAGAGTCGGCCGCGACGAGTTCCCCCGTCCCGCTCAACGTGCCTTTCGATGTACCCGGTGAGCCGCTGCGCGAGAAGCGCGCGTGGGTCGAGGCGACGCGCACCAGCGCGCCTTCGCCAGCGGTTTCGTAATGTCCCGCGTCGCCTGCTTCGCCCTGCGCGTCGATGCGGCTGCCGGTGCGGAGATCGACGCTGTCCTGCGCAGCGAGAATAACCTCAGACGCCCTGAGCGCGTGATCGGCATCGTTGGCAAGCGTGACGGCGTCGGCCTTCACGTCCAGCGTGGTAACTCCATCAGCGGCACTACGCGTGCCGCCGAGGAACAGGCTGCCGGCCTCCAGACGGTTGAGCGTGTCGGCGTCGAGCCGCACCGCATCGGGGTCGATCCCGGCCGGCGCGCCACTCGCGACGGCCAGCTTGGTCGCGGCGATGTCCACCTTCGCGCCGCGCCCGCCGCTGGCGGCACCCAGATCGTAGATCGCGTCGAGCTTGAGCGCGCCGGCACCGGCGCCGGTCGTGACGATGGACAGCAGACCGGCATCCTGCGGCCGATTGCGGCTGCCGGCGAAAAAGTCCGATGCGCGAGTCAGGGTGAACTCCGACCGCGCCAGCACCTGCTCGCGACTCAACACCTCGATGCCCTGCCAGTTCGCGTCGCTGGGCGCGCCCGTCCGCGTGTCGGTGAGGTAGCCCGCGGCGATGCGCACGCCGTCCTGGCGGCTGTGGGCCTGGCCCGGCATCACGCCCTGGATGCCGGTGCCGATCCTGACTGCGTAGGCGCCGGGCAACAGCGCATAGTGCGCCGGCAACAGGGTATACACCCCGTTTGCCAGTCCCGGCACGCCGGAGAGGTACACCGCCTCGCCGCTGACGCGGTCGAAGCTCTCCTGCGGGTCGGAGGGTGCGAAGCCCCCCGTGTAGCCCGGGAGGATGGCGTAGGTGTTGGTGTCGGCGAGAATGTCCTGCGAGCCGCCGGGGCCGACGGTGAATTCGTAGGCCTGCAGGTCGCCGCCGCCCGCGAGGTCGATGCGCGCCCCGGATTGCATGTCGACCGTCGCGCCCGCGACGCGGATCGATTTCTCGGCCAGGGCGTCCTGCTCGAAGCGGGCGCCCCCGGCGGCAAGCACCCAGTCCTGGCCGTTCTGGATCTGCCCGAACGGAATGACGCGATCGGAATCCGGCGAGACCGACGTGATGCTGCCGTCCTTGAAGACGAGCGACCCGCTGGCGGCGAATTCGAGCTGGCCGAAGGGCGCCCGGATGTTGCCGCCCTGGACGATGTTGCCGGCCTCGACCTTGAGACTGCCCAGCGCAGACAGCGGCAGTGCCCCGTTGCCGGCAGCGCGCGTGAATTCGACGGTGCGCCCGGGTGCCGAGAGCGTATAGCGCGAGAAGCTCGATGGCGCCACCAGCGCGCCATGCAGCACCAGATTGGCCGCGCTCCTGAGCGTGCCGGAAGGCTGCTGTGTGCCGTTGGCACCGATGCCGGTCAGGCGGATCTCCGCCTCGCCCTTCAGCTCGGTGCGTGCCATGCCGGTCAGGGTCTGATTGCCCGCCAACTCAAGCAGGCGCGCGCTGGCCTTGAATGTACCGCTGCCCATAACGGGCGAATCGACGACGCCCTGGCGCGCGCTGTCGTAATTGCCGAGCCGCAACACGTCCGCCCGCAGCGTGGCGTCGCCCCCCGCCGTTTCGATGCGCGGTGCATCCAGTTTCACTTCCCGCAGAGGCAGGGCACGATTGGTCCCCAGTTCCAGCCCGTTTTCCAGCTGGACCGCGTCGCGGCCCTTGAGCGCAATGCGGTCGAAGCCGGCCGCTTCGAGGGCGGCGGCACCCAGCTTCGCCGTGCCATCCAGCGCAACGGGAATCGCGCCGCCCGGTGTCAGGCCGGCGGTCTGTTCGGCGACCGCATTCGCCAGGCCGATCGTGCGCGGGCCTGTGGGATGGCCTGCACCGGTCGGGTTCGCGCTGTCGCCCAGCGTCAAATCGAAGGTTCCGCCGCGGTGGGCCGCGCCCCCGGCATTCGCCGCCAGCGTGCCGTCGAGCAGCGCGCCTTCGCGCGCCATGATCGTGATCGCCCCCGCGTCGCTGCCGATAGCGCGGCCCAGGCCACCGGATTCGTTCGGCACGTCGAGGTGCACGGGGGACGCGCCGGAAACGTCGATGCGGGAGCCGGTTTTCGTCGCCACATAGCCGACCTGCGCGTTGAGCGCGACCGTGCCGCCTGCCAGGACGTCCCCCTGGACCAGTCCGCGGCTGTCGGTGTAGGTGCGCGCCCGCCCTGAAGCATCGAGCACCGCATGTTCACCCAGCCAGACGGCGCTGGCCGGATCGAACGCCAGATCCGTGCTGCGGTTGAGCGTGGCGCCGATCGTGCCGCCGTGGGTGCGCAATTCCCCCGAGATGTCGATGCGGTGTGCCGCGTTGATCGCGATCGCGGACGTGTCGTCCATCTCGATGCGAGCCCCCTCGCCAATGCGCACGTCGCCATGCGCGACGGAATCGGCTGCCAGCCTGAGGCTCATCGGCTTGCGCAGCCGCGGGTCGAGCACGATCGGCGTCGAGAAATCCTCGATGTGACTGCCGGTCGCCTGCAGGGCATAGCCGGGTTGCAGCACGACGGACTGCGGAACCGGGGCGATCAAAACGCCGTCCGCCACAGTCAGGCCGTCGCGCCCGGTCAGCGCGACGGACGCAAATCCGCCGCGATCGAGAAAATCGCCATCCAGATTGAGCGCGCCGGGCTGTGTATCGCGGTCGCCGCCGATCCGGATCCGGCCCGACGACACGGACAGGCTGCCGCCCTGCGCCATGCCGTAGCCGCTCAGTTCGCCCGCCAGGCCGACTGTGCCGGTCTGGCTGCTGGTCGCTTCGACGCCGGCATTGGCCTCCAGGCTGATTGCGCCGCCCTTGCCGCCGGTGAGCTTGCCGTTGGCCATGACCCGCCCACCCCCTGTCACATCGACGTGCGAGCCTTCGCCCAGCAGCACATCGTTGACGGCGGACAGCGCCACCCTGCCGCCGTCGATGCGCGCGCCGGTCTCGCCCGCGCCGCCTGCCGCCGGCAACGGGTTGATCCACTCGCCGCGTGCAGCCAGCATCACGCCCTCTTCCACGTTGACGTTCAACACGCCCTGCGGAATGGTCTCGCTCGAATTCGCACGGTTGGCGCGCGCGTTCAGCGCGATCTCGCCGCCCTGCGCGACGATGCCGGCGCCGACGTTGACGCTGCGCGCGGTGATGCGAACCGCGCCGCCCTGCGGCGTGCGCAGCGCTTCGCGAATGTCCGCCGCCTGGTTGCCGTACAGTTCCAGCTGCGCGATCCTGCCTTCTCCCAGCGTGGCGGGGTCGATTGCCAGCGTGGATTTCAACTCGCCAGGCAGGATGTCGCCGAAGCCGAAACGCACCGGCAGAGTCGCCGCAGTACTGCCGATTTCGATGCGCTGGTTGAGCTTGTAATCGCCGGCGACGGCATCGCTGCCGATGCGCAATCGCGCGCCGGCGGGCGTCTGTCCGGCATCGCGCTGCAATGCGCCGGTGGTGGTGCGTCCGAGCACCTCCGCCTGCATGACGGTCGCGCCCATGCCCACGATCTGCAGCGCGCCTGCGTCCTTGCCGTCCACGTAGCCCGGATCGTGGCGGTAGCTCTGCCCCAGATCGATCACCTCCCGGCGGTTCCAGCGGCCGTAATCCACCACGTAGCGGGTGGCGATGCCGTCGTAGCGGATTTCCGCAGCGGCGTCGGCAATGTCGACGAGCTTGCCGTTGCTGGAGAGCAACGTGGTTTTCACGTTGGCAGCGGTGTACTGCACGCTGCCGCCCGAGAGGTCGACCACGGCGCCGCTTTCCAGGATGGCTTCGCCCTGCGACTGGATATTGACCAGGCCGCCGGCGGTGGAGCGTTCGGCCACCGTGCGCTCCAGCTTGCCCTGGTAGCTCTCGAGGCTGTCCTGCGCGATGAGCGTCGATTCTCCGGCCGCGGCCCGGGCGAGCGCGCGTTCGACATCGACGTGAACCGTCTCGCCACGCAGCGGCCCTTCGCGATTGACCGGCGAGTCCTTCAGTTCGTCGCCGCGCAGTTCGACCTCGACCGCATTGCGTGCCACCGAGACCTGGACGTTTTCCAGACCGGCCACGTTGATGCGCGCGCCGTCAGCGATATGGACCCGCGCCGTCGGGGAGATCAGAGTGGTGCCGATCTGCTTGAACGGGTTGCTGGAATCCAGGGCGATGTCCGCCGGCCGGTCCATGGCGACGATGCTGACCTCGCCCGCCGACGCATCGATAAGCGCGCCGCCTTCCATGCGCACGTCGCGGCCCAGGATCTTCACCTGCGACGCGTTCGCCACACCTTGGCCCGTCGCGCCGTCGAGCGAACCGGTCGGATCCGTCACGTCCGGCAGCACCGCGGTCAGGCTATTCTCGCCGAGGACGACGCGGCCTGCGCGTTCCGAACGGCTGCCGGGCTTGCTCTGGTCCGGGATCGAAGCCGGAATGGCGGTACGGTCCTTGGCCAGCAGATAGACCGAACCGTTCGCCACCACAGAGGTGGTGGCGCGTGCAATGCCCTGCTGGTTCACCGCGTACCCGACCATGGTCACGTTGCCACGCGGCGACGTCAGCTCACCCAGGTTGGTCGCGTGGCCCAGCTTGTCTTCCGCCGCATTGGCCAGACCGATCGTCTGGCCGTCGAGCCATCCATCCCTGACGTCGGCGTTGGCCGTATCGAAGTCGTTCAGCACGGCAGCGCTGTCCACCTCGACCAGAAGGCCGCGCACGTTCTCGTCGCCATAGGCGGCAGCAGTACGCAGGAATACCTTCGTGCCTGCAGCCATCGCCACCTGCCCGTCCGGGGCCTCGATCGTGCCCTTGTTGACCACGGTCGGCGCGATGAGCATCACCCGGCCCTGGATGCCCGCACTGATCCTCGCGTTCTCGAACACCTTGACGAATCCGCGGCCGTCTCCGCCATCCAGCGCCTTCTCGAATTGCGGCCGGCCGTCCGTCGTCAGCAGAGTATCGAGAATGAAGCTGTCAGCGATGTTCAGCGTGCTGGCGGTGAGGCTGTTGAGGTTCACCTGCGAGCCGCCCATGAACGCGATGCCGTTCGAGTTGACCAGGATCACGTTGGCCTTCTGTCCGGCCGCCTGCGAAATGCTGCCCGCGATCACGCTGGGATTGATGTCGTGGATGCGATTGAGCGAGGTGAAGCTGGCGCCCTGCACCAGGTTGTTGGTGGCGAGGCTGTCGACCTGGCGAAACTGCACATTGTGGCCGGCGCTGACGTTGAAGCTCTGCCAGTTGAGAATGGATTTGTCGCCGACCTGGTTCACGTAGGCCTGCGTGCCGTTGATCTGATAGGCCGCCTGCCCGGCCGTCACGAAATTCGGAATCGTCCCGCCTGCGCCAGGTACTGGCAGCTCGGCCAGCACCGATCCCGTGAGCAGGGTGCCGGCCAGCATCAGGGCTGAAGCACTCGTAGCCTTGCCCTTGCTGGATTTACCCGAGCGACGCGCTATTTCCGCTACCGGCACCATCATGCCTGCAGTCGTGTTGAATACCAGACGATAGCGGTTGCGGTTCACGGGATTCTCCTTATGCGTGCGGCGCGCAGACACCGCGCGATTTCGATACCGGATACCTTAATCGCCGGTCACGTCATGCCTGTGTCATCCGGGCTGAGCCGATCGGCTCACCCCCACTTACCACTTACCACTTACCACTTACCGCTTACCACTCACCACTCATACCCCAGCCTGAAATGCCCGCGGCTGTCGCCCTTGCCAGTGTCGCCCAGCTCACGCAGCGCCACCGCCCAGTCGATGCCGGCCGAGACGCCGTGCCAGCCTTTCAGACGCAGACCGACGCCGGCGCCAGCCAGCGTGATGCGATCCTCCGCGGTGATCGGCTCGCGCACGTGGACCTGGCCACCGTCGACGAAAGCCAGCAGGTGCAGATCATCGATCGAATCGGCCAAGCGCTTCGCAAAATTCGGCGTCGCCGCCTCCAGGCTCAACGCCACGCCGTTGTCTCCCAGCGCGGCCGACTCGAGATAACCGCGCACAGAGTCGACGCCGCCGATGGCGAACTGCTCGTTCGAGATCAGAGGCTGCGCGGCAAGCTGCCAGCTGCCCCGCAGCTCGACGCCCCAGCCACTGCTCCATCGCTCGCCGTGCGACGCCGTGCCGCGCAGGTAGCTGTAATTCGCCCGTCCCTTGAAGCGCTTGGCAGCGAACTCCTGCTCGTCCGCGACCAGCCCGCGCAGATGGAAATTGAACGCCACCCCGATCTTGGTGCTGCGCCCCTCACCCAGCCAGGTGCCGTCCCAGCCCAGGGCAAACGGCAGGTAGGTGATCGGCGTATTGAAATCGCCGCCGCCGATCAGCGCCACGGATTGATCGAAGTCCTTGTAGTCCACACCCAGCGTCGCGGTGTGAAAGAACCCCTCGCTGCGGCTGCGCAGCGGCACGATATAGCGCGCGCCCAGGATGGTGCCATTGCCCAGCACGTTGAGCGTGCCGACGGCAGCGACGTCGGACTCGGACAGCACGCCATACAGGGCCAGGTAATTGCCTGACGCCAGCGGCCAGGTGTAGTTGGCTGCGAGCACACGGCTTTCGTCGGTGTTCTCGGGCGCGGTCTGTACGGTGAGGCCCAGTCCGTGCTGTTTCTGCCACAGGTTGTCCCAGCGCAGACTGGCCGACAGCCGCGTACGCGTGGTGTCCTGGCTATAGCGGTCGTTGAGCTCCACGCTGCCGTGCAGCGGCAACTGGTCCTGCACCTTGAGATCGACCTCGACCGTGCCCGGCGTCTTGCCGGGTCGCAGAACCGGCGTAATGCGGCGGTCGGCCGAGCGGTTCAGCGCCGCCAGTTCCTTCTGCATCTGCGGAAAATTCGGCACCGTGCCCTCGGCCAGTTGCGGTACGCCCGCCTTGATTTCGCCGAGGCTGAAATAGCGCGACTCGACCACGCGCAACCGCTCCACCGGCGCCTCGGTCACGGTCAGCTTCACCATGCCGCCGTCGACCTTCTGCTGCGGAATGCTCACCAGCACGGTGAGATAGCCCGCGCCGTGGTAGGCCTTTTCCAGCGCCTCGCGCGCCTTCTCCACGTCGGCGATGGTTTTCTTTTCGCCGAGATGCGGATACACCGCCTGCTCGACGGTGATGATGGGCAACAGCGTCGTGCCCTCCACCCGGTATTCGAATACGTCGAATTGCGCGTCTAGCGCATGCGACAGTGGGCTCCAGCCCAGTATGCCCAGCAACAGAAATACACACCACTTATTAATCATCGTCTTCCACATTCAGAAACCGCTTCCGCATTGCCCTGCATAAAAACGCAAATGGGACAGCCCCGAAGGACTGTCCCGGTCTTTCGCAGGAGGGCATTGCGCCCCCCTGAGCCATCAGGTTTCTTACTGGATCGCCGGCGAGCAGGCATTACCCTGCTTGGCGCCCTTCGACACGTTGACACCGGTCACGCCCGCGGCCTTGGTGACGAACAGGCCGGTCAGGTCGGTGATGCTGGGGTCGCCCAGGGCGATCACGGTGCCGTTGATCAGGTCGACACCTTCACCGAAGGCGGAACCGGCGGTGAAGGCCACCAGCTCGTACCAGAACTCGTAGTCGCCGTCGATGGCGGTCTGGCGCTGCTTGGCATCCACGTTGGGCGACACGCCGTTGACCTTGACGAAAGCAAACTTCTCGGTCGCGCTCGGCACGTTCTCCAGCGACAGCACGCCGATGGCGAGTTCGCCCGCGGTGGACGCAGCGGTCAGCTGGGTCTTGACGTCGCCCGAACCGTTGTTGGAACGCACCAGGACCTTGCCGCCGTTGTAGGACGTCGTGCCTGCGGTGTTGGTGCCAGCCAAACCAAGCTCACCACCAGCCAGACCGGTGGCACAGGGCTTGTTCAGGAAGAAGGCGTTGGAAGACGACTGCGTACCCGAAGTGCCGACGCGGCGCTCGACCTTGATCACTGAGCCAGCGGGGGCGCCGAACAGGCTGCCGTCCTTGTTGGTCACGCCACCTGCCGAAACCAGCGAGGAGTACTTCTGACGGTTGATGCTGGGCTGGCAGGCGCCGGCAGCATAGTTGCCGTCGCAGGCCTCGCCGTCGGCAGCGGTGGTGGCGATGATTCCCTGCGCCTTCTGTAGCTGGGCGTAGAGCGGATAGCTCACCGCCAGGCCAAAGCCCTGACCGACGTTGGTCGGGGCTTCGCTGCCGATGTCGGCCAGCCCCTTCGAGATGCCGAGGTTCAACTGGTTCAGCGTGTACTCGGTGTCAGAGTAGCCGCCCTGCGGCAGAGTCGGCGTGCTGAACTGGTCGACGTTGGGCGCCAAAGCAACGGTGGTGACGCCGCAGTTGTCGTAGGTGTTTGCCGGGGCAGCCAGCAACGTGCAGGTGCTGGCTGCGCTGGTCAGATCGCTCATCCGCTTCAGCGTGGCGGGAACCAGCGGGTTCACTTCGCCGGCCAGATACAGGTGCGGGGTGTAGGCCTCGAACGAACCGGCATCGAAGGTGTGATAGACGATGGTTTTGACGCCGTCGAGCGAGCCGGCGAGCGGCCCCATGGTGCAAGCGTACGCAGCATATTTGCCGGCCTTGGACTTGCCGGGAATAGCGTCGGTCGGCTCATCGGCAGCCGCAACGTTGCTGGAAACATACGTGTGCAGGTCATCGGGCTGGCCGTCGGCGTCGTTGTCGGCGCACAGGGAACGGACAGCCTTGTACACCGACGCGGTGGGCGCGGTCGCGCCGGACAGCCACAGCTGGACGGTGCTGCCGTCGATGTCGGCGGGCGTCAGGGCGAACGAGGGGGCAGCGACGCAGGTAGCGGCGACAGCCAAGGCGATTTGCTTCAGTTTCATTGCGATTCCTTTCGTTTCGAAGAGTCAGCTGGGTCCAGCCCCCATAGGGGGCTGATCCAGACGGCTGAAATGACTGCCTGACTTAGGCGAACTTGCGGCGGCGGACCATGAAGCCGACCAGGCCCAGACCGGCCAGCATCATGGCGTAGGTCTCGGCTTCAGGAACCGCAGCGGCAACCGAGTAGGTCAGCGTGCTGCCCTGCAGAGTCCACAAGCCGTATTCGCTCACGCCATTGCCGTTGTCGAACTCGACCACGCCGTCGCCGTCAAGGTCGGCGCCGAACGGGGTCATGGTCGTCTTGCCGAAGGGGTCGGTGCTGCTGGCGACAACCATGTAGAACGGCAGGGCCCTGGCCTGGCCGGCGAGGATGCCGGTACCGGCGGCGTAGGAGCCGTCGAACTTGCCGGTGCTGTCGAAAGCCGACAAACCGCCGAACTTGTCCATGCCGGTGCCGTTGTCGAACCAGGCACTACCGCTGGTGGCATCGGCAATGCTGGCGCCATTGGCGACAGCGCCATGGTTGGACGACCCATTCACACCCACGAGGAAGTTGTTGACGATCGTGTTCGTGAAGATGTTATTGAAGTTAGCATTCGACGGAACCGAGCTGGCCAGCAGGCTCACAGCAGAACCGGCGGCATTGATGCCGCTGGTTGTGGAGACGATGCGGGTGTCGCCAGGGTTGGTGCCGGTGCCGTCGAGCGCGAACACGTTCATTTCGGCGTTGCCCAGGACCATCATGGGCGAGGCCAGGAAGGAGGCGAACGCGCCGCCGTAGGCTGCGTCGTTCAGGTTCCAGGAACGGCTGAAACCGGCGGCGTTCCAGGTCGTCGCCGCGTCATTCATGGTGACGCCGAGGTCGAAGGCAGCCGAGACGCTCTGGTTGCCGTCGGCAAGACTGGAGTCCTTCCACTTCAGGTTGAGCATCAGCTCGCCGTTGCCCGACGCGAGGCCGGTATCGATGGCCGCCTGCGCGGAGCCCGCGGCCAGCATGGCGGCCAGGGCGATCAGTTTCAGTTTCATGTAGCGCTCCTCTTTTTAAGTACCCAGAAAGTTTTGAAAGCTTTCCGCCCCCCTGTGGGGCAGGCCTGCCGGTGTGCGCAGGCCAACCGGAAATCGAGCCCGCCTACGAGCGGACAGGCCCACTTTAGGGAGCCCCGATGACATGCGATGGGGAGAAACGGAGGAATAAACTGAGCCGGACGGCTCATCCCGGGGCAGAGCGCGCGTGCCGTGGGCACGCGCTTCAAGATGCAAGGTGTTCACGGCAGGACATGCAGCCGCCTGCCTCGCTTGAAACTTGCAGCTTGAGTCTTGAAGCCCGCGCTACGCGCGGGCGATCTATTCCCGGTTGCGGATCGCCTGCGCACGCAGGAATCCGAGCGCGATCGCCTTGGCGACGGCCTGGCCGCGGGTGCGCACGACCAGCTTCTTCATCGCATGGCGCAGGTGGTTCTTCACCGTCAGCATCGACAGGCCGAGGATTTCTGCGATCTCCTCGTTGGTCTTGCCGTCGCGCACCCAGGTCAGCACCTCGACTTCACGTGCGGTGATGAGCCCGGTCGGGCGGGCGCTGTTGGCACGGGTGCGCGCCTCGTTGGCCAGCACCCGCGCCAGGGTGGCGAGCAGATGCGGCAGCAGGATGTCGACATAGAGCGCGAGACGGCCGTCGAACGGGACCCGCACGCGCGAAAAGCTGGCGTAGCCCTTCATCTGGCCGTCGAGCCAGCCCATGCCGTGGAAGGCGACGTTCTTGAGTTCGAGATCGGTGAGGCGCGCATGCCAGCCGCAGCTGCCGTCGGCAGGCGCCGCAATCATGCGCGGCTCGCCGCGTGCCAGCCACTCCTGCGCCAGCTCGTTTATGAGACCGCTCCCCGGATGGATCACGCGCTGGTAATGATCGTCCCTGAAGTAGCGGCAGGCCGTGAAGCGCTCGTGCAGCAGGCAGCCGCTCTCGTCCGCCACCCCGCACAACAGGATCTCGTGGGGAATGAGCGACTGCACCGGGCCGTGCACCCAGCTGAAGAAATGATGGCGCAGCGTGACCCGGCGCGACGCGAGCAGAATACGCGCCAGGTGGCCGCACTCCTCGTCGCCCAGTTCGTTGGTGTTGTGCATGTGCCTCCCCTGTTGGGCGACGAGCATACGCAGGCGGAATGACAGCGGAGTGACAGAAGACAGTTGCCACTTTCCGCTCCCTGCTCCCTGCTCCCTGCTCCCTGCTCCCTGCTCCCTGCTCCCCACTCCCCACTCCCCACTCCCCACTCCCCACTCCCCACTCCCCACTCCCCACTCCCCACTCCCCACTCACCACTCCCCATGTGCACCCACCCGCTTCACACCCGCGTAACGCGCAGCCCTTATCGTTCGCAGTTCACCGCCTTTCCCGATCTTCATGAGCCACGACGAAATGCGTTCCCATCTGGAAGAAATCCTTGCCCGCGCTCGCCTGATCACGCTGCTGCAGCCGGTACTCGATCTCGTTGAAGGGCGCATCACAGGCTACGAGGCCCTGTCGCGCGGGCCGTCGAACAGCCCGCTGCATGCCCCGCAGGCGCTGTTTCGCGCCGCCGGCCACCACGGCCTGCTGGTCGAGCTCGACTGGGCCTGCGTGCGCACGGCGCTCACGAGCTTCGCGCGCCTCAATCTCCCGGGTCGTCTGTTCGTCAACCTGTCGCCCGGCAGCCTGCTCGACCCCGCCTTTGCACCGGATAACGTGATGGAAGCGCTGGCGGAAACCGGCCTGGAAACGTCGCGGGTGGTGTTCGAAATCACCGAGCATTCCTCCGAACTCGACTACGCCGACCTGCGCCAGGCAGCCTCACTCCTGCGCGCCGAGGGAATCGAGGTCGCCATCGACGACCTCGGCGAAGGGTTTTCCAGCCTGCGCCTGTGGTCCGAACTGAAGCCGGCCTTTGTCAAGATCGACAAGCATTTCATCGCCGACATCCACCAGGATCCCCACAAGATCCAGTTCGTGCGCTCGATCCGGCAGCTCGCCGAGGGGGCCCATTCCTGCGTGATCGCCGAAGGCGTGGAAAATCCGTCCGAGCTCGCGGTACTGAAGGATCTCGGCATCCGTTACGCACAGGGCTATCTGATCGGCCGGCCGTCGCCCGTCCCCACCCGCATGCTGCCACGCGAAGTGGAGGCCTGCCTGCAATCCGGGACGGTCAGCGTGTTTCCCACGGCACAGGCCTACGAAGGACTGCAGGCTTCAGCCGCCAGGCTGGTTGCCTCCGCGCCGGCGGTTTCTCCCCACACGCCCAGCCAGGAGGTGCTCGATCTCCTGATGCAGCACCCCGAGCTGCACGCGGTCGCGGTCGCCGACAACGGCGTTCCGGTCGGCATCATTCATCGCCCCGCCCTGCTCGACCGCTTCCTCAGCCTGTACGGCCGCGAGATCCATGGCCGCAAGCCATGCCGCGAACTGATGGACACCGACCCGCTCATCGTCGACAAGGCCACCCGCATGACCGAGCTGTCCGAGCTGGTGGTGAAGAAGGGCAAGACCGCCTTCACCCAGGGCTTCATCATCACCAGCGAGGGGCACTATCTCGGCCTTGGTTCCGGCTTCGACCTGATGCGCGAAGTCACCGAAATGCAGATCGTCGCCGCGCGCTACGCCAATCCGCTCACCGGGCTGCCCGGCAACGTGCCGATCCAGGAACATCTCGAGCGTCTGCTCGCCAACGACCAGACCTTTATCGCCGCGTATTTCGACCTCGACCAGTTCAAGCCCTACAACGACGTCTACGGCTTCCGCCGCGGCGACGACATCATCCAGCTGCTCGCCCGCATCCTGCGCGAAAGCTGCAACCCGGAAATCGACTTCATCGGCCACATCGGCGGCGACGACTTCGTCGTGCTGTTCCAGAGCCTGGACTGGGAGATCCGCTGCCACGGCATGCTGGCGCGTTTTGATCGCGAATGCCGCACCTTCTTCAATCCCGAGCACGTGGCTGCCGGCGGCTACCGCAGCGAGGACCGGCGCGGCGTCATGGCCTTCCACGCGCTGGTGAGCCTGTCCATCGGCGCCGTACTGGTCGATCCCAGCCATTTCCACCAGTACCAGGAAATCGCACGCGCCGCCTCCGAGGCCAAGCGCATGGCCAAGCGCATCGAGGGCAGCAGCCTGTTCGTCGACCAGCGCCGCATGCCGTTCGGGCGCAAGCTCGTGCAGGAAGCGGCGTTGCCGGAAACGAATTGCGCGTGAAAGGCAGACTCAGGTTGCACGTTACAAGCTGCAAGTTCATGCCGCGCGAGCAGCCAGGCTTGATTCCTGAATCCTGTGACTTGCCACTTGCAACCTGAATCCGCAGAACGGGCCGCCAGGCCCGCTCTTCGTTCAGAACTGCCGGTGCTTGACGCGCTCCACCATCAGGCCGATCAGTCCGGCACCGGCCAGCATCAGCATCCACTGCTTCGGCTCGGGGATGGGTTGCGCCGACAGCGCGCCGAGATAGGTCCCGCCGGTGCTGCCGGCGGTGACGCCGGTGACGACGAATTCATAGAAGCCGGGCAGGCCGACCGTCGAAGGCGCGAGCGTGGCCTGGAACTCCAGCTCGCCGCTGGCATTGAAGGTGTCGTCGTAGGCGTACTGGAAACCGTTGACGTCGCGCAGCGCGATGGCGAAATTGCCGATGTCGAAGATCGGCGTCGCAGACGACCCGAACTGCAGCGACACCTTCACCGCGGTAGCGATCGTCTCCGCGCTGAACGCGCCGATGTCGAAGCTGTAGATGTCGCTGACCGGCGTTCCGGCCGGGCCGTAGACCGTATTTCCGATGACCCGGTCCTGGTTGACCAGATCGCCCAGATAGCCGGGCGCAGACGCTGCGACGGCACTCATGGGAATCGTCAGCGCAAGCGCCAACAGAGGGGGCAGGCATTTCATGGTGTTCTCCCGATGACAACAAGATGGACAGGCGCGCGTGCATCCGGCAAGCGGCACCGCGCATCGTCGCTTCTCCCAAAGCAGCGCGGCGCCGCGCATCCCGGTCCTGTGTACGGCGGTCGGGATGCATGCCGGCACGGATGCAGTGTGCAAGCCGTTTGTTGCATGCCATGGCGAACCCGGCGCAACCGCCATGGCACGTTCGGGCCAGCCATGCCGTATGCGCGGGGCATTCGGGCCATCGCGCTCGCGCGCACTGTCATCATGCGCTCACCTTGCGGCGCGACCATGAGGATCGCGAATCCTCTCCGGAGCAACCCATGTCACCCGACCTGTTCGAAACCGAAGCCGACGCCCTTGCCGATTCGTCCCTGCGCGAACTCGGCGCGGATCCGTACGGCCTGCCCGACGAGTACGACACGCTCTGCGAATACGCCGGCTGCTATCCGTGGCTGGGCGAGATGATCCACCAGCACCCGCATGACGAGGCCTTGCCCGGATTCTTGAACGGCGACGAGTTCGACCTCTACACCTGCTGACCCCACCTCGGCGCGGGAACGAAAAAAAAGCCCGCCTTGCGACGGGCCAAAGATGCGCGTGAACGCATTCGAAAAATCGATCCCGGCCCGGATGCCGGGCAGCTCACGCTGAGAGGACTGGCGACTTGGCGCGCCATTCTGGAGGGAACGAATGACCGGGTGATGTCACGGCCTATGGTCAGGTCGCCGCAGTGCGGCGGCGCAGCGCAGCCCAGCCGACCAACCCCAGGCCCGCCAGCATCATGGCGTAACGGTCCGCCTCGGGAACCGGCGTGACGGCCACCGTATCGACCGTCAGGGCGGCGAATTTCTTTTCGACGAAGGCGAGTGCCGCCGGATCGAACGTCGCCGCGACGAGCAGATTTTCGAGGGTGACGTTGAGCGCACGCGCACCGAGTCCGGACACGTCGACGAATGCACCCGCGCTCCAGTCGTGCGTAGGCAAGCCAGTCGCCGTCATGGGTACCGGCGAGGCGATCGCCGCAGTCAGGTCGGCCAGCGGCGACGCCACGTCGAAGACACGGACCTGGCCACCGACGTCGGCCATGCCACCCGCGCCGAGCAGCAGGTAATCGCCGCGCTCGGCGACGCCGACCGACTCGAACCCATGGCCGGCATGCGCCGTCAGCCGGATGTTGAGCGTCGCGCGCGTCAGGCTGAAGCCGGCGCCGTTGAGCGACTGCGCCTCGAACGCGGTCGGAGTGAAAAACAGCGTATCGCCGGCCACGCTGGCCGGGCCGAACAGGCCCAGCAGCGCATCGTCGAAAGCGAAATCGACCGTGCTGCCGGTCAGGGTGACGGGTGCCGCAACGGCAGCTCCCGCCAGGGTCTGGGCGAACGCGAGCACGCCCGCGGCCAGAAGGTTCACGCGCTTCATGGTATGGCTCCTTGTTGTGTGTCGAGGTGGATAAACCTGGACGCTGCCGCACCGCCCACCTGCTGCCCGGCGCGACACCGGAAAACCGTACGGCGGCCCCTGCGGCCAGCCGGATCGCCTGCCGGGAATCCGGCAGACAAGGCTCAGCGCACGCCGACGGGGAAGCGGGAATCGCCACGCCACGACGGCGTGCGCATGAGAAATCGCCGGACACGTTCCGGACGACACAGGACAGGGCGGATGCGGGAGACATCCGGCCCTGGGCGCCGGGAGAGACGCCCACTGCTTTTCACGCGCACTGCTTGTTGCCTTGTTGTTTGCGGTGCCGCTCCGGCCATCCAGCCGGACACAGCCCACCTTTATGGATACAGCTTGTTGTCAGCCTTGCGGCGGTCTCCTCCTGGCGGACTTCGAACGAAGCCCGCCCCAGGCGCACGCCGGACGGAGTCTGCAATGGAACATGCCGCGCAGCACCGTGCCGGTGTGCGCGTGGGATGCCGCCGAACGGGTCGGCGACGACAGGATGCGGCGCCCGTTGTCCGGGTCTGCCCTGGCATCGGAGCGTCCGATGCCTGCTGCTTTTCACGCGCACTGCTTCTGCCGGCGCCCCGGATCTGTCGCCCGGTTGCTGTCCGACTGCGTGGCATCGTAACGGGGCAATATTGCAGGGCTTCGCGGTGAAACAGCGGGAGAGATAGGCCTATCGGCTCATGGGGTGGGGGGGGGTGAGCGGTGAGCGGTGAGCGGTGAGCGGTGAGCGGTGAGCGGTGAGCGGTGAGTGGAGAGTGGAGAGTGGAGAGTGGAGAGTGGAGAGTGGAGAGTGGAGAGTGGAGAGTGGAGAGCGGTGAGCGGTGAGTGGAGAGTGGAGAGTGGAGAGTGGAGAGCGGTGAGCGGTGAGTGGAGAGTGGAGAGTGGAGAGTGGAGAGTGGAGAGTGGAGAGTGGAGAGCGGAGAGCGGAGAGCGGATAAGCCGCCAGCTACGCTTACCACTTACCGCTTACCACTTACCACCACTTACCACTTACCACTCACCACTCACCACTTACCACTTACCACTCACCGCCCAAACACATTCGCCTGCACGATGCGCGGTTCGATGCGGAACACGTTGGGATCGCGCGGGTCGACGAACACCTCGACCCAGTGCACGTGCTGCGCGCCGAAATTCTCCGCACGTGTCACGTTCTCCAGCATCTGGCTGCCAGAAGGCTGCGCCGGTGCGACGAGCGGCTTGTCGACGCGGAAGTAGTGGCTGTCGCCGTGCGCCAGCAGCACCGGCTTGCCGAAGGCGACGGCGCGCTGCGCGATGCGCTCGAGCACCTTGTTGAAGCCCTGGCGCTGCACGTCGGCCGCCGGCAGGTCGAAATTGGGATTGGCCTGCATCGCGATCATCACGCCGGCCGACCTGCGCTCGGTGGCCTGCGCGAACACCTCGTCGATCCACGCCAGCGCAGCCGCCTCGCGCGCCTGCACTTCGGCGATGCGGTCGGGTCGCGGCGAGGCGTAGCTGTCGGCGGGGTCGATCTGGTTCCACGGATCGAGACCGTTGTTGCTGCCCACCACGTGCAGCGTCGCCATCATCGCGCCGTGGAAATCCCACATCATGTTCTCGACGTAGGCTGCGTAGCCTGCCATCGCTGCCTGGCTGCGCACCGCGAACGGCCGCTGACCGCTGGTCATGCCGGCCTCCGGGTAGAAAATCTCGCGGAACCTCGCCAGACGCTCGGTCGGCAGATAACCGCCGTTGTTGGCGCGGTGACAGTCCGTCCAGTCGTTGTCGCCCGGCGTCACGATCACGCCGTCCCTGAACTGCTGGAACTGCTCGAAGCGCTTCTGCAGCAGCGCATCGTCGCAGCGCTCGCTACCCGCCTTGACGTCGCCCGTATGCACCACGAAACGCACGTGCGGCGCCGCGTTGATGCTCGCGATCACCCTGTCGAACTTCGTCTCGACCGCCGTGCCGTAGGGCACGTCGCCGATCAGCGCGAAGGAGGCCGAACCGTGGCGCCAGTCGTCCGCGTTCGCCTGCGCGCCGGGCATCATCAGCACCGCCGCCGTCAGCATGCCCAGGAAAGATGTGTTCATTGCCACGCTCCAGAGGATAAGGAGCGTAGAGACTAGCGAGCGCCTGTTATCGGGTGATGTCGCCGCCCGGCGTGATATCTGAAGCGTTCGGCTTATGGAGTGCGCACGCCAGAGACACGCGCTTCAAGATGCAGGGTTCAAGGCAAGGCGTTCATCGATGGCTGAAGGCCAGCTGCTTCGGATGCGGCATCGCCTTGCCCATTGAATCCCGCGCCTTGAGTCTCACCCCACGCGAGCCCGCCATCCCACCAGGCCCAGCCCGGCCAGCAGCATCAGCCAGGTTTCGGGCTCCGGCACCGCGGTGACCGTCTGGATCCAGGTCTGGTACGGCGCCACGATCGCGCCACCGCCGATCGAACCGAACAAGACGCCGCTGTCCCCGGACAGGCTGGTCGTGCCGTTGAAATTCGCGATGCCGGCAATCTTCCACACGCCGTTGTCGTCGACGAACACCGGGCTGCCGGAGTCGCCGCCCGCGAACTGGGCCTCGACGAATTCACCGAGCGTCCCGTTGCCCGGCTTGTTGTCTGCGCCGAAGTAATTGGTGCTCGAATCCGGTCCGTCGAAGTCGAACAGAAAGACTTCGTTGAACGCGCCACCGTCGTCGTCGACGAATTGCGCGTCGACATTGTTCTGCCCCACCCGCTTGACGCTGGCATTGGCGCCGCTGGTCACGCCATTGACGCCGTCCCCGCCCGCACCATAGCCGACCAGGGTGAGCGTCTGGTTCGTCAGGCTGCCGTTGTAGAGGCCATACCCGCTCACCCCCGCCGTCACCGGTGCCGCCAGCCGGACGATCGCCAGATCGTCGTGCCACACCCCGTCGGCGCCGGGCGCCGTACCCGTATAGCCGCCGTAGACCGAAATTGCCGACGCACTGTAGGTATGGGTGAGGCTGCCGCCCACGTTGAGCGAGAAACTGACGTTGCCCGGCGTGCCCGCCTGCCCTGCCACGACGTGCGCAGCGGTCAGCACATGCTGGCTGTCGAGCAGCACGCCCGAATACACATTGCCGTTGATGGTGATCGCGCCGACCCCCGCCCAAGGCGAATCGGCCAGATTGGCGTCGACACTGCCGCCCACCAGCGCGAACGCAGATGATTGCCCCAGCGCCGCGACCAGCGCCAGCCCGCATGCCATGCCCTGCTTGCTCATATCCCCTCTCCTCCTCGATTGTTTTTTACTGCGTCCAGGCCCATTTATATTTTTCCGTCAGACCTGACGCCTTGTTTGTGCCGCGAGAACATGCAAGTTGCATTCCATCCAGCCGGGCGAAGCCTGCTTGCGATTGATTCGCATGATTTTTCTGACTTGCCGGCCCAAGCCGGCCGCAGACCCATGTAAATTTTTCCGACAATCGACAGCGCGCTGCCATGGACACGCTCCCCACTCCCCACTCCCCACTCCCCACTCACCACTCACCACTCACCCCTTGCCCCCTTCCCCTTGAATCTTGTACCTTGCGTCTGGAACCTCCATGCCGCCCATCACCCTCGCCCTCATCCTGCTCAACATCGCGGTCTACGCGCTGGCGGTCGCCACCGGCCCGGATATCGTGCGGGTGTTCGGCCTGTGGCCGCCGGGTTCGGGGAGTGCGCTCCACGTCTGGCAGCTCGTCACCTACAGCTTCCTGCACGGCTCGCCCTTGCACCTGGCGTTCAACATGCTGGCGATCTGGATGTTCGGTTCCGCGCTCGAGCAGCGCTGGAACGACCTGCGCTACCTGCTGACCTATCTGCTGAGCGTGGTCGTCGCGGCGATGACGCAGATCGCCGTCAGCGGCTATTTCCTGCATGCCGCCGGCCCGGTCATCGGCGCTTCCGGCGGCGTGTTCGGCCTGTTGCTGGCCTATGCGCTCTACTTCCCCAACCGCACCCTCACGCTGATCTTCCTGCCCTTCGTGCAGATCCGCGCGCGCACCTTCGTGTTCGGCTACGGCGCCGTCGAACTCCTCCTCGGCGTCACCAACACCGCGGCCGGCGTCGCCCATTTCGCCCACCTCGGCGGGCTGTTCGGCGGCTGGATCGCGGTGCAGTATTTCCGCGGACGCGGTCTGTTCGGCGCGCGCTGAGCCGCCGGATCAGCCGACCCTGGGCAGGCGCTCGAGCGCCGCCTGGATCGCTTCCTCGGGATAGGCGTAGTCCTCCAGCTTGCCGCTGAAATAGCTGTCGTAGGCCGCCATGTCGAGGTGGCCGTGGCCCGACAGATTGAAGAACAGCGTCTTCGGCTCGCCGCTTTCCTTGCAGCGCAAGGCCTCGTCGATGCACGCGGCGATGGCGTGGTTGGATTCGGGTGCCGGCACGATGCCCTCGGCGCGGGCGAAGGTCACGCCGGCGCGGAAGGTCGCGAGCTGCGGCACCGCCACCGCCTCCAGCAGCTTCTCGTGATAGAGCTGCGACACCAGCGCCGAGTCGCCGTGGTAGCGCAGGCCGCCGGCGTGGATGCCGGGCGGCATGAAGTCGTGGCCCAGCGTGTACATCAGCATCATCGGCGTGAGCTTGGCGGTATCGCCGAAGTCGTAGGCATAGTGGCCGCGCGTCAGCGTCGGGCACGAATCGGGTTCCACCGCCACCAGGCGCACGTTCCTGCCGGCCGCCTTGTCGGCGAAGAAGGGAAACGCCGCGCCGCCGAAATTGGAGCCGCCGCCACAGGGCGCGAAGATCATGTCGGGGTAGTCGCCCGCCTTCTCGAACTGCTTCTTCGCCTCCAGCCCGATCACGGTCTGGTGCAGCAGCACGTGGTTCAGCACCGAGCCGAGCGCATAGTTGGTGTCGGCGCGCGAAGCGGCGTCCTCCACCGCCTCCGAGATCGCCAGGCCGAGCGAGCCGGGATTGTCGGGGTCGGCCGCCAGCGCGGCGCGACCGGATTGCGTCTCCATGCTTGGACTGGCGAACACCTCCGCGCCCCAGGTCTGCATCATCGAGCGGCGGTAAGGCTTCTGGTTGTAGCTCACCTTGACCATGTAGACGCGCACTTCCAGCCCGAACATCTGGCCGGCGAGCGCCATCGAGCAGCCCCACTGCCCGGCGCCGGTCTCGGTGGCGATGCGCTTGATGCCCGCCTCGGCGTTGTAGTAGGCCTGCGCGACCGAGGTGTTGACCTTGTGCGAACCGGCCGGCGAGACGCCCTCGTACTTGTAGTAGATCTTCGCCGGCGTGCCGAGCGCGGCCTCCAGACGATGCGCGCGGAACAACGGCGACGGGCGCCACAGCCGGTAGATCTCGCGCACCTTCTCGGGAATCGCGATCCAGCGCTCCGCCGACATTTCCTGCTCGATCAGGCTCATCGGAAAGATCGCCGTCAGCGCCTCCGGGCCGATCGGCTTGCCGTCCGGCCCCAGCGGCGGCGCCGGCCGGTTGGGCATGTCGGCGACGACGTTGTACCAGTGAGTGGGGATCTCGGATTCGTCGAGCAGAAACTTGGTTTGCGGCACGGCAGTCTCCCGGTTGTCATGAAAGTCGGACCTGCAGGTCCGAAGAGCCGATCATCGACCCATCCCCCTCCTCCGTCAACGCCGCTCCCCACTCCCCGCTCCCCACTCCCCACTCCCCACTCCCCACTCCCCACTCCCCACTCACCCCTCACCACTCACCACTCACCACTCACCACTCACCCATACCCCTCCGGGTTCCCCGACTGCCAGCGCCAGGCGTCCGCGCACATCCGCGCGACGTCGTATTCCGCGCGCCAGCCCAGCTCCTGTGCCGCGCGCGAGGGATCGGCCCAGCACTGCGCGACGTCGCCGGCGCGGCGCGCCACGATCTCGTAGGGTACCGGCTTCCCGCTGGCGGCCTCGAACGCTCGCACCATCTCGAGCACGCTCACGCCGCGGCCGGTGCCGAGGTTCCAGGTGTGCGCTCCCGCCAGTCCCGGCAGCTTGTTCAGCGCGGCCACGTGGCCGCGCGCCAGGTCGACCACGTGGATGTAGTCGCGCACGCCGGTGCCGTCGGGCGTCGGGTAGTCGCCGCCGAACACGTTGAGATAAGGCCGTCGTCCCACCGCCACCTGCGCGACGTAGGGCATGAGGTTGTTGGGAATGCCGCGCGGATCCTCGCCGATCAGTCCCGACGCGTGCGCGCCGACCGGATTGAAATAGCGCAGCAGCGCGATCTTCCAGCCGCCGTCGGCACGCGCGATGTCGCGCAGCATGGTTTCGATGAAGAGTTTGGACCAGCCGTAGGGATTGGTCGCCGACAGCGGGAAATCCTCGGTGATCGGCACCGTCGCCGGGTCGCCGTAGACCGTGGCCGACGACGAGAACACCACCGACTTCACCCCCGCCTCGGCCATCACCTCGAACAGCGCGATGCTGCCGGCGATGTTGTTGTCGTAGTAGAGCAGCGGCTTCTCCACCGACTCGCCCACCGCCTTCAGCCCGGCGAAATGCACCACCGCGTCGATCGCGTGGTCGGCGAACAATTTGCGCAACGCCGCGCGGTCGCGAATGTCGCCTTCGACGAAGGTCGGCGCCTTGCCCGCGATCTGCGCCACGCGATCGAGCGATGTCACGCTGCTGTTCGACAGGTTGTCGAACACCACCACCTCGTGCCCCGCAGCCAGGCACTCCACTGCGGTATGCGAGCCGATGTAGCCCGCCCCGCCGGTCAATAGCACTCTCAAGATGTCTCCCTGGTTGTAGTCATTCGCCGCCCGGCTGACGGCTGATTGTTCGCCGGATTCAGAACGAGCGTGTCGTCAAGCCGCTTCAAGCTCGACGTGGACCCGACGACCGATTGCCGTCGCAATGTTGACCAGAGCGTCGAGAGAAAAACGCGACACGCGACCACGCAGCAGATCGCTCATGCGCGGCTGGGTCACACCACAGCGCGAAGCCGCCTCAACCTGGGTCCAGCCACTCTCCTTCACGACCTCGGCGATCTGCTGCATAAGCTCCGCCCGCGCCCGCAAATTGGCGGCCTGCTCGGGGGTATCGGCAAGGGCATCCCACACGCTGTCATACGTTTCCGGCTTGCTCATTTTCGACCTTTCATCAGTTGGGCGTAGCGCGCTTTTGCCAAATCGATGTCGCGCTTTGATGTTGCCTGGGTCTTTTTCTGAAATGCATGAAGCACGACCACGGCATCCGCCATGCGCGCCGTATAGATCACACGATAGGTACCCGTATCGTCCCAAATCCTGATTTCCTCAACCCCTTTGCCAATCGATGGCATCGGCTTGAAGTCATCCGGCTGCTCGCCGCGCTGCACCTTGTCAAGTTGATAGCCCGCATCCTGCCTCGCATCCTCCGGGAAATCCCGCAGGCATTTGAGCGCGTTGCCCAGGAATCGAATAGGCCTCATGGATTGAAATATACTGATATGGATATATTTTGACAAGGCGCGCACATGTCGCCGTCATCATCGTTAACCCATGCACAGTGCCAGCGCCTCGCGCCAGTCGCGCAGCCGCAGGCCGAAGGTCTTCTCCAGCTTGTCGTTGTCGAGACGCGAATTGAGCGGGCGCCGCGCCGGCGTCGGATACTCGCGGGTGGGGATCGGAACGAGGCGCGCCGGCACGCAGGTTTCGTCGAATTCGTCGAGCGCCTGGATCGCCTGCGCGAAACCGTGCCACGACGTCTCGCCCGCGTTGGTCATGTGATACACGCCCCAGGGCGCGGCGGCATCGAAGCCGCCGGCGGGCGAGACCACCTGGCTCAGCACCTGCGCCGTCGCCTCGGCGAGATCGCGGCACCAGGTCGGCGCGCCGATCTGGTCGTCGACGATCTTCAGCTCCGGCCGCTCGCGCATCAGGCGCCGCATCGTCAGCAGGAAATTGCTGCCGCGCATGCCGTACACCCACGAGGTGCGGAAAATCAGATGACGGCAACCCGTGGCCTGGATCGCGTGCTCGCCTGCCAGCTTGGTCGTGCCGTAGACGTTGAGCGGACCGCCGGCGGCGTCTTCCCGCCACGGCGTGCTGCCGCTGCCGTCGAAAATGTAGTCGGTGGAGTAATGCACCAGCAGCGCGCCGGTCCGTGCCGCCTCCTCGGCCAGCACCCCGGGCGCAAGCGCATTCACCGCGTGCGCCACCCCGGGCTCGCTCTCGGCCTTGTCCACCGCGGTGTAGGCCGCCGGGTTGACGATGAGGGTCGGCGCGATTTCGCGTACCGTCCTGCGCATCGCCCCGGCGTCGGTCAGGTTCATGTCGGCCACATCCAGCGCGACCACTTCGCCCAGGCAACCCAGCGTGCGCCGCAATTCCCAGCCGACCTGGCCGCCGGCGCCGGTGAGAAGGATTTTTGGGTGAGTGGAAAGTGGAGAGTGGAAAGTGGATGTCATGCGTACACCTCGGCATCTTTCAACAGGGGCTGCACCACATCCTTGGCGGACAGCGTCGGCACACCGTCGAGCGGCCACGCCACCCCGATCTGCGGATCGTCCCAGCGGATGCCGCGATCCCACTGCGGCGCGTAATAGGTCGTCGTCTTGTAGAGAAAATCCGCACTCTCGGACAGCACCAGAAAACCATGCGCGAAGCCCGGCGGCACCCACATCATGCGCCGGTTCTCCGCCGACAGCTCGTGTCCCACCCATTGCCCGAAATGCGGAGACGAGCGGCGAATATCGACCGCCACGTCGAACACCGCACCGCTCACCACCCGCACCAGCTTCCCCTGCGGTTCGTTCAGCTGGTAATGCAGCCCGCGCAGCACACCCCGGGCAGAACGCGAATGGTTGTCCTGCACGAAATCGATATCCAGCCCGAGATCCGAGAACGTCTTGCGGTTCCAGCTTTCGAGGAAGAAACCACGGGCGTCGCCGAACACCTTGGGTTCGAGGACCAGGACGCCGGGGAGGGAGGTTTCGATGATGTTCATTTTTGGTGAGTGGTGAGTGGTGAGTGGTGAGTGGTGAGTGGTGAGTGGTGAGTGGGGAGTGGGGAGTGGGGAGTGGGGAGTGGGGAGTGGGGAGTGGGGAGTGGGGAGTGGGGAGTGGGGAGCAGTGAGCAGTGAGCAGTGAGCAGTGAGTCGTATGTCGTGTGTCGTGTGTCGTGTGTCGTGTGTCGTGTGTCGTGTGTAGAGTCGAGCAACCCGCCAGCTTTGCCCACCACTCACCACTCACCACTCACCACTCCCCCCCTCAAAACAACCTTTCATTCAACATATTCAGCAGATACTGGCCGTACGCATTCTTTTTCATCGGCGCCGCCAGTTTTTCTACCTGTTCCGCCGTGATGTAGCCCTGGCGGTAGGCGATTTCTTCCGGGCAGGCGATCTTCAGGCCCTGGCGTTTTTCGATGGTCTCGATGAACAGCGAAGCTTCCAGCATCGACTCGTGGGTGCCGGTATCGAGCCAGGCCTGGCCGCGTCCCATGATCGACACATCGAGCGCGCCCGCTTCCAGATAGTGCCGGTTGACGTCGGTGATCTCCAGTTCGCCGCGCAGCGACGGCTTCAGATTGCGGGCAATATCGACCACCTGGCTGTCGTAGAAATACAGCCCGGTGACTGCATAGTGCGACTTCGGCCGGGCCGGCTTTTCTTCCAGGCTGACCGCCTTGCCCGTCGCGTCGAATTCCACCACGCCGTAGCGCTCGGGGTCGTTCACCCGGTAGGCGAACACCGTCGCGCCATGGTCGCGCGCCCCTGCCTCGTGCAGGTCTGCGGCCATCTCGTGTCCGTAGAAGATGTTGTCGCCGAGCACCAGCGCGCTGGGGCCGTCGCCGACAAAATCCGCACCGATGACGAAGGCCTGCGCCAACCCTTCCGGCTTCGGCTGCACCGCATACTGCAGGCGGATGCCCCACTGGCTGCCGTCGCCCAGCAACTGCTCGAAGCGAGGCGTATCCTGCGGCGTGGAAATGACCAGGATGTCCTGAATCCCCGCCAGCATCAGCGTAGTTAGCGGGTAATAGATCATCGGCTTGTCGTAGATCGGCAGCAGCTGCTTCGAAACCGCAAGCGTTGCCGGATAAAGTCGGGTGCCGGAGCCGCCGGCGAGGATGATGCCTTTTCGGCGAGTGGTGAGTGGTGAGTGGTGAGTGGGCACGCTCATTCGGACGCTTTCGTTTTTTTGTGTAAACCGGATAGCAATTTTCCCACACGATCCAGCAACGGCTCGAGTTGATCCTTTCCTGAGGAGACGTAGCCGAGCCGAATGGCAATCTGATGCTGCGTATCCAGTTCACTCAAGGATCCACGGGCAATACTCAGAAAACGCGAAAACTCGCGGTTACCCTCCCGGCCCGCCCCTTCCGCGACATTGCTCGGAATGGAAACCGCTGCCCGCCGCATCTGCGAAACAAGGCCGAACTGCTCGTGCGACGGGAATCCCGCCGTCACCCGATAAATTTCCTCGACCAACTCCATCGAACATTTCCAGGCCTCAAGCCCTTCATGTGGTTTCCCACCCATCATTCACCCCCCGCTGCTCCCCACTCCCCACTCCCCACTCCCCACTCCCCACTCCCCACTCACCACTCACCACTCACCCCTCACCCCTCCCCATACTGCCTATCAACCCACCGACGATATTCCCCGCTCGCCACCCGCTCCACCCACGCCATATTGTCCAGATACCAGCGCACCGTCTTGCGGATACCCGTCTCGAAGGTCTCGGCCGGCTTCCAGCCGAGTTCGCGGTGGATCTTCGAGGCGTCGATCGCGTAGCGGCGGTCGTGTCCCGGGCGGTCCTTCACGTAGGTGATCAGGCGCGTGTAGGGGCCGGCGGGGTCGGGGCGCATTTCGTCTAGCAGCGCGCACACTGTCTTTACGATCTCAAGATTCGGCATCTCGTTCCAGCCGCCCACGTTGTAGGTCTCGCCGAGGCGGCCTTTTTCCAGCACGGTGCGGATTGCCGCGCAGTGGTCGGTGACGTACAGCCAGTCGCGCACGTTCATGCCGTCGCCGTAGATCGGCAGCGGCTTGCCCCGCGTGGCGTTGAGGATCATCAGCGGGATCAGCTTCTCGGGAAACTGGTACGGCCCGTAATTGTTCGAGCAGTTGGTGGTGAGCACCGGCAGGCCGTAGGTGTGATGGTAGGCGCGCACCAGATGGTCGGACGACGCCTTGCTCGCCGAATACGGGCTGTTGGGCGCGAACGGCGTGGTCTCGGTGAACGGCGCGTCGGCCGGTCCCAGCGAACCATAAACTTCATCAGTGGACACGTGCAGGAAGCGGAACGCCGCCCTGTCTGCTTCAGCCAGCCCCAGCCAGTAACCGCGCGCCTCCTCCAGCAGATGGAAAGTGCCGACCACGTTGGTCTGGATGAAATCCTCCGGGCCGTGGATCGAGCGGTCGACGTGCGACTCCGCGGCGAAGTTGACGATCGCGCGCGGCCGATGCTCGGCCAGCAGCTTCGCCGCCAACGCGCGGTCGCCAATGTCGCCCTGCACGAACACATGGCGCGCGTCGCCCTTCAGGCTCGCCAGGTTCTCCAGGTTGCCCGCGTAGGTGAGCTTGTCGAGGTTGAGCACCGGCTCGTCGCTCGCGCGCAGCCAGTCGAGAATGAAATTGGCACCGATGAAGCCGGCGCCGCCTGTGACCAGAATCATGTTGTTCCTTTGTTCTTCTGGAATTGAGCCCAATCCGCGACGGCCTTCACCATCGCACGACCAGGTTGTTAAGTTTTACTTTTTCGGGCCGGGCTCTTCCGAGATGGCAGGTAGTTTCACGAGCAGTTCGGGCAAGGCAACCCGCGCGGAATGCGTAGCCTCTGGTTTCGTCCATCGCGAAACAAACGGACATGTCTTCCCATATTCATCGGTGGCCCTTCATAGTCGGCATATGTCAAAGCCTATGCCTTGCATGTCAGCGTGACAATCAAGAAACCTTGCCCTTTGAATTTCGAACCCTAAGGAAGCCCTGAACAAGTTGATTCCGCTCATGCCCTTCGACTTTGCTCAGGAGAGCATTCGACAAGCCTGTCCTGAGTTTGTCGAAGGGCTCACCACGAACGGAATCAACAACTTGCCGTTCGTCCGTTCGACAGGCTCACGACGCCGCCTGAGCTTGTCGAAGGACTTGCTCAGTGTCTCCCTAAGCGTGCACGTGATTTTCTGGCTCCACCGATAGCCGCATCCCAACCGTCTTGAGAACTGCCAGCAACGTTTTTAGCGTTGGATTCCCTTTTGGCGACAGAGCGCGGTACAGAGACTCACGGCTAATCCCCGCCTCGGCTGCGACTGCACCGAGCCCGCCATAGGCTTCCGCCACCGTGCGTAGCGCGAGCAGCCCGGCAGCCCGATTGTCCGGATCGTCAAGCGACTCCATCGCGGCTTTCAGGTACTCAACCGCCAGATCGCGATCCGCGCGCAATTCAGCCACCTCGCTCTCATGGTGGTCCACCACACCTTTTGGTTGCCTCATGATTGCCTCCGTTTCCATTCTGCCCAATAAACCTTGGCGCGCTTGATATCCGCCGTCTGAGAGCCTTTGCTACCGCCGCACAGCAATATGACCATCGTCTTGCCGCGCTGCCCGCAATACACCCGATATCCCGCGCCCACATGCACGCGCAGCTCTATCACACCTTCGCCGACCGGCTCACAGTCGCCCAAGTTGCCAGCCTCCACTTGCCGCAAGCGAATCCGGATACGCGCTTGTGCGACCTTATCCCGCACAGATTGCAGCCATTCCGTGAACGGCTCTTCGCCATTCTCACGCTGATATCGGTAGAGCTCTATCACAGAAATAATTGTAGCTTAAAAGCTACCAACGTAGCCAGTTGGCGTCGGCAAAACGTCACCGAGTTGCTGCCCATGCGTCTATTTAAGAAGCAACTGCCTCACCGCCCCCACGATGAACAGCGTATTCGTCACCAGATAGCGCTTCCACAGCCGGCGCGGCTCGGACATCAGGCGATGCAGCCACTCCAGCCCGTTGTCGCGCATCCAGGCCGGCGCGCGCTGCACCGTGCCGGCGTGGAAATCGAACGCCGCGCCGACGCCGATCATCACCGCGTTCACCTGCATGGAATCGCCCCCACCCCCGTTCGGGCTGAGCCCGTCGAAGCCCCTCTCGCCACCGTTCGGGCTGAGACCGTCGAAGCCCCGCCTACCACCGTCCAAACCAGGCCCGTTCGAGCTCTCACCACCGTTCGCCCTGAGCTTGTCGAAGGGCATAGGGGCTTCGACAGGGCTCTCCTGAGCGTAGACGAAGGACTCAGCCCGAACGGTGGGTGGCACTTCGACGGGGCTCTCCTGTGCGAAGTCGAAGGGCTCAGGCTGCGTCGTGAGCCTGTCGAACGGGCGCGCGGCATCCACCGCACCGCGATGCGCCGCCATCCAGCGCTCCTGCTTGGGACACCCCAGCCCGACGAACACGATCCCCGCCCCGCTCGCATTGATGCGCGCCACCGCCGCCGCATCCTCCTCCGCACTCAATGTACGGAAGGGCGGCGACTCCATCGTCATCCGCAGCGCCGGAAACGCCGCGCGCAGGCGCTGCTCCAGCAAGGCCAGCGTCGGTTCCGTGCTGCCATAGCAATAGATCGGCAGCCCCTCGGCCGCCGCCCGCTCGCACAGCGCCCACATCAGGTCCGGCCCGCTGATGCGAGGCTGGTCGGCGAAGCCCTGCCGCCGCAGCATCCACGCCACCGGCGCACCGTCGGGCGTCGCCATATCCGAACCATTGATGATGTCGCGATACCCTGCATCGCGTGACGCACTCACCACCACGTGCACGTTGCAGATCGTCACATAGCGCGACTCGCGCGCCCGCGCCCAGCCGAGCAGGCGGCCCATCGCGGCGTCCCACGACAGCGCGTCGATGTGTGCGCCCAGTACAGAGCCGGTCGCCCGTCTGTTTCCCGATTTCATCATTGTTCAGCCTTGACGCGCACAAGGCGCACCCTCAGCGTCTCTCCCTTGAGTCTTGCTTCTTGCAACTTGCGTCCGCCACTTCCATCGCCTCACCATAAACTTCTATCAGTCGCCGGTAATTCACCTCAGCCGAAAACTCGGCCTCATACTGCGCACGCGCCCTGCGTCCCATCTCCGCCATCTGCTGCGGATGGGCCTGCGCCCACGCCAGCTTGTCGGCGAGGTCGCGCGGATTGCCCGGCTCGAACAGCAAGCCTGTTTCACCATCCGTCACGATATCCGCAAGCGCGCCGATACGGCTGGCGATCACCGGCAGACCGCAGGCGAACGCCTCGACGATGGTGCGCGGAAAATTTTCGTACCAGATGCTCGGCACGACCAGCGCCATCGCACGCCCCATTTCCGCTCGCACCACGTCGCCGGGCTGGCTGCCCAGCCTGACCACATTGGCCAGGCCCTCGAGCGCCCCCGCATCCGGCCCATCTCCCGCAACCCGCAGGGTGACGCCGGGTGCCTGCGTCATCGCTGCCGCCAGCGTCGCTACGCCCTTTTCCGCCGACAACCGGCCCACGAACAGCAGGCCCGCGCGCTCGGCAGGCTCGGGTGCGGCGAAATCGACGAAATTCGGTTTCACCACCACGCGCGCCGCAGGCAGCCCGCCCTCGACGAACTTGCGCCGGCAGAACTCGTTCAGCGCGATGTAACGCGCGACCTTGTTGCGATACGTGCCCAGCCCACGGTGCAGCGCCAGCATCCCCGCCAGCGCCGCCGATGCCGCATGCGAACCGCGATAGCACGCCCGCGCCACCCCACGCCAAGGAATCTGTCCCATGCAGTCCTCACACACATTGCCTTCGCGCAAGAACAAGGCGTTCAGGCACATCAGGCGGAAATTGTGCAGCGTCTGCACGACCGGCACGCCGGCACGCTCGGCCGCCCAATATAGCGAAGGCGAAATCAGCGGAAAGGTGTTGTGCGCGTGGATCACGTCGGGGCGAAAACTGCGAATCCGCTCACCCAGTTCTTGCTGCGTTCGATCGGACCACAGGGTGGTGCGTGCCATCGAAAGCGACGACATCCCCGCCACATCGTCATTGCTGCGAAACCAGGTACCCACTTCATGACCATGCGAGCGCAGCAAGGCAATTTCAGACTCGACCACCGTATCCTCGCCACCGCGATGCTGATACGCGTTGTGGACGACCAGCACCCGGCTCGCCATCAACCCGCCCGCCTCGTATAACGCGGCGCCTCCAGGCAACGTACAATGCCGTCGGCAAACCTGTGCGCCATGTGCTCCACCGTGTATTCCTGGGTACTGGCTGCGCAGCCCGCACGCAAGGCGTCCAACGCCCGTGCATCGCGAAGCAGACGTACACTCGCGCCAGCATACGCAGTCAGATCATTCGCGGTCATCACCCCGTTGATACCGTTTTCGAGATAAGCGATTTCAGGACCATGGTTACCGCAATCCGTCGTGATCATCGGTGTTTCACACACGAACGCGTCCATCATTCCCAATCCAACAGCGCCAGGACTCAACATGACCTCGGCAACCGACATATATGCAACTTTTTCCCTGCCAAAGCGCGCACCCACCCAACGCGCCCAGGAATGTGCGCCGCACCAGGAACGAACCTTTTCCCGCTCCGGCCCTTCACCCACAATCAGCAAGTGGAAACCGGGAATCTCGCGGCGGATTACCTCGGCAGCAGTGAACAGAAAATCCAGCCGCTTGTCGGCATAGAGCGAGCCTACGTACACACCCACCTGCCCCATCCCAAAACCCAGCGACTCGCGCAATGCCTGCGTTTCTGCCTGCGAGACAGATTGCCGCAGTCGCTGCAGTTCGGACGTATCCACTGCGTTGTTCAACACCGTGATCCGGTCGTCCGGAAACCCAGCATCATTCACCAGGCCCGCACTCGTCTTCGTGTAGGCGAACCACCAATCCACCTGGTTGGTCGTCCAGCGTTTGAAACGTTCCTTGAGCCCATTCGGGTTTGCGCTTTGCAAATTCGCTCCATGCCCCCAGAAAGCCAGCTTGAAACGACGCGGTCTGAACATGAGCAGATGATTCTGAAGCAATTTGTTTTCCTGGGTGACGATCACCAGACTCATCCCCTCAAGAAAACACCCAAGCGGCTGCCAGCACAGCCGTTCACCCAGCAGATAATGTGTCGAGGCCGTTTTGGCCCATGGCAGTTCACCTGCATCCTGCTTCTTCTCCTCAGCCGGCGTCCCCTGCCCGACCACGAGTTCCAGCTGAATGCCTCGCTCGGCGAGCAGATCGCGCAATGCGACAAACAGCGGAACCCGATAATGGGTCAGGCGTCGCTGGACGATGCAAACCCTAAGCATTCTCAGACGTCCATTTCAACATATTCGAAGGGCTTCTCTAGCTCGTAATCCGGTCCAGCCAGCCAATTCTGGGGAAAACGAATTTCTTCAGGGCAACGGGAATCAACACGCCCGCCAACATCAATAATGGAAAAAATAGCAACACAAAATTCGCCCCATCCCAACTGACGAATTTCAGCAGAACGGCCTTGGTAAAACCGATCGCCAGGGTGTTCATCAGATAGATCGAAAAAGTCATTCCGCCCACGAATACGAGAATCTGGCTACCGGGGAACTCGCGTCTGCACAACCCATGCAGGGCCGGGATAGAAAGCAAGGCTGCGATGACCCACGCCTGGCCCGCATAAGACCCGGTGGCCAGCACGACTGCAAACAGAATGAGCGCTATCACCCAAAGCCGATCGACCCACCCCGTATACATTTCCCACCCCCTGGCAGCAGCGCCCCCCAAGGCAAAAAACAGGAAATATTTGGTGAACTGGCCCAAGCCCAGAAAGAGGATAGTCGGCACAAACTGAAGAACGACCCCAACCGCCACCAGCGGCCAGATTCGACCTTGGGTGAAAGTGAGCAATGCCACGCCCGCAATTGAAAACAGGAACAGGACGTAGATATACCAAAGGAATGCAGACACGCTTTGCATGGGGAACAGCACAATATCAATCAGCGAGGAGAATCCCTCCACCGGGTTGTCGACATGCAGGAAAGACTGAGCCCCCCACTTCGCAGCAAGGACCAATCCGGCAAACAGGAAATAGGCCGGCATCAGGCGCATGAAACGCTTGCGCACTGACACCGCATATTCCTGAAGGCTCGCAACGGGCGCCGCTCGCATGAAGAAAACGAGGCCGCTCAAAAACATGAAGAACGCCATGTGAAATGAATACACGGCGTTCTTCGAGGTCATGTACCACTCGTTGCCGGCAGGTGTCTCACGCGCAACCACATGCCCAAAGACAACGAGCAAGATGGCAAGGCCCTTGGCACGTTCAATATCAAGCAGCCGCATTTGATCCAGGGCTTTCCAATGGCGAGGAGAGGTTGCAGATCATTTGTTTATCGCGCATGACTTTCGCCGCCCATCATTCCAGCGTACAAATCATTCCATTTGGCGACAAAAGTTGACTGCGAATACGGCCGCACCGAACACTGTGCGGCAGTGGACATTTCGGGCAAGCGCTCGACTTGTGCAATTGCATCACTCAATGCCGCGCGCACCCCGTCCTTATCGCGCGTCACGACCCAACCGTTGACTTCGTGCTCAACGAATTCGTCAGGACCATACAGCGCCTCGCTAACGATCGGGGGCAATCCCGCCGCCGCTGCCTGAAATACTGCTAGAGAAAATGTTTCATACGCTGAGGGGAGGATGGATACATCCGCCGCCCATAAAAAAGGCCTGATGTCCTTCTGTAATCCAACGAAGCGAACCATCGCCAATATACCTAGTTCGTTAGCCTGCAGGCGGTAGTGCCCAACCTCTCCATCCCCCCCACCTACGACCAGCAGACGAGCTCGACCGATCTGCTCTGCGGGCAATCCCGCCAAGGCAGGAAGAATCAGCCCCAACCCCTTGCGTGCAAAATCCCCCAGGGCAACAAACACGAACACCACGTGACTGTCGTTGTAACCCAGCTCTGCGCGCTTATGTACCCTGTCGAAATCAATCGGGCGGGCATAGTGCTCCAGATCAACGGGATTGGAAATCACGACAATCTTGCCGGCAACCTCCGGGTACTCCCGCGTCAATTCACGCTGCAGGCCGAGCGAGGGCACCACAATTTTGCGTACGCGGCGGAAAGCCAGGCGCTCCATGAATGCGTTGTATCCATGGTTGATGCGGCGCAACACACGGCGCAACCCAGTCACCGTTGACTGCTTCCATTGCCCCTTGAGATACGCGCGATGGCAGAAATGCGCATAAGCCAGATCAGCCCAGAGGAACTGACCCTGGGTCGTCTGAATGATGGCGGGTTTGGCATTCGACAACCGCCACACCAGATAGCGCAGCGGCGCCAGCACCTGGAACAGCCAATACCGCATGAAGATCGGGCGCTGCGGCAACGGCACCCGCACCCAGTCCTTGCTTTCAGCATCCGCTCCATCGAAGCGGTCGGAAAAAACAGTGACAGGATATTGGTCCTGCAATCCATTCACTTCGGCCAGCACACAGCTGCCTGCGGGGCTATTGCTCGCCACGCTCAGGTCAAACACCACGATCCTGGGTGCCAACCCGGGCGACCCAAGTTTGCGCATGGGTGCGGCTGCAGCGGGGAAATTTCCGGGATCGGTCATGGTCGTTCCAAAGGCGTACGTCCAGATCAGCGCTTTACAGCCTGCTGCCTGGAAAAAAATGAGGTCAGGATCACTTTTGCATAAGGCCACGCCCAGAAAAGCGGCCAGAAAAATCCTGCGTGGCTGCGGCAGAACACCCACCAGCTCGCGGGGGGCAAGCCTTTGGGAGACATGATTTTCTTCCAGCGCTGCTTCAACGGCAGCGTTCGATCATTGAAGCTTCCCGGAACAAAATTATCGTTATCACAGCGTCCTGCAAAGCCGGGCATGACCCAAATCGGAACACCCGCCTTACGTGCGCGAAAGCCATAATCGTTATCACCCATGCCATGGCGAAACACACCATTCAGCAAGCCAATTCGAGCAAACACTTCCCTTGGAACCAGCACACAGTTTCCATTCATGGTTTCGGCAGGCTGCGGCGTTGCCGCTGGCACGACTTTCCGCAGCTTGAATCTGCTCATGCCCTCTCCAGACACAGCGCCACCGTAACTCAGCTCGCCTCGCGCATTTTCAGTGGAACCAACGGCAATCCCGGGTTGCCCTGACGTTTCACGAATCCATGCATCGGTCTCAAGCAGGTGTGACAACGCGTCGGGATAAAGCAAAGTGTCGTCATTCAGCCAAAGCACATAATCCGGTTTCAGTTCCAGCGCCCGCTGCCAGGCACGCAACATGCCGCGGTTCCAGAACAGATTTCCGTCACCCCTTTCGATCACCACGTCTTGAAACGCCGCACTTACGGCCTCTGCGGTGCCATCCGTGCTGCCATCGTCTGCCAGCACCACGTTGCGATCATAGCCATCCGGCAGTTCACAGGACATGAAGCGCCCGATCGAGGCCACAGTTTTTTCGCGCCGGTTATGGCACGTCATCAAGGCAATGATCAGTTTCATTGTCGCGTCCCTTGTTTGCCCGTCGATAACACAAGAAGCCGCGGCAAATCGTCAGTACGAATGCCGAAAGCAGAATCAAGTTTTTCAATGCGGCCATCGGCACGTTCACTCAGTCTGATACGCCAGCCTGAAGGAGGTGTGTAACGCTTTGTATTGCCGGGCGACCAGACGACAACTCGAAGCTCTTCTGGTGTGCCAGAAAGCGTACACACCCACATTCTGTTTGCCTCGACGCAAACTGGCTGGGGGCCACCTGTCATCCATCTGGAAACCACATCCAGGGCAATGCCGCCCGGCTTTAGGGTCTTGGCACTTGGCTCAACCAGACCCAGCGTGTTGTTGTCCCAGGCATACCAGTAAAAACGCTCAACGCCGAGCGCACTTCCCAGCAGAAATGACCGGGCGACAAATGCAGCAGACTGTTCCGCACTCAGCCGCAACCAATAATCAGGCACCTTTCCCTCAGGGGTGCCATCGGCGTTCTCAATAAACCAGCCGGTTTCGGTATTCCAAAGTGGGTAATGGCCCACCCCCTGTCGTTTCATCGCGTGACGAATACGGATTACCAACGGCGGAATCGCTTCCGGAGAGCTCAGCGTCACGTAAAGATGGTAGGACACCACATCGATGCACTTGCTTCCACCTGCCGCCAGAAAGCCCTCCAACTTCCCGACGTTTTGCTCGCCTGTGTAGGCCGGGCTGACGACGACTATGGCTGGGTCAACGGCCTTGATTACCTGATATGCCGCGCAAGTCAGTTCCACCAGTTTTGCTGTCGTGCCAGAGAAAAAGTCCTTTGAATTGGGCTCGTTCCAGATTTCATATGCGCCGATTCTGCCTTTGTAGCGTTGTGCGACGGTGCGCACATACGCACGCCAGTCCTCCAACGATGCAGGCTCTGCGGCCTTGCCCTCGCCATAAGCAGAGGGTTCGTCAGGTCGCGCCGACGCCCAACGCGGTGAAAGTCCAAGCGGTAGTAAAACGGATACATGATTGGACTCAGCCAGTTCAACAAGGTGATCCAGTCTGGAAAAACTCCATGACCATCGCGTGGTCTGAAGGTGCGGCCATTGCACATAAGCATCCCACAAACGCCAACTGCCGAATTGCACTTTTGGCCAGGCCGTCCCCCTATCTGCCCTATGTATGTGCAAGCCGAAATATTCAGGAGGGACAACAGCCGCATGGCTATATGGCGCCGCAAATATGATGGCAGTGAATAGCGCCATCCGCGCAAGCAGACGGCCCGCCGAAATGGCCCAGAACATTGGGGATGCCAACCGACTCATAATCCCATGGCTTTCGGCGGCACAGAGCGTCCCCCCAGCATCGGCGTTTGCTGCCGCCTGGACTCAGCCTTCCCCGCCAAGACTTGGCGCGTATAGCACGCCAGCACGATCAGCAACGTGGCATGGATAAAAAATGGCCAGTCATTCACCACCCCGCGTAGCGGGGCTTCCGTGATGCAGCGAACCAGAATCAGGACGTACAGGGCCAGCGAAAACCCATGGCTGGTTCTGAAGCTGAGGAGCGCAAGACGAAGCAAAATTCCGAGGTAGGCCAACAGCAGGACAAAGCCGACCAGCCCGGATTCGCCCAGCGTTTGAATGAACTGATTGTGCGCCTGACCTGCGGCCAGGTTGCCCATCCGCATTCGGTACTCAAGCCCCCATAGTTCGGGGCCGTACCCGAACAAGGGATAGCGCTCAAGTTCACCCAGGGTGGTTGCCCAGATGGATGTCCGTCCGGTCAGACTCAATACCTCGTCGGACAGCAATCGGTCGATGTCCACATTCGCCAAGGCGAGCACCAACCCCATCAGGCTTACGAGTAAAACCAGAATCAACCGTATGGCAGCGGCATGGCCACCAGGCTGTTTCTGCAGCGCCACAAAGCGATAAGGCAAGTAGGCCACGAGCACGACCATAAATGCCGTCAACCAGGCAGTCTTTGACTGGGCGAGCAGGAAGTTCAACAAGGCAAGCGCCAGGATCGGCCAGCGCACCAACGCGCGCGACGGGAAATACAATTCCAGCAGCAGCAACAGCAGCGCAATCGGACCCAGGGTATTCGCCTGCGCAGTCACGCCATAGAGCCGAAAATCAATCCCCGGCAGTTGACCGGCATATGGGCGAAGCAGAGCAAAATCCGGGAAAGCGATCGCCGCGACCAGGTTCATGAGCATGAGCACGACCAGAATCAGCTTCAGATGTCCGACCAGGCGTGAAAAGTCGACTTGCGGCAGCGCGATTAGCGCACCCAGAACAATCGGAAGATACAAGGACTTGTGGTTGAAAGCCGGCACACCGGCCACGGTCGCGCCGGCAAGAATATTCAGCAGGTAGTAGAGACCGAGCACGATCCCCAGCACCCATACCGGATCATTGCGCCCCGCCTTTTTCCTCGACAGCCAAGCAGAAAGAAGCATCGCCAGGGCAAACCCGATCAGCCCGATCGTGAACAAACGCGACAGCCAGCCAGCTTGTGAGACGCCCTGAATATAGGCCGAAATTTCAATAGTCGGCCCGTCGGCGTTGAGGAACAATTTGCGCGGCACCAGCACGATGTTCAGCACCGCACTGATTGCCAGCAGCCACAGGATAGCCGCAGCGCGCCAGGTATCCGTCCAACGCTGCGTCATTCCATGCAGCGCAAAGGGCCCGACAACCAGCGCGACAGCCAAGCCGAAAGCAATTACATAGGGCGCGGCAGTGTATACATAGCGCAGCGCCAGGAAAAACCATTCCATAACTTGAGTCCCTCAGACCTCAAATAGGGTGCGATCTAAAAAACACGCCGTCCATCTGGAGCATGCGTCCGCTATTCTGGTCAACGAATCCGGGCGTGATGCTCCAAAGCTCGAAGCCTTTTCCGGCGATCCAGTCGATCACTTCCCTGTAGAGCATTTGGCCTTCGTACAGGGGCACAAGCGACAATTCGAGTTGAATCCCACAAACGCGTGGCAATAGAGACTCGGCCCCTTCAAGGACCGGCATCTCATAGCCCTGTGTATCGATCTTGAGCAGAAGATTCCTGCCTTCCTCGATGAATGGATGTGCCACACTATCCAAACGATTCAATGGCACTTTCTCGGTCCCAACATAGCGTGATTGGGGTGCTGCAGACTCGTGCAAAGCACGCATCGGGAGGATCGAACTACTGGTGGAATTGCCCGCGACGTTGATTTGAATTTCGTCATTGGATGCACCAATTGCCATGCGGGGAGCCACTTGCCATGCGGCATCGCCGTTCGCGGCCTGCACCAGCCTCTCATGTGCATCTGCCAGCGGTTCGAACGACACAATCGCGCCACCATACCCGCCACGTCTAAGCATTTTTCCATATCCACCATCGTTGGCGCCCACATCCAGGATCGTCTCGATCCTGTGGGTTTCAAGCAATCTGAACAAGCGTGCGATATCGGACTGAGCCGGGTTGTACCAGTTGACCTCAACACCTGCCTTGAGGGCGAGTTCCTTGATGGAATGCAATATTGTCATGCCATTAACCTTTCTTCGTTCTGGCTCACCGGTCGACGCGTAACATCTTCATAAAGAGACTCGTATGTGTTGGCGACATGATTCGCGGCAAAGCTCTCCTGAACGCGCACATTGGCTGTTTGTGAATAGCGCTTATATTCGGCTGGATTGGAAATCAGTGCCAACATCGCATCCTTCATGGAAACTGGCGAGGCCACATCGGCAACGACTCCGCCCTCACCAATTACCCAGGGTACGGCCCCACTTGACTGCCCACCCACTACTGGAACACCTAACGACATAGCCTCGGCTATAGACATACTGAAAGTTTCCTCCAGCGAAGGGTGCAATAGCAGGTCAGACTCTGCCAATTTGGCAAGCAGCGTGGGATAAGGCTGAGGTCCCATGAAATGTACGCCACCATTCAGGCCTTGCTCTTTCGCCCAGAACTCTGCTTTGCCGCCCGGACCATAGTCACTCCCCATGATGCAGAGTAGGGCACCAGGTATTTGACGGCGCAACATAAAAAATGCACGTAATGCTGGCTGGGGATTTTTTAGCCTGCCCCAACCATTGAGCACCATCGCGATGCGCGGGCGCGCAGGGTCGAATTGACGGCTGCGCTCAGCAAGTTGGGGCGGGTGTGGCGGCAGCGGGTTGGGCACGACAGTGATGGGAACGCGCGCGTAGCGATCGAGCTTTTGCTTGAGATAGGGGGATACCGCGGTGAGATACTGCGCCTGGTTCAACACACGCCGAGCCATGAAGTAACGCACCAGACGATAGAGGTTGGGCGAATACCTCAACACAACCTGGGGGGCATCGTGGCAGGTAATAACGTGCGGCAGGTCGCTCTCGATGGCGGCCAGGGCGAATTCGTAGGTCCAATGGGCATGCACGAGCTCAGGCGCGTCGTCCCGCATGGCTTGGCTAAGCGCCGCTCGCTCGTGCTTGAAGGCGTCGGCGGCACGCCCCCACTCTCCTTGGCTGTAGCGAAATGCACGTGGCCGCACGGGGCAAAAAGTGATTTTGAAGCGGTCGCCAGCAGCGCTGACACGTTCCGACAGCGGCACGTCCGCCGAAGTCGTATAGGCGAAGACGCTGTGCCCCCGTTCGAGCAACGCCCCGATCAGCGTACCGAGAAGCGGCGCACCTGTATAACCGTGTGGCAAATCCTTGGCGTCACCCTCAAGAAAACGGGCTATGCTTTCAGATGAGATGGGGCCGGCTATACCGATGCGCATAGCTAGTTCAGCCCTGTTTCCCGCTCGGAAAACAGCTCTTCCTGGATGACCTTCAAGATGTCGCCATAAACCTTGTCGGCATGAAAATGGCGGCGCATGTGCTCGGCGGCGGCCATGCCGAGTTCAATCCGCCGATCCACCGGCATGGACAGAAGATAAAGTGCGATGTCGACCGCCTCTTGCGGTGTGTGGAACCAGTACAAACCGGGAATGCCGTCGTATACCACTTCATATCCGCGCTGGTGGTTGGTAAGAAAAGGTACGCCATTGGAAAGGCTGATGACCAAACGGTCGGACGAGTTCATCGTTAAATCAGGAAAATGGTCCCAGGAAATGCTCATCCAGGCACTGCGAGTAATCTCACGCTGTTGGGGGTAGGGAATGGTGCCGCGTGCGTAGGGTTTACCCCGCCAACCCGAGCCCCCGCCGTAGACAGCGAAGCGGTCGCCCAGCATGTTATGAAACGCGTTAGCCAGTTGCTTGCGTTGCCGGCCGCCCGGCAGATACAAACCGGGAATACGCTTGATGCTGTGTAGGTTGGCGATCATGACTGCGTCCAGCGGGCGCTGCCGGGAAGGCTCCCATTGCGTTCCAAAACGCTCGTCGTCAAAGGAATTGTGTGAAAACCTGATTTTGGGTGCCCCTGTCTTGCGAACAGCCTCGGCCAGGTAGCCCAGCCCTACCAGGAATGTGAGGTCAGATTCGGCCATCACCGCTTTCAAGGTGGCATCCAGCGGCTTGATGATCCGTCCATAAGGATCGCCTTCCCACATTACAAGTTTCGGTTTGCTCGGAATCGCTTTAAGTGCCTTGAAGTACGCCTGATCGGCTGGATAAGTGCCATTCATGTGCTGGACAAAAATCACGTCCGGCGCAAATTCGCGTGCGGTGTTTAGCAGTTCTTCCAACGCAAGGCGGTGATCTCCCAATGCTCTGTCACGTACCAGATACGAGTAGGCTTGGTATGCACCGAGCTTGCCTCCGGCAAGTGCGCGCTCAAATGCGCGACGTGGCCCGACCTGGTCGCCTTCGGTACCTTCGTTTGGCAAGTAAAACAGACGCAGAGCGTGGTTCATGGTTGTTCGGTTTTAATAAGTTCTCGATACGGGTATGAAACGCCCCAAGTGGGGCAAGCGTTCAGCCAATTCACCGATAACCGGCAATCCCCCCAAAGCTTTGCGACTGATCCACGAAGCGCCAACCAGGGCAACCCCACCCGCGAAAATCTCAAGCAACAGATGCAGCCAGCGTGGCGCTTCTGTCGGCAGGGCATGCGCTGCCAGCCAGATCAAGCCGAACGAACCCAGACCGGCCAGCAACACAACCGAGAAAATCAGCCGGAACTCCCGCACGGATGGCTTCAGCAGTCGGTAAATCAAGCCGGTCATCAGCACGAATCGCGTGCATTCAGCCAGCACCATTGCGCCCGCAATACCCAATACGCCATAGGGCAGCAACAGGACAAACGCCGCGATCTGCAATGCCAGCACACTCGCCTGAATACGAAGTTTGGGTTTGAGCGCGCCCATGGCATCCAGGGTGACGCCTACCAGATGAGACAGATATTGGGGTGCCACCGCCAGCGCAAGAACCTGCACGATGGGGATGGCGTCGAGCCATTTGTCCCCGAGCAGCACCCGAACGATATCGGGCGCCGCCACGATCATTCCGAGGGAAACGGCAAGGGCATAGCTTCCCACTACCAATACGCTTATTTGCAGGCTGGCGATCTGCCGCTGGTCACCCAGCCGGCTGATAACCGGAAACAGCGCACGCGAGAGGATGTTGGCAGGCTGCTGAACGGGCAGGTTGGCCAGCAGGGATGCGCGCCCGTAAATACCCGCTGCGGCGGTACCGAAGAACTTGCCGACGATGAGGGAATCGAGGCTGCCGCTCAGGAATTCGATGAAGCCGATGAGCGAGTAACGTGCGCCGAAATTGAAGAAATGGGTACGCTGGTGTTTGTTATGACGCCAGCCGAATTCGTGACCGCTGAACAAATAGGCCAGGAATCCAATGAGCGCACCTTGCGACAGGGCAGCCCCCACCAGCGCCCAGACGCCAAAACCAAGGTAGGCCAGAGTGATGCCGACTAGGCCGTAACCAAATACATACGCGCTGCTTTCGATGATCGCAATATGCTTGAAGCGCATTTCGCGGCGCAACAGGCTCAAGGACACGACCGACAAGCCGCCCAGCAGAAAGCTGACTGACAGGGCTTGAATCACCGGCGCAAGCATCGGCATGACGAAGTAATCGGCAATGAAGGGCGCAGCGATAACCGCGGTGATCGTGCAAAGCGCCGAAATCCCCAGCGATACGCTGAGCGCGGCCCGAATGTCGCCATCCGTGAGTTCGGGTTTCTGGATGAGTGCTGGCCCAACGCCCAGTTGCGCGAAGTACATCAAAAAACGCAGCATGACATTGGCGATGGCGATCAGGCCGAAGTGCACCGGGTCGAGCAAGCGCGCCATGACTGCCATGAACACCAGCTGGAACAGGACGTTCACGACCGTGGACAGCCCCCCCCAGCCGATGCCGTGGAGGGTTTTGCTGAGGGAGCTAGCCATGACGAAGCATGCCCCACCCTGCAGGTGCTTCCGTTCTGCGGAGGGTGGGCATTCTGGTCATGCGTTTGCCGCGAGGAAATCCTGGTACGCGACAGTCAGACCGCTCCGCATGCCGGTCGTTGCTTTCCATCCCATCGCATTCAGCCGGCCCACGTCCATCAGCTTCCTCGGTGTGCCGTCGGGCTTGGTGGCGTCGAATTCGAGCCTGCCCTGGTAGCCCACAGCAGCTGCCACGGTTTCGGCCAGCTCGCGGATGGTGAGGTCGTGCCCCACGCCGATGTTCACCAGCGGCGCCAGGCCGTCGTTGCGATCCTGCCCCAAGAGCGGCACGAACTTCTCGTCCGGCAGATTCATCAGGTAGACGCAGGCGTCGGCCATGTCTTCGCTGTAGAGGAATTCGCGCTTCGGCGTGCCGGTACCCCACACGGTCACGCTCGGCGCGTTCGCCAGCTTCGCTTCGTGGAAGCGCCGAATCAGCGCAGGAATGACGTGGGAGTTTTCCGGGTGGTAGTTGTCGCCAGGACCGTAGAGGTTGGTGGGCATCACAGCCAGGTACTGGGTCTTGTACTGCCGGTTGTACGCCCAGCACATTTCGATGCCGGCGATCTTGGCCAGCGCATACGGGCGATTGGTCGGCTCCAGTTCGCTGGTCAGCAGGTGCTCTTCCTTCATCGGCTGCGGCGCGAGCTTGGGGTAGATGCAGCTGGAGCCCAGGAACAGCAGGCGTTTGACGTCGCTCTTGTACGCAGCGTGAATGATGTTGGTCTGGATCGCGAGGTTGTCGCGGATGAATTCGGCCGGATAGGTATTGTTGGCGTGGATGCCGCCGACTCTGGCGGCGGCGAGGAAGACGTAGTCTGGCTTCTCGGCTGCGAAGAAGGCTTCGACGGCAGCCTGGCTGGTGAGGTCGAGCTCGGCATGGGTGCGGGTGAGGAAGTTCGTATAGCCCTTGTCGCGCAGGTTGCGCATGAGGGCGGAACCGACGAGTCCACGGTGTCCTGCCACATAGATTTTCGAATCGGATTTCAAGTTACAACCTCACACTGACTGCCCTTCGACAAGCTCAGGGCGAACGGGCTACCAGTGGAGCCGATCGCCGCCATCCCATCCTTACTCGTGATAATCCATGGCCTTGTAGCCATGCTTCTTCACTAACTCGTCGCGCTCGGCCGCCTTGAGGTCTTCGCGCACCATCTCGGCGACGAGTTCGTCGAACGTGATCTTCGGGGTCCAGCCGAGCTTGGATTTCGCCTTGGCGGGATCACCGAGCAGGGTCTCGACTTCAGTGGGGCGGAAGTAGCGCGGGTCGACGGCGACGATGCATTTTCCGCTGGCGTCGTAGCCCTTCTCGTCGACGCCCTGCCCTTCCCAGCGGATCTGCATGCCGAGTTCCTTGGCGGCGGCGTTGACAAAATCGCGCACGCTGTACTGCACGCCGGTGGCGATGACGAAGTCTTCGGGTTTGTCCTGCTGCAGCATCAGCCACTGCATTTCGACGTAGTCCTTGGCGTGGCCCCAGTCGCGCTTGGCGTCCATGTTGCCGAGGAACAGGCAATCCTGCAGGCCGAGCTTGATGCGCGCCAGCGCGCGGGTGATCTTGCGGGTGACGAAGGTCTCGCCGCGAATCGGACTCTCGTGGTTGAACAGGATGCCGTTGCAGGCATACATGCCGTAGGCTTCGCGGTAGTTGACGGTGATCCAGTAGGCGTAGAGCTTGGCAACCGCATACGGGCTGCGCGGGTAGAAGGGGGTGGTTTCCTTCTGCGGGATTTCCTGCACCAGGCCGAAGAGCTCGGAGGTGCTGGCTTGGTAGAAGCGGGTTTTCTTTTCCAGGCCGAGGATGCGGATGGCTTCGAGGATGCGCAGGGCGCCGAGGGCGTCGGAGTTGGCGGTGTATTCGGGTTCCTCGAACGAGACGGCCACATGGCTCTGCGCGGCGAGGTTGTAGATCTCGTCGGGCTGCACCTGCTGGATGATGCGGATGAGGCTGGACGAGTCGGTGAGGTCGCCGTGGTGCAGAACGAATTTGCGGGTCTTGACCTCGGGGCCTTCGTAGAGGTGGTCGATGCGGTCGGTGTTGAACAGCGAGGTGCGGCGCTTGATGCCGTGGACTTCGTAACCCTTGCCCAGCAGGAATTCGGCAAGGTAGGCGCCGTCCTGGCCGGTTACGCCGGTGATGAGTGCTTTTTTAGTCATGATGTCCTGTCTGGCTCCCAAAATTGAATCCGTTCTTTCCTGCAGGCACAGGCCCGTATACCTTCAGGAATCGAACTTGCCCGTGAGGCGTTCCCGTTCGCTATCGCGCATGGCAGCAAGCATCGCACGGATGAAACCGGTCTGATTTTCGTAGGCACCGGCCTCGTCGCCATCGATCGACGAGACACGCACCAGCATGCCGTCCGGAATGACGCCGGTGAGGGTATAGCGCATCTGGGCGAGTTTCATGCGCAGCCCGAACTGGGTCTGCTGGTCGCCCACCACCACCCAATAGGTAATCGGCTCGTTACGCGGCCCCTGCGCGGCGACCAGGCGCTTGATCGGCAATTCGCCAAACTGCGTGCTGAGTATGGCAGGCTGGGTGTCCTTGACGACCTGGAACCCTTGGGCCGGATAACAGATTTCCGGTTTGTGGGTCTGCATGCCCTCGCCATGCGCGCCGCCATACGCGACCGACAGCATGATGCGCTTGCCCGCACTGTTGACATAGGTGCGCGTCAGGGTCTGGCTGTAGGTTTCGTCGATGACTTTCTGCAATTCCGGCGTCACCAGCAGCGGTGCGATGGTTTCGTCAATCTTCCAGTCGCCGAAGCGCTTTGGAACGAGGGTTTCTAGTTGGAATTGCGCCGTGCTGTCGGCAAGCTTGGCTGTAGGCTTGAGCGCGACCGCCATGCCCGCCGCAGCGAACATGAACAGGCCGACCAGCAGATGCTTGAAGCTGATGAGTTTCATCCTGGTCTCCGGGGATCAAGCCTGTGCCGCGGCACGCGGGCGATCGGGGAAAAGGAATCCGAGCACCCAGTCCAGCAGGAACAGAAAGAGCAGTCCGATCACGAACAGCATGATGCCGGCGAAGCCGTGCAGAAAACCCTGGCCGGCCTCGTCGCCCATGTGATAGGTGATGAGGATGAGCACCATGACCCGAATCACGTTGGCGGTGAAGGCAATGGGAATAATCGCCGCCATGATGATGAGGTTGCGCGCGCGACTGGTGTGCTGCATCAGATACAGATACAGCAGGCCCATGGCCGACAGGCTGAACATGGAATGCAGGCCGGAGCAGGCATCGGCAACGAGCAGCTGATATTGCCCAACAGTCAGCACGACACCGCTGCGCGCGATGGGATAACCCGCGGCATACAAGACCTGCTCGGCGATGACCGAGATGTATTGCTTGAGTGGCCCAGTGACGGCATCCACGAAGAAGCCGGGCAGCGGGATCATGAACAGCAGGAAGAACAGTGCGAACCACAAGGCACGTGCCGCCGGCATGCCGAGCGTGACGAGCAGTGCGCCCAGGATGACCGGGATTTGCGAGCTGACCTCCATCAGGAGGATGCCCTGCGAGCGTCCCACGGAGTAGGTCAGCAAGCCGAATACCAGCAGTCCCCAGCCAGCCAGTGTCTCGGTGCGCCCGGGCAAACGATCACCATCACGCAAGAAAACCGCGCGCTGCTGCCAGATGAGATACAGCGTCACGATCAGAACAATGGGGCCATGGGCGTAATCGTCCGTATTCCACAACCCGTGGGCCATGCCATAGTAGGTCGGGCCATACAGCACGAGGAGGCCGAGCACGATCGGCCACCAGGCTTTAAGGGGGGCAAGTGCGTCGAGAACGGAGGCGCGCGGAGCAAGCGTATTCATGCAATCAATCCAGGACGACAGCGCCCACGACCTGCGCGCCGGTGAGGGTGATCTTGTCTTTCAGTTCAGCCAGGGGGCTGACGCGGCTGACGTTGCGGCGCGTCGCGAGCAGCATGCCGCCGATGCGCGCAGCCACGAGCTGGAAGTCCGAGGTCAGCTGTGCAGGCGCCGTGTCGACCAGGATGATGTCATAGCTGGTTTCCAGCCCCGACAGCAGCGCGCCGAACGCGGGCCGCGCCAGCAGCTCGGCAGGGTTGGGCGGCGGCGAGCCTGCCGGCAGCACGGACAGCGTCTGGAAGGGCTTGATGGTGTGCACCTGCAGCGAGGACATGCGCTCGGCCAGGATGTCGGACAGGCCCATGCCGTTGCCCAGATTGAAGATTTCATGCTGGCGCGGCTGGCGCAGGTTGGCATCGATCAGCAGCACCTTGCGCCCCATCTGCGCAAACAGAACAGCCAGGTTGGCGGCCAGATAGCTCGCGCCCTCGTCGGCACGCGCGCTGCCGACCGCCAGCGTCTTGCGGCCGTCCTTGAACCAGCGCAGCAGCAGTTCGGAGCGCACCGAGCGCAAGGCCTCGGCTTCCTTTCCATAAGGTGCGGTCGCCGCGGTAAGCTCGGGACTGAGGCTCGCCTCGGCGGCGGGGATATAGGGATATTCGAACTGGTGCGACAGGGCCTGCTGGATGTCGGCCTCGCTGACCAGGCCGAGTTTCTGCGCTGCTTCGCCGAAGCGCAGGTTTTCCTTCTGCTGCAACTGCAGCACGCGCTCCATGTCCTGCGGTTTGAGCTTGCCTGCGTCCTGCAGCAGCTTGCCGATGTTGGCCTCGGCGCGGATGTTGGCAGCCGCCTGGGCGATGCGATCCTGCTCGCTGGGATTGATGAATGCGTTCATGAATAACCTCGACTAGAGCAGATTGCGGTTCAGGCCATCGCGGGGCGGTTGCGGCGGAACAGGCGACGCAGGATTTCGAGCACGCGCCCTTTCCGGGAGACCTCACCCAATACAGGAATTTCCAGGGCTGCGACGATGTCCTGGCCCGAGCGAACTCGCCGGTCGAGCAACTCGACGACGAAGCCCAGGCCCACACCCAGCAGGGTACCGAAGAAGGTCGCCAGCAACACGTTGAACAAGACACGCGGCTTCGATGCCTTGGCGGGTACGGTTGCCGGATTCAGCACGGAAATATCGGTCTGCGTGGACTGCGATTCCATGCGGCTCTGGCTGTAGCGCTGCAGCGCGCCATCGTAGATGCGCTGGGCGTTTTCCACGTCGCGCGCCAGCAGCATGGCTTCTTCGCGCTGCTGCTTCAGTTCCAGCACCTTGGCTTTCTGGCGCTCGAACGCAGCGGAAAGTTCGCTCAGCCGCTGGCGCGCTGCGCCGGCCGTGGCACCGACACCGCGCGTGGCCGTACCCAATTCGGTGGCGAGCTTGGCCTTGTAGCTGTTCACCTCGGCCTGCACGCGCTGGTAATCGGGGTGGTTCGCCCCCACCCGCTTGGCGAGTTCCGCCAGGCGTCCTTCGCCCTGCGCGACCTGGGCCTTGAGACTCTGCACCACCGGGTTGTTGGTGACTTCGGGCAGATTGCCGCTATCGCGGGTGCGCGACGACGCATCGTAGGAAGCCGACTGTGCGGCAACCATCTGCCCCGCGAGATCGGCCATGCGGCGGGTTTCCACGTCGAGCCGCTCTTCGGATTCGACCAGGCCTTTCTCGCGCTGATAGGCATTGAGCTTTTGCTGGGCCTGTTCCAGGTTGCTTCGCAGCTGGGCGATCTGCTGGTCGAACCAGGCCGCGGTCTGCTTGGCGGGCGCCACGCGCAGATCGAGGTTGGTCTCGATGTAGGCCTTGGCGAAGGCATTGGCCACGATGGCGGCAAAGCGCGGATCGGACCCGGTGAAGCCGATCGAGATGATGCTGGACTCGCGCGACGGCTCGGCAGTGATCTGTTGCAGCAGCCGGTTGCCCAGCCACTCCTCGACCGTGCCCTGGCCCTGGGTCGCCTCCATGAACTGCTCGCGGATACCCGGGCTGTCCGCCAGCTTCAAATCGCGCACCACGCGATTGGCAACCTGGCTGCTGTTGATGATGTCGATCTGGGTGGCCATGTAGCCGGGGAACATCTGCGACGGCAACATCTGCCCGGATAGCGGATCCTTGCTCTTGGAATCGACGATCAGATTGGTCGTCGCTGTGTATTCCTTGGGCAGCAGCAGGCTGACGGCGGCGGTGACGGCGACGGTGGCCAGCAGCGCGCCGAGGATGATCCATTTGCGCGCATTCAGGATCAGCAGGAATTGGGTGAAGTTCATTGCGAGGCTTCCTTAGAACAGGCTTTCCTTGACGTAGATCACGTCGTCCTTTTTCACCATGTCGGCGAGCTTGGCTTCGACCTCCTGCATGGCGCCGTTTTCGTCGCGGCGCAGGATGCGGATGCCGCGCTGGGTACCGCGCGCATTGATGCCGCCCCCCATCGACAGCGCCTGCACCACGCTCATGTTCTGCTCCAGACGGAAGGCACCGGGGCGGTTGACCTCGCCGTAGATGTAGAAAATCGGCTGGCGCGCCACGTTGACGATGTCGCCGTCCTGCACGGTCTCGTTGCTCGATTCACCGCCCTGTTTGAACAGCGCGACCACGTCGATGTCACGGTATTCGGTCTTGCCGTCGCGCTCGCGGATCAGGGTGACGGTGTCGGCGCCGTCGGGCACGATGCCGCCGGCCAGCGCCAGCACATCGGTCACGCGGCTGACTTTCTCCAGAACATGCTTGCCCGGCCTTGCGACCCGCCCCAGCACCGACACCTGCTGGCCGCGGTACTGGATCACATTGAGGGTAACGAAGGGTTCGAGGATGAAACCGCCCTTGCTCAGGCGCTTGGCGATTTCCGTCTCGCCCTGGGACGGCGTGCTGCCGGCCAGCTTGACTTCGCCGATCAGCGGAAACGTGATGCTGCCCGCTTCGCTCACGCGGGCCTCGGTGGTAAGGTCGGGCTGGCCATAGACGGTGATGCGCAGCACGTCGCCCGTGCCCATGCGGTAGTCGTTGTCGGCACTCCATGCAGGTGCAGCCAACAGGCACACGAACGCCATCAGGGCATTACGCCAGAACTTCATCATTACTTCTCTCCAATCCACAGCTTGTTTATTAGTTGCAAATTACAAGACTCAAGTTACAAGGGCTGAGCACTTACGGCCGCTGCCGCGGGCAAACACCGACAAGGTTTTCCTTGCAACTTGCATCTTGTTTCTTGCAACTGTCTTTTTGAAACTTGCGACTGCCTTTCGCAGCAAAACCCATACCTATCCACCCCTGCAGTGCAGGCTGCCAGGGAAGCCCCGAACAAGTTGATTCCGCTCATGGTTCGACAAGCTCACCACGAACGGAATCAACCACTAGCCGTTCGTCCTGAGCTTGTCGAAGGACTTGTTCAGGCCCCCCCCTAGAAATCAGCCCTGACACTAACAAAAACCGAGTGAAACTTGTAATCGTTGACACTTATGTTGGAATCCCGACGCCCCGTCTGCACACCGAGGTCGATCGTGGCCATCTCTACCGGCGAATAGCTCAACGACAGCGAACCGCTCAGGGTGTCCTCGTCACGCTGCACAAGCCCCGGAATGACCAAGCCCGTGTCGCCCTCGAATGTACGATTTTCCATGCTGCCATTGGCGCGCAGGGTGAACTTGGACGTAAGCAGCCAGGCCGCCCCCAGGCTGGCGCCCGTGCTCACCTGATAGGTGGCGTTGAGATCGTCCGAATTCGACACCTCGCGATAGAGCGCGCCCGTCAGCATCGTTTTCCCGGTGGGGGAGTAGTCGGCCGAAAGCCGCCCCGTCATGCCGGAGAAGTCACGCTGCGACTGGGTGTCGTTCTCGCGCTGGGTGTAGCCGATCTTGCCGCGCGCGACCAGCTTGCCGGTGAGATTCCAGTCGCCCAGCAGGTTGTACTCGGTCTGCGTGTAGAGGCGATCGACATAGGTCACCGGCCGGTTCGGATATTCGCCATCCACCTTGCGCACCTGGCCGCGCAGCTTGCTGCCCTTGCGCGTGGTGTAGCCCAGCGTGGCCGATACACTGGCATCCTCGTAATCCGCCGGAGCCTGCTGGAGAGTGCTGTTGGTCGAGGTGAACGCAGCCGCCCCCACGCCCACATTCCAGCGCGGATGGAATTGCCATTCGGCACTGGCAAACCGGTTCTCGCGAGTGACCTGGTTGTTGATCTGCTGCCCGATGAGATCGCTGAAATTGCTCTGCGTCACGCTCTCGGTCGCCCCGATCTGGCCCGTCCAGTGGTTGCCCAGGCGCCAGTTCCATTTGAGCTGGTAATCCGAGCCGTCGTAATCGAGTTGCGGGTTGTTGCTGAACCGCACCAGGCTCTTGCTGGCGACTGCGATGATGCGCTGGCGGCCGGGCTGCCAGTCGACGTTCAACCCTGCGCCCAGGACGCCGTACTGGTCGGATTTCTCCTGCACCAGACCGTATTCGCTTTCGGCGAGACGGTAGAGGTTGCTGTCGTAATAGCGCGTGTAGGAGACGAAAGGACGGAAGGTGTCGCCCTCCTTCGCCGCCACCGGCAATGTCAGCAACACGGCAGCCAGCCCGGCCCCCACCCGCCTCCATGCCCCCCGCCCCCCTCGTTTTGAGAAGCCCGCCTCAGCCGCCCCAACACGTGTCGAAGAACCTACACCCGTTCGCCCTGAACCTGTCGAAGGACCTACACCCGTTCGCCCTGAGCCTGTCGAAGGGCAAATTTCCGGTGCCATTGCAGGCCAATGGCCTTCGACAAGCTCAGGCCGAACGGAGGCCGATTCAAGGCTCGTGCAATTGCCCCCCCCCCTCCTCGATCGTTCGCCCTGAGCCTGTCGAAGGGCAAACTTCTCAATACTCCGCCCGTTCACCAGAAACTCCATTGCCCGGTCATCACCACATACGCCCCCAGCCCGCCGTTGGTCACCGCATGCGCGACGACCGGCGCCCACAGGGTGCGGGTGCGGATATACAGCCAGCCGTAGGCCAGGCCCGCAACCAGGCCGGCGAACCATTGCAGGTGTTCGACGGCGAACAGCGCGCTGGCGATGAAGAGCGCCTTGACACCGATGCGGGCCGGGTCGAGCGCAAGGAAATCCTGCTGCTGCACCCAACGCTGCAGGAACGAGCGCCAGAACAGCTCTTCCATGATCGGCACCACCAGCGCCGCGCCAGCGATACGGAAGGCGACCAGCAGCCAGTCGATCTGGCCGCTTTCATCGGTGGGGTTGTAGCCCTCGCCGATCTCGCCCATCAGCATCCAGCCGGCGTCGAGATTGACCCACAGCACCAGCACGACCAGGCCGACGAAGACCGACAGCAGCAGGTTGCCGAAGGACAGGCCCCAGACCTTGAGTTCCGAGTAATGGCGCCACAGCACCGCAAGCGCCAGCGCGACCAGTCCGGCCTTCACCGGATAGAGCCAGCGCACATCGAAGCCAGGCGCCCAGTCGGGCAGCAGGCCCTCGACCACAAGCAGGGCGATATACAGCCCGAACGGCAGGCTGCGAACGAATATGGGGGAAGTCAGCATGAAAACCGGGATTCAAGTTGCAAGCTTCAAGTTACAAGATTCAAGTTGCAAGCTTCAAGTTACCGGGTTCAACACTGCGCGGAGCGAACACCACCCCGTCCGCCAGCACTCCCCTTGCAGCTTGTAACTTGCCTCTTGTACCTCGCCCCTTGCTACTCCAGCCTGCCTCTTACAGACCGGACACACCCTTGCTGATCGCGGCCGCGTCAGCGTCGGGGGCTGCCTTTCCGGCAGGCGCTTCGGCCGCGGGTGCCGCAGCGGGCGTTTCAGCCGGCTTCTCTTCCTTGCCGGCGTCGGCAAACTCGCCCACGTACTCGATCTTGGCAGCAGCCTTCAGTGCATCGAGCTCAGCCTTGGCCGCCTTCTGGCGCGCCTGTGTCTGCAGCAACTGCTTGATCGCGGACTTGGCCTGCTCCAGCGTCACTGGCCGCACCTGCGAATCCACCACCACGACGACCGTGAGGCCGTCCGGCGCATTCACCACCATGGCCTGGCCATTCGGCATCTTGGCCAACTGCTGCAGGAGCTGCAGCGGCATCTGCTCGGCCGGTTTCACACCTTGAGCCGCCCTCGCCTCATAATTCTCGGCCTTGAGCCAAGAGGCAAAGTCGTTCAGCGTCTTCGAGGCACCCAACTGGGCACGGATCGCATCGCGCTTGTCCTGGGGCGCCTTGATCGCAATTTCCTGCAGGCGGTAGACCTTGCGCTGTGTGAAAAGCTCGGGATGCTGGTTGAAATAGTCCGACACCTCGGCATCGGTCGGCTCAGCCGGCGTGCCTAGTTTGCGGCCCATATAGGCCTCGGCCAGGATTTGGCGGCGCGCGGCATCGAGCGCCTGCACCACGTTAGGATCACGATCCAGCTTGTCCGTCAGCGCCTTCTGTACCAGCAACTCCTGGTCGACCAGATTGCGCACCACCTGCAGCGACGCCGCCTTGGTCTGATCCTTGTCGAGATTGGGAATGCGCTGCAGCGCGTAGTTCACCTGATGCACCGTGAGTTCGGTGCCGTTGACCTTGGCCGCGACCTGGGTCGCCGGCTTATCGGCCCCTTCTGCCGTTTCCTCTTTCTTGTCACCGCATCCCGCCACCAGGGCAGCGATCATCAACGGCAGAACCAGCTTCTTGAAACCTTGCATGTTATCTTCCTCATCAATCCGGGTTATTGGAAATTATGTGGTACGAATGTTACATCAAGCGTACCGTCGGAAGCAGAGGCAGAAACTGTGCCAGATAAAAAGACGTGAAAAATTTTGAATGTCTGGCGCGTGTTAATTTATGCAGGCATTTTTGCCTGCGCCTCCAAGGGAAACGCAGGGCAAGTTATTTTGGCGCATAGTTCGACATGCTCAATACGAACGAAATCAACAACTTGCCGTTCGCCCTGAGCTTGTCGAAGGACTTGTTCAGATGGCTTCCCTACGGGAACGTTGAACAAGTCTTTCGACAGGCCCGTACTGAGTGGAATCGAAGGGTATGAGCTGAATCAACTTATTGAGCGTTTTCCTAGCAAGCGGCCCCGGCTTGGCGCGACAGCACCATTCGGCGTCTACGCACCCCGCCCGCAACCAGCCCCAGCCCTGCCAGCATCATGGCCCAGGTCGCGGGCTCTGGCACCGCATAGGCCGTAGCCGTCCCCGTCAGCACCCAATCGCTGGTGAATCCCTCGAATGGCCCGGTCTGGTTCAACAGGCTCCAATGCAGCGTGAAGCTGTATTGGGCAAAGGTCGCCCCCAATGGCGGCTCGATGACCCAGCTGGCCGTGCCCGTGGCCTGGCCACCCTGCCAGAACAGGTTGCCGTTCCACTCCGTAAAGAACCCCGAGAAATCAGCGGTGATGACCGGGTCGTACGGCGTGCCGGTCACGGTGATAGGGCCCGGCTCCGGGTCGGCAATGGTGACCGGGCTGCAGGCAGGGTTGCATGGCGGCGCCGTGGTTTCCACGCTGTGCGCGAAGAACGTGTTCCACGCGACGCCCATAAACTGGAAGGTCGTGACCGGGCTGGCCGCGCTGCCATACAGCCCGTCAACATCGACGACCCCATCGCCGACATCGATGTCCCCCAGATTGTTCGACAGGCCGCCGAAAACCGGCACCGCACCGAGGCTGGTAGTCGAATCCGAGAGGGTGAACGTTCCCCCGGTGATGGTGAGTGCCTCGGTGGTCCAGGCCAATGCGGGGGAAGCAGCCATCGAGACGAGCAAGGCGAGCAGGCAACGGATAGTCATGGAACAGGTCTCCTGATGTTTGGTTGTTGAGCGACGCGGGACAAGACAGCAACTCATCGCAAACCAGCCCCCCCCCCCCGTGTATCAGGCAGGGGGCGTTGGTCTGACGGCGAAACGTCAAGCGCGCAAACGCCTGCGGGCCGCCGCGCCCACCAAGCCGAGACCGACGAGCATCATTGCATAGGCAGAAGGCTCGGGTACCGGCGCCGTGTAATCAGACCAGTCAGTCGCCGCGAACGTCAGCGTGCGCGTCCCGTCCGCGCGCAACAGGAACGAATAGCCAGCGAAACTGTTTTTATGCCATGTCGCGCCGTCGGCGCGAGTCTGGCCATCCACCGTACCCGCCACGCCCTGAACATCAGCAACGGTCACATCGAGCGAACCATCGCCGAATACCCACACACCCTTCGGGATGACCCCACCGCCCAAGAACGAGACCTTGTTCTGCCAGTCGGCATCAAGCTCCCCGGTCAGCGGATTGGTGTTGTTTTCCACCGCACTGCCACTGAACTTCACCCCGTTCACGTCCATGGTGTAGCTCCCGTAACTGCGCATGACGAAGTCCGGGATGATCTGCCGAGAGGAAAGCACATCGTGATCCTCATCTCTAATGATGTCATCGAAATAGACATCAAAAGCGATATCGAACGTCACCTGCCCAGCCATTCGCTCCAGGGAATCCGGGGCGCTCGTCAGTACCGAACCACACCATCCCCTCGCATCAGAAATCGCCGTGGCCTGAAAATTGAGATTGGTATCAAAGGTCTGATCAGGGTTGGTGCCCGTCGTGTCTTCATACTTAAACACGTCGTAATACTGGAATGTCATGTCGCGCTTGGCGACAAAGTAATTGCCAGCCTTGTCGATGGTCATGTTATTGAAGGTGCTACCACCAACTGTCGTGTAGGCCCATCGGTAAAAATTCACCGTGCCATCCATATTGGCATTCGTAAATACCTCCTCCCCACCAAAGTCAGCCACGATTCTCTTGGCCGCATCCGAGGTCAACCCATCCGGATCTTTGGTCACCACGTCCTGGATTTGGCCAATACGCGATGCATCGAACCCGGCACCCACCTGGAAATCATTGGCGCCGACCCCGTTCGGCCCAACATACCCATGGTCGTCGAAGACAATGGTGCCAGTCACCCCATAGGTCGCAGAATCGATATTCGTGGTCCACGACGCCGCGTAAGCCGTGAAAACAGGGGAAGCCAGCAACGCCGCAGACAATAGCCTCATACTTTTCACTTGTATCACTCCTCATTTACGCTGTTATTGGATTGATTTCGCAACTTTATGCATTTGGCGCACCTGTAAAAAATGCGGCTTTGCAATAGATGCAATTTATGTACCACCCGTCACACCATCAATGCGATCAATAACTTAGATCGCTTCCCCCTCGTTGTAAAAACTCGGTGTAAGAAAAACCGACATCCACGCGCGTAGGATTCAGCTATTCCCAAGCAGAAGAATTGTGAGCAGCACTTATCATTTTTTGGCGCAAAAAAAAGCCGGGAATAATCCCGGCTTTTAAAAACAGCAAGAAACCACTCAGAACTTGATCGCCATCCCGGCCGAGAGGAAGTCAATCTTGGGGCCGCCTAGATCGAAGCGTTCGTACTCACCACGCACCACCAAGTTATCCATCAGGGCATAACTCACGCCAACGCCATAATAGGGATCAGTATCACGATCGATGGATGATGTTCTGGTGAACCCCCCATTCACATCCCGCACAAACGTATTGGTGGTTTTCTTCCAGTTGTTTGCACCCAACTTGCCGAATACGGAAAAGTCCTTCGTCAAGGGCAGCGTGCCGACAGCCGCAATAGACCAGGTATTATTGTCTTCGGTTTGATACGCCGACACCTGCCCCGCAGGGGCTGTCACCCCACCACTGGCAGTGTAATTGTTGAACTGCGCATAACCGCCCTCAACGCCCAGATACTTGTTGAACTGGAAGCCAGCGAACACCTTGACCCCCAGGTCCGAATCGTCGGAATCGGTTTGAGTTGCCGTTACCCCCTGAGCCGCCAATGATGAAGCGAACCTGGAAGCGTCCCAATCGCGTCCATAGTTCGCACCTAACCCGAACCCGAAGTACCATCCCTCAAAGCTGATCGGGTCCATCGGATCATCACCATAATTGGTCTCACCCGGGTCAAGCACCCACCCCAGGCTCAGGGCCACCATCTGCTGTTCCATACCAATCTCTACCGCGCCCACAACGTTCTGCCTGAGGTCTGTCGACCGCTGACTGGTATGCGGCGCATGCATGTAGGTACCGGTAATTTCCAGTTCATCCGTGGCTTTATAGGTAAAGCCGACCGTGTAATGCTTCTCAGATGTAACAGGCAAAAGCGTATTGAAAGTCAGCTGATCGTTGGAAATCGGAGTCTTGCCATAATTGTAGCCCGCACGAAGCTGGAGCCGATCGTTCACGCCCCAGTTCACCCCGATCTTATAGATCGTTTGATCTTTCCATCCGAAGCCCATGCCCTCGTCATTACCCGTCGACTTGGTCGGGTCGACTTTCGAGGGAATCGCGTCGAGTGCTGGGTTAATGTTACCCGGGGGGTTCTGAGGGTACCAACCGGGGTCGGGGGGAGCCGAGCCCGGCCCTCGGTTAGCCAGCGCAGCAATCGAGGACCATTCGATCTTGCTGACATCTGCCGCAATCACCAGGTTCTTCCTGGGTTTGAAGGCGATCCCGATCCCGTAGTTTGCGGGGATGTCAAAATCCCCCTGCTCAGCCAGCAGGCCCCGATATTTGTCGAATTTGGTCATATAAGTTCTCGACGTGTAGGACAAACCCACCGTAAGGCGGTCATCCATGAACTCACCCTGCCAACCCAACTTCACACCTGCACCATAACTGTAGTCAAACCCCTTGTTGGTCATGTGATCGGGGTCTGCCGTGATATCAAAATTGAAAGTCGAACCAAACTCCACGAACGCACTGAGACCATACATACGGAAGCGCTGCACGGCCAAATCCAGCGCGACTCCGACAGCATGGTTCTCGTTGATTTTGTAACCCACCGTCACAGGCACCAGCAGCTGCATCAGTTCGCCGCCCAGCGTTGCCCCCGCCCCCGGGATATCAGGATCCGTTGTAATAAAGTTAAAGAAATTCTGCGGATACACAGTGCTGCCCCCGCCGTTTGGCACGAAGGCGATGCCCGCGTGCAGGCTCTCGGTCAGGTTCATGGTCATGCCCATTTCCGGCAACAGGAACCATTCCCTGTTGCTGGTTGAACGACTATCAAATCCAAACCCTGGATTGCAGTTGAGCGTCCGGCTTTCGCCCGTGGGGCAATTATCGAACACCGCGGCCGAGTCGCCCACAGCAGCATGCCGCCTGGCTTTCATCACCCCCATGCCAATGTCCGCACGCATGCCGGTGTTCACGATGTTGGCGGGGTTGGCCGCGATCGACAGCGAGTCGACCCCGTATGCAATGCCCACGCCCCCCATGCCCATGGCCCGATAGCCATAGCCAGGCATCATGTAGCCATTGGTAGCCGATGCTGGAGCATAGGCCAGTGTCATGGCCGCTGCCAGCGCGCCCAGCGCAAATTGCTTGTTCCTCATCTAGACCGCTCCTCCAAGATGCGACTGCCTTTGCGACAGCCGTCATTTATCAAAAACTTTATGACGAATAAGAAAAAAATTTAGAATGTTTATAGACCTTTTGGACCCTGTGCGAATTTACCATATTCATCGTGCCATATTTGACAACTTGGATTGATAACACCTTTCTTTCTTGAGACAAGTCGCAAAAAAAGCACGTCCACCGACACCGAGTATGCAGATATGCTGATGAGCCCCCCCTCACGAAACCAGGCCTGCCCCTGCGGCAGCGGAAAGAAATTCAAACACTGCTGTGCCAAAGGCCTATCGTCCCCCCACTCACAAACAGCGCCACAGCGGGGCTTGATCCTGCTAGAAACGGGGCAGTTTGCACCTATACCCAAAGCCATGGCGCACGCACTGCAGCTCCATCAGGCCGGGAGAATTCGCAAAGCTGAAGCGATATATCAGCAAATCGTCCAGGTACAGCCCACTCACGCCGATGCCCAACATTTGCTGGGGCTGGTCAGCCACCAGACAGGCAAACACGACTTGGCCTACACGCACATCACCCGCGCCATCTCGCTCAACCCCAATGCCGCGTTGTTCCACAACAATCTGGGCGAAACATGCCGCAGCCTCGGCCGACTGGACGAAGCGCAGACCTGCTATGCGCGGGCACTTGCCATGCAACCCGGTCTGCTGGAAGCCCAACGCAATATCGGATTGACCCTGTTTGCACAAAACAAGCCCGACCAAGCAGAAACCTATCTACGCCGACTGGTGAGTGATCATCCGAATTACCCAGGTGGCTACTGGGCATTGCTCACTGTCCTCAAGGCACTTAACAAGCAAGACGAAATTTTGCAGGTATGCGATGCCGGTCTCCGGCAAAACCCGCTCGACCTGTCGCTAATCCATGCCAAAGGACATACGCTCAAGCTCACGGAGAACTCAGCACAGGCTGCCGAACACTATCGCCAGGCGATCGGCAAGCAGCCAAATGTGCCCGAGCTTTACCGCTACCTTGCATTGGTTTTAATGCAACTGGGCGACACGGCAGGAACAATTGAATGTCTGAAAAACGAGATACGCCTCAGGCCCGACTCCGAAAGCGCACAACATCTGCTGGCCTCACTGCAAAACGTCACGACAGACCGCGCACCAGCAGCGTACGTGAGCGAACTATTCAATGCCTATGCTGACAACTTCGACCAACACCTGACAGGCAAGCTCGAATACCGCACGCACGTCTTGGTGGCGCAGACCATCCGCGACGTGCTGGATCCCAAGGCACAAGTGCTCGACGTTCTCGACCTCGGCTGTGGTACAGGGCTCTTCGGCGAAGAAATCAAGGGCCTCAAGAAGCGCCTGGTTGGCATCGACCTCGCTGCGAAGATGATTGACCAGGCCCGTGAGCGACAGATCTATGACGAACTGGCCGTAGCCGATCTGGTGGATTATCTGGCCGAGACACAGCCGGGCCAATTCGACCTTGTCGCGGCAACCGACGTCTTCGTCTACCTCGGCAACCTGCAACCCGTCTTCGATCAGGTTTCCCGCATCCTGCAAACGGGTCGATGGTTCGCCTTCTCCCTCGAAGCGGCGGCGGCCAGCGATGCGACATTTGTCCTCGGTGAGTCGGGCCGCTATCAGCACGGCCGTGGCTACATTGATGGCCTGAGCATGGATTCCGGCTTCGAGGTCAGTTCATTTACCCAGACCACGATAAGAAAACAGCACGATCAGCCAATCTCGGGCTACATCTACCTGCTCCGAAAAACCTGAAATCCATTCAGCCCTGCTGGGTGTAGTCGAAATAATCGATATACGGCTGCAGCGTCGCCATGGCAGGCTCGAAGTGCTTGGCGTAGCGTTGCCAGCGAAACTTGGCGTGCTGGTAAATGGGCTGCGTGACCTGATGGTAGCTTGGTGTGTTGATGCGGTTCTTCTTTGAGCGCTCCGCATACTTCAGGACATCATCGTTCCAACCCACTTGAATGAAGTCCAGCAGCGCACGCGTCTCATACTCAAAATTGGAGACCAGGTCTTCGTAGCGGATCCTGTGGTAGTCCAGCGGCAACGTGCCGATGATCTTCTGCCATAGGCGCATGACCCTGTCGTACACCTTGGCCGTATCTTCCAGGCTCAGGAAACAGGCATTGACTTCGTTCATGACGAAGTACTGCATGAAGCAGCTGAGGCACGCGTCGCAGGGATGACGAATGGCCAGAATGAACTTGGCATTCGGGAAAACCCGCCAAAGGATGTGTGCATGGATGGTGCTCAGTGGCATCTTGTCCACCAGTACCGCCCCAGCCCGCAGATCGAGGTATTGCCTGACCTTGGCGAAATAAACCTGGCGCAGCTTGACGATTTCCTCGTCCGACAGCGAGGCCAGGGGGTCGTCGCGCCCGCGCGTCATGTCATCGAATGCCTGGACCATCGCCCCCACCGTACCCCGCTCCTCCAGGGTCTGCAGTTCCGCATGGCTGTCGAGGACCTGCCCCAGGAGGGTCGTCCCGGATCGCGGGAAACCGAACAGGAATACCGGATCCCTTGGCCCATCGCTGCTTGTTGCAACAGCCGGCAGCCCGGTCAGGCCGTCGGTCAGGTAAGTCCCAAGCTGGTCGATCTTGTCCAGAAAGTCATATCGCGTTCCGTAGGAATGCTCGTGAACTTGCGCCTGAAGCTGGTTACCCTGCTTCATGTGGGAATACGCGGCTTCCGTATCGCGCAGGCGGTCATAAAGCAAGCCCAACTCCAAATGAATTTGCCCGGCGAGATCGGGGGGCAGTTTCCCCGCTAGCGCACGCTCGAGGATGACGACCGCCTCTTGAATATTACCTTTGCGACGCTCTAGCCTGGCTGCCACGAGATTGAGTTGGGCATTGTCCGGTACGCTGGGCAAAATTCGATCCACGATCGCCTGCGCCTCATTCAGGCGATGCAGCTTCTCAAGCAGGTTCGCCACATTGACCAGTGCGTCTGCATGGTCCGGGTTGATCTGCAGCGCACGCTGGTACTTGCGTAAGGCCTCCTCGTTTTGCCCGGTATGAACAAAGAGCGCGCCCAGATTGCACAATACCTGGGGCGACATCGGTGCCAGCGCCAGGGCGCGGTTCAACACCTCATGCGCTTCCAGCGGCCTGTCCAGCCCGATCAGCGCCGCGCCCAGGTTGCTAAGCGCCTCCAGATAGTCGGGCTTGAGCTTGACCGCTCTGCGGAAACTATCGGCTGCCGCCTCCATCTGGCCCAGTTCGCGCAAGGCGTTGCCCAGCAGATAATACGTCTCCGCCTGACCTGGTTGAAGCTGAATCGCACGCTGGTAACAAGCGATCGCCTGATCCAAGCCACCCTGGCACTGCAAGGCCGTACCCAGTATCTGGTGCCCCCACGCGTAATCCGGCTTGATCGTCAGCGCGCGCCGGCTGAACCCCTCAGCTTCCTGATGGCGCCCCAGCTTGCGATGAATGAGCGCACGCATGACCCACGACTCATGGTCCATTGGCGAAGACTGGCAAATCTGCGCAAAGGCCACATCGGCCTCGCGCAGCCGGTTTGCATTGAACAGTTCGGTGGCCTTGTTTTTCTTTGAGCGGATCAGGACGTTGGGTTTTGCCATAATTCAGATCTTATGTGAGTAAGGCGGTTGCGCGCCGCGAGTTGGATACGCACAAGCATGCGCACGACAGCAGAATCCGTTTCGCATGATAAGGGAAATCGGAAAAGCCCGGCGGGTTCGGCCGCCTCAGGACGGCTGCCATTCCCTGCGCCTGCCAAGCCTCGCCAGCGCGATCAAGCCCAGCCCGGCCAGCATCATGCCGTAAGTCGTGGCTTCCGGAACAGGCGAAGGGAGCAGTGGCTGCCCCTCTGGCGTCAGAAAGTAGCCTTCGAGGTGCAGGGCATATCGCGTCCCGCCCAGACCGAAGCTGTCGTTCAGGGGAATGGTGGCACGGTAATCGATGACGACCAGCCCCGTGTCGTTCCAGGCGAAATGCGCGACGCCGTCGCTGAATCCCGTGCCCCAGGCCCCACTGCCCAGCGCGATGCCGGGCATGCCATTCCAGGTGACCGTCCAGCCGCTGAAATCCAGGCCTGCAGTCGTGCTGCCCGTGATGGGGGACGTGAGATAGTCGGAACCAGTAGCGCCAAAAAACAACCAGGGCGCGGTGATGGCATTGAAATCATTTGCCGTCGGCGCGCCATCATGACTGGCCCCGGGGCTCGTCGTACGGCCGATGACAAGCCCCTCGTCGCCCTGGCTGAGGGCGGTCTTTTCCAAGCCCGCAATCCGCCCATCGGCGTTGAAGTCCACGGCGAACCAGGAGCCTGAAGGCACGTCGATCACCCAGCCATCGCTATCGTACGTGGCCGTGCCTGCGTTGATCGACATGGGAAAAGTTGGAACTGCAGCGGCGATCACGTTCGAGCTTGCCGCACCGAGCATCGCGGCGAACGTCGCCTGGATGAGCGTCTTGCTGTTCATCATGAGGTTTTCTCTAGTTGGTTCGCACGAGGCACGCCGCAAACGCGCATGCAAGCTTGCGACGCCTCCACCACACGGCTCACGGGTAGCTGATTTCCAGCATCACCGAAAGAATAGGCAAAAAAAAACGCACAGCCGCAGCTGTGCGTTTAGTCAGGCTATCCGGAAACGGCCTCCGGAGCAAACCCGGACTTAGACGGACTTGCGACGGCGCGAAGCCATGAAGCCCACCAGGCCCAGACCGGCCAGCATCATGCCGTAGGTCGAAGCCTCGGGCACGGGGGCGGCTGCCTGCGTGACGGTACCGGACAGTTGCAGGGCGTACTTCACACCACCAAAGCCCGACGCATCGCCGACCGGCACGGTGCCGGTGTAGCTCAGGGTGTAGGTGCTGCCGTAGTTGCCGTCCCAGCTGAAGACGCCGACGCCGTTGGCGTAGCCGCTGGTCGCCATGCCGGCAACTGCCGCATTGGCCGGAGTCCAAGCGCCGCTACCCATCGGAATGGCGGGGATGCCGTTCCAGGTGACCGTCCAGCCGCTCATGTTGAGGGTGGTAGCCGAGGTCTGGGTGATAGCGGTGGTGACATAGTCCATGCCGGTCGCGGAGAAGAAGCTCCACGGTGCGGTGATCTGGCCCGGGGTGGTGTTGGAAGCGCCGATCACGATGCCGGTCGACCCTTGGGTCAGCGCGACCTTCTCGGAAAGCACGACTTTGCTGTCACCGTTGTTGTCCATGGCGAACCAGGACGTGGTGCCAGCCAATGCACCGCCGTAGCTCGACACAGCGCCGGTGTTGATCGACAGGATGTCGCCGTTACCCAGGGTTGCGGCGCTTGCGCTCATGGCGCCCATGATGCCGACGCTGCCAACTGCCAGGGCAAACATAGTTTTCTTGAAGTTCATTATTAAATCTCCTCGTGTAGATAGATTAGGATCGATCGAACAGCTACTACTACATCCTCCTGCCACATGGTGCTCACTCTGCACCGAGTAATTCCCTTAGCGGCGAGCATTACAAAGCAACGGCTGTACCAGCTTCAACCCACCCAGCAAAAATCCCACTTATGACCTTTGATATCAATCATTTAACAAACCAATAGAGTTGCAAGCGAATAGCCGGATGGTAGATTCAGACCGCGCGTGTAAAAAAAACCGACAAAAATTCCGGGAGGCGCGTGGCATGTCCGCCCCCGCTCGGGCGATGCTCAAGAATACCTATCCCTGCCCTCCAACATTTATCCTTATCTATCAGACATGTGCGGGATGCCAGCGGCGGATCGAACCAAGTGTAAAATTTATCGACAAATTTTATTTGATCAACTTTATTGATGGCCAGATAACTTGCGCGATACAGGCTAAAGGCAGGCACAGGTCGTAACATCGAACCGGATCGATAGGCTCGACACCGGCCGGCAACCCGCGGGGTGCCTCGATGGCGAGTACGGCGGGAAGGTCCGGTGCGCGAAGCTGCCCGCCAGCCGCGGTGCCCGCCCTGTTCGGCTCGGATCTTGCTTCTGCAATGCCGGCAAGACGCCCCCACCATCCATCAGGCAAAGAAAAAGCGAGAGACGCGCCATGAAAATCCTCTACCCGTTTGCCCCGCTGCTTTGTTCGGTCTGCCTGGGCGCACAAGCCTCGGTCCTGTCCTACTCGGAACTCCCCGCCGACATCCAGGGCTGCCTCCTCGCGGGCACCTGCATCGTGTCCGCGACCAGCAGCGCGGATTTCGACAACAGGAGCTTTTTCGATTACACGACCTTCACGGCGTCGGAAGGCATGGTCAGCCGGCAACTGGTCCGCTACACGCTCGCCCCGCCTTCGGCCAAGATCCACGCCCTCGCTTCAACCTATGACAGCGCATTCGACGACTTCAGCCACGATGCTTTGGCGGGCACGGTCTGGCTGGCCGCAAACAGCAGCTACGATCTTGCGCAAACCCGCCACACATTCACGCTCTATCTGGAGAAGGTATCGCCCACCCCTGACAACCTGTGGCTATGGGGGGACCATCCGCTCACCAGGATCATCAGCGTCGGCACCGCAGAATTGCTGGCCGGACACGGCCAGTACGCGCTGGACTACCCCGATGGCTACGCAGAACAGGGAGACCTGCGCCTGCACGCCCTGCCGGGCGATGCGGGCTACCCTTATCTGAGCTGCATCGAATGCAGCGTGAACATCGACTTCAACCTGATCGGCATGCAGTACCTCGCGTACGGCACCACGGCGATATTGGCGACGAATGCCGCGGACACGCGCACCCTGCTCTATCGGGAGTCGAGCTATCAGCACGAAGGGTCGTATTACGGTTCCCTGTCGCAGGCATTCCATGTGACCGCCGTACCGGAGCCGGCAAGCTGGGGCATGCTGCTGGCCGGTCTCGGCCTGGTGGCGGCGGCACGCCGCCGCGGGATTCCCTAAACGGGGAAATTGTCGAACCCCTTCGAGGCGAGGCCCGTCTGCTTCAGTTGGGCATCCGTTCCGGCTGCAATCTCCCTCAATACGCGTTCTGGTCCCGCCAGACGACGGCAATGGTCTTGCCGATGATCATGAGGTCGAAGACGAGCGACCCGTTGCGCATGGTGTCGATGCCGTACTGGATGCGGGCGCGCATCTTGTCGGGGGTTTCGGTTTCGCCGCGCAGGCCGTTACAGCCCGCGCATCAATCCGCCAGCCCGGCACAACCAGCCGGCGTTGCTGCACAACCCGATTTGGTTATACTCTTTAAATAATATTTTGGAGTATAACGAGATGTCCTATTTCGAGGAGCTTCCACTTTCAGCGCAGACAGCATATGCCCAGCTTTTCGATTCGACACTGTCGGCCGACCATCTCCGCTCGATTGCCGATCTTCCAGGATCCTTCGCACAAAAAACGGTCAAGGGAACGACCTACTGGTATTACCAGTACTACGAGCCCTCGGGGAAACGTGCTCAGGTGTTCATCAGCCCGGACAACGAAGCGGTCCATCGCCTGATGGCGCGCCGTGCCCAGCCGGCCGCGAAAGAATCACTGGTGCCGCTGGCAAGATCGGCCCTTGCGTTGGGGTGCGCCCCTGTGATTTCCCGCCAACTCAAGGTAATCGGCCGCTTGGCTGACTATGGATTTTTTCGCGCGGGCGGCGTGCTCGTTGGAACCCATGCGTTTCTGGCATACGGAAACATGCTGGGTCTGCGTTGGGGAGATTCGTCCCGCACCCAGGATATAGACTTCGCACATTCTGGAAAGAGTGTATCGCTCGCGCTTCCGGCCACGGTCGAGGTGGAGAGGCACAGCGCGATCGAGTCGCTGGAAATGGGCTTCCTCCCAGTGGCCGGGCTTTCGGGAAAATCCGGCGCGACATACCTGAATCCGAAGGAGCCGGAGTTCAGGCTGGATTTCCTGACGGTTCCCCACCGGAAGGGCGAGGAGGTTTTTATGCACCCACAACTGAACGTTCCACTCCAGCCGCTCAAGTTCATGGAGTTTTCTCTGCAAAACATCCAGCAGACCGTCCTCTTCGACCCTGGCAACGCTGTCCTGGTCAGCGTGCCCCATCCTGCCCGTTACGCGCTACATAAGCTGATCGTGTACGGGGAACGGACAGGCAGCTTTGCGGCAAAAAGCACCAAGGATTTGCGTCAGGCAGCCTCGCTGCTCGCGTATTACCGCGAGCACAGGCCGTGGGAAATCGACGAAGCATGGGCCGATCTCGTGTCGCGCGGAAAAGGCTGGCAGCGCCGTGCCATGCAGGGCGTGGCAGCACTGGACAGGTTTTATCCAGATATTGCCGCCGGGAAGTGGTTGGCGATTTGAGGGACATAGAGCGGCTGTTTCAGTGAGTTGACGCCCAGGGAATCCCTGAACAAGTTGATTCCGCTCATGCCCTTCGACCCTGCTCAGGAGAGCATTCGACAAGCTCACCACGAACGGAATCAACAACTTGCCGTTCGTCCTGAGCCCTTCGATTCACTCAGGACAGGCTTGTCGAAGGACTTGCTCAGGACCGCCCTAGTAGGCGTTCTGGTCCCGCCAGACGACGGCAATGGTCTTGCCGACAATCATGAGGTCGAAGACGAGCGACCAGTTGCGCATGTAGTCGATGTCGTACTGGATGCGGGCGCGCATCTTGTCGAGGGTTTCGGTCTCGCCGCGCAGGCCGTTGACCTGTGCCCAGCCGGTGATGCCGGGCTTGACCTTGTGGCGCAGCATGGTGCCCTTGGGAGGCCCTGAACAAGTCCCCATATGGGTCATTGCGAGCAAAGCGAAGCAATCCAGTTTTTGATCGACAAGCGCTTTCTAGATTGCCGCGTCGCTGCGCGACTCGCAATGACAACTTGTTCAGGGTCTCCCTTGATGAGCGCGCGGGGTCGGCTCGTTATGGGCGACGGCGTGCGGGCGCGGGCCGACGACACTCATGCGGCCCTGCCACGAGCCCGCAGCGCATCCGTCCATGTGTCGTTTATCTTGATGCGGCTGCTTTATAGACCGCATTGCGCTCGCGTTTGCCTACGGCAACCACGGTAACAACCAATCGCGCATCCACCACATCGTAGACCAGGCGGTACCCTGCGCTTCTCAGCTTGATTTTGTACCGACTTTTCTGGCCCGAGAGCTTGGCGGAGGGCACATGCGGGCTAAGCAAGCGCTCGGCGAGTTTTTTCCTGAATTGCTCACGGACTGGTTTGTCTAGCTTGCCCCACTCATCGAGCGCATCCGGATGAAACAACAACTCATAAATCATCCAGCCGGACTTTCACGTGAGGCTTGCCATCGGCCATGCGCGCATCGGCCAGGGCATTCAATTCAATATCTTCCAGCTTGTCCATGAGGGCTTCATAAGCCTTGACCGGGACACAGTAAAAAGCGGGCTCGTTGCGGTTCAGGATCACGACGGGGAACCCCTCGCCCGCCGCAACCGTTCCCATTGGATTCCTTTTGAGTTCGGACACACTCGCTGCAACTTCAGCCAAGACAATGTTCGCCATTTTCAACCTCCTGCCAGAATGCAGAAGCACTCCAGAATAAACTTCAAAAGCACGATTAATGGTGCCATTAAAGTGGATTCATTTCATGCTGTCAATACGCGTTCTGGTCCCGCCAGACCACGGCAATGGTCTTGCCGATGATCATCAGGTCGAAGGCGAGCGACCAGTTGCGCATGTAGTCGATGTCGTACTGGATGCGGGCGCGCATCTTGTCGAGGGTTTCGGTTTCGCCGCGCAGGCCGTTGACCTGCGCCCAGCCGGTGATGCCGGGCTTGACCTTGTGGCGCAGCATGTAGCCCTTGATGAGTTTGCGGTACTGCTCGTTGTGGGCGACGGCGTGCGGGCGCGGGCCGACGACGCTCATGCGCCCCTGCAGGACGTTGATGAACTGCGGCAGTTCGTCCAGCGAGGTGCGGCGGATAAAGGCCCCGAACTTGGTGATGCGCGGGTCTTCGCGCCCTGCCTGCTTGACGACGGCGCCGTCCTCGCAGACGCGCATGGAGCGGAACTTGTAGACGTAGATTTCCTGGCCGTCGAGGCCGTAGCGGCGCTGCTTGAAGATGATCGGTCCGGGCGAGGAGAGCTTGACGCCGACGGCGATGACCAGCAGAAGCGGCCAGATCATGAGCAGGATGAGACCGGCAATGACGAGGTCGCTGATGCGCTTGCCGATGCCGGACACGCCGAGGGTGGGGGTTTCGGTGAGCGCGACGACGGGCATGCCGTGGATGTGATCGACGCGCGCCTGGATCAGGTCGGAAACGAAGATGTCCGGCACAAAGTAGACCGAGGCGGTGGTGTCGCGCAGTTCGTCGAGCAGCTTGAGGGTGCGCGGCTGCGACGCCATCGGCAGGGTGATGTAGACGAGGTCGATGCCGTTGCGGTTGACGTAGTCGGGGATGTCGGCGAGCTTGCCCAGGAGGCGCGCGGGGTCGACGAGTTCGGTGCGCTCCACCGCCCGGTCGTCGAAGAAGCCGGCGACGTCGACGCCGAGCGCCTTGTCGTTGGCGAAGCGTCCGCGCAGCTCGGTGCCGAGATGGCCGGCGCCGACGATGATGGCGCGCCGCCTGCCGCCTTCCAGCAGCAGCAGCCGCGGCAGCAGCTTGCGCACGACGCGGTGCGCCACGTACATGGCCACCGGCGTGACCAGCATCCACGCCATCACCAGTTGGGGCGGAAACCATTCGAGGTAGCCGGTGGAATAGCCGAACAGCAGGATCAGGCCGGAGAGGAAAAACCACGGCATGACGACTTCGTTCCAGAAGGCGCGCAGGGTGACCTCGGGCCACTTGCCGGGGAAGGTGAGAGTGAAGACGATCAGCGCGAGGATGGGATACGGCCCGCGGAAGGGTTCGTCGTAATAGATCGCGCAGCCGATCAGCACCAGCACGGCCACGAACGGGTCGAGCAGGATCTTGGTCAGCGAAACGACGGAGAGCTGCTGCCGGAACAGCCACTGATTGTGGTTCGTCATCACTCCAGCCGCATCGGGATGCGGTTTTATTATGGCCTGCGTGCAGGCGTGTTATCGGGCTGCATGGGCGTCGCGCCCACCGTGTCGCCACATTATGCTACGAAAGTACCAGCCGGCGGGTCAACGCAAGATTAAACGGTCCGGCCGGCCGCAACTTGAGGCGGGCGGCAGCGGCGCCGCATGCCGCGCAGGCAAAAAAATGCGGCTCCCGGGCGGGAGCCGCATCGCGGGAGGAATGCCGTCAGATCGTCGCGCGGGCGCGACGTGCCATGAAGCCGACCAGCCCGAGACCGACCAGCATCATGGCGTAGGTGTGCGCCTCGGGGATGGCAGCCGGGATGCCGCCGCCCGCGTCGACCCGGGTATAGAGGCTGAGATGCGACAGGTCGGGGGTCTGGCCACCCTTGTTGGTGAACTCGATGGTCCAGGTGCCGCTGTTGCCGGCGCTGACCACGACGTCGTCGAAGTAATACGCCGCGAACCCGTTGCTGGCCTTGAGTACGCCGACGAAATCCATGGTGGCCGGCAGGTTGGCGTAGGCCGGGCCGTTGCTGTCGAAAGCGCTCAGAGTCCAGATGCCGGCCGTGCCGGTGCTGGCGCTGAGGGTGAAGTCGATACCGGAAATCGAACCGTAGCTGACGCCGCCGTTGGTGCCGATATCGCTTTTGGCTAGCAGGGCCCACTGTCCGGCCGGCGCCTGCCAGTTGACCAAGGTGTTGATCGTGGCGGCATTGTCGTTGCCGGACGACACGCCGTAGCAGTCGTTGGCGGCCAGCGCATTGAAAGTCATGTCGGTTTTCGACAGGCCGTCGCCGTTGGTCGGGTTCGCGCCGCAGTAGGAGGCGGCCGCCCAGGCCGACGGGGCAGCAAGGATCGCCGCAAGCGCTGCAGCGGCCACGACGGATAGCCGGGAATTTCCGGACAATTTCATGACTTCTCCTCCTCTGATTTTTTATCGGCTATCCGCAAACGGCAGTCCGCCTGCGGTCAGTGGTATCAAGCAATATTCGAACCACCCGGGATGAAAACTTTATACATCTGATATCGATAGGCTTTTTATCTACGCTTTTCGTCTTGCCCGGGCCAGCGCGCAAACAGTGTCAATTCGACCGACAAACCAGGATGTGGCCAGGGCCTCACGGTGATACTAAAAAAACGGCCCCACCGGGGCCGTGCCATGCGAAAAGTTTGTCTTCTAGGCGTTTGCGCGAGCGCGACGGCGCGCCATAAAGCCAACCAGGCCGAGTCCGGCGAGCATCATGGCGTAGGTCTCGGCTTCGGGAACGGCCAGGGTGGCGTAGCCGTCGGCGGCGTACAGGTAATTGCCTGTCACGCCGACTCCCTGGACCGAAGGCACCGAGCCCAGAAAAGTCGCATCACTGGGCACCCCCAGACGCAGGGTGAAAATGCCATCCCCGCCTGCAATGGTGTCGGGCGAGAAAACATTGGTGTCGTAACTCGTCACGTCGATCGTGATGTCGGTCACACCGAAGACCATGCCGCCGCTCGAAATCGCCGTGCCGATGCCGCTCAGGATCGTGCCGCTCATGATGAGGTCGCCATTGGTGAAGCCGCTATCGGTCGTGAAGTCGCGATCTCGGGTGGTATCCAGGTAGACGTTGAAGGTCCCGCCCGAATTCACCGTGATCGCGGCCCCGGTCACGCTTTGCGTGAAACTGGCGACGACCGTCAGTTCGTAATTCGTGTCGAGCAGGGGGGCGGAAACCGGATTGCCGTTCAGTTCGTGCTTGGTGACGTAAGACTGGTAGTAGCCGTTGTAGCTGGTGGTCGGCCCCGACACGCCCGTCACGCTCAGCAGTACCACGCCCGAGCCGAAATCGTAGGTGCTGAACGGGCCGACGACCTCTTCATCCGCACCGGAATTGGGAGCCGCGGTGTAATCCGCCGACCCCACCCAGTTCACCGCATGCGCGGACTGGACGGAAAAGGCGGATGCCGCCAACAGCGCCGCCCATAAAACGTGCCTTTGTTTCATTTGCTTGTCTCCTCCAACACCACACCATGGGGCCATTCCGGAGCGCACGGAATGGGAGAATCATCGCAGTCGAACTACAGCTTGTCGTGGGCGCCGGATACGCTCACGCACAAAACATGCCCGCCCAAATGGACGATTCATACCAGATTGATTTTGCGATTTTTTTAATCGGAAGACGCTCATCGATAAACCCCATGCATCGAAGCGTGTAAAAAAAACCGACAAATCTCGGATCTTCCATGGGCATCGGCAGCACAGGCAGGAATCCGGCCCGGCCTGCTTGTTGCCGCCTGCCTGAGCCGGCAGCGGGGTGCATCAAAACAAAAGGCCCCTGACGGGGCCTTGTACGAGGGCGAAACCGGCTTTAGACGGCAGCGCGATTCCTGCGACGCGCCATGAAAGCCACCAGCCCCAGGCCGGCGAGCATCATGGCGTAGGTTTCGGCTTCGGGGACCGGCGAGACCGCCGCCGTCACGGTGGCGAGGCTTTTCCAGATTTCGGCGGAATCCAGTGCGATCAAATCGTTGGTGAGCGTGAGCGTGACGCTGGTGACGATACCGTCGCTGCCGCCCCAACCCGTAACCGGCAGGGCGATCGCCGCGCTGCCCGTCCAGTTGCCGCTGCCGGCTGCGAGGCCCGAGCCGGCAATGCTCGAAACGATCTGCTGGTTCACGTGGCCCGCGATCCCGGTGTCGCCCTCGATGTCGATGGCCTTGAGATCCCCGGCGATCCACGCGTTGACAAGGTTATAGCCGGCAAAGCCGCCCGACTCGGACAGGTTGAATCCGGTCAGCTGGTAGCCGCTCAGGGCCGTCACGGTGATGTTGACGGTCTGATAGGCCGAGAGGGTGGCGCCCGTGGCGATGAAGTCGGTCTTCCCGGTGGCGGGATCGACGACGTTGGGCGTCAGCACGAGGCTGTTGCCGACCACGTTCGCGCTGCCGAACAGGCCCAGCGGGCTGTCGATGGAGAAGCTGACATTGTCGCCGCCAGCCAGGGCGACTGCATGGGCACTGACGCTCAACATGGCCACAGCGCAGCCGAATGCCGCAAACGCGGTTTTATGGGTGATGCTCATGGCTCCTCCTGCCTTTCTCATTCTTTGGAATTGATTATGTTATGGGGTCGAACCTTATGCGTTTCGCATGCGGTTTACAAGCGCCGGCGCCGCCCCGCCAACACTGCGGCCAGCACGCCACCCAGCATCAGGGCGAGGGCCGAGGGCTCGGGTACGGCATTGGGCCGGGTCTCGATCCGGAAGCCGACATAGGTTTTCCGGATCAGGCCGACGCCCTGGCTGGGTTCGCTGGTCAGCGCGTTGTCGAGCGTGATCTGCAGGGTCTGCGGCGAATCGAGGCCGGCGGGGCCGAGCAGGCCGGCCAGCGCCCAACTGGTGGAGGCACCGATGCGGGTAAGCGCGTCGTCCGAGCTCAGCGCCAGAGTGGCGTTCGCAAGCGTATCGGGGTTGACGGCCTGCAGGTTGGCCGCGACACGGACGAGGCCGCCGCCCGACAGGAAGTAGTTGCCGTTTTCGGCAAACCCGAGGCCGGCAAAGGAATAGCCGGGGTCGATGTTGAGGGTGAACTGCAGCACAGCCTGGGAGGTGGCCGGCGCCCCGCCGGTAACCGCCACGAAGGTGGTGGGCAGGAAATAGACCGTGTCCAGCGAGCCAGACAGTTGGCCCTGGTTGTAGAGACCGACCTGAGCGTCGTCGTAGGTGACACTGAAATGGTCGCCATCGAGGGTGATCAGGGCCGCCTGCGCAAGGTTTGCGGCAGCGAGCAAGCCAAGACCCAGGGCAATTTGACGTATCGACTGCATGTTTATTGGCGCTTTTTATGAGGTACACAGCTACTAGCAAAATGCAGACCGCAGACCGTCATTATTTCGACATGCACGTAACATTATGTAATTAAACGATATTTAAGCAACTTCCTGCATGCCGACCATTTCCTGCCGGATACCGTGTAAAGAAATCCGACATAAATTCCATCAATCCCGGCGGCCGCAATCGCGCAAGCGTCCAGCCCGCTTCCGCCGCCCTTCCCCGGCCAGCGCAGCGTGGCGCCATGCTATGCTCAACGCCATTTCGGGAGGGATGGCGTGATCAAGATTCTGCTGCTGATTGCAATCGGTTTCGTGGTGTGGGGGGTGTTCCGTGCCTTTCAGCGTTCGCTCGACCGGGCCACCCCGACCGCTCCGGAAAAAGCTGCCGAGGACATGGTGAAGTGCGCGCACTGCGGGGTGAACCTGCCGCGCAGCGAGGCCATCTATTCCGGCGGCGAGTTCTACTGCACCCCCGAGCACCAGCAACGCGGCAAAAAATGAGCACGGCGGCCACGTCGATGCCGCGCCCGCCCAGCCCGGGCTATTTCGCGTCGCACTGGCGCAGTCTCGACTACTTCAATCTGTATCGCCTGACGCTGGCCGTGGCGCTGGTGTTCAGCAGCCTGCTGTTCAGCGACTCCGGGCTTTTCCGTACCGGCGACGCCGAGCGTTTCCAGGGCTTCGCCTACGCCTATCTGATCATCGCGGCGCTGTTCGTGCTGGGCATCCGCGCGCGCTGGCCGGGTTTCCAGATCCAGCTCACCACCCATATCGTGGCCGACATCGTGCTGGTGATGCTGATCATGTCGACCAGCGAGCGACTGGCCGGCAGCATGGGCCTCTTGCTGGTGATCTCGATCGCCTCGGGCGGACTGGTCGGCAGCGGCCGGCTGACGCTGCTGTATGCGGCGATGGCGTCGATCGCGGTGCTGCTGCAGCATGCGTTCAGCATCCTCGGCGGCGGCCAGGGCCCGGACAGTTTCTTCCAGATCGGCCTTTTGTGCCTCGGCTACTTCGCCATCGGGCTGCTGGCGCATGCGCTGACGCAGCGCGCGCTGCGCTCGGAACGGCTGGCGCAGCAGCAGGCGGAGGAACTGGCCCTGCTCAACCGCATCAACGCGCTGGCGATCGAGAATTCGCCCGACGGCCTGCTGGCGGTGCGCGGCGACGGCGTGCTGCGCCACGCCAGTCCGCGCGCGCTGGCGCTGCTGGGGGTGACGCAGCCGGTCCGCCCCGGCCTCACCCGGCTCGATCAATGCTGCCCCGAACTGGCGCGTCTGGCCGAGCAGCTGCGCCCCGGCACGGTGCCCACCTTTGCCACCCCGGCGGCGCAACTGCGGGTGCGCTGCATTCCGCTGGCAACGCCGGACGACAGCCGGGTGCTGGTGCTGGAGGACCAGAGCCAGGCCGAGCAGGCGGCGCAGCGCCTGAAGCTGGCGGCGCTGGGGCGGCTGACCGCCAACATCGCGCACGAAATCCGCAACCCGCTGTCGGCGATCAGCCACGCGGCGCAGCTGTTGCGCGAGGATACCGCCGACCCCGCACAGAGCCGGCTGGCCGGCATCATCGAGAACAACGCGCGGCGGCTCGACCGCCTGGTCGAGGAAGTGCTGACGCTCAACCGCCGCGACCGCCTCAATCCGGTGGTCATCGACGCCGCCGCGCTCGCCGCGCTGGTCGACGAGCTGCGCCAGACTGAAGAAATCCCGGCCGACGCCGTCATAAGCAGCATGCCCGACACCCTGCATTTCCAGTTCGACCCCGACCACCTGCGCCAGATCGTGTGGAATCTGCTGCGCAACGCCTGGCGTCATTGCACCCGGCAGGCCGGCAGCCTGCGCATCGCCGCGCAGAAGACGGGCGACGGCATCCAGTTCGACATCGAGGACGACGGCCCCGGCCTCGCACCCGAGCACCAGGGCAAGCTGTTCGAACCCTTCTTCACCACCGACGCGCAGGGCACCGGGCTCGGTCTTTTTCTCGCGCGCGAACTGGCCGAGGCCAACCACGCGACGCTGACCTACGTGCCCGGCACGCGCGGCGCGCGCTTCCGCCTCGCCCTGCGTGCGAGTGAATGAAATGGCGACGAGCCCGCGCATCCTGCTGGTGGACGACGAGCCCGACCTGCTCGATCTGATGGAGCTGACCCTGGCCCGGATGGGACTGGACACCGACCGCGCCGCCAGCGTGGCGGAGGCGCAGGGCAAGCTGGCGAAGACGCGCTACGACCTCTGCCTCACCGACATGCGCCTGGGCGACGGCGAGGGGCTCGACGTGATCGCGGCGGCGAGCGCGTTGCCGCTGCCGGTGCCGGTCGCGGTGATCACCGCCTACGGCAACGCCGGCAACGCGGTGGCCGCGCTCAAGGCCGGCGCCTTCGATTACCTGGCCAAACCGGTGGCGCTCGATCAGCTGCGCGCGCTGGTGAAATCGGCGCTGAAGATTCCCGAGACGGCGACAGCGTCCGCGCCGGCACGCGACCTGATCGGCGAATCGGCCACGATGCAGGAAATCCGCGCGCGCATCGCCAAGCTGGCGCGCACCCAGGCGCCGGTGCACATCGCCGGCGAGTCGGGCAGCGGCAAGGAACTCGCGGCACGCCTGATCCACCGGCTCGGCAGCCGCGCCGACAAGCCTTTCGTCGCGGTCAACTGCGGCGCGATCCCCGAAACCCTGATGGAGAGCGAGTTCTTCGGCTACCGCAAGGGCGCGTTCACCGGCGCCGACGCCGACCGCGACGGCTTTTTCCAGGCGGCCAGCGGCGGCACGCTGTTTCTCGACGAGGTCGCCGACCTGCCGCTGTCGATGCAGGTGAAGCTGCTGCGCGTGCTGCAGGAAAAGAAGGTGCGCAAGGTCGGCGCCACCGCCGAGGAGCCGGTCGACGTGCGCATAGTCAGCGCCACCCACCAGAATCTCGCGGCGCTGGTGGAGGCCGGGCGCTTCCGCCAGGATCTCTATTACCGACTCAATGTCATCGAGCTGGTGATGCCGAGCCTGCGCGACCGCGTCGAGGACATTCCCGCGCTGGCGCGCGCGCTGCTCGACAAGCTCGGCGGCACCGACACCAAGCTCGACCGCGACGCCGAGCAGGCACTGTGCGCCTACGCCTTCCCCGGCAACGTGCGCGAACTGGAGAACACGCTGGAACGCGCGCTGGCCTTGTGCGAGGACGGCCGCATCAGCGCCGCCGACCTCAACCTCGCCCCTGCCCTGCCCGCCGCCGATGCGCCGGCAAACGGCAGCAAGTATCCGTTGCAGGACTACCTCGACCAGGTCGAGCGCGCCGCCATCCTCGAGGCGCTGGAACAGACGCGCTACAACAAGACCGCCGCGGCACGGCTGCTGGGCGTCACCTTCCGCAGCCTGCGCTACCGCCTGGAACGGCTGGGGATCGAGTAGCGCCGTTTTCGGCACCGACGCAAAAAAACCCGCCGTGGCGGGTTTTTTTGCGTGTGTGGTGCCGCTTGTCGGAATCGAACTGACGACCTACCGCTTACAAGGCGAACAAAAAACACCGCCAGAAGCCCCATCGTTCCTAGATTTATGAGCCTAGAATAGGGTTTTTGTCACCCTTCTGTCACCCGAAACCGCACCTATATATATATGGCCACCATCCGGAAACGCGGCCCCTACCAGTGGCAAGCCATTGTGAAGCGCAAGGGCTACCCCCTCCAATCCAAGACCTTCAACTACCAGAAGGATGCCGAGGCTTGGGCCCGCGACGTGGAACGGGACATGGATCGCGGAAGCTACATGACAGCCCGTGAGGCCGAGCGAACCACGATCCACGAACTCATCGAACGCTACAAACAGGACGTGCTTCCCGAGAAGCGTGGCAAGCATTTTGGCCCTGCCTTGCGCCAACTCGATGACGCATTCGGCAAATACGCCCTCGCGACGGTTTCGAGCAAGATGATCGCCGAATTCCGCGACAAACGGATCAAGGCGGGAAAGTCCGCTTCAACTGTCCGCAAGGAAATCAACCTGCTGTCCAGGCTTATCGATCTGGCCGGCAAGGAATGGGGTGTTCCCCTCTCCGCCAACCCCTGCTCTATGGTTTCCCGTCCTGCAGAACGCAACAGTCGGGATCGTCGCCTGGAACCTGGGGAGGTTGCTCGACTTATCGCCGAAGCAGAGTTGAACGTTGGCTATCTCATCGTGCTTGCACTCGAGACTTCCGCCCGGCTAGGAGAGTTGCTGTCCGTTGACTGGTCCGATGTCGATCTCGAGGACCGCGTGATGGTGATCCGGGGAATGGAGCACGCGTCGGGTCAGCGCACAAAGAACGAGGACGCCTCCAGAGCCGTACCGCTTTCCACCACGGCGACTGCCGCACTGAAAGACCTCATCGGACTTCAGTCGAAGGCTTCGGATGAGAACGTCGAGGAGTCCAGCGAAGCGAAGCAGCCCGAGGGAAAGGTTTTCAGTTGGTGGAAGGCGTCCGACAGCTTCAACAAAACTTGGGTGCGGGTTTGTGAACGTGCTGGCGTTGAGAACCTACGATTCCATGACCTTCGACACGAGGCGACGTCGAGGCTTTTCGAACTCGGCGTGTTCGACAGCATGGAGGTGGCCAGCATCACGGGGCACAAGACCTTGGCAATGCTCAAGCGCTATACGCATCTGAAAGCCAAGGACCTGGCAAAAAAACTGGGGTAACGCATTGGGGCCCGCCCTCCAACAATCAAGAATTGGCAGAGCAGAAGTGGCGCCTTAGGCCGGGTGGTCTGACCGTCCCACATCCGGCCTGAGCAACAGCGATCGGAGGTGCTAAATGAAGGAAGGGCGACAAAAGATAGAACGAGAACTCCTTTATGAAGAAGTCTGGTCAGACCCAGTCACCGTAGTCGCCGCGCGGTACGGCTTGTCAGATGTCGGACTTGCCAAAATCTGCAAGCGACTGCAAATCCCATTGCCCCTCAGGGGCTACTGGGCGAAGCTGAAAGCCGGGCGGAAGGTTCCCAAGGCGCCGTTGCCTACTCTAGACCCCGAGGCCACCTCGAGCACGCATGTGGTCATGCCATCTGCGGATGAAATTGCGAATAGACGCTCGACGAAGGAGAAGGCATCAGCAATCAGGCACCAAGCTGGCGATGTACAGGTTCCGTCCGAATTGTCGTCGCCCCACCCCCTGGTAAGAGCGGCTGCCAAACGCTTGAAGCAGCGAGACGGCTGGTCGGACGCGAAAGGGCTTCGCTCGGCCCCAGACGAGGTGCTCAATATTGAGGTAACGAAAGGCTCTTTGGATCGAGCGTTGCTGATCGCGGACACCCTGATCAAGGTGCTGGCCACGCAAGGCATTTCAACCTCAATCGATGTAGAGTCGAAGGCCACCTACTTCGATGTTCAAGGAACGCAGGTCAGTTTCACGTTAACGGAAAACGTGAGCCGGTCAACTCATGAGATGACTCCAGCGGAGAAGCGGGCCCGGGATCGGTATTGGAACAGCAGCAAGCTGGGCGCCGGGCTGATCGACTATCCAAGCATCCCGCAATATGACTATCACCCGACAGGGAGGCTCACAATCACCTTGGGGCGGTGGCCTTCGCGCAACTGGCGGGATACGGATAAGTCGCAACTGGAAGCTCGCCTCGAGCAGGTAATTGCTGGACTGGTTTCACTCGCTGAAGAAATCAGGCTGGAAAGGGAAGAGAAAGCTCGTCAGGCGGAGCAGCGCAGACTCGCCGAGGAGCGCTACGAATTTTTCAAGATGCGGTACCAAAGTGAGGAGGCCGCTTTCAAGCACTTGGAAGCGAAGGCGGTTTCTTGGGAGCGCGCCACCAGATTGAGGGCATATGTCGAAGCAGTTGAACGGCTGGCCCTTAGCAAGGGTAGTCTGGGTCAGGATATGCTTGAGTGGATCACCTGGGCTCGCGCCAAGGCCGATTGGCTAGATCCATTAGTAGAGGTGTGCGACCCAATCCTTGATGCACCTCAGCCCAAACGCCCCGGCTATTGGTAAGCGAACTGGGTGCTGTGGTCAGAATCATGCGGAAAAAACTACGCGAGCGACACGTCCGGTTATCGGCCTTTGCTGCCGTTGAGACACTTTCCGAGCAACGACAGCAAAGTATCCTATTGCGGACTGTGTCCTGCCCCACTGCTAGATTTCAGTCTGCTCCGAGATTTCCAGCGCGTCATCGACCTCGATCCCAAGGTATCGAACGGTGCTCTCCAGCTTGCTATGACCGAGCAAGAGCTGGACGGCCCTAAGGTTCTTGGTTCGCTTGTAGATCAGTGTCGCTTTGGTCCGTCGCATGGTGTGCGTGCCATAAACCGTTGAATCGAGTCCGATGGCCGCAACCCACTGATGCACCATGCGGGCGTATTGGCGGGTAGAAACATGAGGCGATTTCGCCAGGCGACTGGGGAACAGATAGTGCTCCGGTCTCAAACTTGCCATTTCGATCCATGCCAATACAGCAGACCTGGTCGGCTCGGTCAATTCGAACTGCACCGGACGTTGGGTCTTTCGCTGTACGACCATCGCACGGGGCAATATCTGATTGCCGTGCGTCACGTCCCGAACGTGCAGATTCACCAGATCGCAGCCACGCAACTTGCTGTCGATCGCAAGATTGAACATGGCCAGGTCGCGAACCTGGTGTTCGTTTTGCAGGTGGATACGGATGGCCCAGATGTCCTTGGGCTTGAGTGGTGGCTTTTGGCCGACCAGCTTGTCTTTGTTCCAAGGCTCCCGAGATTGATTGGTTTCCATGTCAGACTCCTTCGTGGTTGATGGGAGTCTGATTGTCTTGCTGAGTCGCGGACGGCTGCTTTCAGGACCTCAATACTCTTAGCGCAGTGAGAAAGTTCTGACCATTGCGGATAGCATGTCGCTACTCTTCTTTTTGTACATTTGACAGAAAATCGCTAACTCAGGAGCGCTGCACATGGGCACTAAAACCACGGTGATAGAGCGTGGACAGGTTAATCACGAAACAAGTGACGCTTTGCTCGGCACTCTCGAAAAGGGCTGGCGTTCGCATACCGACTTCGAACAAGGGCTGCGTATCGCCGATGCAATGACGCTGCAGGATCTGCTCAATATTCGTCTGGGAGTCAGCCAGTGCAGCACAGCGCGTCGCCATAGGGAGTTGCGCGATGATCTGAAGAGCACCGACGAGGTGCCCCTCATCGATCACGCGTATGGGGACTGGAACCGGAACGCCGGGGAGATCGCCAACGGCCTCACCATGGAGTATTACCCATGGGATGTGGTCATCTCGCTCCTGCACGGCTTTCATTCAGGTAATGACGAGTTGGCCGATACGCTGACTGGGTCCCTTCGACGCACGCCCGCAAGCTTTGCCAACCTCGTCTACTCGTTGGCAAGGCTGCTTGGTGATGCCCCGGAGCGCGTTGCACGGCATTCGAGCAGCGATCTGTCAGGGATGGTCGAGCGGCTGGATTTGACGGATAGGCTAACCCAGTTTTTCTACCTTTATCACGCCTTCCGGATCGGGCAGGCAAAATACGCCGCGCGTGAGGTCTGGAAAGACAATGACATCAAGCTCGGCTGCATCAGGCAAGCCGCGACACATTTGTTCAATGATCCTGAAGCAGCAACGGATACGCTGAGCCATTTCGAAGCCATGCTGGCCTATCTGAAGTTCCAGGTGAAAGGCATGGCGAGCATGGATGAGGTGAAGCCGTATATGGACGCGATCGGACGCTTCTTCGATGTCCATGAACTGGATGCCGGCGGCATCGCTACGATTCAGCACGGGGCAGGGGCCTAAGCCGTTGCCGAGTTGACGCGTGGCGGCAGAACGACCGTCGCGAGGAAGGGGTGGCCGCGCGCCTACGCCTCTTTCAGGAATTTCTTGCGGTTATCCCTGACGCTTCTTTGAGTCACGACGCCCTGCTGCACCTCGATCTGCTCTTCCTCCTCGAAGACCTTGACGCCGCCCATCGAACCGCGACGGATCACCTCGCCGCGCGGTACGATCAATTGGCCCGTGAACCATTCGGCAAAAATGGCTTCATCGGCGTCCAGCCTGTATGCCCCGCGCACCGCCCTCAGGAAAAGCCGGCCATCGCGAATGGCCCAGGTGCCGACATAGCCGCGATGGCAGTCGCTCGAGCGGCAATCCCGGTCCTTGTTGCGCCATTCGGACTCCGAGCGCTTGCTCAAGCGTGGGTCCCATAGCGGCAAAGAAGGGTGGCCCTGCAGGTCGTGCCTGCGACTGCCGATGAAGAGTTCATCTCCAATCTGGGTGGTCATTTTTTCACTGGGCTTTGCTTTGTGATCTCCGACCAGCTCTTCAGAAGTTCGTTGGCCATCTCCTGCATGTCCGCTGGCGAGCCCGAGCTGAAAGCGCGGAGTTGCGCTAGATCCAGCCTGGCGCGCGGATAGCGGGCACGCGACGCCTGTTCCAGCCAACGCGCCGACTCGTTCAGGTCGCGGTCGACGCCGTGGCCCTGGTAATACATTTCGCCGAGCTCGACCTGGGCCATCGGGAAACCGGCCTCTGCAGCCTGGCGCAGCCACTTGATGCTTTTGGTGTTGTTGGGGTTTGCACGGAAGGAACGGTTGGTGCCGGATTCCACGATCCTGTCTACGCCTTCGCGGTAGGCGATCCCGAGGGTGGTCTGGGCCACGACATTGCCCGCCTTGGCGCGCTGCTCGAGGAGGGGAATCTCGTCCTTGCTCAGGCGTTTGACGCGCTGGCCCACCTCCCAGTCGAAGTTGGACCAATCGGTCTCGTTCAGCTGCATGTACCAGGGGGCATCGTCGACCTCGCCAGCCACCAGGCTTCGTCCGGGCGGCCTGCGTGCCGAGGCAAGCTGGGTTCCCTTGGCCTTGGTGACGATCCTGACGCCATCGGGCGGAGCGAAGTAGTAGTCGTCCACCAGCGAAGTCTCGAACCAGGGCTGCTGGTCGTCGAAGGTTTTCTTGCGGATACGCTCGGCGACGTTCTTCAGGATTCGTTCGATGGATTGGCCGGGCTTCTGCATTTCCGCAGCCAGCGTCTCCGTATACAGGCTGTTGCCTCGTCCCGCGCCGTCGGCGGCTTGCTGGCCGGGCGCGGTCGAGTAGGCGATGATCATCCCCTGCGGGCTCGCAACCCGGGCAAGGCCAAGCTGCGAGTAGCTGCGATAGCGCGCCGGGGGTTGGAAGGGGTTGTCACGGCAGGCATCCAGCACCACGATGTTGACCGTGGAACGGGCCGAACCGAGCTTGTCCATCAGCGTCTTGAGCGGAAAGGCGCGTTGCGCCGAGCCCTGTTCGCTGGTCAGGGTCAGATCGGTCGGCAACAGGTAGTTCGCGCCGTTGATCTGCATCCCATGCCCGGCATAGTAGACCATGGCCACTGCGCCCTCGGGCAAGCTCGCGGTAAAGGCGTTCACGCTGGCGAAGAGGCCCTTGCGATCCAGGTCATGGCTTTGCGTGACCCTGAAGCCCAGTTTTTTCAGCGTGTTCGCCATCAGTTGCGCGTCGTTGCGCGGATTGGCCAGCGGCCGCTGGGCGTAGCTGGAGTTGCCGATCACCAGGGCGTATTGGGGTGGCTGCATGGGGGCCGCGAAAGCGGTCGACATGAACGCGATAACAGCCAATCCAAGCGCCAACAGCCGCGCCATGGCAAGTCGGTCACCAATGGCTGGCATCTGCTTGGCCATGTGCATCATGCCTTCCTCATTGATGGGTGGCGACGTCGTCGATCAACTTCGATTCTTCCAGGGACTTGCGAATCGCCGGGAGGTTCGCCTTGTCATCCACCACGACCCATATCTCGCCCAGCTCGGACGGCCCGGCGACAATGCGGCAGCCGTTCGCCCGCAGCAGGGTGGCCAGGCTGGCAAAATCGGTGTCCGGGTTGATGGTGAGCTTCAAATCAGGGGCTTCGTGTCCCTGACCCGTGATGCCGCGATATATCACTTCGGGCGCCGCATCCGCGGCAGGTCGGGGCTGGGTTGCCAGCAGCGCGGCGATGACGCCGACCTGCACCATGACGACTACAGAGGCCAGCGCCGGACTAAAGCCGACGGCGCCTAGCCAGCTATTCATGCGCTGCCACCAGGATGACTGGGGTTTGGGGTTTGCCGCCACGGCAGCCATGAATCGCTCCAGTCCCTCGTCGGGGTCAATTTCAGCTGTTTCCTCACGGAGCACGGCCTGGATATCTCTGTCGAGGAGGTCATCCCGTCCTGCCTTGTCCTGATTCGGGTTCATCGCGTCGCCCCCCCCAACAGCCGTTCCAGGCATTTTCTGATAAGGCCTTTAGCAGTATGCAGGGCGCTTTTCACCGTGCCCTCCGGCATGGCCATGATTTGGGCGATCTCCCGTCCCGGCAGCTCGTGCTCATGGGCCAAGACCAGCAACTGCCTGTGCGACCCCTTCAACTTCTCCATGCACTGTTGCACGGCACTCCTGCGCTGCGATTCGTGCATGCGTGAGTAGCCTTCATCGATTTCGGTGGCGATTATTTCATCATCCAATTCGTCCGTCTGCTTCGGGCGCTTGCGCAGCAGATCGATAAGGCGCTTGTTTGCGATGTCCAGGAGCCAGGTTTTGAACTTGGCACTGCCACCTGGTTGGTAGCGGTTCGGGTGCTTCCAGATTTCCAGCATGGTTGCCTGCACAGCATCCTCCACCAGTGAGGTCTCCCATCCATAGCCCTTCAGGAAGCCTTTCACGATTGGCGCATACGCTCGGTACAACTCACGTGCCGCTGCCTGGTCACCCGCTGCCATGCGGCTGAGCAGGATGAGCGTTTCATTTTCGGTGAGCGCCAAGGTGTCCTCTGTGCTGTTATTCGTATGGTTTATAAGTTTGGTTCAAAAACGGTCTGCGCGTCCTGCTTCAAAGAGTCGGGACGCGATTCGTCATGGTCCGGGCCACAGTAGTAGACCCTGCCTCATATTTCCCCGTCAAGTTCGAGGAATTGCGTTGCAGACGGCCCCTCCCATTGGCATGATGTCGGCCAGACAAGGATGTAAAAAGGGGGAGCCCATTTTGCGGTATCTGAAGCGCCCAATTCCTGTTGACGTCGAATTCGCGCCTCACGCCGGTACTCTGCAAACCCTTGAGGGCGAGGTTGCCTTTGAGGCTGGTGACGCTCTGATGACGGGCGTCAAAGGCGAGCGCTGGCCGATCCGCCGGCACCGCTTTGAATCGACCTACGCGCCGGTTGCGCCGACGCGGATGGGAAAAAACGGCCGATATCTTAAAAAGCCTGTTGAGGTGTCCGCGCGGCAGGCGAAAGCCCCGGAATCGATCGAGTTGCAGGCGGGAAGCGGAACGTTGCAGGCCCGGCCGGGCGACTGGGTCGTCACTGCCCCGGACGGGCATCAGTGGGTCGTTGCGAACGAGATTTTCCACGCGACCTATCAGCGGTCCGAAGATTGAGCACGCCGACCGGAAACTCGACGTGCCTGATGGCGGGCGAGCATTAATTACAGGGAGTTCGTCGAGTGAGCCTGCAAAGCGTCTTGAAGAAGGGTTGGTGGGGTTCGATCTTTTTTGTCGTCTGGGTGTGCGTCGCGCTCGCGCTCGGCGCCCGAGGCTACTGGGAGCTGTACGCCGCAAAGGCTTCTGGAGACGAGGCGGCAGGGGCGTTGGTGTTGAATGTTGCATCGAGCGCTTTGGCCTTGTTCCTAGGAGGTGGCAGCGGAAACGAAGGCGGTCTCTGGTTGGCGGTGGCGCGGGCGATGGCCATCCTCACGTCCTTCGCCGCGATCGTCCTCGCAGCCTGGGCCCTGTGGCGATGGCCGCTCAGCCATCATTTCAAGCTTCATTGGGCGTGGCCCCTGCGCGAGCCGCGTGGCAAGCAGTACCTGATTTGCGGCCTTGGCGAGCTTGGCTATGCCCTTGCGGAGAATTTGTGCGAGGAGGAAGCGAAATTGAGGGTCGTCGCGATCGAGTCAAACCCCGCGAACCCGAACATTGAGCGATTGCGGAACAAGGGCGCGGTCGTCATCGAAGGAAATGCCACCGACATAGACGTCCTGAGAAAAGCGCAATTGTCCAAGGCATCGCACGTGATCATGTTAACCGGAAGCGATGCCATTAATCTTGAAATTCTCGCTGCGGTCAAGGAGGACGAGAAAACCAGAGAAAGGGGCGCAGGCAACCGGCTGAGATGCCATGTCCATCTCTACAACCGGGAAAACCGGATCCCGTTCGAAGTCGGTGGGCGCCACTGGCCACCCGTGACTGACGGGCTGGAGATCAGTCTTCTCAACGTGTTCGAAAGTGTGGCGCAGCGGCTTTTTCAGGACCACCCCCTGGGGAGCAATGCCGACACTGTGGAGCCCGGAGCGGAGCCTGTCCGCGTCCTTATCAGCGGATTCGGACGCATGGGCGAAGCGGTGCTGGTCGAGACCATGCTGCTGGGGCATTTCTGCAACCACGTCCCCATCCAGATCACCATCCTGGACGACGACGCCGAACGCAAGCGCGAGAACTTCTACCGCCGGCATTGGGAGGTCAAGAACCATCTGGATTACTGGGGCCTGCGCTTGTGGCGACTCGAATTTGTCAAGGATTTGGCTGAGAGCAGGCTCGCCAAGTCCTTGACTGACTACACGGACATTCTTGCCTGCCATGATTCGGAGGACGAGGCGCTCACAGCCATACACCAGCTGTGGGATCGGCACCGTCAACGCGATAACAGGCGCTCCACGCGATTCTTCGTGCACGCGCCGAGCGGCAGGGATATTACGAATTCGAAAATTGAGACTTTTGGCCCCAGGAGACAGACCTGCTGCAAGAGCTTTGTGATCGACGACGAGTTGGAGCAAGTGGCCCGAAAAACCAACTTGATGTACGCGAAATTGAAAAGCGGCTCTCGGGATGATGATCAAGACTTCGAACGGAAGTTGCAGAGTGATGATGCAAATCGCGACCAAGATAAAAAACTCCACTGGGATAACTTCACCCTCCTCAAGAAGGCCTCCAACAAGACGGAGAAAAGACATATGAAAATCAAGACTGCTGCACTTGGACTCGAAGAGTGCGAGGAGGGTGAAGAACCCCCTGAGGAGGTGATTAAGTTCAATGAATTACTGCAGGGGCCTGCGAAAGACGCTCTCGATAAGTTTGGCGAGGAGTCTATTGAGTCAGCCAATAGAATGCTCACGTTGGCGAGCCATGGTAAGGGTATGAACCAAATCACCGTGATAAAGCGATTAAACGATTTGGCCGAAACAGAGAAGGCAAGATGGAACGCGTTTTACGTTGTGAACAACTTCATTCTTGGGAAAAAGTCTGAGTCGGAGCTCAGCCACGACTGTCTGATGAGTTGGGGGGACATTAACAACCTCAATGACAATGACGCAAGAAAGAGCGTGATCAACTACGATTACAAGAACGTCTACCAGATTCGCGAGGTATTAAGACACTTTGGAAAAGGTGTAAGGCCGATCGCATCCGAAAACAAGAACACTTAAGAAGAAGACAAAAAAGGAGAGGCAATGCGCAAGGGCCGGGTTTTCAGGGTTTTCGTCAGTTCGACGTTCAAGGATTTCGCCGGGGAACGCAAGAGCCTCCAGGAAAGGGCCAGGGCCGAGCTGGAGGCGTTTGTCCATGAAAAGGGAAACGGCAAATACACCTTCGAGTGGGTAGACCTCCGCTGGGGCATCTCCGAAGAAGCGCAGTGGGAGCGCAAGACCATGCGGATCTGTCTCGAGGAGATTCGCCGATGCCAGCAGCTCTCCCCGCGGCCGAACTTCGTCACGTTCCTGGGCGCTCGTTATGGCTACCGCCCGGCACCAGAGCGCATCCCCAAGGCGGATTTCGACTCGATGTGCGGCGCCCTCCCAGACCATGTCGACCTGCTGAGGAAGTGGTATCGCCTGGACGCCAACTTCCTCGAACCATGCTACGTCCTGCGAAGCATCGAGAGCTTGGATGAAAAGGTGGCGTGGGACTGCCAATACAAGACCATCGTGGATGGCATCGCCTCATGGGCGGTCGAAAACAAGCCAGACGAGCTGGCCTATGGCGGATCGGCCACGCATCAGGAAATCCTGAAAGGCCTGTTCAACACGGAGGATTGTCCGGACGCGCGCAACCATGTCTTTGCCTATCTCCGGAACGGCGGGGCTGGTGTGAAGGCCGGCGTCGAGGCGAAAGGGGGCGGCCGGCCACCGGCGCATCTCGCACGACGAGACGTCGGCAGCGGGCATCAGGAACTCGACGATGACTACGCGATGGCGGACCTCAGGGATGTCGTCAGGGACAGGCTCGGGCCGCAGGCGAAGGAATACATCCTCGACGAGGGGCGTTGGGGGAAGGCTGAGGATGCCGAGAAAGATCCCGAACTGAACGGGCTTTGCGATCGGGTCATTGAGGATCTGAAAGGAATCATCGGCGCGCAGATCGAACAGGCGAACGCGAACGATGTCCTGGACGAGGAACGCGCGATTCATCGCGAATTCCAGCAGAGCCGATCCGAGGTCGTGGTCGGAAGGGAGAACGAGCTTGCCCTGCTGAGGAACGCCTGCCGGCAAGTGAGCGACGGCACGGGAGACCCAGCGCCAGGCGACAAGCGCTTGATTCTTGTGACCGGCGAGGGCGGCGAGGGAAAGTCAGCCCTCCTGGCGAGACTCGTCGGCGACATCGAGACGCAGGTCGGGAAAAAGCCGCGCCTGGTTTACCGTTTCATCGGGTTGACCGCCAGCTCCGCAGACATCGACAAGCTGCTGAACGCCGATTGCGGCATTACCGCCGAGTTGGGGCGGCCCGCCACGGCCGATCCGACGGCGCCGGCATGGATCGACGCGCTGCCCCCCCTCTACAGGCCATTTCACCGGGCACTGCATGCGGTCGACGGTCCGACCGTGATCGTGCTGGATGCGCTCGATCAGCTGTCGGACGACGGTATGCCGTGGCTGCTGGACTGGCTGGACGTCCCCCTGCCTCCGCAGGTGACGATCGTCGCATCTGTGCGCAACGGAACGAAGGCGGCCGCCAGTCTGGAACCCTTCCTGCAACCGCACAGCCGCATAGACCTCGGGGGTCTTTCGGGCGACGCCGCCATCGAATCGATTTCTGTGCGCCTGCAGCGTGTCGGAAGGCGCCTGTCGGATGAACAGTTGGAGCGCGCACGATCCGCGCTGGGGAGCGATGCGCGATCGCCATTGCTTCTCGCCCTGTGGGAAGAGGAGCTTCGCCTGGTTTCCTCGTCGGATGCAGCCGTTCCCGAACTGCCGCAATCGATGGGGGACGCCGTCAAACGCGCGGTGGAGCGGCTGGCGGCCAAGGAGAATCATGGTCTCCTGGCTACTCAGGTTCTGGGCTACCTCGCGGCGAGCCGCGAGGGGCTGGACGAAGTGCTCGATCTGCCGGGCATTCTGGCGGCCGACTCGAAACTGATGGAATGGGTTCAGACCTTCCGTGGCCATCAATTCGATTTCGGCCGGTACGGCTTGCCGCCGATATTCTGGTCGCGGCTCTATTTCGATATGGAGCCCTATCTCGGCGAGGTGTCCCGGGGCCGATACAGCCTGCTGCGGTTCTTTCACTCGGATTTCCAGACCGCGATCTACGATCTGCTCGTCGCGAAAAAGATGGACGGGATCGATTTTCATGAAAGACTGCAGGACTACTATTGGCGCGCGCTGGGACGCGCTGAATTGGACCAGGGTAAATCGGATTCCAGCCTCGCAGAGCACGTGCTGTGCCCGCCGCCGAAAGCAGCGACGGCTTGCGAACGTCTCAAGCCTGACCTTGGTCGCGCGCTGATGGAGTATTCGTACCAAGCCTTGCACGCTCACAAACCGGAAGTCACGGAAAGACTTTCACGGCTGATCAACGACCCGGATTGGCATATCGCCATGACACTAGCGGATGAGGCCAATCTGGCGCGCCAGGATTTGGCAGAGGCTGCCGGGCAGAAGGTCGCGAATGCAGCGGGATGGCAGGCGATCTGGGAAAAACAGCAGGCGTACACCCTCGATTCCCCTAGCCCTGTTGAAAATCAGGGGCCGTCCGTCAATGCGCGGCTGCTGTTTCAGATCGCGGCAAGCTCAGGCATGAACAAGATCAAGGCCTGGGCGCGGTCTTGGGTGAAACAGCCTGCCAACGCCCCGCTGTTATCGGCACTTGGAAGCCGGCATCTTTACTGTCCAGAGCTCGATGAAGCATTCCAGGCCCAGGCGCTAGGGCCGACTCATTATTTCCGTAAAGATGAGCTTGAACTGGGCTACATGCTGTCGCTTTTCGAGCAAGGCGTGCTCATCGGAATCCGTGACGCCGGCGACTTGTTGGTCATAACGGCGTGGCACTGGAGTGGTACCTTGCAGCAACGAAAAATCTTGGTGGGAAAAGATTGGGAGCTGCACTGGAAGGCGCTCAAGACCGGCAGCGGGGAAATTCTTGGGCAAAGTATTTCTTGGCTGGATTCGAATACGGGTGATTGGATTGCAGAGCTTCCTGACTCCGGAAGCATGGTGCACGTCAAGAATCGCAGCACCGGCGAGCATCGCGAGTACCGTTTCCCCTTGGCTAATTCTGTCGGCGTCTACCGCAACCGGTACCTCGTGCTTTCAAATAGTGTCTTTGGCGTGATGGAGTTAAAAGACCTCGAGTCGGACGCCTTGAAATTCAAAGGTTGGTTTCATCCTGGGTCTCCTTATTTCCTCCCGCACCGCCATCAAGTGGCCATTCTTCAGCGACGTCGATTCACGCTATTAGATTTGGCTGAGCACGCCCCACCGGTTGTCGAGTTGGCCCATACGCGGCAGATCGAAAAGGTAATCCTTCAAGATGAGCGTGTCACAACGCTGGGCGGGATGGAACTGATCGAGCGCAACAAGGACGGAAGCTCCCGCAGCATGCAGTTTCTGGATTCCATCAAATTTGTGAGGTTTGATGGACACAACCTGGCTGTCGTGGACAGATCAGGCGGACTGACTTTCGTTTCGCTTGATCATGGGCGCGTCATTTATGCGCACGAAGCTTTCAAAGGCAGCATGCCCGAAGCCAAGTTCGCTAATTTCGTGTTTACAGAGCCTGCCCGGGGGATCGCCGTCGATTTTTACGGGTGGCTGTGGAAACTGGATTTCGATAAGCAGACCATCGCGCCCGCGCCGCTGAATGCGTCCTTGTCGCGAAGAATTGATGGAAGAGATTTCAAGATCGCCCTCGATGTGTCAGGCTTGGCCGTGTCACTCAACGACGAAGACGATACCCTGCTACTGTGGGATGTAAAGAAGGACCAGGTCGTTAGGTTCCCCTTGGAACTACCTGACAGTCTATGGAAGCTTACCCTTAACCCTGTAGAGAATAGCGTTACTTTGCTAGATTCGTCTCGACGCCACGACCAAACGATCCGCATCGATCAAATCATCCCGAACCATCAATTGGCCGGAGCGGGCGAACTGCCAGAACTGCTTCAATACAAAACATCAGCATGGCGACGGCTGACGACCGCGAAGTGCGATGGCCGCCTGTTGCTGGATGAAAATGACCAGATCAGCTGGTTTGGTAACTTCGAGATCTGGCGATCTAAAGATAGCCCGAACATTTTCTCGCGCAGTAACGACAAATCGCAGAAGTCGCTCGTCGCCGTCACGCAAGAAAATTGCTACTGGCTGGAAGATCTTCTCCAGTAGCAAGGGGAGACAGCACACCGCGGTATCCGGTCGCGTGCCAGTTGCCACGGCTTCTCCGTAGCCTGGGTGCTACCTTTCGGCGGCCTGTTCCCGGTAATGGTCGAACGCGGCTTCGACAGTGTCGAACGTGGGCACGTCATTCCATGAACTGCAGATCGCGCAATCGAGACCCTCATCGGTCACGTCTACGAGTCCTGCCGAAGCGCCGGCTTGTTCTTTAAAGGAGGCAATCAGCGTCCGCAGGCGGGATTCCCATTTCTGTTTCGATGCCGGAGCGTGGCGGGCTGGGCACCACGGGCTGAATCGCAAAAATGTAATCGGGGGTGGTGCATTGGACGACACGCAGATCAGGGTCGATAGGCGGCCGCATCATCACCACGTGAAGAAATACCGGAAATAGCTTGTCAGTTGCGAAGACCTCTTCAGCAACAGGATGGCTAGTGGTCGCATCGAAATGATATCCCTTGGACCTGTGTTTAGGGCAATCAGTATTCAGCACTCAGGCCTCGGGCCTTCATGCGCGAGCGCAATTGCTCGACGATCATCGAGTAGCCGGGATCGAGGTGTCTTTCGGCTAGCGCATAGAGCTTATGGTACTGCTCGACGTAATACTGGTTGGCCCCATTTGTGATTGGAAGGCCGTCGCGCTTCGGCACCGAGGCGATCGCTCTCCGGAGATAGAGTGATGCCTTTGCCTTCCTGCCGAGCTCCAGATAATAGCCGGCGATGACGATGAACAGCTTGCGCATGGTGAAACCATTGCTGTCGTTCCGTTTGTCGTAAGACTTGTATTTGTGCCGGAAGGCCTGGAAGAAGCACTTCCTGACTTCCCCGAAGTCATCTGAGTCCCGGTAGGCATTCGCTAGCCGCTCATAGACGACGCCAAGTTTGCGGGAATATTCAAGGTTGCCTGCATCGCTTCTCACCAGATTGAGCAGCAATGCCTCACTCTGCAGCAGGTTGGCAATCGCTTTCCGATTTCGGACTGCCGATTTCTCCGTCGCGCCCGGAGCGTCGGAAACGCGATAGTTGCGCGCCGCACGGCTGAACATTTCGCCGATGCGACCGTAGCTCTGGGACAAGAGCTCCATCGTGGTCGACTGCCCAATAGCGCCGTCGAGGGCAAGATGCTTTTTAAAGAAGCGCACCCCATGCACAAGGTTTCTCAAGCCCTTTCCCCAGTCGACGTGAAGATATTCGTAGCCGCCAAGGTCGTGGTAATACTTCCCGAGGTCGAGACACCACAACGGATCGGAAGCCTTTGTCCTGGCGTAATACTTCAGCTTCAGGTACTCGAGGTAGGCACGCTTATCGAAGGCATAGTCATACATTTCGGCCTGCCTGAGCGCGTGCTCGAAATAGGCTTCTATCCAAGCCGGGCTTTCCAACTGAAGCACGAAGATGGAGCTTCTCTCGAGATAGTCGTAACGCCCATACAGGTGCACGAACCGTGTCACCAATATTCCATAAAGCCGGCCCCACCGATTGTTGAAGAAAGGCGCATGCTGAACGCTGACGAGTATCTTCTCCGTCGCCGCGAGGATTGCCTGATGCTCGTCATAGTTGTACTCGAGCCGGGATATCGCCTCGACGAATTCGCGATGGAACAGATAATTGAGGACCTCGCCATGATCCCGGGTCTGTTTCAGGAAAGGGCGGAGCTGGGTGTTCAAGCGGCTCCAGTGCACCATCGGCAACTCGCCATTCGGATTTTCATGCCATGTCTCTGGCGCCATCTTGCTGACAAACGCCGGATCTGCCGCACACAACTGGAGTAGCTCCCTCTCGCTCAAGCCGAATTCCGAGGCATACAGATATCCGAGTACCCGACGCACGAAGGCTTCATCGTGATGAAACTGGGCATGCAGAGCGTCGATGAACGCCGTAATAATTTCCCTCTGGGTGCGTTCCAGCGTCCGTTTTTTGCCTCCTCTCGCCGGAGGGTGACCAGGTACACCATCGTCGCTGCGCCAGTGCTTCAGCGTGTGTGCGGCGATCGTGACGTAAAGCGGAGAGCCCGCGTCTTGCTGCTTGAGGAAATAGGCCTCCTGATGGGGCTGCAGGGTGCGGCAACCAATATCGATACTCAGCGCAGGCGCCCCTTGCGGTGCTTCACAGCGGGTTCCCCCGAGCATGGCATGGAGCAATACCAACGGCTCCTCGAAGGCGACAATCTCGCAAGACAGGCAGCCCTTCAGGTGCAGGCGCTCATAGTGCCGGCTAAGTTCGGGGTAAGTGGGGTCGTTCAGTGCGCTGATGATGATCTTGAGGCCGGCCGGGAGCACGGCAGGCAGCCAGCCCAATTCGTCTTCGTTCTCGATTTGGTCGATTGCATCGATGAAGATGATCGCCGCCCCGGAAAAGTTCTGGAATCGTGCATGGATACGATCACTGAATTCGGAAAACGACTCGTCGTCCTGGAACTTCGACAACCGCCCTTGCTCACCCCGTTCCCGTTGTCGATTTCCTTGATGCGCCCGGCTGCGCACGTCGTCACCCAATTGATCGAAAATTGAGATCAGCAGCTGCTTTGAATTTGTCGAATTCGGCGTGGCACCGACGAATCGATAAACTACGGGGGTGCGCATGCCATGGGCAGATTCCGCTTCACGAACCGCCTGCGCCATCAGAGATGATTTGCCTCGGCCCGAGGCACCGCCGACCACATGAGGCCGCTGATCCGAGCTGGCGAGGTAATAGGTGACCGCCTGCAGGGCCGGCCGCTGCCCCATGAAGACAGATCGCTTTTGCTCGGCAAAATAGCGCTGCGACTCGATTTCGAGTTCCAGCTCGCTTCGGCTGGCACGCACCTCCTGGCGTCGATGTTCATCTACGGCCGATTTAAGAAAGGAGGTCAAGCGTTCGACGAAACGCTCCAGATATGCCCCTTCCAGCTCATTGGCGTCCAACTGCCGGGTACGAACCCGCAGGGTCGACTTGTGGCCGAGCCGCGCCTTGACTCGAGTCTTGAAGGCCTGAGCCTGTTGGTAATCCCAGCGTTCCTGGATGAAACGGCTTCCGATCCGGCTGCCGAGTTTGATATCTCGGAAGAATCCGAATATGTATCGTGTGTCGACCTCTGGGGCCCTTTGGCTCACCTCGATCAGTCGGCGCTGATGCTCGGTGAGGTGCATGTAGGGCATGATCCCTTCGACCACCTCCGCCTCGGTGGCCGAAAGGAAGTACTTGGCTCGCAAATGTTCGGCCAGTTCTGATCGCTTTACGGCATCCTGCAGAATCGAACGAAGGTGAGTTTCAACCTCGAACCAGGTGGCAGGGTCAGCGTATTCCCTGGCTCTTTCCCTCAGGATGTATGCCCCCGGGAGCTGGTTGAGGTCCTTGAGGTACCACGTCTTCAGGCTGGCTTGTTGCGCCTCGCTGCACTTGCCGAGTAGATGCTCGAATTCCGTTAGCTCAATCGCATAGGGCAACGGAACCCAGCCATATCGGTCCCCGATCATGATCAGGAAGTTCGGGTGAATATGGCTCTTGCACGCACGGACTTCGTTCAGGCACAGTTCGAGCGTCTTCTGATCCAGTTGCGTTTCGTCGCTGACGCCCCAGCGGAGATCGATTGGCTGGAACGAATAGTTGTGTGCGGCGCAGTACCTTCTTATCTCGGGGAATACCCGAGTCTGGAGCACCTCCCTTTCGCGCCGGAAGTCGTTGAATGTCGAGGATACGAACAAACGAAATCTTCGGAACTCGGCCAGCATATGAATTCGTCCCTCCGGTTATTTGGCTACCTGCATACGGACGGGCTTGGCATCATCGCGCAAGCTTGCCCAACTGCGAAACCGCCCCTAGGCAGGTTTGAGGCCGAGCGTTTCAGCATTCTCTGCCCAGCGTACATCGCGGGTATTCAGGGTTTCATAGGTAATGTTGGCCTGTTCAAGAAGGTTGTCCTCCCGCTTTAACCCCTTCATTGTTTCAAGCAGTTGCGAGAGGGGGCCTGCGTGCTATTTCCCAATTGCCTCTTCTACGTAATGGTTCATAGCAGCTTCAACGCTGTCGAACGTGGGCACGTCATTCCATGAACTGCAGATCGCGTAATCGAGACCCTCATCGGTCACGTCCACGAGTCCGGCCGAAGCGCCGGCTTGTTCTTTGAAGGAGGCAATCAGCGGCTGAAGGCGGGATTCCCATTTCTCTTCGATGCCGGAGCATGGCGGGCTGGGAACCACGGGCTGAATCGCAAACATGTAATCGGGATTCGTGCACTGGATGACACGCAGATCAGGATCGATAGGTGGCCGCATCATCACGACGTGAAGAAATACCGGAAACAGCTTGTCTGCGGCGAAAGCTTCTTCAGCAGCAAGATCCACTTCGTTGCACCTGAAGGTGATGCCGGATCCCTTCACTGATTCCTGGCACCAGCGGGACAGGGAGTCCGCGAGGTCGACGATCCGCTCGGGGTCGCGCATTGGGGTGTCCTCGTCGAATGATGGGGGTGCGGGGGAATTGCCGTTTCGCCCAATCACCACACGGGCCGCTCACCGCCATCCAGAACCAGGATCGGCGCCGCCAGCTTCATCAGGTGTGCGTGCATTTCCTTGGGCAGGTCGTCCGATTTTAGGAGGTCGGCGATGAATTGCCATGCGCTGTTCAACTGTTCCTCGGTTCCCAGCCGTTTTTCCATCACTTCGATCGCCATGAGTGCCATCTGCCATTGGTTGTCGAGGCCCTGCTCATCGGCAGGGGCGTCGGCCGTCTGCGCACTGGACTGCGCCACGAATTGCTGCGCGGCCTTCAGGGTGGCGTGGATGCCGTCGATCATTCCCGCAAGGATGGCTCGGAATTGGGTGGGGGTGAGCGGGCCGTCCTCGAGCAGGATCGTGCAGTAGTAATAGACATCGAAGCCGTCGGTCACGCCGATCGAGCCGAAGCGATTCCTCGCGGTCTGCGCGAACAACCCGGACATGAGACGAACCATGTCCTCGGGGCGTGTCGAGAGGCTCCCCCCACTGAAAATCTTGTCGCTGGTGAGGCGCAGCGTACGCCCGTCGTCCAGCCGTTCGACCAGCATCGCGCCAAAGGCTTCCCGTTCGTCGTCTTCGGCGAACGGCAGAACGCTGAAGGCGGTGTTGTCGCCCTGATCATCGAAGGGCAGGCCCAGGTTTTCGCAATGGGCATCCAGTTCGTGCATTGAAATGGCCATGGTTACGTCTCTCGTATCGTTATGAATAGCCGCGTTAGCCTTTGACAGCTGCCAGGATCGCATTTTCGTCGACCATTTCGTTTTCCAGCAGCAACTGCGCGACCCGCTGAATGGCGTCCCAGTGTTCGTCTACCAGTTTCTGCGTCCCCTCGAACGCCGATTTGAGCAGGGCCTGGGTGCGCCGCTGGGCTTCATCGAAGAGGTAGCCTCCTTGGGTCGGGGCGCCAACATACTTTTCCATTAGTTCAGCGATGGTTGCAAGATGGATGGGGCCAAAGTCAGGGTCCAATCCGACCAAAGCAACAGCCTCGAAGGCGGTGATGGTCGCCTGCCGCATGTCCATGCCTACGCCAACATTGGCTGCATCGGTGCCAAAGGCCTTCACTGTGGCCACCTGGCCCGCCAGACTCACACACAAGTCTTCTTTGACATCTTCCAGGCAGCGCGCGTGGGCACTCGAATAGTGGGGGCTGGTCACGTCGAACATGACAACGCCAGCCTTGTCGCCGGACGGGCTGATAGATGCGCGTTCGATCCGGATTTCAGGCCTTAACGCCAGAGAAATGACGGCATGCCCGGCTTCATGGATGGCGACCCGTTCAAGCTTCGCTTCGGCAACAATTTCCGTGAGCGCCCGATTCAGGAGTGCGAGCGTTGGATTCTCTGCGTCGAACTCGGATCTGGCCGCAGCCAAATCAAAATCACGTGTGGCGCGGAGCGTTTCTGACGAAGGATTCACTTCATTCAGATTTACCCGTCTGGTTCTGATGAAGGTATCGAAATGACGACCGTGAGCGGCAACATGCTCATTCAAGACAGGGGCGTCGTCGAGGTGCCCGTTTTTGTGGGCGAGGTAGGCACCCAGCGCAAATGCTTCAAGGTCAAGTTCCTCGTAGCCCAAGGACGTGGTCACGCCCTTACTCCAGGACAGCAATTGCGAAAACACTGGCGTTGATTTAAGTCGATCGCCAATCTGCGTTGGCTCTTCAGTTGTCATGCTTGGTCTCCTATTTCTATCTTATGGCCAATCGATGTGCCGAGAATATACGCACTTTGTTGAGCGGAAAAAACAGCGGAACTCCAACTCATTCCTGTCCCCTCTATTCGCTGGCAAGGATAAAAAGGTTCAGGTAATGTCACGGTAGTTTGAAATGCGGCGCATGGAACTGGGTTTACAAACCCCGCAGCCCTTAAAACAAGCTCTTCGAAAAGACAACAGAAATGACCGCGCCCGAGAAAGCCTCTGTCCCCCGGCCTCTGATCGAAAAGCGCCAGGCATGGCTAAGGGCCATCAGGGCAGGCGACATCGAGGCGGCACTGACCAGCGATGGCCGTGCCTACCCGCCCCGTTTTGGCAGCCCGGAACTTCAGGAGTCCGATCTCGATTTCGAGATCGCCCAGCATTTGGAGGAGGCCGCTCCCGTCTTGTACGAACAATACAAGCGTGAACACAACGAGGCTCACGATTCCAGGATTGCTGATTACCGCACCTGGTTGAGGGATGCCAGACTGGCACGGCTCGAAGAAATGACCTTTTTTTGCGCCTCGCCCGTCGAGGCGATGCTGCTTGCCCGCAACCTGGAGGGTCTCGAGGACGCCCTGGATGATTGGGCTAAGCCCGAGCGGCGTTTCAACCGCGCGTACGGGACCGACCGCAGCGCCGGATGGATGTCGCAGAAACACTTGCCGGCCGAGGCCTCCCTCGAACCTGCTCGCCGCCTTCCGCTTGTCTGTCTTGCCTCGCTCAGATGGGACGAGGCCGCTCTGAACATTTTGGTCCGAGCCGGCCTGTGCCCGGCGGGAACGTTTGCCTGGGCCGAAGCGCATGACGCCATTCTCCGCCTTGCCGACGAAGTAAAGGCCGGCAAGGAGGGACTTCTCCCCAAGGTGTTTGACCTCTACGGCACGACCACGAACGGTCTGATGATTGCGGGGAAGATACTGGCTCGGCAGGCATCCCTGGGACAGGAGCTCGAGCAGGCCTTCGACCCCAAGGGCTACAAGTCGGGAGGCCGAAAAAAGGCGTTCAAGCTGTTGGAGGATGCCGCCCCGGTGGATTACTACCCTCTGGCGCGAGCCACGGAAGAAGGCGACATCGACATGCTCGAGGCCCTTTTTGCGGCAGGCGGTGATCCGAACAGCTTATCCAAGACTGGCGTGCCCATGCTGGCCACCCTTACCCATGCCCCCCAAGCTGCCGTGGCCATCTGGCTCGAGCATGGCGCCTGCCCGCTGATGCTTCCTGACCCGGACAGCCCCGAATTCGGCTCCGACTCGTGCCCATCCCCCTTGATGCAGGCGGTCTGGGAAGGGAACGCTGACTTGACCCGCCTGCTGCTGGAACAGTCCGCCATCTCACCGGCCATCACCTATGTCGAAGACGAGGAAACCAGCAATCCCATGGCAGAACTTGCCAAGGAGCGGGGCCACAAGAAGCTTGCGTCTTATCTCAAGGATTACGCCGCGCGGATGAAAGCTTGACCCGGGTTACGGGATGATCGAATGCCACCAACACTGGAGGAGGAACAATGAGCAAGAAATGGGAATACCGCGTCGTCGATTCGCATGAAATCCCCGGCGTGAACTTCACCGAAGCGCGCAAAAAGAGCGATATCGTCGAGTATCTCAACCGGCTCGGTCAGGAGGGCTGGGAGATCATCAATCTGGACATGACGGAAAGCCAGGCGATGTTCAACTTTTTTGGCGTCGCCAAGCGCGAGCTGACCAGTTAGGGCATCCGTTTCGGGCGCCTCACCTGACTGGGGCACAACGCCCCCCCCCCTGCCTGCACATCGGCAAGGGGTGGGCGCAGTTCAGGACAGGAACCCGATGCGTGCCTTGCTGCGTACTGCCGAAGCGGACAGGTGCTGCAACTCGATCACGAGGCTTCCGGGGCGGGGCGCGCGGTCCAAGTGCCGGCAGGCCTGCTGCATGGCCAGTTTGAGATGCTGGCGGATAAGGCGGGGCGTGAGCCTCTCATCGCGGGCCAGCGCTTCGACCAACGTGTTGTCTGGCGTGAAGGCAAAGAAGCGCCCATAGGGCTCTGACACGCGCAATTGCCTGTAGATGCTGGTTGTGACCTTGATGCGGTCTTCATGGCTCAGCTCGGGCACCTCGATGACGATGAAGCGCGAGAGCAGGGGCTCCGGTATCGCGTCGATGCTGTTGGCCGTCGCCAGGAAGGAGGCATGCGACGCGTCGATGGGCGCCAGGAGGAATTCGTCCCGGAACGCGCTGGCGGTGCGATCTTCCAGAAGTTGCAGGATGGCATCGTGTGGGCGGCCATGTTCGGAATGTCCTGCCTTGTCGATTTCATCAAGGATGAAAATCGGGTTGGCGTGCCCGTGGTCGCAGAACGTTCGCGCGACGAGCCCGCAGCCCGCAGCGCGCCAATAGCGGGACAGGCCCGTGATCTTCATGGCGTCCGGGCTGCCGGCAAGCGGAATCTCCGCGTAGGGCAGGCCCATGAGGCGGGCGACCTCGCTGACTAGCCGGGTCTTTCCGGTGCCCGGTCCGCCGCAGAGCAGCAGCGGGGGCAGCTTGGCCGGGGCGTCGGCAAGCAGGCGAGCACGCAGTTCGCCGAGTATGAGGTCGAGCGCCTCCTCCATGTTGGGCTGTTCCTCCGCCAGTCGCTCGATCCCTGAAATTGCCGTGGCGGTGACCTTTCCCAGCGTCTTGAGTTCGAGGATGGGCAGCATGGTTTCCAGCTGCTTGCGGTTTTCGGAGTCCTGCTCGGATGCAGCGACGCGCTTGAAGTCGGCCTCCTTGCACACAAAAACGGGAGCCGTCACTTCACGAGGCAAGTCCAGTTCCGGGTCTGCCTTTGCTTCAGCCAAGTCCCGGGGTGTGCTGCGCAGGAACGGCGGGGGCGAAAGATCATCCTCGACCGCGGGCAACGGTGGGTAGCGGCGCTCGACCTTTCTCATCTCCGCCATGCACTGCCGGCAGAAGCGCGCCTGCTGGTCGTCCATCTCCCCAAAGCGCTCCTGCAGCATGCGGACGCAGCGCGCCGTATGGGTGTGGCGGCCGCTTTTCAGGCAGTACCAGAAAACACCCAGAACGCCCCAGGTCGTTCTTCCATGCTGCTTCCACAACGTCCTCGCGAGGTGGGCCAGTTCCCGCTGGTCGACGGTTCCGGCATGGCGCATCAATTGCCGCACAGCCTGGCCAGCCTGTGTTTCCCGCGTCGCCCCAGGGAAAATTTCAGAATCGATCTGGGGAATGTCGATGTGCAGGGTCTGCATGTTTGGGTGGTCTCCTCTCGAATGGCGGTGGCCGGGCACGTCTACAATTCGCGCCGCTTCTGTGTGCATGAGACTTGCGCCTGCCCTTCCGGCCTGGTTCCGGGCCGGAAGGGGCGCTTGCGCTCGGTCAGCCTTCTGTTTCCGTATCGCAGACACCCACGTAGGGGCGGCTGCTGCAATCGGTCTCCGGGGCCGGGTTTGTCGGCGCGACGATGACCTGGCTCTCGGGCGCGCCGACGGAATCGACTTCCTGGCACACGCCGACATAAGGACGCGCATCGCAGTCGACGTCCCCGCCAATATCGGCTGCTTGAGCAGCGGAGAGGCTGGCGAGCAGAGCGGCAAGCAGAACGTATTTCATTGGACCTCCTCGGTTACGGGTTGAAACAACCACACGGTTGCGGGGAGTGATTCGCAGGCCACGCGCAAAAGGTTCGAATTATTTTCAGACGGCCTTTGAAAGGCCGAAGGAAGGGTGTTCAAATCAGGAAAATCGAACCCTTAGATGGCATGGCGCGAGTAATAGCTACCCGCACTGAAGGAACACGACATGACTCGGCAATCCTCGATACTCTTCGCCGGTGACACGCACGGACACCTCCGCCATCTGGAGGACGTGGTGTTGCGCCTGCGGCCCGATGCGCTGGTGCTACTTGGCGATATCCAGCCGAAATCCCCGCTCGAGCGGGAGTTGGCCGGCATCCTGGACAAGACTGAGGTGTGGTGGATACATGGCAACCATGACACCGACAGCGAGACCGATCACGACAACCTCTTTGGGTCGTCGCTGTCCGACCGGAACTTGCACGGGCGCGTCGTCGAGGTGGCGGGCGTGCGCATCGCAGGGCTGGGCGGCATCTTTCGCGGGCGTATTTGGCATCCGACGGAGGGGATGCGCTACGAAAGCGCGCAGGATTTCATCGCCCGTTGCATCGAGGAGGATCCGTGGCGCTTGGGCCTGCCGCTTCGCCACCGCAGCTCAATCTTTCCCGAGGACTACTACGGCCTGGTCGGCCAGCAGGCCGACATCCTGGTGACGCACGAAGCGCCAAGCTGCCACCCGAACGGCTTCGAGGTCGTCGATGAACTGGCCCGGAGTCTTGGCGTGAAGGCCGCCTTCCATGGGCATCATCACGACCGGCTGGACTATTCGGCGTGCTGGTCAGGGCTCGGTTTCAAAGCCTATGGAGTGGGGCTTCGGGGGGTGACCCGGCTCGACGGCACAGTGCTGATTCCTGGGCAGCAGGACGAGCATCGACTGTTCAGGCAGGCGTTGATTGGTTGCGGCTAAGAATAGTTGCCAACAATGGCTGGTCATTCGCTGTGAGTGATGCCCAAGCTGTCGCGCTAGTCGAACGGTCAACAGGTCAACACCTGCGATTTTCCCGTCCGCTGAGCCCGAGCGTTGAACAGCCCTATGTCTGATTAGGACCGAAGATCGGACATATTGGGTGGAAAGCCTGACCGGCCGCTAAGGCCGAACAAGAGTCTGTCGCCCCCCCCTTGATGTTGCGCACAATACCGCTTTGAGTTGTTCCCTCTCTCGTCTTGCTCCAATGCAACCGGCAACCCTGCCAAGGGCAGAGCGAAGGCAATTGTTGGCTGGGAGCCCTAGGCCGGAACTATCTGGCAGATGGACGTGAAAAGCCCCAAGTCAGTATGCTCTGAGCATTGGGGCTTGAGGGATTCGCCTAAACGGAAATAATTATCAGACGCGGTGGGGGGTGGAACCGTGGCCGCCGTTCGCCGAATGTTTCCGCTTGCGCAGATGCAAGGCAAACGCCGTGAGACCAGCAGCACCGAGAACCATCACCAAGAGCCCTAGAATAAGTCCAGTGACCAGACTCATGATTCATATCCTTTTTCATCCTGCATGGATTCTAGGACGAAAGCCGTCACTACAAAGGGACCAGAAGGAAAAAAGCGTCGCTCGAAAAGCCGCAAGCATCTGAACCTTTTCAGCCCTCATTGGATTCTCCCCAAGCAATGCAGCTACGCATTATATCCAATGCCCTTGCAAGCCTTGTCACGTGAGCAAGCGTTCCGCGAGATTCGTTTGCCTTTTTAGCCCAAGACGCCTAGTTCGCCGTGGCGGCGACGTCGGTAGCTATCAAGTCCAGAGCGGTGCGATACCAACCTCAGGCTTCTGGTTCGGTCGAGCAACTACCCTTGCTTGTGGAGCTTGCCCTTGAATTTTTGCCTGAAATAGAAATAGAGAATGCAAACTGCCACCAGAGCAATCAAGCCAATCACCAGTGCGACCAATCCTATTGGAGTAAACGCATCCATTCGAAACTCCTACTCCCTGCCAACTTGCATTTGGGCACGCGCGGAACATCCACGAGCCGGAAAATCAGAAGTCTAGATGCGAGAAATCTCGTCGTCCAAATAATTCAGAAAAACCCCCACGTGTTCTGGCGCCCGCATCGTAAACGAGTCATCCCATGACCTAATTCTGGCTACACACAGCACTAGCCAACATGCAGATCTGAAATCGGCCCCAGCACAGCAACCCTACTCGAGAAAAAACCCCGGCAGCATCAGCTGGCCGGGGTCAATCATCCATCCGCTCTGTTTCGGATGAATGAAGAGGCGTCACCTGTCCGCAAAACGGGACGAGGGGCCTGGTGCAGTCGCACCGCACTTATAAAATTCAGCGAGGTAATGGTAACCACCAGGAGGCCACCGGAATGGCGCACCTCCCTCACGTCCAAGCTTTCCTTGTGACCGGGATGGCCACGACCAGATCTCCGTCTGTTTCTTTTACCCAGCTGATTGTTTCAGCCTCTCGTTTGTTGCTTACGGGCAAGCCCGTACACCCGGATCGTTCCGGGACACCATGAGGCGTCGGCCTCGCTCTCGTGCATTTCACACTCCTTTCCGTCATCGCAAAACATAAGAAGTGACGTCCCCTGCCAGGGGGACATCACACGTCACACGCACAACTATCATTAAGTACCACCCCCGGCTTTCGCTCCACCACGCACATCCGTCAGGTCTGCACTGGCCTCAACACATGTCGCCGGGTCTCCCGCTCTTCTGGTCGCCGGGCAGGGTGCCATCCACCGCCCTACCAGGAAGAGCTTCCCGTCTTAGATGGTTGCTACTACAACCTTGAACGCGGCCGCGCTCCGCTACCTACCCGTGGCCCTCTGGGCCTACGCCTTTCGGCTTTCCCCGCTCCGAGATTCCAAAGCAAGTCGGGTACTGGGCAGGCGCATCATCACGCCCTGACTGTCCGGACTGAACCCGGATAGCCGCTTTCAAAGTCTCCGCACAGCCCCCTCAATGGGGGCCGTTACAGGTTTGAGCTGTCCATTGACCCCGGATTTCTCCAGGTGCCGGTGTATCCAGATTTCTCCTCAACACCCTGCCGTGTTTCCACGGCCTCAAAAGCCATCCTCTGCGGCACGCGTCACCCCCTTCCGGCAGGTCCCGCGGGCTGGGCTCTCACCAGCTTTCGCATACCACCAGGTCACGCCGGCATTTCCTCCGACGCGCCGTTTCGACGTCGCCCAATCTCGTTCCCTTCCCAGGGAGCGCGAAGAGATCGAAGGAAGGAGTTACGCCTCCCAGCGCCTCTCGCATGCCGCACCAGCCCCATTACGGGCACGCGGCTTCAGGCAGTACCTGCGGCACCTGTTACCAGGAACGCAGCCCCCTTTCCTGGGGGTGTCTGGCCAGATTGGCAGTCTGGTCAGCAGTGACAGTCGTGCGTGCGGGGCTGGCTCCCCACACTCACTTGTGCGGGTCGACGAGCCCTTTTGCGTGACGTCATCAGCGTCAGCCGTTGCGTGATTTTGTCTAGCCCTAGGAATCTCAATTTGTTCGGTCCAGCTATAACTTTTCTCGTTTAACCCAAGAAGCGCTACAAGATGGTCTGGTCCGTTTGTTTGATCCATCGCCTGGAGAACCGAAATGCCGAAAATTCTGCTGAAAGAAAAGCAAGCCACTGGCCAGTTCCGCTGCACCGTGGACGGTCAGATCCTGTCCAGTCTCGATAAGGCTGTAGTAGCCGCCAAGGAGGCAGGGCTAGTGGTCGACTACCGGGCCGATGTCGAGGCGCTCGTGAAGCGCCTGGCGAAAGCCATCGGTGAGGAAACGGCGAAGCATTCGAATTCCCGGATTCCCAACCAACCTGACTGACAGGCTCGAACATGTTGCTTCCAGATCGCCTGACCATGATGCAGCGCATTCAGGACGCAGCACGCCATGGGTACCATCACTTCACGTCAGGCCAGACATCGCCTGAGAAATGGCCAGAGTTACGCAGAAAATTCGACAAACTTTATGCGACCGATCTGAAGAGCTCGACACGCTGCAATTGGCGCAAGCGTGGCGAGGCCGTTTCGTTTGTCTATGGCTACCCTTCTCCTCCATACGAAACTCCGCGCATCGTCAGGTGGGTGCTACTGAGCACCGAAGGGGTCGGCCTCGTGCATGGACGCGAACAACTACTGCACATGCAAGGGGCGCGGCTGGAACTCGACGGCTACGAACTTCTTCACGACGGGAAGTCATGGAGTTGGCGCATGACAAAGAAACGCTTCCAATACTGGCGCGATCGGATCCACGCCGTGGCTGCGCTGCATCCGGAGCGTCGGACCATCGGGGAGGACGCCGCCGGGAAGTTCGACGCCGATGCCGAGGCGATTCAGGATGCGCTATACAACGCACCGGGATTCCGGTTGGTCCGCCGTCAGATTGGCGAGCTAGTGCAATTCCTACGAACGGAATGGAAGCGCCTAAGACCGAACACAGGAATACAGCCTCGTGCTCGAACCTTCCTTCCCTATGTTCAGAGGCTCCCCAATAAGGGGAAAACGGCATAGTCACTGCTCAGCCCAGGTTTAAGCCCACGCTTCGGCCGACGATTAGCCGGCCAAAGCCAATCAGACAACTGGGCTTTAAGTCGGCTTTAGCAGATTTGGAACATCTTGGATTGCCTCTCAAGCTACCCACCCCGTAGCAGCGAGTAGCGCAATGATTAAACAGCTCCATGCAAGCAAGCAATGAGCGGACAAGCGCTCTCTGAGTAATGTAAAAACCTGCCATGTCATGAGGCGCCCATTCTCTCAAGCGGCACACCGGTCTACCGTTGCGTCACCCAGCCCGAGAAGGGCTCCCGGCAGCTGTCCAAACAAGCGCCTACACAGGGTCTGGTGGAAATTTAAGCAATTCCATCACATCCATCTCTAGCGCCATTGCCAACCGTTCCAATCCATCAATCGAAATGTTGGTGACCTGGCGTTCAAGCTGTGAGACGTAGGTCCGATGGAAATCAGCAAGCTCTGCCAGCTGTTCCTGGCTGAGTCCCTTCTCCCTCCGTACCCGGCGCAGGTTTTCAGAAATACGCTGACGCGCCGGAATGTATCGTTTTCTACCCGTGCTGTTCATACGGGAGAGACTGATAGCCTACGGCATTAACATCTACAGAATATCGATCTACTGTTTTTACGTCTCATTTGGGCTATTCTGAGCACTTCCAAATCTCTCGGTGCACATCGAGATCTCGGAAAACGGATTGGAAGCCTGAGGGATACCAGATGAAAACAATCACCTTATTCGAACTGGGCTACCTTGATCTGATCAAGGCCCTGTTCTTCGGCAAGAAGCTCCGAATAGTTCTGGATAAGAACCAGCCAGTTAACAGCGTAGTCGTCAGGGGCGAGTCTCGCGACACCGAGGCTGAAACTACTGATTATTTCAGGCGGGATGTGAATGGATATGATCCGTTAACCAATCCAGATCCAAATTGGCATCCCGGCAAAAACTGGCTTGATCCATATCACCTGAATCCCTTCGCCGAAAATCCGTTCGATCGCGTCTAAACAAATGATACGGTGTCCGATGCAGCACCATGTCCGGCCGAGTTTGTCATTGCCTCGAGCGAAGATCCGCAGTGGCACTGTGCTGCTCGCCGCGAGCACGCTGCTTGTCAGCTGCGCTCAATTCATGGTCCCGACCGAGGTCACCCCGCTCTATACCGCGGCCGAGCGCGACGCGTTCTACTTGATGGTCAATGAGGGTGCCGCCACATCGGCAGCGGGATTGACGTTGTTCTATGTGGTCACTCGAATTGTCGAGCAGCTTCCGTCCGAGCAAACCATACGGGAAAAGTGCGTGCCCAAGGGCGTGCGCGCCTACGTCGAGGACAGCTACGTCAACAGCGCTGAGGAACGGGAGGCATGGCGATTCCGCGGAATCGCGGTCTACGATGCCGTGTTCGCCCGCAACAACAACCGGCGCCTTTTCCAGCCGGCGGCGAACCTCGCCTATTTCTGCACGGTGTCAGGAGGCAGTTTCCAATTGCAGCACCCTGACAAGACCCCTTTCACCAACCCCTACTCGTTGCGGCCGGCCGAAGGTCAGGAGAACAAGCAATACTGGGCGGACCCTTATTTGAGGGCCGCCGCGCTCTTCCCCGTCGTCGACGCCCAGAAGCACGGTGCCTGGGGCTTGTTCGCGTGCACCATGCCAGATGGCGCTGAAAGCTGGTGGGCGAGGATCATGCCCAGCGAGAACGCGAAGCCCACGTTCGGCTCGGCACTGTCGATGCCCGTCATGGTGATCGTTCACGAGACCCCGCTGAAGGCGACCCCCAAGGCAGAGTACAAGGCGGTCTATGCCACGCTGAATGCCGTGATGAAGCAGGCATTCGATTCGTCCGGGACCGTTCGCCGCGACCTGGACGACGTCACCATCGAGGCCTGGCCCGGGGCACGCCGCACGGATCGCTGGGGCTGCCGCGAGATCCTGGGCACCGCCACCTATGGCGACCGTATCATCGCCAACACTCGCAAGGTGTTGTGCTAGCGGATCGCTCCACCTGCCAACCTGTAACCAGCCTAAGTCTTGAGATAACCCTGATGGACTCAGCGAGGAGACAAACATGAACGACGAATTTCTGTTGCTGGCATTTCAATTTATTGTCGTGGCAGTAATCATTGGTGCTGGAGTCATGAGCGTTACCCCGTGGCGACAAGGAACCCGTGCACCGGAGCACGGCGCTGAGCACGAGGCATTCGGGACAGGCAATGCCCAAACCAATCCGCTATTTTCGAGCTGGGGGTGCAATATTCATACGGACATCGTCAACGATCGGTCATTGTGATCCCCCCTGCAGGCGCGCACACTATGCAAAAAGACGGCGGTCTTACAGCGTGGAGGGGAATTCAATCATGGATGTGTCATATACCATCAACGTGTTACTCAAGGTGATGACATTGACCGGCCTGTCGGCTGGCTTGCTCTTCATCGGCCTGCAATTGCTGATAAGAAAACTGGAGCACTCCATTCGCGCGGGCCATCACCCTGCGGAATGAAGCAGTATTCCACCCGTTCCCAGATTGCCACCTATTGGCATTCAGAGAAGGAGTGGCAACGACTCGGCCAGACAGAAGTTGCAGATACCCAAGGTGACCCATGACAGAATTGATCGTGTTCTACGCACTGCTGCGATACCTGTCCTTCTGGGACTCGCGTACGGCATTTATAGTTATCGCCAGTTCAAGAGCACGAAACACCGAACGTGAGTTTTCACTCTGACGGGAGGAGAACCGCTCGTTTCCCTTTCCCCTTGCGGGGTCCACCAATCCCCAAGCGCTTTCAGCCGGGCAATCAATAGTTTCCAGCTAACCTGAGACGTCATTGCTTTTCCCATAGCCGATGATCGGTTGAGGCGCACAGTCACATTTCTTTTCTCGCCGTCCAGTGCACACCCAAGCAATGCCCTCGACCGACTCGGGAACAATTTTCAGAACCAACGGCGATCCGCATGCGGGACACGACGCGTTGGGCTCGTCGGGGATCGCCGTGGTTTCGATCACTTTCATCAGGTCAAAGCCATCGCGAAGACTTATGCCATGTTTCGGGGCTTGCCTTTCGGCTTCCTCACTGAAGACAGTACGGATGCCGAAGATCACGTGGTCGACTTGTTCCTTGTTTGCGAGCTTATTCAGGGTCTCGAGCTGATCCGGATACAACTCATACAACGCCGTTTCGTTGTGCATGTAACGGACGACACAACGCTCCTCCGCATTCCAAATCCTCAGGTAACACTTTTTCGTCCCATCGATTACCTGTACCCGTGCGTGATAACCACCCGCCTGATACGCTCGCACCAAAGTAAGCAATGTCCGCATGTAATCCAGGTTCTTGTGCAGAGCCCATATTGCGCGGAGTTTTTCACGTACGTCACCGTAAACATGCCACCCACCCACACGACGATAAATGTCCTGGATCATGCTCTGCTCCTCGCGTCACTTGATGCCAGTTAGGTTATCGGAATCGCAACTATAATTTTCGCCGTAGCCATGTGTCGGGCGTGCGACGGGTGTTCCTGCTGGAAGGGAGCGGACAACGCATCGCCGGCATCGGGTCGCCCACCAGGTTGGATGAAGCCTCCTGAGCATGGCAGCACATCATGCAGACTTCGAACAGGTCCATGCCTTGACGTCTGTAAAATCCGGCAGACATCAACGAACCCAGATTTACAATGGCCCGAACTCTTCCTGAAGGCTGGCAAGCGCTGGACACCATCGGTGCTGCACAGCGCGAAATCGAAACGCTTGCGCTGCTCGCCCAGGGTCTGCCGGACTCCTACACTGTCTACCATGGCGTGCATTGGACCCGCGTCAATCAAGGGCGCGCGTTCGTAGGCGAGATCGACTTCGTCATCGTCAATCCCGCAGGCAGCCTGCTGCTGATCGAACAGAAATCCGGTTTTCTGACTGAAACGCCGGAAGGCTTGGCCAAGCTTTACGACAAATCCGAAAAGCTTGTGCCCGCCCAAATGACACGTTCGGCGGAGTCCTTGCGCAAGCGGCTTAACCAGTATTGCACTGGTGACAAGCCCGCACTCGACAGCCTGCTTTACTGTCCGGACTACAAGATCAAACAGCCCGGCAGTGCCGGTATCGACCCGGCCCGTATCGTGGATGCGCCAAAGCGCGAGCACCTGGTCCACACCATCCGCACCCTCTTGCCCGAGGACGCCCCCGCCAACCCGGTTGCCGAGGAAGTCCATCGTTTCCTGAGGAACGAGATGCGCCTCGTTGCCGACGTCGCCACCATGGCTGGCCATGCGCAAACCCTCTATACGCGCCTGTCAGGTGGGCTGGCCGAATGGGCGCGCTGCATCGAGTGTGATCCTTTCCGCCTGCGCGTGATCGGCACGGCCGGCTCGGGCAAAACCCAGCTCGCGCTCAACGCACTTCAGGATGCGGTGGGAGCTAGGCGGCGGCCGCTCTACGTCTGCTACAACCGCCCGCTGGCCGACCACATCGCCCTGATCGCACCATCCGGGTCGACGGTCGCCACATATCACCAGCTATGCGACCGCATCCTGCGCTCAACCGGCCAGGTGCCGGATTTCTCTAAGCCGGGCACCTTTCAGGCGCTGGAAGACTTCATGGCCAACTACCAGCCGGGCGTCGACTGGCAGTTCGACGAGCTCGTCATCGACGAAGGGCAAGATTTTCAGCCTGCCTGGCGCGACAACCTGCTCAAGCTACTGAATCCAAATGGCCGTGCCTGGTGGCTCGAAGACCCGATGCAAAATCTCTATGGCAGGCCGCTGGTTGAGCTTCCCGGTTGGGTTGTCCTGCGCGCGCAGACCAACTATCGCACGCCCCGTGACATCCTCATTTACTTAGAACGGCTGGTTGGCCCCGAGCAGCCCATCGAGTCCGGCAGTCCGCTCGACGGCTCGGATGTTGAGATCCTCACCTATGACGGCCACGCCGACCTGATGGATAAGACCAAGACCGCGATCACACGGGGGCTGGGCGCTGGCTTCAAGAAAGACATGATCGCGGTGGTGACATACCGCGGCCGCGAACACTCCAGCTTCACCCCACTCGACAGACTGGGGCCGCATGCCCTCAAGGCCTTCACCGGGCAGTACGACCTACTTGGCAGCCCAGTCTATTCCGATGGAGATCTTTTCATTGACTCGGTCCACCGCTTCAAGGGCCAGTCCGCGCCCTGCATCGTCTTCACCGAGATCGACTTCGAGGATCTGGACGAAGCCGCACTGAGAAAACTGTTCGTGGGGATGACACGGGCGACGATGAAATTGGTGATGGTTATGTCGGAACGGGCCGCTGAAGGCGTGCTTAAGAATCTCCAGAGCTAGTTATTTAGCTGTAATGAACAGCCCCGAAACAATAACCAAACTGGATTTTCAAGCCAACGCTCGTTAAAAAATCCGCGAGCAAACCGTCCTCACTGCAGCTGCCGGACACGGATGCCGAGCTAACGGTCAAGGGGTCGCAGTGGAATAAAATCCATCACCCCAAGCATGGCATGATGCGTGGGCTCCTCACCGGAAAGACACAAACGACATGAATGACTCAAGCATATGCCTAAAGCCGATCAATGAGATTTTGACCGATGAACATGGTCAGCCTAGCCGTTTCTGGATTCCCGCTTATCAGCGAGGCTACCGCTGGACACCACTCCAGGTGACCCAGCTTCTGGATGATGTCTGGGAATTTATTCAGGGAAGCGAAGGCGGCCACCGTCAGGCGTTCTACTGTCTTCAACCACTTGTTATCAAGGCCCGCGCTAGTGGTGATTACGAGGTCGTGGACGGCCAGCAACGGCTCACCACGATCTACATCTTGCTAACCTACTTGAAGGAGATGGCAACCCTACTGGGCAAGACTCGCTTCAAAATCAGTTTTGAGACGCGCGGCGAAGCCAATGAACCCTTCCTTGAGGATATCGATCTAGGTCGGGCCGAAGAAAATGTCGACTTCTTTCACATCTGCCAGGCTTACCAGGCGATCGAGGCTTGGTTCGCTGGCCGAGACGCGATGCACAAACTCAAACTTCTGCAGCATCTCCTGAATGACGACGAAGCCGGCCGGAACGTCAAGGTGATTTGGTTTCAACTTGCCGAGAGCGACAATCCAGTAGATGCCTTCACACGTCTGAATGTCGGCAAGATCCCGCTTACCAACGATGAGTTGATTCGTGCCCTGTTCCTCAAACGCTCCATGACGGAGGATTCGGTCGCTGCTGCCTCGCAAATCAAGATCGCATACGAGTGGGACCAGCTTGAGAAAGCGCTCCAGGCAGACGCTTTTTGGTATTTCCTCAGCAATCAACAGGGTCAGCGGCAAAACCGGATCGGCTTCCTTTTCGAGCTGGTCGCCAAGGCAGACGGGATGCTTGAGGGAGTCGGGCATGACACCTATGGGATCTTCTATGCGTATAACAAAAAATTGAAGGAAGATGGAATTTCACCAGAAGTCGAATGGTTGAAAATCAAGCAGGCATTCATGATGCTGGAGGAGTGGTTCGAGGATCGAACGCTCTATCACATTGTGGGATTCCTGATTCAGCAAGGGATTGGAGTCGACAAGATTCGTACACTGTCTGAGTGCACGACGAAGAGTAACTTCGAGCAGAAATTAAGAAAGGAAGTTTTCGAAAAAGTTATTGGGGGTGAAAGCCTCGATGATTTGGGCGAGGAACTCCTGCGCGAGCGAGTCAGCGAATACCTCGACGACCTGGAATATGGACGAGACTCAAACAAAATCCGCTCGATCTTGCTCCTCTTCAATTTGGCATCTCTGCTCGAAAGCTCCCGGTCGAATCTACGCTTCCAGTTCGACAGCTTCAAAAGTGAGAGCTGGGATATCGAGCATGTTCGCTCAATCGCCTCCGCAACACCTGTACGTCATCATGAACGCGTTGATTGGCTAAAGCATTGCCTGGGGTATCTCGAAACCCAGGATTCGGAGGCCGAGCTTCGTTCGGAGATTGAGTCGTTCATTCAACTTGCACCGAAGGACGCTTCAGACACGATGTTCGATGCTCTTTATGAGCGTCTTCTCATTTTATTTAAGGAAAATGATGAAGAGGATGTGGACAACGGCATTTCCAATTTGACTTTGCTCGACTACAGAACTAACCGTAGCTACAAAAACGCAGTTTTTGCAGTCAAGCGGCAACGATTATTGTCTCTCGACCAGTCCGGAATATTCGTGCCGCTGTGCACGCGGAACGTTTTCCTAAAGTGCTACAGCCCCCAGGTTGATAACGTCATGTTTTGGGGTAAGAAAGACCGCCAAGCCTATCGGATAGTCATGATTGAAACCTTTGTTCGTTTCTTCAGCGAAAAATTGGGGGTAGTTGCATGAACGAGTTCGGCAAGCAGATCATTTTCAAACAACTCCTGGATCGACATAAGTGGATTCAGGTCCCGATGATCCAGCGTGATTTTGCACAGGGACGACCGACGCAGGAAGAGGTTCGGGAGGAGTTCCTCAACGCTCTGCATACTGCTCTTTCACTGCCGCCTGATCACGAATTACTACCGCTAAATCTCGACTTCATCTATGGCAGTGTCGAAGGGGATGGGGAAACGCGTTTTCTTCCGCTCGATGGCCAGCAGCGTCTGACTACCTTATTTCTGCTCCACTGGTATCTGGCTTGGAAAGACAGTTGTCTCAGCGCCTTTCAGGAGATGTTGTGCCAACATGGACACTCTCGATTCACCTACGGTGTCCGCCCTAGCAGTAAGGAATTTTTCGATGCGCTCGTGAGCTTTTCCCCAAGCGCATCCCCGAGTGATGTGCCTTCTCTGATGGCACTAGTCACAGACCAGCCTTGGTATTTCCGCTATTGGAGATTGGACCCGACGATACAGTCATCTCTCACGATGCTTGAGTCGATCCATGTGCGCTTCCGCAATTCTGAAAATTTCTTCTCGCGGCTGGTAGATGAGAAGCAACCTGCGATCACGTTTCAGTTGCTGGATTTGGAGAACTTCGGGCTCTCAGACGACCTTTACATCAAAATGAACGCGCGAGGGAAACCCCTCACGGCGTTCGAAACGTTTAAGGCACGCTACGAACAAGAGCTTGAGGCTCAGTTCGGGGACGAGACTCGTGCTATCGGCGGTCATATATTTCGCGTCGCAGAGTATTTTGCCCGTCGTATGGATACTCAGTGGGCGGACTTCTTCTGGTCCCATCGGGAAAAAAAGACCAATCTCTACGATGAGGCGGTTATGAATTTGTTCCGTGCCGTGGCTTTGGTCACGCGGAACCCGGAGAGTGATTCCTATCTCGAAGACATCGCCTCACTTCGCAATAAAGGGATGAGGTCTTCCTACTCCGTCTTTCATAGCAGAGGATGGTTAGACCGAAGGTTCTCCGAGGTCCTGTTTATGTTGCTTGAGGCATGGAGTAAGGAAGGGGCAGACTTTGCTCCTCAACTCCCCGGCAAGCAGTTTTTTGACGAGACCACTCTATTCACGAAAGCGGTAAGCGAACCAACGAGTCTGGGCTACGCAGAGCTCGTTCAGTTCGCTGCGTATGTCGCCTTTATGCAAGGGCATTCGGATGACATTGACCCTAATGCATTTCAGGAATGGATGCGGATCGTTTTCAACCTCTCAGACAACACCACTTACGATCGCCCAGATGACATGAGGCGGAGCGTCGAAGCAATTCTCAAACTGGCACCTAACTCTCGGGATATTCTTGAATATTTTGCGACTACCGAGGACCCTACAGCCGGATTCAACTTGCAGCAGGTCTCCGAAGAGAAGCTCAAAGCTGAGTTAATCCAGGCAGATGGTAGATGGGTACCCTTGATCAATCGGGCAGAGGGCCATGGCTATTTTAAGGGGCAGATTGAATTCCTTCTTGATTTCTGCGGCGCTCGGGAGAAATGGATAAGTTCCGAAGGGGTTGATTGGGGATCCGACACGCATGCAGCGCTGCAAGCGCAGTTTGAAATCTATCTGCGCAAGGCTGAAACGATGTTCAATACTCGTGGCCTTGCCGATCTCGGAGGATATCGATGGGAAAGAGCACTTTTTAGCATCGGCGACTATCTCTTACCCAGCGGCCGAAATTATTCTTTTCTGGTTAACTCATCGACAGATCCGGCCAGTTGGAAACGACTTCTCCGCGGCACTTACCCAAAAGCACGTGAGTTCTTGCGACAGCTATTGGATCGCCTCTCTGAGGAAGAATCGTTGGAAGATCAACTCGATGAAATCATTTCCGCCGCAACAGAACTTGAGCCTTGGCGGCGAGCATTCGTCGAAACCCCGAAGGCGCTCGAATATTGTGGGGAGCGGGCCATTCGCTGGAACTCTGAGGAAGAAATATATCTGCTGAAGAAGAGCCAGATGAATGGGCAACATGCTGAGCTCTTCACTTTTTGCCTTTTCCATAATTCACTTGAACGGCTTGCCAGCGAAGGGGGTTTGGCACCTCTGGAGCTAATGTCATACCAAACGGTGAGCGGGACAGATTTCGAGCCGCATATCCTGCTCGTCTATGAGCACGAGGAGTACCACCTTCCCTTCGGAATCCGGTTCGTGAATGGCCGTTTCATCACTCGAATCAAGCTTACTTTGCTTGACGACCTTCCGGATATACGGGAATTGCTAAGTGGCTTTCCAGGATTTCAAGAAAGTGAGGATTTCCTCTTCATGGAAAGTAGCCCTACCGAAGTTCAAAACGCTCTGATCAAGCTCGCCCAGGCATTGGCAGCAACCTCCGGCGAAATTTAACTCACGCATGAATGCCCACTCCGCTATGTTGGCAAGTGCCCATTGGTCATCTAAACTCCTCATAGGAGGCAGCTAAACATTTTCCTGAGGTAAGTGTCTCCGCCGTCCTCCATAAACAAAACATTGCGTCCCTCCAGATCAGCCTTCTTGGCAGGGTCGCCAACATTGAGAAGATCCGAAAACTTCGTGGGGGACAGCACGAATGCATTCAAGATCAGCTTGGCTTCCCCAGCCTTCGCCTGCTTCGCGAGCGTCGCCTCCAATACCTTTACTTCCTTGTACAGTCCCAGCTTGGGGTGATTTAGATCCAAGTTGCGAAGCCCCTTGGGATCAACGAAGGTCAGCCATTGCTGCCCAGTATCGTCGTCCACCAGCCACAAGAGGAAGTCCGGGTAGAAGTTGCCGGCCAGCGCAAAGCCCAGACCCTTCTCCTCCCGATCCGCATTGCGCAGCAGGTACAGACTGCGCGCACCGATCGCAGTCTTGCCGTCCGCGGAGTTATAGAAAGCCTCAAGGTCGCGAACGAACTCCCATTCGCTCGGCGCGTCGAAAGCCAGCGGACGCATCTTCAAGGGCACCGCATCCTTCTCTTCCAGTGCCAGCAGCGGGTAGTACAGGTGGCGGTCGAAACTGATAGCGACCATGTGCGGAGCGTTCCACTTGCTCGCCTCGCCGATCTTGCCGTCGGCCACCAGCTTTTTCAGTACTTCGAGCTTCTTCTGATACTCCAAGCCGTCGTCGTTGTTCTCGATCTCGAACTGGTAGAGCTTGAGCATCGAACCATGGTCTTCGTCGATGCGGGTAATGTCGTAAAACTGTCCCTCGTAGCCAGTCTTCAGCGCCTTGTAGAAGCGGTCGGTGTAGTCGGTCAGCAACCGGATCAGGATGTCTTCCTGCTTGCGGATGTCACCGAAGGTGTTTATCGCCAGTTCCGCCGCCGGGATGAAGAGCGTGTACCAGTCCGGTGTGTCGGCACAAAAGTCGATCAGCTTCTGCCGGTCTAGCCGCAGGTTGCTCCAGCTCCGTTGCAGCTTGTATTCCTGCAGAGCCAGATAGATGCGGTCCCAATCGAACACCGCGAACAGATCGGCATTCAGTTTGCCTTTGTGCCGTGCCTCGGTCGTGGAGACGGTTTCTTTGTCCTGTGTGGATAGCGCCTCAACTCGCGGGTACAGGTCCAGCACCACATGCGGTTCCTTGATCTTGCCCTGGAACTGCGCAGGTATTTCGTACAGCCACGGGAAGTGGGTGCGCTTGAATCCAAGCTTCTGGTTGTCCTTGTACCCGTCCTTCAGCATCAGCGTCTTCAGCTTACCCGCTGGCAGGTTGGGTCGGGTCGGGAAGTCCAATTCCAGAACTTCGTCGCTGGGCGTGATGCCCTCCTCGCGTAGATAGTCCTTAAACGCGGCCATGTAGCTGGCGCGCACACCGAAGATGTTGAGCGCTTCCAGCTTGTCCAGGTGCGCACCCTTGGGCCGATCCTGCGGAAGGGTGCGCTTGAGCGAAAAGCCCTTGCCCTTGAGGCGCACGCCGCGCCCGAATAACTGGATGATTTGCGAGCCCTCGCCCTGGCCCATGTTCAAAAGGCCCATGGTGGATACGCGCCAACTGCTCCAGCCCTCGGTGAACTTGCGCGACCCGATCAGCACATTGAGCTGGCTGTCCTTGTTATTCAAGGTGCCGAACAGCGCGCCACCGAAGTCGTCGCGCTCGCTATCGAAGGCATCGGAATCCTCGGCCAGATTGAAAAAGCCTGCATCGTCGCCAATGTTGATGAGACCAAAGGGCTCCGCATCGCCCACCCTCAGCGCCAGCTCACCCTTGCTGCTCTTGATGTTGACCAGCTTCAAGCGTTGCTTGGCAGTTGCGTTGAACACGCGCAGCAGGATGTCTGCATACAGGTCGTCCACCCGGTCGATGAAACTCATCAGGGGCGTGAAGCGTCCCTTGAAGATGTTGTTGCCTTTGGCATCCAGAATCTGAGCCCGGTCGGCAATCAGTTCGGCCAGCCAGGTCTTGATCTGGACGTCATCGTTCAAAAAGTCGGCAAGGAAACTCACCACTTCCAGGATGTCCGACTCCTCACCGGACACCGTGTTACCGACGAACACCCACAGCGGCTTCTCGATATTGAAATCGGCCAGCTTGTCGCGGTGCATGCTCCACAGCCAAAGCTGTTGGTAGAAGGCGAGCAGGCAGGCAGTGAAGTACTTGCGCGCATTGTCCGCCTGTTCGAAAGCCTCGCCGTTCATGTTGAGGATCAGCGATTCCTTGCCGTAGCCATCCTCGTAAAAGAACTTGTACGAGTAGTCGAACAGGATGCACTTGGCATAAATCTCGCGGGTGGCGGTGACGCGTGCGCGGCGCTTGTCCTCGCTGGTCAGCGCGATATGCGCCAACTGGTCGTCGTCCAGCTTTTTCAGGCTGGCCGTGTCGAAAAGCATCTTGGCGCGCTTCTTCTGGATGTCTTCCTCTGCCGCCGCCACGGTCATGCCTTTGGCCACCGCTTGGCCAAAGGTGGCCGAATACTCAAAGGCAAAACCGCCGCGGACCAGTGCGTCACGCCGCGCCATCCACGCGCCTGCCGCGGTGCCGGTGCCACGATGGCCTTCGTCCACCAGCACCAGGTTGTTGCCCTCAAACGCCTCCACGGCGACCGTCTTGTCGCCCATCTCATCGCCCAGCTTGTTGATGTCGATGATCTCGATGGTGCCGCGCGCCGGAGTCTGCGCCTTGTTGAAGAACTGGGCGAAGCCGAAGCCAGACAGGTGCAACTCCTCCAGATGCTGACGTGACAAGCCCTCGTTGGGCGTGAGCAGGATGATCTTGCTCGGGTAGTGTTCACCCCTGCCTGCCTGGAAGTAATGCAGGTACTGCTTGATGTTGACGTGCAGAAGCAGCGTCTTGCCGCTGCCTGTGGCGTTCCAGAAGGCGATCTTGTTCAGGTCGTCCGCCTCAAAGTCGCGGAATGGCTCTGCCCCCTTTTCCGCACGGTAGCGCGCCATCTCCTCGTTCAAGCCATCGAGCAGGGCCTGGCGCCTATTGAAGTACCAGTCCAGATAGATCTCGGTAAACAGCAGCGAGAGGTACTGGAAGTACTTCATCTGAAGCTCATGGCCTTCCAGCTTGTTGCGATGAACGGTAATGGCCTGCCAGTGGGCAACGACATTCAAGTCGTAGCGCCGTAGGTCGGCGTCGGGCACCTTGTTGGGATCGAACAAGCCTCGGGTCAGTTCATGGAAGAACTTGGTTTGGCCGTCCTCGTCGATGCCTTCGAAGCGGTCGTCGCCCAGGCGCATCTTGAGCGCCGCCAGCGTGCCGCCCTGGAAAAAACCCAGCACCCAGCGATTGAGCACCAGCTCCTGATGGAAGCTGCGCTTTCTGCCGCCGCGAGTGGAACCGGCAGTGCCGCTTGCGCCCGAACCGGCGGCAGCGGTCTTGCGTGGACGTGCCATCAGATGTCCCCCACCGAGAACATGCGCTCCAGAAACTCCGGCTCAATCTGGCGCAGCTTGAGCACGCGGGTGGCTCCGCCTTCCTCGGTCGTCTGCGTGAGCACGGTGGGGATGTTGTGGTCGCCGTTGATGTAGACCACATCAAACTCGTTGTCCGCCGGGTTGATGGCCAGCCTGTCGCACAGCTTGCTCACACCTTCGTAGTCCAGCACATCGCAGTCGCGCCATAGCACCAAGCAACTTTCACCGCTGGGCAGCGTGCCGGTGACGGTGATAAAGCCGCGCTGCGGCTGGGCGTCAATGTGCTTGACCCGCAGGCCGATCAGAAAATTGAAGGTTTCGACCAGATCGATCTTGCGCGGCTCGAACGCGCCCGCCGAATCGACGGCAATGTTCAAGGTGTAATCAAAGGGCTTTTTGAAGTCTTCCACCGACAGCAGCGAGCCACGGCTTTCCACGTCCAGCAGGTAGTTGAGCAGGTAGTCATCTTTAGCTTGCTCCGGCAGCGTGTTCAGCAGGTCGCCCTGCGCGGACGTACGGCGCAGTTGCAGATTGTTCAGAGTGTCTTCATAGCTTTCGAGCTTGAGGACTTTGAAGCAGTAGGAGGTGCCAGCATGGTCAGACAAAGGCTTGCCTGCTTTCCACTCAGGTGAATACACCACTTTCTGGATACGCGGCTTGATGACCGTGGAGAAATACTCGCCCTGTTCAATGAGGATGAACTTTCGCCGGCCCTTGTCTTCGCGGTTAACTGCAATCACTGCGTGACCCGTGCTGCCCGAACCGCCAAAGCAGTCCAGCACGATGCTGTCCTTCTTGCTCGCGTGCTGGATAAAGCGCGATACGAATTTGGCGTGCTTGGGTGCGAGAAAAACACCCGAGCGATTGAAAAGCGCATGCGTCTGTTTCTCACCGTCCGAGTAATCGGCAAACACGCTTTTGCCCACGTTGGTTTCGACTTCGTGGAGCATCCGCTTGATTCGAGGCACCTTGGTTTCGTCCTCACCCCAAGCGATTCGACTATCTCGATCAAGAGACGCGAAGCTGCGCTTGTCCGGGCTTTCAGGGTCATCCTCGAACGCGAATTTCCAGCCACTCTTGGGATGCGGGCATGGTTTCTTTGTCAACGGATGAAGTGGCTTGTACCAACGCCAGTTTTTGTGGTTTTGATCGTGAACGGTCGGCGATTGCTTTGTTGCTGGCATGGAAGCATCGCCCTCTTGCCATATCCAGATGCTGGCGTTGCGGTCCCGTGCGTCACGTTCTGCAACCAACCGACCCGAAGCGTCACGGTACTCAGCGCCCTTATAGTTGAATAGCCCCTTCCACGGGTCATTCTTTTTCTCATCCTCCCAATCTAGCCCCTCCGCTTCGACCTGTTCGCGGTACTCAATCTGGTGCTGTTGATAGAGCTTGCGAATTTCATCCTCGATCGTGGCAATGGGCGGGAAATCTGGGTTCAAACGCGCCACCAGGTCCATCACTTCCGCAAATCCCGGCTTGGGCTCGCGGAACATGCTCTTGTCCTGTTCAGCGACCACCCGGTTTTTCGCGTACACCAATACATACTCGTGATTGGTCGAGTAATTCGGTGCTTGACTATTGTTAGTGTTCATTGACCAGATCAGTTCTTCAATCTGGTTATCGTCGCCAAAAATTTCCGACAGCACATGTTCAAGCCCTTGGCGCTCGTGCTTGTCGATGCTGACAAAGATTGCGCCATCTTGTGGCATCAGCGGTGCCAGTTTGCGGACACGGTTATGCATCATCGTGGCCCACGCGGAATGCTTGAAGGTGTTCTTGTAAGGTATCGCGCTGCTGCTGGTGTTGTAGGGCGGGTCGATATAGATGCACTTGACTTGCTCCCGATATCGGTCGCTAAGCAAGTTCAAGCCTTGGAAGTTGTCGCTGTGGACTAATAGGCCGTCAGTGGCTTCATCCAAGCTCGGCACCTTCTGGAGTAGCTTGGCTCTGAATTCAGTCGAATAGAGCGCTGTATCCACCATCAGGAATGGCTTCTGGTGAAGCTCATCGATGGTTCCCGTCGTCGCGCTGTCCCGCATTCCCAAGTCAAACCACTGCGCCCATTGCCGCTCGTTCTCCGCGATTTCCGCCCACAACGCCTCCGGCACCCGATCTAGCGTGATGCAGTAGTGGCTCGAAACCACGAACTTCTTTTTCAGCCACAGCTTCTTTTGAAAGTCTTCCAACTGTGCCAAGAAAGTGATCAGCTCCAGCGCGATGCTGCGCAGGCACTGGATCATCCGAAGGTTCTTCTCGATGTCCGCGAACGCGCCCGCGTTCTGCACGTCGTCGAGATGCATGACTTCGTTCTTGACGTAGAAGTCCAACTCGCGCCGGAGGAAACCACCGAGATCCTTGTGTATGAAGTAGTCCGCCGTGTTCTTGGTAGTGTAGTCGCTCAGGTGTTTTTCCAGCAGGGTGCGCTGCGGGCTCTTCTCCGTAGGCGCGCGGTTTCCCAGGGCCAGCCAGCGGGCCTTGACGGATGAATCCGCCAGCACGGTCTCTACCGCTTTGGTGACCAGCGCCTCCTGCTTGGTGCCTTTGGGCTGGGCGGCATACTCGAAGCGGATGATCAGATCTTTTCCGCTCGCACTGTCCACTTCTTCGACGGGCAGCAGCTCTTCTTCGTACTCGTCGCCGCTTTCGTCTAGTCGGGTGACGGTTTTCGCTACCACGAGGGCAAAGCGACGCTCCTTGTCATTGTCCTTGCGGTTGTCCTTGGCGGTGTCGGCGGCGACCAGACGGAAGTGAACCGTGCGGCCATCCTCCAGCTTGAAGCTGTAGTTGGCGAAGTTCTCGCCGCTTTTCGTGTAGTACTGGTCCTTGTTGGCCCAGTGCAGCATGACCTCCTCGCCGGCGTAGGGGATGGCGTAGGTGTCGCCCTTGTAGCGGCGCTGGCTGATGAAGTCGCCGTTATCGTAATAGCGCGAGAAGAAGGCCAGCAAGTGCGAGAACACGGCGTTCTCATGCTCGTTGACGCCTGCGCTGTACTGAGCCAGCTTCTGCCGCAGTTCCTGCACCTTCGGTACGGTGTCGGGATTGATGCCGTCAGCCTGGTACTGCGCTTCCTTCTCGCTCAATTCCTTCGCGATCTGCTCCACGTGGGTCGCGTTGCCGCTGCTGAGCGCCGCCTGCACCTTTTCGGCCAGCCGGTTCTCCAGGTAGTCGTTGATCTCGCCAGCCCTGGCGTTGAGGATGCGGTAGATCCCGAAATCGAGTTCCGGTCGGTCGATCTGGAAAATCTCGCGCAGTTTGGCGACGAGTTCCTGGAATTTGGCGTTCTGCTTTGTGGTCATTGGCTTGGCCTGGATGTCGTTATCTATTCCGCGTCACACCACCTGCCAGCGCAGGGTGAACAGCGTTTGGGTGTCGGTCTTCTCTTGCAGCCGCTGCTGGAGCGAGGCGATTAGTTCGTCACGCTTCTCGATGATTTCGTCCTCGACGGCGAAAATCTCCTGGCGCAAGCGGCGCTGGGTACGCTCAAGTTCGGCGAGTTCGCGCTGGATGCCGTCCTGCTCCTGCAGCGTCGCGGCCTTGCGGGCGTCGCGTTTCAACTGGGCGATGCGCGCCTTGGTGTTCTTGAGGGCTTCCTCTGCTGCCAGCAGCTTGTCGTCGGCCCAGCGTTCCAGCTTGTCGCGTTCCTCGTTGAACAAGCGCTGGTTGGCTTCCAGTACTTCGGCAATGGTGGCGTCGACGGCGCGCTGGCTATTTGCACCCAGGGTTTCCGGAATGGCGACTTGAAGTACTGCCGGCTTGTCGGCTGCCGGAATGCCCATCAGCTTTTCGCAGGCTTCCTGATCCAGCTGTTCGCCGTCGTCGGTGAGTCCGGAAAAAATCAGCGCGTCAGTGGTCTCGAAGGCCGTGACCTCGAGTCGCACCAAAGTGAGCCAACCGGACTTTCCGCGCAGTTTTTCGATCACTGAAACCCGTGCACCGTGCTTGCTGTAGTCAAGCTCCAAGGTGGCTGGCGGCGTGGCCGCATTCACACTCGCGGCGATGCTCCATTCGCCCAGTGGGTGGCTGAGGCGATAGGCATGGGCCAGCATGTCGGGTTGGGCGGCGCCGCGTATGAGTTGATAGCGCCCCGGCGCAACACCCTCGGGCGGATCACTCAGGGAAAAGGCGTAGGACTGCTCATCGAAGCGCGCCCGCTCGCTCAGGGCATAACGGGTAACCCCCCAAAACCAGCGGCCCAGCTTGTCGAGCCGCGCTTCGGCCTCGTTTAGGCGCAGCTTGAGGCGATCGTGAACGTCCTCGTCGAAGTTCTCCAGTAACTGAGCTTGGGTGTCCTTGATGCGGTCGGCAATGACATCTTCCAACTCGGCCTGCAGGGTGTTGAAAGCCGCCTCGATCTCCTCGGGCTTACGACAGGTGTCGTAGATCTGAAGGATACGTTTTTCGAAGTCGAGGCCGCCTTCGATTCGGCCCAGCACCTCGTCGGACGCGCCGAACACGCCTGAGAATAGGTTGAATTTCTCGGTGAGTAGCTCCAACACCCGCTGGTCGGCCTGGTTGCGGGTGTTGAGGAAGTTGATGACCACCACGTCAAAGCGCTGTCCGTAGCGATGGCAGCGGCCGATGCGCTGCTCGACGCGCTGCGGGTTCCAGGGCAGGTCGTAGTTGATGATGAGCGCGCAGAACTGAAGGTTGACGCCTTCGGCGGCGGCTTCGGTGGCGATCATGATCTCAGCGCCGGTGCCGTCGTCCTTGCGGAAATGGTCGATCAGTGCCGTGCGACGATCCACCTGCGGCGAGCCGGTGACGCGATCCGTGCCCTTGAATTCCTCCAGCCAGCGTTGATAGATGGCGGTGGATTCTTCGTGGTTGTTGGTCCCGGAAAACAGCACCAGCTTGCTGGCGTAGCCGTTGGCGGAGAGGAAACGGTGCAGGTACTCCTGCGTGCGTTTGGATTCCGTGAAGATGATAGCTTTGCGCGGGGCCCTCAACTCGGCCATCTTGCCGAAACCGAGTGCAAGGGCCTTGAGCAGGGCCTGCGCCTTGGTGTCGGTTTGCAGCGCCTGCGCTGCATCGATGAAGGCCGTCAGCTCCGAGATTTCGGCTCGGATGGCGTTGGCGTCAGGCTTTCCATCGTCCATTGACGATGGTTCGGCGGCTACGAGGGAGTCTTCATCCTCACCGGCTTCCTCCTCCAGATAGTCTTCCTCAAGATCGTCCTCAGCGATGAGCTGCTCAACGAGTTGACTGCCGTCATCCGCTGCAGCCCCCGCCTGCAGCCGTTCCAGGCGCTCACGAATGGTGACCAAGGTCGCCGCCACGGCGTGGGAGCTGGAAGCCAGTAGCTTGCGCAGGATCAGCGCAGTCAAATGGCGCTGTCGCTTGGGCAGGGCGTACGAGTCCTCACGTTGCAAAAATGTCGAGATGCGCTCATAGAGCGACTGCTCATCATCCGTAGGCTCGAAAGGCTGGGTCAGCGCCTTGCGCTCAGTGTACTTGATGTATTCCAGTACATCGCGCCGCAGGGTGCGCTTGGCAAAGGACGTAAGGCGGGTGTGCAGCTCGTCGATGCCCGCGCCGCTGGTCATGAATTGCTTGCGGAAAGCGGTTTCGTCACCGAACAGGTGCTCGTCGATCAGCGTGGACAGGCCATACAACTCCATCAGAGAGTTCTGCAGCGGCGTGGCAGTAAGAAGCAGTTTCTTGCGGCCTGCCAGGGCGCGTTTGAGCGCCTGGCCGGTTCGGTTGCTCGCGCGGTGCGCGTTGCGCAGCTTATGCGCTTCATCGATGACCACCACATCCCAAGGGATCGCACGCAGCTCGGCTTCCAGCTTGGCAGCGAACTGGTAGGACATGATGACGACCGCCTTGCCGACCACTCGCTGCAAGGTGGCAAGGATGTCGCCTGCGGCCTGCTTGCGCAGGGAGACAGCATCCACCACGGTGGTAGGCACCGCGAATTTATCGTGCAGCTCCTGCGCCCATTGCTTGCGCAGGCTGGCCGGGCAGATCACCAACAGGCGCCGGCGACGTTCCGCCCAGTGCTGGCAGACCACGAGCGAGGCTTCGATGGTCTTGCCCAGACCGACTTCGTCGGCCAGCAAAACACCTTCCTGGAGCGGGTTGCGTAGGGCAAACAAGGCCGCTTCGATCTGATGTGGGTTCAGATCGACGCTGGCGTCAAACAACGACTGGGAGAGACGATCTACGCCATCGGCGGCGTGCCGCCGTGTCAGCTCGTGGGCGTAGTACTTGGCGTGGTAAGCGGTGATCGGGTTCAGGGACATCTATTCTTTTAACGGCAGGCACGCGCGACGGCCCGCGCTAAATTCGACGAGGATACACCATCGGTGAGAGACTCGATTGCCCAGGATTCGGGGGGCTTTACATGCTCATCCAGCCACCGGGGGAACGCCAGATTCTGATGGTTTCAGCGACATGCCACCAGGCATCCGCGCGATCGCCTTGCAGCAGCGGTTCAACAGTGGTCCTTATCGATGTAATTGTCGCGCCAGCTAACGACTCGGTCGGGTGCAATCGTGGCCTTTGGTACAGCCTTGATGACCTCACTCACGTCTAGGAAACTCAGGCCGAACGCCACTGAAAGTCGATCATATTCCTGCTGGGACAGGCCTGGGGCAAGAAGCCGTCTCGGTATCTCAAGTGGTCTCGGTACCGCCTTGAGCCAGGTGCATCCGGGCATGTGCTGCATTTCCTGCTCCAGATTGCGGTAGAACGTCATGCGCGTTCCTCCGCCGCACAGGAACATCGGAATTCCAGACAGATCTTGCTGAGAAAGAAATCTGTCCTTCCAGGTTCGATACAGGGTCTTTCCGCGGACCTGCGCAACCACACGCTTCATGAAAAAGCTCTGGTCAGGGTCTTCCACCCCACTCCGAAACTCTACGGAAATATTTGAAAAGTATCCGGTATAGGCGTCTGGAATACTGGTCAATCGGTCAGTCGAGAACTTGCTTAGATGAAACTGGACAGGATCAGGCTTGAAATCTCGATCCGCCTTGGCGAGCGCACCTCCCCACCACTGCATGCGATCCCTGTGCAGGTTCATCACCCCATTGGGTTGGACTTCGGTCGTGTAGAAGGTAAAGCCAAACTTTCCGCCCCGTCCGGCCCTCACTTGGAATAATGAAGAGTCCACGGTACCTGCCCCAACATCCACCATTAGGAACAGGTTCTGCGCTTGTTTATCAAAGCGGTTGGACGCTACGTAACCATAAATCTGGGCCGCGATCTCGGGCACAACGCTGATTTCGATATCCTCCGATTCTCGAACGGGCTTGTCGCCGTTCGATAGCAGCGCAGCACGCGTCAGCGCTGTGGAAACGGTATTACGGTCGAGTGCCTGATTGCTGGAGGAAGCAGCGAGCCACCCGGCTAGCGCGATGCGCTGAAACAAGCCCTGACGTTCATCCTGCAAATGATGGGCAGCGGGCAGGCCAATGGCGAGCTTCCACAAAATATTGGTTTGGGCGTAGACGTCGTGCTGCTCGGATAGCAGCCAGCCTCTTGTATGCCGGATGACCAATGCCAGGAGGGCAGCCACCCGGATCTGCGCTTCGCCATCCTTCGGGTCTGCTAGGAGCGCCAGCTTTAGATCCCGATGGACCTCCCCGCCTACTTCGCTCAAAGAAAATCCTGCTGGCGTCTCGTAAAGTCGGCTCGGCAGCAGATACCGACGAATATCTGCCTCTTGGCTGAAGGGGACCGCGAATGCTTTCTCAAGCACAGAGTCGCCCACAATCACCTTGACGCTCGACGTGCCAAAATCTAGGCCAATGGCAACTTCGCGTTCGTCACTCCAAAACCCTCCATGAGCCTGAAGTTCCAACCCTGATATGGCAGGCGCACAGTAGACATAGTCATCCCGGCCCGCATTTATCAAACACGTGGGGCTATCCCCAATGCGGATCGTATAGTCAGGGAGCGTGGGCTTCTTGATGAGTTGAGGCTGAACGGTTTTCGTCGGCGGACGGGCATGGCCTGTTCCTGGGTTGCTTGCCGTGGCCGGCGCCACGTCATTGCCCGGTTTTCTTCCGGGATGGCCTGAATTGATGGAAGCCGGCGCTGAATGATGCTTCCGCGCCTGGTTCGCCGAGTGCGGGGGACGTTCCCGCCCTCCGTCGACGTGTCTGCGTCCGTGGCTTTCGCCATAGGAAACGTGGACGGGATCGTGCTTGCCATCCTGCCCGCGATTCTTTTTATGCGAAGCACTTGGTAATTCCTGACCCTTATCAGCGAAGGCCTTCTTCAACGCCTCTTTTAGCGATGCAGCCACCGTCTCCCCCTTGTTGTTCTATTAACTCAACGAAATGACCCCGCCCGACACAAAGCTCTCCGAGGCTGACGCACGCTCCTTAAGCCTCAACTCTTCCATGCGCCCATTCAGGCGTTCCCCAAGCTTTCTCAGCCGGCCTTCCTCCGCTGGAATGAGCCTTCTCTGCTGCTCGGTTCCGAAGTGGCGGTATTGGTGGATCCGGTCCTTGATCTTCCTGCTCTGGTTCTCCAGATGCCTTTCAAGCATGTTCACCATCAGCTTGATACGGTCCCGATCCTCGCGCATGCAGTCGCCTCGGAATGATTTGAAGCGCTCCTCCAGTTCCACCTTGCACTTCTCGAACACCTCCGCCGCGAGCGCATGGTCCAGCGTTGTCTTCGCGGCCAGCCAGTCTCCACCAGCCATGGCCGCGACATTCACCAGATGTTCTGCCGCCTCCCCCACCGTCATTACACCTGTCTTGAGGCTTGCCACGACATATTCGAGGCGCTCCACGTCTCGCGCGCCTGTGACAGTCCAGCGTGACACAGCATAGACATAGACGTCGGGCGAAAAGCCGGAAACCGCATGAGCAGGAAGTTCAATGGCCGAGACAGGCATATAGCCGGTTCCCCTCCCGCTCGCTTTGAGCTGCTCGGCGACGAACCGCACCAAAGGATGCTCCTGGGTCACCCGCTCCACACCAGGCGTTTGCCTCCCCATGCAATTTTCGAACAAGAGCGCAGGCGGTCGTGTTGTCAAAAGCGCGGTTCGGCCAAGCAGGCGCTGTGAAGAGAGGAAATCCGAGAAGCGAACCCGAGCTTCGGTCGAGAAGGCCAACGAAGCTTCCAAGGGATTACGGTCTGACCGGACAAGGCGTGTACCAGGGTATTCGCGATAGAAGAAGTCGCCGACATACGCCATCAGGTCTTCCCCCCGCACATAGCGCCCCAGTTCGCGAGCCGCCCTCACTTTGTTCTGGATGAACTCGCCGTGAGCAATCAGCTGAGTGGCCTCCGACTCGAGTTTCTGCTGCTGGAGATTGTTTTGCTCGATCGCAATGCTGGCACGGTTAATTCGGGCGAGCTCCTGCTCGGACGTAAGCTTATGGGAGAGCAGTTCGTAGCCCAATTCACGAATTTCCTCTCCCAGCACCGCCTCGAGACTGCCCAGGGCCTGGCGGAAGATATTGAGTCGCTCGAGCAGTCGCTCGTATACCCGTTCATCCACCGTGTCCTCGTAGACGAAGTTCCAGATCAGGATTTTGTCTGCCTCTTGCCCGATCCGGTCGATACGGCCAATACGCTGCTCGATACGCATCGGGTTCCAGGGGAGGTCGTAATTGATCAGGAGACTGGAGAACTGCAGGTCGACGCCCTCTGAGGCCACCTCGGACGAAAGCAGAATGTTCGGGCCATCGGGACCGGCAAAATGACGCAGTGCCTCCTGCTTGTCCATGCCGCCTTGAACGATGACGGAACGAACGCCATCCTTAGCCAGCCGTTCCGAAAGGTAGCGTAGTGTCGGCCGATAGAAGGAAAACAGAACAACCTTTTTGCCGGGGTGATTACCCCAGTAACTCTTCAGGTTCTTGAGTAGTTCCGCATACTTGGTGTCATGCGTGGAAAGCGCCTCGAAATTGCCGAGCTCGTACGCGACGCGGACGAGTGTCTTGAGCAGCGAGCCCAGTTTGGGCGCCTCTGTTGATCCGTTGTCCGTATCCCCGAAGCTTTCATAGACCAGTTCGTCCAGTTCCTCTGAAGGCTCGCTTCCCAGCTTATCGGTCCATCCTCGACAAGCGGCTGCCATACAACTCGACATCTGTCGTTGCGGTATGGTGAGCATGAAGCCGGTTGAAATCTCCATGTTCTCGCAGAACTCACGCACTTCACTTGTCACTGCCTCATAAAACGCTCGCTCAACCCCATTCATTGCAACCTTGATAGCCACCGGCACCCGCGTGACTCGCATCTCCTGCACGTCACGCTTGAGTGTTCGGGTCACCACCTTTGCTAGCGGATTAATGCGATCGAGTCGCTCGGCTATTTCAGCGCGCCCCTGCGGAGTCGCCAGCACTTCGTCCGACGGCGGGTTGTCGCGCAAGTATTCGATCTGCTCGTTGTCCTCAAAAATACGTTCGAGCAGCGCGTCATTTAATGCTTCAACAAACTCTTCCTGAACCACTACGGCATTGAGCACGCGATCGCGTAAAGAAACGATCGGCGCGTTCGCTCGCAACGTATTCTCGAAAGAGTTTTCGTAGGGGAACGCGTCTTCATCCAGCAAGTGCAACAGGTTGAAAAGGTCGGTATTGCGCAGCTGAATCGGTGTAGCGGACAACATCACCAGGTTTTGCGCAACGGGCCGCAATAGCGCGCCAAGCCTGTGATTCTGGGTCTCCCGGTTGCGTAGGTAATGCGCTTCATCGATCACCACCATATCAAGCAGTGGATCTTCAAGGTCAGCCTCATCCAGGAATCTCCCCAGCTTTGCGGCTGTGGATTGGCTTGGCTTCTTGCTGTCATTCCATCCCTTGGGAGGACGCAGTCCTTGGATACTGGCCACCAAGGCGAAACCATCCTGCGGCCGCTCTCGTACTGCTTGCAGACGTTTCTTCAATTCGCTGGCATCGACCAGCTCCGCCTGCACGCCAAAGCGGTCCGATAGCTCCATCTTCCATTTATCGCGCAGCATTGCCGGACAAACGACAAGCAAACGCTTGGCGTCCATGCGTGCGCGGAGCTCGGTCCAAATCAGGCCCGCCTCGATCGTCTTACCCAGGCCGACCTCGTCTGCAATCAGAATGCCATTGCACGGCGAATCCAGAAAATGCAGAACCGGCTTGAACTGGTACGCGAGAAACTGCGTGTTGGTGGTATTGAGACTGTAAATAAGGTTTGCCAGCCGCCCGCTCAGCCGATAGAAGGTCATCAGCCCACGCAGATCGTCGGCTCTCCCATAGCTTCCGCGCGCGATTTCCGCGTAGGGCCCCGTCGGTCTGGCCTCGACCTTCTCTAGCGCCCCCTTAAGAACGAACTCTTCGTCGCCATCAAGAAAGGTAACCAGCACCCGTTGCCGCTGTTGCGGGCCATCGGTCTCATTTCCCAGTATGCCGACCCTGCCTGGGTTGGCGATGAGACGTACCTTATCGCCGGGCCGCATGGCATTCCCGATACTGCGTAGGACTCATCGAAGTAGTCGCGGCCATCGCTAGGCCACGTTTTTGAGTTGCTCTACCTGCTGCCCTAGGGTTTCCAGCTCCCCATCCAGCGCCTTTTGCATCCGTTCCACGCGGTCGATCACCTTTTCCGCGTTGTTCTTAATGGTGCTGCTCCAGGTGCGGATCTCGTCGAGGTATCGCACCTGCCGCTGGATTTCAGTGAGCGACTTGTCGATGGCCTGGAAGTCGGCGGTGCGCTCGGCGTTTTCCAGGCGAGCACGAACCGTCAGAGCCTTGGCGGCCATTAAGCCAGCCTTGAGGTAGGCATCGGTGGATTCGTCCTCGGCATCCCAGACCACGACGATGTCGTTGCCGTGGCGGGCAAGCGTCTCCAGCCCGACAGGTGCGGTGCGGCGGGAGTGGACGAACAGTCCGACACCAGCATCGCGGTTCTTACGGGCAATGTCGACCTCCTCCAGCGTGGTCTTCAGCGTGTATGAGGCGTCTTCCTTGAACTCGACGGCTATGCGCGCACCCGCGGCGGCATTGTCAGCCCCCAGGGTGATGACTGCGTCGCCGACCTTGCTGCGGGGAATCAGGCCGGTGCTGTTTCCGGTGTCCTCGGCAATGTCGCCGGCTCGGGTGGCCAAATCTTGAAGGATCTCGAAGCCGGCCTGCTGGAAGTCATGACCATGGGTGGTCGAGCCTGCTTCGGCCGCCTTGCGTGCGCGCATGGCGTCGAGCGCGCTGACGACCTGGGTCTGGAACTCCTGGGCAGCACGGTTCTGGGCTTCGATCATCTGGGTGAGCTCGCGCTTCATGCGGGCGAGCGCAGAGTTTTCGGCGTCGAGACTGAATTCCGAGCTGATACGACCCTGCGCTTCCTCCACCCGCTTGACCAGGCGGCTCAATGCGGACTGGTCGTTGTCGAGCGAAAACTCCTGCACCACCTCCCCGATCCGCGCCTTCAGGCCGTCGGCAGCTTCGCCGTGCTTGTCCTTAAGCTCGCGTACCAGACGCGCCAGCGCACTCTGACTGTTGTCGAGCGAAAACTCCCGCAGGATCGCGTCGGTTTGGGTGGAGAGCGTTTCCTCGACGTGTTCGCGCAGGGAGGCCAGAAAGCGGTTGGATTCGCCAGGGGCGAGATGTTGCATGAGGGTGCTGTCGGCGCCGACATGACGGGTCAGGGTGTCAGCCAGGGTGCGCTCGGTCTGTTCGATCTGGGAACGCATGAGCTTTTCCAGTTCGCCATCCTGGCGCACCAAGCGCTCGACGCGCTCGTTGAAGCGGCCGTTCTGCGGGTCGAAGTAGTCCTTGAGCGTGCTGGTAAGGAGCGATTCGGTCTGCCAGCGGTAGTCGGCCAGCCTCGATTCCATTTCCCGCACGAGACGATCGCCCTCGTTGCGCATCGACTCGGAGTCGAAACGGCCCTGCGCCTGGTTGAGCGCCAGGATGCCGATGCGCAATGCGGTTCGAACGAAGCGGCTGCGTTCGCGGCCTTCAGGATAGGCGACCAGGGCAGCAATAGATTCGGGGTCGTCGATCAACAATTCCAGACGCAGACCTGATTGCTCCTCGGCCCCATCTACATGAGCAGTTTGCCGTTGTTCCTCTGTGAGATCGATGCCCATTTATCCCCTCCTATTTTTGGTCCGAGTTTAACGTATCCGGCATGCTAGCCGGCACAAGCTACGTGTCGGTGTCAGCTAGACTCTTCGCCATCGACACGGGTGGCGCACTTCCAAATGGGAGATTAACGCAGGATGTGGCTCACAACGTGAGCCACTCCAATTTATATGGAATACGCGCAGACCTGCGCAACAACCCTGAATGCTGGGGGATCAAGCCAATCGACTGTCGCCCACGCCATGAAAGAACTCCTGAGGCAATCCCTTGCCTGTCCTCAGGATCACATTCCAGATGGGGCCAATCGCTGAATGTGACCTCAACATTTCCAAGGACTGCTTCGCAGCCGCCAGCTGAGCCATAAACCGATCGCTCATGCCATGGGTTTGAAGCAGCCTGCCGAGTTCATCCAGATCTGGCGCAACCACCTTATCCAGACGAGGAAGAGCACCTGCGATGACCATGCCGGCCGGGTCATAGTCCACGAAGGCAAAAACAGGAATATCTAGCGAGGCGATCAAGCGGTTTACGGCATCCGCCCTCGCCCCCCCTTCGGCATCGCCGCGAAACACCACCACAGGATTGGTTTCGGATACCCCGCGCAGGAGCCTTTCCTGCACGCGCCAGATCTCGTGGAAGGTCTGCTTGTTCTCAACTAGCAGGATGCTGTGGTGTGAGATAGGCGATTCGAGCACCGCTGCAAGGTCAAGGCCCAGTTCAGCTCTGTCCGGCAAGGCCCATTGTTCGCCACATACGGACAACTTGTGCCCGCGTAGGGCCTTCACCTGAACGCGTCCTTCGCCCACTGCGCCGCCAGCCAGTTTCTCGTTCCTGCCGAGATTGAGGCTTTCGGCTCGGGTCAGCCCATCCCAGCTGTCCGGAAACGTCGTGCTGGCATCGATACCCATCCTCCCCTTCAAGATCAGGGCGATTTCCTCCTTGTCTCGCTCGTTGAACAGCAGGGAGGCACCCTTGAAGAGCCCGATGTTGTAGGTCTGGCAAAACTCCCGCAGCCCCTTGCCCGACTCGAACCGTGTCTCCTCGGAATGGAACACGCGCAACAAGGTGTTGATGAGCTGCTTGTTCATCAGGGAGCGACCGAAATCACGACATCGGTGACCAGGAAGTTTCCGTCAAACACCTCGAAGGGCGACGCCTGGGGCTGGACATGAAGGCCCATCCCACTTGCCTTTGGGCGGTAGAGCTCTTCCAGAACGCATTGCACCCATAGAGAAGGCGTCATGCTGCCCATTTGCATCGGGTGATCCCGGAACCAGGCCGTAGCGGTTTGGGGCATCCCGGTTTGCCGGCACGTCTCCATCATTTCCCCAATGGCCTGCTGATAAGGCTTGGGTTCCAGTTCAACCGTCACGTCGTCCTCAAGGACCAGGGTTCCGCGTTGCCGCGTCACAGGCAGGCGAACCGCCGGTGGCGCAATATCCTTTGCCAGATTGGCAAGCTCTTCCGTGCAGGAAGGCTCCCTGACCCAGGGGTGGGCTTTGATGCCAAGGCCCGCAGATTTCATCAGCCAGCCGGGCGACCGATGCTCCTCGCCCCAGTCCTTCAGCTCGTACAGTGGGTGGCGCTTCATGAAGAGCCACATGCTGCGTACCCGCTTGGTGCGATCTTCGATCTGCCGGAACTCGAACAGGTAGTTCTGCAGGATGCCGAGGATGTCCAGAAGGTTCTGCCGAAACGACGGCAGGCGTTCAAGCAACTGCGAAGTGAACATCGCGGCGACGTTGGCGAACGGCAACTGCGTCTGGATGCGCTCGCCCAGATCCGACAGGGTGAAAAGCTCAATGGCCTTGACCACCTTCTCGGTGCGGCCGATGTAATAGGCATTCTGCCGCCGCTTTTCGGCGAGCGTGCTGACCGCGGCAAAGCGGTTCTCGACCAGCGCGCGGAGCTGCGAAAGATTGGCTGATAGCCGGTCCGAAATTTCGTAGACCGACTGGTGGATCTCGTCTTCCAGGCGCTCCTTGTCCTCAATCCGCCCTTCGTGGGATGCGTCAAACAAGGCTTCCGCCAGTTCTTCCAGGCGCTCGAACTCAGACCCCATGTCGGAGTCAAGGAAGTACATCCGCTCGATGTTCAGCGATGCATCAAGGAATCGCCGCAGCGTCGTGTGCAGGGTGAAGGTGTCCTGCGAGCGGGGGATAAGCACCTTATGCTGCTGCAAGTGCTCCACCCCCCGCGCGTTCTCGTCGTCCTTGACGATCTCGCCGTTGTGATAGGCAAGCGAAACCAGGTGCTCATAGGCATGCAGCCTGCCGATCAGGGTCGATACGCCGTCGCGCTTCAAATGAGCCTCCCGGTCTCGCCTTCGGGTTCCGTGTCGGTGTCGTCCTCGATGTTCTCCTCGTTCTCCGCAAGAAAATCCATGACCTCGTAGAAATAGTCGATCTTCCCCGTCACCTGATAGCGGTCACGCTCGCGATCTGGAATCAGGTATCCGCTCTTCGTCATCTGCTGGAGCACCTTATCCAGCATCGCCCTCTGGCTGGAATCGCTGGAGCCATACTCCTTCCCGAGGCTCGCGAATCCGCGCAAGGCCTCACCCAGATGCGGGTTCTCGGAGATCCGCATGAGCACCGTGGGGAAGTCGATCACGTCCCCGGCGTACAGGGTCGTATCGGCATTCGTCGCCTGCATGGCGAGATTGAGGAAGCCGAGAACCGGCTTCAGGTCGTGCTTGATCTCGCGAAACAGGGCGCGGATCTCGGATCGCTCCTGCTGGCCAACCGACGCATGCGCCGAATAGTAGGCCTGGACGTTGGGGGTGGTCGCGAGGCGGCGCCCGATGCGCGACAGATATCCATCCACCTCGCGCCGCACACCTTCGCTTCTCAGGTACTCAAAGAGGTCCGGATAGGCAGCGTTGCAGATGAATTGCCCCTCCAGGAGCTTGATGACCACGGCCTCAAACATGGCTCGCCTCCTCCTGCATCCTGAAAGTTGCGATCTTTCGTCCCTCCTGGATGGTGTACCGGTTCCTGAACAGCGACAGGATCTCTGGATCGGGGTCGGGGAAAGCTGAAATCAGGCTGATCTTGTTATTGGCCAGCATCTCCAGCAGAAGCTGCACGTTTCCGGAATCCAGGTCTCGCAGTTCGTCGAGCGACCAGACCAGCGACACCGGCTCGTCCCCGCGAATCTTGTTGATGAGGCCAACGAACACCACGCACAGGATGATGTAGGAGAGCCCGTTGCTGGATACCGCCTTCAGCTGCACCTCGTCTTTCGCGGTCTTGATGGGCTGGCCGATCTCGTCGATATCGAGCTCGATCCCGATCAGGTCCTCCAGCTTGACCTCAATGGAGTGCCGGCCTTGCAGGCCGTTGTTCACCGCGGTGACCGCTGCCGCAAAAGTCTCGGGCGGCAAGTCGTTCGACCCCGCCCAGGCCGAGTATTCCTCGTCCAGCTTCTTGATCTTGTCCCACACATCGATGCTGTCGAACGAGGTTGTCAGGCGCACCGCAATTCCGTTGATGCTGCGGAACCGGATCGAATCATTCATGTTCTTCCCGAGGTCGTTCGAGAAGCTGCTGACTTGTCGTTTGAATTTGTCGAGCCGGTCGTGGAAATCGTGAATGCCTTGGGAGAACAGCCTGCACTGATTCAGCAAGAGGCGGCGCACCTCCACGTTGGCAGTGTCGAACCATTCCTGCAGCGGTTTCACCCAAACGAATGGCGAGCCGTTTTCCTGGTCCGGGCCGAGGGCTAGCCGCTTCTGTTCATGGAAGTCGTACGCGGTCGTGCCAGGTTGCTCGTACATGGCGCGACGAAGCACATCGACCTCCTGGCGGGCCTTGCCCTTCTCCGTCTTGATCTCCTGCAGCGCCCGGTCCATCTCGGCTTCGAGTGCGTCCTGGCTTTTGCTGGGGCCGGGGCGGCTTCCAGCTATATCCAGGTCCGCCGGCCATTCGCCTAGCTGGCCGCACCGGCTCTTCGCGAAATCCCGCATCCGCTCGATGTTGGCCTTCCGTGCCTTAGCTGCGTCGTATTGCCCCTTGAGGACCTTGTTCTTCGCGTCGCGCTCCGCCTGTACCTGGGTTTCCTCACCCGCGAGACGCTTGGCCTCCGCCTGCTCGCTCGACAGTTCGGTTGTCAGCGCCTCGTGGCGGCTCCATTCGTCCTTGAGCCAGTTGCGCCACCCGCCGACCGTGGCGATGCCGTTTCTGGCTTCGCTCAAGCTGGAGTCCAGCTTGTTCCTCTCGTCCCGCAGGCGGTTCAGCGATTCGATGTCAACGCCTTCCGCTTTGAGCGCCTCTGCCAACTCCTTGTCGAATTGGCGAATATCCGCCTCATGCTCCAGACGGGCTTGCCGGGCGTCGGCATCGATCCGATCGATCGCTTCCTTCGCCGCGTCTGCGACGAACTTCAGCGCGCGGGCCAGATCGGCGTCGTGTGTTCTCCGCTTTTCTGTTCGTCCGGCCTTGAGGGTAGTCAGCGCATCGGTATTCTTCCCCATAGCCCTCTGTTGCTCCGCGAGCTCGCGCTGCGCGTTGTTGGCCGCCTCTTTCCGGTCGGCCTCAAGTGCGCGTTGCGCGGCTTCCAGCGCTGTCTTGCAGGCCTTCGCGTTCGACTCTGCCTGTATCCAACGCTGCTTCAGGGTTCCTGTCTTGTCCCGCGCCTTGTTCAGGCGGTCTGACTGCGCCTCAAGCTCAAGTCCCTTGGCTTTGATCTCGCCCTGTATCCGGGTAATGGCGCGCTCGGTCTCTTCGATCTGGCCACGCAAAATCTCTTCATCCGCCGCACGGGGTGTATCGATTGCCGACAAGTCCAGCGAGACACCATATAGGTCTTCACCCTTGGTTATGGAGGGATCGAGGTCGTCGCGCAGAAGCAGTTCCTCGGGAACGACCCGCGCGATGTCGTTGACCCATTCGGGACGATGCGCGCGGAGGAAGTGCAGCAGCGTGCCCGGCGCGGCGCTCGCGAGTGACAACAGCTGGTCGCGTTTTGTCGTTTCAACCGACGCCTGCGTATGGAGCGTCTGGATCTTGCCGTCGATACTCTCGAATTCACTAACTTCCAGCGCGTAGTCCTGTTCTGCCGTTTCGTAGTCCTTCAACGCCTGCGAGTGGCCCTCCATGGCCTCGCTAAGGAGTGCCTGTGCCTTGTCACGGGCTTCCACATACTTTGGATCTGGCTGCGGGGAGCTGGCCGCCGCCCGCAAGGCGCCCAGCTTCTCGCTGATGGCGCTTCTCTCGTCCTGCAGAGTTTGTTCCTGCTTCTCGTACGCAACCTCGACTCCAGACCACTCGGTCCTCGATTGCTCAGTGAGGCGATCGCGCTCCACTTCCATTCCTGCGCGTATCGGATCTTTCCGGGCGTTCTGGTTCCTCTCCAGCTCATGGAAACGGGCGGTTCGTTCGTTCTTCAGGCCGGCATAGCGCGTGGCCAGGTCGCCGGATTTTCCTAGCAGGGCCTCCTCCCGAGTCTTCATCTCGGCAGCGCGGGTTTCCAGTTCCGGGATCTGGTCTATCAGCCGGGCCAGATCCTCGACCTTCTCCCGGGCATATTGGTCGCGGCGGTTCTCTAGCCCTTTGATCTGGCCCTCGAGGCTTTTGATCCTGCCTTGCGCCTGGCCCATCTTGACTCCAATCGAGTGAAGCGTCTGATTGGTCTGGTCGGCCAACAGGGCCATTTGGTTGTCGAGGTCACCCAGCAAGACCCCGGCACCATGAATCTCGTGGTCATGCTGGCGCGAGAGCAGCAGGAACTCTGTATGGACGCCGCGCAGTTGCCTGGCTGTTGCCTCGTAGCGAAGCGCGGATTCCTCGAGTGCCTCCATTCGCCCGGCATGGGACATGACAGACTGGTAGGCGCGATATTCCTTCAACCAGGACTCCATCTCTGGTTTGTTCGAGACCAGCCGGATGTTCTGGTTGTCTTCCTCGATGCAGGAGGCGATCACCCGCTTGAGGTCGTGGAAACTGATCTCGCGGGAGAACATGCCGGTGACAATTTTCTCGATGTGGGCAAGCCGCGAGACCCCTCCCACGAAAGAGAAACTCCCAGCCAGGCGGCGATACTCCTTCTTGGGGCCCGTGTTCTGGATGATCTTGCGGTAATCCGTCAGCGCCGTGATCTGCTCCGAGCAGAACTCTCCGCGCTTCTCGATGTGCCGTAACAGGTCAGGGCCATCCACCAGTTCGCCGGTTTCGTCAACGAACCGTGCCACGTCGAAAGGCTGATCGATGAATCGGTAGCAGACGTTCTCCCCGGACTTCGATGCGTGCATTACAACCATGCACATCTGGCCACGGCGGCTGTACTCGAAGATGACGAAAGACGTGGAACGCGGAAGGTAATGCGGGATGAAGGACTGGGTAACACCCCCCCCCTTTACCATCTTGCTTGGGCTTTCCCCATAGAACAGGGGGATCAGGCGAAGCAACGAGGTTTTGCCTGCCCCGTTTGCCCCATTCAATGACGTGTGACCGCCCAGCCTTATCTCGACCTTTGCACCTTTCCGGTACGAGTCGATAAGAATCAGCCGATTGAGGCTGAAAGAATTGAGTTGGTTGTCGGTCACGAAGTCTTCCTATTGTTATTTAGTTCCATAGGCGCGCGGCATGACGCGAGCCCCCCCCGAAAAGAACTCTATGCCGCGTAGCGCTGGCCCGCTTGGCGAAGCAGATCATGTACGCGTTCGCGCAGCCCCGGCGGGCCAAGAACTTCGACATCAGGGCCGTATTTGAGGATGTCCATCAGCAGTTCCCGGTCGTCTGCGTAGGGAATTTCCAGCACGTAGCTGCCGTCAGCCTCCTCGGCCCCCTTCTGCCGCGGGTGCCACTGCTCATGGGCAACCCACCGCGCGCGCTCGGGCGTAAAGCGCAGCTTCGCCCATTCCACCTTGCTGCCGGCAAAGATGCCGTAGCCGGCGCCCAGCACCTCGTCGGTGGTCTTCTCCGACACTTCCCGCGCAGGTTTTTCCAAAATCTCGGCCTTCTGGATCGCGTCGACCGAGAAGTTGCGCAGCGCTTTGCGCAGGTGGCACCAGGCGTCGAGGTACCAGTTCTCGCGGTAGTGGACCAGGCGCTGCGGCGAGACCTCGCGCTCGGTGACTTCGTCGGTGCCTCGCGCGTGGTAGGTGATCATCAGGCGCTTGCGCCTGAGCAGCGCCGAGCCAACTGTCTCGAAGTGGGACAGGTGCATTCGCCGCGCGGCCGCGCCGATGATGAGCACCCGCTTTCTGACTTCCTCGGCGGTGTTGTCCGCCGTGCCCAGGAGACCGTTTAGCCGTGCCATCAGCGGCTGAATATGGGGCGACAACAGCCCTCCCTTGTCGAGGTTGGCCATCAGGTGCTGCATGGTCAACAGGGCGTGGATCTCGGATGCGTTGAACCACAGGCCGGGCAATTCGAATTGGCTGCCGGGGTGAGCTGCACCGCTCTCATAACGGTAGCCGCGCGCCTCGGGGTCCCAGATCAGCGGGCAGTTGAGGCGGTCGCGCAGGTACTGGATGTCGCGCTTGAGGGTAGCAGGGGAAACTTCCAGGGCTTCCTGCATCTCTGCGAAGGTCACCAGCTTCCGTTCGCTGATAAGTTGGTCGATCTTGTAGAAGCGTTCGGTGCGGTCCATGTGCCCTATCCCTGTGATCTTCTTTTGTTTCCCCTACCAGGCGGAGATTCAAACGAGCAGGGGTGAGCCTAGCAGCTTTGCAGGCTCACGTCATGAGCCTGCAGCCCCTCTGGTGGCACAGGGGGCACGGTGAAAAACGTATACGCCTCAGAGGATAAGTGAAGGCTGACGATGCGGTCCCTATGCGTAGCTTCGAAACTCAAGCAATGCTGCTTGATAGCGGTCCGCAAGCTTTTCCGGAACATGTCCTTCAAAAACTTGGTTGTATAAGGATTCGAACTTGTTTAGCTGCGTGGCGTGATCTTGTTTGGTGAAAGTGCTCGTCGAATGGCCTTTAGCCAGCAAGCGGTTCATGTCACGCATGTTGGATGTCTTGTCCGCACAGGAGAGTGCACGCACGTTGCCTTCTGCGGTTTTGAGACGTTCAAGATAGCCCTGATTTCGAACTTCCCAGCTCAACTTCTCACCGGTTTGCGGGTCGACTTTGTCTTCGGAAACCCATTTCACCATCGCAGCCACATGATCGTTCCCGATTTCTTGCGCGAGTTGCGCCTGGCTGTAACCACAGTCTTCGATAATGTCGTGCAGAAAACCGGCGGCGACGGTTTCAGGGCCTAGGCCAGCATCTTGGAGCATCCAAGCCACTTCGGCCAGATGAATGAAATACGCAGGCCGATCTTCACCATCGGGCGCTTTGCGGTGATGTGGGCCTTCCTTGCGCGTTCGATGCGCGCGCTCGGCAAGTCGCATTGCATCCAGCACTAGGGTTTCCAGCTGTGCTTTGTTTTCCATGCACATCTCCCTCTATCTTTCTTCCCTAACGAATTTTCGCACAGCCCTCCCTAGGCTGCCTTGCCGACGAGGCTTACAACCTGGCCGTTAGCCACCCCATAGGGTACGTGACCGGTTGCCACATGCTGGCGCGCGGACTCGCAGTGCCCCTGCTGGTCGTCGAAGAAGATATCTGCGCCGAACGCCTTTAGGAACTCACCCTTGGGCATGCCGCCGAGGAACAGGGCCTCGTCGATGCGGATATTCCACGCTCGGAGCGTTCGGATAACGCGCTCGTGCGCCGGCGCGGCGCGCGCAGTGAAGAGCGCCGTGCGGATGGGCGACGCCTCGCTCGGATACCAGGACTGGATCTGGTGCAGCACGGTCAGGAACTTCCTAAAGGGCCCGCCAGCGAGCGGCTGGTGCGCGGCCTCGCGTTCGTTCCGCTCGAACGCGCCGAGCCCGTCGCGCTTGAAGATCTGCTCGGACTCGTCGGAGAACAGGACGGCGTCCCCGTCGAAGGCGATCCTGAGCTGGCCTGAGGTGTTCAGGTTAACCGGCGACGGCAGGATGGTGGCCGCAGCACAGCCCGCCTCGAGCGCCTTGCGCACGTCATCCTGGCTGGCCGAAAGATACAGGTGCGCGCCGAACGCGCTAATGTAGCGGTGGGGGCTCTCACCTCGGGTGAAGGCCGCCCGAGTGATCTTGAGGCCGTGATGGCGAATCGAGTTGAACACACGCAGCCCCGTGTCAGCACTATTTCGCGAGAGAAGGATCACCTCGACCTTCGCCCCACCTGTGTCCGCGTTGTTCAGGGCGAGCAGCTTCTTCACGAGCGGAAACGCGATCCCCGGCGCCAGCACGTCATCCTCGTGCTCGATCTGGTAGCGGCAGTAGGCGTCGACCCCCTCCTCGACAAATACCCGATGGCTGGCGTCGAGGTCGAACAAGGCGCGGGAGGAAATTGCGATGACCAGCTTGTCGTTGATGGGTGATGACATGGCGCACTCCGGAAATGACTGATAAGAGCATTTTCATGGATAGGGTGGCTCACGAAGTGAGCCACCATGTCATGCACTATTGGCAAAGCGAGGCTTGAGCGGGACCGCCCCGGCCTCGCGACGCTATTTGTCGCGTCGGTAAATAAGCTGCATTCACCTTCATTCAGGAACGGAACTGCCCATGCCAGATGGAACCTCCCCCGCCGACGTCGTCAACGAATCGCTCGAGTTCACGATCCGGGTTGCCTGCGAATGCTATTGCAGCCCTGATCTCGTACGGGGGGCTCTGCGCCAGCAGACCGTCATGAATGGCTGCCTGGTTTGGGGGGCACCGTACATACCCGATTCGGATGAGATCGCCAGCGACGCCGAGATCGTCCTGATCGTGGCGGACAAAGACGCTCTGCCAGCAGCCCTCGATCGAGCTACGCGGTACAAGCAGCAGGGGAGACAGAGTCCCTCTCATCTCCTCGTTTATCTCCAGGATGAGGGGGAAGTGCCAACTGATGAGGTATCGGGACTAACCCTGCCCCGCCCACAATTGACCGCAGGCTTGTCCAGGCTGACCCGGGCGGTTTTTGAGCCCGTCATCCCTCATGGCCTGGTGTGCGTCGACTGGGCCGACACCTGCCACATCCTGGATATGGAGGGACAGGTCGTGATCGAGGAAGCATCCGGCATCCGGCTTGAGGATGCTATCGAATCGGTGATGACCCGATTGCGGCAGCGCGCCGCCGGACGCCCTGTCCTGGGAATACAGGCCTCGATCATCTGCGATCCGTCCGGGCTTGCCATACGGTACGTCCATAACTTGCTGTCCGCTTGCAAGCAGGAGACGGATGAAGACGCGACCCTCATCATCGCCGCCCCCCTGGTAGACCGGCCTGACCGGGAGAATTACGAAGTGCGACTGTTTGCCAAGATCGGAGGTAACTGATCACCATGGACGTCGGGTACGCTCACGACAAGGCGGCATGGCGCGTCGATGATCTCTTCCCCCAGCTCGACGCATTCATCCGGTCGGCACGGCTGGTGACGTCTGAAAATGCGGGTCGGATTTGGGTGCGGGTCTGGCCGGGGATTGCCTTCTGTGCCATCCACGCAGAGCGCGAACTGCTACCAGGTGGCACTTGTCTTCGGAGGCCGCTGAGCTCCGCGCAGGCCTGGGCCGCTTTTCTCGACGCGAACGACGGCAATGATGAATTGCTGGGGCCGCTGAGAAAGCTGCGCCTCGCTTCCGGCCCGACCCTGCCTGCCGATCTGATCGGAGGCGACTATCTGCTCGACGATCCCGAAGTGGCCATGTACCTGCCCCATGGTTGCGGATTCGCGCAGGCTGAATCTGCGGTTCTCGGGTATCTGGACACTGCACTGCAGGAACTGAACCAGCGGATTGTGATGGCACTGGGAATCGAAAGCTGGGGGAGCCAGGCAGAAGCGCTCGTGCGCCAGCTGGGGCTGGATTCTCCCGACATGGCAGCGCACGATCACGATCGCCTGGTTTCCGCCATTTCCTCGCAATGGAACCTGGTCGCCCCCTATCTGGCAGATGCTACGTCGGCCGATGACAAAACCTCGGGGCCCGCCATGTTGTATTTGATCGCCATGTGCTCCGCATGCGCAGAGGCTCAGTCATCCATGACGGCTGACCACGCGTGGACGAACGCAATGCTAGACGGTGCCGTGTCCAGTCCGCATGGGCGTCTTCTGCAGGCGATCTCGCGCGCCGGACACAGGCAATCGATTGCCCGCATTGCCTCAAGGCTTGGCGGGCGGACGGTTCGGATTCTGGCGAGAACTCATGAGCCGCGCCGCACCTTCAAACATTGCCTCGATGGGCTGCGCTCGTTAGGCAAAACAGGAAGCGCATTCGACGAAACCTGCCTGCGCGACATCGATACTGCCGAGCCCCGCTGGCGGCACTGGCCCGCCAGGATCCTGCGTCTGGCCATTTCCCAGGCGATGACGAGACGAGGAAGCGCCGATTACGAAAAGCTGTTGCTCGAGGAGTTCCCCTGCGTCGGTGACGCGCTGGCAAGCGGTGAGTTCGACCTGGAACGCCTCCCATCCAATGCCGGCTGGCCCAGTCTGGTGTCGCAGGCTAGCCATGTGGAATGGGACAGCGAACTGTCCGCTTACTGTGACAGCGGCTACGAAGTATGGCCTCTGCTCGACTCCACCGAGCTACAAGACGAAGGGAAAGCTATGCAGAGCTGCGTCAAAGCATATGACCTGCTCTGCGCGGGCGAGATCGCACGTGTTTTCTCGATACGGGATTGCGCCTCAATGAACCGCATTGCCACGGCGCTCATCATGAGGGAGGGAGCGGAGATGCGATGGCAGTTGACCGAGGTCAAAGGCCCGCTGAATGCCCCTGCCGCGCCTCCAATCGAGGAGGTGGCCGGCCGCATTGCCCGCTTCTACAGCCTGAACGAGGGGATCGCCGATTCCCTTGACCGGCTCGGCATTATGGACAAGGCTGCCGCCAGACAGACCTAAATGTCGACTGGAGCCACGGTCAATGGATAGTCGGCGGCATGTGCCGCGACGCATTTTGTCGCGCCCTTCTTTAAGGTGTCGACTGAAGCGCAGCCGATAGAATCGGTTGAATATCTAGAACAAGCATCAGGGAGATCAGATGAAACCGTACCGGCTGTCCAAATCCAAGATCCTCGCCGGCCTTCAGTGCCCGAAGCGTCTCTATCTGCAGACCCACCACCCCGAGCTCGCCGAGGAGTCCGGCTCGGCCCAGGCCCGGTTCGCACAGGGGAACCTGCTCGGCGAGGTGGCGCGCACGCTTCATGAAGGCGGTATCCTGATCGGGCACGACGATGCGCTCGGCCTCGCGCTGGCCCAGACCCGCGAGGTTCTGGCCAGCGAGTCGGCCAGGACCGTATTCGAAGCGACGTTCGAGCACGGCGGCGTGCTGATACGGGCCGATGTCCTCGAGCGCGACGAAGATGGCCGGTTCCGCATGGTGGAGGTCAAGTCGTCCACCACGGTCAAGCCTTACCATTTGCAGGACTGCGCAGTTCAGGCCTGGGTGGTGAATGGCGCCGGCTACCCTCTCAAGCGGGTCGAGCTCGCTCACGTGAACAACGGCTTCGTTTACCCGGGTGGCGGCGACTACCAGGGATTGCTGACCCACAACGACGTGACCGACGACATCCTGCCCCTGATGGAGCAGGTGCCGCTCTGGATCCAGTCGTTCCAGGAGATGCTTGCCGGTCCGATGCCGCCGATCGCCGCAGGCGAGCAGTGCACGTCTCCTTACGAATGCCCCTTCCTCAATCACTGCGCCCTGCCCCAGGCCGAATATCCGGTCACCATGCTCCCCTATGCGGGTAACCTGCCCCGCCAACTCGAAGAATCCGGGATACGCGACGTGCGCGACATCCCCGAGGGGAAACTCGTGAAGGACGTTCATCAGCGCATCCGCCGCGCGACGATTCGCAATACGCACGAGCTGGACGACGAAGCGCGGCAGAAGGTGGCCGCGCTGCCCTACCCCCGCTACTACCTCGACTACGAAACCATCCAGTTCGTCGTTCCGGAGTGGGTCGGGACACGCCCCTACGAGCAACTGCCGTTCCAGTGGTCGTGCCACGTCGAGCACGCGGACGGCACATTGGCACACCGGGAGTTTCTGGACACGAGCGGCAAGTCGCCCTTGCGCGCCTTCGCAGAATCGCTCATCGAGGCCGTCGGCGATTCCGGCCCGATCCTGGTCTACAGCATCGGCTTCGAAAGGAGCCGCACCCTGGAACTGGCTGTGCGTTTTCCGGACTTGGCCGAAAAACTGGATGCCATCGCGAGTCGCATGGTCGACCTGCTCCCGATCGCCAGGCAGCACTACTATCACCCCGCCATGAAAGGCTCCTGGTCGATCAAGGCCGTGCTGCCAACCATCGCCCCCGAGCTCGACTACAAGCAGCTCGACGAAGTGCAGGACGGTGGCATGGCCCAAGCCGCCTATCTGGAGATGGTCCACCCGGAAGCTCCGGCGGAGCGACGCACCCAACTGGCGTCCTCGCTGCTCGAATACTGCAAGCTCGACACGCTTGCGATGGTTCGCGTCGCGAGGTTTTTCGAGGGGCGGACTGCCTGACATTCCCCGCTCCCCTTATCTAGACAAACGCACATGCCGCAACTCATCGAACATATCGACGCCATCGCCCGCAAGAAGCAGCGGGACGTCCTGTCCATACGCTTCTACACTCCCGAGACCGTTCGCGCATACGACTACAGGAAGGATCCCGAGCGCCAACGCGTCACTCGATGGCTGGACGAGCGCGGCGTTGACTGGCAACCGTGCGGCGCGGTCGCAAGTGAATATGCGATGCAGCCTTATCGGGGAGACGTGTATGTTGACGTGCCCTACGACGTTTCCGATGCGCAGTTCCAGGCGCTGCAAGCGTACCTGGAAAACCCGGATGGGACGATGCGCCATCCTGCGGTCACGTTCGAGTACTATCCGCTCGCCATGGCCTTGCAGAATGCCCACCATGACGAACCTGGATTCTGGGATCTCTGGGCACAAGACATGTGACCGCCTCAGCGCGATCTGACGGGTCATCGCATATTGGCTGAACTTCACTTGAGTAAAGCAACTTTTTTGGCATTAAGAGAACCTTTAATTAAATGAATTTGCCCGTTCATACTCTAATTGGCCCGGAGAACAAAAGCGGCGCACTGCTTCTTTGCGGCATTAATCATGGCTACAGCAAGGAAGATGAGAGGCTCGATGTAGCGGGGGTTGATCGATCAGATCCCTATAAGTCATTTTTCTCGGACAGGGCCGTCAACGACTATAAATATCGAAACACGTTGGTCAAATGGTTCTCTCTCTGGGGATACGAACTCGAGAGAACCATAACGAAAGCAGGGCAATTTGAGCGCTCGATCGTGCAGACAAACTGGTTACAAAGTTGCTCAGGAAATGTTCGCGACATAAACGTACGTCAAGCTTGTATCGATGACAGTGAATCATTCTTGATGACGTGCGAGTCACTCAAGCCAGGGCTAATTTTCTTCGTGGGTTCGAATCTACTAAGCGCATTCATGTCGCGCGAACTTTCTGCTCGCATTGATGCGATCTTCGGTTCCCCAATCAGTGAAACCAAGTGGCTTCAGAAGGATGTAATCAATAATGGGAAAGCTCGCCGGCGTTTCAAGTTTGGTTTTCAGAAATACGAAAAGCTTTCTATTGTTTCCTTACCCCACGCAACGGGGTCCGCTGGAATAGCCGATGACTACGTCAGTTCTTTCAAGGACGAAATTTCAGGAGTGATCGAACCTTGGTGGGCTGGTCACAAGGCTCGGCTGGCGAGAGCAGATAAGACTCATTGATGTCTGACAACGTTGGCTTCCCACTCGAGTATGCCGCTTGAAAAACGGAGATAGCCGTCTTGAGTCAGATGGCGAAACAATTGCCCGCTGCGCTAAAGCGATCGACCTAGCCGACGGCCTGCTGATCACCGCAGGCGCCGGCATGGGCGTCGACTCCGGCCTGCCCGACTTTCGCGGGACAGAAGGTTTCTGGCAGGTATATCCCGCGCTACAGCAGGCCGGCATCCGCTTCTCGACCATCGCCAGTCCCGCGACGTTTCGCAAAGACCCCCGGCTTGCCTGGGGATTCTATGGACACCGCCTGAATCTGTACCGGAAAACGGAACCTCATGAGGGGTTCGCCATTTTGCGGGATCTCGGCCGCCATATGGACCACGGCACGTTCGTCTTCACGAGCAACGTCGACGGTCAGTTCCAGAGGGCCGACTTCTCATCCGGTCAGGTTGTCGAATGCCACGGCTCGATCCACCACCTGCAATGTCTGGATGGCTGCATGTCCGAGATCTGGCCGGCCGACAGCTTCAAACCGCACGTGGACGAAGCCCGTTGCCACCTTGTGAACGAGCCTCCCCGGTGCCCATGGTGCGGAGGCGTCGCACGCCCCAATATTCTGATGTTCGGGGATGATGAATGGATCGAGCACCGTGCCCGGATGCAGGAGGCGAATCTCCAGCAATGGCTCGGCAGGATCCGGCGGCTTGTGATCCTGGAGATCGGCGCCGGCACGGCAATTCCTTCCGTCCGACATTTCGGCGAGTCTCAGGAATGCTTTCTGATCCGCATTAATCCCAGGGAGCCGGAATTGCCTGCCCATCGACTGGGAGCCAGCCTCGCGATGACTGCGCTGGAGGCTTTGCGGAGCATCCACGCAAGTTGATGTCTTGCAGATCAGGCGTGCGTGTCCACCTGAGGTCAGTCGCCAGTTCCACGCCAATCCGACCAGCCATTCAGGGAGTCCCGCCACTGTCTTCGTCAAAGTGCGTGACGCCTAAGCGGGCATTGACGCAGCCAAACCTTACGTCCGGTGCTCGGCCAAAGCCGCCATCGGCGTACTGCACTGCCAAGGTCCACTATGCAGCGCACACCGGGCATTGGTTAGAAATTCCGCTGAATTCCCACTTTCAACTTCTCGGTAAATGCGCACTCAAGATCCAAAGCAGACTTCGCGGGCTATTCCTGCGGGGCCCGCTTGGAGCAACGATTTGGCATGCCAGCCTTCTGCTAGAGTCACGTACAGCGCATCGAAACGCACTGGTCACGTCGTAAGCAAATTACAGCGATTCAATTCAATACATGCATATCTCGAAAATAGTGATTCGCAATTTCAAGTGTTTCAGAAATGATTTTGTGTTGGAACTCAACAAAGGGATGAACGTCCTTGTTGGCGACAACGATTCCGGGAAATCGACCATATTGGAGGCGATCAATCTCGCTCTCTCTGGGGTGTTCCACGGGCGCTTCTTGCGCAACGATCTCTCAGAACACGTGTTCAATCGTGGAGCCGTCGAGGCGTATATCGAGAATCCGAAAATTGGCCCGCCCGAGCTTCTGATCGAGCTCTATTTCAGTGGAGAGGGTGTCGATGAATACAAGGGCAACGGTAATTCGCTGAAGGACCAGGACGCTGCAGGCATCAAGTTTTCCGTTCGTCTCGATGAACAGTATCGTGACGAGTACGTCGAGTTCGTTAAGGGTGATGTGACCAGCCTCCCGATCGAGTATTACGAAATTGTCGTCGAATCCTTCGCGCGAAAGGCACTCACGACCCGAGGTATTTCGTTGTCAGCGGCGTTCATAGACTCCTCCGGCGCGCGTTACCTTAATGGCTCCGACGCGTACGTATCGCGCATTGTTCGCGACTTCCTCGAAGACAAGGAGCGCGTCACGCTCGCGAAGGTTCACCGTGAAATGGCGGACTCGTTCCGCCGGAACGAAGGGGTGGGCGCCGTTAATAAAAGGATCAACGAAGCAAACGACCTCCTTGACGGAAGAGAGCTCTCGCTCGCTGTCGACTTGGCCGCACGTAGCGCGTGGGAATCCAACCTCATCACGTGCATCGATCGGATACCGTTTCATTTCATCGGAAAGGGCGAACAGTCGCTCGCTAAGATCGCAATCGCTCTCGCGCACAAGAGGGCGCAGAACGCGAATATATTGCTCATTGAGGAGCCGGAGAACCACCTGTCGCATTCACGCTTGAATCAGTTGATCGATATGATGTCCGCCGCGAACGGGGAGAAGCAGATCGTTATGACGACGCACAGCAGCTTCGTCGCGAATAAGGCAAACCTCATGCATCTAATCATGCTCCATGACGGAAAGACGACTCGGTTAAGCGAGCTCAATCCCGAGACGTCGACATTCTTTCAGAAGCTCGCTGGATACGACACGCTTCGTCTATTGCTCTGCAAAAGGGCGATACTCGTCGAAGGTGACTCCGACGAACTCGTAGTCCAGAAGGCATACAAGCTCAAACACGGAAAGCTGCCGATCGAGCGTGGTGTGGACATCATTTCCGTCGGCACGAGCTTCCTACGTTTCCTGGAGATCGCTGAGAAGCTGAATAAGCCTGTCGCCGTCGTCACGGACAATGACGGAAACATCGATGCGCTCAAGAAAAAGTACGATAGTTATCTTGGCGCGAAAGCAAAAGACCATATCCGCATCAGCTTCGACGAAAATATCGACGCACGGAAAGAGATCGCAGGCGAGAGCTTCAACTTCAACACTCTCGAACCGAGGATGCTTGACGCGAATGGATGCGCCGCGATGAAGGAAATGCTCGGAACAGCGTTCGACGAGGAAGAGGCGCTCTTGAAGCATATGAGAGCGAACAAGACGGATTGCGCCCTTAAGATTTACAACTTCGAGAAGGACGTTAAGTTTCCGGCGTACGTGAACGCCGCGATCGAAGAATGATATGTTGGAGGCGAAGAAGAACAGAATAATCATCGCTGCCGCGGGGTCGGGAAAGACGACACTCCTCGTGAATGAGGCTCTATCAAGGCCGGATTCGAGAATCCTCATTACGACCTACACCGAGGCGAACGAAGCAGAGATCGAAAAGAAATTCCTCGAGAAGAACGGATGCGTCCCGTCGAACGTGACGTTATCCGGGTGGTTCACTTTTCTGCTTCGGCACGGTGTTCGCCCGTATCAAGGCTGCGTTACGGAGACGCGCATAGAGGGATTGCATTTCAATCCTGGCATCTCGGCGCCGTACAAGAAGGAGGCCGACCTCGATCACTATCTAGACAAGCGCAATCAAATTTATCGTGACAAGGTCTCGAAGTTCGCCTTGAAATGCGACGACTTGTCGGAAGGGAGAGTGATCAAGCGCATCGCGGGTATCTTCGACGAGATTTTTATCGATGAAGTGCAGGATATTGCCGGGTACGACCTCGACCTCATCGAGCGCCTCATGGATTCTTCCGTGAGCGTCTTGCTGGTCGGAGATCCTCGCCAAGGTACGTATTCGACAAGCGATTCACCGAAGTACGCGAAGTTCAAAAAGTCTGGAATCGTCCACTACTTCAGACAGCTCGTCGCAGCAAGAACCGACACCTCGATTGACGAAGACTCCCTTTCGGTCAATCACCGTTGCAATCTGGCGCTCTGCGAGCTATCAGACGTGCTCTTCCCAAATTTCCCGCAAACGAAGTCGTCGAATACACAGACAACGGGGCATGATGGAGTTTTCCTCGTACGGGAGTGCCAAGTAGAAGCATACCTACACGTCTTTGGGCCGATGCAGTTGCGCTACTCGCGGAAAACGTCCGTTTCCGATAACGCCGCCGTCATTAACTTCGGCGAGTCGAAGGGACTTGAGTTCGAAAGAGTTTTGATTTACCCGACCAAGGACTTTGCGACGTGGCTCAAAAATCGAGCGACGGAACTGAGCCCAGACAGCCGCGCCAAATTCTACGTGGCCCTCACACGCGCGCGGTCCAGTGCAGGAATTGTGATTAACGACAAGATCGATATTCCCACGATGACACTATGGGCTCAGTAATGAAGCGTGGCGAGGATTTGACTAAACTTGATCCTCAGCGGTGCCGGGCCTTTTAGTCCGGTTAGAGACGGAGAGCAATGTGCTTGTAGCGCGCCATGCCGTCGGTCTCATCGCAAGATCAATGATTCGATGTTGATGCAGGTGGGGGCTGGGGCAAGATGCGGGAATTGATGTTTTTGGGGCTTTTTCTACGGCCTTGTTAGCCATCAGGGATGGATCATGGGAATTAGAGAGCAACGTATTGAAATTGGCTTCAGCATCAAGACCATTACTCGCTGTGTGTATGACATCAGGAACAATGATCAGCTCAAGTTCCAAACAGGTTTTGTGCAGTACGACAACAACGAGATTCCTGTATGGCGCCCTTTTGACCCAAATGACATGTCATACGAGGCACCTTGGAAAAAAGGTAAGTGGGAGAACATCTATGTGCTTCGCATGACTCATAAAAAGGAGAGCAAACACGTCGGGTATGAAACAACAGAAGTTGAGTTGGATGGCGCCACCGTATCGCTACCAAAGGTTTCTAGCGATGTAATGCATGCCTTCAAGGCATATTTGAAGAAAAACCATGGCTAACATCACAATCCATCGGACGGCCCCATGAAAACGCTCGGTGATTTTCCCCTCCTACTCGAAGACTTCCGAAAGGTAGTAACTCTTGCTGGAGTGTCCTTGCCTCCCGCTGCGCTTTCGTTCGAGACATTGCCTGCCCCGCACACCCCCCCGTCTGCTCTTCCGAGCGGGAAGGCAGCCGTTTACGTGTTCGTCTGGAGTGGCCGCTGCCTCAAAGTCGGAAAGGTCGGGCCAAAGAGTCAGGCCCGATTCACGAGTCAGCACTACAGCCCAGCCAGTTCAAACAGCAATCTGGCGAAGTCCCTCGTTGCTGGCCACGGAAAGCTTGGGCTATCCGGCATCACCGAGTCGAACGTTGGCGCCTGGATCAAAACAAACGTTGATCGCGTGAATTTTCTTCTCAATGTGGAAAGTGGCATCCCCGTGCTCACGCTTCTGGAGTCTTTTCTTCAGTGCCGCCTAAATCCTGTTTTCGAGGGCTTCGAAAGTCAGCGATGAAACATGTGGCCGAACTCAAACGTGAACGGCGCTTTGACTGCTTAGGGCGGAAGGCCTGACATATGAAACGGTCAGCCTGACCGGCAGCTTCGGCCGATAAAGCGACGGATCACTAATCCGCGCGAACGTCCGCTTGCGTAGCTTAGGCCCGGCTGAAACTCACGGCGGGTTTTGGTTTGGAGTTGCCGGTTTTTTTCACCAGAACCCGGCTTTCGAATAGAGGCTTTTTCCCCCACGCCTTAGCATCTCTGCCTGGCACCTCTTTTCCAGACGCCTACGCTACCACCGCCCGTCTTAGGGTAAGCGCACAGGAGTTTCTCATATCCCGGCCAGCACGGCTCGAGTGCATCGAGGCCCACGTAATCGCCGCCACATAGAAGCAGCCCTGGTTGGCCAGCCGGATTCGACAGGACTGCGCTGGCAAGCGGGCCCTCAGGAGCGAAGAAATCGGTCCAGTTGCCACCGAACCCGTAGCCCGGCTGGATAATCGCGACAACACTTGGGGTGAGCCGCCGGGAAACATAGAGCCTCTGGAATGCGGTCAGGCCCTCCTGCTGCCAATACAGCAGGCTGAAGCGGAAGGGGCCGTCGCACTCGTCGAAATCGAGCAGACGCTCGAATACGACCCAAGTGCAAAACGGCGTTCCGTGTGCCTGAAACATCTCAATGCGCGGACGCTGCTCCGGAGGCACGGACCCCGGATCCCCGTCCCGGCCCACCAAGCGACTTTCATACACCGCCCGCTTGCCCAGGATCCTGTAACCGTGGACCCCATGCACCCGCAAGGCGTGTTCGAAAGCCTCTTCGTCCACGCCATAGTCGGCGTAGATGAAGCTGTGCACATGGCCACCGAGATATTTGACGGGATCGCCATCGAACCCCGAAGCCGGATAGAACAGGGAAGCGCGCAGGATTTCCCGAATGGGAAATGGGCCGTTCTCGATCGACTCGGCGGTGAGCCGCGACAGCCACAGTGGCTCATCTCGCTCGGGCAGGATAGGCATCAGGCATTACTCCCTGGATTCAGTCGCGCCAACTCAGCCGGCTTGCACGCTCCGCACCCCTGGAGGAAAGAAACGCAGTCCTTCATCAATTCCAGCCCCCACTCGACCATCGCGCTTCTCCCCTCGGCTGTAGCGGTCCCCGTCTCGGAATGCTCAGCGGCGTACCATAACCGGGGCTCGGCTCACGAGACAAGATCGTCCGCCGTCATCAGGCGCACGGGTTTGACGCGCGTCTGCCCCAGCTGATAGGCCGCCTCGACGGAAGGCTCCATGGCCTCCAGCATCCCCATCTTCGTTTCGTGCGTGGCACCCGATTGCAGGATGCAGTCGATTACGGCCTGCACATAGTCTATTTTTTCATCGTTCTTCATTTCCATCTCCTTCGTTTCCCTCACTGCGGATTTTCGTTCGGGAAGAGCGCCCTGCGCATGCGCCACATGGCGTCGATCATCGCCTGCCGATGCCGTGCCCGCTGTTGCTCGATCAAGGCCACCCATTCCGGATTCGAAGCCATCGCCTCGATCCTGTCCTCCTCGCCCACCACTCTGCCCTGCTGGCGGTTCCACACCCCCTTGATCGCGTCCCAGATCTCGTTGTTGACGGTGGATACCATGGAGCACTTCCGCTCCCGCGATGCGAGCCGCATCGCCACCAGGCTTGCGGTAGCGCGCGGATGCACGAGCGCCGTCAGAGAGCAGGTGGCGGCATCCAGAATCTGCTTTGGCGGCCGCATCGTGGAATCCCGATCCACCTGCAGCACCGGATGCAGGGTATTGCTGTCCACAAGCACGGTTTCCTCACCCACCAGGTCGGTGCCGAACACGCTGGACCCCGCCGCACAGGAGAAAGCCAGGCACCCGAATCGCTCCCGGTAGGCGGCGGTGGTCATCCAGCCATAATGAAGCGACTCGGTATCCGGCGTGCGGGCACGCATCGTCACCTCACACGAGGCATGAACGAGGTGATCCATGCCCGCGTTGGGATCGAGGTAGAAATAAAAAGCCACGCCCGGCGGCTGTAACGGCAGGTGCTTGTACCAACTGTGTGCCGAGGCCACGTAGTCGGCGAAGGCCTCGATCTGGCGGTCGGTGGGGACCGCGACGGCACCTATCAGCGCGCGATACGCATCGATATCCATTTCAGGCGCGTCGCCTCCTGCCAGCCTGGCAAGCATGACGGCGTCCAGGGCGTCTTCCACCTCGTCGTCGAAATCATCCGTCTCGTTCATGCATCGGTCCTCGTTCGTGGATGCATTGCTGCAGCGCTCATGCACTCAGCACCGCGCGGACGTCGACCACGTCCGGGCTTCCGTAGGATGCGCGAAGCTCGCGTCTATCGTGGACGCAATGGAGCGTCAGCCCGAATCCCCCTTCCTCGAGTGATCGGTAGGCCCCGGTATCCAGGCATACGTGCGAAAGGTAGCGGCGCACGCCCATGTCGATCGTGTGGCCGCAATAGGTCGTCGACAGTCCAGGCTGCGTGGCCGGCAAGACCGGGCTGGCGAGCATCATCATCAAGGTGCGCCCCCATAGCAGTCGCTCGTGGGTAAGCGCATCGAGCTTCCCACCCGCCAGCCAGCCATCGATGTCGGCGTCGAGCCAGACCTTCTGCCGGCGCTTGCGGTAATCCGGGTGCACCAGTTCACCGTGCAGCACGTGGAACCGGTCCGCACCCTCGCCGACCACCCATATCAATGGCAGCCCACCGATTTTTTCCAGGAGCCGGTCGAATTCCGGCGACATGCGCACCTCGTCGGAGTCGTAGCACGAGGCGATCCATTCGCCGCCGTTGAGCCACATGTCGCTGCGGGTCACGTTTTCCCAGTCATCGAGCCCGTCCCCGGACAGATAGGCCTCGAAATACTCCAGGAGCATGGACTCGTGGTTCCCCCTGACGGCATGGAACCACGGTGCCTCCAGAAACGACATGCACCGGAGCGAGTCGGGGCCGCGATCGACCAGGTCGCCTACGGAAAACAGGCGGTCGCAGGCGGGGTCGAAGCGGACGCCGTCGAGCAGGCGCTCGAGCAGATCAAAGCAGCCATGCAGGTCGCCAACAACGAAATCCCTGCCGTTCGGGTTGGACGGCAAAGCACGAGCGAGAGGACGGGCGGGAGTGTTCATGTCGCCAGATTAGATCCGGGGACGACAGTATGAGTCGACAGCCAGGCGCCATCGTTCATGAAGCCCCTGGCTTCGTCGCCCCTCACTCGCCCGATCAGTCGTCACATATTGTCGCCACGGGATATTGAATAGCGCCTTCCCCCAATCCGCCAGGAGAAGCGCCCTGTGAAATGCCAACATAACATGCCGTCGTTCGGCTGGCCCGGGTCACTTGCCCATCACATCCGCCCCTCGATGTGGGCGCTGCTGCTTTGTCTCGCCTGGCTTGCCTTCCCTGCCCTGGCCAACGAGCGATGCAGCGACCTGGGCATCCAGACCGTCAACTGGAAATCCCCCAACAGCGCGCAGACCGGCGTGCTGATCCTGCACGTGGTTCCCGGCTGTGTGGCCGCCGAACTCGGCATGCGGGCCGGCGAGGTCATCACCGGTTTCAACGACAGCCCGATCGCTCATTCCTATGACCTGGCCGAGCGGGCTGGACGTCACCCCGCGCACCAGGCGTTCACCATCACGCTGCAGGACGCCGACGGACAGTCGAGAACCCTGAAACGAGCCGCCTCCCCGCTTCCAACCGTGAACGAAGTTGCGCCCGCCCCTTACGCGGAAACGTCCGGAGAATGGCTGTCCTGGTTCGGCTGGGCTGGGTTGTTCCTGCTCTGGTCGCTGACGGTGACGCCGATCATGGCGTGGATATTCCGCGAACACATGGGCCGGCTTGCGCTCGTCGGGGCGGCAACCGGTGTTTACGACGAGTTCAGGGAGGGCGGCCGAGATTACGTCAAGGCCGGCATACAGGGGTCCCTGATGACTCTCGGCATGCTGCTGGCCATCATCCTGGCCGGCCCTGTCGGGCTGATGTACAACCTCTACCAACCGCTCGCTGCAGTGAAGAGCGAAGCCGACCAGAAGATCTGCTGCGTCGAGGACGAGGGGAAATACGCCCTCTCGAAGGACGGCCGCTGGCTCGCGATGGTGAAGCCGACGCCGGAACGCTATTTCGGCCTGGGCGACAAGATTGCCCGCACCCCCTACGTCGCCGCGCTGGTCGATCTGAAAACCGGCCAATTCGTGGCGTGGAACAACAGCGCCGACGCACGCTGGCTCGGTATCGAGCCGTCTGCGAACAGCCGCCTGCGCGAGGTTTACTTCGATTCCCGCAGCCAGCGCCCCTACGCCAGTTGGGACAACGGATTCAGCACCCGGATCGAACCCGAGGACCAGTCGATTCTTCCCGATCAGGGCAACGCCCACGTGCCCGGCGTGCGCTACCGCATGGCCAGCGATGCCGACGGCACGTTCGTGTTCCACGAACCCGCTACCGGAAAGTCCTTCCCGCTCGATCCGGAACAGTCCTATGACAAGTGGTGGCTGTCTGCCGACGGGCGTGTGCTCGCCTTGGCCACCCGCCCCTATCAGCCGGACGAGCGATACGACGGCTGGTTCAAGCGCGCGTACTACACGGTGCGCAACTTCATCCTCGACGACTGGACCGTGACCTTCTGGGACGTTGGCGGCCGGCGCAAACTCGCCACCTATAAAGGCCATGGCTACGACACCGGCCGCTGGGAAGACGGACGCTTCCTCGATGCATCGCTCGACGGCCGGCGCTGGGCCATGGTGCGGGACAACGGCTTTGCGCTGGCGTTCGACCTGACCGGCAAGATCGGCCCTGCCCATGTGGCAGAGCAGGAATCCGGCCCGCTCTACCGAGCCGAGGATGACCGCAGCGCGATCCCGCTCCAAGACGAGGCCGGGAACTCTTCCGCCATCCCCGAGATGCTCGCCAGCCTGGTGGGCCGTTACCCGACGGAAATCCTGGAAGCACACCCCGAAATCAATGCCGCGCTCCGAGCCGCGTTGGGCCAGTCCTACCAACCGCTCATGGAGATGCTCACGGTCGAGACGGCTGCCGAGGCGACTGCTGACGGCGGCCTGACCTACACGGCATGCAAGGCGCATGCATGCCCCGATGGCAGGCTGGTCATCCATGTCAGTCCCGACCTCAAGGTGAGCGCTCTGCTGTTTCATGATGAGCAGGAGATCGGCCTGCCGGAAGCCCCTCGCCAAGGCGAAGCCGATCCGGACGACTGGTCGCGCCTCGTGCTCTACACGCAGCAGGCCTACCCACCGAGAATGCCGAGAGCCCTGTTTGACGCAGCACTGAATGATCCGCGCGCACTGCGGGATCCGGCATTCGATGCGGATGGCGCCACCGTGTCGTCGCGATTCTGGATCGCGGGGAGGCTGCCTTGAACCAGGAACAGCTCACACCGCCGGCCAGGAAACTCGCGAGCCTGCATGCCAAACCCTCGGCCGTACTCTTCCGGTTTCCTGACGAAGACCCCTCTTGCCAGGATGCCGCCGTACTTCTGGTGCTCGGCGAAGGCGCGCCAGTGCTGGCCGAGCGCTTCGCAGACTATGCGCAATCCCTGCCGGGCAGCAACTGGATGAAAACACTGGGCACGCTGGCGGCAGTACCCCAGCCACTCGACCACGTGCTGCCGCTGGCTGGCCGCCTGCCCTGCATCATCGCCATCAGCGGCGCCCTGACGCATGAAGACATCCGGCTTGCCGCGCAGCTGATGCGGCTGGGAGGGCACTGCACCGTCGTGGTCGACGCCACGACCGCGATCAGGCCCGAATGGACATCGGTCATACGGCTGCCGCCGCACCGGTCACGCGATGCCCAATGGGCATGGGCCATGCGTGTCTATATGGGTGCCATGCTCAACCGGGGTCTCATCTGCCTGGATGCTTTCGCCATCCAGGCCTGCACCCAGAACCGACTCAGCCAATTGACGGTGGTTCATGCCAAGGGCGAAGGACGTGCAATCGTTGGCGTCGAACGTGCCCTGCAGTCGCTGGCCACACGCTGCGATCTCAGTGCCTGCGACACCTTTCTGCTGTTGTTCCACTCCGGACCCGCCGTCCGGATCAAGGAGCTTCACTGGGGGATCCAGGCATTCAAGCATGCCCTTTGCGGACTCAGGGGCGACGACTACCTGCTCATGGTCGGCCACCTGCCCCACCGTGAGGTGCGCTTCGCGGTCAGCCTGATGGCGGGGGCGGCCCGCTAGCCGAGGCGGACCCGGATGACGCGCGATCTGCTCGCACCATCTGCATGAAGCGCCGTTGCCTGTCAGGGTTTTCAGCTACCCCCACACCCTCCTCGACCCCGGGCCTTCTTAGCGACACAAATTGTCGGCGTCATCGGGAAGATGCGCATCTGCTTCACGCAGTGCCGCTCTTTAAAAATTTGTTGTGATTTTTGCAGTTCATCTGCTCCGGAAGGCTAGCTCACAAGGCTTCGCCCATCCGGTGTGAATACATTGACTCTTACCATGAGGAAAAAACATGAATGCACAAAGCCCTGCTGTCTGCTTCAACAAGATCGACGACGAGTTTGGTGATTTTTTGAATAAGGCGGATGGATACCCGGTCCTTTTGAACGGAATCCGCATCCCGTCAGTGGAACATCTCTATCACGCGCTCAAGTTTCCCGATCATCCCGAGCTTCAGGAAAAAATCCTGACTGCCCCTACCGCGACGATTGCAAAGGCGATCGCCATCGAGAAAGACGAAAAAAAGAAGAAAGAAATCCACGCCGACAAGGTTCGCAAGGACTGGAAGGCGATCGAGAGCGAAGTGATGGAGTACTGTCTGCGCGCGAAGCTGATCTATCACTGGATACGCTTCGGCAATCTCCTCAAGAGCACAGAAGATCGCGAAATCGTGGCGGGTTTGCCTGGCACCCGTGCCAAGAACGTCGTCGGAAAGCTGCTGATGAAATTGAGAGACGAGTTCGTGAACCACGATAACGCACCCTTGCGCATCCTCGAAGCACCGACTCATCTCAATCTGACGCTGATGGGTGAGGAGATCGACGATGTCGACCGACGCGATCACCTCTGCCAGGTCGGCACCAAGACGAGTGCTTACGTAGCCGAGCTTCGCGCCTAGTGATGCAGGGTCCCCGCGCCGGGTGCGGCGGGGGGACGCCCTCAAGTTTCATAGCAAATTAACCGCTGAATTTTTGGCTGTTTAACCCTTAGTCGGCTTTTTAAAAGGACATAGATATGCCTGCTCTACCGCGAGTAGATTACGAACATCATCGCATGGGTTATTCGTACGTGCCGGCGAAACTCGTAGGTGTGGGAGTCGCCGCTCCAGATCTAACTGCGTGGAGAGGAACACCTCTCTGGAGCGACGCGCCGACTCGCGGCCAGTGGGCGACTCCTGCATTTAGGGCGGCTCGCTCATCTACTAGTCTGGATCACCACCACGAGACGCTTTTGAACAGCCCGCATGGCATCGACAATCTGAATGGATTGTTGTCTGTTGTGTTCTGGGGAAACTTTTCAGACCGGCACGGGAATTTTCTCGGTTACGCTCTACCACGGGCGCGACACTTGATCACAGGCCGGGGCGCCCGTGCTCCCCAGCCCGACCCAAGCATCCTCGCCGCACTGGGGGCAGCACGCGGATTGATAACTGGCCCCCACCCTGTTCCCGGACAAGCTCTTCGGAGCGCCATGGAAATAAAATTCCTGGGCATGTCATTTGCATCAAAGGTCTTGTCATTTATGGCGCCAGATCGTGCTGTCATTTATGACGCTGTCATCTCGCAATATCTACAGGGTGACTTCTCACCTGATAGGAGGATGGGTATCGCGGTTACTGGACCTTGGACCCGAGTGAAAGCTGCGGCATATGCAGGTTGGTGTGGGTTCTGTGCGCGAGAGGCTTTGGAACTGAACGCACAGGGGTCGAGATGGCAGGACTGGGACGGCACGCGACATGACTGGAGAGCCGTAGATGTCGAGCGAGCCCACTTCGCGAGAGCTGCAACTCTCATATGAGGAAACCGCCCAAACAAGTGATCCCGACAGGCCACCACACGTAATACAGGCTTTACTTGTCTCGCCCAGGCCGCCCCATTCGCAGAACCGGGGCGGTGCTGCCCCGCTGCCCTGTGTCTGCCAAACAATCAGGCAGCAGCGACGATCTTTTTTGGACGCAGGTCGACCGCTAGGATGGGTTGCCCAAACAGCAGGAAATTTTCGATCTCCAGCGGTTCGACGCGCCGCAGTCCGTCGGTATTGCCCTGCTGGTTCACTTCCTTGACCTCTTCTCTCAGCTCCATGAGCAGCCGTCCGAGCACGTTCAGCCCCTTCAGGGTGGCAACGTCAACCACCTTCGCGCCCCAGAAATCATCCTTGGCGGACTGTTCGACGATGGGTTTGTCGCGCGTCGCCAGCAGCAACCGGCTGAAGTCGCTCCAGTGCGTCGCCAACTTGACTCGCAGGCACCAGCGCATGATCTTCACGCGAACCTGGTCCCAGTCCCTCCTGGACTCGCCGGCCCGGTGCGGCTTGCTTTTCATCTTGGCGGCCATCGGGCTCTTCTCCTCAATGATGGTCCGCTGCAGATCCGGCAGATGCGGATATCGGCACGCCTGATACAGCGCCTCCGTCGTCAGGACCGTCACGCCCGTATTGCTGTTCTGCACGGGGATGCGCAGCTTGTAGGCCGACATGTTCGACAGGCCGCCGAAGTCCTCGTTGACCTTGAGGAAAACCACGCTTTCGTCACGCCTGTAAGTCCGCATCTGATCGTCAGTTGCCATCGTTTACTCGCTCCAGTCATTCATTTCTTGCCAGTCCGCGGCTGCCCGCTTTCGCCAGGCAGTTTTGGCGGCGTTCCATCTATTTACTAGCGGCAACCCGACCAAGGTCTTTAGGCCCTCCGGTACTGACCACGCCCAACTGGCCCCGCCTGGCGAACGGCCAAGAAGGAACCGCCATGCGCCGTTGACTCATACTGTCGCGCGGCTCTCTACGCTATCCGTCCGCAACACCTCCCCCACCATTCTTAATTACATGGAGACGATATATGTCCGATCAGGAATTCAAAGGCCTCAACCCCAAGTCGAAGGCAGGCGAGTCGATTTTTTTCTACAGCATGGATTACTGGATCGGACTCTGCGAGGGAATCCAGATGGTGTACGACGAGAGCTTTCCGCCCTATGTGTCGATGGATGAGAAGAACGCAGGCTATGTTGCGGACGCGCTCCAGCGCAGACTGGATTACGGCTTGTTCAAAGCGTATTTCGAGCATACCGCCAGCAAGATTTTTGACGACGCTAGCGAAGCGGCAGGCTACGTCGAAACGATGCTGGACTACACGGCGCAGTACATCGAATTCCTCAAGAACTGCGGCGGGTGCAAACCGGTTTGACATTCAGGCACGAGGCAAAGCCCGGGACTTGCAGCACACCTCATGAAGAAGGAGAACGACATGGAATCGGTTAAGGAAGTAATGATGGCCAACGACGACAACCTGCCCGCCCAGCCAAACACCGCTGACCTGACAAGTTCCGATGGCATGTTCGAACTGTATATCCAATACAGGGAGGCGGGCGACGAAACGGAGGCACAAAAATGGCTGCGCAAGGCCGCCGCCCAGGGGCATTGCGGGGCGTTGGGCGTCCTCAGTGTGCTCGTCGACGAGGACGAACGTCTGGCGCACGAGTTGAAAGCAGCCGAACTCGGCTGCGACCAGGCCCAGTACAACCTGGGTATGTGGTACATGCACTATCTGGTCGACGACCACGATCCGGAAGACTACGTGCCGGAAGACTACGCCCAAGCGGCCTTCTGGCTCACGAAAGCCGCGAACCTGGGAAACATGGACGCCCAGCTGAGGCTGGGGCTGCTGTACCTCGACGGCCAGGGTGTGCCGCAGGACGACGACATCGCAGTCGCCTGGATCCGCAAGTCCGTAGAGCAGGAGCACGTGTGGGCCTATTACGAGCTGGGCATGATGCACCTGAACGGCCGGGGCGTGCCGCAAAACGATGAAGAGGCGGCAGCCTGCTTCGTGGAAGCGGCCAAACTCATGGATATCGACGCAGCCTATCAACTGGGCTTGATGTACCTCGAGGGCCGTGGCGTGGAGCAGGATGACCGGGAGGCCAGCCTCTGGATCCGCTGGGCTGCCAAGTGGGGCAACCGCGATGCGCAGGCATTGCTCGGCGAGATGCTCGAATTGGGGCATGCCACCCCCAGAAATCCGGAGGAAGCCGCCGAATGGCTCTCCAAGGCCGCCGACAGCGGGGACGAAGATGCCCAGGTCCGGCTCGACCGGCTTCTGCGTTCGGGTGTGCTTGATCCAGGCACTCGGAACAGGATCGACCTCCACTGCCGCGCCCCGGGCACCGGACGGATTCTCCACTGAGCTTCGCCGGAGAGAACTTCCTCCGGTAAACGTATCCCCGGGCGTCCACGCCTTAAGCGGACGCCTTCCCCCGGCATCTTCCCCACTCCCGCCTGAATCACCCCACCCCGCGTGGTGCGCTGACACATATTGTCGACGCCATTCCTAGAGTACCCACCTGCTCCAGGCCGTACCGCTCTTTAAAAATTGTTGTGAATGTTCTTTTGCTGTTCTAAGTCGCGAGAGGTGGGCTCACGAGGCTCGCTGATCGCTTTGATTCTGTTTTCCAATATCAGAGGAAAAAATGATGAAAGCACAAAACGCTGTGGTGACGTTCAAGAAGACTGACGAGCGGTTCGGTGGGTTTTCGAATATGAGTGGTGAGTTTCCGATCTTGGTGAATGGAGTTCGGGTTCGGTCGACAGAACATCTCTATCAGGCTTTGAAGTTTCCGGATCACCCGGACGTTCAGGAGGCAATTCTGAACGAGCCGAGCCCGATGCGAGCGAAGTGGATCGCGAAGAGTAAGGATGACGAGAAGAAAAAGACGGAGGGGAATTTCAAGAAGATCAGAAAGGATTGGGATGAGATTCAGGTAGAGGTGATGGAGTTCTGCCTGAAGATGAAGTTGATCTGGTACTGGGTGAAGTTCGGAAATCTGCTGAGGAGTACTGAAGGGAAGGCAATTTTTGAGATCGAGGCTCGTGAAGTGAAGTCTCCGTTCTGGGGGGTGGTTCAGGATGGGGAGGGGTTCCGGGGTGAAAACACTCTCGGGAAGTTGTTGATGAAGTTGAGGGATGAGTTGATCGATTCGGATAACGAATCCCTCATGGTGGTGGAGGCCCCTTCTCATCTCGGGTTGAAGTTCCTGGGTGAGGAGATCGGGGTGATCGATCGGAGGGGTCATCTTCTCAAGGGTGGCACTCGTTTCAGCGAGCGGGTCGCTGAGGTTCGCCCTTAAGGGTGGTGGGCTATTCGGTAATCCCCTTCGGGGGGTTACCGGTGCCCGCCCCGCACGCCGTCGACGCATGTTGTCGACGGCGTCTCGACAATGCCAACAAACACCTACGGAGATCACCACGATGGCCATCAAAATGCGCATGAAAAGCCAAACCTTCCCCTCTTCCGAAGGGGCCGACAAATCCTATGAGGAGCTGATCCGCCTGTGGGTCCTTCGCCTGCTGGTTCCACTCGGCGGTCACCGCGAATTCCTGGCGATGTTCGGCTACCAGAATGACCATCTTGCGCACTATCTCGGCCTTCCGCAGGCCAACCAGGAGTTCGACATCAAGGTCGCGATGGCGGAGTTGCGCAAGAAGCACGCCCAGGCGGAGCGTCGCCGCAATTCGGCGGCGCTGCCCGACACCCTGGCGCGGAACATTGCGCGCTACAGCGAGTTGTTGGGCTGGAGCAAGGCCGACGAGGCGGTAACCGCCTTCACGGTGCTGATGGAGACGGACCCGCGCCTCGAAGTCGCGTGCGGCTCGATCGAGAACGTCACAACAGCCAAACTGATCGACGTCCTGAGCGGCGTCCTCAGCATCGACCGAGAGGCTATCCGGAACAGCGTGCTGCCCAAGTCGGGCCTGTGCGAATCGGGGTTCATCAAGGTGGAGATGAGCGCGACGCGTAGCCTGGTCAGGAAACTTGCCATGCTGTCCGACGAAACCTCGGACCGTCTGCGCTATATGGACGGCGACCCCTTCGAACTGTTGCGTGATGTCATCTTTCCGGCCGCATCACCCGAGCTCGGGCTCGATGATTTCGCCCACGTCAAATCCACGCTCGACGTGCTGCAGCCCTACCTCGCCCGCTCGATGGACGGCAAGGTGCGCGGAGTGAATGTCTTCATCCACGGCGCGCCGGGAACGGGCAAGACCCAGCTCGCGCTCGCGCTGGCCAAGGAACTGGGCTGTGATCTTTTCGAGATTTCGTCGCAGAACGAGTCCGGCAACGGGCTCAACGGCTACGGCCGCCTGCGCGCGCTGCGCGCAGCGCAGAGCATGCTGCGCAACCGCAAGGCAATGATCCTCTTCGACGAGGCCGAGGACGTGTTCGACGGCGGCTGGACGCACCGCGATGACAAAGGCTCCGCGCGCTCGCAGAAGGCCTGGATGAACCGCCTGCTCGAGACCAATACGGCGCCTGTCATCTGGCTGTCGAACAACGTCGAGTGCATGGACCCGGCCTTCCTGCGCCGATTCGATGTCGTGCTCGAAATGCCCCTGCTGCGTGGCCGCCAGCGCGAACGGCTGATCGACGAGGCATGCGGCGACCTCATCGACGCCACCGCGCGCAATCGCCTCGTCGAGGCGCGCGGACTGGCGCCGGCAGTCGTTCGGCGCGCGGCCCGCGTGGTGCGCACCATTCAGGACGTCCTGCCAGCGAACCGCACCAGCGCCGTCCTCGAGCAGTTGATCGAAAGCACGCTGGAGGCGCAGGGTCACGGTGGATTGGCAACCGGCGAGGCGGCCGCGCTGCCGTCGAGCTACGACCCGCGCCATATCGCAGCCGATGTCGATCTGGCTCAGGTGTCCGCTGGCATCGTGCAGGCCAGGACGGGTCGCATCTGCCTGTACGGCCCACCCGGCACCGGCAAGACCGCGTTCGGACGCTGGCTCGCCACGCAACTCGACGTGCCGCTCCACGCCAAGCGTGTGTCGGACATCGTCTCGCCCTATGTGGGGCAAACCGAGCGCAATCTGGCGCACGCATTCCGCGAGGCCGAAGCCGACGGCGCGGTACTGCTGCTCGACGAGGTGGACAGCTTCCTGCAGGACCGCACGCGCGCGCAGCGGTCGTGGGAGGTGACCGCGGTCAACGAGATGCTCACGCAGATGGAAGCGTATGACGGGGTGTTCATCGCCTCGACCAACCTGATGGACGGCCTGGATCAAGCCGCCCTGCGCCGCTTCGACCTCAAGGTGAAGTTCGGCTACCTGCGCCCGGCCCAGGCGGGCAACCTGTTCGAGGTGCACTGCAAATCGCTCGGGCTGCCCGCCCCGGATGCCTCCTCCCGTGCGGCAGTCGAGCGCCTTGCCACGCTGACACCGGGCGACTTCGCAGCCGTCGCACGCCAGCATCGGTTCCGGCCGGTTGGCAGCGTTTCAGGGCTGATCGCGGCGCTGGAGGCGGAATGCAGCCTCAAGAAGGGCAGCCAGCGAGCCGTTGGTTTCATTTAATGAGCTATGAGGCGGGGCCGCCATGCCGGTGCCGCTGGGGCCAATAAGACTGATCGATTCGCGGTTGCGGGAATGACGCCGGGATGCGCTGCGTGATTCCCTGCTTCCCAACACAAGAATCCACATCAAGGAACGTACATCTTGATAGGGCAGCCAGGCGATTAGTCGACACATCCTGTCGAGCCCTCTCCTACTCTGATCATCGTCCCGCAAAAACAAACTCTTTTGGAGAGCGCCAAGTGACAAACGACAAGCCGACAGCCAGCGAGGCACAGCCCGCGAGCCATTACATCGATGACGAATTCACGGCTCAATATCGGGCAGACGCCGAACGGGGCGACCCCGACGCACAGTACGCGCTGAGCCGCGCATGCTTCACCAACTTCGACATGGATGAATTGGCCAATGCAACTGAAGCGATGAAGTGGTTGCGCAAAGCCGCGGAACAGGGCCACGGCGCCAGCCAACACGACTTGGGGGAATGGTACGAGCGAGGGCACTCTTATGGTGTTCCAATCAACTCCGTTTCCCAAGACGAGCGAGATGATTCGATCGCCGCCAAGTGGTACAGACAAGCTGCGGAGCAAGGTCATTCCGAGGCGCAACTCTGGATTGGAATGATGTACCTGGAGGGGCGAGGTGTTCCTCAGGATGACAAGGAGGCTGCCGCCTGGATTCTCAAGTCAGCCGAAGGAACGACTGGCAGACATGTCGTGATCGCACAGGCATTACTGGGGGCGCTGTATCAAGACGGAAGAGGTGTTCCAGAAAACATGGTTGAAGCAGCCAACTGGCGTCGAAAAGCCGCCGAACAGGGTGACCCCGATGCACAGTACGAGCTAGCCTTGATGTACGCGCGAGGAACAGGCGTCCCGAAAGACGATACCCAACAAGCGTTCTGGCTGCGCAAGGCGGCCGAGCAAGTCCACCCCGATGCGCAGTATTACCTCGGCACGATGTATCACAAAGGCGTTGGCGGGCTACCCAAGGAAGAATGCGAAGCAATCACCTGGTACCTGAAGGCCGCCGAGTCTGGCCACCCCTACGCCGAATTCGCGCTTGGCCTGATGTATGAGTCTGGACATGGCGTTCCCCAGGACAAAGCGGAAGCGATCAAATGGTTCCGCCTTGCGGAACAGCATGGCGAGGAAATGGCGCCGGTAAAGCTTCGGGAAATGGGGGCTGAATCTCCTACTCCCCGAGACGAATAAAGGGTGTGTTCGATAACGCTTCGCGTAGCAAGCGAAGTCTTTCATCCTCCTGATTCCACGGAATCAGTTCCTTTGATTGGCCAGTTTGGATAACACCAAGCTGGCCATTTTTCTTGGCGGATCGCGATCGCACAGTCGTTTCCCATTTCATCAGGTTGTGTTCAGGCGATTCACGCAACCAAGATGGATGGATACGCACGTCTGCCTGCTTGCCAATCAAGAGTTGCCTGCGACACATGCTGTCGACCCGCTTGCCATGCTGTCTCCAACGTGAAGGCCAAGCGAGCGGCGCTGGCCTCACGTGTCCACAACCTCGTTCATCAGGAGACACACATGTCACTCATGCACACCTATTCCGTCTTCCTCGTCCGCGTCGAGTCGAACGCCGGTCCGTTGTCGAACCTTCGCATTGAGGTTAGCGCGCCCGACAACGAAACGGCCAAGCGGATGGCGGCCGCCCAGTTTCCGGGCTACCGCGCAGCCAGCGCCTCGCGCGTGCTTGGTGGATAAGGTCATGCCGCGCCATCCCGATCACCCCGGCAGCAAGCCAGGCAAGCCGAAGAATCGGACCGATCAGCTGGTCGAGACCTTCACCCGGCAGATGCGCGAAACGTATGTGCTACTCGGCAAATCGCTGATCCCTCTGATGGAAGACAAGCCGGAGGACATCGAAACCCTCATTGAGCTTGGCGGCGTGTACGAGCAACTGGGGTGCATGCGGGAGGCGGCAACCACGTACGAGCGACTGCGGCAGCTGAACCCCGGTCGGCTTCCCAACGGTGCGCAGGCGTTTCTCGATCGGCATCGCGACCTCATTGACCCGGAAACATAAGACGCGCGCGACACCCGCTCCAGGCCCACTAAGGGCGAACCCACATGAACGCGCTGAGCGCCACCGCGCCGACCCGCCAGAATCACCTGCCGACACATTCTGTCGCGCGGGGTGGGATGCTGCTTTATCGATTCAGTTTTAACAAGGAAACCAACGTGTCCAGCCAGAAACCTCAACACCTCAAACGCAAATCCAAGGCAGAGAATGCGGCGGATTTCTTGCCGTCCGAAGAATTCGCCCAAATGATCCTCGATGAACAAAGGAACGGCGATTGGCGCGAGCTCGACATCGACGATTATTTGGCTGAACTTCAGGCGTCGGTCAACCTGGCCGAGTACATGGAAGGCTTGCAGGCGCAGAGCGAGTTTTACTTGGCCAAAATCGGCGCACCTAAAGGCGAGGATGAAGCGATGACCTGGCTGCTCCGGGCTGCGGCGCGCGGTGACGCCGACGCGCAGCATCACCTCGGCTTGATGTACGCGACGAGGCGCCCGCAAGAGCCCGACGAGGCTCTCGGACTGCGGGACAAAATCCATACACGTGCTGAGCATGTCAAGAAAAATGATGTGGAGGCGATGTTCTGGCTTACTCGGGCTGCAGAGCAGGGACATTCCGACAGCGCTCTTGCTGTCGGCCTGATGTATGACGCGGGCCGCGGTCGTCGCCGGAACCACGCCGAGGCCGTCAAATGGGTCCAAAAAGCCAACAACCTGGGCTCTGACGCCGCGTGCAAGTGGCTCGAGTCCCAGGGACGCTAACCACTCAAACCCTGAGCGGCCGCCACACCCCGGGGTGACCGGGTCACACCAAGGATTTTCAGCCCCAGCCGACAGAATCGCGGCCTACGCCCACAAGGAGAAGACATGAAAGCACTGATCTTGACCACACTGGCGCTCGTATTGACCGCCTGCTCCTCCATCGCCACCAAGCAAGAAGGCACGGCCGACACCAAGGCAGGCGCGGCGGCAACCCGCTTGGCCGAGTCGACCTTCGATGGCACCGGCGGCACCCTGAACCTGGTGTTCGACGACCAGGGCAGCTGGACGAAGATCACCGCCAAGGGCACGGCCAGCCTCGGCGAGGACACTCCGTCGGCGCGCGAAACCGCGCTAATGATCGCCACCATGCGCGCCAAACGCTCGGTCGCCGAGTTCCTCAACAACGACGTCAAGTCCTCCAAGACCCTGACCCGCGTCGCCCGCAGCTACGCGCGTGCCTTCCAGTCAGAAGACACCGAGAACCAGGCGGCGTCGATGAACGACCTCGACTCCGACGCGATGGCCGACCACGACATCGATGGCAAGAGCGCACGCACCGAGAAGGCCCGGCAGGCCCAGCGCTTCGCTTCGATCCTGACCGAGCGCATCCAGGACAACAGCGCCGCCATCCTGAAGGGCGCCTACGTCAGCCGTCGCGCCTTGCAGGATGGCCAGGTGGTCGTGGAGCTCACCACCACCCGCCAGTCCGTCGCCGCGGCGCATCAGGTGTCCAGCATGATGCGGGGCACGCTGCAATGAAGCGATGGCTCGCCCTCCTCGCCTGCCTGAGCCTGAACGTCCAGGCGGCTGAAGTCGCCGTCACCGGCTACGGAAAATCGGTCGACGAGGCGCTCACCAACGCGAAGACCGCCGCCGTCGGCCAAGTCGCCGGGACGTTCGTTACCGGCCAGTCGACGCTGGACGGCGACGCCTATCGCTCGCGCACTGATCAATACAACGGCGGTCGGATCAGGAAGCACGAGATCCTGTCCGTCGACGAGGAGAACGGGCTGTTCGCCGTGCGCATCCTGGCCGACGTCGATGCCGACAAGGTCAACACCGTGGTCGTCTCGAATGGCGCCGAGATCGACGCGCAGGTCGCCGACCAGCTCGACAGCGCGCGGAACGACCACGAGAAGACGCGGCGGATCATCGAAGCGCTGGACGACCCCGCCCAGGCTTTTGCCGTCGAGGTCACGAGGCTCACCTACCGCAATCGCGGCGAACTCACGGACCTCTTCGTGCAGGGGCGGATCGTCTATTCCCCCAAGTGGTACGACGACGTCCGGGTGATGGCGCAGACGATCGGCCGCAAGGTCGACATCGGTTCGAAATGGCGAGAGGCCCTGTGGGGGCTGGCAGCTCTCTCTGCTGCCATCAACCCGATGCTGCCGGGCACCCTGTCCTCGGTCGCCCGCCATGCCAACCCGCCGCCGAAGCCAAGCTCGGAGCCCATGGTCTGCTTCGGCAAGGACAACGGCTGGGACGTCGACGAATGCTACGAGACCCGCCACCCCTTCACCAACATCCAAGGAAATGGGCTGCTGCGGATCTACGGCGGTCTGGTTCAGGACGACGGCCGGGTTCCCTTTGGCGAGCTGCAGGTCGACCTTGGCAACGCGCTTTTCCTGGCGGTGTATCCGGAGCGGCGTTTCTATTTCTCGAAAAGCGGCAAGGACCGCAAGTTCACGAATCCCGGAGTCGTGCTGTTTCGCAAGGGATCGCAGCCCTTCGAGCAGGTCATCACCCTGCCCACCCGGAAGCTGGCGCAGGCTGGTCGAATCGAGTTCGCCGGACTGCGGGGCGGGGTTCGTTGAACAGGTTTGACTGAGGGCGGCACAAATGAACAAACAAGCATTCCTGGCCGATCCGGACGTCGAGGACTTCCTGGCCTGGATGACGCGCGAGTTGCCGCGGCTGAAGGTTCACCTAGACATCAAACGATCCCGCTTCGTGCCTTCGGGCGTGAACGTGGAGGTCACCGGGCTGCAGAACGTCCTGCCGCACTACGCATGGAAGTCGCACGGCATGGCACACGGCGACTGGGTGGAAACAAGCGCATATCTGGCCGCTTTGGCCAATGCTCTGCGAGACGCAGTGCAGAGAGACAGCGACCCGGACGCGCTGGCGGCCTGCCGGGAGATCCTTCGATGGGGCGGCAATCGCGGATGGCACCGGGGCGCCTACCCTTTTCTCAGCGCGAGGGCCGCCGCTGGCGTGCTATGCCGATACCTGAGAGACACGGGCGCTGCCCTTGCGCTGGACACGGCGGATGTGGACGCCCTCGTCCCGCCAGTAGAGACGCTCGACTCGATGCTCACCAAGGTGCATGCACTCTACGCCGAGGACGGGTTGCCTATCTATGGCGCAAGGGTTGCTGCCGCCATCGGTACGCTCGTGGGAATGTGGCGCGTGGCAACCGGCAAGTCCGAAAATCCCCTGCCCGCGCCGCTGACCTTCCCTGCCACCACGGCATCGTGCACCGCTCGCGGGCGCTTCCCGCGCGCCCGCTCTCCCGGCGTCTTGGCGCATGGCGCACCCGAAACGGCCAGCCAATGGGCAAGCACCAAGGTGCGTCTGGGATGGATTATGGAAAGCATCCAGGGAAGGGTACCCGAGTTGTTCTCGGATTGCTGCCCTGCGCCGATTCTTGCCGCGCGCATGCATGCTTTTGAGGCGTCGCTTTTCATAGCGGGGTACGACGCGAGGTGTCTCGGCGCCACCTCGAAAGGCTCCGATTAAAGAACGCGTATGCCCATGCCGTAAGTCCATGACGCCTCGACCAAAAACAGGAATCAGACAAAATGCCAGTAACCCGTTCAATCTTCCAAGGGGTGGAAGCACTCGAAAAACAATGGCGTAATCCGCCCTCACAAGATGATAAAGATGCACAACCAGAGGACTGGCGTCCGCTTCCTGACGTGGACTACAAGGATTGGGCGCCACTAAAAGAAAAGTGGGTGCCACTCGAGGCACTGCGCAAGGTCAGAGACAACAGCGAGATTGTGAATCCGCTTTCGGATGAGTGTGCCAAGCAACTTTACGATCTCTGGACAGGCAAACGAGATGCGTCATCCTGCGGACATGCCACCCGCGGAAATTCCCATTTCCATTGTTACCCAATCACTACGCACCCAGCATGGCAAGGCTGGAGAGAGCACCAGGCCTTCACTGGCCAAGAAATTTGGTGGTGCTCAAGCCTCAGTAACGCGGCTGAGCACTATTCATGGACTACTTATCCTGATGGGTCGTTCGAGCAACTGGCCGCCGCGCTGCAAAGCGCAATGCGTCGCAGCGATGCGACATTGACCGCAGTCGTGTGCCTCAAAATCCTTGATTGGGGTGGGGTACGGCACCGATCAGAGGCCACAATCGACTGGCTCAAAGCGGCGCTCATCCAAGGAACGCTGATTGCCGACCTCGAGCAAGCCACCTCTCTTTTGAGTCCCAAGTCCACTGGAAACTTGGCTGCGTCGTTTGGCCGGCCTTACCCTAAATTTCCCATGAATTCCGGCAGCACGAAACTATTCTCGGCTGTCGCTACGGATTTTTCTGCTGGCCTTCACACCCCCAAACAGGATGTCCTCATCTTTGACGGGAGAGTCACTACGGCGCTCGGCTTGATTGCCAGAGAACTCTCTTGCCCCAACCCTGTTCCCAGTCAATTTCTCTTTCCTTATGACGACGCAAACGAAAAAAGAAATTCGCGCTGCCTGAATTGTGCGAAATTTCCCAGAATAGGCGCCAAAAAGGACGTGGCACGGGCAGAATATGCGCGTACTGCGTCCAGATGCATCCAGCAGGCTTTAGACCAATATCAGCCATCAGCCGATTTCGTCGGTGCTGAAAAGGCCTTATTCATGATCGGCTACGACGTTCAGAACACGTGTTCTGGATCAAAGAGGGTTTGCCAATCCAGTGCTGACAAGACCCCTCCGCGCCCGCGCAAACCGCGGCCACGTGCCTCCACGGCTGTACCAGTGCCTGCCCACCCAAACGCGCGACAATCCGAAACACTTGGCCAAGGAGTTGAATTTTCCTATACAGGGACACCTGAAACCGGAACTGACCTGCATTTTGGGGACGGCCAAAAAGCATCCGTCAGCGTGGCAGAATACGCTGCGCTCCGAGCCCACTTCCGTGGCATGCAGGTTCCCATCGGAGCAAGTCGCACCGACCCACCCCTCGGCAGCCTGGGAGCGTGGCTGAGGGAAAACCTTTCCAACCGCCCCGTCATCGCATCCTATGTCGCGCCAATCCTGATTGATTCAGGTTGGGCAAGAAGGATCAACAACCGAACAATCGAGTTCTTCTAAGCACGGCACTAGGACCACCAACGCTGCATTGAGCTTTCAGGACACGCCAGCCATGACGCGCCCCGCCCCTTCCAGAGATTGGAAGAACAAAGCCGAAGCGCTTGTGAAAGAACACAAGCGCGCGAAAGACGCTTACGCCAAAGAAAAAGGAACGAAAGAAGTACCCAAAAACTTTCCGTACTCAGCCAAGTTCAAGACTGGCGCAGTCGCGTTAGTCAACCAGCGTCAGGCAGAACTTGCTGCGGCCATGAAGCCGAGCAACCGCAATTTGGAAGCGCGCCAGGCAGCCGATGCGCTCGTGATCAAGGAAGTCACCAAGGCACTCGAAATCGGCAATCCAAAACGGCTCGAGGAGTGGCTCGAAAAATACGAGCATGGACAACTGGATGCCAAGAAGAAAGGGAAAGGCAAGTCTGGCGACCGATACACGCGCCAGGATTACCTGCTGACGCTACTCCCTGAGTCCTCGAAGGACTTCAACGAACAGGCGCAGAAGGCCGTACTTGCTGAGCTCCGGAGAGAAGGGTACGTGGTCTCGAAAAAGACGGCGTTCGAGCGGGACATCGACGCGCTGATTGAACGTGGGAAACTCTACCCCGGCGATCCCGATGACATCGATGACGCGGACGACGACGATGACGAAGTCAGCGAAAGCGGGGGCAAGAAAAAGCCTTCAGCCAGGAATTGGTACAAGTATCAGACGAAGAGCCTGCGGTTCGAGTCGCTCTCCGTGACAGATGCGCTCTCGCTCAACCTGCTGGAGAGCTTCCTGCTGCCGATACTGCCAGCCGACACAATCAAGAAGATCAAGCCGATCTTCCAGCAAGCCAGCGACAAGCTCAAGCAAGAAGCCGGCGGCAACAAACTCGCGCGATGGGTCGAACGGGTGGCCGTCGTTTCGCCGACCCCGCCTTTCCTGCCCCCGAAACTGGACGACGCGCTTCTGGCCGCATCTCACCCGGGCACGTCACAAAAGGAAATCAAGGAGCTCCTCGACAAGGCCTACGACGTCATACGCGCATGCCTATTCGATGAGCAGCAAGTAAAGATCCGGTACGTAAAGCCGGGCGCCGAACCGAAGTGGCACACCGTCAACCCGGTGGGATTGGTCCAGCGCGATCAGGTCACCTACCTGCTGGCCACGTTTCCCACGGACAAGAAAAATCCACCCACCGTTCTGATGTTTGCGATGCATCGGGTGATCGACGCCGAGAAAGCGCATGTCCCGGCGAACGCGCCCAGGGATTTCTCGCTGCAGGCCCACATCGACGCAGGCGGAATGGGCTTTTCCGACAAGGGAACGGTCGAGAAGATCAAGCTGAAGGCATGGTTCTCGAAACCTCTCGGCAACAGACTAGCCCAGACGAGGCTGTCGGAAGATCAGACCATCCGGGACACCGAAGACGGCGTCGAATTGACCGCCACGGTCATCGACAATTGGACCCTGCGCTGGTGGATTCTCTCCAAGACCGGCGACATCGAGGTAATTGAGCCCAGGGCTTTACGCGAGGACATTGCCAAGACGTTGCGCGGTGGGGCGGCGCGCTACAAGTGAGAAAAATGAGGGTTAGCAACCAGCCTGCCCGAACGGCCATACCGCTCGCGGGATACGGCTAGGCGGCTTCGCCGCCTCCCCCTCGGGGACTCGGGGTCGCCTACCGCTCGCCCCTACGCCTTCGGCTCCGGGTTCCGGCCTGCGGCCTTCTGGCACATGGCCGCCGGAGACGCCCGGCCCCGGCTCCGCCGGGGTGCCCGCCACCCTCTCGGGCTGGCGGCCGGGCTGCAACTCTGGAATGCAAAGGGGTAGGATGCCTTCAGTTCTGTTGCCTCAGCTCAGCCGATCATCTCTGCCGTGCCTTGGGAAGATCTCATCTGCTCAAGCACTCCCTCCAGCCGCGCAAGTTTCGCTGCGATTTCGCCGGCGTCCTTTCGCGTTCTAGCAAGCTCGCTGGAGAGATTCTGTTTGTCGGCCTCCAGTTTGGCGATAACTTCCGCGCTGCGCTGCTTCTGGTCCTTCAGCCGCGACTCCAAGCTGGCGACCAGCTCCCGTTTCGATTCGAGGCTTGCCAGTGTAGCGGCTGCTGTGGTTTCCGCTTTATGCCGTGCCTCCCGTTCGCCTTGTAGTTCCTTGTGCGATCGCACCAGACTGCTTTCCAAGTGAGGGATTCCTTCCAGACGCAGCATCACTTTGGCCAACTCGACACGCAATGCCTCGGCGTCTTCGCGCTCACGTATGGCGTCAGATCTTGCGGCGTCAATGGAGCCCCGAGCCTCGCGGCTGCTTCTCTCAAGTTCTGCCTGCAGTTGATCGATGCGCCCCTGTAAAGACGCGCAAGCGCTCCGTTCATTGCCCAGGGATTCACTCATTTCTTCGATCTCTAGTTGCTGGCGTTCATTCTCGGAAGCCAGCTCCGAAACGGCTTGGTTCGCCTTGTTCAAAGACTCTTCGATCTCTCGCCTCTGCTCAGCGATTTCCTGGCCCAGGAACTCTAAAATTGTGCGTTGTACTGCCGGTGGCAGCGACAGCGTTACTTCCGTTTGCCTGCTTCGCCCCTCTCGCCACTGGGCAAGGTGTTTGTGAATCGTGCCCATGCTTCCACGCCTTCCAAGACGCTCGTAGATTGCATTCTGCGTAGGTTCAACACCCTCTTCCTTGATAGTCTCGGCGATGAGAGCAACTTGCTCATATGTGACTGCTGATGGACGTCCCATTACTTTAGCTCCTTATACGATACGTTTCAGCACGGTATGAAACGATATGAATTGATCGATACGATACGAATGTCTGGGTGCGGAACAGATCAGCCCCTCAACGCCTGTCCAATACGATCCAAAAATTTGCGTGCAGGGATATCAGTCCTCCAGCCAAGGCAACGCTGCCTTCAGCTTGGCTAGGCAAGCCAGATGATCGACTTTTTGCTCAACTTCTTCATGATCGCCTTTCTCCGGCTCCTGCCATTCATTTTTCCGGCGGGACAATTCGCACATCGTTTTGTGCCACACCTCCAGGTCACTATTGCTGGGGTTGCGTAAATCGACCCCCGTCTCCGCCAGCACTTTCCAAGTCGTGTACGTCAGCCTATCGAGGGCGTGCCAAGAGGGCTTCTCCCCGAGAGAACCCGCTGCTTTGAGAGCGCGCAACCAAGCCGCCCGGGTTTCAGATCGTGAGAACTCGGCAAGGGACAGGAAAGCCGGCCAGGCAAAAGGACGGGCTTGATCAAGCTCCCCCAAGCGCGTCACCGCACGAGCAATGTCCTCCCCGCTCAATCCAGCCAAAGTAATGTGCCGGGCCCATACCTCGATCCACACGTCTGCGCCCGCGAGATTGCGAGTGGCAGCTGCCACTACCGGGAAGAGCGGCGCCAGTTCGCTCAAGAGTTGGCGGGCCACTCCGCGGTTCATTTCCAGCGTAGATGGGTCGACTTCCAAATCCACGCGCGCTCTGTCATCCGGACTCGCAGAATCCCAATCAGCGAGTGACGAAGGGAGGTGTTTCTTGAGTGGCTTCATTCTCGCTCCTCCGTGAATTCACCTTCGAAGCATCCCCCTGCGGAGGCCGAGGTCAGGGAGTTTTCCCCCATCGTTGCCCACGCCGGCGCCTCGCCTGAGGAGCATCCACTCATTTTTCTGAGCGCCCGCAGCGTCGCACTGGGAAAAGCCCTGCCTCGGTTATCCAGCCTTTGAGCGCAAACAACCGCTTCTTTGATCTGTCTCGTAGGGAACTCCCTGATCAAAGCCAGAGCCTGGGAGTCGGGCAAGTTGCCTTGCTCGAAGTGGATGTTGGTCGCCGGGTCAACGATGAATAGGTGTTTCTTTTTCCCCTCCACGCCGAATCCTGCGCTGGAGCGTTTGGCTTTTCTATCTCCCCCACTCTCTAGAGCAGAGGAATAGTGTTTCTTACACCTAGTGTGTAGAGATGGGTTTTCCGCATCCTGCATTTCCGGCTTGGATTTCGCCGCACCCGGAGAATCCGTCTGCGGCGCCGAACCTTGCTCATCACTCAACTTGAAAATTGGACGATCAGCCACATGCCACACCTGCTCGTAAAACCGCCCGCTTCTTCTCTGAGTTTCGATCCGCAAGTAGCCGGCGTCCTGAAGCTCTTTGACTACCGCAGACACGGCGTCCCTACCGTTGCCGTGCCCGACGTTTTTGCGCAATGCCGCGAGGTGGTTGAGCCTGAATTTCCAGTCAGTAGGCAGGTCCAGCATGTATGTGAGCATCCCGAGGCCCCGCCAACCAATACTGCGGTCCTGGATGGTAGAGCTCGGCAACCTAAGGAAGGGATCGACGGATCGGTGCGTCTCGAGAATGATCTCAGACTCGTCCTTTTCAATCATGACCACCCTCCTTTTTTGCCTGAGCTGCACGCCACTCCCGCACCGACAACCCTGCCTGCGTCGCCGCCAACCGCTCAGCCTTGGTGCTTGCCCCCCTGCCTGGCACGCGTTTGTGAGCTTTTCGTGCGCCACCGCGTGCCTTGTGCTGCTGGATGTATGCGATCACGTCCGTCACGACCCACAATGGCGTCCGACACCCGGGCGGAGTGCTCGCTGGAGGCACGGATTCAGGATTGCGGCAGCGGTCGGCTTGGAGGCTCTGAACCGATCTTCCCATCAGTTGGGCTAGACCTTGGTAGCCCACCACAGGCGGAAAATTGAACAGGAGTTGAACTACAGGTGTAGGCGAGTAGTGTTCGTCACCCGCATTTGCGCAGCGAAGTGACGCAGACAACGTAGTGTGCTTGCAGGCATCCATCGATAGGCCCTCATAAAAAAGTTGAACGGCAACATTTTTAGAAAGTCCGAGGGTCCGACAGTCCGAAGGTCCTGCAGCTATCGCCGCCGACCTTATGCCCAAAACATGCAGCCTCCAGGGGCCACCGTTTCGGTATTTGTGTTTCGCTTGGGTCACCGCGGCTTGAGCCATCGCGGCATAAATTCCCTCGAGAAACGTTAGCAGAAGAACGCTATAACTTTTCGCCCGATGACAAGGTTTTCGGAAGGCTTGGTCTACCTTGCCGTTCGCGACGCGGATTGATGAGTGCTTCCGAGGTGGCAGCACATAGATTTGTCACCCGATTGTCACCCTCGCGGTGACAATCGGGTGAAATCGAGGGAAGCCGAAAGCAACCGGATGAACTGTATAATATTGTTTTTATTGACATTGATGGTGCCGCTTATCCGATTCGAACGGATGACCTACCGCTTACAAGGCGGTTGCTCTACCAACTGAGCTAAAGCGGCGACGGGCGACATTATAGCGATGCCGCACGAGGGCTTGCGCGTTTACTTGACGACCTTGAGCGTGGGACGGCCCTTGGGGGGAACCGGCGGTTCGTCGGGCGCGGACGGCGGCGTCTGTCCGGACGCTTCGGCGGAATCGGCCGGCTCGAAGTGCAGGCCCTGCCCGTTCTCGCGCGCGAAGATCGCGGCGACGCGATCGACCGGAATCGAGATCTCGTGCGAGACGCCGCCGAAACGTGCGGAAAACTGGATCCAGTCGTTGTCGAGGGTGAGGTTGCGGGTGGCTGCCGCGCCGACGTTGAGGACGATCTGGCCGTCCTTGACGTAGCCGGGCGGCACCCGCGTGCGGGCGTCGACCGCGACCAGCAGCTGCGGCGTGTAGCCGGAATCCGCGCACCACTCGTAGATGGCGCGGATCAGGTACGGCTTGGTCGAGATTTCAGCCATCTGGCCCCGCTCCCTGTTTTCGCCGCTTACTTGCGCAGCGCCTTCTCGGTGGGCGTCAGTGCGTTGATGAAGGCGGGACGGCTGAACAGGCGCTCGCGGTACTTGAGCACCGGCGCTGCCACTTTGGGCAGTTCGATGCCGTAATGCTCGAGGCGCCACAGCAGCGGCGCGATCGCCACGTCGAGCATGGAGAACTCGTCGTTCATCAGGTATTTCTGCTTGGTCAGGATGGGCGTCAGTTGCGACAGGCTGTCACGGATTTCCTGGCGCGCCTTGTCGGACGCCTTGCCGAGGCTGTGCTCCAGCGTGTTGACGTGGGAGAACAGATCGTGCTCGAAGTTGAACAGCACCAGGCGGGCACGCGCGCGCATCACCGGGTCCGGCGGCATCAGCTGGGGATGCGGGAAACGCTCGTCGATGTATTCGTTGATGATGTTGGATTCGGTGAGCACCAGGTCGCGCTCGACCAGCACCGGCATCTTGCCGCTGGGGCTGATGCTGGCGATTTCTTCCGGCTTGTTGTGCATGTCGACGTCGATGATCTCGAAGTCCATGTCCTTCTCGTAAAGGACGATGCGACAGCGATGGCTGTACGGGTCGGTACTGCCGGAATACAGGGTCATCATGGCGGGGGCTCCCTATCGTGTTGCGTATGCGCTTTGGTTGAAAGCTTAAAACGCCAACAGCCGGACAGTGTCCGGCTGTTGGCGAACGGCATGGGCCGGGTTCAGTGAATGTCTTTCCAGAATTCTTTCTTCAGGTAATAGGCCACCACGAAGAAGATTGCCAGGAAAGCCAGCACGATGACGCCGAGCTGCTTGCGCTGGACCTGGGCGGGTTCGCTCATCCAGGTCAGGTAGTTGACGAGATCGCCGACCATGGCGTCGTACTCGGCCAGGGTGACGCTGCCGGGCTTGACCAGTTCGAGGCGCTCGATCACTTCGTGTTCGCCTTCCTTCTTCATGACCGGGGCCATCTCGCCCTGCAGGCTCCACAGCACGTGCGGCATGCCGACCTTGTCGAACACGACGTTGTTCCAGCCGGTGGGACGCGAGTCGTCACGGTAGAAGCTGCGCAGATAGGTATAGAGCCAGTCGGCGCCGCGCGAACGGGCGATCACGGAGAGGTCGGGCGGGGTGGCGCCGAACCAGGTCTTGCCGTCCGCCTTGGTCATGCCGACCTTCATCAGCTCGCCCGGCTTCTCGGCGGTGAACAGCAGGTTTTCCTTGATCTGGTCTTCGGTCAGACCGATGTCCTGCAGGCGCGAGTAACGCATCGACGAGGCGCTGTGGCAGTTGAGGCAGTAGTTCACGAACATGCGGGCGCCGCGCTGCAACGACTCCTGGTCGGCCAGGTTGACCGGGGCCTTGTCCAGATGCAGGTTGGCCTCGGACGCGAAGGCCACGACAGGCACGGCCGCCAGCAGGAAAAGAAGATTCTTCAAGCGTTTCATTTAGCCAGTCACCCTTTCCGGTTCCGGTTTGGTTTTGTCAATGGAGGTGTACCAGGGCATCAACAGGAAAAACAGGAAGTAGATCACCGAGAACACCTGGGCGAAGATCGTCGCGACCGGGGTCGCCGGCAGCAGGCCGAGATAGCCGAGGCCGACGAAGGACACGATGAAGAGCGCCAGCGCAATCTTGTAGATCGGGCCGCGATAGCGGATCGACTTCACCTTGCTGCGGTCGAGCCACGGCAGGAAGAACAGCAGAACGATCGACAGGCCCATCGCCATCACGCCCGGGAACTGCGAACCGAACAGCGGCGGCACCGCACGCAGGATCGCGTAGAACGGGGTGAAGTACCACAGCGGCGCAATGTGAGCAGGCGTCTTCAGCGGATCGGCCGGGACGAAGTTGGCCGCCTCGAGGAAGTAGCCGCCCATCTCCGGTGCGAAGAACAGGATCGCCGAGAACACCATCAGGAAGACGACGACGCCCACGATGTCCTTCACCGTGTAGTACGGGTGGAAAGGAATGCCGTCGAGCGGGATGCCGTTGGCGTCCTTCTTCTTCTTGATCTCGACGCCATCGGGGTTGTTCGAGCCGACTTCGTGCAGCGCGACCAGGTGGACTGCGACCAGCGCGATCAGCACCAGCGGCAGCGCGATGACGTGGAAGGCGAAGAAGCGGTTCAGCGTCGCGTCGGAGATGACGTAGTCGCCGCGGATCCAGATCGACAGGTCTTCACCGATGAAGGGCACGGCGGCGAACAGGTTGACGATCACCTGGGCGCCCCAGAACGACATCTGGCCCCACGGCAGCAGGTAGCCGAGGAAGGCTTCGGCCATCAGCGCCAGATAGATCAGCACGCCGAAGATCCAGATCAGCTCGCGCGGCTTGCGGTAGGAACCGTACATCAGGCCGCGGAACATGTGGAGGTAGACGACGACGAAGAACATCGACGCGCCGGTGGAGTGCATGTAGCGGATCAGCCAGCCCCAGTCGACGTCGCGCATGATGTACTCGACGGACGTGAAGGCGAGCTCCGCGTCCGGCTTGTAGTTCATGGTGAGGAAGATGCCGGTGACGATCTGGATCACCAGCACCAGCAGGGCCAGCGAACCGAAGAAATACCAGAAATTGAAGTTCTTGGGCGCGTAGTACTCGGACAGGTGCGCCTTGTAGGTTGCGGTGAGCGGGAAACGGTCGTCGACCCAGCCCATCAGCTTTTGCATGGCAGACATTAATTAAGCTCCTTTTGCGTCCACACCGATCAGCAACTTGGCGTCGCCGAGATATTGATGGGGCGGGATGACCAGGTTGGTCGGCGCCGGCACACCCTTGAAGACGCGGGCGGCGAGGTCGAAACGCGAACCGTGGCAGGGGCAGAAGAAGCCGCCCGGCCAGTCGGCGCCGAGGTCGGCCGCGCCGACTTCCTTGCGGAAGGTGGGCGAACAGCCGAGGTGGGTGCAGATGCCCACGGCGACCAGGAACTCGGGTTTGATCGAGCGGTTGGCGTTCTTGCAGTAGTCGGGCTGCTGCGGCATGTCGCTCTTGGGGTCGGCCAGCTGGTCGTCATGCTTGGCCAGCATGTCGAGCATTTCCTTGGTGCGGTTGACGATCCACACCGGCTTGCCGCGCCATTCGACCGTAAGCAGCATGCCCGGCTCGACCTTGCTGATATCCACTTCCACCGGCGCGCCCGCCGCCTTGGCGCGCGCACTCGGCATCATGCTCATCACCAGCGGAACGGCCACTCCTGCCGCTGCGACGCCACCTACGGCGCTGGTCGCAGCGATCAGGAATTTTCGCTTGCTAGTGTCCACTTTTTGCCCCTCGACTTCCTGGCTCATGTTTACCTGACCTGAACGTGTTGCGATAAAACCGGCATTCTAACCAAATTGCCCCCCCCACCGGAAGCCCGTCGCTGCAATGGCACAATGCGCCGTGCGGCCTGGGCTATAATCGCCAGGCTGCGAAACCTCGCCAAGTCTCTGAATTTAATCAATATGCGCAAATACTGGTTGCTCTTCGCCCAATCCACCACGGTGGCACTGGGCGTGTTGTTCATCGTCGCGCTGTTCAAGCCCGACCTGCTGCGCTGGCAGCCGCAACCGCAGAGCCTGACCATCCAGCAGGCGACGCACGCTGCACCGGCGACCCTCGCGCCCGCCGATTCCTTTGCGCCGGCGGCGCAGAAAGTGATCCCCGCGGTGGTCAACGTGTTCACCCAGCAGAAGGTGCGCAGCCCGGTGCATCCCGCGCTGCAGGATCCGATCTTCCGCTATTTCTTCGGCGACCGCCTCGATGCGCGTCCGCGCGAGGTGTCCAACCTCGGCTCGGGGGTGATCGTCAGCGCCAACGGCTACATCCTCACCAACCATCACGTGGTCGACGCCGCCGACGAAATCCAGGTCGCGCTGGCGGACGGCCAGACCCTGCCCGCGCGGGTGGTCGGCGCCGATCCCGAGACCGACCTCGCGGTGCTGAAGATCGAGGCCGACAAGCTGCCCGCGATCACCTTCGCGCAGGCCGACAGCCTCAAGGTCGGCGACTGGGTGCTGGCGGTGGGCAACCCGTTCGGGGTCGGCCAGACCGTCACCGCCGGCATCGTCAGCGCGCTCGGCCGCACGCATCTGGGCATCAACACCTTCGAGAATTTCATCCAGACCGACGCCGCGATCAATCCGGGCAACTCGGGCGGCGCGCTCGTCGACGCCGCCGGCAATCTGGTGGGGGTAAACAGCGCGATCTATTCGCGTACCGGCGGCTCGCAGGGCATCGGCTTCGCGATCCCGGTCAGCATCGCGCGCCAGGTGATGGAGCAGATCATCAAGGCGGGCAGCGTCACGCGCGGCTGGGTCGGCGTCGAGGTGCAGGACCTGACGCCCGAACTCGCCGAATCGTTCAGCCTGAAGGACACCGAAGGCGCGCTGATCGCCGGCGTGCTGAAGGGCGGTCCGGCCGACGCCGGCGGCATCCGCCCGGGCGACATCCTGCTGGCGGTCAACGGCAGCAAGGTGAGCGATTCGGCCTCGCTGCTGAACCTGATCGCCGCGCTGAAGCCAGGCGAGGCCGCGCGCCTGACGGTGGCGCGCAAGCAGCAGTCGCTCGACCTCAAGGTGCAGGTCGGACGGCGCCCAATCCAGCGCGTGCAGGACACGGCACCGGACGCGGAACCGGAACTCAACTAGGGCAGCTGCGCCAGTACCCGCAAGGAGTATGCCGCCAAACGCTCACCCTACGGGTGGTCTTGGCGCAGCACCCGCAAGGGGTACGCCGCCAGACGCTCACCCTACGGGTGGTCTTGGCGCAGCACCCGCACCCGGGTCGGATAGACGAACGCGTCGCGTGCCATTGCCGGCACGTTCCAGCTGGCGGCGGTGCGCGCCAGGCGTTGCAGGGCGGGATCCTGCAGGCGCAGCGTCGCCAGCAGCAGCACCTCGGACGGTGCATACAGCGCGCCGTCGGCCTGGGCCGGCTCCGGCTGCAGCGTCGCCAGCAGCGGCTGCGCCTCGTGGCGCCATCCCGCATCGCTCCAGAATGTCCGCCAGGCCGTGCGCGCCAGCCGCAGCGCCGCGTCGCGCGAGGCCCGGCTGCCGGTGGCGTCGGCATGGTCGAGCAGGCCCTGCACGACATAGGCGTAGTCCTCCAGTTCGGCACCCCCCAGCCGCTTGCCGCGCGCCATCGATTTGAGCAGCGTTCCCTCCCGCATCAGGTGCGTCAGCAGAAAGCGCTGTATCGCATCGGCCTGCCGTCGATAGCCCGGATCGAGCGCCACGGCCTGGCTGAACGCCGACAGCGCGAGACCGTTGAGGCCGGCGTTCTGCTTGTCGTCCTTCGGCAGGCTGCGCGCACGCTGCAGCGGGCGCAGGATGCGCGCGGCCTCGGCCAGCAGGCGCCGCTCGTCCGCGGTCGGCGTGCGGTACTCCGCCGGCAGGTAGCCGGCGTCGAAGCTGCGCGCGGCGTCGAGCCGCCACACCCGGCGCGCGGCCGCGTAGGCCGCCGGCGGCAACAGACGCCTGAGTTCGTCGGGCTCCCACAGGTAGGTCGCGCCCTCGCGTCCCGCGGCGTCGACCGCCGAGGTGCTGCTGTAGAAGCCGCCGCCGGCGTCCTGCAGGGTGTCGCGCATGAAGTCGAGCGTGCCGCGCGCGATCGTGCGGTAGCGCGGCTCGTCCAGCACCTCGGCGGCGCGCTGGTAGAGCGGCGCCAGATGCGCGTTGTCGGCGAGCATCTTCTCGAAATGCGGCGTGTCCCAGCCGGGGTCGACGGTGTAGCGGAAGAAGCCGCCGCCGATGGGGTCGTGGAGGCCGCGTGCGGCCATCTGGTCGAACGTCAGGCGCAGGAACTCGGCCAGCTTCGCGTCGGGCTGCCGCGCCTGCTGGTCGAGCAAGGCATGCAGCTGCGGCGCCATCGGGAATTTGCTGACCTGGCCGAAGCCGCCGTGCAGCGGGTCGGCCTCCTGCCACGCCGCGGCGAGGTAGCGCGCCCAGGCCTGCGCACCATGGCCGGCACCTGCCGATACTGCCGCCGGCCGCGGGGCCGGCGGCGGTGCGGCCTGCACCGCGAGGCGACGGATGCCGTTCGCATCCGTCGCCCAGCGCCTGGCGAGTTGCCCCAGCAGCGTGCGGAACTCGTCCGGCGGCGCGTACAGCACGACATAGGCCGGGTAGCCCTCGGGCGTGACGAAGGCGTTCAGCGGCCAGCCGGCGACGCCGGCGAGCCGCCCGGAAAAGCCCTGCAGGGCATCGTCGAGGCCGCTGTTGAGTTCGCGGTCGACCTTGACCGGGATGAAGTCGCGGTTGAGCTGGGCGGCGATCTGCGCGTTCCTGTAGCTCTCGCGCTGCATGACATGGCACCAGTGGCAGGCGAAGTAGCCGACCGAGACGAACAGGAGCTTGTTTTCGCGCCGGGCGCGCGCGACGGTGGCAGTGTTCCATTCCTGCCACGCCACCGGGTCGCTGCCGTGCAGCGCGAGGTAAGGCGAGGGATGGCCGGCGAGGCGGTTGGACGGCGTGACCGCGCCGGCGGTCGCGGGCAGCAGCAGCGTCAGCAGCAGGGCAGCAAGCGTGATTCCGCGCTCAAACGCGGACATAAGTCCAGCCCTGCTGGAGCCGGGTGACGATCTCGCTGATGGCGGTGGGCGCGGTGCGGGTGGCGGGCAGCAGTTCCACCTTCTGGCCTTCGCTGGCGAGGCGCGCGATCGATTGCCCGCACGCCACCCACTGCAGGTTGGCGTGGCGCTGCTTCATGCGCGCCATGCGCCCGGCATGCGGACTGTGTCCGGCACGCAGCAGCTGGATGCCGCGGCTGTTGGCGACGACTTCGAGCTGCATCGTCCGGCCTTCGCGCTCGGCAGCGTCGAGCAGGCGCTCGGCCTGGTCGAGCACCGCCTGCATTCTGTCGGGTGCGGCGCTGTCGAGATGCAGCAGCACGCGGTTGGGATCGGCTTCGCGCGCCAGGCTGACGGCGGCGTAGCCGGCCGGCATGGCCACTGGCCTCGCTGCGGCGACCGTGCCGGCATCGGCACCGCGCAACATCCAGCCGCCGACGCCGGCCAGCAGCACCAGACAGCCGAAGGCGCAGCGCTGCATGAGTTGTCGACGCGGCGCGGGGTGCGCCCGATCGGCGGCGGCAGGCAAGCGGGCGTAGCCCAGCTGCACCATGCTCTTCAGGCTGCGCAGGCTGCAGATGCGTTGCGCGAGGTCAGCGTCCTCTCGCATCCGTGCGATCAGGGCTTCGCGCTCGTCGACGGCGAGCTCGCCGTCGACGAAGGCATGCAGGGTTTCGTCAGAGACGACCGGCCTCATTTCACTCTCCTCAGCAGCGGTGTGGCTTCCTGCTGCTGCTTCGCGGGTTCCAGCAAATTCTTCAGACTGGCGCGGGCGCGCGACAGCCGGCTCATCACGGTGCCGACCGGAATGGCCAGGATCTGCGCCACCTCGGCGTAGCCGAATTCCTCCAGGTCGACCAGGGTCAGCACCTGGCGCTGCCCCAGCGGCAGGCGCGCCACCGCAGCCCGGACGCAGGCGATCACGCGGTCGCGATCGCAGCACGCCTCGGGCGATTCGGCGGCGGATTCGAGTTCGTCCTGCCAGTCCTCGACGTCGTCGAAGTCGCGCCGGCGGCGCAGATGGTCCATCCAGCAATGATTCATGATTGACACCAGCCAGCCCTTCAGCGCGGCCGCGTCGCGCAGCTGGGCGCGCCGCGCCCAGGCCTTGGACAGGGCTTCCTGCACCAGATCGTCGGCCAGCGCCGGGTCATGGCACCAGGCGTAGGCGATGCGGTAGAGCACCGGGCGTTGCGCTTCGATGCCAGGGCGGAACGGGCCAAACAGGAGGCGGCTGATCATGTTCATGTCTCTGGGACGCGGGCACTGGTTCATTTATTCCAGAAAAAAGTGCCTGCCGGAATGGAATAAGCGTCCCAGATGATGCGTTTTATGTACAGGCTTCACAATGATCAAGCCGATTTATTGATAACCAGACACGACAGGAGACCCCAGATGATTCGCACCCTCACCCCGCTGCTCGCCGCCCTGCTGCTCGCGGCCGCCCCCGTGGCCCATGCCGTCCAGCCGATCGAGGCCGCTGCCCCCGCCGCCGCGGAAGAGAAAGTGGTTTACCACGTCAACGACGCCGCGGTCGCCCGCGTCGCCATGAACAACGTGAACAACCACCTCACCGCCAGCCCGAACGCGAAGATCGTCGTGGTGACCCACGGCAAGGGCATCGACTTCCTGCTCAACGACGCCAAGGACGACAAGGGCGCGTTCGCCCCGGTGGTTGCCGGCCTGAAGGAGAAAGGCGTCGACTTCCGCGTCTGCCGCAACACGCTGAAGAGCCGCAATCTCACCGACGACGCAGTCATCATGGAAGCCCGTGTCGTGCCGTCCGGCGTCGCCGAGATCGGCAAACTGCAGGCCCAGGAAGGCTACGTCTATCTGAAGCCCTAAGCTTCGCCGCCCGGGCCGCGCCCGGGCATTTCACCCCCCACCTTTTCTGTCGGAAGCTGCAGCGCATGCCTGCAGGCGGGGGGCTTTACGCCTGAAAATTCAAACGCTCGGGGAGGAGCAACCGTGAACAAGAGGAAAATCGCCCTACTGCTGGCAGCCTGTCTGCCCATGACCACGCACGCCGCCAACTGGGTCGACGTGCTCGCCACCGAACCTGCCGACGCCCCTGCGGTGAAGCCCTTCGGCTTCGTGCAGCCGACCTATACGTACATCGACGCCGACCCGCTGGCCGGCATGGGCGGCGCCGCGGCGAGCGCGAACGGGCAGTACCAGATCCAGAACCTGGTCGGGCCGACCTTCGAGAACACGGACCAGCTGCAGTTCCTGCGCGCCCAGTTCGGCCTGCGCGGTCGCCTCACCGACAGGATCAACTACTTCCTGCTGACCGACGCCGGCCACAACCTCACCACGGTGCAGCATCCGCTGATGGTCACCGACGCGTCGCTGACGTTCAGCTTCATCCCCGGCGCGAAGATCCGCGCCGGCCTGTTCAAGCTGCCCACCGGCGAGGAAGCCCTGGTCAGCAACCCGGTCGCCTACTCCTACGTCTACTACAGCGCGGTCACCAGCGCGCTGGTGCAGGAGACCTTCTACCGCGACGTCGCCGGCACGCCCGCGGGCTGCACCGCACTGGCTGGCGCCACCACGCTCGACTGCGGCAAGGCGGTGGCGGGCAACAACGCGTTCCGCGACTGGGGCATCCAGGTGTTCGACAGCTTCCGCAAGGCCAACTGGGAATTCGGCTACGCCGCGATGCTCTCGAACGGCAACGAGATCGAGAACTTCAGTGACAACAACAGCAGCAAGGATCTCACCGCACGCCTGCAGCTGTCCTACGTGTTCAAGGGCAAGGGCCCGCTGCGCGAGGATGCCAACGTGTTCCTGTGGCGGCAGGCGGGTGAACGCACATACGGCGGTACCGATCACGACCGCATCCGCGAGGGCGTCGGCTACCGCGTGACCCGGGGCCCGTTCCGCACCTCGGGCGAATACATCCGCGCCGACGGCATGGTGGCAGGCGGCCCCAATCCGCCGGTGCTGCCGGCGAGCGGCAATCTCGAGCCGCCGTACAACCTGAACCTCGCGCCCGAGGGCAAGGCCGACGGCTGGTACCTCGAGGCCGGCTGGCGCTTTCATCCGAAGTGGGAGATCGAGGCGCGCTATGACGTGCTCGACCGTTCCTACAACGACGCGGCCGCGCAGCGCGTGTTCAAGACCTGGACCCTGGGCGGTCAGTATTTCATCAACAAGAATACCCGCGTGACGCTGAACTACGAATGGCGCGAGGCCGAGGTGCCCAACCCGCAAGCCACCACCAACGCCACCCAGCGCAGCAACGCCGGCATCGTCGCCGACAATCTGGGCGACCGCGCCAGCCTGCAGCTGACCTGGTTTTTCTGACGAACCCGAACGCGTCTCCTCCTGCGGCGGCCTTCTGGCCGCCATTTTTTTCAGGCGGTGCGGATGAAGTGCTCGCGATAGTGCTTGAGTTCGTCGATCGATTCGTAGATGTCGGCCAGCGCTTCGTGTTTGTTGGACTTCTTGAATTCCTCGGACAGTCCCGGGCGCCAGCGCTTGGCCAGTTCCTTCAGGGTGCTGACGTCGAGATTGCGGTAGTGGAAGAAGGCCTCGAGCTGCGGCATGTAGCGCGCGAGGAAGCGGCGGTCCTGGCAGATCGAGTTGCCGCACATCGGCGAGGTGCGGGCGGGAACGTGCTGCTTCACGAATTCCAGCATCTGCGCCTCGGCGTCGGCCTCCGACAGCTGCGAGGCCTTGACGCGGTCGATCAGGCCGGATTTTCCGTGGGTGCCCTTGTTCCAGTTGTCCATCGCGTTCATCACCTCGTCGGGCTGATGCACCACCAGCACCGGTCCTTCGGCGACGGTGTTGAGGTCGGCATCGGTGACGACGATGGCGAGCTCGATGATGCGGTCGGTATCCGGCGACAGGCCGGTCATTTCCATGTCGAGCCAGAGCAGATGGGTGGGATTGAGCGCCATGGGGATGTCCTGAATTGATCAGCGCGCATTTTCGCACAGACGCCATAGACCCTGCGCGCCACGGGGTGGCAGAGCGCCCGCCTTGCGGCCATAATCCAGACTCTCGTTCCAGGAGTCCGGCCATGAAAACCCTGACGCTGTTTGTCGCTGCGGCGACGCTGGCCACGGCCGCTCAGGCCGCCCCCTTTGCCAAGGGCGATCCCAAGGCAGGCAAGGCGCTGCACGACAAGTCCTGCACCCACTGCCACATCGGCATGTTCGGCGGCGACGGCAGCAGGATCTACACGCGCCCCGACCGCAAGACCAAGACGGCGCAGCAGCTGGCGGCACGCATCGCCGGCTGCAACGCCAACACCGGCGCCGGCTGGTTTCCCGAGGACGAGGCCCACGTCGGTGCCTGGCTCAACCAGCAGTACTACCAATTCAAGTAAGGAAACCTCATGACCACGATCGTCGAAGAACTCGTCCGCAAGAAGTGCGCCCCCTGCGAGGGCGGCGTCGCCCCGCTGACCGACGCGCAGATCGCCCCGATGCTGAAGGGCCTCGCCGGCTGGCAGCGCGACGGCATCAAGATCGCCAAGGAATACAAGTTCAAGGACCACTACCAGGCGCAGGCCTTCACCAACGCCGTGATGTGGGTGTCGCACCGCGAGGATCACCATCCCTACCTGATCGTCGGCTACAACACCGTCAAGGTGGAGTTCTGGACCCATGCGATCAACGGCCTGTCCGAAAACGACTTCATCTGCGCAGCAAAAGTCGATGCACTCCTGGATATCTGACGCGGAAGAAGCCGTTTCGGCGCAGGCTAACGTGAGCGAAGCGAACGTCAAGGCGCCTTGCGCCGGCCGAAGCCAGAACGACTTCGTCTGCGCGGCCAAGGTCGACATGCTGTTCGAAATTTGAGCCCGTCGAAATCCTCGGCCATGGCCATGCTGACCGGCCGGGTCGTCGCCGCCTACAGCCGCCGCTTCCTCGTCGAGACGGCAGCCGGCACCCTGCCCTGCCAGGTCCGGGGCCGCCACCTGCAGGTGGTGTGCGGCGACCGCGTCGAACTCAGGCGCGACGGTGACGCCGGGGTGATCGAGGCGGTGCTGCCGCGCACCAGCCTCTTGTACCGCTCCGACGCCTTCAAGACCAAGGCGATCGCCGCCAACGTCACCCAGCTCGCGGTGGTGGTCGCAGCGCGGCCGAGCTTCTCGCCGGAACTGGTGCAGCGCTGCCTGCTTGCCGCCGAAGAGCAGGGCATCGCCAGCCTGCTGGTCCTCAACAAGGCCGACCTGCCGGAAACCGCGGCCGCACGCGAACGGCTGGCGCCGCTCACCCGCATCGGCTATCCGCTGGTGACACTGTCGGCGCTGACCGATATCGCGCCGCTGCGTCCCGCGCTGCATGGCCACACCACGCTCCTGATCGGACAGTCGGGGATGGGCAAGTCGACGCTGATCAATGCGCTGTTCCCGGAAGCGAAGGTCGAGACCGCCGAATACTCAGAGGCGCTCGACAGCGGTCGCCACACCACCACCCACACCCGCCTGCACCGGCTGGACGCCGAATCGGCTGTGATCGACTCGCCCGGGCTGCAGGAATTCGCCCTGCAGCATCTCGACGCCGGCACGCTGGCGCACGCCTTCGTCGAGTTCCGGCCGTATCTGGGGCAGTGCCGCTTCCGCGACTGTCGCCACGAATCGGAGCCGGGCTGCCGGCTGCAGGAAGCGGTGGCCGCCGGGGAGATCGCCCCGGCGCGGCTGCAGCTGTTCCAGACCTTGCGCCGTCTGCAGCAAACCGCCGCGCAGCGCCTATAAAACAAGCTCGTTCGACATCGCAAGGAGACGGCGATGAAATCGCTTGTGCCTGCACTGATCGGGCTTGTGCTGGCGGCACCGGCTCATGCGGCCGGGACCTGGGTGCAGACGCCCTACGCACCGGCCAGGGTCATGTTCGAGTTCTATCTGGACGACCCGCAGAAGATCGGCAGCGCGCTCTACTGGGTGCGCTCGCTGCTGAACCCGCTGATGGAGGCGCCTTACGGCTATGCGCCCGAGGACCTGAAGATCGTGGTGGTGATCCACGGCACCGAAATCGTCACCGTGGCGAAGAAGAACGAGGCGAAGTACCAGGAGGCGGTCGAGCGCATGCGCTATTACGCCGACCTCGGCGTGGCGTTCAAGGTATGCGGCCAGGCCGCGGAGGATTTTGGCTACGCGGTCGCCGACTTCCAGGATTTCGTCGAGGTAGTGCCCAACGCCATCACCGAGCTGGCGCACTGGCAACAGCAGGGCTACGCACTGATCGTGCCGCAGATCAAGGACAAGCGGTTCGACATCGAATCGATCCGTTAATCGGTTTGCCCCCTTCGGGGATAAAGGTGGGGCCGAAGGCCCCAGCGTTCGCCCCCTCCCCCGTTCGGGGGGGGTTGGGGAGAGGGAGAACTCGGTCTGAGCTTATTCCGGCCAGTGCTTGATGTAGCGCTTGAGAAGGCTGTTCTCGAAGTTGGCTTCCTTGAGACAGGCACGCGCCACGTCGTGGAAGGAGATGATGCCGAGCAGCGTGTTGCCGTCGAGAATGGGCAGATGGCCGATGTGCGACTTGGTCATGACGTCGCGCGCGTAATCGACCGAATCGTCGGCGTTGGCGACCACCGGCTCGGTCACCATGATGGTGCTGACTTCGGCGTCCTTGAGGTCGCAGCCCTGCTTGACCATGCCGTGCACCACATCGCGCTCGGTCAGCAGGCCGACCATCTGACCCTCCTTCAGCACCACCAGCGAGCCCACGCCCAGTGCAACCATTTTCGAGACCGCGCTGGAAACCGGATCGGTCGGCGCGATGCTGTGGATGGTGTCGCTCTTGAGCGTGAGGATTTCGCGAATCTGCATGGAGGTCTCCGGGTCGGCTTCGGTATGGGTCGAATGATACCAACCAACGACGATGTGCGTCAGGGCCGGACCAGCCCGGCCTCGACCTGGCCGCGCTTTTCGCGGCCGGCCAGCGCCTCGACCAGTGCCAGCGCGAAGTCCATCGCCGTGCCGGGACCGCGCGAGGTCAGCACGGTGCCGTCCTGCACCACCGCCTCGGCGCTGACGTCGACGCCGGGCAGGCCGTCGAGGAAACCGGGATAGCTGGTCGCCCGCCTGCCGGCGAGCACGCCGGCCTCGGCCAGCACCATCGGCGCGGCGCAGATCGCGGCGGTGTACTTGCCGGCGGCCGCCATCTTTTTCAGCAGGTCGAGGATGCGGGGATCGTCCTTCAGGTGCGTCGCGCCCGGCATGCCGCCCGGCAGCACCACCATGTCGTAGTCGTCCTGCAGCGCGACGTCGAGGGTGACGTCGGGCACCAGCTGCACGCCGCGGCTGGCCTTGACGATGCCGGGCTTGAGTCCGGCCGTCGTCACGTCGATGCCGGCGCGCCGCAACAGATCGATGAGGGTGACGGCTTCGAGCTCCTCGCAACCGTCAGCCAGGGGAATCAGAACCTTGGCCATGCTCGCCTCCTCGTGTCGTGAGTTGGAAAATCAGTCGCGGAAATTCTGGAACTGCAGCGGGAAATCGGTAATGCTCTTCCGCACCAGCGCGATGGTCTCCTGCAGCACGTCGCGCTTGGCGCCCGACACGCGCACGCTGTCGCCCTGGATGCTCGCCTGCACCTTGAGCTTGCTGTCCTTGACACACTTGACGATCTTCTTCGCCAGCTCGGTCTCGACGCCGGTCTTCACCGTCACGCTGCGCTTGACCTTGTTGCCCGAGACCTTCTCGACGTTGCCGATGTCGAGGCACTTGACGTCGACGCTGCGCTTGGAGAGCTTCTGCGCCAGGATCTCCTGCACCTGGTCGAGCTGGAATTCGGTGTCGGCGTAGACCGTCAGCACGTATTCGGCCTGCTCGACGCGCGCGTCGGAGCCCTTGAAGTCGAAACGGGTGGAAACTTCCTTGTTGACCTGGTCGACCGCGTTGCGGACTTCCTGCTTGTCGACCTCGGACACGATGTCAAAACTCGGCATCTGCTTACTCCTCAACGTCCATTACAAACGACTGCACCGGCAGCCCCGACTCGTCGTGGAACTCGGCCGCCGCCATCACGCCCAGCCGCGCCACCGCCTCGGCATCGAGCGAAGGCGCGCGGTAGGCGGCGTACATGGCCCCCAGCGCGTAGGGGCTGCCGCTGCCGTAGGCATAGAATTTCGAGAACTCCTGCACCGTGCGATGCGCCGCCACGCCGAAGATCCCGTGCGAATTGGCGATCAGCACGTCCATGCGGCTGGACTCGAGATCCTCCTCCTTGTCCTCCCCGGTCTGCAGGTAGTACTGCTCCTTCAACGCACCATGCATCGTGTTCCACACGCTGAATATGCTGGCCACCGAGTCGAGCGGCGGCGTCTCCTCCAGCGAGGCGAAATAGTCCGCGAGGATCAACTTGAACGTGGCCGAGCCGGTGATCGCGACGAAGCTGTCGCCGACGCGGATGATCTTCTCGTGGTTCGCGACGTAATCGGCCGACTCCTTGCCGCCGCCCCACTTCGTCAGCGTGTCGGCAGCGATCGCGATGCGGCCTTCCTTCCTGACGACGGTGACGGTGGTCATGGCTTATCTATTGCGCGTGAAGCAAGCGTAGCGAGCGGCCCGAGTGCAAGGCGGGTGGCGCGCAGCGACGAGACGGTACACGGAGTACGGCGAGAAGCGGGCACCGCCCAACGCCGCAATCGGGACGCGCAGTAGCTTGATTCATGCGCAATCAGCCGAAGTGGCAGACGTAGTGATAGGGATCGCCCATCACCTCGATGTCGAAGCTCGAGTTGGCGGGCACGTCGAAGGACTCGCCGGCGTGGTAGGTCTTCCACTCGGTTTCGCCGGCCAGGCGCACGCGGCAGGAACCGGCGACGCCTTCCATGACCTCGGGCGCGCCGGTATTGAAGGTGAGCTGGGACGGCATGATCACGCCGACCGACTTCTTGCTGCCGTCGGCGAACTGCACGGTGTGCGAAACGCACTTGCCGTCGAAGTAGACGTTGGCCTGCTTGACCACGCTGATGTTGTCGAACTGGGACATGCTTATTTTCTCCGTGCGTCGAGTTTGGCGGCGATGCGCATGCGCAGCGCGTTGAGCTTGATGAAACCGCCTGCGTCCTTCTGGTCGTAGGCGCCGGCGTCGTCCTCGAAGGTGGCGATGGTCGAGTCGAACAGCGAATCGGTCTTCGAATCGCGGCCGACGACGATGACGTTGCCCTTGTAGAGCTTCAGCCGCACCGTACCGTTGACGTGCTGCTGGGTGTGATCGATCAGCACCTGCAGGGCTTTCCGTTCCGGTGCCCACCAGTAGCCGTTGTAGATCAGGCTGGCGTAGCGCGGCATCAAATCATCTTTCAGGTGCGCGACTTCGCGGTCGAGCGTGATCGACTCGATGGCGCGGTGCGCCTTGAGCAGAATCGTGCCGCCGGGGGTCTCGTAGCAGCCGCGCGACTTCATGCCGACGTAGCGGTTCTCGACCAGATCGAGGCGGCCGACGCCGTGCTTGCCGCCGAGTTCGTTCAGCTTCGCCAGCACTTCATGCGCGCGCATGCTCTGGCCGTTGATCTCGACCACATCGCCCCTGGCGTAGGTCAGTTCGATGTATTCGGCCTGATCCGGTGCCTTTTCGGGCGATACGGTCCAGCGCCACATGTCTTCCTCGGCTTCCGCGTTGGGGTCTTCCAGATGGCGACCTTCGTAGGAGATGTGCAAGAGGTTGGCGTCCATCGAATACGGCGAGCCGCCCTGGCGGTGCTTCATGTCGATGGGGATGCCGTGCGTCTCGGCGTAGTTCAGCAGTTTCTCGCGCGAGAGCAGGTCCCATTCGCGCCAGGGCGCGATCACCTTGACGTCGGGCTTCAACGCGTAGGCGCCGAGCTCGAAGCGCACCTGGTCGTTGCCCTTGCCAGTGGCGCCGTGGCAGATCGCGTCGGCGCCGGTGGCGTTGACGATCTCGATCAGGCGTTTGGCGATCAGCGGGCGCGCGATCGAGGTGCCGAGCAGATACTCGCCCTCGTACACCGTGTTGGCGCGGAACATCGGGAACACGAAGTCGCGCACGAATTCCTCGCGCAGGTCGTCGATGTAGATCTGCTCGGGCTTGATGCCGAACTGCAGCGCCTTCTGGCGTGCCGGTTCGAGTTCCTCGCCCTGGCCGAGGTCGGCGGTGAAGGTCACGACTTCACATTGGTAGGTGTCCTGCAGCCATTTCAGGATGACCGAGGTATCGAGGCCGCCGGAATAGGCCAATACAACTTTCTTGATGTCGCTCATGGTGGTTCGATGAATTAGTGGGTGGAGCCGGAGGTGTTCTTGTCGATGATCTCGATCTGGCCGGGGAAACCGCCGATCTTGAGGATGTCGAGGTTGGTCGCGAGGCTGGCCTTCTCGATCTCGATGCCGACGACACGGCCGTCCTCGGACAGGTTCAGCACGATACCCTCGTGCGCTTCCCACGCCTGCGCGGGGTTTTCAGGACTGATTTCGACATAGAGCGAATCCATGTCCTTGAAGTAGGCGATGTTCATTCAGCTTTCCACTTTTCCGAGTAAGAGGTATTCCATCAGGGCTTTCTGCACGTGCAGGCGGTTCTCCGCCTCGTCCCATACCACCGACTGCGGACCGTCGATCACCTCGGCGGTGACCTCCTCGCCGCGGTGCGCGGGCAGGCAGTGCATGAAGACGGCGTCGGATTTGGCGACCTTCATCATGTCGGCGTCGACCTGCCAGTCGGCGAAGGCCTTCAGGCGCTCGTCGTTCTCGGCCTCCCAGCCCATGCTGGTCCACACGTCGGTCGTCACCAGGTCGGCGCCGCGGCAGGCATCCATCGGGTCGGCGAAGCTCTCGAAGTGGTCGGTGCCGTAGAGGTTGGCGCGCTCGGGCTCGACCTCGTAGCCGGGCGGGGTCGACACGTGCACGTTGAAGTCGAGCACCTCGGCCGCCTGCAGCCAGGTGTTGCACATGTTGTTGGAGTCGCCGATCCACGCCACCGTCTTGCCCTGGATCGAACCGCGATGCTCGATGTAGGTGAAGATGTCGGCAAGGATCTGGCACGGGTGGTATTCGTTGGTCAGCCCGTTGATCACCGGCACGCGCGAATGGCTGGCGAAGCGCTCGATGATCTCCTGCTCGAAGGTGCGGATCATCACGATGTCGACCATGCGCGAGATCACCTCGCCGGCGTCCTCGACCGGCTCGCCGCGGCCGAGCTGGGTGTCGCGCGTGTTGAGGTAGATCGCCGAGCCGCCGAGCTGGTGCATGCCGGCCTCGAAAGAGAGACGCGTACGGGTCGAGCTTTTCTCGAAGATCATCGCCAGCGTCCGGTCGACCAGCGGGTGGTAGGGCTGATAGCGCTTGAAGCGCGACTTGATCAGGCGCGCGCGCTCGAACAGGTACAGGTGCTCGTCGCGCGTGAGGTCCTTGAATTGCAGGAAATGTTTCAGCATCACGCTGCCTGCTGCAGGTAGTTCCTGACGATGCCGGACACCGCCGCGACCAGCGCGTCGACTTCGGCCGCGCCGTAGATCAGCGGCGGCACCAGGCGGATGACTTTGTCGGCAGTGACGTTGATCAGCACGCCGGCGTCGCGCGCCACCGCGACGAGCTCGCCGCAGGGACGGTCGAGCTCGACGCCGATCATCATGCCCTCGCCGCGGATGTCGACCACGCCGTGTACGCCGGCGAGCGCCGCGCGCAGCCCGGCGCGGATCGCGTCGCCGCGCACCCGCGCGTTATCGAGCAGCTTTTCCGCCTCGATCGCTTCCAGCGTCGCCAGCGCGGCGGCGCAGGCGAGCGGATTGCCGCCGAAGGTCGAGCCGTGGTTGCCCGGCTGGAACACCTCGGCCGCCGCGCCGCGCGCGAGGCAGGCGCCGATCGGCACGCCCGAGCCGAGGCCCTTGGCCAGCGCCATCACGTCCGGCATCACGCCGGCATGCTGGAAGCCGAACCAGGTGCCGGTGCGGCCGATGCCGGTCTGCACCTCGTCCAGCATCAAGAGCCAGCCGTGTTCGTCGCAGATCCTGCGCAGCTCGGCGAGGATATCGGCCGGCATGATGTTGATGCCGCCCTCGCCCTGCACCACCTCGACCAGCACCGCGACCACGCTCTTGTTGTGCTCGGCGACGTGACGGATGGCGTCGAGGTCGTTGAACGGCACCCGCGCGAAGCCCGACAGCAGCGGCTCGAAACCGGCCTGGATCTTGCGGCTGCCGGTCGCGGTCAGCGTCGCCATGGTGCGGCCGTGGAAGGCCTTTTCCATCACGATGATGGTCGGCACCTCGATGCCCTTGTTGTGGCCGTATAGGCGCGCCAGCTTGATCGCCGCCTCGTTGGCCTCGCAGCCGGAGTTGCAGAAGAACACGCGGTCCATGCCCGACAGTTCGCACAGCTTGTCGGCCAGTTCTTCCTGACGCAACACGCGATACAGGTTGGACGAATGGATCAGCGATGCGGCCTGCTCGGCGATCGCCTTGACCAGCCCGGGATGGGCATGGCCCAGTCCGTTCACCGCGACGCCGGCGACCGCGTCGAGATAGCGCTTGCCGGCTTCGTCCCACAGGTAGGCCCCCTCGCCGCGCACGAAGGCGACCGGCTGGCGCGCATAGGTGTTCATCAAATGTGTCGTCATGGCAGTCCTTTGGAGGCTGTCCCGAAAATGTCTGCTGGTTGCGTAGTGAAGCAGCGAAATAGAAAACGGCGGCCTAAGCCGCCGCGCTTGTCATGCAGCGCCTTGATTATAGGCTGAAAAGCGCCGAATGAGACATCCCGGTCGCCATGAAGAACAGCATCGGGATCGACAGCATGGTATTGGTGCGCGACGCCAGGAAGGCGACGCGGCGGGCCTTGTTCTTCTCCTCGTCGGACGCCGGCGTCATGCCCAGGATCTTCTTCTGGTTCGGCCAGATCAGGAACCACACGTTGAACAGCATGATGGTGCCGAGCCAGGCGCCGATGCCGATCGGGCCCATGCCGTTGCGCAGCAGGAAGGCATCGGTGAAATGCGGACCCAGCAGCGCGGCGCCGGCGATCCAGGTCACCACCGCCGCCCAGCGGAAGAACAGCAGTGCGCGCGGGGCGACGTGCTTGGTGATGCCCGCGGCGGTGCCGTCAGCGGTGGCGTTCTTCAGCGCCGCCACCTGCACGAAATTGAAGTAGTACAAAAGGCCGATCCACATCACGCCGGCCATGAAATGGACCCAGCGGGCCAGTGCGGAGACGATGACGATATTGCTTTCCATTGTTTTCTCCCCTCAACCCAGAAAGTTTCTGGCAAAAACGACCAGTACGACGGTGAGCACGACGCCGGAAATGACGGTGCCCCACAGCGAATCCAGCGGGTTTTTCATGGTTCTTCTCCCTCCTAATGGTGTTGCAGGTGAATTGTTGAGCTTTTTGGTCAGGTAACCGGCGCCAGTATCTGCAAAATGCCGCGGTCCTGCAAGCACCGTGCCTTGCACGGGAACCCCCATGCTAGAATCCGGCAACCCTTTCAGTCGCTGCCACCCAATGGACGACGCATCCGCCAACGCCCCTTTCATCATTCGCGGCATCACCACCAAAGGCACCCGGTTCCGGCCGAGCGACTGGGCCGATCGCCTGGCCGGCGCGTTCGCCGTGATCGACCCCAACAACCGCACCAACTACTCGCCCTACGTGCAGCCGAAGACGCTGGACGGCATCCGCTGCGTGGTGGTCGACACGCGGCTCAAGGCCGCCGACCCCAATGCCTGGCGTTTCCTGCGGAGCTTCGCGCAAACCAACGAACTGCTGACCGAGAACGCCGACTGAACGGCCGGCGCCGGAAATGAAAAAACGCCGCATTCAGCGGCGTTTTTTTCAGGATGCAGCGAAAGCTGCATCAGAGAGGCGCTCAGGCCATGGCCTTGACGGCCTGCGACAGGCGGCTCTTGTGGCGAGCGGCCTTGTTCTTGTGGATGATCTGCTTGTCGGCGATGCTGTCGATCACGCTCATCGACGACTGGAAGACGGCCTGGGCGGCGGTCTTGTCGCCGGCCTCGATCGCCTTGCGCACTTTCTTGATCGCGGTGCGCAGTTCCGAGCGCTGGCTCATGTTGTGGTCGCGCTGGGCGGACGCTTGACGGGCACGTTTGCGGGCCTGGGCGGAGTTCGCCATGTTTTTGCTCCTGTAGCCCCTGCGCGTAAGTCGCAGGGGAAATTGATCTAGTCGGCGCCCCGTCGGGACAGGGCTGGTTCACCAAAGCCGGCGATTGTACGAGAAAACCCCGCCAAAAATCAAGCGTCTTTTGCATGCGGTTGCGGTCGGCGCGCCCGGCCCGCACAATGCGCGCAAAACACCCCTGCCATGAATCTCCTCAAAGCCCTCGCTGCGGTCAGCAGCATGACCCTGCTCTCCCGCATCCTGGGATTCGTGCGCGACGCCCTGATTGCCCGCGTGTTCGGCGCCGGCATGCTGACCGACGCCTTCTTCGTCGCCTTCAAGATCCCCAACCTGCTGCGGCGGCTGTTCGCCGAGGGTGCGTTCTCGCAGGCCTTCGTGCCCATCCTCGCTGAATACAAGAACCGCATGGGGCACGACGCCACCCGGGTGCTGGTCAGCCAGGTCGGCAGCGCGCTGACGCTGGTACTGGTCGGCGTGGCGCTGCTCGGCGTCATCGGCGCGCCGTGGGTCGCCTACGTGAGCGCGCCCGGTTTTCGCGCCGATCCGGAAAAATTCGAACTGACGGTCACGCTGCTGCGCATCACCTTCCCCTACATCATCTTCATTTCGCTGGTGGCGCTGGCGGCTGGCATCCTCAATACCTGGAGCAAGTTCTCGGTGCCGGCGTTCGCACCGGTGCTGCTCAACGTCGCGATGATCGCCGCCACGCTGTGGCTGGCGCCCTGGTTCGACCCGCCGGTGCTGGCGCTCGGCTGGGGCGTGGCGCTGGGCGGGCTGCTGCAGCTGGCGTGGATGCTGCCGCATCTGATGAAAATCCGCATGCTGCCGCGCCCCACCCGGCATTTCGACGACCCCGGCGTCAGGCGCATCCTGAAGCTGATGGCCCCCGCCACGCTGGGCGTCTCGGTGGCGCAGATCAGCCTGCTGATCAACACCATCTTCGCCTCCTTCCTCGCCACCGGCAGCGTGTCGTGGCTGTATTACGCCGACCGCCTGATGGAGTTCCCCACCGGCATGCTGGGGGTGGCGCTCGGCACCATCCTGCTGCCCAGCCTCGCCAAGCACTACGCCGACGATTCGCCGGCCGAATATTCGAAACTGCTCGACTGGGGCCTGCGCCTGACGCTGCTGCTCGCGCTGCCCGCCGCAGCGGCGCTGGCGGTGCTGGCAGTGCCGCTCATCACCACGCTGTTCCACTACGGGGCCTTCACCGCGAACGACGTGACCATGACCCAGCGGGCGCTGATCGCCTACAGTCTGGGACTGGTCGGGCTGATTCTGGTGAAGGTGCTGGCGCCCGGTTTCTACGCGCGACAGAACATCCGTACGCCGGTGAAGGTGGCGATCCTCACCCTGATCGCCACCCAGCTGATGAACCTCGCCTTCATCTTTCCCCTCGGCCACGCCGGCCTGGCGCTGGCGATCGGTCTGGGCGCCTGCCTCAACGCCACGCTGCTGCTGCATCTGCTGAAAAAGCACGACATTTACCAGCCGCAGCCCGGCTGGCTCGGCTATTTCCTGCGCGTGTCGCTGGCGGTCGCGCTGATGGCGGCATTGCTGGCCTATTTCATGGGCCCGGCGCAATGGTGGCTGGACGCCGGCTTTCTCGACCGCCTGACCCGGCTGTCGCTGCTGGTCGGCGGCGGCATCGCGCTGTATTTCGCCGCGCTCGGGCTGATGGGCTTCCGCCCGCGCCAGTTCGTCCGGCGCGGCGCGGAATAAGCCGCTGAATCGGCTAGAATTAAGCCTTTTTCGCGCACGCTGTTCGTACCACGCATCCATCCATGCGCATCACCCACGGCTTTTCCCCCCTCGGCGCGTCCCACGCGGTCACCATCGGCAACTTCGACGGCCTGCACCTCGGGCACAAGGCCATGCTCGCCCGCCTGCAGGACGTGGCGCGCGCGCGCGGCCTGCCGAGTTGCGTGTTGAGCTTCGAACCGCATCCGCGCGAATTCTTCACGCCCGAACAGGCGCCCGCGCGGCTCTCCAGCCTGCGCGAGAAGGCCGAGTGCCTGCAGCGTCTGGGGGTCGACCGTTTCCATGTGTTCCGCTTCGACCGCGCGTTTTCCTCGCTCACCCCCGAGGCCTTCATCGAGCGCGTGCTGGGTGAGACCCTGCAGGCCAAATACGTGCTGGTGGGCGACGATTTCCGCTACGGCGCCAAACGCGCCGGCGACTTCGCGCTGCTGCAGGCGAGCGGCAAGACGCTCGGCTTCGACGCCGAACATCTGCCCACCGTGGAGGTCGCCGGCGAGCGCGCTTCGTCGACCGCGGTACGCCAGGCGCTCGCCGCCGGCGAACTCGCACACGCCGCGCGCCTGCTGGGCCGGCCCTACAGCATCTCGGGGCGCGTGGTGCACGGCGACAAGCTCGGCCGCGACATCGGCTTCCCCACCGCCAACATCCAGCTCAGGCACAACCGTCCGCCGCTGATGGGCATCTTCGCGGTCGAGCTGTGCGGCCTCAACGGCGCGCCGCTGCAAGGCGTCGCCAGCCTCGGCAAGCGCCCCACGGTGAAAGGGGCGGACGCCGTGCCTGTGCTCGAAGTGCACCTGTTCGATTTCGACGCCGACATCTACGGCCGCCGCGTGCGCGTCGACTTCCTGCACAAGCTGCGCGACGAAGCAAAATACCCCGACCTCGACAGCCTGGTCGCGCAGATCCGCCGCGACGTCGACAACGCCAAACACTTCCTGGCCACGATTAATAAACCCGGACGCCATGCCTGACACCGCCAAGCCCGATTACAAGAGCACGCTCAACCTGCCCGACACTCCCTTCCCGATGCGCGGCGACCTCGCCAAGCGCGAGCCCGGCTGGGTGAAAAGCTGGCAGGAGAAGCAACGCTACGAGGCGATCCGCAAGGCCGCGGCCGGCCGGCCGAAGTTCATCCTGCACGACGGGCCGCCCTACGCCAACGGCGACATCCACATCGGCCACGCGGTCAACAAGATCCTCAAGGACATCATCGTCAAATCGAAGACGCTCGCCGGCTTCGACGCGCCCTACGTCCCGGGCTGGGATTGCCACGGCCTGCCGATCGAGCTGCAGGTCGAGAAGACCCACGGCAAGGACATTCCCCCGGCGAAGTTCCGCGAACTGTGCCGCGCCTATGCAGCGGAACAGATCGAGCGCCAGAAGGCCGACTTCATCCGTCTCGGCGTGCTGGGCGACTGGAACAACCCGTATCGCACGATGGATTTCCAGTTCGAAGCCGAGCAGCTGCGCGTGCTGGGGCGTATCCAGCAGGCAGGCTACCTCTACCAGGGCGCCAAGCCGGTGCACTGGTGCGTCGACTGCGGCTCGGCACTGGCCGAAGCCGAAGTGGAGTACGAGGACAAGACCTCGCCGGCGATCGACGTCGGCTTCGCGGTCGCCGACCCTGCCGACCTCGCCCGCCGTTTTGATATCGCTGCGATCGACGGCCCGATCCAGCTCGTCATCTGGACCACGACGCCGTGGACGCTGCCCGCGAACCAGGCGGTCTCGCTGCACCCCGAGTTCCAGTACGCGCTGGTGCGCACGGGCAAGGGGTATTTGATCCTCGCCGACAGCCTGCGCGAAGCGGCACTGACGCGTTACGGCCTCGCCGACGACGCCGAGGTGCTTGCTCACACCAGTGGCCAGGCGCTCGAAGGTGCGCTGCTGTGGCATCCGTTCCAGGAGCGGCAGGTGCCGGTGATCGTCGGCGACCACGTCACCGCCGACGCCGGCACCGGCGCCGTGCACACCGCGCCCGGCCACGGCCTCGACGACTACGTGGTCGGCAGCCGCTACGGCTTGAAAGTCGACAACCCGGTCGGCGACGACGGCCGCTTCTACGCCAGCGTGCCGCTGGTCGGCGGCATGAGCATCTGGCAGGCCAATCCGCTGATCGTCGAGACCCTGCAGGCGAATGGCAGTCTGCTCGCGCACGAGAAGCTCTTGCACAGTTATCCGCACTGCTGGCGCCACAAGACGCCGATCATCTTCCGCGCCACGCGGCAGTGGTTCATCGGGATGGACGACAGAGAGCGGGAAGCGGGAAGCGGGAAGCGGAAAACCCTGCGCGAACAGGCGATGGCGGCGGTCGACGCCACGCAGTTCTTCCCCAGCTGGGGGCGCGCGCGGCTGGAGGCGATGATCCGAAACCGTCCCGACTGGTGCGTCTCGCGCCAGCGCAACTGGGGCGTGCCGATGCCCTTCTTCACGCACAAGGAAACCGGCGAGCTGCATCCGAGAACCCCCGAGTTGCTGGAGATCGTCGCCCAGCGCGTGGAGCAGTCGGGCATCGAAGCCTGGTTCGCACTCGACCCGGCCGAGCTGCTGGGTGAGGACGCCGCGCACTACGACAAGACCGGCCATACGCTCGACGTCTGGTTCGATTCCGGCGTGACCCACGCCTGCGTGCTGAAGCGCCGCCCCGAGTTTGCGCGCGCCGCACCCGATCAAGCCAGTGCCGACCTCTACCTCGAAGGCTCCGATCAGCATCGCGGCTGGTTCCAGTCGAGCCTGCTCACCGGCTGCGCCACCGACGGCCGCGCGCCCTACGACGCGCTGCTGACCCACGGCTTCGTGGTCGACGGCCGCGGCCACAAGATGAGCAAGTCGAAGGGCAATGTCATCGCGCCGCAGAAGGTGATGGACCAGTACGGCGCCGACATCCTGCGGCTGTGGGTGGCGACCACCGACTATTCCGGCGAACTGTCGATCTCGGACGAGATCCTGAAGCGCGTGGTGGAAAGCTACCGCCGGATTCGAAACACCTTGAAGTTCCTGCTCGCCAACCTGTCCGACTTCGATCCGCAGAAGCACACCCTGCCGGTCGAGGACTGGCTGGAGATCGACCGCTACGCGCTCGCGCTGACCCGCCAGCTGCAGGGCGAACTGCAGGCGCATTACGACGCCTACGAATTCCACTTCATCGTGCAGAAGCTGCAGACCTTCTGCTCGGAGGACCTCGGCGGCTTCTACCTCGACATCCTCAAGGACCGCCTCTACACCAGCGGCGCCGACAGCCGCGCACGGCGCGCCGCGCAGAACGCGCTCTACCACCTGACCCATGCGCTGGCGCGCTGGATGGCGCCGATCCTGTCGTTCACTGGCGAGGAAGTGTGGGCGCAACTTGCCGGCGAGAACGGCTCGGTTTTTCTGCACACCTGGCACGATCTGCCGGAACAGGCCAACGAGTCCGATCTCCTCGAGCGCTGGACCCGCATCCGCGCAGTGCGCGCGCTGGTGTCGAAGGAGCTCGAGCTGGTGCGCGTCGCCGGCGGCATCGGCGCCTCGCTGCAGGCCGAGGTCACGCTGCACGCCAGCCCCGACACGCACGCCCTGCTGGCGCCGCTGGGCGACGATCTGCGCTTCGTGCTGATCACCTCGCAGGCGCACGTCGTGCCGGCCGATGCCGATCGCGTGGAGGTCACGCCGAGCACGGCGAAGAAATGCGACCGCTGCTGGCACTACCGGGCCGACGTCGACGCGCACGCCGGCCACCCGGGCCTGTGCGGGCGCTGCGTGAACAATCTGCATGGCCAGGGTGAGGCGCGCAACCATGCGTGATTTCTTCAGCCCCGCGATGCGCAAGTGGCTCGGCCTCGCCTTCGCCGTGATCGTCGCCGACCACCTGACCAAGTTCTGGGTGTCGGCGACGCTCGACTACCAGGAAGCCATTCCGGTGCTGCCCTTCTTCTCGCTGGTGCTGGTGCACAACACCGGCGCGGCGTTCAGTTTCCTCGCCGACGCCGGGGGCTGGCAGCGCTGGTTCTTCATCGCGGTGGGTATTGTCGCCACCGTGGTCATCGTGCGTCTGCTCAAGCGCCATGGCGACGAGCCGCATCTCGCGCTGCCGCTCGCGCTGGTGCTCGGCGGGGCGCTCGGCAACGTGATCGACCGTGTCGTGCTGGGCTATGTCGTGGATTTCCTCTACTTCCACTACCGGGGCTTCGCCTGGCCGGCATTCAACGTAGCGGATTCCGCGATCACCGTCGGCGCCGCCCTGCTGATCTGGGACAGCGTGCGCGGCAAGCGCACCGCCGCGGGGCAGCCGTGAACACGCGCACCGTCGCCCCCGGCGACACGCTCGAACTGCGCTATGCCTTGCGCCCGCGCAGCGGCGACGACGTTGTTTCCAACTTCGACGATGCCGAACCCGAGACCGTGACGCTCGGCAGCGGCTTACTCGCACCGATGCTCGAGCAGTGGCTGCTCGACCTGCCCGCCGGCGAGCGCCACGTGTTCCTGCTCGATCCCGAGCAGGCTTTCGGCTTCAGCCAGCCCGACCTGATCCAAACCCTGCCGAAATCCGACCTGCCGACCGGACTGAACCTCGAGGTCGACCAGCTGGTCGAATTCGCGATGCCCAACGGCGAGACTCTCGCCGGGCACATCCTCGAGATCGGCGACGACAGCGTGAAGGTCGACTTCAACCATCCGCTCGCCGATCTCGCCATCGAGTTCGAAGTCGAGATCGTCCGCATCCTCTGATTCAGGAACGCCCATGACCGCCACCATCCTGCTTGCCAACCCGCGCGGCTTCTGCGCAGGTGTCGACCGCGCCATCGCCATCGTCGAGCGCGCGCTGGAAAAGTTCGGCGCGCCGATCTACGTGCGCCACGAGGTCGTGCACAACACCTACGTCGTCAACGACCTCAAGGCCAAGGGCGCGATCTTCGTCGAGGAACTGTCCGAGGTACCCGCCGGCGCCACGGTGATTTTCAGCGCCCACGGCGTGTCGCAGGCGGTGCGCGCCGAGGCGGCCGCGCGTGGCCTCAACGTGTTCGACGCCACCTGCCCGCTCGTCACCAAGGTGCACGTCGAAGTCAGCAAGATGCGTGAGAAAGGCTACGAGATCGTGATGATCGGCCACAAGGGCCACCCCGAGGTCGAGGGCACGCTGGGGCAATCGGAAGGCGGGATGTACCTGGTCGAAACCCCCGAGGACGTCGCCACCCTGCAGGTGACCGATCCGGACAGGCTCGCCTACGTGACGCAAACCACGCTGTCGGTCGACGACGCCGCGCGCGTGGTCGACGCCCTGCGCGCGCGTTTCCCCAACATCACCGGGCCGAAGAAGGACGACATCTGCTACGCCACGCAAAACCGCCAGGACGCGGTCAAGGCGCTGGCGCCGCAGTGCGACGTGGTGATCGTGGTGGGCTCGCCGACCAGTTCGAACTCCAACCGCCTGCGCGAGGTTGCGCGCAACCTCGGCGTACCCGCCTACATGGTCGACAATGCAGGCGAGATCGACCCCAAGTGGGTTGCCGGGAAGCAGCGAGTCGGCGTGACGGCCGGCGCCTCGGCGCCGGAAGTGCTGGTTCGGGACGTGATCGAGCAATTGAGGCGGAGCGGCATCCACTCCGTGCAGAATCTGGACGGCGTCCAGGAGAAAGTAGGGTTTCCCCTACCCAAGGATCTAGCCTAGTGTCGCTGCCGCGATCAGGAGTGTTTCTGCTCGATCATGCCCACCTCCCCTCCCGCCCACTCAGGCGCGTGGCATCCTGACAAAGGTTAGCGTCCCCAGCAATCGGGGATTCCCAGCGTGTTGCCTGCCAAGCCCTTCTGCCCCAACTGATTGAGCGTGAAACTGCCGCATGCATCCCCCGCCATCGTCCCGCCGGCAACGGGTGTTGCCGTCAACGTAAATGTAGTGGCGTTCAGCACCGGGACGATCTGATACGCAAGCGCCCCTTCATTGGGTTTCGGGGACTGAAGGAAGATATTGGGTACTTCCCCGTTCGGGCCTGCATTGTAGGCATTCATCTCGGTGAAAAAACGCTCCAGAATCTGCGCGTTTTCGAGCATGATGGTTCTGAGCTGGGCCCGATTCGAACGCTGCACGTAAGCCGTGTAGCTCGGGTAGGCGATCGCCGCCAGGATGCCGACGATCGCCATGACAATCATGAGTTCGACCAGGGTAAAGCCGTGGAGCGATTTGCGCTGCATGATGTCCACCCTCACAGAATTTGTTGCCAGTAGACCCGGCTAGGCACGCCACCGCCACCGCCGCCGCCACACCCGGGTCCCACACAGGGAGGTGTTGGCCCCGGCGCGATCTTGAACGATTCGGTCCCGCCGCTGGTGCCTGACACCACCCCGAAATCCGGGCCCGGGGTCGAGGACGTTGCGGAAGCAGGGGGAATCGGCGTGCCCAGCGCCCCTACCTGACCCGACGCGCCATACCCGCCCCCGGTTCCCGTGAGGAACACCGGCGCAGAGGCAATGCCCACTGTCGTCTTGAAACCGGAGGCCACATTGCCGCTGGCCAGGTTGTCTGCAGTGGTAAAGGCATTGTCGTTGTTCAGATCGAAGACGGGATCCGAGTAGCGCGCCCCGCTCACCGCGTCCAGCTGCATGACCCAGCTTTCCCCGCCCGGAACACACTTGTCCGTCGACGGCTTGCGCGTCACGAAGAGGGTGCGATCGTAGATCAGACGCGGCGAAACCGTGATCCGCTCGCCGCGAACCCCGGACGGCGGCAGCAGATCGAGATACCAGCCGCGGATGCCGCCGCCCCAGGTGATCGGGTTGCCGCTGGTTTCGCGAACCGACTTGCCGAACTCGATGGTCTCCGCAACGATGGTCTGTGCCTGCAGTTCGCTGCGATCCGTCGTCGTCACCGGCGCAAGGTTGTCGTCCCAGATGGCATAGTAGCTTTGCACTTCGGTGGACGTCGTGTCCCCCATGGTCAGATATTGGCCCGTGCCAAAATGGACCAGCACGCCGCCATTGGGATGGGCACCGATGCGTGGCTGGGACGTGATGGGCTGAACCTGCCCGCTCGAATTGCGTGCAGTGAACAAGGGGGCGCCAGCATAGGCCACCCCCCACGCCGCGACATTCGAGCCGGTGAGGTCGAACTTCCACATGTTGCCTTGCAAATCGCCCGCATACACGGCATCCAGCGTCATGTCGCCATCGCTGTCATACAGGGTAGGGGTGGACAAGCCATTGGCCGTGCTCGTGCCCGCCGGGATTTTCTTGATCAGGGCGCCCGTCTGCAGGTTGACCAGATAAAGATAAGCCCGGTCGCTGAAGCTGTTGTAGCCGTTGCCGAAGACCGCCGCCCAGGTGCCATCGTTGAGGCGCGCTATCTGCGCCTGGCCGATGGTATAGCCGAGGTCGGCACTGTCCGAGAATTCCCACATCACCTGTCCCGCCCCCATGGAGGTGGGGTCGGTGACATCCAGCGCAAAGATTGCCTGGCCGCCGCCGCCCAGCGCACCGAGCAGGACCGTCCTCCAGCTTCCGCCGAGGTAGGCGTCTCCCGCCGAGGGCGACCCATCCACGAACGGCTTGTGCGCATAGGTCGGCGAAGTCAGCTTGCTCAGGTTGCCATATACGGCTGCTGGCACGTACGCGAAAATCTCCCGGCCGGAACTGCCATCGCCGGTATCCGCCCGGAACCCGTGCAGCATGCCGTCGTTTGCCCCGACGTAAATCATCGGCACCCGTGCGCTTTTCCCTGCCACGAAAGCGTTGTACGTGCTTTGCCCCGGAACGCCGGCAGGCAGGCTGGCGTAGCCGTAGTTCTCGTCCTTGACGAAAACGGGGTCGGAGTTGATCGTGTCGCCCAGAACGGTATTGACCCGGTTGCGGTGATCGCCATTGTTCCTCAACTCTTTCGTCGGATCTCCGCGCAGCCAGCTGAGGCGATCTGAGCCCTTGCCGTCGACCACTCCCGAAGCGTCGGCATTCAGCGCCGCCTGCTGGGACGCGCTCAGGTTCGCCCACTGGAACAGAATCGGCGCCGTTCCGCTATGCGACAGAATGTTGCGGCTGCCATGCGCCGGCAGGAGCGTGGCGGCATCCCACACAGCCGACCCCACGCTGCCGTCCCCCTGCACCACCAACGCCTTGAAGTGCCCGCTCCAGTCGGTCGAATCGAAACTGGCCTGGTAGACCAGCGTGCCGTTCTGCAGGCTGGTCGAGTTGGCGGCCAGGGCGGCGGCGGCCGGGTTGGCATTCAGGATCGAGTTGAGAATCGTCTGGAAGGCGTTGCCCAGATCCTTGGGCGACTCGGCGCTGAAGAACTGACCACGGCTGTTGATCGCGGCGTGCCACAGATCAGCCACGTTGCCCGCCTGTCCCGTGCCGGTGGTCGGCCAGTTCACACTGCCGGCGAGCAGGTTGGAGTAGTCCCCCGCATAGGTATTGCCTCCCCAGAGCGGGCTGGTCAGGCTGCCGGACAGCCCCAGGCCCACGGTGAAGTTGACCATGTGCTGCCAGTCGGCGGGATTGTTCTTGGGGTTCCAGAACTTCTGGGTCGCCGTGCCGGACTGGTCGGGCATGTACGGCGTGACGTTGTTCACCAGATTGGTCCGCAAGTCGGACCGCCAGAAGTAGAAGGCGATGTCGGCCAGGCTGTTGCTGTTCGAGTCGCGATACGGGGCCTGCGCTGAATAGGTCGTGGCGCCGTCCCCCAGCAGCACGGTGGCATTGTCTGCGTTCCCGTAGGCCGAAACTGTATCCGTGTTCCAGATGCCATCGGTCATCATCACGTGATAATTTTTCCGGCAGCTGAGCTCCGTACCGAGATTGATCTGCGGATCCTCGGCATACGGACTGTTGACGCCGCTTGTCTGGAAATACTGCCCCGCGCGGATCATCGCTGTACGGAGTGGCGTTCCACCATTGGACGAAAAGCGCTGCAGGAAATTAAAGAAGCTTGAGCGGTGAGTGGCGTCCAGCGTGCGGATGCGATTGTCGTAATTGGTGGCCGTATAACCGCGGCAGGTTCCTGCCGAGGTCGTTCCGAAGCCCTGGCATGAGGTAGAAGAACTTGCATTGATGCTCTGCCAAGCCAGTCGAACTGTTCCATCACTGAGTTGGCCGATCGCAGACATCGCGCCCGAGATCGTCGTCAGCGCGCGTGTCCGGTAGAAGGAGTACCAGTTGGCAAAGTTCTGCCTTGCTGCCACCCCTGCCGCGCTACCGGCATTCGTCAATGTCACCAAGTCATAGCAATCATCGTCTGTCTTGGTGTTGTTACAACCAGTGTTACTGCTGTCGAATACGTAATAGTAAGCTCGCACGCCAGTATTTGTACTTCCCGAGAAATCCGCTGCCGGATTCAAGGCCATCGCGTTGTCGGCGTTGTCATGGTTGTAGTAGGTACGCGTGACACGGTATTGGGTGCGGAGGTCAACCGTGCCCTTGCTCGGGTCGAAACCGTTGCGATAGGCGGCGTTAAATGTCGTCGAGTAGGTCACCCCATCATGGCGCTTCGGAATGGTGTAGGTGACGTTCGGGTTGTAATACATCGGGTTGAAATGCGACGAGGCGAACCGCCGTGTCCCTGCATCACCCGAGATACCATCCGGAACATAGCCCCAGCCCATGCTGCCCGAGTCGTCGAGCGTCATCACGATATTGGGCGCCACGCTCACCGACAGGAACAAGGGCGTATCCGACAGGCTCAATGCCGCGTGCGCCGGTGCAGACATGCCCACCGCAACCGCTGCAAAGGACAGGGCCGCAATGGCTTTTCGGGCAAGCTTCCTGGACATGGATTGAGTAGTCATGACCGACTCCTGCTGAATGACGCGCTGATTGCTCATGGCGTGTAGTTGAAGGCTTCCTGGGTGATGGAAATGGCGTTGGCCGATTTGCCGACCCCGCGGGCGGTCACCCGGTATGTCTCGAGCGTACCGGGACCGGTTGATATCTTTTCGAGAATAAAGAGCGGTTGCTGCGCGACCTGGTTCAGGTTCTGGGTGGGGTGGCGCGCGTTCGCCGCATTCCAGACAAACGTATTCGTCCAGTAGGCCGCGTCGTTGCCATGACTCAGGTAACAGGGCGGAGCATTAGGCACGGCACAGTTGGATGCATCCACCAGGCCGGCGGCGCCGAGTTGCGTCCTGAGCGTGGCGATGTTCAGCTTGGCATCCTCGATCGCCGCCTCGGCCGCCTGGAAAGCCAGGTCCCGGTCACGCGTGTTGCCTGCCATGCGCTCTTCCAGCACGCTGTTCTGGGCGGCCGTCGCCCCCAGCAACGCCAGCACCGCCAGAAAGATCAGCGCAACGATGAGGGTCACCCCGCGCTGCTGGCGCGGCCGGGGAAGAGCAGCAGGAATCAAGATTCGCTTCATAGTCTGTTTCTCACTGCGACCGTGGTCGTGAACACCTTGCGCAGGCGCCGATCCACGGGCACGGTGGCGGCCAGCGGGTTGGTGAAGAAGTAGGGTTGCGGCTGCGAGGTGATCCCGTCTTCGGTGCGCATGAGCAGACTGATGCGCACGCTCAGGACTTTCTTCCAGTCGTCTTCGGCCGTGGCGCAGGGTGCGGTTGCCGGAACAGCATTCGCATCCACGTACGTATCGACGACCCCGTCGGTATCCGAGCAGGTCGCCGGATTGGAGGTATCCACGCCATAGGTGATCTGCATGTCTTCCACGCCCTCGACCAGTTCTTCCGCCGTGGCGCCGACGTTACCGCCGGCGGCGTTCAGACGCAGGCGGTAAAGTGAGGGAATGCCGTTCCCGTTGTTGCCAATGTAGTAAATGTTGCCGCTCATGCGTAGCAGGCGCGAGCCGGGATTGAAGGTATAGGCAACGCCATTGGCTGTGCACAATGGCACGCCCGACCCAGGGGCGCTTTGGCCGAATCCCTTGGTGCAGTTGCCGGGTACGGTTGCATTCCCCGCGTTGTGATTCACGGTAGCAATCGTGTTGTTGTTGTTGACGTTGGTCATCTGGAACGTCACGCTGTGGCTGCAGTCCGTCGCCACCAGGATTTCACCCTGCTTCAGATCGTGGTTGGCGGCCAGCTGGAACTGCGCCGACGCAGGATTGTGGTTGGTGATGGAGTATTCGGCCGAGTTGTCGGCACGCAGCACGGCCAGCGAATCGCCCGCCACCACGTTGCCCGCGATGGTTGCCGGCGCAGCGCCCGTCTCGTACCCCACCAGGGGCTGGCTGTACAGATTGCCGTACCAGTTGGCGCCGTTCAACACGTTCACGGACGAGTTCGCCCGGCATCCGGTGAACCCCGCCATGCGTATGTCGTAGGTCAGCGTTTCGAACGCAAAACGCGCGCCCTCCTGCATTCTTGCGAGCCCTTCCTGCTGGCGGTAGGCGGCGCGACTCCCGAGGTAGGCATACCCCACCGCCGCGATCAGGACGAGGCCGATGGCGAGCGAGACCATCATCTCGACCAGCGTCAGACCACGAACAGATTTGATGGACTGGATCATTCCGGCTGCGCCTCACAAACGGGTTTGCATGATGAAAGACGTGGGATTGCCGTCACCATCGTCGTCCCACTGAATGGTGATCTGGACCTGCCCCTGTGCGGCGCCGACACCCGCAACGACAACGGCCCCATCCCCGGCGGGAAGCGATTGGGCAAGATTCCTTTTCCAATCGAGCAGGTCTGCCCCCGCGACCCCGCCACCGCCGCCGGCTGACCCGATCGCAACGTTGTAGGTACCCGCCAGGGCAACCGTGCGATTGACCCGCATGCGTTCGACGATGTCGTGCGACAGCATGGTGGCCTGACTTCTGAGGTAGGCAGTGTTGCCGTTCTTCATGGACGCTGCCTGCAGCCCGGCGTATCCGAGCAACCCCAGCGCAATGACGATCATGGAAACCAGCACTTCGAGCATGGTGAAACCATGCTGGTTTTTCTGAATCGACGACCTGATTGGCCTCATGGACACACTCCTGGCGTGGTGCTCACCCGACCGGACAAGGCCACGTCAATTTCCCGCGACACACTGTTCAGACACACCGTGAAGCTTCCGCTCGTCGGGATATCGCGAATGGCATTGTTGGTGACCGCGGCGCCCGAAGCGGCATAGCTGACGGTATTCGCAAAGCTTGCGGACGCGGCAATTGCCGGCCCGTTTGCCCCGCCAGCCTGCTGCACTTTCAGCCGTTCGTCATTGCCGTCTATCGTGCCCCGCACCCCACCATCGGTGAAGACAATGAATCCGTTTTCCCAACTGGCGCCTGCCGCACAGACAGGATTGGGCACGTCTGGATTCGCGGTCTTGCAGACTGTGACGATCTGTCCTCGCTTGATCGCTTCCGAGCGTGCAATGGCCAGTGCAGATACCAGATTGTTGGTTTCCGAAGCCAGGCGATTACGCCTGACAAAATCCTGGAAACCGGGCACGGCTATGGTCAAGATGACCGCAAGCACCGCGAGCGTGACAAGCAGCTCCACGAGGGTAAAACCGCGCATTTTGGCAGGTGCCTCAAGCATGACATTCAAGTCTCGTATCCCATACCATCACGTTAAGAAGGGCGTCTCACGATGTCCAGCCGCGCAAGACGAATGGCGGATTTGTGTATCTGAACGGCCCAACTCCACCTGGATCACCGTTGATCCACCTTCGGTTAACGTCTCGGATGTGCCCAACTTGAGGCCTGATGCGCCCTAGCAGGTGTGATTTTCAAGCTTGGGACGTCCAACCCGGTTGACCACGATGTCCCGTTGGTTGCCTTGTACGCAAATCTCAAGCCTGCCATTGGCCAGCCCGTTCGAGCCCTGGCTGCTGCCATTCGACAGATAGCTGATGTACCGGCTGTAGTTGGTGCTGACGATGGTGACATCGGACAAGGCACGGTCCCGCACCCACAGGACCACGTCGCCGGCATCGACCACGCCCTGCGCACCCGCGTCGACGAACACCAGCCACCCGGATTGCCAGTCCGCTCCAGCATCGCAGGCCACCGCGCTGCCGCCCGACTTGCATACCGTCACGCGCACCCCGCGCTTGATCGCTTCGGAGCGCGCCAGCTGCACCGCGGTCATCAGATCGTTGGTCGCGGCCGCCAGCCGGCTCGCATTGGCCAAAAAGGCGTAGCCCGGAACGGCCATCGTCAATAAAATGGCAGCTACCGCCAGCACCACCAGCAGCTCCACCAGCGTGAATCCGCGTCCCCTCATTTTCCCCTCCCCCCTTTTCCTGTTTGTGGAAGGGAGCTTGCCACTCTGCCGGAGGGGCTTCCATACAACTTTAGTCGTAGGCCCGGCTCATGGCTGAGCCGGGAGCCAATCGGGGCAAGGCCTCCGTCGTCGTGCTGGGCGCGGGTGTTTCGGGCCTGAGCGCGGCGTTTGCCCTGCTGCTGCGCGGCCACGCCGTCACCCTGGTCGAACGCGGCGACATCGGCAGGGAATCGTCGTGGGCGGGGGGCGGCATCCTTTCGCCGCTCCTGCCGTGGGATTATCCCGAACCGCTCTCGACTCTGGCGTTGCGCTCGATGGCCGCTTACGCCGCCTGGATCGGGACGATCGAGGCACACGCCGGCGTCAGCACCGAGTTCTGGCGCTGCGGCATGCGGGTATTCGGGCTCGACCACCCCGACGCGGCGCGCACCTGGTGCCGGACACACGGTCTGGACGCCCGTCCGGAAGACGGCGGCCTCCTGCTTCCGGATATCGCCCAGGTGCGCAATCCCCGGCTGGTGGCCGCGTTGCGCGAAGCCGTCGTGCGGCTGGGCGGAATCATCCATGCCCACTGCGCGGCCGAAGCGGTGGAGACCGATGGCCGCCGGATGACCGCCCTCCTGGCTGCACCAGGCCGTTTCGCCGCCGACCGCTTCGTGATTGCGACCGGCGCCTGGGCGGGCATGGCGCTTCCGGGCGCCCGCGGCCCATCCGGCACACTGGCAGGCGTGCCGCAGGTGCGCCCGATCCGCGGCCAGATGCTGCTGTTCAAGCTGGCACCGGGCCTGCTCGACACCATCCTCTACCGCAATGGCCTGTACCTGATCCCGCGTCGCGACGGCCACGTCCTGGTCGGCAGCACGCTGGAAGACGTCGGCTTCGACAAGTCGACCGACGCCGCCACGCGCCAACGCCTGCACGCCGAGGCGGTCGAACTGCTGCCGGCGCTGGCCGGCCAGCAGCCTGTCCAGCATTGGGCCGGGCTGCGCCCCGGCTCGCCTGACAATATCCCCGTCATCGACCGCCACCCCGACTTCGACAACGTCTTCGTCAACGCCGGGCATTACCGCTATGGCGTCACCCTCGCGCCGGCCTCGTCCGAATTGCTGACCGCCCTGATGGACGGCACCTCGCCAGCGCTCGACCCTGCGCCCTACCGCTGGCAGGCTGCGCAGGCACGCAGCTGGACCGCGCCATCGCCACACGCCGCCTAGCGGCTGACGCAGCCTGTTGGGTTACACTTCGCGCACGCCATGACCAACACAATAAAAACAGGCTCGGATGGCGCATGGAGCCGCATAACAAGACCAAGGGAGAACATGAAGCACCTTCAACCGGGCCTGCCCGGCCGGTTCATCACGCCGGAGACGGCCGTTGCCTGAAACCGCTGCCACGCATCCGCTGGTCGTCTGGATCGTCAGCGACGGCAAACCCGGGCATGTGAACCAGTCGCTCGGACTGGCCGAAGCCCTGGCGCGCGCCACGCCCGCCGCGATCCATACGCTGCCTGCACTACCCGCCTGGCGCGCATGGCCGGCGCTGCTGTCGAAGCGCGTACCGGGCGCCACGCTGCCCGCACCGGACCTGGTCGTGGGCGCCGGGCATGCCACCCACCTCACGCTGCTGGCCATCCGGCGCGCGCGCGGCGGTCGCGCCGTGGTGCTGATGAAACCCAGCCTGCCGCGCAGCGCATTCGACCTGAGCATCATTCCCGAACACGACGGCATCGCCCCCGACGCGCGCACCCTGGTGACCGAAGGTGCGCTCAACCGCATCCGCCCGGCCCCGCACCCCAGCGGGACACGCGACCATGGCCTGCTGCTGATCGGCGGGGTGTCGCCGCATTTCGAATGGGACAGCGACGCCATCCTGCTGCAGATCAAGAGCATCCTCGCGCGCACGCCCGACATGCAATGGACGCTCACCACCTCGCGCCGTACGCCCGAGGATTTCCTCGCACGCCTTCCCGCCGCCCCGCGGCTGACGGTGGTGCCCCACACCGCCACGCCCCCCGACTGGCTGCCCGCACAACTGGCGCAAAGCGGCACGGTATGGGTCACGCCCGACAGCGCCTCGATGGTGTTCGAAGCGCTGAGCGCAGGCGCGGACGTCGGCGTATTCGACCTGCCGGTCAACCCGAGGAGCCGCGTCGGCTGGGCGATTGCCCGCCTTGCCGACGCACACCGCGTCACCCGCTTCGCCAACTGGTGCGCGCACGGCGCGCTTCATCCCAATGCGCAACCGCTGGCCGAAGCCGACCGCTGCGCGGCATGGATTCTCAACTGGCTGCACACAACACGATAAGCACGCATGGCTGAAGAAAAAAAACTGACCGTCCTGCAACTGCTCCCCGCCCTCGAATCGGGTGGCGTGGAGCGCGGCACCCTGGAAATCGCACACGCCCTGGCCGAGCGCGGTCATCGGCCGCTGGTGATGTCGGCCGGCGGCCGGCTGGTACAGCCGCTGACCGAATGCGGCGCGCAGCATTTCGCCTGGCCGATCGGCGTCAAATCGGTGAAGACCCTGCTGCTCGTCGGCAGGCTGCGCAAGTTTCTGCTGGAATACAAAGTGGACATCGTCCACGCGCGCTCGCGCATCCCCGCCTGGATCGCCTGGCTCGCCTGGCGTGGCATGAACCCGACCACGCGCCCGCATTTCGTCACCACCGTGCACGGGCTATACGGCGTCAACCGCTACAGCGGCATCATGACAAAAGGGGAACGGGTGATCGCCGTATCGAACACCGTGCGCGACTACATCCTGCGCGAATATCCCGACACGCTGCCGTGGCGTATCCAGGTCATCCACCGCGGTGTCGACGGCCAGCGCTATCCGCATGGCTGGAAGCCCGACGCGATCTGGCAGCAGGCCTTCTTCGCCCAGTTTCCCAACACCGCCGGCAAGCAGCTCCTCACCCTGCCCGGCCGCATCACCCGGCTCAAGGGGCACGAACATTTCATCGAACTGATCGGACGGCTGAAGCGGCGCGGCCTGCCGGTGCACGGCCTGATCGTCGGCGGCGCCTCGGCGTCGAAGGAGCGTTATCAGCAGAAGCTCTACTACCGTGTGCGCAGCATGGGATTGCAGGACGACATCAGCTTCACCGGCCAGCGCGATGACATGAAGAACATCCTGGCGATCTCCAGCCTGGTGCTGTCGCTGTCGACCCAGCCCGAATCCTTCGGCCGCACCACGCTGGAGGCGCTGCGCCTGGGTGTGCCGACGGCGGGATTCGACCACGGCGGCGTCGGCGAGATCCTGCGCGCCGTCTACCCCGCCGGCCTGCTGCCGCTGGATCGCATCGACGAAGCCTGCCAGCGCATCGCGCAGCTGCTGCAGCACCCGGAGCCGGTACCCGCCGGCGATTTCTTCCCGTTGCGGGAAATGCTCGACCAGACCCTCGCGCTCTACGAGCAACTGGCGCGTGCACCGCGCCGCTAGATATCCGGGTTCAAGTTGCAGGATGCACGACGATACAAGTGAGGCAGCGGTGGCTTCCGGATCTTGAATCCTGTTGTACCTCGCAGCCCGTTCAACGGCCGCTGAGCGCCCCGGGCAGATGGCGCAGGCGACCGCGCAGCTTGCCGTAGGCATCGCGCAGCGCCACCAGCGGGCTTGATCGCCGCAGCGCACGGCGCGACAGGATCGCCGCGCCGGCTTCTGCCCGCGCATCGGCGCGATGCAGGCGCGCGATCTCGCGCGCGGCGACGGCGAACAGGTTGTACTCGAACATCACCCGGCGCCGTGCCTCGACGATCGCGGGCAGGCGCTTCTCGTACTCGTTGTCGGCGATCGCGCGGCGGATCGTGGCGAGCGCCGCTTCGGGGTCGCGAATGTCGATGCGAATGAAGCTTTCGGCCGGGAAATAGGCCTCGGCATTCGGGCAGCCGTAGTAGAACGGCAGCGCGAGGCCGAGGAAGGAATCGGCCAGCTTCTCGGTCCAGTGGTGTTCGCCGACGAAATTCTCGATCGCCACGTGGTAGCGGTAGTCGCGCAGGCACTCGGCCTTGTCGTCGAGCGGGCGCGGGGTCTCGCGGCCGAAGGTGTCGAGCTCGGGCATGTGCCCGACCAGCCAGCGCATGAAATGCGCGCGGCGGTAATGCAGGGTATGGCGCATCGCCTTCGGCGAATACACCATCGACACGTCGCGCGTTTTTTCCGCAGGGCGCTCGGCAAGCAGGCGGTCGAACGGCACGATCGCGCGGCTGCCGACGCCATAGAACCAGTGCAGTGCCGGCTGGGCGTGGATACGGTGCGGATGCGGCAGCGCCCATTCGGGCTGGCTGGTGAGCACCGCACCGAACTGGCGCGTATAGCTGTCGCCGTAAATCTTCACCGACGACGGCTCGGTGGTCACCAGCAGGGTGTGCGCGCGCGGGCAGGCGAGGTCTTCCCGCGTGGTGCGTTTCGGCTCGCCGGCGCGCGCCGGCAGGTCGTCGTAGACCAGCAGCCAGTCGTAGTCGCGCGCATCGCGTTCGAAGACGAATTCGCAATCGCCCCACACCGGTTCGTCGTGCGGGAACTGGTGCAGCCAGATCGTCTCCGCCAGATTGCCGAGTACCTTGACGCGCACGCGCGCACCGTTCATGCCGACAGCGACTCCGGCTGGTATTCCGGCACCCACGCCTTCAACTGGCGCTTGACCGTTGCCTCGTCGCGCAGCCCGACGTCGGCGAGCCAGCCCATGCATTCGGCGAACCAGGCGGCGTCCGCCGCGCGCGCCCTGGCGACCCGAAGCTTGGGGTGCGGCGTCGACAGAGTCGACTCGTCGTCGGCGAGCAGTTCCTCGTAGAGCTTCTCGCCCGGACGCAGGCCGGTGTATTCGATGCGAATGCGGTCTTCGTCCGCCCCCGACAGGCGGATCATCAGCCGCGCCAGTTCGGCGATCCGGACCGGCTCGCCCATGTCGAGCACGAAGATCTCGCCGCCCGCGCCCATCAGCCCGGCCTGCAGCACCAGCTGTGCCGCCTCGGGGATCGACATGAAGTAGCGGGTGATCTCGGGGTGCGTCACCGTCACCGGGCCGCCCGCCTCGATCTGCTGCTGGAACTTGGGAATCACGCTGCCGGACGAGCCGAGCACATTGCCGAAGCGGACCGAGACGAAGCGCGTGCCGCTCTCCTGCTGCATCGCCTGGCAGACCATCTCGGCGAGCCGCTTGGTCGCGCCCATGACGTTGGTCGGGTTGACGGCCTTGTCGGTGGAGATCATCACGAACTTGCCGACGCCATGCGCCTGCGCGGCGGCGGCGACGACCTGGGTGCCGAGCACGTTGTTTCTCACTGCTTCCCAGGCGTTGGCGTTCTCCATCAGCGGCACGTGCTTGTAGGCGGCGGCGTGGAAAACGACCGCGGGGCGCTGCGCGGCCATCGTTTGATTCACCCAGGCAGCGTTCTTGACGTCGCCGATCACCGGCACGATCGGCACCGCGGGGAAACGTTGCGGCAGTTCCTGCTCCATCGCATACAGGGCGAGTTCGGACTGCTCGAACAGCACCAGCTTCGCCGGCGCGAAGCGCGCGATCTGGCGGCACAGCTCGGAACCGATCGAGCCACCGGCGCCGGTCACCATCACCACCTGCCCGGTCAACAGCTGGTGCAGGCCGCTGTCGTCGAGTTGCACCGGGTCACGTCCCAGCAGATCGTCGAGTTCGATGCGGCGCAGACTCGACACCGATACCCGTCCCGCCACCAGGTCCTCGAGCGACGGAACCGTCATCACGTTGAGGCCGGCTTCGGTGCAGGCCTGGGTGATGCGTTTGCGCACCTCGTGCGCCGCCGACGGCAGCGCCAGCACAATGTCGTCGACCTCCATCCGCTTCGCCCAGATCGCGACATCGGCGAGCAATCCCAGCACCGGGATCCCCTGTACTAGTCGACCCTGCTTGTCACGGCTGTCGTCGAGCAGGCCGACCACGTGGAAGCCCGCCGGATTGCGCGCCAGTTCGCGCAGCAGGAAATCCGCCGCCGAGCCGGCCCCGGCCACCAGCACCGGTTTGCTGCCGGGGCGCAGCATGCTGGCGAGGCGGTGCTCCTTCCACGCGCGGTAGGCGAGTCGGCTGCCGCCCATCACCGTCACCAAGAGCAGCGGGTCGAGAATCAGCACCGAGCGCGGCACCACCGCGTTGACGCGGAAGAGGATCAGCACCACCGGGATCAGCAGCGCCGCGATGCCGACCGCCAGCACGATGCGCTTGAGGTCGGGCAGGCTGGCAAAGCGCCAGATCCCGCGATAGAGGCCGAAGCGCCAGAACACTACGGCCTGCAGCGGCACCACCCAGGCCAGGGTGGAGAAGGCAGCCGCCTGGAACTCGGGCGGCACTGCCAGGTTGAAGCGCAGCCAGTACGCGCCCAGCCAGGCGAGCGCGGCGACCACGATGTCGTGCAGGATGATGACGAGGGTGCGCGGATTAAGGTTCATTGCGGGTTCGATGCCAGCGTCGGTCGATGGCGAGGAAGATCGATGCGTAGAGAATGGCCGACAGTATAAGCAAGCCGGACGCAAGGTGCGGCCATGCCCGCAGTGCGAACGCCAGGCCGCCCATCGCCAGCATCAGCCCCCAAGCCACGAACGCGAGCTGCCGGTGCGAGGCGCCGAGCAGCACCACGCGCTGGTAGTAATGCGAGCGATGCGCCTGCCAGACCTTTTCCCCACGGAGCGCGCGCCGCGCTAGCGTCACGCTGGCGTCGACGATGAAGGGCGAGAACACCAGCAGCGGGAACGCCCACGGCCACACGTCCTGACGTGCCCCCAGGATGCCCAGCGTAGCGGCGAGGAAGCCCAGCGGAATTGAACCGGCATCGCCCATGAACAGGCGCGCGGAGGGAAAGTTGAAATACAGGAAGGCCAGCGCCGCCGCCGCGATCGCCGCGCAGAATGCCGCCAGCGCCGGCGCACCGCCCAACCACGCTGCCAGCCCCAGCGCCCCGAAGCCGATCGCCGCCATGCCCCCCGCCAGCCCGTTGGCACCGTCCATGAAGTTGTAGAGATTGGTCATCCACACCACGGCGAGCGTCCCGGCCAGCAGCGCCCAGCCGGTCAACCCCAGCGCGAACAGGCAGCCGGCCGCCGCGACGAAGTGGGCGAGGAAGCGCACCCGAACCGGCAGGCCGCGCACATCATCGAGCAGCGACACGCCGGCCAGTGCAAAGGCGCCCAGCATCACCGGCAGCAAGGCAGCGTCGGCCAGCCACGCGCCCGCCACGGCGACGCCCGCCATGATGCCAAGCCCACCGATGCGTGGCGTTGGCGCATGGTGCAGCGAACGATCGTTGGGGTGGTCCATCGGCAGCACATGGCGGCGTCGCAGCAGCGAGGAAAGCAGAACCCAGCACACCAGAAAAGCGGCGAGTGGCGACCACCACGGATCAAAGTCCATCGATCGGCAATCCTTGGGCCAGCATGTGGGCCGGCAGCACATCAACATTCGGGGCCAAGGGATAGCCCGCCTCAACCGGCGCGATAACCCAGGTCTGCGTCGGGCGCACGTCTTCGATCGCCAGCCAGAACCCGCGGCTCATCGCCGGTGCAGTGGACAGCTTGACTTCGAACGCCAGACGCTTGCCTCCCCGCTCCGCCACCATATCGAGTTCTGCACCGGCTGCGGTGCGGTAGAAGGACAGCGTCCAGTCCGTCAACTGGCGCGCCAGTTGTTCCAGTACCCAGCCTTCCCACGAAGCGCCCGCCACCGGATGGCCATAAAGCTCATCCAGCGTGCGGATTCCCAGCAGCGCATGCAACAGGCCGCTGTCCTGTATGTAGACCTTGGGCGACTTCACCAGGCGCTTGCCCTGATTCGCCAGCAGCGGCGACAGGCGGCGCAGCATGTAGGTGGCCTCCAGAATATCGAGGTAGCGCTGCACCGTGGGCGGCGAAACGCCAAATGACGAGGCCAGGCGCGAGGCATTCCACAACTGGCCATGGTTGTGTGCCAGCATCTGCCAGAAACGGCGAAGCGTCATTCCAGGCACGCGGATACCCAATGCGGGAATATCGCGCTCCAGATGCGTCGTGATAAAGGCCTCGCGCCAGTTGAACGAAGCCGCATCCGAGTGTGCCAGCCAGCTAAGCGGGTAGCCACCACGCAACCAGAAATCCGCCACCTCAGCCTGCGACGGCCGGATTTCCCGCACATCGAACGGCCCCAGTTCCAGAAAGGCGATACGTCCAGCCAGCGATTCGGCTGCCTGCGCCAGCAGTTCGGGCGCTGCCGACCCCAGCAGCAGAAAGCGCCCCGGGCGGCGGCCCTGGTCGATCAGCGAACGCAGGAGCGGAAACAAGTCCGGCAAGCGTTGAATCTCATCCAGCACCACCAGACGCTCCGCGTAGCGACTCAGGAACAGCTCGGCATCGGTCAACTTGGCGAGGTCGGCTGGCCGTTCGAGATCAAGATACACGCTGCCGGGCGAGGCCTGCGCAAACACCCTGGCCAGCGTGGTTTTACCCACCTGGCGCGGGCCGAGCAAGGCCACGGCAGGGAACTGCGCCAAAAAATCGTTAAGCTTGGCCTGTATATGACGGGAAATCATCCTTGCATTTTCAAATATTAACTTCTGAAATGCAAGGTCATTCCCGGATACGGGCGGCGCTGAAATAAACCGTGGTTTCAGGGGATTCGATCTGCGCGGCTACTTGCCGCGGCAATCGTTGCGGGGCATCCAGCGCCCACAACAGAATATGCGTATCCAGCAGAACAACCACTTAGCGCCCCTCGAACAAGGACAGCTCGCCTTCCGTCAGCGGTGCGTCGAAATTATCCGGGACATTGAGTTTGCCTTTGAGCAGTCCAAGCCGACGCTTTTTTGGCGCGGCCTCAAGCGGCACCAAACGGGCGATCGGCTTGCCTGCCTTTGCGATAACGATTTCCTCGCCTTCCGCCACCTGTTCCAGCAGGCGCGAAAGGTGAGTTTTCGCTTCATGGATATTGATGGTTTGCATTGCCCCCCCGCACTCAACTAAGTTTGGTCTAGCACGGCCGGCGGCAGCGGGGCCGAACAAAACCCGTTCCCCCCGACGCAACGGGCGCCTAGGCTCGCTTCAGGGCCCCGACCGTCGCGTCCAGTCCCTGCCCCAGCGTAAACGGCGGTGTCCAGCCCAGGCGCGTGCGGATCAGCGAACTGTCCAGCCACAATGAGCCGGTCAGGCGCTGCACCGCGGCGCGCTTGCCGAGCAAGGTAGCGGCGAATTCGAGCACACCCACCGGCACCGCCAGCAGGCGCGCCGGGCGCCCTATCGCATGCGCCACCGCGCGAACCAGCTCCGGCGTCGACACCGGTCTGCCGTCGTCGATCAGGAAGGTCTGCCCGGCCGCATCCGGATGCTCGACACAGGTGCGGATCGCATCGACGAAGTTGCCGAGATACAGCAGACTGCGCCGATTTTGAACCGCCCCCAGCGGCAGCGGCCAGCCGCGCGCGACCGTGTCGAGCAGGCGCCGGAAATTCGCCTTCACCCCCGGCCCGTAGACCAGCGGCGGACGCAGGACGACGACCTCCAGCCCGGTCTCCTGCGCGATCCGCCACAGCCCCTGCTCGGCCTCCCACTTGGAGATCGCGTACGCGTCCTCCGGCACCGGCGCATCGGTTTCCCGATAGGGTTCGTCGCGCCCCTCGCCGTTGACCTTGATGCTGCTGACGAAAACGAAGCGCTTCACCCCGGTCTGCGCCGCCTGGCGGGCGAGGTTGAGCGTGGCGTCGGTGTTGGTGGCGCGGTAGAGCGCCCGCGGGTCGGTGGCCGTGTCATGCATCACGTGGACGCGCGCGGCGAGGTGGACGACGGCGTCGCACGCTGTCCACGCTGTCAATGCAGCCCCCCAAGCCGTCTTGCCATCCATATCGCCCACGATCACCTCGCCGGCAAGACCACGCGCCTGTCGTAGGGCAGGCACCGCGACATGGCCAGTCTCGGCAAGACGACCACACAGCGCGTGCCCAACAAAGCCATTGGCACCGGTAACCAAAACCCTCATCGACGGATGAATTCCAGCAGCTTGGCCGGATACTTCGACAGTATTTTGGGCAGGCTCGTCGAAATGCCATTCTCCCTGCAAGCGCGCAGCACTTCCCGATTGAGCAGAAGCGTGTTTCGCCAGCCACCCGTGCTGACACCGCCAGTCCGCATCCTCACCAGCACTTCAGGCAAGTGGCGATATTTCAGCGTATCGCCATGGAACATGCGCGCCACCAGTTCAAAGTCGCCGGCGATCCGGTAATCGGTGCGGAACAGCCCGAAACGTTCATACAGTTCCCGCCGCAGGAACAGCGTCGGGTGCGCCGGCATCCAGCCCCAGGCGATGCGCCCGGGACGAAAACGCTCCGAGCGATAGCGTCGCAAGGGAAGGTCGGGCTGTTCGGCGCTGACGAATTCGGCATCGCCGAACAGGGCGTCGAGCCCCTCCGCCTCCATGTTCGCCGATACGCGTGCCAGCACACTGGGGTCTACATAGACGTCGTCGGCATTGAGGAATCCGATGATTCCCCCTGTCGCCAGCCGCAGTCCTTTGTTCATCGCATCGTAAATGCCATGATCTGGTTCGGAAACCAATCGGGAAATTCGCTGAGCATGACGCTCGATGACCGCCAGCGTGCCATCGGTCGACGCACCGTCTACCACGATGTGCTCGATATCCGGATGCATCTGCGCAGCGACAGATTCGAGGGTCTCACCGATGGTGTGCTGGGCATTGAATGCCACTGTGATGACGGTGATTTTCATCGAAAAACTACCCGGCTCTTCTCACGAGCCTTCTTTTCAAGGCAAGCGCGGACGATATCATTGGCATGAGCGGGTATACAAAACGAATTCCGAATCGCGCCAGAACGGTCTGCCTCGTCTCATGTGAGATGAATTTTCTAGACACCCATACCCGGTACGTCATCAGCAACTTGTGCCGAATCACCAACCAGGGGGTCGCCTTTAAATATGGCTTCTTCGAGAACTCATTGAAGATGCGAACATTGTCATCGATCAATCTGCCCGATTTGATATTTTCCCGGGTCATCTGCGCTTCGTGAAAGCGAATCGAGCACAGGGGAGTTTCAATGTTCAACAACTCACCGCTCTCCAGCAATCTGAACCACATTTCCATATCCATCAGTTGGGGCAGTTCATCGCGAAACCGAGCAAGCATGTCTGACTTCCTGAACATGACGGCCGTAGGTTCGCCTATGAAGTTTCCTCCAAAGAGGCATCTGGTGATCACCTTGTATCCCGGAATGACTTCCTTGCGGGATGAGTAGCGCCGCTGTCCGAAAGGCTGCCCAGATTCGTTAATGCTGAGCCGCCCTCCACATACCAAGGATACCTCCGGGTGCGCATCGAGCCCCGCCACCATCTGTTCCAAGCAACCCGGCAAGAGCAAGTCATCCACGCACAGGTACTTGATGTATTCACCGCGGGCATGCTCAAGACATTTGTTGAGGTTCCCTGCCAGCCCGATGTTTTGTTTGTTTCTGAAGAAACGGATCTTCTCAGACTGCGAGGAGAGTTCCACTACCAGGGCTTCCGTTTGGTCCGTGGAGCAGTTGTCAACGATTACGACTTCAAAGTCCTGGTATTTTTGCTGGAGAACTGAATCAAGAGCGCCCCTGATATAACCTGCACCGTTGAAGGTAGGAATACAGACGCTTACTTTGGGTGTTCTAGCCACGAAACTACGATCCTTCATATGATCAACGTCATGGTTCCTCGTCCTCCCGTCTCAATTACATTGGGAAAGCAAACAAAGTCGATTCCAAGTCGGCAGGAGAACCAAAATGTTAATCGACCCTCTTAAAAACCATTGTGTAAGCGCTTCCCTTACCTTCACGCCGTTCAATGCGGGCAAACAGCCGGGCAGCCAACCTCCCGATGCGGTGCAAGATCCGCTTAATGTATCGGTGCGAGCTTAGGTTGATAAAGGAAACTTCCCATCCGCCGACATTACACCTCAGACTTCCTTCGTCACCTGTCGTCATCCATTCAACCTTCATACCCAGCTGTTCCATTTTGGCCACGAGCAGTTTCATGGGTATCAACATGACATGGCGTGGCGCATCGACGTGCAGCCAATAGCGCCCCATGACGCGAAACTGGAATGCATCCGGATTAGGGGAAGCCAGCACCACGTACCCACCGGGTTTAACACGAGCGCACGTCGCCTCCAAGATTTCCCAAGCATTCGGCAAATGCTCAATTACATGCCAAAGCGCGATGACGTCGTAGGGACCGGCTTCCCGCAAAGCCTGAACAGCGTCGTCACTGTTGATGGCACGCACGCCCACTACGTCACGCAGAAACTCGCAACACTTGGCATTCATTTCAATCGCATCGACGCAGAAGCCCGCCTTCTTCGCAAGATAGGAGAAGCCACCATACGAGGGGCCTATCTCCAACAAATTCCCAGCCTTCACAAATCGTTGGACGATTTCTATCTTGTAGCGATCAGGTTCGGATGCCTTCTCCAGACTGTCCATTGACTCCGGTATGAAGTGGTAGGTATCCGGATAATATGAGCCCAAATTTTCAGGCACTGGCGATATGAAGATGAGTTCACATTCGGGGCAGTGGTAGTGTTGAAATACCTCGTTGGTTACGTGCCGGTTATAGTCCTTGCTAGTGAACCAAGGCTGGGACTCCGCTCCGCAGTTCGGACAAAGGGTTTTCATAACGCGCCTGCCCTCAGTTTTTTGAGATCAAAGTATCCCGTGCCCCATGCAGAAGCAGCGAAAGAAAACATAAGTGTCATCAGAATCCAGGAAAACGTGATTAATCGAGAAGCGTTGTTCGGCAGCGCCATGTAGAAACAGAGGACAACCAAGGTTACAAGCAATAGCGGTTGAATGATGTCACGTCGGTACCAGTTTCGCATTTCCGTCGTCAGTAGGCGCCGATGCATTATGGGTACTTCAATCGCCAAATATCCTAAATTGAGGATAAGCCACACTATCGCCGCACCAATTCCTTGGTACCGGTTGGCCAAAACCAGCAGTAATGGCACAAGAAATGCCGATGCAATGAGATTCTTATATATCGAAAACCGGGTCCATCCATGGGCAAGCTGCAAGGAAAATGGCACCACCATCATGGCATTGAACGCTGTTCCAATCATCAACAAAACGAGGATTGGTTGCACATTTTCCGACACGACAGGGGCATTGAGCCAAAGAGCCAGAATTTCATTTGAGAAAAAAATCACCGTCGTGGCGACCGGCAGCATCAGGGCTGACAGGAGGCGCGCCCCTTTGTGATAAAGAGAGGCCAAGCCATTCATGTCTCCAGAAGCAACCAGCTGGGTGAATTTTGGAAGAAGGGCCGAGTAAATTGGGAACGAGAAATTATTCAGACTGTTCGCGACGTTGAATGCAAGCATGTAATAGCCAAATGCCTCTAATGAGAGCATTCTACTTAAAATTATTTTATCAAGCTGAGTAAGCAACATAGTCACCAACGAGATGCCGGTCATTCCCGTGGCGAATCGCCAGTTCTTCACCAGAAGCAATCGCTCGAATTTCGCAACGAGGCGCGATTCCGGGAGAGACCTCCAAACCCATACACCCAACGCAATGGTTGTTAGAAGCCCAACTAACGATTGCCAGAAAAAGAATGCCAGTATCGTAGGCGATATCAGCAAGAGAACGAGAAGTGCACCGACGTGTTGCAGCGTCACCATCGACGAACGGATCACGTTGAGGACAACCTGTCGCTGGAGCCCCATCAAGCCACCGGAATAGAGCCCGCCCGGCCACTGAAAGGCGATCGACATGCCCATGATCATTAGTGCGTATTCAACCGTCTCGCGACCAACCTCGCCTGAGTTAATCCAGTATCGCGCGATGAGAGGCGCCAGGAGCACAACGGCAATGCCAATAACGACACCGGTTCCCCAGTAGACCACCTCAAACGTGCGAACCAGATTCCGGGCCTCTTGAGCCGAGTCGTCGACGGTGGACAACCTGGACAGTTCGCGGCTCAGGGTCGCGCTCAGTCCCATGTCCAACAGGGAAAGCAGTGCCCCCAGGGACATGAAGATCCCCAGGAGGCCATAAACCTCCACCCCCATGAGCTTGATATACAGCGGGACGAAAGCCAGGCTCAGGAGGCTCGTCCATGCCCTGCCGGAGTAGTTGGCAATGATGTTGTGCCGAACGAGGGGTAATGCCTTCACGCGCCGTCCGGCTCGTTGCCATGCCCATTATCGGCGGTCCGGCCCCAAGCAAAACGCCCCCGACGGGAGCGCTGCCCCCCCTCTTTCGCATCGTATTTTTTTGTCAAAAAATGCAAAAGCTTGCCCTTGATCAGCCGCTGGATTCCGTACTCGCGCACTTTTTTCCAAGCACCTGAAAGCAGCAACCGTCGTAGGCGCTGGTCACGGATCCTAAGGATCATACGGGCGAACCGGATCGGCCCAATCTCATATAGACCCGTAAACCCATGAAGCAGCTTGATCTCATCATCACTGAGATAGTGGCCAACTGTGGTCAGCTTCTTCATATAGCGGATATAGTCGGCCACGGTGCGCTCAAGATTCGAGCCCCCATAAAGATCTGTACTGAGCCCCCCAGTGCGATAATGCACCAGAGTTTCAAACACTTCGACCACTTTGAAGCCAGCCATGAGGATGGCAACAAACAAGTAGTTCTCAGCCGTCACATGGCCAGCCGTAAAGGGCTCGACCGTCATGATCACGCTCTTCTTGACCAGCGTGGCCTGATGCACCACCCCGTAGCAGTTAAGCACGGAGGGCAAATGCGTTGGGAACGGCATCGGCCCCTGATCAGTCAGCAGAAGGGTCTGACCATAGGCCATGTCAGCGTCGGCCCCCACCATCCGATGCACCATCAATTCCAGAGCTTCCGGGGTGCAGTAATAGTCATCGGAATTCATGAAGGCAATCAGATCGCCCTTCGCCAGCTCAACACCATTGGACATGCCTTCCCAGACATTGCGGTCGGCCTTGCAGTGGAAGGCGATCCTGGTCAGATAGCCATAGCGTTCCTGCAGCGCCTCAAAGGTTCCGTCGGTGGAAGCGCCATCGAGAAGCACCACTTCCATCCGACTGTAGGTCTGGTTAACCACTGACATGAGGGCCTGATCGAATGTCTCCATCCGCCCCGAGGAAATCAGGTTCTTGACGATCATGATCACGGAGACGATCGGTGGCGCTACGCGCGTCTGACCGTCATAATGCTGCTGCTTGCGTGCAAAGAAGCCGCGCACATAGCCCAGATATTCCGAATCGATATACTTATCGTAGCCATGTATGCCTAATGGCGGTTCCAGGCTGAACAGCTCTTTCTGGAACAGCGGATAGTTCACCTCGCAAGCGAACTTCATGGCCGTGCGGCTGGTTGGTATAGAAATGCGGTTGCCGCATAGCGGTGCAATGATGGTGAAGAACACATCTTCATAAATGTTGTACTTTTCGCAGGCGCCGCGCCAGTCCTGCGACAGCTCGCGCAGCAGCCGGAACAGGATGGTGATAAACCCCCACTGGCGGTTGCGCGCCAAGAACCAAACCGCCTGGGCAATGCGCCGTAGGCTGAGGCTTGGCTGGAAGGTCTCCAGTACACGGATGCAGCTAGCCACCCGCCGGAGGCTCAGCCCGCCATTACCACCAAATGGCGCCATGCGCTGGAGGAAATGCACCTTGTCATTCTCAGGCAAGAACAGTGGTGCACCGATGAAGTCATAGCCTTTGTCCATCCAGTGAACAAGCCGGTCACGGAAGATCCAGGCATCTAGATGGCAGATCAGGACGTAGTCGAATTCCTGATACATCCGGTAGAAGGCGGGATCAGTGCCCATCTTGTTCACGGCTGCCGGACTGCCGAAATACCCCGCCCAAACCCGCCGGACCGCGCCATTGATGCCATGTTCTGCAAAAAAAGACTCATACCATGACGGGCTGCAGGTGTCCGGCAGGATGACTTCCAGCCTGTAGCCCTTGAGCTGGCTGGCATTATGCAGGAGCGTTGCTGCCAACTCCTCATCTAACTGCTCCAGATGCGTCGGGACTAGCACAGCCAGACGGCTGCTGGCCTGACTGTGCTGGCTGCTGCCGGCCAGTGGCTCCTGCTTCACAATGACATCCTGCTGGCGGGGCTGGTCACGGTTACCACGGAGCAGCATCCACAATTGCCGGGCAAATCGTGAGAACGGCCGGTTGCTCACTTGCCAGCGAAGCCGCTGTATCGGGGATATTTGGGACAGATGGGAATAGTGCACCATCCAGCTTGTAAGTTTGTACAGAAAAGACTTTTCCTGATAGGCACGGGTCTGATTGTCCGCCAGCAGAAGGTTGCTCTGGTTGCCGGAGCGGAAGATGCCGGCCCGCCACAGAGTCTGCGGCTGCACAGCCCCCTGCCTCCCGACCACCAGTGCTTTGCGGCCAGAAGCCTGGATCATCCAGGTCATTGACAGGCGACCCGCTTCGAACTGATAGGCCTGTAACTTATTCTCCAACGGCCGGCCTTCAACCATATCCAGATAGTCCTGCCTGGCAATCATGAAACCGTTGGTGCGGACATGGTAATTTGGATAGCCCGGAAAGCCGGGAGCGAAGGGATGATGGGTCTCCACATTACCGGAGCAGCCGACGAGCCCGATCTGGCTGCTGGAAGTGAAAGCGGCGTAAACTTTGTCGAGCCACCCGTGCTGCAGCGGTTCAGAATGCGTGTTCATAAAGAAAATGATGGGCTCTTCAATCTGGAGAGCGGCCTTGCGATAGGCCTCCAGATCGAAGCCTTCATCATCAACATTGATGAAGCGCGGCGCCAGATCCTTGAACAGCATGTACTGCTCATACAATTGCTCGGCCGCAAAGCCCTTATTCACGACGTACAGCTCATGCGGCACTACGGGAAGAAAGTGCTGATACGCTTTTATGAAACGCTCACGGCCGGCCATCTCGGCTTCAGTGACCGCGCGGTTGAGATAGACCACAGCCAGTTCCGGCAACTGCTTGTCAGCAGTACCGTCGAGTACCGCCAGAGTGAAGGCTGCGTTATCGGCCGGCGACGCTATGGGCCATTCATCACCATTTAGAATGCGCTTACCAATCAACGGGTCGCCCTTGCTTATCAGGATGCAGGAATTGGCGAAGGTCAGATTCTTGATGCTATCGGCGATGGCGTCGCAATATTCCTTCGGATAGAAGCGACGCATTGTGCGATAGGCTGCGTTCTTCTGCCGCAGGCTCTGGTCGTAGCAGCTAAGAGTGGGCAGTGCGGTCAGCGCGGAAAAAAAATCATAGATTGAAATACCGAAGTAATTATTCTCAACAAAGGCCGTGCTGAAATCCGTGTGGCAATCCTCAACCATGAACTGTCCGCCATCACGCAGTAGCGGCCAGTACAGCATGAAAGTCGCCAAAATATCATGCTGGGTGTGGGAGGCGTCATCGACGATCAAGTCAAAGCTCAATTTCAGGTCACTGATCCTGCGGAAGGTCTCTTCCGATGTGGCATCGCCAACCACAAAGTCAGTGAAACGGGTGCCTTCCACATGCTCGGCAATTGCGGGGTTAATGTCGCACGCCACGCATCGGGTAAAGCGGCCTTCCGGGTCCAGCGCGGCAGGCCAGCCCATGTTCTGCACGCCAATCTCTAGATAGGCTGAGCCAGGTCTGACCTGCTCCATAACCTGCTCATACAGTGGCAGGTAAGCTTCCCATTTGTCATAGCCGCGCATTCTTATTACCCAACAACCTCTCCGTATTCGATCTTGGTTGTCCGCTTATATACGGACACAGTTGTTCCCTTCACGCCAATCAGCCCATAGCGGAACCGCTCTGCGACCACTCGTACAACAAGGATGTCGGAACGCCAGACAAGCTGCTGATGCTGATAGAAATCTCCGTCGGCCACCGTTACGGTCAGTGTATAGTCACCGCTTGGCAGCAGAGGGAAAGTGAAGCGGAATATAGTCTGATATTCTGTACCCGCCTCGAAATGCAGCGGACCGCACTGCAGATCGTGCAGTGTATTTTCGCCAAAAATCTCAACACCGCGGGGATCTTTCACCAGAAAACCAATGATCGGTGATGTGATCTCTGCCTTGGCAAGCGCGCGGACATGCAGTTCGACGATCTCACCGCCATTAAGTATCGTGCGTGGCTGGCCATCGGCCGTACACAGAAATACGTCCAGAATCTCAGCTCGCCCGCCACCAAAACCTTTTGTCAGATCGGGCTCAGACGTGATCTCAATCTTGCTCGACGGGTCCTCAGGCTTCAGTTCTGCCACTGGGGTCAAACTGACGGGGCCATCGGCTTCCTGCGACCCGCTGGCGGACAATTTGCCGACCAACTCCGGGTAGTCCGCAGAGACAGTAAATTCCAGATAGGCCTCGCACACGGGGCGCGCCGGCCCGCGGGCGCGAATGACCCCGTCTTGGAGCCAGATCACCTCATCGCAGAAACTCTGAAGCGCATTGAGATCGTGGCTGACGAACAGGATCGTGCCGCGCTGTTTGAACGCCTTGATGAAATGGATGCATTTCTGCGAAAAGACGGCATCACCCACTGCCAGCGCCTCATCCACCAACAGAATTTCGGCATCCAGATGCGCGATGATGGCAAAGGCCAGACGCACCACCATGCCACTGGAATAGGATTTGACTGGTGCTGCCACCTTCACGCCCAGACCGGAGAATTCGATGATCTGCCCGATCTTCTCCGGAAAGGCAGCCGATGGGATGCCATACATGGTCAGGTAGCTGGTGATGTTCTGCAGCCCCGTATCCTCGGCGTTGAAGCCAGCTCCCAGTTCAATGATAGAGGCAACGCGTCCGTTGACCTGCAGCGTCCCGCTCGTCGGGCTGATGATCGAAGCAACCATCTTCAGCAGCGTGGATTTGCCACAGCCATTTTGGCCGATGATGCCCAGCGATCTGCCCTTGCTAACCGTTAGATCGATGTCACGTAGCACATGAATCTCCTCGAAGAAACGAGGTGATCGGCGCCCCCTTAGCAGGTAGTTCGCAAAATCCAGGAGCCGCGCCGCACTGCTGTAATGCCTGCGATAGGATTTGCCCAAGCCACACGCCTCAATGGCGACAGGCCGATCGGAAGCGATGGATTCATTCATGTGTAAACCTCGCAAGCACGCGCTCAAGCCCAATGCCCGCCACCAACGCGAGTATTGTCATCACCAGCACTGGCATCAATGACTGCGGCGAGAGCGCCAGATCCGGCTGAAACGCACTCCGGCGGATAATATCGACAAAATGTGAAAGTGGATTGAGGTATATGGCCTGCTGGAGGAGTTTGGGCAGATGGTCGACAGGGTAGAGGACAGGAGAAATAAATAGCAGCCCCATGCCAACCATGCTCAGCAGCTGCACCCAATCCTTCAGCAGCGCACCGAGGACAGTCGACAGCAGAGCCAGTCCAACACAGAAACCGCTGAAAGCAAGGGTTGTGATCAGGACGAGTGCAAAACCCTGCATGCTAGGATTGAAAAATACGGAAACAATCAGATACCAAATTGCAGTGGTGATCCAGAACGGAATCAGGCTGGCCAGCACACCTGCCAGAATCAGGTCAAGCGCTGAGATATTGAGCTTGGTGGTTATGGGCGCGTAGGTATCATAGGCCGTACCGCCCTTCTGCAGCACATCCATCATTAGCTGATACATCATCAGCCCCGGGAACAATACAATGGCATAACTTGAATACACGCTGGCGCCCAGAGACTCCCATCGCGCCTTAAAAATAGTCGAGAACACCAGCGAATAGAGCAGTAGCATAACCAGCGGCGTTACTATCAGCCAAAACTTGCCGAGCACTGAACCCCGATACCGGGCTCTCAGGTCGTTCTGCGCCAGCAGAGCGATGAGCTTTAAATTAATCATTTAATATCCCTTTGGTGCGGCCTCTGTCTTAGCGCCATTACCGCAGAATGCGAGGGCTTCGTAGGGGATGACGAGATCTTGCCGAGATTGAGGCGAACGCTGTAGTCCGAGTCGACTATCGAAACCTCGACCAGCTGGCGCACGAAAATAGGCCTGCATGAGCAAACCTTATAGATGCCACCTGGCACATCGACAGCATGCAGCGCAACGGTCATCGCGACGACTCCCATGTCCTCAGGCGCATTCCGCACCCCGAAATAGTGATTCAGCGGGTTTTAGTAAAAATACAGGCATGTCATGCTGGAAAGACTGCATCGAGCCCTTCGAAATTTCGAGGCGAATGCTGCCTGCGGCATTTCCGCTGCGCCTTTGTTGAAGCAAATGCGCTTTGCGGTTTCCGAGATCAGTTGAAAATTGTAGAGCCTTTCACGGAGATCTTGTTGAAGTCGCTGACAATGGCGTCGCAGTCTTCGCCGCTGATGTTGCCATCCATTGCCGCAACCCCATTCTCTTTGATATTCAACAGGGCTTTCCCACCTTTAGGTGACAGCCCTAGCGTTTTAATCCGCCCCCCAAAATGCCATGGGCTCATAGTCAGGGTATGGGTAGTAGCCTAAGTTGAGTTCGATTTTCCAATTATTTTCCTGCAACCATTGTTCAACCAGTCCGCGCACAGAGACCGGCTTTCCGGAGCAGATATTGACCGTTCCCTTTCCTTGCCCTGCCATCGACAGATTCACGATTCGTCTGGCCACCTCTTCGACAGGAAGATAATCCCTGAGTTGTTCGCCGCCAGACATGTTGAAGACCTTGTCTCCGCGCAAAGCCGCTTCTCTCAATTTCGGATATAGCGAGGCACCGGATTGCCCTTCGCCATAAAGATAAAAGAGGCGGGCCCAGGTAAGGTCGAACGATTTGACGTTTTTCAGAAATTCCAACTGCTGACGTAATGCGTCTTTGGCATAGCCATAGGGGTTGCCAGGCCTTGGCAGCATGTCTGGTGATAGCGGGCCAGACTGCATGCCATATTCGAAACAAGTGCCGGCCACCAGCAATGAAGAGAGCCCTCCCTCGATCAATGTCTTGAGGAAGCGGAATTGACGAGGCAGCTCAGTCTCGAAGTGATGCAAAGATTTGTAATTCGGCAATCCGTCCCATGCGAGGTGAATCAGTACGTCCGGGCTGCCCAACCTTTCAAAGCAGTCATTGCCAGGATCTGCAATATCAAGACTGACAACATGCTGAACCTTGCCCGAATCAGGCAGACGTTTCGGATCGCGAGCAATCGCAACGATCTCGACCGGATGCCTGCTTAGTTCTTGCAGAACATGGCTTCCAATGAAACCGGTCGCCCCCGTAACGGCTATTTTCATTGCGCAGGCATTACATCACTTGCAAGGCGGGCACAGCTGTGACGAGTCTGCCACCCCACCCTTGGACATAGTCAAGCTGTTGCATCACTTCGTTGCGCAGGTTCCATGGCAGGATCACGACATAGTCCGGGCGCTTTTCGCGAAGAACAGCCTCAGCCACAATGGGGATCCGACTGCCCGGCATGTATTTGCCTTGCTTGGCAGGGTTGCGGTCGACCACGAACGAGATCAGGTCTGGACGTACCCCCGCGAAGTTCATCAGGGTATTTCCCTTTGCCGCGGCACCATAGGCAGCCACCGTCTTCCCATGTCGCTTCACCTCCAGCAGGAATTCCAGGAGATTATTCTTGACCTGCTCGGTCTTCCTCTGAAAGTCGCTGTAATACTCCGCACTGAGTACACCTGTCTGTGATTCGTGCTCTAGCAACGCGCCGACCCGTGCGCTGCGGGCTTGTTGTCCAGTATCGCTACGCTGTGCAAACACACGCAGGCTGCCACCATGGGTGGGGTGCTCTTCAACGTCAAACACGCTGAGCCCATTAGCTGCACAAATTCGATCCACTGCCGAGAGCGAAAGATAGGAAAAGTGCTCGTGGTAAATGGTGTCGAACTGGTTTTCAGCAATCAGCTTGAGAAGATGGGGAAACTCGAATGTGGCAACACCCTGTGGCTTAAGCAGTACAGAAAATCCCCCCACAAAATCATTGATATCCGGAACATGCGCAAGCACGTTGTTGGCAGCAGCCAGGTCGGCCTGTTTTCCTTGGGAAACCAGTTCCTTCGCCAGGCGAATTCCAAAGAAATCCTCCACGATCGGAATGCCCTTGGCCCGCGCGGCCGCTGCTGTGCTGGCAGTGGGTTCGACACCGGTGCACGGGATGTTGCGTGCCTTGACGTACTGCAGCAAATATCCGTCGTTGGCAGCGACCTCCACAACATGACTGCCAGCGGTCAGATGGAAGCGCGCGGCCATGTCCGCCACATAGCGCTCGGAATGTGCAAGCCAGCTATTGGAGAAACCACTGAAATACGCGTACTCGGAATCGAACAACTCATCTGCCTGGGCAAAGTCTTCGGTCTGCGCCAACCAACAGCGTTCACACACGAGCACGCGAAGCGGAAACCACTTTTCCGGTGCATGCAGCGTCTGTTCGGTTAAATAGGCATTGGAGGGAGGGGCACTGCCCAGATCCACCATGGGCAACTTGAGCTCTGCCCCGCAGTGACGGCACTTCATAGGGTCATCCCGGAAAAGTTTTCATCCAAGAAAGGATGGCCAGCATCGCGTGGCGATACGCCGCCGACCGGCAAAGGCCATGGAATGGCAAGACGAGGGTCCTGAGCGTTCAGCCCGCCCTCCGCGTCTGGCTGATATGTGTGCGTATGGAAATACAACATTTCGCAGTTATCGGTGAGAGTTTGAAATCCGTGGGCAAAACCCTCCGGGATGACGAGGGTCTTGTGGTTGTCTGCGCTGAGCAATTCGGCGTGCCAGCGCAAAAAAGTCGGGGAATTATGGCGCAGGTCCACGGCAACATCAAAGACCTCGCCGCGCAGGCAGCTCACGAACTTGACCTCGGTATGGGGCGGACGCTGGAAATGCATGCCCCTCACGGTGCCGCGGCTTGCGGTCAAGGTGTGGTTGATCTGGGCGATGGCCTTGCCGGAAGCCAGCGTCTGCAGTTCCGCACTGCAATACAGGCGCTCCAGGTATCCCCGGCTGTCGCCGATCGGCTTGCGCTGCAGGACCCGCAAGCCGGGAAGCGGGGTATCCAGGATGTCGAAACGGGCGTTCATGCCTGCCCAGCCACTGCCTCGTATTCGCGGATCTGCTGCAGGCTGGCGGCAGCCATGTCCGAACCCTGTTTCCAGGCCTGGTGCCAGGACAGCGTCATGCCCAATGCGGTGCGCAGGTTCCAGCGCGGGTGCCATCCGAGCCGCGCCTTGGCCTTGGAACTGTCCAGCTTGAGCGTACCGGCTTCGTGGGGCTGCTGCGCCGCATCGCACCGCCAGGTTGCTCGAGGGGTCTGGCTGCACAGATATTCGACGATCCATTGCACCGGCCTGGCATCGCGCTCTTCGGGGCCGAAATTCCACGCTTCCGCAAAATCGCGCCCCTCGCCGAGAAGCTTCTCGGCGAGAACGAGATAGCCCGACAGCGGCTCGAGCACGTGCTGCCATGGGCGCGTGGCCTGCGGTGAACGAATGACCAGTTCCCGACCGGAGTCCAGAGCGCGCAGAAAATCCGGAATGAGCCGGTCGGCCGCCCAGTCGCCGCCGCCGATCACGTTGCCGGCACGGGCGCTGGCAATGTGAACCCCTGCGGATTCAAGGAAGGAACGCCGGTAGGCCGCGGTCACCAGTTCGGAACAGGCCTTGCTGCTGGAATACGGGTCGTAGCCACCCAGGGCTTCGTTTTCACGGTAGGGCCAGACCCATTCCCGGTTCTCGTAGCATTTGTCGGTGGTGACGTTGATCACGGCCTTCACGCCCGGGGTCTTGCGCACCGCTTCCAGGAGGTTGACGGTCCCCATGACGTTGACCGCGTAGGTCTCCACCGGCGCCCCGTAGGAATGGCGCACCAGCGGCTGGGCGGCGAGATGGAAAACGACGTCGGGCCGCGCCGCCTGCATGGCCTGCTCGAACGCGGCCGCATCGCGAATGTCGGCGATCGTGCTGCGGGCCAGGCGTCCCTCAAGGTTCGCGACGGTAAACAGATTGGGCTCGGTGGGCGGCTGCAGCGCATAGCCATGGACTTCGGCCCCCATGTCGGCCAGCCACAAGGCCAGCCAGCCGCCCTTGAAGCCGGTGTGTCCCGTCAGGAAAACCCGCTTGCCGCGCCAGAACTGCCGGTTCATTCCCACACTTTCCAGGGCGCCCGGCCCGACGACCACAGATCTTCGAGCAGGTTCTTCTCGCGCAGGGTATCCATGGGCTGCCAGAATCCGTCGTGCTCGAACGCCATCAACTGGCCTTCGGCGGCCAATCGGCTCAGGGGTTCGCCCTCCCAGCTGGACTGGTCGCCTGCGATCAGGTCGATGCACCTGGGCGACAACACGAAAAACCCGCCGTTGATCAGGCCGCCGTCGCCACGCGGCTTTTCGGTGAATCCCGCCACCTTGGTGCCCTCCATCTGCAGGGCGCCGTAACGGCCGGGCGGCTGGACCGCGGTGACGGTCGCCAGCTTGCCGTGCTGCTTGTGGAATGCGATTTCACGCGAGATGTCGACGTCGGAGACGCCGTCGCCATAGGTGAAGCAAAACGCTTCTTCGTGTTCGAGATAATCGGCGACCCGTCTCAACCGCCCGCCAGTCAGCGTCTCCTCGCCGGTATCCACCAGCGTCACGCGCCACGGCTCGGCCTTGCGCTGGTGTACTTCCATGGTGTTGTGCTCCATGTCGAACGTGACATCCGACATGTGCAGGAAGTAGTTGGCAAAGTATTCCTTGATGACATAACCCTTGTAGCCGCAGCAGATCACGAAATCATGCACGCCATGGGCGGAGTACATTTTCATGATGTGCCACAGGATGGGCTTGCCGCCGATTTCGATCATCGGCTTGGGCTTGAGATGCGTTTCTTCCGATATACGAGTACCGAGACCGCCGGCCAAAATCACAGCCTTCATTGAATATTGCCCTTACAAACGATTTTTACACTCGCAGTCTAATCCAGACTGCCCTTTCAGAAATTCAACGCATCTGCCGAGCCGTTGATACCGCCAGCACCCATCCGATCAGCAGCGACCAGTACGCCGAATAGAGCGCGGTATGCGTATTGACCGGAAACAGCCAGCAAAACGCGCCCAGCCAGGCCGCCCAGGCCATTGGGTTGGCGGACAGCCCTCGGCCGGACCGGATCAGAACCACGAAAAACACCAGCAAGCCCGCCAGTCCGATCGCGCCGGTTTCCGACCCGACTTCCAGCACCAGCTGATGCGCATAGATCATGCCCGTCCCGTCCGGACTCAGGTAGGGATCGTCCGGCTCGGCATATTGGGCGTATGCATAGCGATAGCTCCGCACGCCGGCCCCGTTGACGGGGTGGTTTTCCAGCACGGTCAGCGCATTGTTCCACAGATGCACGCGGAATGAGCTGGCCATGTTCAGGCTTTCGTAGGTGAGATCGAGGGCGCCGATCGACTGGTCGACACGCTGCGCGAACTTGGGATTGACCTGGTACGCCCCAGCGCCCGCCACTGCCGCAATCAGCACGATGGGAGCCAGCAGCTTCAGCGGATGGAACCCCAGTCGCCGCGCATACACCCACACCCACATCACGGTGGCGAGCGCGAACACGATCCAGCTCTCGCGGTTGCTCGCCAGCAGCACCACCGCCGCCGTCCCCAGCCACGCCAGCGCCAGCTGCCACTTCGCGCCCTGGCGCGAGACGTATTCCCACACCACGGGCGACAGCATGGCGAGGCTGAGACCGAGCTTCCAGTTGTCGGGGCCGAACAGGCCGTTGAGGCGCTCGGGATAGGCATAGCCGAGCAGGTCATAGCCCACCACGGCCTGCATCAGCGCGTCGAACACCCAGAACAGCAGCAGCCAGGCCGACAACTTCAACAGGCGCTGGCGCGCGAGGTCCTCGCGCAGCATCCAGATGATGTAGATGCCGGCCAGGTAGATGCGCGGATACGTGAGCGCGGTGCTGAGCGATTTCTTGAACCACAGCGAATCCGGCACCGACAGCGCGATCGGCACCCAGATGCACAGGAACAGCAGGCTGAAGGTCCTGGCGCCGCCCTGCCAGGTTGCGGCCTTGCCGTGTTTCCAGATCAGGATGCCGCCGAGGATGGCCATGATGAACATGGGCAGCTCGGACGAGCGACTGAACGGCAGCAGCAGCAGGAAGGACCACACCAGGACGACGGGCGCCCACGCCTTCGGAAGAAACAAGGATTTCATGATCAGCGTCGAACTCGGATGCTCATGCATCCGACTGGGCGGAATAGTACCGCACTCGCCCCGCCGTCAGGTTACGGAGGGGCAAATTCCCCTAGAATTCCTCTCTTACAAAATTTGTACTGTCCTTCGTCAGCCTGTCCTTCGACAGGCTCAGGACGAACGGCCTGTGGGGATTGCTTGGGTGAGTTTGTCGGTACGTATGGATTTGCAGAGGCCATTGCACCGTTCGCGGTGAGCCCTTCGACGGGGCTCAGGACAGGCGTGTCGAACGCCCTCCTGAGCGAAGTCGAAGGGCATGCGCGGAATCAACTTGTTCAGCGCTACCTTAGTACCCCACAGTCAGGCGAACTGCTCGCGTTTCCCCACCAACCAGGGCCCGCACATCCCATCGGGTAAAAAACCTTTGAAGCCTCGAATATTACTCATCGGCAAATCGGGCAGCATCGTGCAGTGGTTCGAGGATGCCCGCGACGGTTTCGAGGATGCCGGCGCCCTGCCGCAGGTGTTTGCCCTCAACGGCAATACGCCGCTGGCGTCGATGCGCGCGCGCCTCGCCAAACTGCGCGGAGCGGCCGCGCTGGATCGCCACCTCGCGGATCGCCTCGACCGGGCGCTGAAGACCGGCAAGCCTGATCTGGTCGTGTTCGTGCAGGGTTACTGGGCGCCGGCGGCGTTGCTCGGTCTCGTCCAGGCATATGGCATCCCGTCGGCCGCCTGGGTCGGCGACCGCTTCGGGCCGCTGGCGTCGGAACAGGCCCGCCTTCTCGACCGCGTCTACTACACCGACAGCGGCTTCCTGGCCGAAGCCCGGTCTTTCGGCTTCCCCGACAACGGCAGTTATCTGCCGCACGCCGCCAACGCCCGCCACTTCGTTCCGGGCGCCGCGCCGCGGCGCGACCGCATCGTGTTCGTCGCAGTACCAACCCGCCACCGCCTGGAACTGCTGCGTCAGGTGGAATCCCCGATCGCGGTGTACGGCCGGCGCTGGAACGCCCTGGGCCCGTCACCGCACACAGTGCATGACCGCTGGCTCGCGCGCAGGCGCGTTCCCCGCCTTTATCAGGAAAGCCTCGCCGTGCTCAACATCCGCAACGAACTCAACGTCCTGGAAGGGTTGAACCAGCGTAGCTTCGAACCTGCCGCCTGCGGCACGGCGGTGATCCACGACGAGCTGGCGGATCTCGCGCGCTGCTTCGAGCCCGGCAAGGAGGTGCTGGCCTTTCGCGATGCGCGGGAATTGCAGGAAATTTGCGAGCGCATCCGCCACGACCCTGCGCTCGCCCGCCGGATCGGCGACGCGGCGCTGCAGCGGGTGCGCGCCGAGCACACCTGCGCGCATCGCGCGCGGACCATCCTGCGGGATTTTGGGCTCGATGCCTGAGACAAATTCCGGGTGGGTTTGGCATGTCCTTCGACAAACTGAAACGCTATCCGCTTGTGCCGAGGTCGGCGCAGTGCAGCCCTTCGACGAGCTCAGGGCGAACGGAACCCAGAGGCGTATGCTTGGCATAGTACAAATCCAGCCACCGTTCGGGCTGAGCCTGTCGAAGCCTGTCCTGAGCTTGTCGAAGGGCCTGCCCTGAGCTTGTCGATTCGTCCATGGCTCGGCAATCTCAGGACATTAGCTCTATCCGCTCGTGCCGAGGTCGGCGCAGTGCAGCCCTTCGACTGGCTCAGGGCGAACGGAACCAGGGGCATGTGCTGGGCATAGTGCAAAATCCAACCACCGTTCGGGCTGAGCGTTGCTGCGTTCGTGGTGAGCCTTTCGAATACGCTCAGGACAGGCTTGTCGAACCACAGCGCCTCAAAACCACGTGGCCCAAACCATCGCGCTCAGGACGAGCGGTGGTTAAGTCTCCGCAAAGCGAACACCTTCGGATTACGCGATGAATGCCAGCGGATCTGCCTGGTCAGCCGGCTTTTCCGCATCCGACTCGATGTGGATGCGATGCCAAACTGCGAAATTGAGCAGCGCCCACAGCGCGCTGCTGTGTTTCGCGCCGCGCTGCTGCGCCGCCAGCAGCGCGCGCACCGCGTCGGGCTGGAACCAGGCGCGGATGCCTGCCGACTCGGGCAGCACCTTCATGTGCGCATTCAATCGTTCGCCGCGCAGCCAGTCGTCCACCGGCACGGTGAAGCCCTTCTTGCGCGACCACAGGTGGTCGCGCGGCAGATAGCGCTCGCCCCACAGGCGCAGGAAGCGCTTGCCGGTGCGGCCTTCGATCTTGTACGTGTCCGGCAGCCCGAGTCCAAATTCGACGACGCGATGGTCGAGGAAAGGCACGCGGCCCTCGATCCCCCAGGCCATCAGCATGCGGTCCGCCTTGACGAGCAGGTCGTCCGGCAGCCAGGTTTCGATGTCGACGTACTGCATGCGCTGCAGGCGCGACCAGGCTTGCGGCGTGCGTCGCCAGGCGTCGCGGAAGGGCTGCCGCCAGTGCGTCATGGCCTCGGCGAGCCGCGGCTTGAACAGGCCCGGGGGCGCGCGATCGAAAATGCCACGGGTGCGGAAGCCGCCGCTGCCGGGCGCGCGCATTGCCGCCACGGTGCGGCGCAGCCACGGCGTGCGGTAGCGCCCGTAGCCGGCGAAGACCTCGTCGCCGCCCTCACCCGAGAACACCACCTTCAATTCCCGGCCGGCGTGCTCGGCCAGCATCGACACCGGCAGATTCGCATAGTCGGCGGTGAGGTCGTCGGCGGCCCAGACGCTGCGTGGCAGACAGTTGAGCATGGCGTCGGCGCTGACTTCGAACACGCTGTGGCGGGTATGGAACTGCTCGGCGATGCGGCGCGCGGCGGCGAGTTCGTTGTGCACCGCGGTGCCGGGAAAGCCGACCGAAAAGGTGCGCAGCGGCTCGTTTACCCGCTGCGTCAGCAGCGCGGCGAGCAGCGAGGAGTCGACGCCGCCCGAAAGAAACAGCCCGAGCGGGACGTCGGCGCGCATGTGGATGTCCATCACGTCGCGCATCAGCGCATCGAAACGGTCGAGCGCGTCGTCGAGCGTCGGATCGATCGGTGCGGTCAGCAGCGGCGACCAGTAGGCATGCAACGCGATTTGGCAGCTACGGGTGTCGACGCGCGCGAGATGGCCGGGCGGCAGCTTGGCCACGCCCTCGATCAGCGTGCGCGGACCCGTCGTGAAGTTGCTCTGCAGAAACTGCGCGAGACCCGCCGGATCGACTGCCGGCTTGCCGAGCCAGGGCCGCAGCGCCTTGATCTCCGAGGCGAACGCCAGCCCGCGCCCGTCGTGGCAGTAATACAGCGGCTTGATGCCGAGGCGGTCGCGCGCCAGGATCACCTCGTCGCGACGTGCGTCGTGCAACGCGAAGGCGAACATGCCCTGCAGGCGATCGAGACAGGCGATCCCCCAGGCTTCGTAACCGTGCAGGATCGTTTCGCAGTCGGAATGTGTAGCGAAGCGGTGGCCGAGCGCTTCGAGCTCGGTGCGCAGTTCGCGGTAGTTGTAGATTTCACCGTTGGCGACCAGCGCCAGGCTGCGGTCCTCGTTGTAGAGCGGCTGCGCGCCACCTTCGAGGTCGATGATGGCGAGCCGCGTGTGCACAAGACCGACGTTGCCGGCGACGTGCCGCCCCTGTCCGTCCGGACCGCGATGGGCGAGGCCCCGGGCCATGCCATCGAGCAGGGCCGGCCCGACCGCATCGACCGTTACGACGCCCGCGATGCCGCACATGGCCTAGCGTTCAGTGCGCCGAACCCGGCTGCCTGCCGCACGCGTCAGCGGGAGGCGACGGCGGACGCAAAGGCATCGATCACCGGCTGGATCAGGCTGCGTTTGAGTTTGAGGGCTGCCTGGTTCACCACCAGGCGCGAACTGACGTCGCTGATGTGTTCCACCGCAACGAGGCCGTTGGCCTTGAGTGTGCCGCCGGTCGAGACGAGGTCGACGATGACGTCGGACAAACCGACCAGCGGCGCCAGTTCCATCGAGCCGTAGAGCTTGATGAGGTCGATGTGCACGCCCTTGGACGCGAAGTGGTCGCGCGCTGCGTTGACGTACTTGGTGGCGACGCGGATGCGCGCGCCCTGCTTCACCGTTCCCGTGTAGTCGTAGCCTTCGCGCACCGCGACCATCATCCGGCACTTGGCGATCTGCAGGTCGAGCGGCTGGTAGAGTCCGTTGCCGCCGTGCTCGTTGAGCACGTCCTTGCCGGCGATGCCGAGGTCGGCGGCGCCGTATTGCACGTAAGTCGGCACATCGCTCGCGCGCACGATGATCAGGCGCACGTCATCGCGGTTGGTGCCGATGATGAGCTTGCGCGAGGATTCGGGGCTTTCGGCGGGCGTGATGCCGGCCGCTGCCAGCAAGGGCAGGGTTTCCTCGAAGATGCGGCCCTTGGAGAGGGCGAGCGTGATGCCGGTGGTGCTCATGGTTATTGCGATTTCCTAATGCGCAGGGCTCGGTAACCGTCCATTCGCGCTGATCGTGAGCCTGTCGAACGATCGAAGCGCTGCGTGAATCGCAAAGGGGCTTCGACAAGCTCAGCCCGAACGGTATTGAAAGTCTTGGCAGGCCAGGAGCCGTCGAACGGCGTGCCTGCCAAAGCGCGCATTTTACTGGACTTGGGCCACTTCGGCAGGCTCAGGACAGGCTTCGATAGGCCCGTTCTGAGAAACGCCGAATGGTTCAGCCCGGACATGCCCCCTGAGATTGTCGAAGGGCCTGCCTGCACATTGCTGGGCGAGCGCTTCGGCCGGCCTGCCCTGCGCGAAGTCAAAGGGCCCAGCCCGGACATGCCGTTCGCCCTGAGCTTGTCGAAGGGCCTGCCTGCGTATTGCTGAACGAACGCTTCGGCCGGCCAGCCCTGTGCGAAGTCAAAGGGCCCAGCCCGGACATGCCGTTCGCCCTGATCGTGAGCCTGTCGAACGATCGAAGGGCTTGTCTGCGGGGGTACATTTTAATGGGCAAGACAGGGCTTCGACAGGCTCAGCCCGAACGGTTTTTGAAAGGTAGCCAAGTCGGCGATCCCCCACCCAACGGGCCCGGGGAGGCAAAACTCAGTGCACCCGCTTGATGCGCGCGCCCAGCTGGGTGAGCTTTTCCTCGATGCGCTCGTAGCCGCGATCGAGGTGGTAGATGCGCTCGATGGTGGTCTCTCCCGCTGCCACCAGGCCCGCCAGCACCAGGCAGGCGGAGGCGCGCAGGTCGGTGGCCATCACGATGGCGCCGTCGAGCCGCGGTACCCCGCGCACCAGAGCCGTATGCCCGGACACCTCGATGTTGGCGCCGAGGCGGCGCAGCTCCTGCACGTGCATGAAGCGGTTTTCGAAGATCGTCTCGGTGACGCTGGCCGCGCCCTCGGCGACGGTGTTCATCGCCATGAACTGGGCCTGCATGTCGGTGGGAAACGCCGGGTGCGGCGCGGTGCGCACGTCGACCGCCTTCAGCTTGCCGTCGGACTCGACCTCGATCCAGTCGGGGCCCACCTCGACCTTCGCACCGGCCTCGCGCAGCTTGGCGATCACCGCGTCGAGCGTGTCGGGCTGGGTGTGGGTGGCACGCACACGGCCACCGGCCATGGCGGCGGCGACGAGGAAGGTGCCGGTCTCGATGCGGTCGGCCATCACCGCATACTCGGCGCCATGGAGCCTGTCGACGCCGTGGACGGTGATGACGTCGCTCCCCGCGCCCTCGATCTTCGCGCCCATCGCGATCAGGCAGCGCGCCAGGTCGACGACTTCCGGCTCGCGCGCGGCGTTTTCCAGCACCGTGGTGCCCTCGGCGAGCGCAGCGGCCATCATCAGGTTCTCGGTGCCGGTCACGGTGACCATGTCCATCACGATGCGCGCGCCCTTGAGGCGCTTGCAGCGGGCATGGATGTAGCCGTGCTCGATGGTGATGTCGGCGCCCATCGCCTGCAGGCCCTTGATGTGGAGGTCGACCGGGCGCGAGCCGATGGCGCAGCCGCCGGGCAGCGACACCCGTGCCTCGCCGAAGCGCGCCAGCGTCGGTCCCAGCACCAGGATCGCGGCGCGCATGGTCTTCACCATCTCGTACGGCGCTTCCTTGTGCGGGATCGATTCGCCGGAGAGGGTGACATGATTGCGGTCGTCGAGCGTCACCCGCACGCCCATGTGGCCGAGCAGGGCCAGCATGGTGCTGATGTCCTTGAGATGCGGCACGTTGGCCAGCTTCAGCGGCTCGGCGGCGAGCAGGCTGGCGGTGAGGATCGGCAGCGCGGCGTTCTTGGCGCCGGAAATGCGCACTTCACCGGACAGCGGGTTGCCGCCGTGGATCAGCAGGGCATCCATTCAGCGTGCAGCCCAGTCTTCGGGGGTGTAGGTCTTCATCGACAGTGCATGGATCTGCGCATGCATGCGGGTGCCGAGCGCGTCGTACACCAGGCGGTGCTGCTGGATCATGTTCTTGCCGGAAAAGGCCGGGCTGACGATGACTGCCTGAAAATGCTGGCCGTCGCCGTCCAGTTCGATGTGGTCGCAGGGCAGTTTCTCGGTGATCCAGCCTTTGATGTCGTCGGGGGTGACCATGCTTGCTTGCCTCGCTCGTTTCGGTCCGGCGCCCCTGTTGGCAGGAACGCCTAGTGTCTGAGTTTGTAGCCGCTTTTCAGCAGCGCCAGAGTGAGGGCGGATATTGCCACAAAGCAGCCCCCGGCGACCAGCAGGCCGAGCCAGGGGTCGGTGTCGGACTGGCCGACGAAGGCATAGCGGAAGCCGTCGATCAGGTAGAACACCGGGTTGAAGTGGGACACTGCCTGCCAGAACGGCGGCAGCGAATGGATCGAGTAGAACACGCCCGACAGGAAGGTCAGCGGCAGGATCAGGAAGTTCTGGAACGCCGCCAGCTGGTCGTATTTCTCCGCCCAGATGCCGGCGATGATGCCGACCGCGCCGAGGATGGCGCAGGCCAGCAGCGCGTACGCCAGCAGCCAGCCGAGGTGCGGCATCTGCAACGGCGCGAACCACAGCGTCACCGCCCACACCCCGAGCCCCACCACCAGGCCGCGGATCACCGCCGCGCCGAGGTAGGCAAGGAAGAACTCCAGGTAGGAGAGCGGTGGCAGCAGCACGAACACGATGTTGCCCTGCATCTTCGACTGGATCAGGCTGGACGAGCTGTTGGAGAAGGCATTCTGCAGCATGCTCATCATCACCAGCCCCGGCACCAGGAAGGCGGTATAGGAGACGCCGGGATAGACCTCGACGTGTGCTTCCAGCACATGCGAGAAGATCAGCAGGTACAACAGCGCGGTCACCACCGGGGCGACCACGGTCTGCACCACCACCTTCCAGAAGCGCAGCATTTCCTTGTAGAACAGCGCCGACAGTCCGCTCATGGTTTTTTCATGATGTCGGTGAAGACATCCTCCAGGTCGGGCTCCTGCAGATGCATTTCGGTGACGCGCACGCCGGCGCCGCGCAGGTCGGCGAGCAGGGATTCCAGCTCGGCGTAGTCGCCGAAATTGATGCGCCAGCCGCCGTCGGCGTCGCGCTGCAGGCGCTCCTGCCAGGCCGCTGGCACCGTTTCGGCATCGAGCCTGAGCTGCGCGCAGTGCTCGTGGGTGCGCTGCAGCAGGTTGCGCGTGGTGTCGCAGGCGACGACGCGCCCGCTTTTCAGCATCGCGATGCGGCCGCACAGCGTCTCGGCCTCCTCCAGGTAGTGCGTGGTCAGGAGGATGGTGTGCCCCTCGCGGTTGAGGCGGCTGATGAATTCCCACAGCGAGCGCCTGAGGTCGACGTCGACGCCGGCGGTCGGCTCGTCGAGCACGATCACCGGCGGCTTGTGCACCAGCGCCTGCGCCACCAGCAGGCGGCGCTTCATGCCGCCCGACAGGCTCTGCGTGTTCTTGTCGGCGTGCCGGGCAAGGTCGAGGTGGTGCATGATCTCGTCGATCCAGGCGTCGTTGTGACGGAGGCCGAAATAGCCGGACTGGATGCGCAGCGTCTCGCGCACGTTGAAGAAGGGGTCGTAGACCAGTTCCTGCGGCACCACGCCGAGCGCGCGGCGGGCGGCACGGTAGTCGCGCACCACGTCGTGGCCCATGACGCTGGCGGAGCCGGAATCCGCGCGGGTCAGGCCGGCGAGAATCGAGATCAGGGTGGTCTTGCCGGCGCCGTTGGGGCCCAGGAGGCCGAAGAACTCGCCCGGCCGAATGTCGAGCGAGACGCCGTCGAGTGCCTGGGTGGTGCGGAAGCGCTTCTTCAGGCCGTCGACACGGATGGCGGACGCCGTCGTGTTCATGTCGGCAGCAGGTCGGCCACGCCGTAGAGCTCGGCGAGCGTGGTGAAGCTCGCCGGCAAGCCGCTGCAGGCGAGCGTGCCGCCACGCTGGCGCATGGCGCTGAAGATGAGGGCGAGCGCGGCCGAATCGGCCGCCTCGACTGCGCTGAAATCGAGGATGGCGATGCCTTTGGCGAGATGCGGCTGCAGTTCGCGCAGCAGGCCGCCGACGGTGTCGACGGTCACCGCGCCGCCGATGCGGCAGCGTGTGTCGTCGCAGGTGATCACGAGCCGGAGCGCGGCGCCGGCTTCGCCGCGCGCGCGGACTGCTCCGCCATCGCCTTGATCAGGCCGTCGATGCCCTGCTGGCGGATGGTGGTGGCAAACGAGGCCCGGTAGTTGGTGACCAGGCTGACGCCGTCGATCGCGACGTCGTAGACCTTCCAGCCGAAAGCCGTCTTGTACATGCTGTAGTCGATCGGGATCGGCTGGCCGCCCGGCTGGCGGATCTCGGAACGCACCGTCACGTCGGTGTCGCCCGGCTTCAGCGCCAGCGGCTTGAACTCGACCGTCTGGTTGGTGAAGGCGGTCAGCGAGGTCGAATAGGTGCGCACCAGCAGGTTGCGGAACTCGGTCACCAGCGCCTGCTTCTGCTTGGCAGTGGCTCGCGGCCAGTGCTTGCCGACCGCCAGCTGGGTCATGCGGTTGAAGTCGAAGTTGGGCAGGATCTTGGCCTCGACCAGCGCATAGACCTTGGACAGGTTGCCGTTCTGGATGTCCTTGTCCTGCTTCAGGATCGCCAGCACCTCCTGGGTGGTGGTGCGCGCCAGCACGTCGGGCGGCGTATCGGCGGCCAGCGCCGGGCCGCTCGGGAATCCTGCCAGCAGGGCCAGCAGCAGGAAGAAAGTGCGCAACATAAGGAATACGTCCTGTATCGGTGGGTGGTTTCTGAATCGACTATCGGGTAGACGCAGCAGGCTTACCTGAGTTCACCCGTCAGCCGTGCCAGCTGGGCCACGTTCATGTTGTAGTCGTTCACCGTGCGCAGATATTCGGTCTGCACCAGCACATAGCTCTTGATCGCGTCGGCCACCTTGTCGGCGCTTTCGATGCCGGCCGACAGGTCGGCCAGCGAAGCCACCATCCAGCGTCGTGCCGCCGCCGCGCCCTCGGCCAGTTCGCGCTGCGATTCGAAATTGGCCTGGGCATTGACGTAGGCTTCGCCCACCTCGAAGGGGATGCCCGCCACCGCGAACGCCTTCTTGTGGTTGAGCGCTTCGAGCTCGGCCTGCGCCTGGTTGACGCGCGCGGTCGCCACGCCAAACACGGTATCCCACTTCACGCCGACCACCGGGGTCAGGCCGCCGCCGTTGAACGGGTCGTTGAGATAGGGATTGTCGAGGCGCTCACGCTGCGAGGCGTAGTTGAACTGGCCGATCACGCCAGCGTAGACGTCGGGCATGCGGTCGGCCTTCTTCGCCGCGAGCAGGGCACGGCGGGCGCGCAGCCCGGCTTCCAGCTGCTGCATCTCGGGGCGTTCCTGCAGCGCGCGCGACTGGAATTCGGCCAGATCGACCTGGGGGAAGGGCACCGGCTCGATGCGTTCGTCCGCCACCGTGAGATCGGCCTTGAGACCGGCACCGGTCAGCACCTTGAGGCCGTCGAGGCTGACCTTCTCGATCGCCTTCGCCTGGTTGACGTATTTGCCGAGCAGCCCGCGCGCAGCCTGCAGCGCGTAGAGGTCGGACTGCCGCGCCTCGCCGGTCTCGTTCTTGAGCTTGCGCTCGACCGAAGCGATGGCGCTGCCCAGGCGTCCCTGCATGTCTTCCAGGAAAGCGCGGGTGTCGCGTGCAGTCAGGTAGCCGAAATAGGCGCGCTTGGTGTCGTAGACGATGTCGCCGCGGGTCTGCCTGAGCTCGCCGCGCTTGAGGTCGACGTTGCCCTGGGCTGCCTCGCCGTAGCGCTCGATCTTGCCGAAGGTGAAGAGCGGCTTGATCAGCGCGAAATCCAGGTGGGTCCACTCGGACACGCCGTCGAGATTGTCGCCGTCGGTACGCGGTACGGTGCCGCTGTAGGCGCCGCCCTGGTAGAAGCCGCCCTCGACTTCCGGTGCCAAGCCGATGAAGGCGTTGGCGCTGACGCGCCAGCCGGCGTTGCCGCGCACTTCCTCGACCAGGCCGCGCGCCGCCTCGACCACCTGTTCGCGCTCCTTGATGCGCGGGTCGGCGGCGAGGCTCATCTCGACGGCCTGCTGCAGGTTGACGGTTTCAGCCTGCCCGGGCAGGGATGCCAGCACCAGGCCGGCAGCAAGGAGGGTACGGGTGAGTGCGTTGATTTTCATTGTGGTGCTCCTTCTTGAGCCTTACCGTATAAAAACTGGCCGATCAGGTTTTCCAGCACCACCGCATCCTGGGTGATGAGGATCCTGTCCTTGTCCTTCAATTTGACGCTGTCGCCGCCGGCTTCCAGCCCGATGTACTGCTCGCCCAGCAGGCCCGAGGTCATGATCGCGGCGCTGGAGTCCTTGGGGAAAGCATAGCGCTTGTCGAGGCGGAGCGTGACGGCCGCCTCGAAGGTTTCGTTGTCGAAGCGGATGTCCGCCACCCGCCCGACGACCACGCCGGCGCTCTTCACCGGCGCCCGCGGCTTCAAGCCGCCGATGTTGTCGAAGCGGGCCACGACTTCGTAGCTTTCCGCAGATTTTACGGCGCTCATGCTGCCGACCTTGAGTGCCAGGAACAGCAGCGCGGCGATGCCCGCGATGACGAATAGGCCTACCCAGAGATCGAGTACGGTGCGGTTCATTGTCAGATTCCCCGGAACATGAATGCGGTCAACACGAAGTCCAGCGCCAGCACGGCCAGGCTGGAGGTCACCACGGTGCGCGTGGTGGCGCCCGACACGCCTTCGGCGGTGGGCGGGGCGTCGTAGCCCTCGAACAGCGCGATGGTGGTGATGGCGACGCCGAACACCACGCTCTTGATGACGCCGTTGAGGATGTCCTGCTCGAAGTCGACCGCGCTCTGCATCTGCGACCAGAACGAGCCCTCGTCGACGCCGATCAGCTGCACCCCGACCAGGTAGCCGCCGAAGATGCCCATCGCCGAGAACAGCGCGGCAAGGAACGGCATCGAGATCACCCCGGCCCAGAAACGCGGCGCCACCACGCGGGCGATCGGGTCGACCGCCATCATTTCCATCGCGGAGAGCTGCTCGGTCGCCTTCATCAGGCCGATTTCGGCGGTGATCGCCGAACCGGCGCGGCTGGCGAACAGCAGCGCCGCGACCACCGGGCCCAGCTCGCGCACCAGCGACAGCGCCACCAGGATGCCGAGCGCCTCTTCCGAGCCGTAGGTCTGCAGCGTCTCGTAGCCCTGCAGGCCGAGCACCATGCCGACGAACAGGCCCGACACCAGGATGATGATCAGCGACAGCACGCCGCTGAAGTACATCTCGCGGATGGTGAGGCCGAAGCGGCGGAACGCGGTGCCCGAGTGCAGCAGGATCGCCACGAAGAAGCGCGCCGCGAAGCCCATGCGCCAGACGCCATGGATGGTGCGGTTGCCGAGGTTCTCGATGGATTGCCTAAGCATGCGCGGCTTCCAGCCCAAGGTCGGCGGCATAGGCCGGCGCCGGATAGTGGAACGGCACCGGGCCGTCGGCCTCGCCGTGCACGAACTGGTGCACGTAGGGCAGCCCGGAGGCACGAATCTCGGCCGCCGTACCCTCGGCGACGATCACCCCCTCGGAGACGAAATACACGTAATCCACGATCTTCAGCGACTCCTGCACGTCATGGGTAACCACCAGCGAGGTCAGTCCGAGGGTATCGGTGAGGCGGCGGATCAGGTTGCCGGTCACCCCCAGCGAAATCGGATCGAGCCCGGCGAACGGCTCGTCGTACATCACCAGCATGGGGTCGAGCGCGATCGCGCGCGCCAGCGCCACCCGCCGCGCCATGCCGCCCGACAGCTCGGACGGCATCAGGTGCGCGGCACCGCGCAGGCCGACCGCGTGCAGCTTCATCAGCACCAGGTCGCGGATGGCGTCTTCCGGCAGGTCGGTGTGCTCGCGCAGCTGGAACGCCACGTTGTCGAACACCGAGATGTCGGTGAACAGCGCGCCGAACTGGAACAGCATGCCCATCTTGCGGCGCAGGCGATACAGTCCGGCGCGGTCGAGCTCGCCGAGCGACTCGCCGGCCACGCGCACCCTGCCCTGGCCGGCCTTGAGCTGGCCGCCGATCAAACGCAGAAGCGTGGTTTTGCCGCAACCGCTGCTGCCCATGATGGCCACCACCTGCCCGCGGCGGGCAGTCAGGTTGATGCCCTTCAAAACCGGCCGGGCGCCATAGCCAAATGCGACATCTTCGATTTCGACCAGTGCGTCGTTTTGCAAGAATCAGGCCTGTATTGTTGTTGAGGCGCCATTTTAGCGGCCCTGGCGCCTGCAAGGCCACCTCGGCGGCGTTCGCACGGGCTCAGTAGCCCATGACCTGCTTGAGGGTATTCACCTGTTCCAACAGCGCGACATCGCCGCCGCGGCTGAACACGAACAGGGGCTCGCCGCGCCTCGCCTGCTCGGTGATGCGCTGTGCCAGCGCGCGCAGGTCGGGCGCCTCGTCGATCCACCAGACATGCGTGTCCACCCAGTCCGGTGTCGCCAGCACGACCCGCGGCGAGTCAGGCGGGGTGGCGCCGCCCTGCCCCGGTTCGAGTACAAACGAGAAGCTTTCCTGGGTGTCGTCGAGCCATTGCCCCCAGGTTGCCGCGGAGGCGGCTTGCCACGTGCTCGCCGGCAGCCACACCGCCTGGAACTGCGTGTTGTAATAAGACAACATCCAGTCGTCCGGCAGCCCCTCGGGGTAGAAGCTGCCACGCCAGGCGGCATGGTCCCAATGCACCGCGCCGACCGGGACGAGGGAAGCGGACGTCATCGCGGCACGCTCGCGCGACTGGCGGCTAGCCACGCCGCCAGGTGGTACCGCCCGGCCCGTCCTCGAGCACGATGCCGGCCGCCGCAAGGGTATCGCGGATGCGATCGGACTCGGCGAAATCCCTGGCCTTGCGCGCCGCCTGGCGCGCCGCGATCAGCGCCTCGATCTCGGCTTCGGCCAGCCCCCCGGCCGCCTGCCCGCCCTGCAGGAAACCGCTCGCCTCGCGCTGCAGCAGGCCGAGCACCCCGCCCAGGCTGCGCAGCGTCTGCGCCGCGTCGGCGTCGCCCTTGTTGGCTTCGGCGGCCAGTTCGAACAGCACGGCGATCGCCTCCGCGGTGTTGAAATCGTCGTCCATCGCGGCGCGGAAGCGCTGCGCTGCCGGCCGGCTCCAATCGGGCGCAGCCTCGCTCGCCGGGACGTTCTTCAGCGCGGTGTAGAGCCGCGTCAGCGCCCCCTTGGCGTCGTCGAGGTGGGCATCCGAATAGTTCAGCGGGCTGCGGTAATGGGCACGCAGGATGAAGAAGCGCACCACCTCGGGGTCGTATTTCTCCAGCACCTCGCGGATGGTGAAGAAATTGCCCAGCGATTTCGACATCTTCTCGTTGTCGACCCGCACGAAGCCGTTGTGCAGCCAGTAGTTGACGAAGGTGCAGCCATGCGCGCCCTCGGACTGCGCGATCTCGTTCTCGTGGTGCGGGAACTGCAGATCCTGCCCGCCGCCGTGGATGTCGAAGTGGTGGCCGAGGAGTTCCGCGCTCATCGCCGAGCATTCGATGTGCCAGCCGGGACGGCCCGGCCCCCAGGGCGACTCCCACGCCGGCTCGCCCGGCTTGGCGGCCTTCCACAGCACGAAATCCATCGGGTCGCGCTTGTTGGGGTCGACCTCGACGCGCTCGCCGGCGCGCAGCTCGTCGAGGCTTTTGCCCGACAGCCGGCCGTAGCCGGGGAAGCCGCGCACGCTGTAGTAGACGTCGCCGTTGGGCGCGGCGTAGGCCAGCCCGCCCTTCTCCAGCTGCGCGATCATCGCCAGCATCTGCGCCACGTAGCGAGTGGCGCGCGGCTCGTGGTCGGGCGGCAGCACGCCGAGCGCGCGCTCGTCCTCGTGCATGGCGGCGATGAAACGTTCGGTCAGTTCGGCCGGCGTCTCGCCGTTTTCCTGCGCCCGCTTAATGATCTTGTCGTCGATGTCCGTAATATTCCTGACGTACTCGACTTCGTAGCCGCTGGCGCGCAGCCAGCGCGTGACCATGTCGAATACCACGAACACCCGCGCATGCCCCAGGTGGCACAGGTCGTACACGGTCATGCCGCAGACGTACATGCGGACGCGGCCGGGCGTGAGCGGGACGAATTCTTCCTTGGTGCGCGTGAGGGAATTGGTAATGTGCAGCATGGTTCGAACGAACTACGGGCGATGTGGGGGCATGCGGGAAACTCGCGCCGCGCCGGCTGTCTCAGCCGGGTCGATGTTGTTAGAATGCCAGCTTCCCTAGATGACCCGAGCATATCACATGGCCCTGTCTCGCTTTCTCGCCGCCGCTGCCGCCTGCGTCATCCTCGCCGCCCCGCCGGTGCTGGCCAACGAAATCCAGGACATCAACCTGCAGTTCCGCAAGGGCGATCTGTCCGGCGCGCTCGAGCGCGCCAACCGCTACCTCGCCAAGAATCCCAAGGACGCGCAGGCGCGCTTCCTCAAGGGCCTGATCCTCGCTGACCAGGGCAAGACCAACGACGCCATCACGGTGTTCACCGCGCTGACCGAGGACTACCCCGAGCTGCCCGAGCCCTACAACAACCTCGCCGTGCTGTACGCCTCGCAAAGCAAGTACGAGGCGGCGAAAAACGCGCTGGAAAGCGCGATCCGCACCCATCCGAGCTACGCCACCGCGCACGAGAACCTCGGCGACCTCTACGCCAAGATGGCGTCGCTCGCCTACGACAAGGCGCTCGCGCTCGACAACAAGAATGCCACCGCGCAGACCAAGCTCGCGCTGATCAAGGACATGATGGGCGCCACGCCGGGCCGCAAGCCGGCAACCCGGCCGATCGCCGTAGCGGCAAAACCGGCCCCTGCGGCGGCCGCCGCGAACCCTGTTCCGGCCAAACCGGCCGCCCAGCCGGCTGCCGCCGGAAATGGCGTCGAAGCCGCCGTCACCAGTTGGGCGCAAGCCTGGTCGCGCCAGGACGTCGACGCCTACCTCGCTGCCTACGCCGCCGACTTCACCGCGCCCGGCCTGAGCCGTGCCGACTGGGAAGCCCAGCGCCGCGCCCGCATCAGCGCGCCGAAGACGATCGAGGTGCAGATCAGCGGCCTCAAGATCGAGCAGCAGGGCGACAGCGCCCGCGCCACCTTCCGCCAGGCCTATCGTTCGGATCGCCTCAATTCGACCGTCACCAAGACGCTGCAGCTGTCCCAGCAGAACGGCCAGTGGCGCATCGTCGGCGAAACCTCCCGCTAAGCAATGTCACGCCTCCTGCTCTCGCTCCTGCTGATCGCCCCGGCACTCCATGCCGCCGGGCTGGACGCCGATCGCCAATTGGCCGACAGCCTGCTGGCGATCTCGCAGAGCCGGATGCCGGAAGCACTCACGACGGTCGACCGTCTGACCCAGCAACATCCCAATTTCCGCCTCGCGCAGCTGGTCAAGGGCGACCTGCTGCTGGCGCGCGCACGGCCCCTGGAGACGCTGGGCAATCCCGCCGACGCCCGCCGCCCCGAGCTGGAGCAGCTGCGCGACGAGGCCCGCCAGCGCGTGCGTGCCGCGACCGATCCGCTGCCCAGCGACAAGGTTCCCGCCTACCTGCTGAGCCTGAACCAGGACTACCGCCATGCGCTGGTGGTCGACGCCAGCCGCGCGCGCCTGTATGTCTACGAGAACCGCGCCGGCCTGCCGGTGCGGGTGGCCGATTTCTACGTCACCATCGGCAAGGCCGGGATCGGCAAGGAGCGCGAGGGCGACAATCGCACCCCGATCGGCATCTACACCATCTCCGGCTTCAAGTCGCCGCGCGAGCTCACCGATTTCTACGGCAGCGGTGCCTTCACCCTGTCCTATCCCAACGAATGGGACACCCGCCAGGGCCGCAACGGCCACGGCATCTGGATCCACGGCAGCCCCAGCGATACCTACAACCGCGCGCCGCGCGCCAGCGAAGGCTGCGTGGTGCTGGCGAACGACGACCTCACCCGCCTCGGCCAGTACATCCAGGCCGGCAAAACCCCGGTCGTCATCGCTGCCGAGGTCGAATGGGTGGCGTACGACGCACTCGACGCGCGCCGCAGCGAACTGGCCTCCGCCATCGATCGCTGGCGGCAGGACTGGGAAAGCCGCGACACCGACCGCCTGCTCGCCCACTACCACCCGTCCTTCCGCGCCGGCAGCCAGGACCTGCGCGCGTTCGGCACATCGAAGCAGAAGGTCAACGCCGGCAAGACCTGGATCAAGGTCGGTCTCGACCAGGTCAGCCTGATGCTCTATCCGGAACGCCCCGATTTCGCGCTGGTCAGCTTCGTGCAGGACTACCGCAGCAACAACCTCAGCGACCGCACCGCCAAGCGCCAGTTCTGGCGCCGCGACAACGGCCGCTGGACGATCATCCACGAAACCTCTCTATAGGAACCCTTCATGGTCAAGCTGCACACCACCCTCGGCACCATCACCCTCGAACTCGACGCCGAGAAGGCCCCGAAAACGGTGGAGAACTTCCTGCAATACGTGCGCGACGGCTTCTTCGACGGCACCATCTTCCACCGCGTGATCGACGGCTTCATGATCCAGGGCGGCGGCTTCGAGCCCGGCATGACGCAGAAGCCGACCCGCGAGGCGATCGAGAACGAGGCCGGTAATGGTCTGAAGAACGAGGCCTACACCATCGCCATGGCGCGCACGCCGAACCCGAATTCGGCCACCGCGCAGTTCTTCATCAACGTCGCCAACAACAGCTTCCTCAACTTCACCGCGCCCACCCCGCAAGGCTACGGCTACGCCGTGTTCGGCAAGGTCACCGAGGGCACCGAGGTGGTCGATGCGATCAAGAAGGTGAAGACCGGCAACCGCGCCGGCCACCAGGACGTGCCGCTGGACGACGTCGTCATCACCAAGGCCGAAATCGTCTGACAGTGACGGTGAGCCCGACGTCACGCCCGGGCGCCGGTCGCAGCTTTTTCGTTGCCGACCTGCACCTCACCGACGAACGCCCGGCCGCGACCGGGCGTTTTTTTCGCTTCCTCGACGAGGTGGTCGCCGGCGCCGACGCGCTCTACATCCTCGGCGACCTGTTCGAGGCCTGGACCGGCGACGATCACGACGAGCAGGTCGCCGACGACGCCGCACAGCGCCTGCGCGCGCTGGCCGACGCCGGCACGCGAGTCTGTTTCATGCACGGCAACCGCGACTTCATGCTGGCCGAGCGCTATGCCGCGCGTTCGGGCATGACGCTCATCGCCGATCCTGCCCGCATCGATCTCTACGGCGTGCCGACGCTCCTGATGCACGGCGACACCCTGTGCATCGACGATGCCGCCTACCAGGCCTTCCGCCGCCGCGTACGCCATCCGCTGACGCGCGCCTTCCTGAGGCGCCTGCCGCAGGCGCTACGCCGCCGCCTCGCGCGGCAGGCGCGCGCCGGCAGTCAGGCAGCGAAAGCGAACAAGCCGGCGGAGATCATGGACGTGAATGCCGAGGAAGTCGTGCGCGTGCTGCGCGAGCAGCAGGTGAGTCGCCTGATCCACGGCCACACGCATCGCCCGGCGCAGCATCGCCACACGGTCGACGGCCGCGCCTGCGAGCGCTGGGTGCTGCCGGACTGGTATGACCGCTGGGGCTATGTGGTGTGCGCTGCGGACGGTTGCACGCTTCGCGTCGAGCCCTTATGACGGCGCGTCGATCGCCGCGTAGCCGTCGGGCACGCGGAACAGTTCGGGCCTGAACGGCGCCGTCGATTCACTCTCGAACTGCCGCGTCTTGCCGCTGAACTCGCGCTCCTCCAGCGGCAGGCCGAGCTTGAGCGTTGCGCCCGACTCCCACACCTGGTTCGCCAGATCACAGTCGTGCTGCAAATCGCGCGGCGAATCCTTCCACACCCGGTACTGCGTCGCCGCGAGGACGAACTTGAGCTCGGCCAGCGCACGCGCCACATCCGGCGCGGCGCGGCGTGCCGCCACGCCTTCGCTGCAGACGGCGCCGTTTACCGTCAGGCGGTAACGCTGCGTACCCGGAGTGCCCGCCTGTGCCGCCAGCCGTGCTTTCCAGCTCGGTGGCGGCGCCGGCACCTTGCCCGGCACGAACACCATCGCCAGCCGGTTGCCGTGCATCACGCTGATCACCTGGCGCTGACGGCGATCGAGCAGGACGAAGTCGCCGTCGTCCTCGCCGCCGTCCATGCGCAGGAATTCCGGCGTGACGAGCAGGCGCGTGGCATAGGCCGGATCGCCCGGGTCCTGGTCGAGATAGCGCACCACGCTCATGTCGGCCGCCTGCGCCGTCCCGACGCAGGCGACCAGCACGATGGCGAGCCGCTTCCTCATGCCAGCCCACGCGCGAGGTCGGCCTGGATGTCGGCCACCGCTTCGAGCCCCACCGCGATACGCACCAGTCCGTCGCCGATGCCGGCCGCGGCGCGCTGCTCCGGCGTCATGCGGCTGTGCGTGGTGGTCGCCGGATGCGTGATCGTGGTCTTGGTGTCACCGAGGTTGGCGGTAATCGACAACAGCTTCGTCGCGTCGATCAGCTTCCACGCCGCCGCCTGGCCACCCTTGAGTTCAAAGGCTACGATGCCGCCGCCAGTCTTCTGCTGCGCCATCGCCAGTTGATGCTGCGGGTGCGACGGCAGGCCCGGATACAGCACGCGCGCGACCTGCGGCTGCGCTTCCAGCCACTGCGCCAGCGCCAGCGCGTTCCGCGAATGCGCGTCCATGCGGATCGACAGCGTCTCCATGCCTTTCAGGATCACCCAGGCGTTGAACGCCGACAGCGTCGGCCCGGCGGTGCGCAGGAAGGTGTAGACACCTTCCATCAGCGCCTGGCTGCCGAGCACCGCGCCGCCGAGCACCCTGCCCTGCCCGTCGAGATACTTGGTGGCGGAATGGATCACGATGTCGGCGCCGAGTTCGAGCGGTTTCTGCAACGCCGGCGAGCAGAAGCAGTTGTCGACCGCGAGCCACGCGCCGGCTTCGTGCGCGATCGCGGCGAGCGTGCGGATGTCGCTCACCTCGGTGAGCGGATTCGACGGCGACTCGACGAAGAAGAGCTTCGTGTTCGGCTTCAGCGCCGCGCGCCACTCGGCAGGATCGGTCGGCGACACGTAGGTGGTCTCGATGCCGAAGCGGCCGAGGATGTTGGAGAACAGCTGCACCGTCGAGCCGAAGATCGAGCGCGACGCGACGACGTGCTCGCCGGCCTTCATCAGCCCCATCACAGTGGCCAGGATCGCCGCCATGCCCGAGGCGAACGCCACGCAGCGCTCGGCGCCTTCCAATGCCGCCAGTCGCGTTTCCATCATCTGCACCGTGGGATTGGTGAAGCGCGCGTAGATCGGGCCGGGCTGCTCGCCCTTGAAGCGCGCGGCGGCTTCGGCCGCGCTGCCGAACACGAAGCTGGAAGTGAGGAACATCGCCTCCGAGTGTTCGTTGAACTGGCTGCGTACCGTGCCAGCGCGCACTGCCAGCGTTTCGATATCGTATTCGTCGTTCATGTTCGATCCATTCAAAAAGCAAAAACCCCGAACGGCTGACGCGATTCGGGGTTTTTGCCTGCGAACGCTTTAGCCGGATTTATCAAGCGCCCGCAAGCTGTGGTTCAAATCGGCGCCGGGACAATGTACGCCCGGTGCCGGACAGGGTCAAGCGCCAGTCGCGAGGTTGAGATCGAGCTGCTGGGTCGACAGCGCCGACGGCGGCGGCGTCTCGCCGTTGCGCACCGCCTCGACGTAGGCGAGGTACTCCGGCGTCACGTCGCCGGTGATGTAGCGGCCGTCGAAGCACGAGGTGTCGAAGTCGCCGATCGCCGGATTGCCCGCCTTGACGGCTGCGACCATGGCGTCGAGGTCCTGGTAGATCAGCGCGTCGCAGCCGATCTCGGCCGCGATCTCCTCGTCGCTGCGGCCGTTGGCGATCAGTTCGTTGCGCGTCGGCATGTCGATGCCGTAGACGTTCGAGTAGCGCACCGGCGGCGAGGCCGAGGCGAAGTAGACCTGGGCGGCGCCGGCGTCACGCGCCATCTGCACGATCTCGCGGCTGGTGGTGCCGCGCACGATCGAGTCGTCGACCAGCAGCACGTTGCGGCCCTTGAACTCCTCGCCGATGGCATTGAGCTTCTGCCGCACCGATTTCTTGCGCAGCGCCTGCCCCGGCATGATGAAGGTGCGGCCGATGTAGCGGTTCTTGATGAAGCCCTCGCGGTACGGCACGTTCAGATGGTTCGCCAGCTGCAGCGCAGAGGGGCGGCTGGTGTCGGGGATCGGGATCACCACGTCAATCTTCAGGTGGGCGAAGTCGCGCTTGATCTTCTCGGCCAGCGACACGCCCATCGCGAGCCGCGTGCTGTAGACCGACACGCCGTCCATCACCGAATCGGGACGCGCGAGATAGACGTACTCGAAGATGCAGGGATTGAGCACCGCCTTCTCGCTGCACACGCGGCTGTGCATGCGGCGGTCGTAGTCGATGAACACCGCCTCGCCCGGCGCCACGTCGCGCAGCAGGCGGAAACCGAGCGTGTCGATCGCGACGCTTTCCGAGGCGATGATGTATTCGTGCGGCGTGACCTGTTCGTTGACGCCGATCACCAGCGGGCGGATGCCGTGCGGGTCGCGGAACGCCAGCAAGCCGTAGCCGGCGATGAAGGCCACCACGGCGTAGGCGCCCTTGCAGCGCGCATGCACGCCGGCGACGGCGCCGAAGATCGTATCCAGGTTGAGCTGGCGGCCCGAGGCACGCACCTGCAGCTCGTGCGCCAGCACGTTCAAAAGCACCTCGGAATCCGAGTTGGTGTTGACGTGGCGCAGGTCGGTGCGGAACAGCGATTCCTTCAGTTCGTGGGTATTGGTGAGGTTGCCGTTGTGGCCGAGCACGATGCCGTACGGCGAGTTCACGTAGAACGGCTGCGATTCGGCCGACGACGAGGCGCTGCCCGCAGTGGGATAGCGTACGTGCGCGACGCCCATGTCGCCGAGCAGGTTGCGCATGTCGCGGGTGCGGAACACGTCGCGCGCCAGCCCCTGTCCCTTGTGCATGTGAAAGCGGCTTTCCTCCGCCGTCACGATGCCGGCCGCATCCTGGCCGCGATGCTGCAACACCATCAGCCCGTCATACAGAAGCTGGTTGACCGCCGTATTGGCGACGACTCCGATTACCCCGCACATACCGTGCACCCATCCATGAAATTATTCGAAACGAACATACTTTGCGACATCGGCCGGCACCAGCGGCAAGGCGCTGGACGCCATCGACTCCAGACTGCCCGACAGCGCAGCCTGCTTCCAGAACTCGGTGCGCGGCAGCGAAGTCAGACCGGCGGCGAGTGTCAGCCCGGTCAGGATCAACAGCCCCTTGGCCAGCCCCATCGCCCCGCCCAGCACGGTATCGGCGCTTCCCAGGCCGGCTGCCTTGACCAGCGCTGCCAGCGCATGCCCCAGCAGCAGGACGCCGATCAGCACCACCAGGAACACCACCGCGAAGCCGGCGAAGTAACGGATGCCCGGGTTGTCCACCCCGATGGGCAACAGCGGCGCCACCACCATCGCGCCCCATTTGCCGCACAGGAAGGCCAGCAGCCAGGCGGCCAGCGAAAACAGCGTATCGACCAGGCCGCGCATCAGACCGCGCACCACCGTCAGAACCAGTACCAGCACCACGATGAGATCGAGCAGGCTCATTTCGCGACGACCTGGCCGTTCATGCCGTTTTCGGCCAGCTTCACGGCGGCGGCGACGGCTGCCTCGCGCGATGCGTAGGGTCCGACCCGCACACGCGTCAGCTTGCCGACGGTGTCGGTATAGGCAGGCAAGCCGGCCTGCGCGGCACGTGTTTTCAGCGCAGTGGCCTTGGCGGCATCCGACAGGGCGGCCAGCTGCACCACGAAGCTTGCGTCCGCAGCCGGCTTGACGGCGGATGCGGGCGGCGCAGCCGGCTTGGCTGGCGCAACGGGCGCGGCGGCAGGTTTGGCCGGGGCCGGCTTGGGTGCCTCGAGCTTGAGCGGTTCGGGTTTCGGTTTGACCGGTTCAGGCTTCGCCGGTTCGGGCTGGACGGGTTCAGGCGCGGGGGGCGGGGCGGGCTCCGACTCGGCCGCGACCACCGGCGGGGCGATCTCGACTGCGGGTGCGTCTGCCGCGGCAGACTCCGCGGGAGGCGCCGGCTCGGCCGCAGGTTGCGGCGCCACCGCCATGCGCACTGCCAGCGAACTGGCCGGCGGCGGTTCGTCCTCCAGCAGCAGCGGCAGCACGATCACCGCCAGCAGGGTCAGCGCCACGGCGCCGATCAGGCGGCGCCGGGCACGGCGTTTGATGTCATTTTCACTGCTGGGTGGCGGCATGGTCGAGCACGGCGGCAACGGTGTAGAACGAACCGAAGACGATAATTCTATCACCTTCGCGTGCCGCGCCTTGCGCCTCCGCGAGCGCCGCGTTCACGTCCGGCTGCACGCGAATCGGCGCATCGCCGGCCTGTGCGCGCAAGATCGCGGCAAGGGCTTCCGCCGCACAGGCACGCGGCGAATCCGGCGTGCAGGTCCACCATGCATCGACCTCGCCGTGCAGCGCGGCGAACACGCCGGCCGCATCCTTGTCAGCCAGCATGCCGACCACCGCCAGGGTGTGCCCCGCCACCGGCTGCTCGCGCAGGACAGCGGCCAGCGCACGGGCAGCCTCCGGGTTGTGCGCCACGTCGAGGATGACCTCCGGATCACGCGCGATACGCTGGAAGCGCCCCGGCACACGCGCGGCCGCGAGCCCCTGGCGGATCGCCTCGTCCCCCGCCGGCAGGCGACCGTGCAGCGCCTCCAATGCAGCGAGCGCGCCTGCGGCGTTGCGCAGCTGGTAGGCGCCGGCCATTGCCGGCAGCGGCAGGTCGTTCCAGGTGCGCGCGGGGCCGCGATAGCTCCAGCCCTCGCCCTCGCGCGCGGCGAAGAACTCGCGGCCGATGCGACGCAGGTCGGCGCCGAGGGCATGCGCATGGTCGACGAGGCTGTGCGGCGGGGCGGGATCGGCACAGATCGCCGGCCGGCCGGCACGGTAGATGCCGGCCTTCTCGAAGCCGATCTGCTCGCGGGTGTCGCCGAGATAGTCCATGTGATCGAGGTCGACGCCGGTGACGACGGCGACATCGGCGTCGAACACGTTGACCGCGTCAAGGCGGCCGCCGAGGCCGACTTCCAGGATCGCCACGTCGACGCCGGCGTCGACGAACTGCGCCATCGCACCGAGGGTGCCGAATTCGAAATAGGTCAGCGAGGTATCGCCGCGCGCGGCGTCGATTTTTTCAAAGGCGGCGACCAGTTCGGCGTCGCTCGCCTCGCGGCCGGCGATGCGCACGCGTTCGTTGTAGCGCACGAGGTGCGGCGAAGTGTAGAGGCCGGTTTTATAGCCGGCGGCGCCGAGGATGGCGTCGAGATAGGCACAGGTCGAACCCTTGCCGTTGGTGCCGCCGACGGTGATGACGGGGAAGCGGGGCGCGAGGCCCATCGCGTCGCGCACCCGGCGCACCCGGTCGAGCCCCAGCTCGATGGCGACCGGATGCAGCTGCTCCAGTCGCGCCAGCCAGGCATCCAGCCCCGATTGTGTATCACCCAAGATGCTCATTCCAGATGCGGAGGGCAGCAGGCTTCCCTGCTGCCCTCCGCGTCCTCACCGGCCTTCGAGAGAAACCGTCACGCCGCCAGTGCGGGACGCCCCATCATCATCGCCAGCGTGGTCGCCAGCTCGTCGCGCATCTGGCGGCGGTCGATGATGCGGTCGATGGCGCCCTTCTCGAGCAGAAACTCGGCGCGCTGGAAGCCCTCCGGCAGCGTCTCGCGCACGGTCTGCTCGATCACGCGCGGGCCGGCGAAGCCGATCAGCGCATTGGGCTCGGCGACGATCAGGTCGCCCAGCATGGCGAAGCTGGCCGACACGCCGCCCATGGTCGGGTCGGTCAGCACCGACACGAAGGGCAGGCGGTGGCGCGCCAGCTGGGTCAGCGCGGCCGAGGTCTTCGCCATCTGCATCAGCGAGAACAGGCCTTCCTGCATGCGTGCGCCGCCGCTCGCCGAAAAACAGACGAAGGCCGAGTTCGATTCGATCGCCGCCTCGACGCCCTGGACGAAGCGCTCGCCGACGACCGAGCCCATCGAACCGCCCATGAACTTGAATTCGAACGCCGCCGCCACCGCCGGCACCGCCTTGATGCTGCCGCCGATCACCACCAGCGCGTCGGTTTCCGTGGTGCCGGCCTGGGCTTCCTTGAGGCGGTCGGGGTATTTCTTGCTGTCCTTGAACTTCAACGGATCGAGCGGCGTCACGTGGGCGCCGATCTCGTGCTGGCCTTCCGCGTCGAGCAGCATCGCCAGCCGCGCGCGCGCGCCGATGCGGTGGTGATGGCCGCACTTGGGGCACACCTCGAGATTGCTCTCGAGGTCGGCGCGGTAGAGCACCTCGTTGCACGCCGGGCACTTCGACCACAGGCCCTCGGGCATCGACTTCTTGGATGCCTGCGCACGCCGCTTGATCTTGGGCGGCAGGATTTTCTGGAACCAGCTCATGGTGTTCTCCGGTGTTATTTCGACGCCGCGTCGACGCCGCGCCGCAGATCCTGCAGCAGCGCCTGGACGCGCTTGACGCACTCGCCTTCCGGCGCGCTCTCGATCTCGCCCACGATGCGGCTGCCCACCACCACCGCGTCGGCGATGCGCGCGACTGCCTCGGCCGTGGCGGCGTCGCGAATACCGAAGCCGACGCCGACCGGCAGGCTGCAGTGCTGGCGCACCAGCGCGAGCTTGCGCGCGACTTCCTCGGTGTCGAGGTTGGCCGATCCGGTGACGCCCTTCAGCGACACGTAGTAGATGAAGCCGCCCGCGACCGCCGCCACCTGCTCGATGCGCGATTCGGGCGTGGTCGGCGACAGGAGGAAGATCGGGTCGATGTCAGCGGCCTTGAACACGTCGGCCACCCCCGCCGATTCCTCCGGCGGGATGTCGACCGTCAGCACGCCGTCGACGCCTGCGGCACGCGCGGCTTCGGCAAAAGCCGCATAGCCCATGCGCTCGACCGGATTGGCGTAGCCCATCAGCACCACCGGCGTGGTCGTGTTGGTCTTGCGGAATTCCGCCACCATCGCCAGCACATCCTTCAGGCCGACCTTGTTGGCGAGCGCGCGCTCGGACGCGCGCTGGATCACCGGGCCGTCGGCCATCGGGTCGGAAAACGGCACGCCGAGCTCGATGATGTCGGCGCCGGACTCGACCAGCGTGTGCATCAGCGGCACGGTGAGGCCCTTGCCAGGGTCGCCGGCGGTGATGAAGGGAATCAGGGCTTTCTTGTTCTGCGCCTGGAGCGCGGTGAAGGTCGGGCCGATGCGGCTCATGATGCGGTCTCTGGAATCGTGGCGGGTCCGCTTACAGCGCGATCCCCAGCAGCTTGGCCACGGTGTTGATGTCCTTGTCGCCCCGTCCCGAGAGGTTGACCAGGATCGCCTGGTCCGGCCTCATGGTCGGCGCGAGCTTCTTCGCCTGCGCGACGGCATGGCTCGATTCGAGCGCGGGAATGATGCCCTCCAGCCGGCACAGGTCCTGGAACGCGGCGAGCGCCTCGTCGTCGTTGATCGCGACGTATTCGGCACGGCCGGCGTCCTTGAGGTAGCTGTGCTCGGGCCCGACGCCGGGGTAGTCGAGGCCGGCCGATACGGAATGCGTCTCGATGATCTGGCCGTTCTCGTCCTGCATCAGGTAGCTGCGGAAGCCGTGCAGCACGCCCGGTGTGCCGGCATTCAGCGGCGCCGCGTGTTTGCCGCTTTCCACCCCCGAGCCGCCGGCCTCGACGCCGATCAGGCGCACGCTTTCATGGGGGATGTAGGGGTGGAAGATGCCGATGGCGTTGGAGCCGCCGCCGACGCAGGCGACGACCGCGTCAGGCTGGCGGCCGATCAGCTCGGGCATCTGGACGATCGCCTCGCGGCCGATCACGCACTGGAAATCGCGCACCAGCATCGGGTACGGGTGCGGGCCGGCGGCGGTACCGAGAATGTAGAAGGTCGATTCGACGTTGGTGACCCAGTCGCGCATCGCCTCGTTCAGCGCGTCCTTCAACGTCTTCGAGCCCGACGAGACCGGCACCACGGTGGCGCCGAGCAGCTTCATGCGGAACACGTTGGGCGCCTGGCGCGCGACGTCCTCGGCGCCCATGTAGACCACGCATTCCATGCCGTAGCGGGCGGCGACCGTGGCCGACGCGACGCCGTGCTGGCCGGCGCCGGTCTCGGCGATGACGCGCTTCTTGCCCATGCGCCGCGCGAGCAGCGCCTGGCCGATGGTGTTGTTGATCTTGTGCGCGCCGGTGTGGTTGAGGTCTTCGCGCTTGAGGTAGATCTGCGCGCCGCCGTACTGCTCGGAAAGGCGTTTGGCGTGGTACACCGGGCTGGGACGGCCGACGTAGTGCTTGAGCTCGTATTCGAACTCGGCCATGAAGGCGGGATCGTTGCGCGCGCGGTCGTACTCGACGCGCAGTTCCTCCAGCGCCGCCATCAGGGTTTCGGCGACGAAGATGCCGCCGTAGGGACCGAAGTGGCCGCGGGAATCGGGGAGATCAGTCAGCTTCATGATGCTTCTTTCGCGTTTGCAATGAATCGCGCAATACGCTGCGCGTCCTTGATGCCTTTCGAGACTTCGACGCCGGAAGACACGTCCACCGCCCACGGGCGCACCGTGCGCACCGCCTCGGCGACGTTGCCGGGGTCGAGCCCGCCCGACAGGATCACCGGAAGCGGCAGATCCGGCGGGATCAGGCCCCAGTCGAAGCGCTCGCCGGTGCCGCCCGGCACGCCGGGGACGAAGGCATCGAGCAGCAGTCCGCGTGCGGCCTCGAAGTCAGCCGCGCATTTTAGCAAATCCGTGTCCGGATTGACCCGAACCGCCTTGATATACGGCCGGCCGTAGCGCGCGCAGTCGGCCGCCGTCTCGTCGCCGTGGAACTGCAGCAGGTCGAGCGGCGCGACCCGCAGCACGGCCTCGACGAACGCGGGAGCGGCGTCGACGAACAGACCGACCGACTGCACGAAGGGCGGCAACTCGCGCAGCAGCGCAGCCGCGGCCTCGGGCGAAACATGACGCGGGCTCTTGTCGTAGAACACGAAACCGAGCGCATCGGCACCGGCGTCGCAGGCGGCATGCATATCCTGCAGGCGGGTGATGCCGCAGATCTTTACGCGAACAACCATCGGTCGGAGGTCTCCGGCAGGGCAAAGTGCGCAGGATACCGGATGTGGGTGAGATACAAGCCCGCAGCGTCGAAGGTCGGCGCCGCGCGGGTACGATCGCGGCTCGCCAGCAGCTCGCCCATCCACTCGGGCGGCTGCACGCCGGCGCCGATCTGGACCAGGCTGCCCATCAGGTTGCGCACCATGTGGTGCAGAAAGCCGTCGGCCTGGAAGTCGCACAGCAGATAGTCGCCGCGCCGCCCGACATGCGCACGCCGCAGTTCCTTGACCGGCGACTTCGCCTGGCACTCGGCGGCGCGGAAGGCGGAAAAGTCGTGCCTGCCGATGAGGTGCAGCGCCGCGCGGTTCATCGCGTCGGCGTCGAGCGGACGATGGTGCCAGCCGATCAGGCCGTCGTGGAGTCCGGGCCGCACCGGGTGATTGAGCAGCACATAGCGGTAGCCACGCTGGGTGGCGGCGAAGCGCGCGTGAAAGCTGTCGTCGACCTCGCGCGCCCACAGCACAGCCACACTCGGCGGCAGGTGGCTGTTGACGCCACGCACCCAGGCGGTGATCGGGCGCTCGACGCCGACATCGAAATGCGCCACCTGGAAAGCCGCGTGCACGCCGGTGTCGGTGCGGCCGGCCGCGGTGACGGCGACCCGTTCGCCGGCGATGGCTGCCACCGCGGCTTCCAGCGCATCCTGCACGCCGCAGCCCTGCGGCTGCGACTGCCAGCCGCAGAAGCCGGCGCCGCGGTATTCGAGGCCCACTACGATTCTCATGCCAACACGATCCCCAGCAGAAGCAAGCCCGCGAGTATGACGGCGCTGTCGCGGCTTTGCCAGCGCTCGGCCTCGAGCGTATAGACGGCGGGCGTCGCTTCGTCGGACAGCGGCGCACGCAGCGCGTCAAGCCAGCGCGAGGGCTTCGGCGCGTGCTCGACATAATCCAGCGTCAGGCCCAGGCGTACCGCGAAGGCACGACGGTCGAATCCGAGCCAGGTCAATGGCCTGGCCAGCACATAGAGGCCGTAGACCAGGCGCGGCCGCGCCGTCGTCGCCAGCAGCGCGGCGAGCCCCGCGAGCATCAGCGCGAGGCGCGCGACGCGCAGCGCGCCCTGCTGCAGGCCGTCGAGGCTGGGGCTGCCCCAGCCCGGCCACAGCGCCTCGCCCGGCAGGGTCCAGCCGTAAGCCAGCAGCAGCGCCAGCAGCAGCCAGCGGGTGCGACGCAGCAGGCGCAGCAACTGGAAGCGGACAGCCGGAAACAGAAAGGCCGTCGCGCTTGCGACGGCCAGGGAAATCAGGCCAGGCGATGCGGCGGCTTCCACCGCCACCGCCCACCCGCACCACAGCAGGATGCGGGCGACCGGGTGAAGGGAATTAGCCAAGCGTGCCCAGCATGCCTTTCGCGTCGGCCTTCTGCTTGTCGTTGCCTTCGGCCAGCACTTCGTTGAGGATTTCGCGGGCGCCTTCCTTGTCGCCCATCTCGACATAGGCGCGCGCGAGATCGAGCTTGGTGCCGACTTCGTCGAGTTCGAGCTCGTTGCCGCCGGCTTCGCCGAGGTCGAGGTCGAGGCCGCTGAAGTCGAATTTGCTGTCCGGGCCGTTGTCTTCCTCGAGGCCGAGATCGAGCTTCAGATCCTCGTCGGCCGGAGACGGAATCTCCAGGTCCGGCAGGTCGAAGCTGAGGCCCTGGGTATCCATTTCCTGATAGCCGGCGTCAGGCGTATCGGCAGCGGCCTCGGACGGCGTATCGAAATTGAGCACATGGCCAGCGGATTCGAACTCCATCGGCGCGCTCCCGGCCACCGGTTCGGGCTGGAATTCGGCCACCGGTTCGGGCGCGGAAACCGGTTCCGCCTCGGGAATGGACATCCCCTCGGCCACCGCCTCGTCTGCCGCAGTGTCGGTATCGAAGGTCACCGCACCGCCAGCGACCGCCGCGGTGGCGGCGATCGTGGCTGCCGCTGCGGGAGCCGCGCCCGACTGCACGCCGCCGTACAGCGGGTTGGTCGGATCGATGCTGCGGCCCATCTCGCAGGCCTTGTCCCACAGCGGGCTCGGCTTGCTGCCGAGGGCCGCGTAGAGCTCGCCCGCCACCGACTCGAACGCCGTGGTATTGCGGCGCGCCGCATAGATTTCCAGCAGCTTGACGCGAATCTCGTGGCGGTCGGGGTTCTTGGTGATGGCTTCCTTGAGGATTTCCTCGGCCTGGGCGTCACGACCGTAGGCCATGTAGACCTCGGCTTCGGCGATCGGATCGACATCGTGGGTGTCGATGGTGCCCAGCCCCGCCTGGCTGAAATCGGTCAGGAAGGAGGTGTCGCCGGTATTGACGCTGCCGCCCGACGCCGCGCCGATCACGGTATTGGGCCGCACCTCGCCACCGCTCATGATGCTGTCTTCCAGCGCGGTGTTGCTGGTCTTGCGGCGGCGGCCGCCGCCCGCCATCATCCACCACAGCACGCCGCCGAGGCCGAGCGCAGCGAGGCCGCCCCCCCAGTACATCGGGTTGGCAAGCAGCGGGTCGTACCAGTTTTCGGTCGATTCGGGCGCGGCCTGCGGCGCCTCGACGGCAGGAGCGGGGGCCGGCTTGGGCGCCGGGGCCGGGGCCGGAGCCGGCTTGGGCGCCTCGGCAGCAGGGGCGGGAGCCGGGGGCGGGGCAGCCGCGGCCTCGCTTTGCGCCTTTTCCTTCATCGCAACCAGCTTCTGCATGTCCTGGATCTGCTTTTCCAGCATGGCCACGCGCTGGCTGGATTCCTGCAGTGCCTTTTCACGGGCGATGGCATCTTCTTCCTGGGCGCGCAGCTTCTCCTGCAGGGCACGGGTTTCGTCGGCCTTGGCAGCGGCTGCAGGCGGCGCAGCTTTGGACAGCTTCAGGACATCCTTCTGCGCTTCCGGCGCCGGCTTCGCCTTGTCTTCCACCTTGGGCGTGATCTTGCCGCTGCTGGCCTGGCCCGGTGCGGACTTGGCCTCGGGTGCGGCACTCACGGCGCCGGCCAGCTTCTGGCGATAGGCGCGCCAGTCGTCGGCCTGCAGCTTCAGCTCGCGCACTGCCTCCTGTTGCGGAATGGCTGCCACTTTCTCGGCCTGCGGCACGGCAAGGGTCTTGCCGGCTTTCAGGCGGTTGATGTTGCCGTCGAAAGCCTGGGTATTGTCGCGGTACAGCCCGACCAGCGTCTGCTCCAGACTTACCCCCTCCGGGCGCACTTGGTTGGCGATGCGCAGCAGCGTGTCGCCCCGCTTGACCGTCACGCGATCCGGTGCAGCTGCCTGGGATTTGGGCACGGGGGATGCCACCGGCGCCTTGGCGGCCGCAGGTGCCGGGGTCGTGGCAGCCTGCGGGGCGGGCTTGGCAGCAGGCGCCGCAACAGCCGGCTTCGCCACGGGCGCAGCGACCGTCACGGGCGTGGGGGCGACCGTCTGCGTGGTGGCCACACCAGGCGGATCGAGCAGCATGGTGTACTCGCGCACCAGCCGGCCCGAGGCCCAGTTGAGCTCGACCAGCATGTCGATGAAGGGATCGTTGACCGGGCGGCTGGAGGTGACTTTCAGCACCGCCTTGCCGCTGGGCTTTTTCTCGACCGAGAAGCGCAGGGAAGTCAGGATGGGGGCGAATTCGACGCGCGCATCGCGGAACGCCTGGTCGGAAGCGAGGCTGGCCGACAGACTGTCGAGTTCGGCCTTGTCTGCCGCGAACAGCTCGATTTCGGCCGTCAGCGGCTGGCCCAGCGCCGAGGTGACCGACAGCTTGCCCAACCCGGCGGCGTGCGCCATCAACGGCAGGGCAATCAGGCCCGCGGCCGCCAGCTGGGTGGTGAAGCGCTTCAATTTCATCCCGTATCTCCCTAATCCCCCCGCTCGGCGGGGCTGTTGAATCCTTGACGCCACTATTGACGGCTCGTCAGGCGCAATCTTTAGCGCAAAGCCGCAACGGACCGCCGGGGGTCTTGCGCCCCCTTCCCGGTCAGGCTTCCAGCAGGATGCGCAGCATGCGGCGCAGCGGCTCGGCGGCGCCCCACAGCAGCTGGTCGCCGACGGTGAACGCGGTGAGGTACTGCGGCCCCATGTTGAGCTTGCGCATACGGCCGATCGGCACCGTCAGCGTGCCGGTGACGGCTGCCGGGGTGAGCTCGCGCATGGTGATCTCGCGGTCGTTCGGCACCACCTTGACCCATTGATTATGCGCAGCGATCAGACTGTGGATGTCGGCCAGCGGCACGTCCTTGGTCAGCTTGATGGTGAGCGCCTGCGAGTGGCAGCGCATCGCGCCGACGCGCACGCACAGGCCGTCGATCGGGATCGGGTTGTCGCTGCGGCGCATGATCTTGTTGGCCTCGACCTGCGCCTTCCACTCCTCCTTCGACTGGCCGGATTCGAGCGCGACGTCGATCCACGGGATCAGGTTGCCGGCCAGCGGCACCGGCCAGGCGTCGACCGGGTAGCGGTCGGAGCGGATGAACTCGGCCACCTTGCGGTCGATCTCGAGGATCGCGGACGCCGGGTCGCCGATCAGATCCATCACCTCGGCATGCACCGCGCCCATCTGCGAGATCAGCTCGCGCATGTTGCGCGCGCCGGCGCCGGACGCCGCCTGGTAGGTCATCGGCGACACCCACTCGACCAGCCCGGCGTCGAACAGCCCGCCCATCGCCATCAGCATCAGCGACACCGTGCAGTTGCCGCCGACGTAGGTCTTGACGCCGTTGGCGATGCCGTCCTGGATGACATTCTTGTTGACCGGATCGAGGATGATGATGGCCTCGTCCTTCATGCGCAGCGTCGACGCGGCGTCGATCCAGTAGCCGTTCCAGCCCGCCGCGCGCAGCTTCGGGTAGACCTCTTTCGTATAGTCGCCGCCCTGGCAGGTGATGATGGCGTCGCAGGCGCGCAGCGCGTCGATGCTGTTGGCGTCCTTCAGCGGCGGCACCTCGCGGCCAATGTCGGGGCCCTTGCCGCCGACGTTCGACGTGGTGAAGAACACCGGCTCGATGTGGTCGAAATCGCGCTCTTCCTTCATGCGCCCCATCAGCACGGAACCCACCATGCCGCGCCAGCCGATCAGTCCTACTTTCATCATGTTCGTCTCTCCGTTTGTGAGGGGCTAGGGACTAGGATTTAGGGGCTAGGGGTGGCGCGGCCATCGGCCGCGTCTTTTCGATCAAGCGCGGGCAAAGCCCGCACATCCCCCAATCCCTGGCTCCTAGCCCCTAGCCCCTAAAAATCACAGCGCCTTCACCACCGCGTCGCCCATCTCGCTGCACGACACCTTCTGCGTGCCTTCGGTCCAGATGTCGCCGGTACGCAGGCCCTCGCCGATCACCTTCTTCACCGCATTCTCGATGCGGTCGGCGGTCGCCAGGTCAGCGAAGGTATAGCGGTACATCATCGCGACCGAAAGAATCGTCGCCAGCGGGTTGGCCAGATTGCGGCCGGCGATATCGGGCGCAGAGCCGTGGATCGGCTCGTACATACCCTTGTTGTGCTCGTCCAGCGAGGCCGACGGCAGCATGCCGATCGAGCCCGACAGCATCGACGCCGCGTCGGACAGGATGTCGCCGAAGATGTTGCCGGTGACGATGGTGTCGAACTGCTTGGGTGCACGGATCAGCTGCATCGCCGCGTTGTCGACGTACATGTGGGAGAGCTCGACCTCGGGGTAGTCTTTGGACACCTCGATCATCACTTCCTTCCACAGCTCGGAGCATTCCAGCACGTTGGCCTTCTCGACCGAGCACAGCTTTTTGCCGCGCTTCATCGCGATACCGAAAGCGACATGCGCCACACGGCGCACTTCCGATTCCGAATACAGCATGGTGTTGAAGCCGACTCTTTCACCATTGCGCACTTCGATGCCGCGCGGCTGGCCGAAGTACACGTCGCCGGTGAGCTCGCGCACGATCATGAGGTCGAGCCCCGACACCACCTCGGGCTTCAGCGACGATGCACCGGCGAGTTCGGGGTACAGCAGCGCCGGACGCAGGTTGGCGAAGAGGTTGAGTTCCTTGCGGATCCGCAGCAGGCCGCGCTCGGGGCGCAGCGGGCGGTCGAGCGTGTCGTACTGCGGACCGCCGACGGCGCCGAGCAGCACGGCGTCGGCCGCGCGCGCGAGCTTGAGGGTCGCTTCCGGCAGCGGGTCGCCGGCCGCATCGTAGCCGGCGCCGCCGATCGGCGCGGTTTCCATTTCGATTTTCGCGCCGTCGGCGCGCAGCGCCTCCAGCACCTTGACGGCCTGGGCGACGATTTCGGGACCGATGCCGTCACCCGGCAAGACTGCAATTTTCATGTTCTCAAAACCTTTTTTCCGCGAATACCCTGGCGGGCATAAAGAACGCGAAGGTCACGAAGAAAAGCCTTTCTTCGCGTTTCTTCGCGTCCTTCGCGGATGAAAAAAAATCATGCAAACAGCCACGGCGCTTCCTGCTTGCGCCGCTCCTCGTAGGCCTGGATCTTGTCGGCCTGCAGCAGGGTGAGGCCGATATCGTCCAGTCCGTTCAGCAGGCGATGCTTGCGGCCGCCGTCGACCTCGAACGCCATCACCTCGCCGCCAGGCGTGGTCACGATCTGCCTGTCGAGATCGACCTTGAGCCGGTAGCCCTCGCTCGCCTCGCATTCGCGGAACAGGCGGTCGACCACGGCGGCGTCGAGCACGATCGGCAGGATGCCGTTCTTGAAGCAGTTGTTGTAGAAGATGTCGGCGAACGAGGGCGCGATGATGGCGCGGATGCCGTAGTCTTCCAGCGCCCACGGCGCGTGCTCGCGGCTCGACCCGCAGCCGAAGTTGTCGCGCGCCAGCAGCACGCTGGCGCCCGCATAGCGCGGAAAATTCAGCACGAACCCGGGATTCGGCTGGCGCGTGGCCGGGTCCATCCCGGGTTCGCCGTGGTCGAGATAGCGCCACTCGTCGAACAGGTTGGGGCCGAAGCCGGCGCGCTTGATCGACTTCAGGAACTGCTTGGGAATGATGGCATCGGTGTCGACGTTGGCGCGGTCGAGCGGCACCACCAGCCCGTCAAGAATGGTAAATGCCTGCATTTACTTGGTCGACTTCTGAATCGCGTCGCCGGCCTTCTCGATATCCTGGCCCACGCCGCGAACGGTGTTGCAGCCGGCCAGCGTCAACGCAGCGGCAATCAAAACGGCGATCATCGGTTTCATGGTGTTCTCCTTAGAAAGTGCGTACATCTACGAAATGGCCGGCACACGCGGCCGCGGCGGCCATGGCCGGACTGACCAGGTGCGTTCTGCCGCCCTGCCCCTGTCGTCCTTCGAAGTTGCGGTTGGAGGTGGAGGCGCAGCGCTCGCCCGGCTCCAGGCGGTCGGCGTTCATCGCGAGGCACATCGAGCATCCCGGTTCGCGCCACTCGAAGCCCGCCTCGACAAAGACCTTGTCGAGCCCTTCTTGTTCAGCCTGGCGCTTCACCAGGCCCGAGCCGGGCACCACCATCGCCAGCTTCACATTGGCGGCGACCTTGCGTCCCCTGGCCACGGCGGCCGCCTCGCGCAGGTCCTCGATGCGGGAATTGGTGCACGAGCCGATGAACACCTTGTCGACCAGGATCTCGGCGATCGGCGTACCGGCCGCGAGACCCATGTATTCTAGGGCGCGGGTCCAGTCGTGTCGCTTGACCTCGCTCGGCGCATCGGCCGGATCGGGTACGCGACCGCCGATGGTCGTCACCATCTCGGGCGAAGTGCCCCAGGTGACTTCCGGTTCAATTTTCGCGGCGTCGAGCTCGACCACGCGGTCGAATGTCGCATCGGCGTCGGAATGCAGCGTGTTCCACCACGCCACCGCCATGTCCCATGCCGCGCCCTTGGGCGAATAGGGCCGCCCCTTCACGTAGTCGATGGTGGTCTGATCGACCGCCACCATGCCGGCGCGCGCGCCCGCCTCGATCGCCATGTTGCACAACGTCATGCGGCCTTCCATCGACAGCGCACGGATCGCCGTGCCGCCGAATTCGATCGCGTAGCCGGTGCCGCCGGCAGTGCCGATCTCGCCGATGACCGCGAGCGCGATGTCCTTCGCCGTCACGCCGCGGCCGAGCGTGCCTTCGACCTTCACCAGCATGGTCTTCGACGGCTTCTGCCACAGGCATTGCGTCGCCAGCACGTGCTCGACCTCGGAGGTGCCGATGCCGAAGGCCAGGGCCCCAAAAGCACCATGCGTCGAGGTATGCGAATCGCCGCACACCACGGTCATGCCGGGCAGCGTCAGGCCCTCCTCGGGGCCGATGACGTGGACGATGCCCTGGCGGACGTCGTCCATCCTGAATTCGGTGATGCCGAACTCGGCGCAGTTGGCGTCGAGCGTCTCGACCTGCAGGCGCGACACCGGGTCGGCGATGCCCTGGCTGCGGTCGGTGGTCGGCACGTTGTGATCGGGCACGGCGATCGCCGCGTCGACCCGGCGCGGCGTGCGGTGGGCGAGCTTCAGCCCCTCGAAGGCCTGCGGGCTGGTGACTTCGTGCACCAGGTGGCGGTCGATGTAGAGCAGCGTGGTGCCGTCAGCTTCGACGTGGACGACGTGGGCGTCCCAGAGTTTCTGGAATAAGGTTTGGCCGGACATGCGGATAGTTGGGGCGATACAGCGCGGAAAAGACCAATTATTTCATAGCTTGGGGCCCGCTGGCACGGCTTTTGTTCCCCCCCACATGGCGTACACCCCCCACGCCAGCGCGGCGCTGCCAGCGGACAGCGTAAAGGTCCACGCCGGGCCCGGCGTCTCCCAGGCAAGCCCGCTCATCAGGCCGCCCAGCGTGCCGCCCACCCCATAGGACAGGCTGGTATAGAGCGCCTGCCCGCGCGCCTGGTGGCGGCCGCGGAAGTGCTGATGGATCAGCGCCACCGCCGCTGCGTGGTAGGTGCCGAAGGTAAAGGCGTGCAGCGTCTGCGCACCCCACACGACCCAGGCCGACTCGACCCCCCAGGCGATCATGAGGAAGCGCAGCACCGCCAGCGCAAAGCTCGCCAGGATCAGCTGCCGCGGCGTCACCCGCGCGAAGATGCGCGGGATGATGAGGAAGATGCCGATCTCGCACAGCACGCCGAGCGCCCACAGCCAGCCGACGGTCGACTTGTCGTAGCCGTGGTCGACCAGGTAGATCGAATAGAAGGTGTAGTAGGCGCCATGCGTGACGGCCATCAGCAGGCAGGCGGCGAGCAGCGATGCCACCTCGGGCCGTTTCACGATGTCCCAGGTCGAATGGTGGTCGGTGGGGTGGGCGAGGATCTCGGCCTCGGGAATCACCCGCGCGAACGCCGCGATGCCGAGCATCACCGCCAGCACCGCCCACGGCAGCAGGCTGATCGGGAAGTGGTCGAAGGCATAGCCCAGCCCCACCACCATGACGATGAAACCGATCGAGCCCCACAGGCGGATGCGGCCGTAGGCGTCGGTGCGCTCGCCCAGGTGCGACAGCGTCATCGCCTCGACCAGCGGCAGCGAGGCGCTCCAGAAGAAGCTCAGCGCCGCCATCACCGCGAACAGCCACCAGAAGCCGCTGCCGAAGAACACGCCGGCGAAGGCGAGCACGCTGCCGAATGCCGCCAGCTGCACGATGGCGGTGCGGCGCCCGCTGCGGTCGGCGATATGCCCCCAGATGTTGGGCGCAAAGATCCGCATCACCTGCAGGAGCGACATCAGCACGCCGATCTGGACTGCGCTGAACGCCAGCGACTGCAGGTACAAGCCCCAGAACGGCGACATTGCGCCGACGAAGGCGAAGTAGAAGAAATAGAAACCGGACAGACGCCAGTAGGGGAGGTTGGGCATGAACTCGGACTGCCGCGCAGGCGGCCAAAACGCAGCGCGCATTATGCGGCCGCGGCGTGGCGGCTGAAAGCCTCAGCCTGCCGACCGGCTCGCCCGGAGCGCCGGTCGCGGCACTGCGCCTACTTGAGGATGAAGGTCAGCTTCATCCGCACGCTGTATTCGGCGATCTTGCCCTTCTTCACCTTCACGCTCTGGTCCATCACCCAGGCGCCGGTGATGTTTTCCAGCGTCTCGGCCGCCTTGCCGACACCCTGCTTGATCGCGTCCTCGAACCCCTTCTCGGAGCTTGCAGTGACTTCGATGGTTTTTGCGATGCTCATGACAGTCCCCTTGCAGTCGAACAACTCGAATGTGATTTCAGCCTATCAACTCGCGGCAGGATTCCAACTGCAAAAGCGGCCGCGCCGGCGCTATTTCATCGCCGAACGCAGCTTCAGCGTCTCGCCAGCGACCACGAACACCCCGTTGCCCCGATGGTGCAGGGTCTGCGGCTGCTTGACCGCAGTGTCGACCCACGCCTGCACCACTTCCAGGACGAAGAAGTTGTAGCGGTTCACCAGCCGGGTATCGGCCACCCGGCATTCGAGGCTGGCGTAGCACTCGGCGATCAGGGGGGCCTGCACCTCGGCCGCGGCAACCGGCGTCAGGCCGAATTTCGCGAACTTGTCGACCCTGAGTCCCGAGCAGTTGCCGATGCCGACCACCTGTTTCGCCAGTTCAACCGTCGGGATGTTGATCACGCATTGCTTCGTCGCGCGCAGCGTGTCGAACGAGGCATTGCGCCCGCTGATCACGCAGCCGACGAGCGGCGGCTCGAATTCCATCATGGTGTGCCACGACATCGTCATGATGTTGGCGCGGCCCTTGCGGGCGGTCGTCACCAGCACCACCGGCCCGGGTTCCAGCAGGCCGTACACCCTGGACAGAGGATAGGATCGTTTCGCCATGGCAGCCTCCCGGCATCTGGAGCGGACAGTTCCAGCTTAGCCGGTCCGGCCGGCATGTCACAGACTGTCACATTCCGGAACTGCGCAGACACAGGCCGGGCACACGGCCTCCCTACGATGCACTCACCGCATGCACTTGCGGCATGACGGATTTGTTCATCTGAATAGGAGTGACTCATGAAGCGTACTGCACACGCCCTGGTTTTCGGTTCCCTGGCCGCCCTCGTCTCGGTTTCGGCCCTGGCTGACCACAACAGCCCCAACGGTGCCGGCTGGGCCAACATGCCGAATGACATCCACAACACCCGCATCGAGAGCGACCTGAGCGGCACCGATTTCGCCGACTTCGTGCGCCAGGGCGCCGGCGCCGACACGGTGAACCGCTACCTCGACAGCACCGCCACCACGGGCACGGGCAGCGCCTCCACCTCGCGCGGAGGCGGCGGCCGCCGCTGAGCCGGCCATACCCCCTGCTTTCTCCTCCAGCCCGGGCAGGTGCCCGGGCGTTTCGAACCGGGCCGTGGCCCGGTTTTTTTATGGGTGCCGCGGCGTATCGCGCGAGGGAATGCGCGCGATCCAGATCATCAGAATGACGCCACCCACGCCCATCGCCAGCTTCGCCGGCCAGCCTGGCACGAAGAAGGCGGTCGACACGCCGAAGCTGAGCGCAATCAGCAGCAGCGCCGTGCGTTTGGCGCGATACGGCATGCTGCGGTGCTCACGCCATTCCCGGATCAGCGGGCCGAATTGCGCGTGGTTCAGCAGCCAGCCGTAGACGCGGCGCGACGAGCGCGCATAGCAGGCGGCCGCCAGCAACAGGAACGGCGTGGTCGGCAACACCGGCAGGAAAAGGCCGAGCGCGCCCAGCAGCACGAACAGCGTACCCAGCCCGGCGAATATCAGCCGCACCGGAACCGGATGACGGTGCGGTCCCGTCTTGTCGTGCGTCGTCGAATCTCCTTCCAAGTCCTTTCTCCCGATATGCCGAACAAACTGCCTTGCCGCCAGATCCATCGGATGAGCGGCATCTTCAGGCCGCTCCATGCTGCCGGCCGGCAGCGGGATGCACGGCCCCTGTGCCCCGGAAATCCACACGGCGCTGCCACCCGGATGCCGGAATGCGACACAGCAGGAAGGCTACACCTGCATGCGCCAGCTGTGCTGCTGTATCGGCAAACGCTGCTTGTATCCAGGGGGGGCTGGACTACTTTTAGAAGATACCCGACAGCCTCCGAAGGAGATGACCATGCTGCACGTTTCGACCGATATCAACCGGCTGATCCGGGAGCCGGCAAGCGACCCCGATTTCCCCGATGCTCCGCTCGACTGGACACGCGACGACGCGATGCAGATCGCACGCGAGGAAAGCCTCGCGATGACACCCGACCATTGGGAAGTGGTGCGCGCCCTGCAGCGCTATTACGCCCACCACGCCGACGACACGGCCATCAACCTGCGCGACCTGCACGATGCACTGGACGAGCACTTCCACAGCAAGGGCGGCCTGAAATTCCTCTACACGCTGTTCCCGGGCGGCCCCATCGCCCAGAGTTGCCGCATTGCCGGTCTGAAGGCACCCTTCATCGCCACCGACCGCAGCTTCGGCAGCGTCGCCTGAACGCCGTACCGGCGGAGCACACCTCCGCCGAACCCACGTCCCTGCCGGGTGCACGCCCGGGCGTCGGTCTGTCTGCGCATGGCGCTGGCGAGAAGACCGACTGAACCTATTGCCTCGTTCCGTTTCCAACATCCAGTCCGTTCCGGCCGACCATCCGGCCGGCGCATTCGAAACGAACCGGCCGGTTCCGCACGCCAGCAGCGAGGAGCGACATGGATAGAGTCCCCCATTTCAGTGGCATCATTCACATTCTCAAACACATATTCAGCCACATCGGCGTCACCCTGCTGGCCGTCGGCATCGCCTTCTCGCTGCCTGCGCTGGCGAAATTCATCCTGTACACATGGTGGCCCCTGGTGGAGGACGATTCGCAACTGCTGCTGATCAACGAGATCGTTTTCGCGGCGGTTCTGGTGCTGCTGTTCAATCTTTTCCTCGGCGCCCGCCAGGGCCGCGTCAGCCGCCGCATGAACCGCCTGATCTCGCTGGTCCACGTGCGCGAGAATGACGGCTGGTTCTCGCGCCGGACGCTTCGCAACCTGCTCGACCGCATCACCGGCACCCGCGACGTGTCGGTGATGTCGGTGACCGGTTATGACACGTTCGTCTCGGAACGGCGTCAGCTGCGCCGCGTCATCGAGCACAGCTACGAATTGCGGGTGATGCTGATGAATCCTTACGGCCCGGGCGCCATGCGACGCGTGGCGTCCCTGGGGGATCCGTCGCCGCTGCTGGATACCTACTGCCGCGAAACTGCGGCCACCCTCGAACGCCTGGCCGGGCTGGCTGCCGCAGGCAAGCAGGTCACGCTGAAGTTCTACGACGATCCCCCGTTCTGGAATCTGATCGTTACCGGCGAGCATGTCTGGGTGCAGTATTGCCACGACGGCCATGAACTGAAAGCACAGCCCGAGTATGTCTTCGCCCTGCACCGGGACAAACCCGCCCAAGGCCTGTTTTCCGCCTTCTACGTGCACTTCCTCAACCACTGGAACGACCCGCGCCACCCGGAATACGATTTCTCCACGCAGGAGCTGGTCTATCGCGACGCCCGCGGCAACGAGACGAGGCGCCAGCCCTTCCCGCCCCAGCCCGCAGACGACGTCCCCGTGCTTCTGGCCGCAGCGGGGTAAGCGGGTGCCGAACGCGCAGGCCATCAAGGCCGTTCGCGCCCCGCCCGGTGCTTGATCAATGGCGCAAATCCCCACATACTCGGCGCAAAAGGCGGTCGAGCATGCGCTCCGGGACCTTTTGCCCGAAATTGGAACACCAAGCACCCGAACAACCGTGGACACCCTGACCCCAGCTTCCTTCATCGACCTGCAGTCGCTGCAGCTGGAGGATGCACGTGCCTTGCTGAAGCATGCCGGTCAGGACGACAGCCAGGCTCCCGACGAATCCGCCACCGCCTACCTGCAGCGCGTGATCGACGGCCTGAGCGAGCTTTCCCTCAAGGACCCGCTGACCGGCCTCGGCAACCGCCGCCATTTCCGCTCGGCACTGGAACGCGCGATCGAGATCGTCGCGCGGTCGGGCGAATCGATCCTGCTGCTGCTGCTCGACATCGACCATTTCAAGCAGATCAACGACACCCACGGCCACCTGATCGGCGACCAGGTGCTGAAAGCCGTCGGCCACTGCCTCGCAGGCTGCGTACGCCCGATGGACACCGTCGCCCGTTATGGGGGCGAGGAATTCGCCATGATCCTGCCCAACTGCCGCCCGTCCTGCGGACGTGCGGTGGCCGAGCGCATCCGGCGCACCATCGAGTCGCTGTCGATCGCCGTCTCGCCGCAGGTCAACCTGCAGATCACCATCAGCATCGGCGGCGCCTACGCGCCCGAGTGGGTACGCTCCACCGCCGACCTGTGGATCGAGCGCGCCGACCAGCAGCTGTATCGCGCCAAGGCCGACGGCCGCAACCTGGTGCTCCTCGACCAGCCGCAGGAAATCTCGGTCAGCGCCGAAGAGAAAGGCCTGCTGTTCGGCCCTCTGGCCGCGGCCGACGTGATCCTGCCGGATGGCCCTTCCGACGACACGCCCGCCCCCGCGGACGCCCCCCTCCGAGTCAACGCATGAACGAAGTCCTGACCCCTCCCCCCTCCGAGCAGCGGGTGGCCCCACGGCTACCCCTCAAGCCGCTGGGCAAGGTGATCGCGGTGACCAGCGGCAAGGGCGGCGTCGGCAAGACCTTCGTCTCCGCCAATCTCGCCGCCGCGCTGGCCAAACGGGGCCACAAGGTGCTGGTGCTCGACGCCGATCTCGGGCTCGCCAATCTCGATGTGGTGCTCAACCTCTATCCCAAGATCACGCTGCACGACGTCTTCACCGGCAAGGCGAAGCTGGAGGAAGCCATCCTGCAGGCCCCCGGCGGCTTTTCCGTGCTGCTGGCGGGATCCGGCATGGTCGAATATTCGCGCCTCACCCCCGACGTGCGCGACGAATTCCTGCGCATCATGGGCAGCCTGGTGCCGAACTACGACATCGTGCTGCTCGACACCGGCGCCGGCATTTCCGATGTCGTGCTGTTCGCCGTGTCGCTGGCGTCCGAGGTGCTGATGGTCGCCACCCCCGAGCCCACCTCGCTCACCGACGCCTACGCCACGATCAAGGTGCTGGTCGGGCAGCAGCAGCGGCAGACGGTGCGCATCATCGTCAACCAGGCCCAGCGCCAGGGCGCCGGCCAACCCATCACTCACCAGCTTCAGCACGTGCTCGACCGCTTCGTCGCGCCCACTGCCGACCACCCCATCCATCTCGTCCACCTGGGCGACATTCCCGTCGACACCGCGGTGCGCGAGGCCGTGATGCAGCGGCAACTGCTGATGCAGCGCGCGCCCGGCTGCCCTGCCGGGCAGGCCATCTCGCAGATCGCCAGCAAGCTGGAAAAAACCGTGATGCCGAAGCTGGCCTAGTGCCGGCGCGCATCGCCCTGCATCAGCTGGCGGCCTGATCGCCCCTGACCAGCGCCATCACCTTGCCGACATCCATGTGGAGCAATTCCGCAATCTGGCCGTAATCGTCCGGCAGCGCGGCGTCGTGCCAGCCCTGCGCGGAATGGCGCGCCAGATTGACCGCCAGCATCACATTGCGCACCCGGCTCGAACGCGCCTGCGCCGGATCCATCAGGTTCATCAGCAATTCGGGCAAGTGCCATTCGATCGTCAGCTGCCGCTGCAGCTCCGTCCCGGTAAAGCCCAGCACCAGCCGTTGCGCGTCGGCGCTGCGCAGCGTCGGGTCGGCTGCCTGCAGCTTCCGGATGATGAGCATTGCCTCGGGGTTGAAGCACCACATCAGCATCTCGGTGACATGGGTGAGCAGCGCCGACACCTGCACCTCGTGCGCATGCAGGTCGTGCAGACGCAGCGCCCAGTCGAACGCGTAATACGCCGAGCGCTGGGCGCGGTGGACCGTGTGGAGCAACTGGGTCAGCGCGACAGGATGGTCGTGCAGCATGTCTTCCGCCAGCGGCATGGCCGGCACGTCGCGGAAGAACGTATCCAGCCCGAGCATGAGCAGGGTCTGCTTGACGTCGACCAGTTCGTACTGCTGCTGGCTGCGTTTGCGCGTCTGCATGATGCGCAGCAGCTTGACCGTCATCAGGGGGTCGTCGGTCACCACGTCGGCCACGCTGCGGGCGTTGAGCTGTGCGTCATCCGCACGCAGGCGCCCGAGCTCTCGCGCAGTGTGCTTCAACACGGGGATATCGGCACGCCCGAGGAAATCGAGCCACTCTGCCAGGCTTTTCTGCTGCATCATCCTCTCCCCTGACGGTCCGGCATGGATTCGTACTGTCGGGGCAGCGCGCCAGTCGGATCGGGCGGCTGGCACACGCCCAGGAAGCCGCGCGTCGATTCGCGACGCCCCTATACTGCATATCGGCCGCTCGGCCCGAGCCTTAAGGGGGCAACGGCCATACGCCCGGAATCACTGCAGATTGCTGGACGAAAAGAGCAGCACCTTGCCCGCCACGAAACTCACCTGAACGGAGCGCCTGTCGTCGCCCCACCGGCAGTTGCGCACCCCCATCACGTCATCGCAGCGATCGGGCGCCCCGATCAGCTGCGTGACCTCGTCGTAGCTCATGCCGACGCCGATCTTGCCGTAATTTTCCAGCGTGAGCCTGCTGCAGCCCAACAGCATCAGCAGCAGGCCCATCGCCAGTGCGGTCTGGATTTTCATGCGCATCTCCCATGACAAACGAGGACTAAAGCAGGCGATCGAGCACGAACACGCCCAGCATGGCAAACGCCAGCGCGACTTTCAGCAGCGCCCCGAACAGCAGGCCCAGCGTTGCGCCGAGCCCCGCCTGCGTTGCGGCCCGGAGCGAGGCGCGCTGGCTGAATTCGCCGGCGACGGCACCGAGAAACGGCCCCAGCAGGATGCCGGCAAACCCGAAGAAGACGCCGATCAGCGCCCCGATCGCGGCACCGGTCACGGCCCGCGGCGAGGCGCCGAACCGCTTCGCCCCCAGCGCCGCCGCCAGCAGGTCGACGCCGTAGCTCAGCACCGCAAGCAGGCCCAGCACGGCCAGCGTCACCCAGCCGACGTAGGCGAAATTCTCTGCCCACGCCAGTACCACCAGTCCGGCGAACACCAGCGGAATGCCCGGCAGGATCGGTACGATCAGGCCGGCCAGGCCGAGCACGATCAGCAGGCCTGCCAGCAGCCACAACACGATGGGTTCAACCATGCTTTCCTCTCCCCCTGTCCCTTTCGCGGCCTCCGCTCAGAACGGCGCCGGCCGTTCGAACGCGAGCGCCTCGCCCGTCGCCGGGTGCGTGAATGCCAACGCGCAGGCGTGCAGCAGCAACCGCGGCGCCTGCGTGCGCTGCGCCGGCGATGCGTACAGCGGATCGCCGAGGATCGGATGTCCCAGTGCGCACATGTGCACCCGCAACTGATGCGAGCGCCCGGTCACCGGTTCCAGCTCGACCCGTGTGCGGTCCGCATCGTGCCCGAGCACGCGCCAGCGCGTCAGGCTCGGCTTGCCGTGCACGCGATCGACCCTCTGACGCGGGCGATTGGGCCAGTCGCAGACGAGCGGCAGATCGACGCTGCCCCATTCCTGCGACGGCGCCTCCAGCCGCCCGGCCACCACCGCGAGATAGCGCTTTTTCACCGCACGCGCCGCGAAGGCTGCGGACAGCGCGCGCTGCGCGTCGGCACCGCGCGCCATCACCATCAGCCCCGAGGTGTCCATGTCGAGCCGGTGCACGACGAGCGCATCGGGATAGACCGTCTGCGCCCGCGCGGCGAGGCAATCCTGCTTGTCGGGGCCTCGCCCCGGCACCGCCAGCAGGCCGCTGGGCTTGTCGAGCACCAGCAGCGCCGCGTCGACGTAGATCGGCTCCAGCGCCGACGCCTCGCCCCGGGATGCCGTGGCCGCTACCGACATGCTCAGGCCTTGATCTGATCCAGCAGCGCGATCCCCCACGCCACGCCGAAGCCGTTGGCGTCGCTCATCACCGCGCCGAGCCCGCCCTTGCAACTGTGCCCCGACAGATCCATGTGCAGCCAGGGCGTATCGCCGACGAAGCGCGACAGGAAGCGGGTGGCTAGGATGTGGTCGGCCTCGCCTTCCATGCTGCATTGCTTGACGTCGGCCACGGTCGAGTCGAGGCTGCTGTCGTAGTCCTCCGGGTACGGAAACACGACGATGCGCTCGCCGCTCGCCGAGGCGGCACGCGAAGCCTGGTGCGCAATCGCGCTGGAACTGGCGAACACGCCCGACATGCGGCTGCCGAGCGCGTAGTGCATCGAACCGGTCAGCGTGGCGAAGTCGGCGATGAGGTCGGGCTTGGCCTTGGTCGCAAGGGTCAGCGTGTCGGCCAGCACCATGCGGCCTTCGGCGTCGGTGTGGACGACCTCGATGGTGGTGCCGTTGAGCGCCGTCACCACCTCGTTCTGGCGGTAGGCCTGCGGGCTGATATGGTTTTCGGCGAGCGCGACCCAGCCTTCGAGCGCGACCGGCAGCTTCAGCTTCGAGGCGGCGGCAAGGATGCCGAGCACCACCGCCGAGCCGTTCATGTCCTCGTGCATGCCCTGCATGTACTTGGCCGGCTTGAGGTTGTGGCCGCCGGTGTCGAAGCAGATGCCCTTGCCGACAAAGGCCACTTTCTTCGCCTTGGCGCCCTTGTAACTCACGCGCACGATCGCCGCGTCTTTTGCCGGCGAACCCTGCGCCACCGCGCAGAAGGCACCCGCGCCCATCTTCTTCAGCTTGTCGAAGGAATACTCCTCGACGTCCCAGCCGTACTGTTTGGCGAGCGCCTTGATGCGCTTGCGGTAGACGCCGGGCGTGAGTTCGTCCGGGCCCTGCACGGTGAGGCTGCGGGTGAGCAGGTTGCCTTCGGCCAGCGCCCGCAGTCGCGCGAAGCCGTCTGCCGACTTGTGGCCATGCAGCACGATCGCCTTGAGGACAGGGTCGGGCTTGGACTTGCGCGACGGCAGCGGCACCGCATTGACCAGCGCGACGTAGACGGCCGCTTCTGCTGCACGCGCGCGGAACGCGGCGTCGCCGCTCACCGCCAGCGTCAGCACCTTCGGATGCTCGGCCATCAGCAACGCCAAGGCCTTGCGCACCTGTTCATGGGTTTCGAAGGTCGACGCATCGGCCTTCAGCATCGCGTAGACCGCGAGCGTGCCGCCCGCCAGCTGCACCGCCACCGGCGACTTGGCGAGCGCATCGGCCTTGAGGTCGCGCCGCTTCATCGCCGCCTTGAGTTCGACGCCACCCGGCATTTCAGGCAGGGTTTTCGACTGCGGCAACAGGATCAGCGCATGAGCTGCGCTTTCGAGGATTTTTGGGGTGATTTCAGCTTTGTTTTCAGTCAGTTTGGACAACATGTCGATTCCTTGGGCAAGGCGTTTTCTTGATGGGCGGCGGGGTTTCCCGGATAATTGCGCGTTTGATTTTTTTCCAGCGCGTTTTCCGCCCCATCCAACAAGGGTAACCGAATGAAGATTGAAGACAAGAAACGTGTGCTGCGCGAAATGGTGTTGCACCGCCGTTTTGAGGAGCGCTGCTATCAGGCCTACATCGAACGCAAGATCGGCGGCTTCCTCCACCTCTATCCCGGCCAGGAAGCCTGCTGCAACGGCGTGATGGAAGCCGCGCGTCCCGGTCACGATTACGTGATCACCGGCTACCGCGACCACGTGCACGCGATCAAGTGCGGCGCCGATCCGAAGGAAGTGATGGCCGAGCTGTACGGCAAGGAAACCGGTTCCTCCAAGGGCCGCGGCGGCTCGATGCACATCTTCGACGCCGGCAAGCGCTTCATGGGCGGCTACGCACTGGTCGGCGGCCCCTTCCCGCTCGCCGCCGGCATCGCCAAGGCGATCCAGCTGAAGGGCGGCGACGAAATCGCGATCTGCTTCCTCGGCGACGCCGCCAACAACCAGGGCGTGTTCCACGAGACGCTGAACATGGCCGCGCTGTGGAAGCTGCCGGTGCTGTTCGTGTGCGAGAACAACCTCTACGGCATCGGCACCTCGATCGAGCGCTCCACCGCCGTGATCCACCAGCACAAGCGCGTCGCCGCCTACAACATCCCGGCCGACGAATGCGACGGCCAGGACATCGAAGTGGTCTACGAGCATGCGCGCAAGGCGGTCGACCACGTGCGCGCCGGCAACGGCCCGTTCTTCCTCGAACTGATGACCTACCGCTACCGCGGCCACTCGATGTCCGACTCGCGCGGCTACCGTTCGCGCGAGGAAGAGGAACTGTGGAAGCAGCGCGATCCCATCTTCATCCTGCGCGATCGCCTGATCGCCGAGAAGGCCCTCACCATGGCCGAGTTCGAAGCGATCGAAAAGGAAACCGACGCCTACATCGAGAACGAAGTGATCAAGTTCTCCGAGGAATCACCCGAACCGCGCGTCGAGGACCTCGAGAAGTACGTTCTCGCCGACCGTGACACCCAGCTCCCGTGGCTCACGGGCAAGGCCGCTTAAGGTTTAAGGAATAAACAGCATGGCAAACATCATGTACTGGGAAGCGATCCAGCGCGCCCACGACGAAGAAATGGCACGCGACCCGCTGGTCATCTGCATGGGCGAAGACATCGGCGTCGCCGGTGGCACCTACAAGGCGACCAAGGGTCTGTACGAGAAATACGGCCCGCTGCGCGTGATGGACACCCCGATCTCCGAAGGCGGCTTCACCGGCCTCGCGGTCGGCGCGTCCTTCCTCGGCGTCCGCCCCATCGTCGAGATCATGTCGGTCAACTTCGCCTGGCTGGCGATGGACCAGATGTTCAACTCCGCCGCCAAGGTGCGCTACATGTCGGGCGGCCAGCTGACCGCGCCGTGCGTGTTCCGCTCCGCCGGCGGCGCCGCCCACCAGCTCGGCGCGCAGCACTCGGCGCGCATGGAGAAGGTGTTCATGGGCATCGCCGGCCTGCGCGTCGTCACCCCGTCGAACCCCAAGCAGGCCTACGGCCTGCTGAAGTCGGCAATCCGCTGCGACGACCCGGTGTTCATCAACGAACACGAGCTGATGTACAACATGAAGGGCGAAGTGCCCGACGCCGAATACTTCCACCCGCTGGAAGGCTCCGAGATCGCCCGCGCCGGCACCGACGTGACGCTGTTCGGCTACAACATCTCGGTGCACTGGTGCCTGAAGGCCGCCGAGATCCTCGACAAGCAGTACGGCATCTCGGCCGAAGTCGTCGACCTCTACTCGCTCGCCCCGCTCGACCGCGCCGGCATCAAGGCCTCGGTCACGAAGACCCACCGCGCCGTCATCGCCGAAGAAGACGAAGCGCCGGTCGGCGTCGGCTCCGAGGTGATCGCGATCATCAACGAGGAATGCTTCTTCGAGCTCGACGCCGCGCCGGTGCGCGTGCACTCCGCGCTGGTGCCGCAGCCCTACAACCACACGCTGGAAAAGGCGACGATCCCCGATCACGAGGACGTGGTGAAGGCCGTGCTGAAGATGTTCGGCAAGGCTTGACGGCAGGGGCTAGGGGCTAGGATTTAGGAGCCAGGGGGTGGAGGTCTTCAGCTATCGCGACTTGTCGGTTTGGCAGTTGGCGATGCAGTTGACCGAGGCGATCTACTCGGCCACCCGGACGTTCCCCCAATCCGAGCTCTACGCCTTGGCCAACCAGTTGCAACGTGCGGCGGTATCCATTCCGTCGAATATTGCAGAGGGTCACGCGCGCAATACGACGCGCGACTATCTGCGTTTCGTGTCGATAGCGATGGGTTCGCTGGCCGAGGTCGAAACCCAGATCGAACTCGCTGCACGCTTGAATTATCTGGGCATCGAGCAGCGCGATGCCTTGTTTACCACTACTGATGAGTTGGGACGCATGTTGCAGGGTTTGCGCAAATCGCTGCAAAGCAAGCTGCCCCCTAGCCCCTAAATCCTAGCCCCTAGCCCCTTATACATATGAACCACTACGCCATCACCATGCCGCAGCTCTCGGACACCATGACCGAGGGCGTCGTCGTCACCTGGGAAAAGCAGCCGGGCGACAAGGTCGAGCGCGGCGACATCGTCGCCACGGTCGAGACCGACAAGGCCATCATGGACGTCGAGGTGTTCAAGGCCGGCTACCTCGCCGGCCCGCTCGCTGATGTCGGCGCGACCGTCGCCGTCGGCGCTGCGCTCGGCTACATCTCCGACACCCCGGGCGACGTCGCGATCGCCGCCGACGAAGTGGTGGAGGAAAAAGCCCAGACCGAGATGATCCCGCACCACGCCGGCACGCCGATCGTGATGCCGCAGCTGTCCGACACCATGACCGAAGGCGTGGTGGTGACCTGGGAGAAGCAGCCGGGCGACGCCATCAAGCGCGGCGACATCGTCGCCACGGTCGAGACCGACAAGGCCATCATGGACGTCGAGGTGTTCCAGGAAGGCTTCCTCTCCGGCCCGATCGCCGACGTCGGCAGCGTGGTCCAGGTCGGCCACCCGATGGCCTTCATCGTCGACGACGCCGCCAAGGCCAACGACACCGGCGTGACGATTTCCGCCGACCACAAGGTCAAGGACACCCACAAGGTCGCGCCGCACGCCGCCGACAAGCCCGCCACGATCCCCGTGCCCAAGGCCGCGCCGGCGCAGGTCGCCGCCGCCGGCAACCAGCCGCCGGTCGCGCGCGTGGCGGGCCGTCCGGCTTCGCCCTACGCCCGCAAGGTCGCGGCGCAGCTCGGCGTGAACATCGCCGGGCTGGCCGGCAGCGGTCCCGCCGGCGTGATCGTCGCCGCCGACGTGGCGCGCGCGCGTCCCTCGATGCAGGAAGTCGCGCACTCGCTGCCGCAGGTCGACGTCCCCGGCCAGGGCCGCGCGATGACCTCGATGGAAAAGGCCGTCAGCCACGCGATGACCGCCTCGCTCACGCTGCCGACCTTCAACGTCACGGTGAACATCGACACCTCGAAGCTGACCGCCGCCGCCAAGGCGAACAAGGTGTCGGTGACGGTGGCGATCGCCAAGGCCTGCTCGGTCGCGATGGCGAAGTTTCCGCGCATGAACTGGGCCTACCAGCCGGTCGACAAGCTGGTCGAGCGCACCAACCACGACTTCGGCGTCGCCGTGATGTCGAACGACGGCGGCCTCGTCGTGCCGATCCTGCACGGCATCGAGAAGAAATCGCTGGAATCGCTGCAGGGCGACTGGACCGGCCTCGTCGAGCGCGCGCGCGTCCGCAAGCTCGCGCCGGCCGAGTACGCCAACCCGACGTTCACCATTTCCAACATGGGCATGCTGGGCGTGTCGCACTTCACCGCGATCCCCACCCCCGGCATCGCCGCGATCCTCGCGATCGCCGCCAACGGTCCGCAGGGCACGCCGTTCACCATCACCGGCGACCACCGCGTGCTTAACGGCGCCGACGTCGCGCTGTATCTGGCCACGCTGAAGCAGACCATCGAGGCGCCCGACGCCTGGATGGCGGGTGGCGCGGCTGTCGCCGCTGAAGCCGTCGCCGGCAAGGCAGCAACCACCAGCGCCCCCGTCTCGCCCATCCCCGAAGGCAACTGGGACGTGCCCGTGGTCGTCGTCGGCGGCGGCCCCGGCGGCGAGGACTGTGCGCGCGACCTCGCCGACCACGGCGTCAAGGTCATGATGGTCAACAACGAGCCCTTCCCCGGCGGCGAATGCCTGTGGCGCGGCTGCATCCCCTCGAAGGCCTGGCGCGCCGCGGCGGACAACATCCGCAACCGCGCGCACGACGCCGAGATGGGCGTCGACGGCACCAATGCGCCGAAGCTCAACTGGGAACAGGTCGAGAAGCACCGCCGCTGGGTGCAGACCAGCCGCGGCGAAATGGCGCTCAAGGCCGACAAGGGCATGAAGATCGACGTGCGCGAGGGCTTCGGCGAATTCGTCGACGCCCACACGCTGAAGATCACCCCGGTCGAAGGCCAGCCCTACACCGTCAGCTTCGGCGCGGCGGTCATCGCCACCGGTGCCCCCGCCTTCGTGCCGCCGATCCCCGGCGCGCGCGAGAACCTGGCCTCCGGCGGCGTCGTCACCTCCGACACCATCTGGAACCTCGCCACCCCGCCGAAGAAGCTCGGCATCGTCGGCGGCGGCGTCATCGGCGTCGAGATGGCGCAGATCTTCCGCGACTTCGGCACCGAGGTGCTGATGCTCGAGCGCAACGCGCGCATCCTCGCCGAAATCGAGGACGAGATCGCCAAGACGCTGATCGCCTCGCTGGAGAAGGAAATCACCGTCGTCACCAACGCTGCGATCAACGAAGTCTCCGGCAAGCCCGGCGCGATGAAGCTGCGTTACGCCAACAGCGAAGGCGTCGAGTCGGTGTTCGACTGCGACATCGTCCTGATGGCCACCGGCAAGCGTCCCGACACCAGCAAGCTGAATCTGGACAAGGTCGGCGTCGAGCTCGACGGCGCGGCGATCAAGGTCAACGCCCGTTGCCAGACCAGCGTGCCGCACATCTACGCCGTCGGCGACGTCATCGGCGGCTACATGCTCGCCCACACCGCCGCGACGCAGGGCCGCGTCGCCGCCGACAACCTGCTCGGTCACGGCAGCGAATACGACCAGGACAAGGACTGCGGCGTCACCTTCTCGCGCCCGCAGGCCGGCTTCGTCGGCCTCTCGGTCGCGCAGGCCAAGGCCAAGGGCATCGACGCGGTGGAAGCCAAAATGCCGATGAGCATCGACGCCAAGGCGATGATCACCGGCGAGACCGAGGGCATGATCAAGCTCGTCGCCGACAAGGCGACCGGCCGCATCATCGGCGTGCACTACCTCGCCGACCACACCGACACCCTGATCGGCACCGGCGTGATGATGGTCGCGGGCGAGATGACGCTGACCCAGGTCGCCAAGGCGATCTTCCCGCACCCGACCCAGACCGAGCTGTTCGGCGAGCTGGCGCGGCGGTTGTTGAACCGCCTTCGCCGCACGGCGAAGAAATAAGGGCTGGCGGCGCACGGCGAAGAAGTAATCGTCTGGAAAGCACCAACGACAAGGGCCGCATTTGCGGCCCTTGTTGTTTGCGCCGGATGGTCGATGGCTGTTAGTCGGCCTAAGCGGACCCCTAGCAGAAACACGAAAACCTAGACTGAATCTACTCTGAGTATTTCACTTTGTAGCGGTCTCGTGAGAATCGTGTTCCCCCTTTTCATTTGAGCTCGCCAAGGATAAGTAATCCCTCGAAGGCTCATCTCGTAGCCCCTGAAGATATGTTTTGATCAAGCGGTTGTTTTGCTCGTCGTAGGTGATGCTGCCAATCAAAACTGCGTCTGCCACACGGGGCATCGTCTGTCGAAGCTTCAGATAGCCGCGGTGCGCCCATGCCTGGATAGCTTTGGCCAGGGCCCGATATTCACGTCCATAGGTTCCAGGGTGAATCTTGAGGCCCAGCACGTTGAGGCAGTAGCCGAGAATCTTGGCGTTCTTGAAGTTAGGTATCTCATCCAGGCTGGCGATCTCGTCATACAGAGAACGTCGAAGCTTGAACTGAAGAATCTTCCAAGTATGGCTCTTCGTTGAAAGAGTGAAGAACTGCCCCCAAACTGCGTTGTGGTGTATCCCCCATGCCTTATCCGGTGGTCCGCTGACAGAAGCAGCTGCCACCACAAGCTCGAACATTAGGTTGGCCAGCAGGTCATAGATGTCTTTCTGGTGATCGCCCTTGCGCCGGCGTAGGGCTCCAAGGTGTGGTGGCCGCTTCTGGTTATCGATTATCTCAACGGCATCCTTGATGAAATTCACGGCGACCTCAAGGCGTCGGAACACGTCAGTTGAGTAGTAAGAGGTGGTGACCTCGTTCAGCTTATAAGTGTCACTGAAAGAGTGCTTAATAGTCTCCAGAGCGCGTTTTATTGAATACGTGTGCCGATAGCCACTTGTTTCTCTTAAATAGTCTCCGAGCGTGATGGATACAGCCCGACAGTAGGCCTTCCATTGGGATGCGCTCCACGCCCAATACTCTTCGTGGTCCACGTCGAGCGGGGAGCCAATACGCTCACTGAGTCCTTCGACGAGAGCGTAGTGCCCGTAGATCGCTTGGCTAAATGGTTTAATGTGGCCAAGCAATCCAGACGTGAACTCGTCTGTTTCGTGATAGAGGATCGAATCGGGGTTAGCGATAGCTTCAGCGGAGATGTTCTTGGCAAACGTACTCATAGGGAGGTGATATTTCTTCGCCTCCGCAGCCTCTTGGAAGAACACGATAGCAGTGGATGGTGCCGATGCGATGATGTGGCGGCATAGCTTCCGGTTGGCAATCAGCATCAACACGTCGTGTGCGTAGCCTTCGATTTCGCTAAGTTGGTCTTCCTTGGTTTCAGAGGACCCATCAAGTGGAGCAAACTTGCGAGGCTTGCTAGGGGCGAAGGCAACCAAGGGTTTTGCTGAACGTATGATCTCATCGGCAATTACAGCCAACTCGCTATCGGCTCCTTTTACGATGACACCGTAAAGCTCCTGTGCGTACCGTTTGTAGTTTCGGCTGCCATAGACCGGTGGTCGAATGTACGCGTACCAAACCCATGTCATGAAGGTGACTAAGAAGAGAAGTCCGAAGTAACCCTGCCAGATAGCCTGTGTCAGGAAAGCAATTCTTGGCAACCACCATCCTTGTGCGAGCCAAACCTCTGTAAGAAGCGTCTCGACGCCGATGACACCAATGATGGCAAACGTTAGCTTGTAGAGTGGAGAGGGTGCAATCGCGATACGGAAGCGATAACGCACATCCACCAAAGTGTAAGTAATGATCAGCAGCGCGAGCGCTGAAATAAATTCAGCAAAGCCGAAGATGTGCGGAACATTGCTTTCGTTAGGCGGAACGAAACACAAGTACCAATAGCAAACCTCTTTGACCACCCGCGGCTCCCAGAATTTGACTAAGGGATTATACGGAGGGGCTGCTGAACCCTGTTGTTAACTCTTTTTGAGCGGCAGTTTCGGCCGATGAACAGCCAGCCGCGGTTCTTGCTCCAGCTGTCTTCTTAGGGTCATTTCCGAATTAACCCCCCTCACCCGCAACAAAAAAGGCGACCACTCATCCGAGGGTCGCCTTTCTTGTTTGCGTTTGGGCCGTCAGCCGAACAGCCCCTTGAAGAACAACCGGATACCGTCCCACATGCGGCGGAAGAACCCGCCCTCCTCGACCGCTTCCAGCGCGACCAGCGGCGCCTGCATGACGACCTTGCCGTCGGCGCTGACCAGTTCGACGCTGCCGAGCGGCGCGCCGGCGACGACGGGAGCGACGACGTCGCCTTCCTTCAGCACGACGCGGGTCTGGTAGCCGTCGGCGGCGCGCTTGGGCAGGGCGGCGGCGAAATCGCTGGCGACGCCGGCCTTGACGCTGCGCGCGGCGCCTTTCCAGACGTCGATGGCCTGCACGGTGTCGCCCTTCTTGAAGAAGGTCTTGCTCTGGAAGAAGCTGAAGCCATAGCCGAGCAGCTTGGCGGTTTCGTTGGCACGCGCTTCCTCGCTGTCGGTGCCGAAGACGACGGCGATCAGGCGGGTGGCGTCGCGCTGGGCGGAGGCGACGAGGCAGTAGCCGGCCTCTTCGGTGTGGCCGGTCTTCAGGCCGTCGACGGTCGGGTCGCGCCACAGCAAGAGGTTGCGGTTCGGCTGGCGGATGTTGTTCCAGACGAATTCCTTTTCCTTGTACAGCGAGTAGTGCGCGGGGTCTTCGAGGATGATGGCGCGGGCGAGCTTGGCCATGTCGAGCGCGCTCGAATAGTGGCTGGGGTCGGGCCAGCCGGTGGCGTTGGCGAAGTTCGTGTCGGCCATGCCGAGGCGCTTGGCTTCCTGGTTCATCATCGAGGCGAAGGTCTCCTCGCCGCCGGCGATGTGCTCGGCCAGCGCGATGCTGGCGTCGTTGCCGGACTGGACGATGATGCCGCGCAGCAGGTCGCTCACAGCGACCTGGTTGCCGACCATGACGAACATCTTGGAGCCGCCCATGCGCCAGGCTTTTTCGCTGATGTTGACGAGGTCGGTCTCCTTGAGGCGGCCGCGCTGCAGTTCCAGCGCGGCGACGTGCGAGGTCATGAGCTTGGTGAGGCTGGCGGGCGGCAGGCGCTGGGTGCCGAGCTGGTTGACGAGCACGGCGCCGCTGGCGGCGTCCATCAGCACCCAGGACTTGGCGGCGAGCGGGGGCGGCGGGGGCACGGTTTGGGCGGCGGCGAGCGGGGCGATGGCCGCGCTCAGCATCAAGGCGAGTCCTTGCAGGAAAGTCCGGAGGGTCATGGGCGTGTCGTGAGAGTCGGGGCTACGAAAAAAACGGTCTGCGCGCGTCTGGCGCAGCGACGAGGATAACATCGACCGGGGCGGGCGCGGCAGTCCGCCGGCCCCTGTTAAACTCGCGCCATCGCCATTCCTGCCCGGCCCTGCATGCCCTCGCCCGCTTCCCGCCGCCTCACCCGCCAGATCGTGATCGCGATGCTCGCGGGCATCGCGCTGGGAGTCGCGTTGAACCGGCTGGGCGCGAACCCGTGGCTGCAGACCTATCTGGTCGACGGCCTGCTGCACGTGATCGGCTCGGTGTTCGTGGCGGCGTTGAAGATGATGGTGGTGCCGCTGGTGTTCGTCTCGCTGGTGGTCGGCGTCACCGCGCTGTCGGATCTGCGCACGCTCGGCCGCATCGGCGCCAAGGCGCTGGGGCTGTACCTGGCGACGACGGCGCTGGCGGTGACGATCGCGCTCTCGCTGGCGGGTGCGGTCGGCCCCGGCCACGGCTTCGACGCCGGCACGGCCGAGACGAGCTTCACCGGCAAGGAGGCGCCGCCGCTGACCCAGGTGCTGATCGACATGGTGCCGACCAATCCGGTCGCGGCGATGGCCGAGGGCAACATGCTGCAGATCATCGTGTTCGCGCTGCTGTTCGGCGTGGCGGTGACGATGTCGGGTGCGCGCGGCAAGCACGTGCTGAACTTCTTCACCGACCTCGACGGGGTGATCATGCACATGGTCGAGTGGATCATGCGGCTCGCGCCTTATGGCGTGTTCGCGCTGATCACCCGCACCTTCGCCAGCCAGGGACTCGACATCCTGCTGCCGCTGGCAGCGTATTTCCTCACGCTCACCGCCGCGCTGGCGATCCAGCTGTTCGTCACCTATCCGCTGCTGCTGCAGTTCCTGGCCCGGCTCAATCCGCTGACTTTTTTGAAGAAGCTGCGCGACCCGGCGGCGTTCGCGTTCTCCACCGCGAGCTCGGGCGCCACCATCCCGGTGACGCTGCACACCGTCGAGCACAAGCTGGGGGTGAACAACAGCGTCGCCTCGTTCACCGTGCCGCTCGGCGCCACGATCAACATGGACGGCACGGCGATGATGCAGGGTGTGGCGACCGTGTTCATCGCCAACGTCTACGGCGTCGACCTCACACTCACCGACTATCTGCTGGTGGTACTGACGGCGACACTCGCCTCGGTCGGCACCGCGGCGATCCCCGCGGTGGGGCTGGTCACGCTGACCATGGTGCTCGGCCAGGTCGGCCTGCCGGTCGAGGGTATCGCGCTGATCATCGGCGTCGACCGCCTGCTCGACATGATGCGCACCACGGTCAACGTCGCCGGCGACTGCGCGGTCTCCTGCATCGTCGCCCGCAGCGAAAAAGCGCTCGATCTCGACGTCTACAACGACCCGGCCGCCGGCTCGGTCGAGGCCGCCACCCGCCGCCCCCCGCTTTCCTCTCCCGCTTCCTGAACCATGCTCTATTCCCTGATCCGCCCCGCCCTCTTCAGCCTCGATCCCGAGGACGCGCACCGCTTCACCCTTGCCGGGCTCGACGCCGCGCAACGCCTCGGCCTGCTCGGCCTGCTGCCGCGCGCGACCGGCAAGCCGGTGCAGGTGATGGGCATCGATTTCCCCAACGCAGTCGGCCTGGCCGCCGGCATGGACAAGGACGGCGCCCACATCGGCGCGCTGGCAGCGCTCGGCTTCGGCTTCCTCGAGATCGGCACGGTGACGCCGCGTCCGCAATCGGGCAACCCGCAGCCGCGCCTGTTCCGCCTGCCGAAGGCGGAGGCGATCATCAACCGCATGGGCTTCAACAACCTCGGCGTCGACAACCTGGTGCGGAACGTCGAGGCCAGCGGATTCAAGGGCGTGCTCGGCATCAACATCGGCAAGAACAAGGACACGCCGAACGACCACGCGGTCGACGACTACCTCGCCTGCCTCGACAAGGTCTACCCGCACACCGCCTACGTGACGGTCAACATTTCCTCGCCCAACACGCAGAACCTGCGCGAGCTGCAGAAGGACGAGGCGCTCGACGCGCTGCTGTCGGCGATCAAGCTCAGGCAGTCCGAGCTCGCGCAGCGCCACGGCAAATACGTGCCGGTCGCGCTGAAGATCGCGCCCGATCTCGACGACGCACAGATCGCCGCGATCGCCGCGCTGCTGATGATGCACCGCATCGACGCGGTGATCGCGACCAACACCACCATCGCGCGCGACTTGGTGGCCGGCCTGCCGCACGCCGAGGAGACCGGCGGCCTGTCGGGCGCGCCGGTGCGCGCGGCGTCGACCCGCGTGATCCGCGAACTGGCGCGCCACCTGCAGAACGAGGTGCCGATCATCGGCGTCGGCGGCATCCTCTCCGGCGCCGACGCACAGGAGAAGATCGCCGCCGGCGCCGTGCTGGTGCAGCTCTATTCCGGCCTGATCTACCGCGGCCCGGAACTGGTGAACGAATGCGTGCAGGCGCTCGCGCGTTGAGCATCTGGCGACGAGCCCGACTGGGCACGTCCTTCGACAGGCCTGTCCTGAGCATAGTCGAAGGACTCAGGACGAACGTCTGTCTTGCCACAATCGCGGCGGCGCTGCTGCAGGCCGTCGCGCAGGCCGCGCCGCCGGAGCCGGTCGTCGTCGATTTCCCGCAGCCCGCCCTGACAGCCGATGCGCTCGGCGTGATCGTCAACGACGACGACCCTGACAGCGTGGCGATCGCCGCCTACTACCGGGAAAAGCGCGGCATCCCCGCCGCCAACCTGATCCACGTGCGCTTCGCGCCGGGCCGCGCCGCGCTCGCGCGCGAGGAATTCGTCAATCTCAAGCGCCAGGTCGACCGCAAGACGCCGAAGCAGGTTCAGGCCTACGCCCTGACCTGGACGAAGCCGTGGCGGGTCGACTGCATGTCGATCACCTCGGCGTTCGCCTTCGGCTTCGACCCGGCTTACTGCGCGAGCGGCTGCAAGCCGACAAAGCCGAGCCCGTATTTCAACAGCAGCGTGGCGAAGCCTTACGCGACCTACCGGATCCGCCCGACCATGAGCCTCGCCGCCGCCAGCGTCGACGAGGCGAAGCAGCTCATCGACCGCGGGGTGGCAGCCGACGCCAGCAACCCCGACGGCACCGCCTACCTCGTCAGCACCACCGACAAGTCGCGCAACGTGCGCGCCGCCGGCTACCCTGCGCTGCGCGCGCAGATGCAGACCATCCTGCCGGTCGAGATCGTCGAGGCCAATGCGCTCGAAAACAGGACCGACGTGCTGTTCTACTTCACCGGCCTCACCCATGTGCCGTCGCTCGAACGCAACCGCTTCGTGCCCGGCGCCATCGGCGACCATCTCACCTCGGCCGGCGGCGAACTCTTCGGCGGCAGCCAGATGAGCAGCCTCGCCTGGATCAAGGCCGGCGCCACCGGCAGCTATGGCGCGGTGGTCGAGCCGTGCAACTTCCCCGCCAAGTTCCCGGTGCCCGGAATCGTGATGGCGCACTACCTGCAGGGCGAGACGCTGATCGAGGCCTACTGGAAAAGCGTGCAGATGCCGGGCCAGGGCATCTTCATCGGCGAGCCGCTGGCGCGGCCGTTCGCCGGCGTCGACCACCGCACCGGCGTCGCCGGCCTGACCGTGTCGGCGCGCCTGCTCACGCCCGGCCTCTACGAGGTGCAGGCGGCGCCGTCGATGATGGGCCCCTACCGCAGCGTCGGCCGCCTGCCGGTGCCGTGGGGCACGCGCGAACTGCGGCTCGGGCGGATTCCGCCGGCGTATTACCGCTTCGAACGCCACACCGGACCGCCGCCGGCCCACTGAGCCACGCTTCTGGCGCGCACGCGCTTTCGCTATGCTGACGGCAACGCATCGACAGCGAGGCCCAGCATGCACATCGGCATCCCGAAGGAAATCAAGAACCACGAATACCGGGTGGCGCTCACCCCCGAGGGCGCGCACGCCCTGACCGAGGCGGGCCACACGGTCAGCGTCGAGACGGGTGCCGGCACGGCCTCGGGCTTCGCCGACGACGCCTACCGCGCGGCCGGCGCCACCGTCGTCGCCAGCGCCGCCGAAGCCTGGGCCGCCGAGCTGGTGGCCAAGGTGAAGGAGCCGCAGCCGGACGAGGTGGCGCGGCTGCGCACGGGCCAACTGCTGTTCTGCTACCTGCATCTCGCCGCCGCACCGGCGCTGGCGCACGAACTGATGGCGCGCGGCGTCACCGCGATCGCCTACGAGACGGTGAGCCAGCCGGGCGGCGGCCTGCCGCTCCTGCAGCCGATGTCGGACATCGCCGGGCGGCTGGCGCCGCAGATGGGCGCGCTGGGGCTGCACACCTCGCACGGCGGCAGCGGCAAGCTGATCTCCGGCCTGCCCGGCGTGCCGCCGGGACGCATCCTCGTCATCGGCGCCGGCGCGGTGGGGATGAGCGCGGTGCGTACCGCGGTGGGGCTGGGCGCGCGGGTGACGCTGATCGACCGCAACGCCGACAAGCTCGCCCGCGCCGAGGCGCAGTTCGGCGCGCGGGTGGAGACGCGCTTTTCCTCGGCGACGGCGATCGAGGACAGCCTCGAGCACGCCGACATCGTGATCGGCGCCGCGCAGATTCCCGGCCGCCACGCGCCGCGCCTGATCAGCCGTGCGATGCTGGCGCGCATGCCGGCCGGCGCGGTGCTGGTCGACGTCGCGATCGACCAGGGCGGCATCGCCGAGACCTCGCGCCCGACCACCCACAGCGATCCCTTCTTCGTCGCCGACGGCATCGTGCACTACTGCGTCACCAACATGCCGGGCGCGGTGGCGCGCACGTCGACCAAGGCGCTCACCCACGCCACCCTGCCCTATCTGCAGGCGCTGGCGACGCAGGGGCTGGCCGCGCTCGAAGCGGATCCGGGACTGAAATCGGGATTGCACGTGCACGCCGGCCGCATCACCCACGCCGGGCTGGCGCAGGACCTGGCGTCGGCCTGAGTCAGCCGGCCGTGGCGACTGCCGCCTCCAGCCAGTCGTGCCCGAGCACGCGGCCGTCGGCGTCGAAGCGGTAGACCAGCGGCACGCCCGAGGCGATCTCGACCCGCTCCATCGCTGCGGGTGCAAGACCGTCGAGGTGCATCACCAGCCCGCGCAAGGTGTTGCCGTGGCTGATCACCAGCAGGCGCCGGCCCGCGCGCAGGCGCGGCGCGAGTACTGCATGCCAGTAAGGCAGCGTGCGCTGCTGGCAATCGCGCAGACTCTCGCTCGCCGGCAGCGCATGCGGATCAATGCCCAGATAGAGCGGATCGAAGCGCGGATGGCGCGGGTCGTTCCAGTCCAGCGGCGGCGGCGGTTCGACATAGCCTCGCCACCAGCGTCGGGAGGCTGCTTCGCCCCAGGTGGCAAAAATCTCCTGCTTGACCATGCCCTGCAACGCACCGTAATGGCGCTCGTTGAGGCGCCAACTGGCGTAGTACGGGATATCGGGCGCGCCCATCGCGGCGAGCAGCGCGTCTGCAGTCTGCCGGCTACGCTGCAGGATCGAACCATGCGCCTCGTCGAAGGCGTAGCCGGCCTGTTTCAGATGCCGGCCCGCCACAGCGGCCTCTTCCAGCGCCACGCCGGTCAACGGAATATCGGTCCAACCGGTGAAGCGGTCGCCGAGATTCCAGTCGCTGTGGCCGTGACGCAGCAGGACCAGCCAGGGCGCGTGCGCACTCATTCGGGGGGCTCCATCAAAACCTCGTGCAGATGGTGACGGTCGCCCCAGGCCTCGAGGTGCCAGCCCTGGCCGTCGAAGTGGAACCAGTTGAGCGCGCAGTTGGGGATCTTGAAGTCGCGCGGCGTCGTGAGCGGACGGCCGGTGGCGCGGCGGTAGACGATGTCGAGCACACCGCTGTGGCAGACTGCGGCGAGCGTCTGGCCGCCGTGGTGGCGCACCATCCAGTCGATGCCATCGGCGACGCGCGCGGCGAAGGCCACGAGCGATTCGCCGGTCTCGAAGTCGTAGTCGGGATCGCGCGCGACGTAGCGCGCGTGGGCTTCGGGATGGCGCACGGCGCCTTCGGCGGCGGTGAGGCCCTGGAAAATGCCGAAATGCCGCTCGCGCAGCTGCGGCAACAGCTTCACTTCGTGGTCCTCGCGCTCGGCCAGCACCTGCGCCGTCTCCCGTGCGCGCAACAGGTCGCTGCTGTAGATCGCCTCGAAGCGGTGGTGCGCAGCGTTGAACGCCATCGCCAGCGCCTGCGCGCGGCCGGTGGCGTTGAGCGGGATGTCGGTGTGGCCCTGGATGCGTTTTTCCACGTTCCAGCCGGTCTCGCCGTGGCGGATGAGGCAGACGCGGGTGCCGACCGGTTTGGAAATGTGAGACATATCAAATACGTAGTAGAAGTGCTATACCAATTCTAAATCCTGGTCCTGCAGGGAGCGCATTCGTTTTCGCACGCAAACAACACTCCGCCACGCCCTCCTGACCCCGGGGGTGCGACAACTTGACACATTTCTTATTAAACAGATACATTTATCTTTATATGCGAAATAAATAGGTACATTCGCATATGCTCATCCAGTCATCAATCACGGGAGACGTGTATGGAAGCGACAACCTATAACTACAAGGTCGTCCGCCAGTTCGCCATCATGACGGTGGTGTGGGGGATAGTCGGGATGCTGGTGGGGGTGATCCTCGCCGCGCAACTGATCTGGCCAGACCTGACATTCGGCCTTGAGTGGCTTTCATACGGGCGCCTGCGGCCGCTGCACACCAACGCGGTGATTTTCGCCTTCGGCGGCTCGGGCCTGTTCGCGGTCTCCTACTACATCGTGCAGCGCACCTGCCAGACCCGGCTGTGGGCCGAAAAGCTCGCGGCCTTCACGTTCTGGGGCTGGACCGCGGTGATCGTGCTCGCCGCCGTCACGCTGCCGCTCGGCTACACCAGCAGCAAGGAATACGCCGAACTGGAATGGCCGATCGACATCCTGATCACGCTGGTGTGGGTGGCCTACGCGCTGGTGTTCTTCGGCACCGTGATCAAGCGCAAGACCAAGCACATCTACGTCTCCAACTGGTTCTTCGGCGCCTATATCCTGACCATCGCGATCCTGCACATCGTCAACAGCATGGAGCTGCCGGTGACGCTGACCAAGTCGTACTCGATGTACGCCGGCGTGCAGGACGCCATGGTGCAGTGGTGGTACGGCCACAACGCGGTGGGCTTCTTTCTCACCACCGCCTTCCTCGGCATGATGTACTACTTCATCCCGAAGCAGGCCGGCCGCCCGATCTACTCGTACCGCCTGTCGGTCGTGCACTTCTGGTCGCTCAACTTCATCTACATGTGGGCGGGCCCCCACCACCTGCAGTACACCGCGCTGCCCGACTGGGCGCAGTCACTCGGCATGGTGTTCTCGCTGATGCTGCTGGCGCCGTCCTGGGGCGGCATGATGAACGGCATCATGACGCTGTCCGGCGCCTGGCATAAGCTGCGCACCGACCCGATCCTGAAGTTCCTCGTCACCGCGCTGTCGTTCTACGGCATGTCGACCTTCGAAGGCCCGATGATGTCGATCAAGACGGTCAACGCGCTCTCCCACTACACCGAATGGACCATCGGCCACGTGCACTCCGGCGCGCTCGGCTGGGTCGCGATGATCACGATCGGCTCGATGTACTACCTGATCCCGCGCCTGTTCGGCCGCGAGCAGATGTACAGCACACGGCTGATCGAATGGCACTTCTGGTGGTCGACCATCGGCGTCGTGCTCTACATCGCCTCGATGTGGATCGCCGGCGTGGCGCAGGGCCTGATGTGGCGCGCGGCGAACGCCGACGGCACGCTGACCTACAGCTTCGCCCAGGTGCTCAACACCATGTATCCCTTCTACGGCATCCGGCTCGTCGGCGGCGCGCTGTTCTTCAGCGGCATGCTGCTGATGGCGTACAACGTCTGGATGACCGTGCGTCAGGGTCGCGCGGTGAACGACGCCGCGATCCCGCAAGCCGTCCACGCCTGACAACAAGGGAGACCACAACATGATTTCGCATGAAAGCATTGAAAAGAACCTCGGTCTGCTGATCGTGCTGACCATCCTCGTGGTCAGCATCGGCGGCCTGGTGCAGATCGTGCCGCTGTTCTTCCAGACCTCGACCACCCAGCCGGTCGCGGGCTTGAAGCCCTACACCGCGCTGCAGCTGTCGGGACGCGACATCTACATCCGCGAAGGCTGCGTCGGCTGCCATTCGCAGATGGTGCGTCCGTTCCGCGCCGAGACCGAGCGCTACGGCCACTACTCGGTAGCGGGCGAGTTCAGCTACGACCGCCCCTTCCTGTGGGGGTCCAAGCGCACCGGTCCCGACCTGCACCGCGTCGGCGGCCGCTACTCCGATGCCTGGCACTACGCGCACCTGATGAATCCGCGCGACGTGGTGCCGGAGTCGAACATGCCGGCCTATCCCTGGCTCGACCGTCCGCTCAAGGACACCGCGATCCAGAAGAAGATGCGCACGCTGAACATCGCCGGCCACGGCTACACGGAAGCGGAGATCGCCGCGGCGCCTGCGGAGCTCGAGGGCAAAACGGAGATGGACGCCCTCATCGCCTACCTGCAGGTGCTGGGCACCCACGCACCGAAAAACTGAACCCGGCACATGGACAGCGGAACTGTCAGCGGCATCGTCACAGCCGTCTTCATCCTGGTCTTCATCGGCATCGTCTGGTGGGCCTACAGCAAGGGCAACAAGGACCGGTTTGAAGACGCCGGCCGCCTGCCCTTCGACGAAGACGACTCCCAAGGGATACCGTCCCAGAGGGACATAAAGCCCGCCCAACAAGGAGACAAGCAATGAGCGATTTCACGAGCGGCTTCTGGCCGATCTACATCAGCGTCATCACCCTGGTGAGCATTGTCGGCACCTGGTTGTTCCTCAGGTCGCAGACCACCCGCAAGCTCGCCCCCGGCGAGAAGCCCGAACTGATCGAACACACCTGGGACGAGGATCTGCAGGACCTCAACAACCCGCTGCCGCGCTGGTGGCTGGGCCTGTTCTACGGCACCCTGGTCTTCGGCCTGGCCTACCTGGTGCTGTGGCCCGGACTCGGCAACTACCAGGGCATCCTGAAATGGACCCAGATCGGTGAATACGAGGCCGAAGTGAAGGCAGCCGAGGCGAAGTTCCAGCCGGTGTACGAAGGCTTCATGAAGCAGGACATCGCCACCGTCGCGGCCGACGCGGATGCGCGCGCGATCGGCAAGAACCTGTTCCTGACCTATTGCTCGCAGTGCCACGGCTCGGACGCCGCCGGCGCCCGCGGCTTCCCCAACCTGACCGACGCCGACTGGCTATACGGCGGCGACCCTGACACCATCAAGGCGACCCTCACCGACGGCCGCGCCGGGGTGATGCCGGCGCTCGGCGATGCGCTCGGCGCCGACGGCACCAAGGCGGTCGCACACTATGTGCTGTCGCTCTCGGGCCGCCAGCACGACGCCGCGCTCGCCGTCGTCGGCAAGCCGAAGTTCGAGGAGAACTGCGCCGCCTGCCACATGCCCGACGGCACCGGCATGCAGGCGATGGGCGCGCCCAACCTCACCGACAAGGTGTGGCTCTATGGCGGTTCCGAGGCGGCGATCATCGAGAGCATCGCCAAGGGCCGCAACGGCGTGATGCCCGGCATGGCGCAGACGCTCGGCACCACGTCGAACAAGGACGCCAAGCTGCACCTGCTGACGGCTTACGTGTACGGGCTGTCGCAGAAGCAGTGAGCAGTGAGCAGTGAGCAGTGAGCAGTGAGCAGTGAGCAGTGAGCAGTGAGTAGTGAGTAGTGAGTAGTGAGTAGTGAGTAGTGAGTAGTGAGCGGTTCCCGCCGGGTGCACCCGGCGGGCCGCTAGAGCGCATTGCCTGCAGTGCGCTCCAGCAGCCTCGACTTCCACGGAACCATGCAGTGACCGAAGACAAGCAGCCCGTTTCCGCCGACGCCCCGATCGAGCAGCAGCTCTATGCGATCCGCCAGACGATCCAGACGCGCGCGGTGCATGGCGTGTTCGCCAACTGGCGCATCGCACTGGTGCTGTTCACCCAGATCCTCTATTACGGCCTGCCCTGGCTCTCGTGGGACAACCGCCAGGCGGTGCTGTTCGATCTCGCCGCGCGCAAGTTCTACATCTTCGGCCTGGTGTTCTGGCCGCAGGATTTCGTCTATCTCACCGGACTGCTGATCCTCTCCGCGCTGGCGCTGTTCCTGTTCACCGCGGTGGCCGGCCGCCTGTGGTGCGGCTACGCCTGCCCGCAGACCGTCTACACCGAGATGTTCATGTGGGTGGAAGAGTGGCTGGAAGGCGACCACATCGCGCGCAAGAAACTCGACAAGTCGCCGTGGGATGCCGCCAAGCTCAGGAAACGCGGCGCGAAGCATCTGGTCTGGGTGCTGCTCGCACTGTGGACCGGCTTCACCTTCGTCGGCTACTTCACCCCGATCCAGACGCTGGCGGCCGAAGCGCTGAGCGCCAGCCTCGGCCCGTGGGAAAGCTTCTGGATCCTGTTCTACGGCTTCGCCACCTGGGGCAACGCCGGTTTCATGCGCGAGCAGGTGTGCAAGTACATGTGTCCCTACGCACGCTTCCAGAGCGTGATGTTCGACTCCGACACCCTGACCGTCACCTACGACAGCTCGATCGGCGAGCCGCGCGGGCCGCGCAGCAAGAAGACCGACTACCAGGCGGCGGGGCTCGGTACCTGCGTCGACTGCGGCGTCTGCGTGCAGGTCTGCCCCACCGGCATCGACATCCGCAACGGCCTGCAGTACGAATGCATCGGTTGCGCCGCCTGCATCGACGGCTGCGACCAGATCATGGACAAGATGGGCTACCCGCGCGGCCTGATTCGCTACACCACCGAGAACGTGGTGAAGGGCAAATACGCCGACAGCGGCATCCTGCGCCATATCCTGCGTCCGCGCACGCTGCTGTACGGCACGCTGATGCTGATCATCGGCGGCGCTTTCCTGTGGAGCCTCGCCACCCGCGTGCCGCTGCGCGTCGACGTCGTGCGCGACCGCGTCGCGCTGTCGAAGGAAACCGACGAGGGCCTGATCGAGAACGTCTACCGCCTGCAGCTCATCAACAAGGACGGCCAGCCGCACCGCTACGCCATCACGGCGCGCGGCATCGAGGGCCTGCAGGTGGTGGCGGCAACGCGCGAGATCGCCGCGGCGCCGCTGCAGACCATCGACATCCCGGTGAGCCTGGTCGCCGACCCGGTCGAACTGAAGGGCCGTTCGATCGCCGTCACCTTCACCATCCAGGCGATCGACGATCCGCGCATCCGCGACGAAGTCGACACCAAATTCTTCAACCGGTAATCGTCATGAATACGCGCCCGTCCCCTGCAAGCAAGCCCTGGTACCGCGAGCCCTGGCCGTGGTTCCTGATCAGCCTGCCCGCCACTGCGGTGATCGCCGGCCTCGCCACGGTGTGGATCGCCGCGACCAACGCCGACGGCCTGGTGGTCGGCGACTACTACAAGGCGGGCCTCGCCATCAACCAGACGCTGGCGCGCGACGAAGCCGCGCGCACGCTGGCGCTCAGCGCCACGCTGCAGGACACGGATGGCGCCCTGTCGCTGGCGCTCGCCGGCCGGCTGCAGGCATGGCCCGAGCAGTTGACGCTGGTGCTGGCGCATCCGACCCGCCCCGGCCTCGACCACACGTTCGCCCTGCACCACGCGGGCAACGGCCACTATCGCGCCACCCTGCCTGCGCTGCCCGCCGGCAAGTGGCACGCCCAGCTCACCGACAAGGCCGCCGCCTGGCGCCTGTCGGGCGTGCTGCATACCCCGTTCAGCCAGTCCGCCATCCTGACGGCGGACGCTGGATCCACCGTTCGATAACAGGGAGACTGCAATGGACGTCGTACTCGATCTGCTGTTCACAAGCCCGATCGGGCTGCTGAGCCTGTTCACCATCGTGTTCATCATCGGCATGGGGTTCTATCTATCGGCCTGGTTCAAGCGCAAGATGAACAATCCGGAAGAGTGATTCCTGCCCCCAGTCGAGGAGCACGCCATGATGATGCAGCGCATGATCCACATTCTGTGGCCGTCCTTCCTCGTCGCCGGGGTGGCCGACATCGTCTTCACCACGCTGTTCGATCCGCTGGAGATCATCTATCGCGGCGAACCGCTGATCGAGCATCGCATCGGCGCCTACACCGTGGGATTCTTCCTGTTCTGGCTGCTGGGCATCGCGTCGAGCGCGCTGACCTGCTACTTCCAGCGCAGCGCCGACGAGATCAACCGCTGCCCGCTGCCGCCGGGGAGCCGGCCGGAAGGTTGCCCCAAGCGCGAGGATGGCGGGGGCTGCTGCTGAGGCGGGTACCTACGCGTCGGCAGCACCCTGCGGCGACGCGACGGACGCGACGCAGGTCTGGTTGCGGCCCTGATGCTTGGCCTGGTAGAGCGCCTGATCGGCGCCCCGCAGCAGGGTGCCGACATCGTCGGTCTCATGCTGCAGGCCGGCCACCCCGGCGCTGAGCGTGATGCGCGCGGGACAGCCGGGCGTTTCCATCTCGGCGACCAGCAGGCGCAGGCGCTCGGCCATGCGGAAGGCATCGTCGAGCCCCTGCCCCGGCAGCATGAGAATGAATTCTTCCCCCCCGAGGCGGGCGAAGATGTCGCCTGCACGCAGCGTGTCACGCACGGTGGCGGCAAGCGTGGCCAGCACCTTGTCGCCGGCCTCGTGGCCGAAGCGGTCGTTGATGGCCTTGAAGAAATCGATGTCCAGCATGACGACCGACAGCGGTGAGCCCTGACGCCTGGCGCGGCTGATCTCGGTCCGTGCCACGTCGAGGAAATGACGGCGGTTGCTGGCGCCGGTGAGCTGATCGGTCGAAGCCAGCGCCTCGAGATGCCGAACGGCCTGCTGCAATTCAAGGGTGCGCGCCTCCACCCGCGCCTCGAGTTCGCGGTTCAAGCGATTGAGTGCCCCATGCGTCGTGCGCACCTCCTGCAGCAAGGTGGCCAGCGCAAGCGACGACAGCGCCTGCACCGCCAGGAACTCCTGCAACAACAGGCTCGTGCGCGCCAGCGTTGCCATCACCAACGGTCCCATGCCGTGGAGGCTCGCGGCGATGGCGATGGCTGCGGTCAGCAACCCGATGCTGGCCGCCCCCCGCACGCCGAAGCGGACCGCAGCCCAGAGCGACAGCGGCAGCAACAGGAAGGGGCGAAGGATAACGCCGGCGCTGTCGGGCGCGTGAGTAAAGACCCAGGTCGTCAGCAACAGGGTCAACGCGAACAGCGTCATCGCTTCCTGGTAGCGAGGTTCGGTCGACTCGCCGCTGCCCTGCTGCCAGCTCAGCAGGAGCGGCGTGATCAGCAGCACCCCCAGGCCGTCGCCCAGCCACCAGATCATCCAGAAGGTCCAGAACGAGGTCGTGGTGGCGACAGTCTGCGAATAGATCAACGCCCCCAGCAAGGCGGCCAGCCCGCCCGCGACGACCAGCGCAAACACGCCGAACAGCACGACATGGCGCAGGCGGTCGAGCAAAAAGGGGCGGGCGAACCGCTCCAGCAGCAGGGCCGCCAGCGTGCATTCGAAGAGGTTGACGGCGGCGAAACCAAGCGCCTGGGCAAGCGTGAACATGGGCAGGTCGGCGGCGATCTCCGCGAGCACCGCCGCCAGCATGTACAGCGGCCAGTCGCGGCGCGGCGCCATCAACAGGGCGGCGAGCAGGATGCCGTTGGGCAGCCAGAAGATGGAAATGCCCTCCGACATGGCCGAGGCGGCCACGCCAAGTCGGGCGCCCAGGTAATACCCGAGACCCGTGGCAAACGGAAAAAACAGGCGATACCTGGACAGCTGCGCAAAGCGCGGACCGACTGCATATCGGTCGACTTGCCTCATATTGCCGTTCTCCGCCATCTTATGGATGACAGACTATCCCGAAGTCACCGCCGATTTGTCAACACGACGCGGCCTGCCGCGGTGGCGTGGCCGAACAGCTGTCAGGCGGTCCGGGAATAGCGCGGCTGCTCGCTGGCGGCTTCCTTCAGATAGCGGTCGAAGCACATGCCGATGTTGCGCAGGAACAGGCGGCCCGTGGGCGTGACCCGGATGCGGTCCGTCGCCAGTTCGACCAGGCCGTCGGCGGCAAGCGGACGCAGGTCGGCCAGCGCGCCGGCGAAGTAGTCCGTGAAGGCGATATCCCATTCCCTGCCGAAGGCGGCGAAGTCGAGCTCGAGGTCGCACATCACGCGGGTGATGGCGTCGCGCCGGACCTGGTCGTCGCGGGTGAGCTTCAGACCGCGCTCGACCGCGAAGCCGGTGTGCCCGACGCGCGCCTCGTAGCGTTTGAGGCTCTTCTCGTTCTGCATGTAGACATCCCGGGTCTGGCTGATGCTGGACGCGCCGAAGGCGAGGATGTCGCAGTCCTTGTGCGTGGTGTAGCCCTGGAAGTTGCGCCACAGCGTCTTGTTCTGCTGCGCACGCACCAGTTCGTCTTCAGGCCGGGCGAAATGGTCGAGGCCGATGTTGACGTAGCCGGCCGCGCCGAGCATCTCGTTGACCGCCTGCTGCAGCCCGAGCCGGGTGGCGGAATCGGGCAGGTCGGCCTCGTCGATCAGCTTCTGGTGCTTCTTCATCCACGGCACGTGGGCGTAGGCGAACACCGCCAGGCGGTCGGGCGCCCATGCCGCAACGCGCTCCAGGGTGCGGCGGAAGCTGTCGACCGTCTGCTTCGGCAGGCCGACGATGAGATCGAGGTTGATGCTGGAAAAACCCAGTTCGCGCGACCAGTCGAGCACCTGCCGGATGAGGAATTCCGACTGGATGCGGTTGACCGCCTGCTGCACGTCGGGATCCATGTCCTGCACGCCGAACGACAGCCGGTTGAAGCCGACTTCGCGCAGCGCCGCCAGGTGATCGAAGGTGAGTTCGCGCGGGTCGACCTCGCAGCTCACTTCGGCATCCTGCGCCAGGGTGAAATGCCGGCGCATCATGTCCATCAGGCGGCGGATGTCGCCGGGGTTGAGGTAGGTGGGCGTACCGCCGCCCCAGTGCAACTGGCGCACCGCGCGGCTGGCGTCGACCTGCTGCGCCGTCGCCGCTATTTCGCGCTCGAGCGCGGCGAGATAGGGAACCGTCTTGCTGTAGTCGCGCGTCGCCACCATGTTGCATCCGCAGTAGTAGCAGAGCGAATCGCAGAACGGGATGTGAGCGTAGAGCGACAGCCCACGGTCCGCCGCCGGCGCCGCCAGCGCCTCGGCCCAGTCGGCTTCGCCGAAGCCGGTGTGGAAATACGGTGCGGTCGGATACGAAGTGTAGCGCGGGCCGGGCACGCTGTATTTCTGCAGCAGTTCCTGGGTCGTCGACGTCATCGTGGCGTCCTTTCAACAGATATCGATGTCCTTTTTATCACACTCCCCGGCTGAAATCCATAACCGTTCCGTACTCGGCGACAGCCCCCGGACATCGGCCCCTGCGGGGTTTTGCGGTAAAGTTCGGGCTGACACGCTGCAGGCCCGTATGCCCCCATCCGGAGAACCCATGTCACCCACCCCGCTGCTGCGATCCGCCCGTTTCCTGCTGCTGGCAGCCTTGCTGCTCGGCGGTGCGGGCGCACGGGCCGACGGCGCTGCCGATCTGGCACAACAGGTCTACGACCGTCCCAACGGACGCGACCTCACCACCCTGGGGCGCATGGTGCTTACCGAAAAGGGTCACGCTCCGCGCATCCGCGAGATCGTGACCTACCGCCTCGACAAGTCGGGCGGCGAGACAGCCAACCTGATCCGCTTCCTCGACCCGGAGGACATCGCCGGAACCGGCCTTCTCAGCATAGACCGCGCCGACGGCAGCAGCGACCAGTGGCTCTACCTGCCTGCGCTCGATCGCGTGCGTCGCATCTCCAGCGACCGCAAGGGCGGCCGCTTCGTCGGCTCCGATCTGTATTTCGAGGACCTGCAGGAACGCAAGCCCTCACGCGACCGCCACCGCCTGCTCGGCCGCCAGACCGAGAACGGCATCCTGTGCGAGGTGCTCGAGAGCGTGCCGCTCGATCCGAGGGATTCGGTCTACGCGAAGCGCATCAGCTGGATCGATCCGGCCACCGCCATCCCGCAGCGCATCGACTATTTCGGCAAGGACCCCAACGCGCCCGCCAAGCGCTGGCTGCTGCGGGCGAAGAAGCGCAACCAGGGCTACTGGACGCTCACCGACAGCCGCATGATCGACCTCGAAAACGGCCACGAGACCCGCATGGTCGTCGACGCCGCACTGTACGACCAGAAGCTGCCCGCCAAACTGTTCACCTCGCAAGCCCTCGCCGACGAAAGCCTGGAATCGGAATACCGCCCATGAAAACCCTGCTGCTGACCCTGAGCCTGTCGCTCGCCGCCCTGCCCATCCACGCCGCCGACGACCTGCCGCCACCGCGTGCCACGGCCGGGGACGCCGCCGACGACCTGCCGCCACCGCGCACCCCCTCGCGCAAGCCGCGCGCGGTACAGTCCGAAGCGCCCCCCGCCGGCACGGCGGCGCAGGCCAGCGACGCACTCGACGACCTGCCGCCGCCCACGGCGCGCAGCCGCAAGCCGGCCGCTCGCGGTTTCCAGCCCAGTCTCAAGGTCGGCGTCGATGACCTGCTGCTGGAAGCCGGCGCCCTGCCCGATGCGCCCGAGGCCGACACCTATTCCACGCTGCGCGCCAGCGCCTACGTCCTGTGGCAGCCCAGCCGCGAGTGGGAATTCCGCGCCGGCGCACGCCTCGACGGCATGACGCAGGCAGGCGGCTCCGCCGACCATGACGAGCTGCTGGCCGACTACACCGATACCTACGTACGCTATCGCAATGGCGACACCCGCCTGACCGTCGGCGCCCAGACCATCGTGTGGGGCCGGGTCGACGAGATCCCGCTGGCCGACCGCGTCAGCCGCGCCGACCTCACCCGCTTCGTGCTCGACGACCTGGCCGATCGCCGCCGCGCCCAGCTGGCCGCGCGCTGGGAGCAGAGCCTCGGCGACTTCAAGTTCGACGCGGTGTGGCTGCCGGTGTTCCGCGGCGCGCAACTGCCCGACGTCGCCAGCGTGTGGAGCCCGGTCAACCGCACCACCCGCCAGATCATCGGCATCGACCCGGCGCTGACGCCATGGTTGAATGCGGCACGCGTCGAAGAAGACGAGCACGGCAGCGGCGGCGGCGCGCTGCGCCTGACCCACGCCGGTGCGCCGGTCGATTTTGGCGTGACGCTGGCGCGTACCCGCCAATCGCTGCCGTACTACCGGCTCGACCTGCCCAGCCTCACGCTCACCGCAGTGCATCCGTTCAACACCTTCGCCGGCGCCGACCTGGAACTCGTCAGCGGCGGCTACACCTGGCGCATGGAAGTCGGCTACACCGACGACGTGCCGGTGACCCTGCCCACCACCGCGATGGACAAGACGCATGCGCTCGACTGGATCGGCGCAGTCGAATTTTTCCCGGGTGGCAGCGACACCCGCGTCAACCTGCAACTGGTCGCCCATGCCCTGCAGACCGAGCGAACCGTGCTCGAACTCGACGAGTACTACGGCGCCAACGGCGAGATCGAGACCACCTTCGGCCAGGGCCGCTGGAAGGCCGGCCTGCGCTTTGCCACCGGTTTCAACGTCGAGGACGTCTATCTCAGCCCGCGCTTGAGCTACGTTGGCTGGGAGCCCTATAACCTCTATGTCGCCGCACACTATTTCGACGGCGAGGACCGCACCCTGGGCGGCTTCCACCAGGACCACTCGCTGATCACGCTGGGCCTGCGCACCCGCTTCTGACCGGGACCGGCACATGCAGACGCTGAAGGCCTGGGCGAGCGGCGACCGTATCCCCATGCTGCCGCCGTGGCTGGCGCTGGCGCTGCTGCTCGGCATCCTGCTGGCGTCGCTGCCCTTCGTGCTGAAGCTGCATTTCAACAACGCACCCGACATCTATTCGCCCGCCGATTCGCCGACCATCCAGCTGCGCGAATCGCTGTTCAGGGAATTCCCCAACGACGAGGCCGTGATCGCCCTGTTCGAGGGCGACGCGCTGTACACCCCGGCCTTCCTCGCAGCGCTCGACCGGGCGGCGAAAAGAATGGAGCGGCATCCGGCGGTCGACCGCGTGCTGACGCTCACCACGGTGGAGCACATCGACGCCACCGACGACGGCTTCGCGGTCTCGCTGCTGGTCGACCCCGACGACCTCGCCGCCCGCACGCCGGCCGAATGGAAGGCACGCGTGCTGGGCGACGCCTTCGCGCCGGGGCTGATCGCCTCGCGCGACGGCCGCGCGGTGGCACTGGTGGTGCGCCCGAAGATCCTCAAGGAAAGCCTCGCCCGCCGCGACATCCAGATCGCGCTCGACGCCGCCATCGCAAGCGAAAAGCTCGACCGCCATCACACCGCCACCGCCGGCACGGTGGCGCAGACGGTCGAGGAACTACGTTCGATCTGGCGCGACAGCGCGATCTTCATCCCGCTTACCTTCGTCATCGGCATGCTGCTGCTGTGGTGGGTGGTCGGCCGCATCCGCCCGGTGGTGATCGGCGGGCTGGCGATGGGCATGGTGGTCGCGGCCAGCGTCGCCGGGCTGGTGCTCGCCGGCCAGCCGTACACGCCGATCACGGCGATGATCCCGACCCTGATGGCGGCCTATACCACCGCCACCCTGCTGCATGTCTATGCCGCCATCCAGCGCGCGCGCATCGCGCTGCTGCCGCGCCCCCAGCGTATCGCGCGCGCGCTGAAGGAAACCTTCAAGCCCGGCCTGTTCAACGTGCTCACCACCGGCGCCGGCCTGCTGAGCCTGCTGTGGGTCGACATTCCGCCGGTGCAGGCCTTCGGCCTGGCCGGCGCGATCGGCACGCTGATGGTGTTCCTGGTGGTGTTCATCCTGGTGCCGCCGATCCTGCTGAAATGGGACACGCCGCGCTGGCCACGGCGCCGTTCCGGGCTGGCGCGCGCGCGCCACGTCGCCGCGGCGGTGGCGGTGTTCAGCCTGCGCCATGCGAAGGCGGTGCTGATCGCCACCGTGCTGCTGGTGCTGGCGGCGATTCCGCTGGTGATGCAGGTCAAGGTCGAATCCAACATCATCGAGTTCTTCGCCCCCGACCACGGCATCAGCGTCAGCACCAACCGGGTGGAAGAGAAGCTCTCCGGCGTGACTGGCCTGGAGATCGTGCTCACCGGCACGACGCGCGACAGCCTCAAGGACCCCGCCACGCTGGCGCGAATCAAGACCTTGCAAACCTGGATCGAGCAGCAGCCGGAAGTCGATCGTGCGTTCTCGATGGTCGACGTGCTGGAGGAGATGAACCGCGCCTTCAGCGGCGAGGATCTCGGCGAGGCGGCGCTGCCGGACAACCGCCGGCTGGTCGAACAGCTGCTGCTGATCTACGACGGCGAGGATCTCTACGAACTGGTGAACCGCGAGTTCCAGCGCGGCCGCATCACGCTCAGTCTCAACGTGCATGGCGCCAACGAGATCAGCCGCGTGATCGAGCGCGTGCGCGCGCGCGTTGCGGCGCAACCGATCCCCGGCGTGGCGATCGACCTCGCCGGCTACGGGCGGCTGTTCGCGGACCAGGAGGACCGCATCGTCGACGGCCAGGTGAAGAGCTTCTCCTCCGCCTTCCTGCAGATCCTGCTGCTGATGGCGCTGCTGTTCCGCTCGCTGCGCGGCGCGTTGATCTGCCTGGTGCCCAACCTGGCACCGCTGTTTTTCATTTTCGTGGTGATGGGGACGGCAGGCATCTGGCTCGACGTCGCCACCGTACTGATCGCCGGCGTCATCCTCGGCATCACGGTGGACGACACCATCCACCTCTATCACGGCTACCTGCACCGCCTCCGCAACGGCGTCAGCCCGGTGTTCGCGATCATCCGCAGCGTGGAGAGTTCGGGGCGCGCGGTGATCGCGATCTCGGTGGTTCTGATCGCGCAGTTCAGCCTGCTGGGCCTGTCGGATTTCCGCCCCACCGCGCACTTCGGCACGCTGTGCGCAGTCGGCCTGTTCGCCGGCCAGGTGTTCGAACTGCTGCTGATGCCGGCGCTGCTCGGCCTGCGCCTGCCGAAGAAGCCGCAGGCGAAGATGGCTACGGCACCGTCAGCCTGAGTGCGCCGAATTCGTCGTTGAACAGGCCCACCTCGTCGCCGGAGGCAAACTGCCAGCCTTCGAGATGGCCGAAATCCATGCTCGCCCGCGGCTCGAGATCGAGCTTGAAGCGCTTGGCCGCGGCGACGGTGGGATTGCGCACGCTCATCATCACGGTGAGATAGCGGTCGCTGGTATTCTCGATCACCGCCACCAGGCCCTTGCCCAGCATCGACGAACGGAAGCCGACCACCACCGGCAGCGCCGGCTTGGCCGCGGTCGCGGCCTGGTAGTCGCTTTCCTTGTAGGCGAGCTGCGCCTTCAGCTGCTCGACCTCGCGCAGGCTCTCGGTCAGCTGGTTACGCGTCTCGACCAGATAGCGCTCGGACAGCTGGCGCACCTCGATTTCCTTCGACAGCCGCCGCTTCACGTCGCCCAGGTCGACGTTGAGCATGAAGGCATACAGCGCCAGTCCGCACACCGCCAGCAGCAGCGCGACGTTGACGCCGATCGAGACGACCAGGCCGCGCCGCTTCGGCTGAGGGGGGACAGTCGTCGCCATCGTCGTGCGCTCAGCCGGTGTTGCGCATCCCGGCGGCGATCGCGTTGATCGAGCGCTTGAGCGGCGTCAGCCACGAATCCTGCTCGGATTCCCACACGCTCTCGGAGCGGTAGCGCTTCAGCAGCCTGACCTGGATGTGGTTGATCGGGTCCATGTAGGGACGGCGGCGCGAGATCGACAAGGCCAGCGGCGGGTTGTCCTCGAGCAGGGTGCCGATCTGCGCCACCTGCCTGACCCCCGCCACGGTGAGCGCGAACTCGTCGGCGACCGCGCGATAGATCGTCATGGTGTTTGGGTGGTCGCACAGGCGTGCGTACTCCTCGGCGATCTCCATATCGGCCTTGGTCAGCGCCATCTGCACGTTGGACAGCAACGCGCGGAAGAACGGCCACTCGCGATACATCGCCTGCAGGTGCGCGAGGCCGTCGGGCTGGCCGTCGATGAAGCCCTTGAGCGCGCTGCCGATGCCGTACCAGGCGGGCAGCGTGTGGCGCGACTGCGCCCAGCCGAACACCCAGGGAATCGCGCGGATCGAGCCGAGCGAACGGTCGGCCTTCTTGCGGTGCGACGGCCGGCTGCCGATGTTGAGCGTGCCGATCTCGGCCACCGGGGTGTTCTCGTAGAAATAGTCGATGAAGCCTTCCATGCCGATCAGCGCGCGGTAAGCGGTTTCGCCCGCCGCCGCGATGTCGCGCATCCAGTCGAGGTATTCCTGCGGATAGCGCACCTCGCACTTCTTCAGCGCGGTGGCGCTCGCCTTCAGGAGGCCGGTCGCGCCCATGCCGATTTCGTAGTTGGCGGTCTCGGGGTTGCTGTACTTGTAGTACAGCATCTCGCCCTGCTCGGTGAACTTGATCTCGCCGTTCACGGTGCCGGGCGGCTGCGACAGGATGGCATCGTGGGTGGGGCCGCCGCCGCGCCCGACGGTGCCGCCACGGCCATGGAACAGGCGGCATTCGACGCTGTACTTCTGCGTCAGCGCGATGATCGACAGCTGCGCCTGATAGAGATTCCAGTTCGACGCCAGGATGCCGCCGTCCTTGCACGAGTCGGAGTAGCCGAGCATCACTTCCTGATGATTGCCGTGGGCGGCGACCAGCGCGCGGTAGACCTTGTTCGACAGCAGCTGGTCGAGGATGGTCTGGCTGCGCTGCAGGTCGTCGACCGTCTCGAACAGCGGCGCTGCCTGGATGCGGCAGAACCAGTCGCGACCGCTGTGGCCGGCGAGGCCGACCAGACGCGCCAGCAGCATCACTTCCATCACGTGCGAGGCGCTGTGCGTCATCGAGATCACGTAGGTGCCGAACACCTCGTCGCCGACCTCGGCCTGCAGCTTCGCCATGCGGCGGAACACCGCGACCGCCTCGCGCGCCTCGTCGTCGAGTGCACCATCGTTGATCTCGATCGGATCGATGTGGCCGATCCACGCCGCAAGGCGCTGCAGGCGCTCGCTCTCGTTCGCGGCCAGGTAGTCGAAATCGGGATCGATCTGCTGCAGCACGGCGGCGACGGTACGCGTGTGCACCGTCGACTCCTGACGGATGTCGAGCTGCAGCAGGTGGAAGCCGAAGCTCTCGACCAGGCGGATCAGCGCCTGCAGGTCCTGCGTGGCGACGATGCGGTCGCCGTGGCTGATCAGCGAATCGCGCACCAGATAGAGGTCGTCGAGGAAGGCTGCGGCGTTCTCGTAGGCGAGGTGCGAGGTGAAGCTCGGCACGTCGGCGAGACACTGGTGGACGTAGGACAGGTTGGCATCGAGCCGCGCCAGCATCATCGCCGCCATGCGGCGGTAGGGCTCGCGACTGTAGATCTGCACCGCGGTGCCGCGGAACACCTGGTCGCCGAATTCTTCCTCGTATTCGCGCAGGCGGTCGGTGAAGGCGGCGGACGGCGTGCACCAATCGCGGCTGTGGGTCAGCGTCTGCCGCAGGTCGCGCACCCGTGCACGGTATTCGAGCAGCGCCTCCTGCATCTGGGTGTGCACGGTCCATTCGGTGACGTCGGCGGTGACGAAGGGATTGCCGTCGCGGTCGCCCCCGATCCAGGAGCCGAAGCGGATGAAGCTCGGCACCGCCACCGGCGCGACGCCGTCGGCATTGACGCCGTAATGCTTGCGCAGCGCCTTCTCGAAGAAATAGTAGGCCTTGGGCACCGCCTCGAACAGGGCTTCGCGCACGTAGTAGAGACCGTTGCGCACTTCGTCGCGCACTTCCAGCTTGGCGCTGCGCAGTTCGTCGGTACGCCACATCACCTGGATCTCGGCGGCCAGCTGCGTCTCCAGCTCCCGCTGGTCGTTGACCCCGAGGGTCGGACTGTAGAGCTGGTCACAGATCAGGAACACCCGGCGCATGCCTTCCATCACGGCGCGCCGGCGCGCCTCGGTCGGATGCGCGGTGAACACTGGCGCATAGTGCAGGCGGTCGACCATGCCCTGCAGCGTATTCACCGAAATGCCCTGCGCCTTGAGCTCCTCGACGGTGCGATCGAACGAGCCTTCCCAAAGCGGCAGACCGTGCGACAGCATGCGGCGGCGGTTGCGGTGAGCAAAGCTTTCCTCGGCGACGTTGACCAGCTTGAAGTAGCTGGAGAACGCGCGCACCACCAGTTCGATCTTGTCAGCCGGCATGGCGTCGATCATCGCCATCAGTTCGGTGCGGCGCTGCTGGTCTTCATGCTGGTGCAGTTCGGCGAAGCCGCGACGCAGGGTTTCCACCGCCTCGAACACGTCTTCGCCGGCGAACTGCAGCAGCACCTGCCCGAGCAGGGTGCCCAGCAGCTTGACCTGCGCGCGCAGGTGATCATCCGTCAGGAGGGTTTCGGGTGCATTCATGAGAGGAAAGCGGGTTTATTGCGGCAAAGCCGGCTATTTTCGCATATCGCCGCGCATCACCCAACCGCGCGGCGGGCGTTGCGGAACATCCGCAGCCACGGGCCGTCGCCGGCCATACCGTCCGGCCGCCACGACAGTTGCGCGGCACGGAACACGCGCTCGGGGTGCGGCATCAAGATGCTGAAGCGGCCGTCCGGCGTGGTGAAGCCGGTCAGCCCGCCGGCCGAACCGTTCGGGTTCAGCGGGTAGCTCTCGGTCGGCGCGCCGCGGTGGTCGACGTAACGCAGCGTCGTCAATGCCTGCCCGGCGTGGGCGGGATCGCGGAACACCACCCGGCCCTCGCCGTGCGACACCGCGATCGGCATCGTCGAACCGGCCATGCCGGCGAAGAACAGCGACGGCGATTCGAGTACCTCGACCTGCGCGAAACGCGCCTCGAACTGCTCCGACAGGTTGCGTTCGAAGCGCGGCCACGCAGCGGCCCCCGGGATCAGGTCGTGCAGCTGGCTCATCATCTGGCAGCCATTGCACACGCCCAGCGCGAAGGTGTCGGCGCGCTGGAAGAAGGCCGAGAATTCGTCGCGCGCGCGCGGGTTGAACAGGATGGACTTGGCCCAGCCGCCGCCCGCACCCAGCACGTCGCCGTAGCTGAAGCCGCCGCAGGCGGCGAGTCCGGCGAAATCGGCCAGTCGCACGCGGCCGGCGAGGATATCGCTCATGTGAACGTCGACCGCGGTGAAGCCGGCGGCGTCGAACGCGGCGGCCATCTCGACCTGGCCGTTGACGCCCTGCTCGCGCAGCACCGCCACGCGCGGACGCGTGCCGCTGGCGATGAAGGGCGCAGCGACGTCGTCGTTGGCGTCGAAGCCCAGCGCATAGCGCTGGCCGGGGTCGGCGGCGTCGGCGTGGGTCGCGAACTCCTGTTCGGCGCAGGCCGGGTTGTCGCGCAGCTTCGCCATCTCGTAGCTGGTGCGCGCCCACGCGCTTTGCAGGTCGGTGCGCGCCTCGTCGAGAATCACCCGCTCGCGGCGCAGCACGCGCACGCGGTCGTTCGCAATGGGCTCGCCGATGATGTAGAACTCGCCGCGCAGACCCGCCTCGAAGAAGGCCTCCATCACCGCCTGGGTGTCGGTGCGGCGAACCTGCAGCACGGCGCCGGCCTCCTCGCTGAACAGGACATTGAAGATGCGCTCCGAGTAACCGCGCGGGTCCTGCATGTCCGGCTCGGGCACGCCCTCGTCCTCGGCGTCGTGGCGGATCTTCTCCGAGCACAGCTCGTCGACGTCGACCTGCACCCCGCAATGACCGGCGAACGCCATCTCGCACACGGCGGCGAACAGGCCGCCGTCGGAACGGTCGTGGTAGGCCAGCAGCCTGCCGGCCGCGTTGAGTGCCTGCACGGTGTCGAAGAAGGCCTTCAGCGCGTCGGCCAGCGGGGCATCCGGGCAGCGGTCGCCCACCTGCTTGAAGGCCTGGGCGAAGCTCGACGCGCCGAGGCGGTTCTTGCCGCGCCCGAGGTCGATCAGGATCAGGTCGGTGTCGCCGGCGTCGGTGCGCAATTGCGGCGTCAGGTGTCGCGTCGCGTCGGGCGTGGTGGCGAAGGCCGAGATCACCAGCGAGATCGGCGAAGTCACCGCCTTCTTCTCGCTGCCGTCCTGCCACACGCTCTTCATGCTCATCGAGTCCTTGCCGACCGGGATCGAGAGCCCGAGCGCCTGACAGTAGTTCGACACCGCGGCGACGGTATCGAACAGTGCGGCATCCTCGCCCGGATGGCCGGCCGGCGCCATCCAGTTGGCCGACAGCTTGACCTGGCCCAGCCCCTCGACGCGTGCCGCGGCAAGGTTGGTGATCGCCTCGGCGATCGCCATGCGCCCCGATGCCGGCGCATCGATCAGCGCCAGCGGCGCCTTCTCGCCGATCGAAAAGGCCTCGCCCTGCGTGGTCTGGTAGCCGGCCAGGGTGATCGCGCAATCGGCCACCGGCACCTGCCATGGCCCCACGCACTGGTCACGCGCGGTCAGGCCGCCGACGGTGCGGTCACCGATCGAAATCAGGAACATCTTGGAGGCCACGCCCGGCATCGCCAGCACGCGGTAGACGGCGTCCCGAAGGTCGATGCCGTCGAGCGCGAGCGGCGCCGGCAACGCGGCCTGATGCGCGACGTCGCGCGTCATCTTCGGCGGCTTGCCGAGGATGACGTCGAGGCTGACGTCGACCGGCGCATTCTGGAAATGGCTGTCGGTCACCAGCAGATGATTCTCGTCGGTGGCCTCGCCCAGCACCGCGAACGGGCAACGCTCGCGCTCGCAGATCGCACGGAATTCATCGAGGCGCGCCGGCGGAATCGCCAGCACGTAGCGCTCCTGCGCCTCGTTGCACCAGATTTCGCGCGGCGACATGCCGCTCTCTTCCGACGGTGCGGCACGCAGCTCGAAACGGCCGCCGCGGCCGCCGCCGTGCACCAGTTCGGGCAAGGCGTTCGACAGACCGCCGGCGCCGACGTCGTGGATCGACAGGATCGGGTTGTCGTCGCCCAACTGCCAGCAGCGGTCGATGACTTCCTGCGCGCGCCGCTCCATCTCGGGGTTGCCGCGCTGCACCGAATCGAAGTCGAGGTCGGCGGCGTTGGCGCCGGTGTCCATCGACGACGCCGCACCGCCCCCCAGCCCGATCAGCATGCCGGGGCCGCCCAGCTGGATCAGCAGGGTTCCGGTAGGCAGCATTTTCTTTTCGACGTGGTCGGCGCGGATGCTGCCGACGCCGCCCGCCAGCATGATGGGCTTGTGGTAACCGCGGCGTTGGCCGGCGACGGTTTCCTCGAAGGTGCGGAAGTAGCCGGCGAGGTTGGGGCGGCCGAATTCGTTGTTGAACGCCGCCGCACCGATCGGGCCTTCGAGCATGATCGCGAGCGGCGTGACGATGCGGTCGGGCTTGCCGTAGGCGCCGGCTTCCCACGCCTGTTCATAGCCGGGGATGTTGAGGTTGGACACCGAGAAGCCGCAGAGACCCGCCTTGGGCTTGGAACCGATGCCGGTCGCGCCCTCGTCGCGGATCTCGCCGCCGCTGCCGGTGGCGGCACCCGGGAAGGGCGAGATCGCCGTCGGGTGGTTGTGCGTCTCGACCTTCATCAGCACGTGGGTGAGCTCGGGGCTGTAGGCGTAGCTGCCGTCGGTGCGCGGATAGAAGCGCTGGATCTCGGCGCCTTCGATCACCGACGAGTTGTCGGAATAGGCGACCACCGTGCCTTGCGGATGCGCGGCGTGGGTATCGCGGATCATGCCGAACAGCGATTTGGCCTGCGCCTCGCCGTCGATCACCCAGGCGGCGTTGAAGATCTTGTGGCGGCAATGCTCGGAGTTGGCCTGCGCGAACATCATCAGCTCGACGTCGGTGGGATTGCGCCCCATGCGGCTGAAGTTGTCGACCAGGTACTCGATCTCGTCGTCCGACAGTGCGAGGCCCAGTTCACGGTTGGCCGTCTCCAGCGCGACGCGGCCGCCCGCCAGGATATCGACACGCGTGAGCTCGCGCGGCGGCACGTGGCGGAACAGCTGCTCGACGTCGGCAAGCGTCATCACCGCCTCGGTCATGCGGTCGTGCAGCAGCGGCAGCAGGCGCGCGCGCGCCTCGGCCGACAGCGGCTGGCCGGCGGCATCCGTCACGTGGAAGGCAACGCCGCGCTCGATGCGGCGGACATGGACAAGCCCGCAGTTCATGAGGATATCGGTGGCCTTCGACGACCATGGCGAAATGGTGCCGGGACGCGGGGTGACCAGAATCAGCGGGTCGTCCGCCGTCGGCGTCTCGGCGGGGGTACCGTAGTCGAGCGCCTGCGCCACCCGCTGTTGCTGCGCGGCGTCGAGCTCGCCCTCCACCTCCAGGAAATGCCAGTGGCGCGCCGCCAGCGTGCCGAGATTCAGGCCCAGCCGGGCGGCCTCGCGGCGGATCTTGTCGAGACGGAAGGGAGACAGTGCGGCGGCGCCGGGGAGGGAGACGATGGCAGACATGAGCGTCTTTGCGAACGGGCAAAGGCGCTATTTTAGCCGATCAGGACGGGGCGGGCCCGACTGCCTGCTGCACAGCGCAGCCTGTTTCTGCCATATTTCGAGACAGTCGAGGCCGCAGAAATGCTGCACGTAATCCTGCGCGTCGGTCACGGCGATGGCATCGGCGGGGACTTCCTTCAGGCAGACCGCGCAGTTGAGCACCGTGCAGCCCGCCTCGTCGGAACACGGCGCCACCCGGCCACCTGCGGGCGTGCGATGCTCGGTATCCATACGGACTTCCTGTAACCACCAGGAAGTACCCAGTCTAGGCCAAGCCTGCCTCCCTGCAAGAAAAGTCAGTAGCCCGCTTCCCGGATCGCCTGCTTGATCGACTTGTAGTCCGCTTCCTTGTCGATGACGAAGCCGGTGACCTTGCTGTGGATGGTTTTCTGCAGCGACACGATGGTATCCAGATTCAGCGTTGCCGCTGTCTGCCCCAGCCTGTCCTGTTCAGCCGCACTCAGGCGGTTGCTCGCCATCAACGTGAAATCCGGCGTGGTGGGGAGCGTGTGCCAGACCTCGAATGCCGGCTGGGCGGTCATTTCGCTGGCAAGCTTGCTGCGCAGGCTGCCCGCCTGGGCGAAATCGCGCTCGATCGCCAGCGCGACCTCTTCCTGTGTCTTGAAGTTGAGGATCTTCACCCCGCCAAGGTTGTTGCGCTTGAGCGTATAGCGCCCCATGACGTCGAGCCAGGATTCCTTTTCGGTGAGGGCGACGGTAGCGACTTCAACCCCCTTGCGACGCACCAGCACCCCCGTAGCCTGGTCGCGCACGCGTGCGATCGGCGAATAATCGTTGTCGAGCACGGAAACCGCGACCGAAGGCGGAACAAAATAGAGATCCAGCCGACCGTTTTCGAGCGAAGCCAGCGTGCTCTTGATGGTGCGAAACAGCATGAGTTTGGGCCTGGCGCCGAAGGTGGCGGCCAGGGCCTGCGCAAACGGCATCGCATAGGTGCGGAAATCCCCCATCAGGATGTCCGCCTTGCCGGTGCCCGGGTAAATCCCGATGGACAGGTCGGCCCTGGCGGCATGCGCCGCCAGCGGAAACGCGGGAAGCAGGGCCAGACCGGCCAGGAAGCGGCGTCTTTGCATGTCACTCTCTCCTTTGTATGGGGGCACTCGAGCCCGGTCGGCCATTATCGACAGCCGGACCATCGCCCTGCATACCAGGCGGCATGGTCCTTTACGACCACCACGGCGCCCCGCCGCGGAGCGACCCGGATTAAGATGTCCGCTCACGCTGCCCACCGATGAAGCCATGCCGACCGATCCGCTCTCGCTCGTTTCGCCGCCGCTGTTCAGCGCCGCGGCCATCCGCACGATCGACCGCCAGTGGGCGACGGCCCACCCCGATCAGCCCCTGATGGAACGGGCAGGCGCCGCGGCCGCCGAACTGGCGGGCGCGCTCGCCCGCGACTCGGGCGAACCGGTGCTGGTGCTGGCCGGCCCCGGCAACAACGGCGGCGACGCCCTGGTCGCCGCGCGACACCTGATGACGCAGGGCTTCCGCGTGTGCGTCGTCAGTCGTGCCGATCCCGCCCGCCTGCCGCCGGATGCTGCGCGTGCCTGGGCGCACTGGCACGCGTGCGGCGGCAGCGTCGTGGCCGAAGTGCCCTCGGCGCAGCGCTTCTGCCTGGTCGTCGACGGCCTGTTCGGCGTCGGCCTGCAGCGCGAGATCACGGGCGAGGAAGCGCGCTGGATCATGCAGGCGAACCGGCTCGACTGTCCGCGCCTGGCGCTCGACGTGCCGAGCGGGCTGGACAGCGACCGCGGCTGCGTGCGCGGCTGCGCGTTCGCCGCCGACCACACGCTGACCTTCCTCGGCCTCAAGCCGGGACTCCTCACCGCGGACGGCCCCGATCACGCCGGCACGCTCCATCTCGACATGCTCGGCGTCGATCCGGCCGCCCTGCCCGCCGTGCCGGGAATCGCACTGACGCAGCTGGAAGCGCGCCACCGCCTGCCGCCGCGCAAGCGCAACAGCCACAAGGGCAGCTACGGCCACGTCGGCATCGTCGGCGGCGCCCCCGGCATGGTCGGCGCGGCGCTGATCGCCGGCCGCGCGGCGCTCGCGCAGGGCGCGGGCAGCGTGACCGTGGCCGCGCTCGACGAACGCATCGTGGTCGACACCGGCGAGCTGCGGCTGATGTTCGCGGCGCCGGAAAAACTTGTGGCGATACCGCTGGACGTGTTGGCGATCGGCCCCGGGCTGGGGCAGACGACGCGCGCGCACGCGCTGCTGGAAGCGGGGCTCGCCGCGCAGTGCCCGCTGGTGCTGGATGCCGACGCATTGAACCTGCTGGCGGGCGATCCCGCACTGGCAAAGCAGGCCGCGCAGCGCAGCGCGCCGACCCTGCTCACGCCACACCCCGGCGAGGCGGCACGGCTGCTCGGCCTGTCACCCCGCGAGGTGCAGGAAAACCGGATCGGGTCGGCACTGCGACTGAGTGCGATGGTTCGCGCGCAGGTCGCGCTGAAGGGGGCGGGCACGGTGATCGCCCACCCCGACGGGCGTTATGCCATCAACACCACGGGCGGGCCGTGGCTCGCGCAGGCCGGGGCCGGCGACCGCCTCACCGGCATGGTCGCCGCCTTGCTGGCGCAGGGAATGGATGCGGGGAGCGCGCTGGAAGCCGCGGCCTGGCTGCACGGCCAGCCGCCGGCCTGACCAGCGATCAGCAGACGCGCGACTTGAGATAGGCGGCGAAGTCTTCGCTGACTTCGCTGTGGCGCAGCGCGTATTCCACCGTCGCCTGCAGGTAGCCGAGCTTGCTGCCGCAGTCGTAACGCACGCCGTCGTAGGCATAGGCCAGCACCTGCTGTTCCTTCAGCAGCGCGGCGATGGCGTCGGTGAGCTGCAGTTCGCCGCCGGCGCCCGGCTTGAGGTGCTGGATGTGGTGAAAGATGCGCGGTGTCAGGATGTAGCGGCCGACCACGCCGAGGGTCGAGGGCGCTTCCTCCGGCTTGGGCTTCTCGACGATGGCGTTGACGCGCGACACGCGCTCGGCCATCGGGGTGGCGTCGACGATGCCGTAGGACGCGGTGTCTTCCGGCGCCACCTGCTGCACCCCGAGCACCGAGCACTGGTAGTAGTTGTACTGGTCGACCATCTGCTTCATCACCGGCGGGGTGCCGTCGAGCAGGTCGTCGGCGAGGATGACGGCGAAGGGTTCGTTGCCGACCACCGGCTGCGCGCACAGCACGGCGTGACCCAGGCCCAGCGCCTCGGCCTGGCGGATGTAGATGAAGTTGACGCCGGCCGGGCGGATCGACTGCACCAGTTCCAGCACGCGCTTCTTGCCGCGCGCCTCCAGCTCGGTCTCCAGCTCGTAGGCCTTGTCGAAGTGATCCTCGACGGTGCGCTTGGTGCGGCTGCTGATGAAGATGATGTCGGTGATGCCGGCGTCCATCGCCTCCTCGACCGCATACTGGATCAGCGGCTTGTCGACGATGGGCAGCATCTCCTTGGGGCTGGCCTTGGTGGCCGGCAGAAAGCGGGTGCCGAGGCCGGCCACCGGAAATACGGCTTTTTTGACTTGTTGCATGTCTCTTCCCTTACGTTCTTCTAATCAAAAATCCAGTGCTCGCTGTCCGGGCGCATCGTCCGGTTCCAGCAAGGCCAGCAATCCCGCCTCGTCGAGGACGGTCACGCCGAGTTCCTGCGCCTTCGCCAGCTTGCTGCCGGCTTCCTCGCCGGCCACGACGTAGTCGGTCTTCTTCGACACCGAGCCGGCCACCTTGCCGCCGGCCGCTTCGATCTTCTCCTTCGCCTGGTCGCGCGTCAGCGTGGGCAGCGTGCCGGTGAGCACCAGCGTCCTGCCCGTCAGGATACCAGCCGATTGTTGCACGCCAGCCGATTCCGCCCAGTGCACGCCGGCATCGCGCAGCTTCCTGACCACCTCGAGATTGTGCGGCTCGCCGAAGAACTGCGCGATCGACTGCGCGACGATGGGCCCGACATCGCGCACGCTCGTCAGGTCGTCGTCCTTGGCGGCGATCAGCCGGTCGAGCGCGCCGAAATGCCGCGCCAGATCCTTGGCCGTGGCCTCTCCGACATTACGGATGCCGAGCGCGAAAATGAAGCGCGCCAGCGTTGTCGCCTTGCTGGCCTCGATCGCCGCCAGCAGGTTGGCCGCCGACTTCTCCGCCATGCGTTCGAGGCCGGCGAGCGTGGCGAGATCGAGGCCGTAGACGTCGGCGGGTGTGTGCACCAGACCGCGGTCGACGAGCTGGTCGACCAGCTTGTCGCCCAGCCCCTCGATGTCCATCGCACGACGTCCCGCGAAATGCAGCAGCGCCTGCTTGCGCTGCGCCGGGCAGTAGAGGCCGCCGGTGCAGCGCACCGCCGCCTCGCCCTCCAGCCGCACCACGTGCGAGCCGCATTCGGGACAGACGGGGTTGCTCTGCAGGATGTCGAAGCGCGGCGGCGCAGGCACGGGCCGCCGTTCTGCCACCACGGCCACGACCTCGGGGATGACGTCGCCGGCGCGACGCACGATGACGGTGTCGCCCACGCGCACGTCCTTGCGGTCGATCTCGTCCTGGTTGTGCAGGGTGGCGTTGGTCACCGTCACGCCACCGACGAATACCGGTGCGAGGCGCGCCACCGGCGTCAACGCGCCGGTGCGGCCGACCTGCACCCCGATGGCCTCGACCACCGTCATCTCTTCCTGTGCCGGATACTTGTGCGCCACCGCCCAGCGCGGTTCGCGGGTGACGAAGCCGAGTTCGCGCTGCAGGTCGAGGCGGTCGACCTTGTACACCACGCCGTCGATATCGAACGGCAGCTGGTCGCGCCGGGCGGCAATCTCGGCGTGAAAGGCGACGAGCTCGTCCGCGCCCCGGCACACGCGGCGCTCGGCGCACACCGGCACACCGAGCTCGACCAGCGCATCGAGCGTCGCGCTGTGCGTCGTAGGCGCCTGCGCCCATCCCTGCACCTCGCCGAGACCGTAGGCGAAAAACGACAACGGGCGCTGCGCGGCCAGCTTCGGATCGAGCTGGCGAATACTGCCGGCAGCGCCATTGCGCGGGTTGACCAGCGCAGGCTTGCCGGCCTCGCGCTGTCTCGCGTTGTAGCGCTCGAAATCGTCGCGTCGCATGAACACCTCGCCGCGCACCTCGAGCACCGCCGGTGGACTGTCGGCATGCAGGCGCAGCGGGATGGCATGCACGGTGCGGACGTTCTGCGTGACCTCCTCGCCGGTCTCACCGTCGCCGCGGGTGGCGGCATGGATCAGCACGCCGCGCTCGTAACGCAGGTTGATGGCGAGGCCGTCGAATTTCAGCTCGGCGTGGTATTCGACAGGCGGGTCGGATTCGGTGAGGCCAAGCTCCTTGCGCACCCGCGCGTCGAACGCGCGCGCGCCGGCTTCGGTGGTATCGGTCTCGGTGCGGATCGACAGCATGGCCACCGCGTGGCGCACCTTGGGAAAGGCGTCGAGCGGACGCCCGCCCACACGCCGGGTCGGCGAATCGGGCGTAGCCAGTTCGGGGTGGTCCGCTTCGAGCGCCTGCAGTTCGCGGAACAGTCGGTCATATTCCGCGTCCGGAACGGTCGGCGCGTCGAGGACGTAGTAGGCGTAGTTGTGGCGTTCGATTTCCTCGCGCAGCGCGGCCGCGCGCGCCCGCACTGCGGACGAAACCATCAGGAGAAGAGACGCAGCGCCCGCCGCGAGCCGGATGGTACGCCGCGCGCTTCCATGCGCTCGTAGATGTGCGCGAGCTGGGTGCGGATTTTCTCGATGCCGCTGTCGGTCAGCGGACGCAGGTTATCGTCGACCAGAATGCCGCCGACGTCGTTGGCGAGCCGACGGCCGAACGCCACCATGCCATCGAACACCTTGAGGCCGTCGGGCACGCGCGGCACGTCGAACTGCAGGGTCACGCCCTGCGACCCCTGCCCCTCGACCACCTCGACGCTGAAGGGCTCGGCGTCGTGGTTGCACAGGGCATAGAGCGGCTCGCCGCGACTGTCGAGCAACTGGAACACGCCGTCGAGTCCCAGCACCATGCCGCTGCCTTCCGCCTCGCGCACGATGCGCGCGAGGTTGACCGTGCCTTCGCCGCGTGCCACGACGTTGAGGCCGATCAGCACGTCGACGTCGACGCAGAAACGGTCGACTGCCTGCGCACGTTCAAGCGCATCGACGAGGTCGTCGCAGGCGATGCGCAGGCCGTGTTTCTGCGCCGTGGCCTGCAGCAGCTGGCACAAAGTGCCGAGCTGCTCTTCCTGCACCGCGCCGTTGCGATCGGCCAGCTGCATGGTGACCACCACCTGCTGGTAGTTCACGTCGCGCCAGGGCTGCACTTCCTCCCACTCCGTCGCGCCCACCGGCAGCCCGCTCCAGCGCACCGCCCTGCCCAGCGTGCGAGTCTGTGTCAGGGCGTCGGCGAAAGCATTCGCCGGCAGCACGTCGCCACCGATACGGACACGGTATTCGATGAGTTCGTCGTAGGGGGCCGGTGCGGCCGGCGGCGGATTGCCGCGCGGCACCATGGTCGGAGCAGGCGGGGAGGCCTCGGCCACCGGCCGCGACTCTGCCTGCACGGCCTGGACCGCACGCCCGGAGAGATCGACGCGCACATCCTCGTCGGCGTCGGCCGTGCCGGCCTCGATGGCGGCTTCGTGCAGTCCCGGTTCGACGCGTTCGAGCGCATCGCGCGGCACCGCCGCGGGTTGCATCAGCGCGTCGGCGACCGGCGCCTGGAAGGCTGCATTCGCCTGCCGACGAAAGCGGCGTTCCTGGACCCAGTTGAACAGCACGACACCCACCACGATGGCGACGCCGATCCCCAACAAGCCGATTTGCAAATCACTCATTCGTTTTTCCCGGCTGAACGGTCTGGGCCGCCACCACGCGGACGAACCACTCGTCCGGCGCGATCATGCCCAGTTCATTGCGCGCGCGCTCCTCGATCGCGTCGCGCCCCTGCTTGAGGTCGCCGAGCTCGGCGACCAGGCCTGCATTGCGGGTCTGCAGGCGCTGGTTCAGCGCCTGCTGGGTCTCGATTTTGTGCGCATGTTCGCGGACTTTCAACCAGCCACCCTCGCCCAGCCACAGCGGATACTGCAGCAGGACGATGGCGGCGGCCAGCACCCAGGTGAGCCCCTGGGCGCGGATGCGGACGATCCAGTCAGCCGCGCTGGCGGAAAGCATCGCGTCCGGGGTAGCTGGCCGAGTCGCCGAGTTCTTCCTCGATGCGCAGCAGCTGGTTGTACTTGGCCATGCGGTCGGAACGCGACAGCGAACCGGTCTTGATCTGGCGCGCGTTGGTGGCGACCGCGAGGTCGGCGATGGTGGTGTCCTCGGTCTCGCCCGAACGGTGCGAGATCACGGCGGTGTAGCCGGCCTGCTTGGCCATCTCGATCGCCTGGAAGGTCTCCGACAGGGTGCCGATCTGGTTGACCTTGATCAGGATCGAATTGGCGATGTCCTTCTCGATGCCTTCCTTGAGGATTTTGGCGTTGGTGACGAAGAGGTCGTCGCCGACCAGCTGCACCCGCTTGCCAAGCTTGTCGGTCAGCGTCTTCCAACCGTCCCAGTCGCCTTCGGCCATGCCGTCCTCGATGCTGATGATCGGGTACTTGTCGCACCAGGCCGCCAGGTAGTCGGTGAACTCGGCGGAGGTCAGCTTGAGCCCCTCGGAATCGATGTGATAACGACCATCCTTGTAGAACTCCGAACTCGCGCAGTCGACGCCGATGGCGACGTCGATGCCGGGCTGCAGGCCGGCCTTCTCGATTGCCTGCACGATCAGCTTCAGCGCCGCCTCGTGCGATTCGAGGTTGGGCGCGAAGCCGCCTTCGTCGCCGACGGTCGTCGCCATGCCGGCGTCGTCCAGGAGCTTCTTCAGCGCGTGGAACACCTCGGTGCCGTAGCGCAGCGCTTCGCGGAAGCTCGGCGCACCGACCGGGATGATCATGAATTCCTGCATGTCGATGTTGTTGTTGGCATGCGCGCCGCCGTTGATGATGTTCATCATCGGCACCGGCAGCGCCATCGGTGCAGCGCCGCCGAGGTAGCGATACAGCGGCAGGCCGGCCTGTTCGGCGGCGGCGCGGGCGCAGGCCATCGACACGGCGAGGATGGCGTTGGCGCCGAGGCGCGACTTGTTCTCGGTGCCGTCGAGGTCGATCATGGTCTTGTCGATGAAGGCCTGGTCCTCGACGTCGAGGCCGATGATCGCCTCGCAGATTTCGGTGTTGACGTGCTCGACCGCCTTCAGCACGCCCTTGCCGAGGTAGCGGGATTTATCGCCATCGCGCAGCTCGATCGCCTCGCGGCTGCCGGTCGACGCGCCCGACGGCACGGCAGCGCGGCCGAGCACGCCGGATTCCAGCAGCACGTCGGCTTCAACAGTGGGATTGCCGCGGGAGTCGAGAATTTCCCGGGCGACGACATCGATAATTGCACTCACTTTGGTTCCTTAAAATTCAATTTTCATCCGCGAAGAACGCGAAGGGCCGCGAAGTAAAGACAAGACAGAACTTGGGTTTTCTTCGCGTTTCTTCGCGTCCTTTATGCCCTTCGGGCATTCGCGGATCAGGTTTTCATCAATCGGTGTTCAATAAACCCGCGCTGCTTCACCAGCACGTCGATTTCCTTCAGCGTTTCCAGCAGTTCCTTCATCATGCCGAGCGGCCACGCGTTGGGGCCGTCGGACAGCGCGCATTCCGGGTTCGGATGCGTCTCGGCGAACACACCGGCAACGCCCGTCGCTACCGCGGCGCGCGCCAGCACCGGCACGAACTCGCGCTGGCCGCCGCTCTTCGTGCCCTGCCCGCCCGGCTGCTGCACCGAGTGGGTGGCATCGAACACGACCGGACAGCCGGTGCTGCGCATGATCGCCAGGCCGCGCATGTCGGACACCAGCGTGTTGTAGCCGAACGAGACACCGCGCTCGCACACCATGATCTGCTCGTTGCCGACCGCGCGTGCCTTGTCGACGACGTTCTGCATATCCCACGGCGCGAGGAACTGGCCCTTCTTGATGTTGACGGGCCGGCCCTGCTTTGCGACGTTCTGGATGAAGTTGGTCTGGCGACACAGGAAGGCCGGCGTCTGCAGCACGTCGACCACCGACGCTACCTCTTCCAGCGGCGTGTCCTCGTGCACGTCGGTCAGCACCGGCACGCCGATCTGCTTCTTCACTTCCGCGAGAATCCGCAGGCCTTCGTCCAGTCCCAGCCCGCGGAAGGACGCGGTCGACGAGCGGTTGGCCTTGTCGAACGAGGACTTGTAGATGAAGGGGATGCCGAGTTCGGCGCACATTTCCTTGAGCGTGCCGGCGGTGTCCATCGCCAGCTGCTCGGATTCGATCACGCAGGGGCCGGAGATCAGGAACAGCGGCTGGTCGAGGCCTGCTTCAAAGTGACACAGCTTCATTTCGCCTGCTCCTGCTGCGCCAGCGCGGCCTTGACGAAGGCGATGAACAGCGGATGACCGTTGCGCGGGTTGCTGGTGAATTCGGGATGGAACTGGCAGCCGACGAACCAGGGATGGACGTCGCGCGGCAGCTCGACCATCTCGCACAGGTCGGTGCCCGGCGCACGGCCGGCGACGACCAGGCCCTTGGCCTCGAGCTGGGAGAGCAGGGTGTTGTTGACTTCGTAACGGTGGCGGTGGCGCTCGACGACGCTGTCGGCGCCGTAGATGTCGCGCGCCAGCGAACCGGCCTTCAGATTGCACGGCTGGCCGCCGAGGCGCATGGTGCCGCCGAGGTCGGACTGCTCGCTGCGCTTCTCGACCTGGCCGGTACGGTCGAGCCATTCGGTGATGAGGCCGATGACCGGATGTCCGGTGGTGGGCTCGAATTCGGTCGAGTGCGCGTCGGCCATGCCAGCGACGTCGCGTGCGTATTCGACCACGGCGAGCTGCATGCCGAGGCAGATGCCGAGGTAGGGCACCCTGCTCTCGCGCGCGTAGCGGATGGCGGCGATCTTGCCTTCGACGCCGCGCTTGCCGAAGCCGCCGGGCACCAGGATCGCGTCCATGCCCTTGAGGCAGTCGGTGCCGGCCTTCTCGATCTGCTCGGAGTCGATGTAATGGATCTTCACCCGGCTCTTGGTGTGCATGCCGGCGTGGATCATCGCCTCTGACAGCGACTTGTAGGATTCGGTGAGGTCGACGTACTTGCCGACGAAAGCGATGTCGACGGTGTGCTGCGGGTGCTCGAGCGCATGCACCAGGTTCTTCCACACCGTGAGGTCGGCCGCGCGCGCCAGGATATTGAGCTTGTGGCAGACGATCTCGTCGAGCATCTGCTCGTGCAGCATCGCCGGGATCTTGTAGATCGAGTCGGCGTCGAGCACCTCGATCACCGCCTCGGGCCGCACGTTGGTGAAGAGCGCGATCTTGCGGCGCTCGTCCAGCGGAATCTCTCGGTCGGCGCGGCACAGGAGGATGTCGGGCTGGATGCCGATCTCGCGCAGTTCCTTCACGCTGTGCTGGGTCGGCTTGGTCTTCAGCTCGCCGGCGGTCGCAATGTAGGGCAACAGCGTCAGGTGGATGAAGCAGGTGTTTTCGGGGCCGTCCTCGAAGCCCATCTGGCGGATCGCCTCGAGGAAGGGCAGCGACTCGATGTCGCCCACGGTGCCGCCGATCTCGACCAGCGCGACGTCGGCATCGCCCGCGCCGTCGCGGATATGACGCTTGATCTCGTCGGTGATGTGCGGAATGACCTGAACGGTGCCGCCAAGGTAGTCGCCGCGGCGCTCCTTGTCGATCACCGACTTGTAGATCTGGCCGGTAGTGAAGTTGTTGCGCTTGCTCATACGCGCGCTGGAGAAGCGCTCGTAGTGACCGAGGTCGAGGTCGGTCTCGGCGCCGTCGTCGGTGACGAACACCTCGCCGTGCTGGAACGGACTCATGGTGCCCGGATCGACGTTGATGTACGGATCGAGCTTCAACAGGGTGACACGGATACCGCGCGATTCGAGCAGCGCGGCAAGCGAGGCGGAGGCGATCCCTTTCCCGAGGGAAGAAACCACTCCGCCGGTGACAAACACGTACTTCGTCATGTTCTTAGCGGAGGCGGGTGATGACGGATTCTACTCCATCGCCGGTGATGGCTCAATGACAGGCCATGCCCCCGCCATGGCGCGGCTGGCCGCCTCAGGGACGAGCGGTGCCTGAGGCGTGGCCGGGAGCCGGCCACATCGGGGGGGATTCCCCGATTTCCTGCACGCGGGTCACGAAATGGCCGGTGTCGCCGAAACAGGTGGTGGGAATGCCGCGGTGCTCCTCGTAATGCAGCACGATGCGCCTGCCCAGCAGGGCATTGAGCTGGCCGGCCACCGCCTCGTCGCGCACCGTGAAATTCCACAGCACCGGCGCCACACCGGGGACCGTGGTCATCGCCAGCTCGCCTTCCCAGGTCTTGCACACCCAGCCCTTGCGCGAGAATTTCTGCAGGTAGCCGGCGCGTTCGCCGTCGGAATACGACCAGTTCAGCACAAAGGCGAGATAGGCGGCGAAAACCAGCAGCGGCAGCGCCGCCGCCCCAATCAGCCATTTGAGCCAGCTTCTGCGCGGCGCGGTCGTCTGCATGGTGTTTCTTCCTTCTGTCATCACGTACGGGCGAGACGGCGCCAGGTCGCCACCACCGTATCCGGGTTGAGCGAAATCGAGCCGATGCCCTGTTCCACCAGCCATTCGGCGAGGTCGGGGTGATCGCTCGGCCCTTGGCCGCAGATGCCGATGTACTTGGCATGGCGCCTGCACGCGGCGATCGCCTCGGCCAGCAGCTTTTTCACCGCCGGGTTGCGCTCGTCGAAGCTTTCCGCCACCAGGCCGGAATCGCGGTCGATGCCGAGGGTGAGCTGGGTGAGGTCGTTGCTGCCGATGGAAAAGCCGTCGACGTGCTGCAGGAAGTCGTCGGCCAGCAGCACGTTGGACGGGATTTCGCACATCATGACCAGGCGCAGGCCCTGCTCGCCGCGTGCAAGGCCGTTATCGCGCAGCAACCCGACCACCGCCGCGCATTCGTCGACCGTGCGCACGAAGGGAATCATCACCTCGACGTTGGTGAAGCCGAGCGTCTCGCGCACCTGCTTCAGCGCGCGGCATTCCAGCTCGAACGCCGGGCGGAACATCGCCGATACATAGCGTGCCGCGCCGCGCAGCCCGAGCATCGGATTTTCCTCCTTCGGCTCGTAGCGCTCGCCGCCCACCAGATTGGCGTATTCGTTCGACTTGAAGTCGGACAGGCGCACGATCACCGGCTGCGGCCAGAACGCCGCCGCCAGCGTGGCGATACCCTCCGCCAGCTTGTCGACGTAGAACGCCACCGGGTCGGCGTAGCCGGCACTGCGCGCATCGATCTCGGCGCGCAACTCGGGTGTCTGGCCGGCGTAGTCGAGCAGCGCCAGCGGGTGCACGCCGATCATGCGCGCGATGATGAATTCGAGGCGCGCGAGGCCGATGCCGTGGTTGGGGATCTGCGCGAATTCGAACGCGCGTTCGGGGTTGCCGACGTTCATCATCAGCTTGAGCGGCAGCGCCGGCAGCGTCTCGCTCGCCAGCGTCTCGACCTCGTAGGGCAGCAGCCCGGCATAGACCGTGCCGGTGTCGCCCTCGGCACACGACACCGTCACCGGCTCGCCATCCTTCAGCACCTCGGTTGCATGGCCCGCGCCGACCACCGCCGGGATGCCGAGTTCGCGCGCGACGATGGCGGCATGGCAGGTGCGGCCGCCGCGGTTGGTGACGATCGCTGCCGCACGCTTCATCACCGGCTCCCAGTCGGGGTCGGTCATGTCGGTCACCAGCACGTCGCCGGGCTGCACCCGGTTCATCTCGGCCGGGCTCGCGATCACCCGCACCGGGCCGGCGCCGATCTTCTGGCCGATCGCGCGGCCGGTGATGCGCACCTCGCCGCTGCCTTTCAGCACGTAGCGCTCGGATTCGCCGGCGCCGCGCGCCTTCACCGTTTCCGGACGCGCCTGCACGATGAAGAGCTCGCCGCTGTCACCGTCCTTCGCCCACTCGACGTCCATCGGGCGGCCGTAGTGGCGCTCGATCTGCACCGCCTGGCGCGCCAGCTCCAGCACCTCGGCATCGCTGAGCGCATAGCGCCGCCTCAACTCGGCCGGCGTGTCCTCGATCACGGTTTCGCCATCGCGCCACACCATGCGGATCGCCTTGCCGCCCAGTTCGCGCCGCACCACGGCGGGGAAGCCGTCGGCGAGCCGCGGCTTGTGCACGTAGAACTCGTCCGGATTGACCGAGCCCTGCACCACGGTCTCGCCCAGCCCGTAAGCGGCGGTGATGAACACCACGTCGCGGAAGCCGGACTCGGTGTCGAGGGTGAACAGCACGCCCGAGCAGGCGATGTCGGAACGCACCATGCGCTGCACGCCGGCCGACAGTGCGACGTCGGCGTGCGCGAAACCGTGGTGCACCCGGTAGGCGATGGCACGGTCGTTGTAGAGCGAGGCGAACACCTTCTTCACATACAGCAGCAGCGCGTCGGCGCCCTGCACGTGCAGATAGGTTTCCTGCTGGCCGGCGAACGAGGCGTCGGGCAGGTCCTCGGCGGTGGCCGACGAGCGCACCGCGACCGAAACGTTTTCACCGAGCGCGGCGTAGGCGTTGCGCAGGCCCGTCTCCAGCGCGGGCGGCAGGGCGGCCGCCTCGACCCAGCCACGGATATCGGCACCGGCGGCGGCGAGCGCCGTCACGTCGGCGACATCGAGCGGCGCCAGCCGCGCGTTGATGCGCGCCCGCAGGTCGTTGTGGTCGAGAAACTCCCAGAACGCCTGCGCCGTGGTGGCGAAGCCGCCCGGAACCTTTACGCCCGCGCCGGCAAGGTTGCGGATCATCTCGCCGAGCGAGGCGTTCTTGCCGCCGACGCGCGGCACATCCACCATCGACAATGCATCAAGCGGCACAATATAGTCAGCAGACATAGGCGGACTCCATGAACGATTACAGCGTGTATTGCGTATCCGATCACACCGGGGTGACGGTCGAGGCCGTCGCCAAGAGCGTGCTCGCGCAGTTTCCCCGTCTTGAGTGTAGCCTGATTACGCTGCCCTTCGTCGACAGCGCCGACAAGGCGCAGGCCACGGCCGCACGCATCGCCCTGTCGCCGCGCACGCTGGTATTCTCCTCCCTCACCGCCCCCGCGCTGCGCACCCCGTTCCGCGAGGCGGGCCTGGCGCTGTTCGACGTGTTCGAGCTGATCGCACCGGCCGTCGAGACGGCGCTGGGCCAGGCCGCCACCCCCAGCGGCGGCCATACCCACGGCATGGCGCCCGACTACGAGGCACGCATGGAGGCGGTCAACTTCGCACTCAACCTGGACGACGGCCTTAGCCCGGAACGCCTCGGCCAGGCCGACCTCATCCTGGTCGGCGTCTCGCGCGTCGGCAAGACCCCCACCGCCCTCTATCTCGCGCTGCAATACGGCCTGCGCGCCGCCAACTACCCACTCACCCCGGACGACCTCGAACACGACGCCCTGCCCGTGGCCCTGGCGTCCCACCTGCCCCGCCTGCGCGGCCTGACCCTGGCGCCCGAGCGCCTCGCCGCGATCCGCCAGGCGCGCTACCCCGACAGCCGCTACGCCAGCCTTGCGCAATGCCGCACCGAACTCGCCGCCGCCGAGCGGCTGTTCCGCCGGCACGCTCTGCCGGTGACCGACACCACCCGCATGTCGGTCGAGGAGATCGCCGCCCGCCTGCGCAGCCCGATCTAGGCCTGCCTTCTTGCCGCCCGGATCCGGACGATCCGGAAAAATTTCGCCAGCCCCTGTTTTTCAGGGAAATCCTGCCGATAAAGCCTATTGTGGAAAGCATGTCTTCATGTCGCGTGCTTAGAAGACCTGGCTGATGCGGCGCACTGGGTGCCCTGCCTTCCATGGCGGCATCCGTTTCACAGCATACCGGGCCCCGGGCCTGATCATTCATGACGTCCGATCACACCGACCCCCTTTCGCCCGCCGACACGCCGCACCTGAAACGTCCGGCAACCTGGAAACTGGCGCTTGTCGCCGGCTTCGTCGTCCAGTTGCTGCTGATCCTGTTCGTCACCGCCATCGGTCTGCAGCAGTTGCGGACGACCACGAACAATCTCAATACCGTGGTCGACGTCCACATGCGCAAGCAGAATCTCACCAAGACCATGGTGATCACGGCGCGCGAGCGCACCATGATCATGTTCATGCTCACCAAGACCGACGATCCGTTCGAGCGCGACACCCTGCTGATGCAGTTCCACCAGAAAGGCTCGGAGTTCGTGACGGCACGGCTCGCGCTGCTCGACATGCCGCTCAATGCCCGGGAACAGGAACTGATCGCCCGGCAGCGCGAATTGATCACCATCGCCCAGCCCATCCAGGAACAGGTCATCGATCTGATCGGCCGGGAGTTCACCCAGGATGCCGCGGATCTCGTCCTGAAGCGGGCCATTCCGGCACAGAACGACACGATGGCCGTGCTCACGCAGCTCGACGACGAAACCCAGCGCGTGGCGCTGGCAGCCAGCCACAAAGCGCACGAGGCGCATCGCGTCGCGCGCTTCTGGATGTACCTGCTGTCGGGCTTCGCCCTGCTGGTGGGGCTGCTCGTCGCCGCGGTCGTGCTGTTCTACACCACCCGTATCGGCCGCGAGCGTGAACGTCTCGCCACCCAGGACACCCTGACCGGCCTGCCCAATCGCATGCTGCTGCTGGATCGCCTGGAGCAGGCGCTCATGCGCGCGCAACGGCGCGACATGCTGATGGGCGTGCTGTTCATCGATCTGGATCGCTTCAAGCGCGTCAACGACACCCTCGGGCACGCCAGCGGCGACCAGCTGATTTCCGAAGTGGCGCTGCGCCTGCGCGCCGTCGTGCGCGCCGAGGACACCGTGGCACGGCTGGGCGGCGACGAGTTCGTGGTGGTCGTGAGCGATGCGATCACGATCGGTCACATCCTGCAGGTGGCCGACAAGATCCGCAGCGTCATGGCCGCCCCTTACCAGGTCGCCGGACATGAACTCTTCTGCAGCAGCAGCATCGGCATCAGCGTCTTTCCGCATGACGGAACCGATTCCAGCAGCCTGCTGAAAAACGCCGACACCGCGATGTACCACGCCAAGAACACCGGCCGCGACCGCTTCCAGCTCTACGACGCGGCGATGAACGCGATGGCGGAGGAAAGGCTGCAGCTGGAAACCGATCTGCACTACGCCCTCGAGCGCGACGAATTCGTGTTCCACTACCAGCCCCAGATCAACCTGCAGAGCGGGCGCATCCAGGGCGTCGAGGCGCTGATCCGCTGGAACCATCCGCACAAGGGCGTGCTCGCCCCCGCCGCCTTCCTGGAAATGCTGGAGGAAACCGGCGAAATCGTCAGCGTCGGACGCAAGCTTCTGATCGCCGCATGCCGGCAGGCCGCCCGCTGGCACGCCGCCGGGTTCGCCAGTCTGGATGTCGCCGTCAACGTCTCCAGCAAGGAATTCTGGCACCCCTCCCTGATCGACAGCGTGCGCGACGCGCTGGCGCAATCCGGCCTGCGGCCGCACTCGCTGCAGCTCGAGCTGACCGAAGGCATCTTCATGGAGGACATCGACAGCGCCATCGATCGGATCCAGACGCTGAAAACCCTGGGCATCACGGTAGCGGTCGACGATTTCGGCACCGGCTACTCGTCGCTGGCCCACCTCAAGCGCTTCCCGGTCGACGTCCTGAAAATCGACCGCTATTTCGTCAAGGATCTGCCGCACTCCCCGATCAACGAGGCGCTCATCGGCTCGATTCTCGCCCTGTGCCGCGGCCTGCACCTCGCTACCGTCGCCGAGGGTGTGGAAGAAGCAGGCCAGCTCGAATGCCTGCACCGCCTCGGCTGTCCGATCGTGCAGGGCTATCACATCAGCCGACCGGTTCCGGTCGACGAGGTCATCGTCCTCCTGCAGCGCGACTGGCAGCTGGAGCTTGCCGGGCAACACGCGTAAGCCGGAAGTCGTCGTCAGATCGGGATCCCGGTCCCCCCTCAAGTTTTTCTCCGGCCGCCCGATTCCTCAGACGTTCGCGGGCGATCCGGCCCGATTGCTTCCCTCAAATTGCTGCCTGACAGGAGTTAGCCATGCCCCGCCTTCATTCGACCCGCTGCGCCCTCGGCGCGGTCGCCCTGCTGTGCCTGCCCCTGCTTGCGCACGGTGCCGACTACCGCTTCGGCGTGTTCGCCGGCAGTGCCAGCAAGGACAACCAGACCGAGTTGCGCGCCGAGTTCAAGCCGCTGGCCGAGCACATCGCGCAGAAAAGCGGCGACACCCTCCGGCTGGAAATCAGCCAGAGCTTCAAGAACATCGAAACCCGCCTCAACAACGACAACCACTTCGCCATCCTGCTGGCGCCGGCGCAGATCACCGCCGACGCCATGGCGGAAGGCTTCGTCCCGGTCGCAAAATGGAACAAGCCGCTGAACGGCCTGTTCGTCGTGGCCGCCGACAAGCCCTACAAGAACGTTTCCGCACTCAGAGGCAGCCGGGTCGGCCTGGCGTCGCGTGACACTGCGATCGGCCCGCTGTGCATGGGCACGCTCGACCAGGCCGGCCTGCGCGCCAGCCGAGACTTCGCTTCGGTCTACGAGGGCAAGTTCATGGACGTGATGGCGAAGGAACTCAAGGCAGGCAGCCTGGACGCCATCTGCGTCAGCCCCATCGCCTGGAAGGCGCTGAATGCGGAAGCTCCGGGCGCGTTCCGGGTGCTCGCCGAAACGCCGCGCATTCCGGGCTTTGCGCTGAGCCTCAACAAAAGGCTTTCAGCCGCCGAGAAGAAGAAACTGACCGCGGTGCTGACCGGCATCGGCAACACCGCAGAAGGCAAGGCTGCCCTCGCCGCGATCACCGGTTCGGCCAGCGGCGCCACCGAAACCAAGCCTGCCAGCGCCGGCGAGTACACGACCGCCAACCAGCTTCTGACCCAGGGCAGGCAGATCTACGATCAGCAGATGCCCAAATAGAAGGGCATCTGCCCAGGAGAAACAACAGCCCCGACGGGGCTGTCGTCACGTTCGGCCGCCGTTCAGCGGCGCCGCTGCCGCACCACTTCGAACGCCGCCGCCGCCAGTGCGGCCGAGGCATTGAGCGACTCCACCCGGCCCGGCATCGGGATCTGCACCCGCGCTGTCGCCGCCAGCGCCGTCGCCGGCGTCAGGCCGGCGCCTTCGTTACCGACCACCAGCGCGGTGGCGCCGACGTAATCCAGCGCATAGACATCCTCCGTCCCACCCAGCGCCAGCGCCACGCTGCGCCCCGCAAACGCCTTGAGCCACGCAGCCAGCTCGACGCCCTGCTGCAGCGGCAGCACGAATTGCGCGCCCTGCCCGCCGCGCAGCGCCTTGGGCGACCACGGGTCGTGGCAGCCCTTCGACAGTACCGCCAGCGTCGCCCCGGCCGCCGCGCCGGTGCGCAGCATGGACCCGAGGTTGCCGGGATCCTGAATGTCCTCCAGCACGATCACGAGCGGCGTGGCGTCGCTGGCCGGCGGCACCAGCCAGGCAGCCTCTGCCAGCATGCCGGTGGGCGTGGCGACCGGCGCGAGCTCGGCGAACAGCGCATCGGGCAGCACGATGGCCTTGGCGTGCGGGCAGCGCGGAACGAAGGCCGCCAGCCGCCCGGCGTCGAACGAGGTGGCCCGCACCAGCGTATGCGGCTGGCCGCCTGCGTCGAGGTAGGCCGCCAGCAGGTGCTCGCCGTCGAGCAGCGTCATCCCCGCCTCGCGGCGCGCGCGCGCGGACTCGGCCAGCTTCCTGAGCCGCTTGAAGATCGGGTTGTCGCGCGAGGAAATGGCGGTTTCGGTCATGCCGCGATTATCCGCGATTCGCCGGTCAGGCTACACTCAACTGCATGCGCATCGCCCTCATCACCCCGTACGGCCGCGAGCACCGCAACGGCAACTGGCATACCGCTGCACGCTATGCCCGCTTTTTGCGCGAAGCCGGACACACTGTGCGGGTGCAGGTCGAGTGGGACGGCCGCGACGCCGACCTGATGCTGGCGCTGCATGCGCGGCGCAGCTTCGCCTCGATCCGCACCTTCGCCGAGCGCTTCCCGACCCGCCCGCTGGTCGTCACGCTGACCGGCACCGACCTCTATCGCGACATTCACGAAGACCCCGACGCCCGGCAGGCGCTCGAATGGGCGCACCGCATCATCGTGCTGCAGGACCGCGGCCCCGACGAACTGGCGGCCCACCTCGCCGCCCGCACGCGCGTGATCTACCAGTCCGCGCCCGACATCGTCCGCCTGCCGCCGCGGCGAGAGGGGTTCGAGGCGCTGGTGATCGGCCACCTGCGCGCGGAAAAGGATCCTTTCCGCGCCGCGCTCGCCACCGCCTACCTGCCCGAGCATTCACATATCCAGGTCCTCCACCTCGGCGGCGCGCTGTCCGAGGAGATGGCCGAAACCGCCGAGATGGCGCAGGCCAGGCTGCCACGCTGGCATTGGCGCGGCCAGGTCACGCATGCGGCGGTGCTGAAGCAGCTGGCACGCGCGCGGCTCATGGTCATCAGCTCAGTGATGGAAGGCGGCGCCAACGTCATCTGCGAAGCGCTGGCCGCCGACGTGCCGGTACTCGCCTCGCACATGCCCGGCAACGTCGGCATGCTGGGCGAGGACTATCCCGGCTATTTCCCGGTGGGCGACGAACGTGAACTGGCGCGGTTGATGGTGCAGGCCGAGCACGATCCCGCTTTTTACGCCGCGCTGCGCGATCACGCCCGCCAGCGCCGGGCCCTGATGCGGCCCGAGCAGGAAGCCAGCCGGCTGCGGCAGCTGGTGGCCGAATTCGAGCAGACCACCGGCTGAAAAACATGCCGTCGCCGGCCGGCTCATCCGGTCTCGCTTGACGCATCGCGTATGCTGTCCGTTTTTCCTCCTCTGGCCCGCCCCATGTCCTCCCCCGAACACTTCATCCCCGGCAAGGATGCCTCGCTCGAAGCGTCGATCGCCACCCTGCACGCCAAGCTCCAGGCGATCGGCTTCCATGTCGAGGAGCGTTCCTGGCTCAATCCGGTGGAAGGCGTGTGGTCGGTGCACATCCGCGACCGCGACTGCACCATCCTGTTCACCAACGGCAAGGGCGGCTCCGAGCTGGCCGCGCGGGCGAGCGCGCTGGGCGAGTATTTCGAGCGACTGTCGACCAATTATTTCTGGACCCATTTCTATCTGGGCGAGACGATCGCCAACCGGCACTACGTCCACCACCCCGACGAGCGCTGGTTCATCCCGGACAGCGATGCGTGGCCGCAGGGACTCCTCACCCCCGCGCTGCACGGCTTCTACAATCCTGACGAAAACGTGCGCGCCGACCAGCTAATCGACCTCAACTCCGGCAACGCCGCACGCGGCATCTGCGCCATCCCCTACCAGCGCCTTTCCGACGGCGAGACCGTGTATTTCCCGGTCAACCTCATCGGCAACCTCTACGTCAGCAACGGCATGTCGGCCGGCAACACGCTGAAGGAAGCGCGCGCGCAGGCGCTGGCCGAGATCTTCGAACGCCACATCAAGTTCCGCATCATCGAGGAAGGCCTGTGCCTCCCCGACGTGCCCGAAGACGTGATCAATCGCTACCCGCGCATCGCCGCCGGCATCCGCGGCCTGCGCGAAGCGGGCTTCGGCATCCTGGTGAAAGACGCCTCGCTCGGCGGCCGCTATCCGGTGATGAACGTCACCCTGCTGCACCCCGACGATCAGGGCTGCTTCGCCAGCTTCGGCGCACACCCGCGCTTCGAAGTCGCGCTGGAACGCGCGCTGACCGAGCTGCTGCAGGGCCGTGCGCTCGATTCGCTGGCAGGTTTCCCTGCCCCCGGTTTCGACCAGGCCGAAATCGCCGACCCGCAGAACCTGGAAATCCACTTCGTCGATTCCAGCGGCGTGATTTCCTGGCAGTTCCTGCGCGACACGCCCGACTGCGACTTCGTCGACTGGAATTTCGGCACCACCACCGACGAGGATTACCACTGGTCGGTCGACGCCCTGCACGCCGAAGGCCACGAGATCTACATCGCCGACTTCACACACCTCGGCGTCTACGCCTGTCGCATCCTGGTGCCCGGCGTGTCCGAGATCTACCCCGTCGAGGAGCTCGAATTCGAGAACAACAGCGTCGGCAACCTGATCCGCCCCGCACTCGCGCGCCTGCCCGAACTCGACGACGACGAATGCGCCGACCTGCTCGACCTGATCAATGAACTCGAACTCGCCGACGACCGGCTCGTCACCGTGCTGATCGGCCTCGCCCCCGACGCCGACTCACCCTGGACCGACATCCGCGTCGGCGAGATCAAGCTGCTGCTCGCGCTGGCCCTCGGCGACGACGAAGCGATCCTGGAAGGCTGCACCTGGATCGCCCAGTACGGCCAGCGCAGCGAAGCGCGCCTGAAGGTCTACCGCTGCATCGCCGACCTCGTTCAACTCGGCGATCCCGGCCCCTTCGAATCCGCGCTGGCGCTGATGTACGGCCGCGAGACGCTGGAACAGGCGTTCGCGCTGTTCAATCAGGACGAGCGGTTTTTCGGACTGACGACGCTGGGGAAGGACTTCGAGGGGAGCGCGATGCACCAGGCACTGCTGGAGGCGTATCGGAAAGTACGGGGCTAAAACGCTCCCTTACCTCGCCCTACCAGTCAGGGAACATCGCCTTTATGTCAGCTTCGGTGTAATTCTTCCTGTTGCATACTGCGTACGCCGATTTGACGGCAATCGAGCGGGGCCATGGACCTGTATTGGCGGCATAGACATAGGTTTCGACTTTATAGGGTCGGTATCCTGATCCCCCACAGACCTGATTTGCGCGAGCTTCCCATCTCTTGCTGGCTGCGCCAGGCCCCTGCCCCAGCGCCTTGTACATGAGTTTCTCGCCCAGCATCCATGGCGGCTCTGAATCCGGGACATAAAAGCCGCTTTTTGCGACGATCAGGAACACATCCGGGCGCACTTCCTGGACGCGCTCGCTCCCACCGGCGCTATCACTCTCGTACTCGCCAGTAGCGACACACCCTGCAAGGCAGACGAGCATAGCAAGACCCGCCATGGGCTTGGCAGCTCCCACCACCTAGCCGCCCCGCTGCCGCACCGTCTCATACAAACACAGCGCCGCCGACACCGAGACGTTGAGGCTTTCCACCGTGCCGCCGATGGGAATGCGCGCGACCTGGTCGCAGCTCTGCTTGACCAGCCGCCGGATGCCCGCGCCCTCTGCACCGAGCACCCAGGCGATGCCGGTCTTGCAGTCGATGCCGGAGAGGGGCTGCTCGCCGTCCATGTCGGCGGCGATGACCCAGATGTTGCGTTCCTTCAAATCCTCGATAGTGCGCGCGAGGTTGGTGACCATGAGGTAGGGCACGGTTTCGGCGGCGCCGGAGGCGACCTTTTCCACGGTTGCGTTGATGCCGACGGCGTTGTCCTTGGGCGCGATGACGGCGTGGACGCCGAAGGCGTCCGCTGATCTGAGAATCGCACCGAGGTTGTGCGGGTCGGTGACGCCGTCGAGCAGCACCAAGAGCGGCGGGCCTGAGAGGCTGTCGAGGATGTCGTCGAGCGAATGCGGCAGCACGACCGGCCGCACGCGCGCGACTACGCCCTGATGCCGGGCGGCCTTGCCGACCAGCCGCTCGAGGCGGTCGGCCTCGACCTGCGCGAGCCTGACCCCGGCATCTTTGGCCTGATGCACCAGATCGCGCGCACGCGCGTCGCGGCGGGTGAGGTCAAGATAGATTTCCAGCACGCCTTTGGGATCGTGGCGCAGACGCGCCAGTACGGCGTGGAAACCGTAGATGAGTTTTTCTGCGGCGTGTTTGTCGGCGGACTTCTCGCTCATTTCTTTTTGCCACCGGTTCTGCCGGATTTCTTCTTCGGCGCACCTTCTTCTTCCGGCGCCATCTCGACCTGCTCGATCAGGCTGAAATCGATCTTGCTGGTCTCGATGTCGGCGCGCATCACCTTGATGCGCACGCGGTCGCCCAGACGATAGCGCTTGCCAGTGCGCTCGCCGAGCATCATGTGCTTGGCCTGGTCGTAGTGGAAATAGTCCTGGCCGAGTTCGGAGACGTGAACCAGGCCTTCGATGAAGATGTCGTCGATCGCGACGAACATGCCGAAGCTGGTCACCGCGCTGACGGTGCCGTTGTATTCGTCGCCGATGCGGTCCTGCATGAAGTAGGTCTTGAGCCAGGCATCGACGTCGCGTGTGGCATCGTCGGCACGGCGCTCGGTCTGCGAACAGTGCAGGCCGATTTCGGCCAGGCCCTTGGCGGGCAGCTTCTCGCCGTTCAGCACGGCCTTGATGCCGCGGTGCACCAGCAGGTCGGGGTAGCGACGGATCGGTGAGGTGAAGTGAGTGTAGGCCTCATACGCCAGACCGAAATGGCCCTTGTTGTCGGGGCTGTACTGCGCCTGCTTGAGCGAGCGCAGCATCACGGTCTGCAACAGACCGTGGTCGGGACGGTCCTTGATCTTGTCGAGCAGCGCGGCGTAATCCTTGGCGTGCGGCTTGTCGCCGCCGCCGAGGTCGAGGCCGAATTCGGCGAGGAAGCCGCGCAATGCGGCAAGCTTCTCGGGGGTCGGGCCTTCGTGCACGCGGAACAGCGCGGGCTGCTTGTTGTCGTGCAGGAAGTCGGAGGCGCAGACGTTGGCCGCCAGCATACATTCCTCGATGATGCGGTGGGCGTCGTTGCGGATCACCGGGACGATCTCCTTGATCTTGCCCTGGTCATCGAAAATGATCTGCGTCTCGGTCGAACCAAAGTCGATGGCACCGCGCTTGGCGCGCGCCTTCAGCAGTACGCGGAACAGCTTGTCGAGCGCTTCCAGATGCGGCATCAGCGCGGCCTGCTTCTTGTCCGGCTTGGCGGCACCGGAGAGCCAGTCCCACACCTGGTTGTAGGTGAGGCGCGCGTGCGAATAGATCACCGCCGGGTAGAAGCGGTATTCCTTGATCGCTCCCGCGGCAGTGATGCGCATGTCGCACACCATCGACAGGCGGTCGACTTCCGGATTGAGCGAGCACAGGCCGTTGGACAGCGCCTCCGGCAGCATGGGGATGACGCGGCGCGGGAAGTACACCGAGTTGCCGCGGGTGTAGCCTTCGGTGTCGAGGGCATCATGCGGCTTGACGTAATGGCTGACGTCGGCGATCGCGACCACCAGGCGGAAACCGCTGCGGCCGAGCGGCTCGCAATAGACGGCATCGTCGAAGTCGCGCGCGGTCTCGCCGTCGATGGTGACGAGCGGCAGGTGACGGATGTCCTCGCGCCCTTCCATGTCCTTCTTCAGCACCTTGTTCGGCAACTTCTCCGCCTGCTGCTCCACCTCGGGCGGGAACACGTAGGGCAGGTCGTGCTTGCGCAGCGCGATCTCGATCTCCATGCCGGGGCCGGTGAAACTGCCCAGGATCTCGCTCACGCGCCCGACCGCTTCGTTGTGCGCGCCGGGCTGGGTGACGATTTCCACGGTGACCACCTGACCGGAGCGGGCGTCGCCGGCATTTTCGGGCGGCACCAGGATGTCCTGGTTGATGCGGCGGTTTTCCGCGATCAGGAAACCGACGCCGCCTTCGAGGTAGTAGCGACCGACGACAAACTTGTTGACGTGCTCCAGCACCTCGACGATCTTCGCCTCGCGCCGCCCACGGCGGTCGAAGCCGGCGACGCGCACCAGCACCTTGTCGCCGTGCAGCACGCGGTGCATTTCCTTGGGCGACAGGTAGAGATCGTCGCCGCCCTCGTCCGGCACCACGAAGCCGAAGCCGTCCGGATGCCCTTCGACGCGGCCCTTGATGAGGTCGAGCTTGTCCGGCAGGCACAGCTGGCGCTTGCGGTTGATCATCAGCTGGCCATCGCGCTGCATCGCGCCGAGGCGGCGCTGGAACAGGTCGTGCTCGTCGTCGGTGATGTGCAGCTGTTCGGCGAAGGCCTCGGCATCGACCGGGCAGCCCGCCTCGGTCAGCAGTTGCAGGATGTACTCGCGGCTCGGCAGCGGCGATTCGTAGCGCTCGACTTCACGGTCGTAGAACGGATCGGCCAGGCGAATCGCCGGGGTTTTATGCTTGCCTGCGCGGCTGCGGGATTTTGTTGAAGACATCTTCTTCGTTGACAATTTATTCAAGGCTCTCTAATATGCGCGTCTTCTCAGCCCAGATGGCGGAATTGGTAGACGCACTAGGTTCAGGTCCTAGCGGTGGCAACACTGTGGAGGTTCGAGTCCTCTTCTGGGCACCAAACGCAGCTAAGAAATTAGCTTGAAGCAAAAAGCCGACCTTGAGTCGGCTTTTTGCTTTTTTACCGTTCATTTCAGGCATCACGCCTCGTAGGGGTGGCGACGCACGATCGTCTCCACCCGGTCCGGTCCGGTCGACACCACATCCACCGGCACTTCGCACAGCGCTTCCATCCGCTTGAGATAGGTCTGCGCCTTCTGCGGCAACTTGTCGAATTCCTGCACGCCGACGGTCGAATCGCTCCAGCCCGGCAGGTCCTCGTAAATCGGCTCGACGTTGGTGATCGACTCCGCGCCCACCGGCAGGATGTCGCAATGCTCGCCGTCGATCTTGTAGCCAACGCACACGCGCACCGTTTCCAGCCCGTCCAGCACGTCGAGCTTGGTCACGCACAGCCCGGACACGCCGTTGATCTGGATCGAACGCTTCAGCGCGGCCGCGTCGAACCAGCCGCAACGGCGCGCACGCCCGGTGGTGGCGCCAAATTCGTGCCCCTTCTCGCCGAGGTACTGGCCGACGTCGTCGAACAGTTCGGTCGGGAACGGGCCGGAGCCGACGCGGGTAGTGTAGGCCTTGGTGATGCCCAGCACGTAGTGCAGCGTGTTCGGACCGACGCCGGCGCCGGTGGCCGCGCCGCCGGCGGTACAGTTGGACGAGGTGACGAACGGATAGGTGCCGTGGTCGATGTCGAGCAGCGTGCCCTGCGCGCCTTCGAACAGCAGGTTCTCGCCAGCCTTGTTGGCCTCGTACAGGCTGCGCGGCACGTCGGCCACCATCGGCTTCAGGCGCTCGGCCAGCGCCATCATCTCGTCGAGCGACTGGTTGAAGTCGACGGTGTCGGTCTTGTAGAAATTCTTCAGCATGAAGTTGTGGTGATCGAGCACTTCGCCCAGCTTGGCGGCAAAGCGCTCACGATGGAACAGGTCCTGCAGGCGCAGCGCGCGGCGCGCGACCTTGTCCTCGTAGGCGGGGCCGATGCCGCGTCCGGTGGTACCGATCTTGCCGGCGCCCTTGGCGATCTCGCGTGCGCGGTCGAGCGCGACGTGGTGCGGCATGATGAGCGGGCAGGCCTCGCTGAGCTTCAAGCGGCTGGCGACGTCGACGCCGGCGGCCATCAGCATGTCCATTTCCTCGATCAGCGCGGTCGGCGACAACACGACGCCGTTGCCGATGTAGCAGGTGACGTTGTCGCGCAGGATACCCGAGGGAATCAGGTGCAGCACGGTCTTCTTGCCGCCCACGACCAGCGTGTGGCCGGCGTTGTGGCCGCCCTGGAAACGCACCACGCCCTGCGCGCGGTCGGTCAGCCAGTCGACGATCTTGCCCTTGCCTTCATCGCCCCACTGGGTACCGATGACGACGACGTTTTTTGCTGCCATGGTGCAATCTCCCTGTTTATTGTGTGTCCGAGCCGACCAGCGCCAGCTCGCGCAAATCCAGACTGAAACCGGTGGCCGGGCGGGCCCGGCCGAATACGCGCCCGACTTCGTCGTAGCGCCCGCCCTGCGCGATCGCGTGGCTGCGCCCGCCGGTGTAGGCGGCGAACACGACGCCGCTGTGGTAACCGTAGCCGCGCAGCTCGGCGAGATCGTACGCCACCTCGACGCCGGTCAGCCCTTCGTCGAGCGCAGTCAGCGCATCGAGCGCGGCGTCGACCGCCGCCAGGCGCGGCAGACGCGCGCGCGCCTCCGCCAGCACGGCACGGTCGCCGTACAGCTGCGGCAGCGCGGCAAAGGCGTCACGCAGCGCGATCGGCAGGCCGGCGGTCAGCACCGCGACATCGCTCACATCCTTGGCCTGCAGCGCGCCGAACAGGTGATGTTCGGTCTCGCTGTCGAGACCGGCCTCCTGCGCCAGCGCACGATAGACGCCGACGTGGCCGATGTCGAGCTGGAAGGCCTTGACCCCGCAATCGGCCAGCGCCTGCAGCATCAGTTGCAGGATTTCCAGGTCGGCCGCGACGCCGGCTTCGCCGTAGAGTTCGGCGCCGATCTGGATCGGTTCGCGCGAGCGGTGGAAGCCGTCGGACTGGGTATGCAACACGCTGCCGGCATAGCACAGGCGGTTCACCGCGTTGGCGGCGAGCAGGTGGGCGTCGATGCGTGCCACCTGCGGCGTGATGTCGGCGCGCACCCCCATCAGTCGGCCGGACAGCTGATCGACCAGCTTGAAGGTCTTGAGGTCGAGATCGGCGCCGACGCCGGTCAGGAGCGACTCGACGTATTCCATCAACGGCGGGATGACGAGCTGATAGCCGCGGCTGCGGAACAAATCGAGCAGCGCGCGGCGCATGTCCTCCATGCGCCAGGCCTGCGGCGGCAGCACATCTTCGACGTTTTCGGGCAACAACCAGGCAGTCATATCAATTCGACATCATCAACAAAAAAACGCCGCCCAACATCGAGGCAGCGCCTATGAAACGCAATTGGCCGTCGCGCAACTCCAGCATCCGGCGGAAGCCGTCACGCCACACGGCGGGCACGGCAAACGGCAGGATACCCTCGATCACCAGCAACAGGCCCATTGCCGCAAGCCAGTCAGGACCGGTCATTTGCCGCCGGCGGCGCGCGGATTCTTCATGTACTTGAAGAAGTCCGCGCTGGGATCGAGCACCATCACGTCGCTCTTGCTCTTGAAGCTTTCGCGGTAGGCCTGCATCGAGCGATAGAACGCATAGAACTCGGCGTTCTTGCCGTAGGCTGCGGCGTACACCGCCGCTGCCTTGGCGTCGCCTTCACCCTTGACGCGCTGCGCGTCGCGATAGGCCTCGGCGACGATCACGTCCTTCTGCTTGTCGGCGTCGGCCTTGATCTTTTCGGCCTCGGCCGCGCCGGTCGAACGCAGTTCGTTGGCGACCTGCTTGCGCTCGGCCTCCATGCGACGATAGACGTTTTCAGACACGGTTTCCGGCAGGTCGACGCGCTTGATCCGAACGTCGACCACCTGTACGCCGATCTTGCGGGCATCGGCATCAGCCTTGGTGCGGATGATGCTCATGATTTCCTCGCGGCGCCCCGACACCACCTCGTTGATGGTGCGCTTGCCGAACTCGGCGCGCAGGCCGTCGTTGACGGTCTGGTTGAGACGGATCTGCGCACGCATCTCGTCGCCCCCCACCGATACATAGAACTGCTTGGCGTCGATGACGCGCCACTTGATGAAGGAATCGACCAGGACGTTCTTCTTTTCCGAGGTAATGAAACGCTCGGGGTCAGCCGAGTCCAGCGTCAGGATGCGGGTATCGAAATAGCGCACGTTCTGCACCAGTGGCAGCTTCCAGTACAGGCCCGGCGTCTTCTTCACCGACACCACTTCACCCAGCTGGAACACCATGGCGTTCTGGCGCTGGTCGACGGTGTACATACTGCCGGACAGCACCACCAGCACCACGACCAGGCCGATCAGGAAGGAACCGATGTTCTTGCTCATGGCCGATCCTCCCGCTCACGGCTGCGCAAGGCATCGCGCGAACGCGTGTCCGCCGGCATCGACGGCGCCGTCGTGGTAGCCGGCGCCTGCGACAGCACCTCCGGCGCGCCGCTGTAGGGCTGGCTGACAATCTGCTGCAACTTGTCGAGCGGCAGGTACAAGAGGCTGTTGCCACCCTTCTGGTCCACCACCACCTTGCTGGTGTTGTTCATCACGGTCTGCATGGTATCGAGATACATACGCTGGCGCGTGACCTGCGGCGCCTTCTGATATTCCGCAAGAATCTGCGCAAAGCGGCTGGCTTCACCTTCTGCGTTGGCGATCACCGCCTGCTTGTAGCCTTCGGCTTCTTCCTTCAGGCGCGAGGCCAGACCACGTGCACGCGGCACCACGTCGTTGGAATAGGCCTCGGCCTCGTTCTTCAGGCGTTCGCGGTCCTGGCCCGCTTTGACCGCGTCGTCGAACGCAGCCTGCACCTGTTCGGGCGGCTGGATGTTCTGCAAGGTGACCTGGCTGATGCTGATGCCGGTTTTGTAGCGGTCGAGGATCTGCTGCATCAGCACCTTGGCGCGCGCGGCGATGTCGGCGCGGCCCTCGTACAGCACGTAGTCCATCTTGCTCTTGCCGACGATCTCACGCATCGCGGTCTCGGCCACCTGCAGCACGGTGTCTTCCGGCGCGCGGTTGATGAAGAGGAAGTCCTTGGGATCCTTGAGGATGTACTGCACGGCGAACTGCAGGTCGATGATGTTCTCGTCGTCGGTGAGCATCAGCGATTCTTTCAGCACCTTGCTCTTGACGTTGTTGCGGTAGCCGATCTCGACCGTGCGTACCTGGTCGACGTTGACCACCTCGCGCGACTCGATCGGCCACGGCAGGTGCCAGCGCGGCCCCGGCTCGGTGGTCTCGACGTACTTGCCGAAGCGCAGCACGACACCGCGCTGGCCGGTGTCGACGATATAGAAGCCGCTCGCGACCCACACCAGCACCAGCGCGCCGATCAGCAGGCCGACCAGGTTGCCGCCGCCAGGCACGCCTGCCGGCATCCCGTCTCCGCCACTGCCGCCACGGGTGCTCTTGTTGCCGAACATGCCGTTGAGGCGCTGATTGAAGCGCCGCCAGAGCTCGTCCAGGTCAGGCGGGCCGCCGCTGTTGCGGTTCCCGTTGTTGCCCCATTGCGGGTCGTTCCAGGCCATATGTGTTATGCAGAGAGAACAGTGGATTGGGGAGAGGTGTCGTCCGTTGCGCCGGTTTCGTCGTGGACGCGGCCGACAAGCAGGATTTCTGACAGCGCGTCGCGTAAAAGTTCAAGCCCCGCGCCGGTTTGCGCGGATACATACACGCTCTGCAGTTTACCATATTCGTCCCGCCCCACTCCCGGCGCAACGCCCGTCAAATCGAGCTTGTTGTAGACCCGGAGCTGCGGCACCGCATCCGCACCGATTTCCTTCAGCACCTTCTCGACCGCCTCGATCTGGCGCTCGCGTGCCGGGCTCGCGGCATCGATCACGTGCAACAGCAGGTCGGCCTCGGCGGTGGCCTCCAGCGTGGCGCGGAACGCCGCCACCAGGTCGTGCGGCAGGCGGGTGATGAAGCCGACCGTGTCGGACAGCACCACCTCGCCGCTCGCCGGCTCGCCGCCGGCGGCTTCGGCCAGGCGCGGCAGGTAGATCTTGCGCGTGGTGGTGTCGAGGGTGGCGAACAGCTGGTCGGCCGCATAGGCGCCGGCGCGCGTCAGCGCGTTGAACAAGGTGGACTTGCCGGCGTTGGTGTAGCCCACCAGCGCCACCGACAACACCTGCTGGCGCGAGCGCGAGCGCCGTTGGGTACGCCGCTGCTTGCCCAGCTTTGCAAGTCGCTCGCGCAGCGCCTTGACCCGTACGCCGATCAGGCGGCGGTCGGTTTCGAGCTGCTTCTCGCCGGGACCGCGCATGCCGACACCGCCGCGCTGACGCTCGAGGTGGGTCCAGCCGCGCACCAGCCGGGTCGAGATGTGCTGCAACTGGGCCAGCTCGACCTGCAGTTTGCCTTCGGCGCTCTGCGCGCGGCGGGCGAAGATGTCGAGAATCAGGCTGACGCGATCGATCACCCGGCAATGCACACGACGTTCAAGGTTGCGCTCCTGCGCCGGCGACAGCTCGTGGTTGAAGATGACGACGTCGGCTTCGGTGGCGAGGACCAGCGCGGCGATCTCGTTAGCCTTGCCGCTGCCGACGAACAGCGCAGCGTCCGGCCGGCTGCGCCTGCCCTGCACTTCGCCGCGGATATCGAGGCCGGCACCGGATGCCAGCAGGCATAATTCGGCCATGCTTTCGGCAAAATCGGGATCGCCGAAATCGAGCGCGACCAGGATGACGCGCTCTCCGCCTCGGTGCCGCTCAAACAAGCGCAATGCTCCGCACAAGGCGCCGCTGCCGAGCGCAGGGAACGCATGCGATGCCGTAGCCGAAAGGAATGGAGACGGGGACGTATTCGCGGCGCGGGACGTCGAGCAAGAGGTTCTGGAGATGCCGAGGCCTGAGGTTCAATGTGCCTCCCATACCGGTTGAATTCATGCTCGCATTGTAGTGCAGGACTCCGCCCGCAATGGCCCCGCCCGCAGGCGGGTTACGGCAATTCCACGGCGCGCAGACGCTCGGCCGCCTGTTCCGGGTTGATGGTGTTGACGAACAGTCCCGACCCCAGCTCGAAGCCGGTGGGAATCGAGGTGCGTGGGCAGATTTCCAGATGCCAGTGGTAGCTCGGCGCATGCGCCTGCTGCTGGCTGTCATGCGGAACCGAGTGCAGAAAGAAGTTGTATTGCGCGCCGCCGATGACGGCGTCGAGCCGCGCCATGGTGCGCTTCATCACCCGCGCCAGATCGGCGAAGTCCTCGCCGCGCACGTCGAGAAAATCGGCCTGGTGGGAAAGCGGCAGGATGTGCACTTCCCACTCGTAACGGCTGGCGAAGGGCTTGATGGCAATGAATTTCTCGCCGCGCTCGACCACGTACTGGCCGACGTTGATCTTGCGCCGCACCGCGCCGGACGCGCGATCGTAGATCGTCGCCTCGAAGGTCAGCGCCTCGTCGATCAGCGCGCAGAAGATGCAGTGGTGATGCTTGGCGTAATGCGCGGCGCTGTTCTTCACCTCGGCGTCGACGTTTTCCGGCACCACCGGCATCGCGATCACCTGGCTGTGGGTGTGCGGGATCGAGGCGCCGGCGGCGGGGCCGAAGTTCTTGAACACCAGCACGTATTTCAGCCGCTCGTCCGATTCGAACAGCTGGCGCATGCGCGTCTGGTAGACGCCGAACAGCGCGGCCAGATGGCTTTCCGCCATGTCGTGCACGGCGATGCCGTGTTCATTGTGATCGATGATGACCTCGTGGCGGCCGTAGCCGTCTATGGTCTGCTGCAGGCCGAAGGCGAAATTCGCCTGCGCGCGGTCGTCGCCCAGCACCGGGTAGAGGTTCTCGACCATCCTGATCTGCCAGTCACCGGCTTCCGGCCAGGCCAGGATGGCGGGCGGCGTCTTGTGCTCGTTGCCGCGGCAGAACGGACAGGTCTCGACGTGCTTGCGGGTGTCGCGCGGCGCCAGTTCCTCGGCCTTCTTCGGGCGCATGCTGCGCGCGGTGGCGACCAGCACCGATTCGGCGGGCACGATGGGGTTGATGCGGATTTCGCGGACTTCGCTAGGATCGCTCGATTGCTCGGACATGGGGTGCTCCTCCGCCGACAAGCATAAAACAGCGGCCCGCAGCCGGCGGTTCAATCTGCTTATGCCCCCACTCGGACTTTTTATCCCCGGCCGAAACAGGGACTTGCGTTGACGCCGCTCCGCCCGACGCCGACAATGCGGGATCTTTGCTGCATTCCGGAGTATCCCCCATGGACGAAAAAACCCTGCACGACGAGCAGCGCCTCATGCGCATGATGCGCAAGACCCTGACTTCCATCGTGCGCGACACCGCGCCGCGCGACGGCAACCCGAGCCCGCTGACCGAAGCCACCATCATGAACATCAAAGACTGCCTGATGGTGATCTCGAGCCGCGAGACCGAGCTGGCAAAACTGACCGGCCGCACGCTCGACGAGCGTCCCCACTTCACCGACGAGACGCCCACCAGCCACGCAGTCAAGATCAGCAGCATTCCGAAGAAAACCCACTGACATGCCGCAAGCCACCAGCCTGTTCACCGATGTCGAATCCAAGGTCGTCGGCACCTCGGCGGTGGTGATCTATTCCCCTTCCGGCAAGACCCGCAAGCGCTTTCCCGAAGGCGTGGTCGAGATCTACGCCAGCGAGACCGAGGCGCTGGCGCATGCCGATCCGGCGAAGAGCCGTCACGCCGCCATCGCCAGCGGGCCGTCGCGCTCGTCGGAAGGTTTCAGGCTGTTCTATCTGGTGCGCTGGCTCGACTGACAACACGAGCCTACCGGCTCAGGTCGAGCCGTAGACCTTGCGCCGTATCCGCTTTTCGCGCCGCCGCCGCGTTTCGTCACTCTGCGTCAGCGGGGCGCGTTTCTTGCCCTCGAACGGGTTCTTGCCCTCGTCTTCCTTGACCTGAATCCGCAGCGGCGTGCCCTGCAGCTTGAACGCCTTGCGGAAGCTGGCCTCAAGATAGCGCTTGTAGTCGTCGCGCAGGCCTTCCAGCGCGTTGCCGTGCAGCACGATCACCGGCGGGTTCTTGCCGCCCTGGTGGGCGTAGCGCGGTTTCGGACGGAACAGGCCATTCTTGGGCGGCGCGTGCTGCTCCACCGCCATCTCCAGCACCCGCGTGAGCTTGGGTGTCGACATCTTGATGAAGGCGGCGGCGTGGGCGGCCTCGACGTCCTTCAGCAGGGTATCCAGTCCTTTGGCCTTCAATGCCGAAATGTAATTGAAACGGGCGAAATCGAGGAAAGCCAGCTTGCGTCCGATGTCGCGCTTGATGTCGTCGCGCTGCTCGGCCGACAGGCCATCCCACTTGTTGATCGCCACCACCAGCGCACGCCCGGTTTCCAGCACGAAGCCGGCCAGATGCGCGTCCTGGTCGGAAATGTTCTCGCGCGCGTCGAGCACCAGCACCACGACGTTGGCGTCCTCGATCGCCTGCAGCGTCTTGATGACGGAGAACTTTTCGACCGTCTCGAAGACCTTGCCCTTGCGGCGCACGCCGGCGGTGTCGATCAGGATGTAGGGCTTGCCGTCGCGCTCGAACTCGACGTAGATCGAGTCGCGCGTGGTGCCCGGCTGGTCGAAGGCGATGACGCGCTCCTCGCCGACCAGCGCGTTGACCAGCGTCGACTTGCCGACGTTGGGGCGCCCCACCAGGGCGATCTTGGGGATGCCGAACTCGTCGGCGTGTTCTTCTTCTTCGGGAAACGGCGCCAGCGCTTCGGCGACGAGGTCGGAAATGCCGTCGCCGTGCGCGCCGGAAATCGCCAGTGGCTCGCCCAGCGCCAGTTCGTGGAATTCCGCGGTGACCACCGCGCGGTTCATGCCCTCGGCCTTGTTGACCGCGAGCAGCACCGGGCACGACGCGCGGCGCAGGCGATCGGCGATCACCTTGTCCTGCGGCGTCAGACCGCTGCGCGCGTCGACCATGAAGATGATGGCATCGGCCTCGTCGATGGCCTGCAGCGTCTGGCGCGCCATCTCGGCCATGATGCCTTCCTTGGCCACCGGCTCGAGGCCGCCGGTATCGACCACCAGGTAGGGCTTGCCGCCGATGCGGCCGCGCCCGTAATGGCGGTCGCGCGTCATCCCCGGCATGTCGTGCACCAGGGCGTCGCGCGTGCCGGTCAGGCGGTTGAAGAGGGTGGACTTGCCGACGTTGGGACGACCGACAAGAACCAGGGTGGGAAGCATGTTTGTCCTTGCTGACGCGCCGGCATTGCCGACGCGTGGATTTTATTTGAGCCGGAAGGCGACGACGCTGCCCTTGTCCGTCTGCACCGCGAAGCCGGGGCCGATGTCGACCGGCGCCGTGCGCACGCCGCTGTCGACCCTGGCGCGCGCGACGAAGCTGCCGTCCTCGGCCGACAGCACGTGCACGTAGCCCTCGCCATCAGCCACCACCACCCATGCCCCCAGCGCCAGCGGTGCGCTCACCTGACGGCGCGCCAGCTTGTCCTGGCGCCAGCCGGCACGGCCGCTGGCCTTGTCGTAGGCGGTCACGGCGTCCTTGTCGTCGCTGACGTAGACATTGCGCTCGTCCATCGCCAGCCCGCTGTTGCTGGAGGTATCGCGCGCCCATAAGGGCGCGCCGGTGCGGCGATCGAAGCAGGCGACGCGCCCCTGGTAGGCGACGGCGCACACCTGACGCTCGTCGACCGTCGGATTGCCCATCACGTCGGCCACCCGCTCGAGTTCGGTGGCGCCACGCGGCAGGGCCACGGTGGCTTCCCACAATTGGGCACCGTTGGCGGCGTTCAGCGCCACCAGCTTGCCACCGGGAAAGCCGGCGTACAGCACATCGTCCTGCAGCGCCATGCCGCCCGAGCCGCGCAGGCTCAATACGGGGAGGTTGCGGCTGTACAGCCATTTGCGGCTGCCGTCGGCAACGGACAGGCCATGCACGCGGCCGTCGCCCGTGCGTGCGATCACGGTGTCGGCCGCCGCCAGCAACTGTCCGGTCACCTCGCTCGACAAGCCCGCCTTCCAGCGCAACTGGCCGCCTGCGAGGTCCAGCGCCACCAGTTCGCCCTTGCTGCCGCCCGCCAGGGCGAGCCCCTGGCCCGCGCCCGCGCCGGCCGACAGCTTCACGCCGGTATCGCTACGCCAGACCGTGCCGCCGGTGGCGATGGCGATGCGCACCACGCGGCTGCCGCCGGCAGCCAGCACATCGTCGCCCTCGGCCTGCGGCCGGAACAGATGGCCGTCGGCATCACCGGTGTCGGCTTTCCAGGCTTCGATCAGACTGGCCGTCGGCTTGAACTCGACCAGTTCCGCCGGCTTCGCCTTCGCCGGCCCGGAGCCGAACCAGCCGCCCACGGTGCTGGTCACCGAACCGACGGTGCTGCATCCCGACAACGCCAGCGCCAGGCCAGCCACGAGTACGCGCATCTTCACTTGGCCTCACCTCCCAGCGCATCGAGCTTCAGCTCGACGATGCCGCGATAGGGATTGTCTTCCTTCAGCTTGCCGAAAGCCGCCTGGTAGGCGGCGCGCGCCTCGTCCGTCTTGCCCTGTGCCAGCAGCACGTCGCCCCTGAGATCGTCGAAGCGCGGCGCAAACGCCTCGCTGTGGCTGGCCGCAAGGGTTTTCAGCGCGGCATCGTATTGCTGCTGGTCGAGCTGCACGCCCGCCAGCCGCAGTCGCGCCACGTCGCGCACCGCCGCTTCCTTGCTGTTGGCGACAGCCCATTCCAGCTGGGCCTGCGCGCTTTTCACGTCCTTGGCGCCGGCATTCAGCTTGGCCAGCAGGAGCGCTGCGCGCGGCGCATAGGCGGTGCCCTTGTACTGGTCGATCAGCAGGCCACCGGCCTCGCGCGCACCCTTGGCGTCGTTGGCCGCAAGCGACTGCACCAGCTTTTCGTAGACGGAGGCCGCCTCCAGGCTTTGCGTCATGGTGCGGTTCTGCCAGTAGCGCCAGCCGGCCCCTGCAGCGACCACCACGGCCAGCCCGATCAGCACCAGGTTGCCCCAGCGCTTCCACCAGGCCTTGAGTTCGTCCAGCCGTTCCTGCTCGTCGAGATCGTAGGTTGCCATCGCGTTGTGCCTTTTAAAGTTATGCCTGTTTCAGAATGTCGATCGCCCGCGCCAGTTCGACACGAGCCTGCTCGCCGTTGCCGCGCAACGGCTTCAGCGTCACCTGCTGTGCCGCCGCTTCGTCGTCGCCGATGATCACCGCATAGCGGGCGCGGCTGGCGTCGGCCTTTTTCATCTGCGACTTGAAGCTGCCGCCGCCGCAGTGCAGCACGGTGGCGAATCCGGCGCTGCGCAGCGCCGTGGCCGCCTGCCAGGCGTAGGCCCCGGCTGCTTCGCCGGCATGGACGATGTAGACGTCCGGCACCGGTGTCGCGATCGTGCGTCCGCCCGCCTCGATCAGCGCCAGCAGGCGCTCGATGCCCATGGCGAAGCCGGCCGCCGGTGCGGATTTCCCCCCCAGTTGTTCGATCAGGCCGTCGTAGCGCCCACCCGCGCACACCGTGCCCTGGGCGCCGAGCTGGTCGGTCACCCATTCGAACACGGTACGGTTGTAGTAGTCGAGCCCGCGCACCAGCCGCGGGTTGATCTCGAAGGCAATGCCGTTGGCGGTGAGCAGCGACTGCACGGCATCGAAATGCGCCAGTGCCTCGTCCTCCAGCTCGTCCATCAGCCTGGGGGCCGCGTCGTTCAGAGCCTGCATCGCCGGGTTCTTGCTGTCGAGAATGCGCAGCGGGTTGCTGTGCAGCCGACGCTTCGCGTCCTCGTCGAGCTGGTCAAGATGCGCCTCGAAATAGGCAATCAGTTTCTGCCGATGGCGCTGCCGCGATGCATGGTCGCCCAGCGTATTGAGCTGCAGCGTCGGTGCGATGCCAAGCTCCTGCCAAAGGTCGGCGCACATCACGATCAGCTCGGCGTCGGTGTCGGGCCCGGCAAAGCCGAGCGCCTCGACGCCGACCTGGTGGAACTGCCGGTAGCGGCCCTTCTGCGGCCGCTCGTGGCGAAACATCGGGCCGGTGTACCACAGCCGCTTGCCGCCGTCGTACAGCAGGTTGTGCTGGATCACCGCGCGCACCGACGACGCCGTACCTTCCGGACGCAGCGTCAGCGATTCGCCGTTCAACTCGTCGACGAAGGTGTACATCTCCTTCTCGACGATGTCGGTCACCTCGCCGATGGCGCGCTTGAAGAGGCCCGTGTGCTCGAGGATCGGCGTGCGCATCTCGCGGTAGCCGTAACGCCGCAGCCAATCGCGCACGATCGCCTCGAAGCCCTGCCAGGTGTCGGTGGCGTCGGGCAGGCAGTCGTTCATGCCGCGCACGGATTGAATGTTGTTGTTGCTCATGTTCTGGAAATCAATTTTTATCCGCGAAGGACGCGAAGACGCGCGAAGAAAACCCAGCCCCTGTTTTCTTGATTTTCACTTCGCGTCCCTTCGCGTCCTTCGCGGATAAATGTTTTTCAATGTCCGTACCGCCGCTGCACGTAGTCCTCGACGATCGCCTGGAAATCCGCAGCGATGCGGTCGCCCTTCAGCGTCACGGTCTTCTCGCCGTCGACGTACACCGGCGCCACCGGCACTTCGCCGGTGCCGGGTAGCGAGATGCCGATGTTGGCGTGCTTGGACTCGCCGGGGCCGTTGACCACGCAGCCCATCACCGCGACCTGCATGGTTTCGACGCCGGGATACTGGCTGCGCCACACCGGCATCTGGTTGCGCAGATAGGTCTCGATGTCCTGCGCGAGTTCCTGGAACACGGTCGAGGTGGTGCGGCCGCAGCCGGGGCAGGCGGTGACCTGCGGGGTGAACGCGCGCAGGCCCAGCGCCTGCAGGATTTCCTGGCCGACGCGCACTTCTTGCGCGCGTTCACCGCCCGGCTCGGGAGTCAGCGAAATACGGATGGTGTCGCCGATGCCTTCCTGCAGCAGCACCGCCAGCGCGGCGGTCGAGGCGACGATGCCCTTGCTGCCCATGCCGGCCTCGGTCAGCCCAAGGTGCAGCGGATAGTCGCTCTGCGCGGAGAGGTCGCGGTACACCGCAATCAGGTCCTGCACCCGGCTCATCTTGCACGACAGGATGATCCTGTCGCCGGCGAGTCCGAGTTCCTCGGCTTTCTTCGCGGACTCGAGCGCGGAGGCGACCATGGCGCGGCGCATCACCACCTCGGCATCCTCCGGCTGCGCCAGACGCGCGTTCTCGTCCATCATGCGCGCGGCCAGCGCCTGGTCGAGGCTGCCCCAGTTGACGCCGATGCGCACCGGCTTGTCGTACTGGCACGCCACCTCGATCAGGGTGGCGAACTGCTCGTCGCGCTTGCTGCCACGCCCGATGTTGCCGGGGTTGATCCTGAGCTTGGCCAGCGCCTGCGCGCACTCGGGCACCTGGGTCAGCAACTTGTGGCCGTTGAAATGGAAATCGCCGATCAGCGGCACGCGGCATCCCAGCACATCGAGCCGCTCGCGGATGCGCGGCACGGCAGCCGCCGCCTCCAGCGTGTTGACAGTGATCCGCACCAGTTCGGAGCCGGCCTCGGCGAGCGCCTGCACCTGGCGCACGGTAGCGGCGACATCGACGGTGTCGGTATTGGTCATCGACTGCACCACCACAGGTGCATCGCCGCCGATCAGGACATTGCCGACCCGCACCTGGCGGGTGGGGCGGCGGACAATCTGGGACATCATTCTTCCTGTGGCTAGTTTCGAGCGTGGCTACTCTTCGAGGGTAAACCGGGCAACCGTCACGTCGATGAAAGGTTTCAAATCGATCGGGCGGCCGTTGTAGGTCATGCGCGCCTGTGCGGCATTGCCGATCACCACCTCGAACGGCGGACGGCCGCGCACATCGACGCTGCTGCCGGGCTGATTGAGCTGGCGGTGCAGCACGCGGCCGCTAGCATCCTTGATTTCGGCCCAGGCCTCCGCGCCGAATTCGAGATGAAGCATGCCGTTGGCCGTCGCCGGTTCGTGCGTGACAGGCACCTCGGCCGCGGCCGGCGGTTCGTCCACGGGCGTTGCGGACCCGGCCACTGCATCCGGCGTTGCGGACTCGACCACGGGCGTTACGGGCTCGGCCGCCACATCCGGCGTTGCGGGAAGCGCCTTCTGCGGCACCGGCGGCGTCGGTTTCGTCCTGGCGACGACAGGCGGCGACACAACCGGCACCCGGCTGACCGGGCCTTCGTCCCCCTCGCTGTTGAGCCACAGATACAAGCCCACGGGCAGCGCCACCACCAGCAGTGCACCCAGCAACAGGAGAATCAGCCACGGCGAGGTCAGCCAGGAACGCTGCTCAGGCGGTTCGGCACGGCTGACCGCAGCCGGTTCGGCCGCGGCCCCCTGCATGCGCGCCAGCAGCGCGTCGGCATCGAGCCCCAGCAGGCGAGCGTAGTTGCGCACAAAACCACGCGCGAACACGGGTTGCCCCAGACTCTCGAAATCGTCCGCCTCCATCGCCTCGACCTGGCGGTGCATCAGGCGCAGGCGCGCCGCGACCTCATCCAGCGTGAAACCCTGCGCATCGCGGGCATCGCGCAGCATCTGCCCGACCGAGGTCAACGTGACCTCGTTCATTCGTATTGCCCCGCATGCAGCATGCGTGCCTCGGTCGAATCAGGGAAGCGTTTGCGCAGTTGCAGGCCGTAGGCCGCCTCCTGGGCACGATCGCCCAGCTTGCGCTCCAGCCGCACACTGAGCCACAGGCTTTCTGCGCTCGGCGGCGCCAGTTCGTCGTGGCGGGCCAGCAGGCGTTGCGTCTCGACGAGGCGCCCCTGGCGGAAATGCAGGCCGGCGAGCTTGAGCAACGTATTGGGATTGTCGGGCTGCAGCTTGAGCGATTTCGTCAGGTTGGCTTCGGCCAGCGCGAGATCGCCCTTCTTCTCGGCACACTGGCCGGCATTCGCCATCGCCAGTTCAGGCTGCGTATACAGGGGGTTGCGCAGGGCGGAAGCGAACTGTTCCAGTCCTTCGTCGTAGCGGCCACGGGTGCAGAGAAACCAGCCGTAGTTGTTGCGCGCTTCGGAGTCGCTGCGATCGAGATCGATCGCACGACGGAAGTTTTCTTCCGCCAGTTTGTCCTCCGCGAGTTCCATGTAGATCCGACCGTAGATATTGTAGGCCGGCCCGAAGCGGCTGTCGGCCAAGATCGCCTTGCGCAATTCATCGAGCGCGACCTTGTACTGGGCGCGGGCGAGATAGGCCGCCGCCAGATCGGTGAAGGCACGCGCACGCTGCCGACTTTCGCTGTCGGCCACGTTGTCGACGTTCACGCCACCTTCGATGGGCTGGCCCGCACACCCCGCCAGCACGGCCGCCGCCAGCACGATCCATTTCTTCACGCCGCCTCCTTGTGCATCCGTTTCAACACGCGCCCGCTCTTGTCGGCCACCTTGCCGGCGAGCTGGCCGCAGGCGGCGTCGATGTCGTCGCCGCGCGTCTTGCGCGTGGTGACCACGTAGCCCGCGTCCTGCAGGATTTCGCGAAACACCCGCAATGCCTCGGCGCGTGGCTTCTCGTAGCCCGAGTCCGGGAAGGGATTGAACGGGATCAGGTTGAATTTGCACGGTACGTCGCGCGTGAGCTCGATCAGCTGACGCGCGTGCTCGGGCTGGTCGTTGACCCCAGCCAGCATCACGTACTCGAACGTAATGAAATCGCGCGGCGCATGCACCAGATAACGCTGGCATGCCGCCATCAGCTCCGCCAGCGGATACTTCCTGTTGATCGGCACGATCTGGTCGCGCAGCGCATCGTTCGGCGCATGCAGACTCACCGCCAGTGCGACCGGGCAGCGCTCGGCGAGCCGATCCATCGCCGGCACCAGACCCGAGGTCGATACCGTCACTCGCCGCCGCGACAGCCCATAGGCATGATCGTCGAGCATGATGCCGAGCGCGGTCACCACGTTCTCGAAGTTCGCCAGCGGCTCGCCCATCCCCATCATCACCACGTTGGAGACGGGCCGCTCGGACACTTCCCCGGTGGTACGGTTGGGCTCGGTCTTCAGGCTGTGCTGCGCCACCCACAGCTGGCCGATGATCTCGGCCACGGTGAGGTTGCGGTTGAAGCCCTGACGTCCGGTCGAACAGAAGGTGCACTCGAGCGCGCAACCGACCTGCGACGACACGCACAGCGTGCCGCGGTCGTCCTCAGGAATGAACACGGTCTCGATGCCGTTGCCGACCCCGACGTCGAACAGCCACTTGCGGGTGCCGTCGGACGACAGGTGCGAATACTTGATTTCCGGCGCCTGCACGATGGCTTCGTTCCGCAGCTTCTCGCGCAGGCTCTTGGCGATATCGGTCATCTGCACGAAATCGGCCACGCCGGCCTGGTGTATCCAGTGGAACACCTGGCGTGCGCGAAACGGCTTTTCGCCGAGTTCGCCGAACCAGGCGGTCAGCCCTGCGAGGTCGAAATCGAGCAGATTCTGCGTCATGCGTACAGCTTAGCGGCCGGCGTAGACTTCGCTGGCGGGGAAGAAATAGGCGATCTCGATCGCCGCGGTTTCCGGTGCGTCGGAACCGTGCACGGCATTGGCGTCGATGCTCTCGGCGAAATCGGCGCGGATGGTGCCCGGCTCGGCCTTCTTCGGGTCGGTCGCGCCCATCAGCTCACGGTTCTTGGCGATCGCGTCCTCGCCTTCCAGCACCTGCAGCACGACCGGGCCGGAGACCATGAAGTCGACCAGATCCTTGAAGAAGGGACGCTCCTTGTGCACGGCGTAGAAGCCTTCGGCTTCCTGGCGCGACAGGTGCTTCATCTTCGAGGCGACGACCTTGAGGCCATTGCTCTCGAAGCGGCTGACGATCTTGCCGATCACGTTCTTTTTGACGGCGTCGGGCTTGATGATGGAAAAAGTGCGCTGAACAGCCATGTGCGTGCTCCAGATGAATGAGAAAAAGGTTCAAAAAACCATGAAAATCAGCCCGCTAGGATAACACGCCCTGGGCTGTCTTGTCCTGGAACCGGCGCCACGACACAAGGGAGTAGTCCCGGTTCGCCCGGTGCGGCGCGCAGTTCGGCAGCACAGCCGATCCCCGCTGCCCATGCCAGCTGCCCGTCGCACCACAGCAGCGGCAGGCACGCCCGCCGCCAGGGCGGAATCGCGCATTCCTGCAGCAGATTCTTCAGGCTGCGGCGCGGGCCGCCCGCCTGCAGGCGCAGCCGCTCGCCGCCCTGCCTCACGCCCAGCATCACGACGCCCGCCTCGAGCAGCGTGCGCTTCAGACCGGCGCCGGTCACGGCCTCCATGCCTACCTCGACCCCGGCAGCCGGCACCCGCAAAACGGCCTCGCCCTGCCAGCGCACCGGCGGGGCCGGCGGCGGCGGGGGCGCCACCAGATACGCGCCGCCGCGATAGCGCCACAACACGACCGCCTTGAGGTTGACGCATACGCGCGCGTCCTGGCCCGCGTCCCGCAACTGATGCAGCGCCTCGTTCAGGATGCGCGCATTCGGCAGCGGATAGCCCCGGCCTTCGATGAAATGGCGCAGCAGGTTGCGCGCGCGCGGCAGCGACAGCTGCGCCAGCGCGGCGCAGTCAAGGCGCTCGCCCGCGATGGCATCGGCCGCATCCAGGCGCGCGAGATCATCGAGCAGGCCTGCGGCCTCGGCCTGCAGCCGGGCGGCACGCGCAAGCGTGCTGCTGCTGCCCGGAAAATATTCGGCCAGCAGCGGCATGACCTGCTGACGCAGGGCATTGCGACGGTAGCGCGGGTCGCGGTTGCTCTCGTCCTCGACCCACGCCAGGCCGTGCACCTGTGCGTAGCCGAGGATCGCGGCGCGCGTCACCCCGAGCAGCGGCCGCAGCTGTGCCGCGCGCCAGCCCGACCGGCGCTGCCAGACCGGCATCGCCGCCAGGCCCTTGGAACCGGCGCCGCGCAATAGCTGCAGCATCAGGGTTTCGGCCTGGTCGTCCTGCTGGTGGGCAGTGAGAAGAAAATCCGCGTCGACTGCGGCGAAGACGCGCTGGCGTTCGCGCCGTGCGGCCGCCTCGATGCCCGCGGGATCGTCGCGCGCAACCTGCACGCGGGCGATGCTCAGCGGAACCGCATGCGATGCGCAGACTTGCGCACAGAAAGCGGCCCAGTCGTCGGCATGCGGCGACAGGCCGTGGTGCACGTGCACCGCCTGCAGTTCGAAGGGAAAGGTATCGCGCAACGCGGCCAGCGCGTGCAGCAAGACCACCGAGTCCAGCCCGCCCGACAGGCCCAGCGCGAGCCGCGCGCGCGGCGCGACGTGGCGGGCCAGCGCGTCCGCCACCGCATCAGCCAGGGGCTTACTTGGCAGGAGCTTCCTTGAAGCTGCCATACGCCCGCAGGCGCTGGTAGCGCGCGGCCAGCAGGGCATCGAGCGGCTGCTTGCGCAGCTCGGTGAGGGTATCGGTCAGCGCACGGCGCATCGACTGGAACATGGCGTCCCAGTCGCGCTGCGCGCCGCCCAGCGGCTCCTCGATGATGCGATCGACCAGGCCGTTGGCCTTGAGGCGGTCGGCCGTGATGCCGAGCGTCTCGGCGGCGACCGAGGCCTTGTCGGCGCTCTTCCACAGGATCGAGGCGCAGCCCTCGGGTGAAATGACCGAATAGGTCGAGTACTGCAGGATCAGGGTGCGGTCGCCGACGCCGATCGCCAGTGCGCCGCCGGAACCGCCTTCGCCGACGATGGTGCAGACGACCGGCGTCTGCAGTTCGGCCATCACGTAGAGATTGCGCGCAATCGCCTCCGACTGGCCGCGCTCTTCGGCGCCGATGCCGGGATAGGCGCCCGGCGTGTCGATGAAAGTGAAGATCGGCATGCGGAATTTTTCCGCCAGGCGCATCAGGCGCAGCGCCTTGCGATAGCCCTCGGGGCGCGGCATGCCGAAGTTGCGGTAGATCTTTTCCTTGGTGTCGCGGCCCTTCTGGTGGCCGATCACCATCACCGGCTCGCCGTTGAAGCGGGCGATGCCGCCGACGATCGCGGCGTCGTCGGCGAATGCGCGGTCGCCGTGCAGCTCGGCAAAATCGGTGAACAGGCCCTGCACGTAGTCGAGCGTGTAGGGACGCTGCGGATGGCGCGCCACCTGCGACACCTGCCAGGCATTCAGCTTGGCGTAGATGTCCTTGGTGAGCGTCTGGCTCTTTTTCTGCAGGCGGCGGATCTCTTCCGAGATGTCCAGCGCGGAATCATCCTGCACGAAGCGCAGTTCTTCGATCTTGGCTTCGAGTTCGGCGATCGGCTGCTCGAAGTCGAGGAAGGTGGTTTTCATCGATGGTCTTGATCAAGCTGTCACGGAAAACAGGTAGCCGGGCATTCTAGCAGCCCGGCACCACCCGCCGCGCGCTCAATGATGGTGATGGCCGTGGGCGCCGTGCGCATGGCGATGCTCGACCTCGTCCGGCGTAGCGGCGCGCACCTCGGCGACCTGGCACTGGAAGTGCACTGCCTGGCCGGCGTAGGGGTGGTTGCCGTCGACCACCACCTTGTCCTCGGCGATGTCGGTCACCGTGTAGAGCAGTTCCTCGCCGCCTTCGAGGGGGGAGCCGACGAACTGCATGCCGATCTCGATCTCCGGCGGGAAGGCCTCGCGCGGCTCGATCCGCACCAGGTTCTCGTCGAACTCGCCGAAGGCGTCGACCGGCTGCAGCTTGAGGTCGATCTTCTCGCCCACCGCCTTGCCTTCCAGCGCCTGCTCGACCATTGGGAAAATGTTGTCGTAGCCGCCATGCAGGTAGCTGACCGGCTCGTCGCTTTCCTCCAGCAGCTTGCCGTCGAGGTCGCGGACGATGTAGGTGATGGTGACGACCGTGTCCTTGCCAATGTTCACTTGAGTTCCTTTACCAGTTGAAGCACCTCCGCCGCATGGCCGCGGCTGGAAACGCCGTACAGGGCGTGGCGAATGACGCCCTGTTTGTCGATGATGAACGTGGAGCGCACCGTGCTCTTACGCATGACGCCATCCACTTCCTTGTCCTGCAGCACGCCGTAGGCGGCGCTGGTGGTCTGCTCCTTGTCGGCCAGCAGGCGCACGCTGATGCCGTGCTTGTCGCGGAACTCGCCATGCTTGATGCAGTCGTCGCGCGACACGCCGACCACCGCAGCCCCCGTCTTGGCGAAATCGTTTTCCAGTTCGGAAAACTCGATCGCCTCGGTGGTGCAGCCCGGTGTGTCGTCACGCACGTAGAAATACAGCACCAGAGTCTTGCCCCGGAACTGCGACAATTCGACGATGTTCATGTCCGCGTCCGGATTGGAAAAGTCCGGCGCGCGGTCTCCTGCTTTCAGCATGGGTTTCCCCCGCGGGTTCTCGGGCTGCATTCTAGCAGGGCTCGCGCGGCCGCATCGCTATAATCGCTTCCATGACGACTCCCCTGCTCGGCGGCCTCAGTCCCGCCCGTTTCCTGCGCGACGTCTGGCACAAGCGTCCGCTCCTCATCCGCAACGCCGTACCGGGCTTTGCCGGCCTGCTGACGCCGCACGAGATGCAGCAACTGGCCTGCCGCGACGACGTCGAATCGCGCCTGATCCAGGGCAGCGGCACCGACTGGCAGCTCGACCACGGGCCCTTCAGCAAGCGCGACTTCAGGCGCCTGCCGAAGACCGAATGGACACTGCTGGTGCAATCGTTGAACCATTTCCTGCCGGAGGCCGATGCCCTGCTGGCGCGCTTCGACTTCGTCCCGCACGCGCGGCTCGACGACCTGATGGTGAGCTACGCCGTGCCGGGCGGCAGCGTGGGCCCGCACTTCGATTCCTACGACGTCTTCCTGCTGCAAGGCCAGGGACACCGCCGCTGGCAGATCAGCACGCAGACCGACCTCGCGCTGATCGACGATGCGCCGCTGAAGATCCTGCGTCATTTCGAAGTGGAAGAGGAATGGGTGCTCGGCCCCGGCGACATGCTCTACCTGCCGCCGCACGTCGCGCATTACGGTGTCGCCGAGGACGCCTGCATGACCTACTCGATCGGTTTCCGCGCCCCCACCGCCGAGGAGCTGGCGCAGGGTTTCCTGATGCACCTGCAGGACAGCATCAGGCTGGAAGGCCGCTATGCCGACCCCGACCTGCGCCTGCAGACGCATCCCGGCGAAATCGGCCGCGCGATGCTCGACCAGATCGAAACAATGATCGCGAAAATCCGATGGTCGCGCAGCGACGTCGCCGAATTCGCCGGACGTTATCTGTCCGAGCCGAAGCCGAACGTGTTTTTCGATCCGCCAGAAGCGCCGCTCAGCCGTGCTGCCTTCGACAAGCAGGCCGGCAAGGCCGGCGTCGCGCTCAATCCCAAGTCGCGCCTGCTGTTCAGCGGCAGGCGCTTTTTCATCAACGGTGAAGCCTTTGCGCCGGCCGCCGACGAAGTTGCGGCCCTGAAGCAGCTGGCCGACCGTCGCCGTCTCGCACCGCCCTTGCCGGCCGCGCTGCGCGAACGTTTTTATGACTGGTATGAAGCCGGCTGGCTGGAGATCGACGCCGCATGAATCCCTTCGAAACCCCGTCCGAATTCCGCGCCGCATTCGACACGCTGCTGGCCGCCACCCACCGCCAGCTGCGGTTCTACGACCATGACCTGAGCCTGCTGGAAATCGACCAGCCCGAACGGCTCGCCGCATTGCGCGCGCTCTGCGTGGCGGGCGGCGGGCGCCGCATCGAGCTGCTGCTCGACGACATCAGCCGCGTGGCACGCGACCATCCGCGCCTGATGCTGCTGTTGCGCGACTTCGGCCATGTGCTCGAAATCCGTCAGGCCGACCCCGACGCCCCGCGCCCGGATGAAGCCTTCGTGCTGGCTGACCGCCGCGGCGTGCTGTTGCGCGCCGACAAGGGCGTGGTCCATGGCACGCACCACGAGGATGATCCTGCCCGCGCGACCGAGCTGAACCACCGCTTCGAGGAAATGTGGCAGCGCGCGCCGGCGCAGGTGTCAGCGACGACGCTGGGACTATAGGGCGGTCGATTTTTTCATCCGCGAAGAACGCTCAGAGCCCGCTCAGCCAGTCCAGTTCGGGCTCGCTGAAACCGGCCTGCCGGCGTGCTCCGAGATTGAACGGCGGTTTCAGCGGCGGCGCATCGTAGTCGACCAGCAACTGGCGAAACGTCGCCTCCGGATCCAGCCCGCGCGCCGCGCACAGCCAGCGATACCAGCGGCTGCCGATGGCGACGTGGCCGATCTCGTCGCGTTCGATGATGCCGAGGATCTCGACCATGCGCATGTCGTTGGCCGCCCGCAGCTTGCCGACGATGAGCGGCGTGGCGTCGAGCCCGCGCGCTTCCAGCACGCGCGGCACCAGCGCCATGCGCACCAGGGGATCGTGCGCGGTCTTCAGCGCCATGTCCCACAGGCCGGTGTGAGCCCTGAAGTCGCCGTAGGCGTACCCAAGCGTCGCCAGGTGCGTGTTCAGCAGCTCGAAATGCAGCGCCTCTTCGTCCGCCACCTTCAGCCAGTCGGCGTAGAACGCGTGCGGCATGCCGGCGAAGCGGTGGGCGGCGTCGAGCGCCAGGTTGATCGCATTGAATTCGATGTGCGCCAGCGCATGGACGAGCGCGGCACGGCCGGCGGGGGTGTCTGCACGGCGGCGCGGCACCTGCTGCGGAGGGACCAGTTCAGGTCGGGCGGGGACCCCCGGACGGTCGATCGGCGTGCGCACCGCGTCTGCCGCGAGCTGCAGCCGGCCGGCCTGCCAGTCCGCAGCCAGCGCGTGCACGCCAGCCACCTTGCTGGCCGGCTCCGCCGTCTGCAGGCAGGCGGCGAGCCGTTCGGGCAGCGGTGCTAGCGGCGATCCACCCACCGGATGCCCGCCAGCGCGATCGCAAGAAAAATCAGCAGCGGCAGAATCGACACCACCAGCGCCGGCCAGTCGTTCAGCAATCCCAGATGGCCGAACAGACGGCTCAGCAGGTGGAAACCGAGCCCGGCCAGGATGCCGATGAAGATCTTGCTGCTGGTACCGCCGGCGCGCGGTCCCTGGATGGCGAACGGCATGGCGATCAGCATCATGATCGGGATCACGAAGGGGCTGATGAACTTCGACCACAGCGCGAGCTCGTAGCGCGAAGCCTTCTGGTTGTTTTCCTTGAGATGCGCAATGTAGCGCCACAGGGTGCGGCCCGACATCTTTTCCGGCGCCACCAGCAGCACGCTGAGAATGTCGGGCGTCAGCACCGACTGCCAGTCCTGGCTTGCACTGCGAACGGCACGGACGCCGCCTGCGTCGAAGCGCGTTTCCATCACCTGCCGAAGATGCCAGGTCTGCCCCCCCCGCCATTTCGCCTCGTCGGCGCCACGGATCCAGCCGAGACGGCCGTCAGCGTCGAAGCCGTAGATCTCGATGCCGCGCAGCGTGTTGTCGGGCATCACCTCGCGCACGTTGATGAAGGTGCTGCCGTCCTTGACCCACAGACCGGAACGAAACTGCTGCGCCACCACCGAACGGGTGGCCGACAGCTTGTAGCGCTGCGCCGCCTGGTCCGACCACGGCGCGACATATTCGCCGAGCAGCAACACCAGCAGCGACAACAGCACGCCGATCACGCTGAAATAGCCGGCCACGCGCCAGTTGGACAGCCCCGACACGCGCATCACCGCATATTCCGAATTGCCCACCAGGCGTGACAGCGCGAACAGCGTGCCGATCAGCGCCGCCACCGGCAGAATCTCGTAGAGGTGGCCGGGAATGCTCAGCAGCACCACCACAGCCGCCTGCCCCAGCCCGTAATTGTTGCGCCCCAGGCTGCCTAGTTCCTGGACCACGTCGAAGAACGCGAACAGCACCAGCAGCGCCAGCAGCACGAAGCCCGACGCGACCAGCACCTGCCCGGCGAGATAGCGTGCCAGCTGGCTCATGTCCTCTTTCCTCGCGGCGCGCGCTGGCGGTTGCGCAGATGGAACAGGAGCAGCACCGCAGCCAGCATCAGCAGATGCGACGACAGCATGCCCGCCCAGGGATTGAACTTGCCCTGCGCCACCCAGGCCTGCGTCAGCGACAGCAGGTTGTTGTAGACGAAGTACAGCAGCAGCGCGATCGCCAATCCCCAGGAGCGGCGCGCCCGCGTATTGACGAAGCTGAGCGGAATGGCCATCACGGCGAGCACCAGCGCCGACACCGGCACACCGATGCGCCACAGCAGTTCGGCGCGCGCCGGCGGCGTCGGATCGGCCAGCAGGTCGCCCGCCGATGCCTGACGGATATTGGTTGCCTGCGTATCGGTGGCGACGGGGTCGAGCCGCATCCAGTAGCGTTCGAACTGCACGATGCGGTAGTCGAGCTGGCCCGGCGTGCCCTCGTAGCGCCGGCCGTCCTTGAACACCAGGTAGCGCGAACCGTCCGGCATCTGCGTATGGTCGCCCTCACGCGCCACCACCAGGCCGAGCCGGCCGTCGATGCGCGACTGCATGAACACATTGCGCACGATGCCGGTCAGCGGGTTGAGCGACTCGACGTAGTAGACGCGCTGCCCTGCGCCCGATTCGGCAAACAGGCCAGGCGCGATCAGCGAACTCTCGCTGCGGCTCTTGAGATCCTGGCGGTACTCGTTCTTCTTGGCTTGCGCCCACGGATTGAGCACCAGCGTCAGCAACAGGATCACCAGCGACAGCGGCACCGCGAAGGTCAGCACCGGACGGATCCACTGCGTGAGTGCGAGCCCCGCGTTGAACCAGATGACCATTTCGCTGTCCCGCCACATGCGCGACAAGGGGAGCAACACGCCGGCGAACAGCGCGATGGTCATCAATACCGGCAGGAAATACAGCAGCGAGAATCCGAGAAAGGCGAACACCGCCTCGTTGGCGAGTTCGCCGCGCGCCACGTCGCCGAGCAGGCGAATGAACAGCACCACCAGCGCGATCGCGATCAGCACCGTGAGCACGGCGCCGGTGGTGAGCCCCATTTCGCGGGTCAGCGCACGACGATAGAGCATGGAAAAAACCGGATTGCGCCCGTGATACGAACGGGCTTTTGACATTCCACCACGCCCGCGCCAATAATCGCCCCATCGGCTACGCCAGCCCCCGGCGCATCGGCAAATTGTATTTTTTTGAGCACAGACATGGAAAACAAGGAAATCGAACTCGAATTTAGCATAAAAAGCGGCGCCCCCGAAAAGCAGCGCACCGCCTGCGTGGTCGTCGGCGTGTTCGAGAGCCGCAAGCTTTCCGGCCCGGCGGTCGACATCGACCGCGCCAGCGACGGCTATCTGTCCGACATCCTGCGCGGCGGCGACATGGAAGGCAAGGCAGGCAGCACCCTGCTGCTGCATAGGGTCCCCAACATCCTCGCCGACCGCGTGCTGCTCGTGGGGCTCGGCAAGGAACGTGATTTCCACGAAAAGGCCTACCGCGACGCCATCGCCGCCGCCGTGAAAACGCTGCGCGACACCGGCTCGATGGAAGCCACCATCACCCTGTCCGAGATTCCGGTCAGGAAGCGCGACATCACCTGGAACATCGAGCAGGCCGTGATCGCCGCGCACGATGCGCTGTACCGTTTCGATCACATGAAAAGCAAGCCGAGCGAGGCGCGACGCCCGCTGAAGCGCGTGGTGTTCGCGGTGTCGCGGCGCGGCGAGCTGAAGTACGGCGAAACCGGCCTCGCCAACGGTCTGGCCATCGCACACGGCATCAAGCTCGCCAAGGACCTTGGCAACACGCCGTCCAACGTCTGCACCCCGGACTACCTGGCGGGTGAGGCGAAGAAACTCGCCAAGGCCCACGGCTTCGGCTGCGAGATCCTCGACCAGGCAGCCTGCGAAAAGCTCGGCATGGGTTCCTTCCTGTCGGTCGGCAAGGGCAGCGACAAGCCGCCGCGCTTCATCGTGCTGAAGCACGACGGCGGCAAGAAGGGCGACAAGCCGGTGGTGCTGGTCGGCAAGGCGATCACTTTCGACGCCGGCGGCATTTCGCTCAAGCCGCCCGCCGAAATGGACGAGATGAACTACGACATGAGCGGCGGCGGCGCGGTGCTCGGTGCGTTCCGTGCGATCGGCGAACTGGGGCTACCGCTGAACGTGATCGGCCTGGTGCCCTCGTGCGAAAACATGCCGGATGCGAATGCCAACAAACCGGGTGACATCGTCAAATCGATGTCCGGCCAGACCATCGAAATCCTCAACACCGACGCCGAAGGCCGCCTGATCCTGTGCGACGCGCTGACCTATGCCGAGCGCTTCGAGCCCGACGCGGTGGTCGACCTGGCGACGCTGACCGGCGCCTGCGTGATCGCACTCGGCGCACACCCCAGCGCGCTCTTCAGCAACCACGACCCGCTCGCGCGCGAGATCGAACATGCCGGCGACCACGCCTGGGACCGTGTGTGGCGCATGCCGCTGTGGGACGATTACCAGGATCAGCTGAAGAGCAGCCTCGCCGACATGGCCAACATCGGCGGCCGCCCGGCCGGCTCGATCACCGCGGCCTGCTTCCTGTCGCGCTTCGCGAAGAAGTATCACTGGGCGCACCTCGACATCGCCGGCACTGCTTACAAGGGCGGTCGCGACAAGACCTCGACCGGTCGCCCGGTGTCGCTGCTGGTGCATTTCCTGCTGAATCGCACCCAGAAGTAAGCCGGCCGACGTGACCGAGATCACCTTCTACACCTTCGCCGACGACCCGCTCGACGTCGCCCGCCGTGTCGCCGCCAAGGCGTACGGCCAGGGCAGGCAGGTGATGATCTACGCGCCAGACGCGACCGTTGCGGCCAGCATCGACCGCCTGCTGTGGACGGCGCCGGCACTCGGCTTCGTGCCGCACTGCCGCGACACCGACGCCCTGGCAGGCGAGACGCCCGTGCTGATCGGGACGAATGCCGCTGCGCTGCGCTCGGCCGACGTCATGATCAACCTGCACCACGAGCAGCCCGAGGCGTTTGCCCGCTTCGAGCGCCTGGTCGAGATCGTCGGCCAGGACGATGCCGGCCGCGAGCGCGGCCGCGAGCGCTACCGCTTCTACCAGACGCGCGGCTACGCGCTGAAGACGCACGACCTGCGCCAGCAGGCCGGATAGGAGGCCTCCATGAGCGAACCGCTGTTGAGCAAGATGGATGCGCTGCTGAAAAAGCATCGCGGCGGGGGCGACGACGCTGCACACAGCGACGCACAGTCCGCCCCCGTGCCGGAACAGGCCGCGCCGCCCGATGCCTGGCTGCCGGTGCTGACTCAGGTGATCGCGCGCGGCACGCCGCCGGCTCCACCCGCGGCTGCCGCGTCAACCGCGTTGACGGAACCCGCCGCCCGACCCGCCTCCGCCGAGGCACCCGTTCAAGCCCAGCCGGCTGACGAGCCGGCGCCGGCGATCGTCACCGATACGCTGGCCGAACAACTGATGAGCGAACTCGCCCCGCGCCTGTCCGAGGTGATGGAAAAGCAGGTCGCCGCCGAATTGCGCAAGAACATCGACCAGACCGTGGCCAGCCTGCTTTCCCAGCTCGACGTCAACGTGCGCGAAATCGTGCGCGACGCCGTGGCCGAAAAACTCAGGCACCCACGCGATCCGTCGGCCTGATTCGCCTGACATTGCATTGTGTCGAACCGGCCCCGAACTTTTGGATCCGCGTCCCAGGATTTTTGGGACGTGTCCCGGGCTTTTTTGGGATAATTGCGCCTTTGCCCGCACGTCATGGAACTCGCCAAATCCTTCGAACCGGCTGACATCGAGAAACGCTGGTACGCCCAGTGGGAAAGCGCCGGCTATTTCAAGGCGGGAGACACGCCCGACGCCCCCGCCTACTGCATCATGCTGCCGCCGCCCAACGTCACCGGCACGCTGCACATGGGGCACGCCTTCCAGCACACGCTGATGGACGCGCTCACGCGCTATCACCGCATGGCGGGAGACAACACGCTGTGGCAGCCCGGCACCGACCACGCCGGCATCGCCACGCAAATCGTTGTGGAACGCCAGCTCGACGCGCAGGGCGTCTCGCGCCACGATCTCGGCCGCGACAAATTCCTGGAAAAAGTCTGGGAGTGGAAGGAACACTCCGGCTCCACCATCACCCGCCAGATGCGCCGGCTCGGCACCAGCCCCGACTGGAGCCGCGAGCGCTTCACCATGGACGCCGGCCTGTCTAAGGCCGTCACCGAGGTCTTCGTGCGGCTCTACCGAGAGGGCCTGATCTATCGCGGCAAGCGCCTGGTGAACTGGGACCCGGTGCTCGGCACGGCGGTGTCCGACCTCGAAGTGGTGAGCACCGAGGAAGACGGCTTCATCTGGGAAATCAACTATCCGCTGGAGGACGGCAGCGGCCATCTGACTGTCGCCACCACCCGCCCCGAAACGCTGCTCGGCGACACCGCCGTGGCGGTCAACCCGAAAGACGAACGTTACGCGCATCTCATCGGCAAACACGTGCGCCTGCCGATCGCCGAGCGCAGCATTCCCGTCATCGCCGACGACTACGTCGACCGCGAATTCGGCACCGGCGTCGTCAAGATCACCCCCGCGCACGACTTCAACGACTGGCAGGTCGGTCAGCGCCACAAGCTGGTGGCGATCTGCGTGCTCACGCTCGACGCGAAAATGAACGACCTCTGCCCCACCGAATACCAGGGCCTCGACCGCTACGACGCACGCCAGAAACTGCTCGACGAATTGCAGGCCAAGGGCCTGCTGGTTTCGGCCAAGCCGCACAAGCTGATGATCCCGCGCGGTGACCGCACCCACGCGGTGATCGAGCCGATGCTCACCGACCAGTGGTTCATGAGCATGGAAGGCCTGGCCAGGCAGGGCCTCGCCGCGGTCGATTCGGGCGAGCTCAAGTTCGTGCCGGAAAACTGGACGACAACCTATCGCCAGTGGCTCGAAAACATCCAGGACTGGTGCGTGTCGCGCCAGCTGTGGTGGGGGCACCGCATCCCCGCGTGGTACGACGCCGACGGCAATTTCTACGTCGCGCACAGCGAGGAAGAGGCAAGGAAGCAGGCCGGCGGCCGTGAGCTCACGCAGGACAACGACGTCCTCGATACCTGGTTCTCCTCCGCGCTGTGGCCCTTCTCGACGCTTGGCTGGCCCGAGCAGACGCCCGAACTCGAGCGCTATCTGCCGACCTCGGTGCTGGTCACCGGCTTCGACATCATCTTCTTCTGGGTTGCCCGCATGGTGATGATGTCGCTGCACTTCACCGGCAAGGTGCCGTTCCGCGAGGTCTACGTCACCGGTCTGGTGCGCGACTCCGAAGGCCAGAAGATGAGCAAGTCGAAAGGCAACGTACTCGACCCTATTGATCTGATTGACGGCATCGTGGTCGACGACCTGGTCGCCAAGCGCACCCAGGGCCTGATGAACCCCAAGCAGGCCGCCAGCATCGAGAAACGCACCCGCCGCGAATTCCCCGAGGGCATCGCCGCCTACGGGACGGATGCTTTAAGGTTCACCTTCGCCAGCCTCGCCACCCACGGCCGCGACATCAAGTTCGACCTGCAGCGCGCCGAGGGCTACCGCAACTTCTGCAACAAGCTGTGGAACGCGACCCGTTTCGCGCTGATGAACCTCGAAGGCCACGACTGCGGCCTCGACGCCGGCGCCGCGTTCGATTATTCCGATGCTGACAAGTGGATTGCGTCGCGCCTGCAGCAGGCCATCGCCGAAGTACGCGACGCCTTCGCCGCCTACCGCTTCGACCAGGCCGCACGTGCGGTCTATGAGTTTGTCTGGGACGAATACTGCGACTGGTACCTGGAACTCGCCAAGGTTCAACTGAACAGCGGCACCCCCGAACAGCAACGCGCCACCCGCAGGACGCTTGCCACCGTGCTTGAAACCACGCTGCGGCTCGCCCATCCCGTCATCCCCTTCATCACCGAGGAACTGTGGCAGAAGGTGGCGCCGCTCGCCGGCGCTGCTTCTATGGCATCGCCCTCCGGCGATGGCGGCGACAGCATCATGCTTGCCGCCTACCCGCAGGCGGACGACGCACAGCGCCATCCCGACAGCGTCGCACGCATCCAGCTGCTGAAGGAACTGGTCAACGCCTGCCGTACCCTGCGCGGTGAGATGAGCCTCTCCCCCGCGCAGCGCGTGCCGCTCGTGATCGAGGGTGACACGGTCGCGATCAACGCACTCGCGCCCTACATCAGCGCACTCGCCAAGCTCTCCGGCGTCAGCGCCGTCGCCACGCTTACCGACGCCGACGCCCCGGTCGCGCTGGTCGGCGAGATGCGGCTGATGCTGGTGGTCGAGATCGACAAGGACGCCGAGCGTGCCCGCCTGGCCAAGGAAATCGCCCGTATCCAGGGCGAGATCAGGAAAGCCGAAGGCAAGCTCGCCAACCCCAGCTTCGTCGACCGCGCGCCTGCGGCGGTGGTCGAGCAGGAGAAGGCCCGCCTGGCCGATTTCGGCAGCATGCTGATCAAGCTGGAAGCCCAGCACGCGCGACTCGGCTGACCGATTGCCCCCAACAAAAAAGCGCGGTCCTTCCGCGCTTTTTTGTTGCCGGCATCTTTCTTTCCGACAACAAACTTGCATAAAAAAACCGGGGGCATGCCCCCGGTTTTAAGCAGCCTGACAGGACTGCAGGGAATTACATTTTCCAGCTGTACTGGATACCGACTGCATTCTGATACATCTCAATTTTTTCAGTGCCGCCTGCGGGGAAATAAACCGAGTTCGGCGTACCCGTGACATCATTTTTGAAGGCATGCATATAGCTCATAGTCAGCTCATTACCCGATGCCAAGGTATAAGTGAAACCGAGCGTAACGTGGTCTTCAATGACACCAGGAGCCAGAATGTTAAAGGTCACATCACTAGCTTCAATGGGGTTGTCGCCATGGTTGTAACCTGCACGCAGGGTCATCTTTTGGTTGTATTTATATTCGACGCCCAATTTCCACACGTCGATATCCTGCCAGCCAAATCCAGGGCCACCATTATCACCAAGCTGGCCGGCAGTACTAGTGCTCGGGTTGTTGATAGAGTTCACGCCGGAATAATTGATACGCTGATAGTCCAGTGCGACTTTAAGAACCGGGGTAGCCTGCCAAGCCACACCGATGTTGTAGTTTTCCGGAATATCGAAATCGCCCTGTTCTGCGAACAGGCCCTTGTACTTGTCGAATTCATCGAAATTCATCTTGCTGGCATAGGCCGCACCGATGGTCACGGTCGGCGTAATTTTGCCCATGTAACCGATACGAACACCGTAGCCAAAGCTATCGTCATAGCCATTGTTCGTCAGGCTAGCACCATCCGAAGAAATGGCATTGAATGCATGCAACCCCTCAGCCTTGAAACGCTGGTAGCCGATCAGCGGCGAAATACCAATAGAATGGCTGGGTGCAACTTTATACGCTGCGGTGGGAGCGATAATCAGTTGCATCAGGTCAACACCCAAGCTACCCATTCCACAAAGCGGGTTTTGGCCCGGGCCGCCACCAAAAGGCGTGCAATCGAACTGCCCTGTCGGGTAATCCGAATTCATACCGCCATTGCCATACACGGTCACGCCAAGCGCCAAGTTGTTGTTGACCACACGGTTGTAGCCGAACTCTGGGACAAGGAAATAATCCGAATCACTGTCTTGAGTGCCGGTTACAGCTCCGCCCGCACGGCTCATTTCGCGGATTGGGCTGAACAGATCCGCACCCAGATCAATACGATTACCAGCAAAAGCAGCAGCGGCAGGGTTGTTAGCGCCGAAGAAAGCGTCGTCATGGGAGGCAGTGGCAGCCCCGCCCATGCCCTTGGCCTTCATGCCGTAGCCGTGCGAGAAATAACCATTGGTAGCGAAGGCGCTGCCGGCCATGCCAGCCAGCGCCATGAATGCGAATACGCGCGTGAATTTCATTGATATCCTCCTGGAAGCAAAATAGCCACAGATCAATTTATTGAATGGCCTGAGCCGAAGGCTACGCCCCGACTGGTAATCGGACAAGCCAACTAGTTCATCCAGACCACTTTCCTGTTGCGTGTGTAGCGAAAAAGACACAAAAAAAGAGCCGAACGAATCGGCTCTTTTTCATTCCGGCGACCTGTCTTCAGATGAAGAGGCAGATGTCGGTCTCGCCCGCGAACTCGAAGAAGGTGGCGGCGCCGCCGTACTCGAGGCCGTCGATGAAGTCGGAGTGGTCGAAGCCGAACAACTCGACAGTCATCTGGCAGGCGATGAATTTCACCTCGGCTTCCTGGCACAGGCTGCGCAGGTCGGGGATGGTGGCCACGCCGTTGTTGGCGATGGTCTGCTTCATCAGCGCGGTCGCGACGCTTTCATAACCGGGCACCAGCGACTGGATGGCGTTGGGCATGTTCCAGTTGATGCTCTTGAACCACTTGGGGCCGAACGGCATCTTCATCGGCATGCCGGGGTTGCCCAGCGGGCTGACTTTCAGGCCGGACAGGTCTTTGCGGACGAGCTGGAGGCCATAGAAGGTGAAGAAAATCTGGGTTTCATAGCCCAGCGCAGCCGCCGTCGAAGCGAGGATGAACGGGGGGTAAGCCCAGTCCAGCGTGCCCTTGGTGGCGATGATGGCCATTTTTTTGGTATCCATGCTCTGTCTCTCCTGTACCGGTTATAAAAAAACAGCGCCGCGGGTTCTTGGCTGAATGCTCCAGGAACGAACGGCGCTGGTTTTGATTTCGTGACTGCTTATTTTTTCTTCATGAAGAAGGTGAACTCGCCACCTGCTTCGGCAGTGGACAGCAGCTCGTTGCCGGTCTGCTTGGCGAAGGCGGCGAAGTCCTTGACCGAACCCGGGTCGGTCGAGAGGATCTTCAGCACCTGGCCGCTGGCGACTTCAGCCAGGGCTTTTTTGGCACGCAGGATGGGCAGCGGGCAGTTCAGGCCACGTGCGTCGAGTTCTTTATCGAAGTTCATGTTGTTCTCCTTACATTAAATCGGCATGTACTAAAAAAATGCTGCGGTACCTTAAACCAGATACTCCCCTATTGCAACCGAAATCGCAGCGCAATAGGAAAATCCGGCCATTCCTTGTTATTGATATGTCTCAACGCGGCTGGCTGAGCGCATTGCCCAAACGGGCCCACGCCATGATGCCGCCGGAAAGATTGTGCATGTTGCCGTAGCCCTTCGACGCCATGAAGGCGCAGGCCTGGGCCGAGCGGGCACCCGAGCGGCAGTAGATCACCACGGGCTTGTCCTGGGGGATGTCCGCCGCACGCAGCGGCAGCAGGTGCAGCGGGATGTGGATGGCGCCGTCGATCACGCCCTGGGCCACCTCGGCCTCGGTGCGCACGTCGATCAGATGTGCGCCCTTGGCGGCGAGTTCAGCGACGTAGCCGGGGTCGACTTCCTTGAAACCTGACAATCCGAACATGGGTGTCACACTCCTGCAATGGAGAAATTAGAACTTTCTAATATACCCCAAAGCAGGGAAGTCGCCAAGCCAAAACCCTATGGCGATCAGGACTCTGGATCAGCAGCGCTGGGCGCCGTGATACAGGTTCACTACGTGGCGCGCTTCTGCGAAGAACAGCCAGCGTTCGACCGCGGCACCCAGGATGCCGGCAAACGCGGCGACCACGGCCGCGGCCTGGCCGCCCTGCTGGTTGAATACCCACACCAGCATCAGACCGGGCAGCGCGAAGCCGACGACGAAGACGACGACCTTGAGCACGCCGGCTTTCTGACGCGCAAGCTGGAAGCCGAATTCCTGGGTCAGGAAGGTGCCGTGGGTATGGCCCGTGTCGAGCAGCTTGATCTTGGCGCGGGTGAGGCCGGTCGCGGTGTTGATGGTCGGGGTGAGGCCGGGGCTGCGAATCCAGAAGTAGTAGATCGCCTTCAGCACCGCGGCGATCGACACGATCAGCGCCGACATCGCGATGAACGGCGTGGTGTCGAGGCCCGCCATCACCGCGCCCAGCAGCAGCAGCAGACTGCCGCTGGCATAGCCGAGCGCGAGGTAGTTGGCCGGCACCAGCGGGGTATTCCACTGGCGGATGGTCTTCAGGCAGGCGTAGATCATGCCGGTGGAAAACACCGTGATCCAGGCCAGCACGGCGGTCAGCAGGCCGAAGCCGGTACGCAGCCACAGCGGCGCATCGAACATGATGCTACCGAGGTAGATCAGCGCCAGCGGCATGAAGGCGATGGCGAACACGCCTTCGCGCGACAGCCACGAGGTGCGGAAACGGGAAACCGCACGCCAGGCGTTCTTCGGGTTGGCGAGGTGAAAAGTCGACGACAGCAGGCCGAACACGATCAGGGCCAGCGCGATCAGGCCGCCGGCGACGAGCTGGTCGTTATTGAAGCCACCGCCGAGCTTGAAGAAGTCGGCGATGAACAGCAGCGAAATCAGGCCGAATCCGGCGCCCGACGCGACAGTGAAGAAGATGACTGAGAATGCGGGATGCATGGTTACTCCTGGCTCAATGTTTCGGCAGCGCGATCAACGGCGCACCAGCTTGTTGGCGAACTGCTTGATGCTTTCCTTCAGGCCGCCCTTGGGCTTGGTCTCGATCTCGATCACCGGCTTGCGGCGCGGCGGCAGATAGGTGTTGGTCGGGTTGTAGTTGAGCTCGGGCATCAGCGGGAAGCCGCCGCGCTCGCGCACGGTGCGCGACACAGCCGAATCGGGATCGTCGAAGTCGCCGAACATGCGGGCGTGCGCCGGGCAGGTCAGCACGCACGAGGGCTGGCGTTCCTCGACCGGCAGCTTTTCGTCGTAGATGCGGTCGACGCACAGGGTGCACTTCTTCATCGTGCCGCTGGAACGGTCGAGCTCGCGCGCGCCGTACGGGCAGGCCCACGAGCAATAGTTGCAGCCCATGCACTTGTCCTGGTCGATCAGCACGATGCCGTCCTCAGCACGCTTGTAGGAAGCGCCGGTCGGGCACACGGTGACGCAGTCGGCGTCCTCGCAGTGCATGCACGACATCGGGAAGTTGACCGTCTTGTTGTTCGGATACTCGTCCATCTCGAAATGGCGGATCCGGTTGAACCACACGCCCGACGGCTCGGCGCCGTAGGGCTGGTAGTCGGACAGCGGCCCGATGGTGCCGGACGCGTTCCATTCCTTGCAGGCGATGGCGCAGGCATGACAGCCCACGCACACGTCGAGGTCAATGACCAAACCTAGTCTCATGTTGCTCTCTCGTCTTTATGTTCTGGCTGGGCGGTTCAATTCTTTTCGTGGCTGCGGGCGTCGTAGCGCAGCACGTTGGGGCGCTCGTAGCGCTCGTCGCCCGGGTAGGGCTTGAGCACGTCGAACTGCGGCCACGAGCCGGTCTCGCCCGGTTCCGCTTTCCAGATCTTCACCCGCAGGTCGAACCACGCCGCCTGGCCGGTGACCGGGTCGGAGTTGGTGACGCGGCGCTCGCCGGACTTCTCCGGCAGCAGTTCGGAAATCAGGTGGTTGAGCAGGAAGCCCTTGGTCGCTTCGGACGCATCTTCCTTGAGGCCCCAGGCGCCCTTCTGCTTGCCGATGGCGTTCCAGGTCCACACGGTGTCTTCCTGCGTGCCTTCCATGGTCTTGACCTGGCAGCGGATCTTGCCGTTGTGCGACTCGACCCAGATCCAGTCGAAGTCCTTGATGCCCATTTCGGCCGCCTTGCGGGCGTTCATGTACATGTAGTTCTGCGCCATGATCTGGCGCAGCCACACGTTCTGCGAATCCCACGAGTGGTACATGAACATCGGGCGCTGGGTGAGCGCGAAGAACGGGTATTCGTTGGCGTCGACGCGCTGCTGCTCGAGCGGCTCGTACCACATCGGCAGCGGGTCGAAGTACTTCACCAGACGCTCGCGGTCGACCTGGTTGTTCGGCTGCGGGCCGTCGTAGAGGCCCATGCCGGCGAGGCGGAACTTCTGCAGCGGCTCGGAGTAGAACTGCATGATGATCGGCTCGACCTTGCCGACGAAGCCGGCGTCCGCCGCCACGTCGAGGTAGTCCTTGTTAGCGTAGCGCATGTACTTCTGGTTGTCGGGCCAGTGGTGCGCGAAGAAGCTCTGGTTCTCGATGTACTTTTCCCACTGGTTCGGGTTCGGCTCGCCCTTCAACGACTTGCTGCCGTCCTTGCCACGCCAGCCGGAGAGGAAGCCGATGCCGGGCGAGCGCTCGTAGTTGACGATGAAGTCGGGATAGTCCTTGAACTTGCGCGTGCCGTCGGGCTTGGTGAAGGCCGGGAACTTCAGGCGCGAGGCGAGTTCGACCATGACTTCCTGCCACGGGCGCACGTCACGGTCGGGCTGGACCAGCGGATGACGGATCGCGTCGGCAGCAGCGTCCGGCTCGGAAATCGGACGATCGAGCAGCGAAATCGTGTCGTAGCGCTCGAGGTAGGTCGTATCCGGCAGGATCAGGTCGGCGAAGTTGGTCATCTCCGAATGGAAGGCGTCGATCACCACCAGGAACGGGATCTTGTACTCGCCCGGCTCCTCGGGATCCTTGGCGCGCAGCATGTCCTGCACGTTCCTGGTGTTCATGGTCGAGTTCCACGCCATGTTGGCCATGAACAGGATCAGCGTGTCGATCGCGTAGGGATCGTGATTCACCGCATTGGTGATGACCATGTGCATCATGCCGTGCGAGGCGATCGGCACTTCCCACGAATACGCCTTGTCGATGCGCAGCGGGTTGCCGAACTCGTCGATCACCAGGTCTTCCGGGCGCGTCGGGAAGCCGAGCGGCGGACGCGACAGCGGCGTGTTCGGCGCGTTGATGATGTCGATGTTGTTTTCCGGCAGCTGGTGCGGCGGGATCGGCTTCGGATAGGGCGCGCGGGCGCGGAAGTTGCCCGGCGCGTCGAGCGCGCCCAGCAGCATCTGGATCATGTGGATCGCGCGGCAGGCGTGGAAGCCGTTGGAATGCGCTGCGATGCCGCGCATCGCGTACATCGCCACCGGACGGCCGACCACCTTGTCGTGCTTCCTGCCCCAGACGTCGGTCCACTCGATCGGCAGCTCGACTGTTTCCTGGAAGGCGACGTGCGCCATTTCGAGCGCGATGCGCTCGATCGCCTCGGCCGGCAGGCCGACTTCGAGGGCAACGTTCTCGGGAGCATAGCGCGTGTCGAGATAGCGCTCGGCCATCAGTGACATGACGGTCTTGACACGGCGGCCATCGGGCGCGACGTATTCGCCGAACAGCGCCGGCGCGATGTCGCCGTCCATGCCGTTCTTGAAGGCTTCCTTGTCGAGGTCCCAGATCAGCGGCTGGTTGTTCTCGTCGCGCAGGAACAGGCCATCGCCCTTCTGGCCCGGCGTCTGCACCACCAGCCACGAAGCATTGGTGTAGCGCACCAGGAATTCGTAGTCGAACTTCTCGTGCTTCAACAACACGTGCACCATCGACATCGCCAGCAGGCCGTCCATGCCGGGCTTGATCGGCAGCCATTCATCGGCGATCGCCGAGTAACCAGTGCGCACCGGGTTGACGGTGACGAACTTGCCGCCGCGGCGCTTGAGTTTCTCGAGGCCAATCTTGATCGGGTTGGAGGAGTGGTCTTCGGCCACGCCCCACATCAGAAAATACTTGGCATAGTCCCAGTCGGGCGCACCGAATTCCCAGAACGAGAAGCCGATCGAATAGAGGCCTGCGGCCGCCATGTTGACCGAACAGAAGCCACCGTGCGCCGCCCAGTTGGGGGTACCGAACTGCTGCGCCCACAGGCCGGTCAGCGCCTGCATCTGGTCGCGGCCCGTGAAGTAAGCCAGCTTCGACGGATCGGTCGCGCGGATTTCCTCCAGGCGATCGGTCAGCACGTCGAGCGCCTGCTCCCAGGAGATCGGCTCGTAGATACCCTCGCCGCGCTCGGTGCCGGGCTTGCGCATCAGCGGCTGGGTCAGCTTGGCGGTCGAGTACTGCTTCATGATGCCCGCCGAGCCCTTGGCGCACAGCACGCCCTGGTTGGTCGGATGGTTGCGGTTGCCCTGGATGAAGCGGACCTTGTTGTCTTCCAGCGTCACCTTGATGCCGCAGCGGCAGGCACACATATAGCAAGTGGTGTACTTGATTTCCTGTGCGTCGTGATTTTCGAGTTTGATCTTGGCGTTCATGCGGTCTCTAGGTTCAAAATTGTCCCCGGCGGCTTCTATGCAGAAGTCGCACGTTCCCTACCCGGATATAACACTAGGTGACTGCTGGAAGCAGCGCCAGCACATCAGCGCTGGATGCTGCGGGGACGGCTTATATTAAACAATTTGAATATACTGCTATTTTGCACGTTCTGTCGCCGGGCTGGCAAGTAAAAAGGCTGATAACCCCATAAGAACCACTAATAAAAATCCTTATTTTTTACGGGGTTAAGGCCACCAACTCAGCCTGGTACTAAAGTACCTGAGGATTCTCCGAAAGCAGAGACTCGATCACGTGCAGGGCCTCGCCCTCGTCCCACTCGGTCGGCCCGGTCAGCACGTAGCGTACCCGCCCCTCGGCATCCAGCAGGAAGGTGGTCGGCAGCGCGAACACCTTCCAGCGCCGGGTATTGCTGCCGTCCGGATCGAGCAGAACAGGAAACCCCAGCTGCATCCTGGCCAGATAGGCCTTCACCTCGTCTGCCGTCTCCGCGCTGTCGAGCGCGACGATCTCCAGCGGTCGCCCCGCCATCTTCACCCGCAGGCGTTCCAGCGACGGCATCTCGCGCAGGCACGGCGGACACCACGACGCCCAGAAATTGAGCAGCACCACCTTGCCACGATAATCCACCAGCGTTCTGGACGCGCCCTCGAGGTCGGTCGCGCGCAGCTCGGGCGCCACGGACGCCGCACGCGCCTCGAATCCGGCCGCGTGCACGCCGGCAACCAGCAGCAGGCCGAGGACCAACCCCGCGAACAGGCTCTTCATTGGCACCCCCAAGTATCGAGTTCACGCAGCAACAGGACATCCATGCGGCGGCTTTCAGACGTTTCGAATTCGGTCGGCGTCTCGCGCATCCACCAGCCTTCGCGCAGGTTTTCCAGGATCACGCTCGAGGCCGTCGCACCCTGCCGCGTCAGGTGATCGAGCAGGCCCGGCAGCCAGGGCGTGGCCGCCGAGCGGCGCGGCTGCAGCACCCGCACCCTCAAACCGTCCAGATCACCCAGCCCGAGATAGGCCGGCTCGGCAAGCGGCTCGGCCGCGGTATAGAGATTGGGATACAACAGCATGACGCACAGCCGCTGCCGTGCGGCCGCATCGAGCGCGGCGGCGGCACGCAGCAGCGGCACCGCTGCGCGCGCCACGCCGACCACCGCGACCCGCTTGCCGCCGGCCTGCGCAGCGCGCAGCCAGTCCGTCAGCTCGTCCACCGGCACGGCGTCCATGCTGCTCGACACCTGCGGCAGAAAATAGGCGCCGACCGGATCGAGCGACCACACCTCGATGCCCTGCCCGGCGAGTTGCCGCGCCGCATCGAGTTCGGGTCCGGCACGACCGCGTTCGGACGCCACCCACAACAGCAGGCGCTCGCCGGTGGCCGGAAAGGCCCGATAGTCCGGCAAGACGGCGCGCGCAGCCGCCGCCCACAGGCACAACAACAGGAATCCGATCTGCCGCATGGCCACGCTCGTCATCGACACGCGCGCATCATGCCGCAGCGCAGACACGGCCAAAAGATGACGATAGGACTATGCAGAAGGCGCGCGCCAGTGGCCCGAACGCCCGCCCTGCTTTTCCAGCAGGCGGATCTCGCCCATCACCATGCCGCGGTCGACCGCCTTGCACATGTCATAGATGGTCAGGAGCCCCACCGACACGCCGGTCAACGCCTCCATTTCCACCCCGGTCTTGCCGACGGTTTCAGCGGTCACCGTGCAGCCGATCCAGGACTCGACCGGATCGTGCTCGAACTCGACGCTCACTTTGGTGAGCGCAATCGGATGGCACAGCGGGATCAGGTCGGCGGTACGCTTGGTCGCCTGGATCGCCGCGATGCGGGCGATACCGAGCACGTCGCCCTTGGCCGCCTGCCCTTCCAGGATGCGTGCAAGGGTATCGGGTAACATGCGGATGCGACCGCTTGCCACGGCGATGCGGCGGGTGTCGTCCTTGCCTGCCACGTCGACCATGACAGCGCGGCCACGCTCGTCAAAATGGGTGAATTCGCTCATGCTCAGGAACCTAGTCGTCGATTCGCGCATCCTAAACGAAATGCCGTTGCACGCTCCCAAATTTATCCGCTGATGCTGCGCATCCTGCTCGCATTCAGCCTGGCCATTCAGCCGGTGCTGGCCACCGACCTGCCCGATCTGGGCGAGGTATCACGCCAGTATTTTTCCGACCAGGAAGAACAGGCGCTGGGCCGCGCCATCATGCGCGACGTCTACGCCGACCCACGCTATCTCGACGATCCCGAGATCGAGAGCTATCTCAACCAGCTCGGCTACAAGCTGGTCTCGGTCAGCCCCCGCAACCAGCGCGAATTCACCTTCTTCGTCGTCAGCGACCCCAGCATCAACGCCTTCGCCATGCCCGGCGGCAACATCGGCGTGCACACCGGCCTCTTGCTCGCCGCACAGAGCGAATCCGAACTGGCCAGCGTGATCGCGCACGAGATCGCCCACGTCACGCAGGACCACATCGCACGCATGGTCGCCGCGCAGAGCCAGAGCTACTGGCCGACCATGGCCGCGCTGGCGCTGGCGCTGCTGGCGTCGCGCTCCAACCCCAATGTGGCAAGCGCGGCGATCGCCACCACCCAGGCCTATTCGATCCAGAGCCAGCTCAATTTCAGCCGCGACTACGAGCGCGAGGCCGATCGCCTCGGCTACGACATGCTGACCCGCGCCGATTTCGATCCGCGCGGCATGAGCGGATTCTTCAACCGCCTGCAACGTGCCAACCGCTTCTACGACACCAGCGCGCCGGCCTATCTGCGCACCCACCCGCTCACCACTGACCGCATTGCCGACATGGAATCGCGCAGCGAAGCGGCCCCCTACCACCAGGTGGAAGACAGCCTTGATTTCCAGTTGGTGCGCGCCCGCCTGCGTGCCCAGGAAAGCACGCCGGCCGACGCCGTGCTGGCGGCGCGCGCTGCCCTGAGGGACAGGCGCTACAGCAGCGAAACCGCCGCCCACTATGGCCTCGCCGCCGCCCTGGTGCGCGCACGGCAGTTCAAGGAAGCCGAGGCCGAGGTGCAGAAGCTGATGACGGGCAAGCCGGCCCATCCGATGATCCTGCAACTGGCGGCACGCACCGCACTCGCTGCCGGCCAGCCGGGGCTCGCATTGCAGCGCTTTGTGGCCGGCAGCGACGCCTACCCGGGCTATCGCCCCCTGCAGTATGGCTACATCGCGGCCTTGCTGAACAGCGGCCGCAGCAGCGAAGCACTGGCACGCGCCGAACGGCAACTCTCCCTGTATCCGCTCGACCGCCGCCTGTGGCGACTCTCCGCCCAGGCCCACGCGCAGCTGGGACATCGGCTGCAAAGCCATCGCGCCCAGGCCGAAGTGCTCGCCCTCAGCGGCAATCTGGTAGCGGCACTCGAACAGATCAACCTCGGCATCAAGGCCGGTGACGGCGGATTCCACGAAATGTCGGCCGCTGAGGCACGCCGCCGCGAATGGCAGGAAATCGAAAAATCGCAGCGCAAGAACTAGCTTGCGTAAGCGCGGAGCCCTGCTACTCTGCGTCCCAGAGGCGAAGTGGTAGGAATTTACCCCGCAAGCTTGGCGCAAAAAGGCACCGCGCGGCCTTGCGTGGCAAAAATCAATTCCATATGCTTCGTCTCATCCATCACCGGATAGCGCTCACTGCACAGCTCGCGGCAGGCGCTTCATCACCACTTCAAAAATCAGGAGGATGACCATGCGAAAGCTCCATCAAGTAGCAGCGGCCTGCGCAATCAGCGCGATCATGTTGTCGGGAAGCGTGCTGGCCCAGTCCGCCGCCGAGCCCAAGAAAGAAGAAACCGGCAAGGACATCGCGTTCAACCGCACCAAGGGCAACTGCCTGGCATGCCACGGCATGCCGACCGTGCCGGATGCCGAGTCGACCGGCCTGTATGGTCCGCCGCTGATCGCCATGAGCGCCCGCTACCCTGACAAAGCCAAGTTGCGCGCCCAGATCTGGGACGCCACCGCCCTCAATCCTGCCTCCACCATGATTCCGTTCGGCAAGCATGGCGTCCTGACGGAACAGGAAATCGATAAGGTGACCGATTTCGTTTACGGTCTGTAAAGCAGGCCGCTGCATTTTCAACAAGGAGATATGCCCAATGAATGCACTTCGTAGAAACGTACTGAAAGGCGCCGCTGGCGCTGGCACCGTGGCCGTGGCCGTGGCCGCCGGCCTGCTCAAGCCGACCCAGGCGCTGGCCGCCGCGCCGCGTAGCGCCTTCGAGGCCAAGAGCGTCGGCGACGTCCTGAAAAACATGGGCACCGCAGCCCCCGCCGATTCCAAGGACATCTCCATCAAGGCCCCGGACATCGCCGAAAACGGCGCGGTCGTGCCGGTGGAAGTCACCAGCGGCATCGCCGGCACCTCGATGATCGCCATCATCGCCGAGAAGAACGCGACCCCGCTGGTCGCCGACTTCAACCTGTCCGGCGGCGCCCAGGGCTTCGTGTCGACCCGCATCAAGATGGGCCAGACTTCGCTGATCCGCGCCGTCGTGACGGCCGGCGGCAAGTCCTATACGGCGGCCAAGGAAGTGAAGGTCACCATCGGCGGCTGCGGCGGCTGATCGACCTCCCCCACCTACCCAACATCCCCATTCAGGAAAGGAAAGCCAAATGGCTGAACCCATGCGTATCCGTGCCACCATGGCAGGCGACGTCGCCGACGTCAAAGTACTGATGAACCACCCGATGGAAACCGGTCTGCGCAAAGACGCCAAGACCGGCCAGCTGGTGCCCGCCCACTACATCACCGAAGTCAACGCCAGCGTCAACGGCGCCAAGGTGCTGCAGGCCGGCATGAGCGGCGGCGTGTCGAAGAACCCCTACCTCGGCTTCAAGGTCAAGGGCGCCAAGAAAGGCGACACGGTCGTCGTCAGCTGGGTCGACAACAAGGGCGACAAGAACAGCGCCGAAGCCGCGATCGGCTGAGTCAGGCAAGTCACGAGCGGGGCGTCAGCCCCGCTCCCGCTTCATTCATCAGGTTTCTGGAGGACGGCATGAAACAACAAATCATTACGAAACTGCTGACAGGCATCGCAGGCCTGGGTATTGCACTGGGCGCCGTGACGGTACAGGCTTCGCCCGAATCGGACCGTCAGGAGTTCATCAAGTACTACAAGGAAAAATATCCCGACATCAAACTCGAGGATTACGTCTACGGTGCACTGGCGTTCGACGCGGACAGCAAGGCACAGTACGACGCCATCATGGAATTCCCGCCCTTCGAAGCCGATATCGAAAAAGGCCGCAAGATGTGGGAAACGCCGTTCAAGAACGGCAAGACCTACGCCAGCTGCCTGCCCAACGGCGGCAAGCAGATCGCCGGCAACTACCCCATGTTCGACGAGGCCAAGGGCAAGGTCGTGACGCTGCAGGACGCCATCAACGACTGCCGCACCGCCAACGGCGAGGAAGCCTTCAAGGTCAGCGACATGAAGACCATGGGCGTGCTGACCGCCTACATGCGCACCCTGTCCGACGGCATGCTGATGAACATCAAGGTCGAAGGCCCCAAGGCGACGGCTGCGTACGAGGATGGCAAGAAGACCTTCTTCTCGCGCAAGGGCCAGCTCAATTTCGCCTGCGCCAGCTGCCACGTGCAGAACGCCGGCAACCGCCTGCGCTCGGAGCTGATCTCGCCGGCCGTCGGCCATGCCGTGCACTGGCCGGTGTTCCGCGGCGGCGACAACCTGGTGACGCTGCAGAACCGCTACGAGGGCTGCTTCAAGCAGGTCCGCGCCGTGCCGCCCGCACAAGGTGGCACGATCATGAACAACCTGGAGTATTTCCATTCCGCGCTGTCCAACGGCATGCCGATGAAAGCCTCGGTGTTCCGCAAGTAAGCGGTTCCACATCAGGAAAGCCCGGGCAACCGGGCTTTTTCTTTTGCGGCGGCGCGCATCCGGCCCAGCCCCCATGGGCCGGAGCTACTATTTACCGGGGGGGCGCTGTAAATCGACAATACCGCCAAAACATCACACCCCTTTCCGAGGAGAGCCCCATGCACATGAATCGCCGTGAGTTCCTGCAACTGCTGGCCGTCGCCGCCGCCTCCGGCATGGCGCTGGACAGCAAGTCTGCACTGGCTGGCAAGGCCCCTGCGAATTTCTACGACGTGCCGCGTCACGGCAACGTCTCCTTCCTGCATTTCACCGACTGCCACGCCCAGCTGCTGCCGGTGTGGTTCCGCGAGCCCAACGTCAACCTCGGCATCGGCTCGGCCACCGGCAAGGCGCCGCACCTCGTCGGCCAGAATCTGCTCAAGCAGTTCGGCATCAAGCCCGGCGGCGCCGAGGCGCATGCCTTCACCTATCTCGACTTCACCGAAGCCGCCAGGGTCTACGGCAAGGTCGGCGGCTTTGCCCACCTGAAGACCCTGGTCGACAAGCTGCGCGCGCAGCGCCCTGGCGCGCTGCTGCTCGACGGCGGCGACACCTGGCAGGGCTCGGCCACCTCGCTGTGGACCAACGCCCAGGACATGGTCGACGCCTGCATCAAGCTCGGCGTCAACGTCATGACCCCGCACTGGGAATCGACCTTCGGCGCCGAGCGCGTGCTGGAGATCGTCAACAAGGACTTCAAGAACGCCAACGTCGATTTCGTCGCGCAGAACGTCGTCACCAACGACTTCGGCGACCAGGTGTTCAAACCCTACGTGATGAAGGAAATGAACGGGGTGAAGGTGGCCGTCATCGGCCAGGCCTTCCCCTACACGCCGATCGCCAACCCGCGCCACATGGTGCCGGACTGGAGCTTCGGCATCCGCGACGACGGCATGCAGAAATGGGTCGACGACGCGCGCGCCAACGGCGCCAAGGTGGTCATCGTGCTGTCGCACAACGGCATGGACGTCGACCTCAAGATGGCGAGCCGCGTCACCGGCATCGACGCCATCTTCGGCGGCCACACCCACGACGGCGTGCCCGCGCCGGTCAAGGTCAGGAACGCCAAAGGCATCACGCTGGTGACCAACGCCGGCTCCAACGGCAAGTTCCTCGGCGTGATGGACTTCGACGTCCGCGGCGGCAAGATCCAGAGCTACAAGTACCGCCTGCTGCCGGTGTTCTCCAACCTGCTGCCGGCCGATCCGGGCATGGACGCCTTCATCAAGCAGGTGCGCGCGCCCTACGAGGACAAGCTCAGCGAGAAGCTCGCCGTCACCGACGATTTCCTCTATCGCCGCGGCAACTTCAACGGTACTTGGGACCAGTTGCTGGTCGACGCGCTGATGGCGGTGAAGGGCGCCGATGCCGCCTTCTCGCCGGGCTTCCGCTGGGGCACCACGCTGCTGCCGGGCGACCCCATCACCATGGAACGCCTGATGGACCAGACCGCGATCACCTATCCGCAGACCACGCTCACCGACATGAGCGGCGAGATGATCAAGACCATCATGGAAGACGTCGCCGACAACCTGTTCAACGCCGACCCCTACTACCAGCAGGGCGGCGACATGGTGCGCGTGGGCGGCATCGAATACACCATCGACCCGACCAAGACCATCGGCAAGCGCATCAGCAGCATGACCCTGAAGGGCAAGCCGGTCGAGGCCGGCAAGACCTACAAGGTGGCCGGCTGGGCCCCGGTGGCCGAGGGTGCGCAAGGCGAACCGGTGTGGGACGTGGTGGCGAGCTACCTGCGCGACAAGAAAGTCATCAAGGGCGTCAAGCTCAACACGCCGAAGATCGTCGGCGTCGGCAAGAACAACCCCGGCATCGCAGCCTACGACGGTTCGTATTCCTGAACCGTGCCGGCATCAACAAAAAAGGGGCTGCGGCCCCTTTTTTGTCGTCCTCATTTTTCCGATTTCTGCCATAGCGCATCCCAGCCGGCGTGCCCGAGCTTCTCCAGCGTCTCGATGTTGCGCTGGTAGATCGTCTCGGCTTCGGGGAAGGCCGCCACCGCGCGCGCAATGCTCGCCTCGCGCAGCAGGTGCAGCGTCGGAAACGGCGCCCGGTTGGTGTAGTTGCCAATGTCGTCGGCGTCCGTGCCCTCGAACTGGAAGCGCGGATGGAAACTGGCGATCTGGATCACGCCGTCGAGCCCATGCTCGTCGACTGCCGCCTCGGCGAGCTGCAGGAAATCGTTGAAGTCGAGGAAATCCGCCAAGAGCGTCGGGTGGATCAGCAGCGTCGTATCGACTGCTTCCGGGTCGGCTGCGGCGAGGAAGTCGAGCTCGCGGTCGAGGTCCTCGAGGAAACCGTCGAGGTGCGGCGCCGTGCTGACCACGAAGCGCACCTGGTTCTTCACGTAGACCGCCTTGGCAAACGGGCACAGGTTGAGTCCGATCACCGCCTTCTCGATCCATTGCCGCATTGCCGCGACGATTGCCGCTTCGTCCATCATTCCTGCCCCTGCCGCCTGTAAGGGCGGAACTTTAACGGATACAATCGCTTATTGTCCGCCGACCGTGCACAAACCGATTCCAGAACCATGAAAAGCAGCGCCATCCGCCAGAGCTTCCTCGATTTCTTCGCCTCCAAGGGGCACACCGTCGTTCCCTCCAGCCCGCTGGTGCCGGGCAACGACCCGACGCTCCTGTTCACCAACGCCGGCATGGTGCAGTTCAAGGACGTCTTCACCGGCCAGGACAAACGCCCCTACACCCGCGCCGTCTCGTCGCAGCGCTGCGTGCGCGCCGGCGGCAAGCACAACGACCTGGAGAACGTCGGCTACACCGCACGCCACCACACTTTCTTCGAGATGCTGGGCAACTTCAGCTTCGGCGACTACTTCAAGCAGGATGCGATCAAGTACGCGTGGGAGTACCTCACCACCGTGCTGAAACTGCCGACCGAGAAGCTGTGGGTGACGGTGTACGCCGAGGACGACGAGGCCTACGACATCTGGCACCACGACGTCGGCGTGCCGAAGGCGCGCATTGTCCGCATCGGCGACAACAAGGGTGCGCGCTACGCCTCCGACAACTTCTGGGCGATGGGCGACACCGGTCCCTGCGGCCCCTGCACCGAGATCTTCTACGACCACGGCGAAGGCATCTATGGCGGGCCTCCGGGAAGCCCCGACGAGGACGGCGACCGCTACATCGAGATCTGGAACAACGTCTTCATGCAGTTCAACCGCGACGAGGCCGGCACCATGCATCCGCTGCCCAAGCCGTCGGTCGACACCGGCATGGGCCTCGAGCGCATCTCGGCGGTAATGCAGCACGTGCATTCCAACTACGAGATCGACCTGTTCCAGGCGCTGATCGCCGCCGCCGCGCGCGAGACGCAGACGGCCGATCTGGCGAACAACTCGCTCAAGGTCATCGCCGACCACATCCGCGCCTGTTCCTTCCTCATCGTCGACGGCGTCATCCCCGGCAACGAGGGCCGCGGCTACGTGCTGCGCCGCATCATCCGCCGCGCGATCCGCCATGGTTATAAATTGGGCGCGCGCGCCGCTTTCTTCAACCGCATCGTGCCCGACCTGGTGGCGGTGATGGGCGAAGCCTATCCCGAGCTCGTCAAGGCACAGACCCGCGTGATGGACATCCTCAAGCAGGAAGAGGAACGCTTCTTCGAGACCATCGAGCACGGCATGGGCATCCTCGAAGCCACGCTGAAGGCGCTGCCCGCCGGCACCAGCTTCGACGGCGAGCTCGCATTCAAGCTGCACGACACCTATGGGTTTCCTTTGGACCTCACCGCCGACATCTGCCGCGAAGCGAACGTCAGCGTCGACACCGCCGCGTTCGACGCCGCGATGGCGCGTCAGAAGGCGCAGGCGCGCGCCGCCGGCAAGTTCAAGCTCGGCGCCGGCCTCGAGTATGCAGGCGAGGCGACCACCTTCCACGGCTACGACACGCTGACGCACGACGCCACCATCCTCGCGTTGTACAAGGACGGCAGCGCGGTCAGCGAACTCAAGGAAGGCGAACTCGGCGTCGTCGTGCTCGACCACACCCCCTTCTACGCCGAATCCGGCGGCCAGGTCGGCGACCGCGGCGCACTGCAAAGTACGCAGGGCCAGTTCGAAGTGGAAGACACGCTGAAGATCCAGGCCCAGGTGTTCGGCCATCACGGCGTGGTCAAGACCGGCTCGCTGGTGGTCGGCGACGCCGTGCTCGCCCGCGTCGACGAGGTCGCGCGTGCGCGCACCATGCGCAACCACTCGGTCACGCATCTGATGCACAAGGCGCTGCGCGAGGTGCTCGGCGAGCACGTGCAGCAGAAGGGCTCGCTCGTCGATGCTGACAAGACCCGCTTCGACTTCGTGCAGCCGACGCCGATGACCGACGCCCAGATCCGCGAGGTCGAGGCGCGCGTCAACGCCGAGATCCTCGCCAACACCGCGACCCAGGCACGCGTGATGGGCATCGAGGACGCGCAGAAGACCGGCGCGATGATGCTGTTCGGCGAGAAATACGGCGACGAGGTGCGGGTGCTCGACATCGGCAGCTCGCGCGAACTGTGCGGCGGCACCCACGTCGCCCGCACCGGCGACATCGGCCTGTTCAAGATCGTCTCCGAATCGGGTGTCGCCGCCGGCGTGCGGCGTGTCGAGGCGGTCACCGGCGACAACGCGCTCGCCTACCTGCAGGCGCGCGAGCACGAGATCCGCCAGGCCGCCGCTGCCTTGAAGGCGCCGCCGGCCGAGCTCGGGATGAAGCTCGCGCAGATGCTCGACAACGTGCGCGCGCTGGAGAAGGAGCTCGACCGCCTGAAGTCGAAGCTCGCCGCCAGCGCCGGCGACGATCTGGTCGCGCAGGCCGCCGACGTCGGCGGCGTGAAAGTGCTGGCGGCCCAGCTCGACGGCGTCGACGCCAAGGGCCTGCGCGAGACCGCCGACAAGCTGCGCGACAAGCTGAAATCCTGCGCGCTGGTGCTGGGCACGGTCGCCGACGGCAAGGTCAGCCTGATCGCCGCGGTGACGCCCGACGTCACCGCGAAGATCAAGGCCGGCGAACTGGTGAACCATGTGGCCACCCAGGTCGGCGGCAAGGGCGGCGGCAAACCGGATCTGGCGATGGCAGGCGGCAGCGACCCCAGCCAGCTGCCGGCGGCGCTCGCCTCGGTGCAGGGCTGGGTTCAGTCGAAACTCGGCTGAACCCAGGTATAGAATTTGCTGCGCCAGCCGTTAAGTGGCTGACCCCCGGCCTCGTCACCCTCGTATAGCGTGCGCACCATGACCTCTCTGGCAGACAAATTCACTTCGCGGCTTGCCCAACTGACGCCGTTCGGCAAACGGGACGATGATCCCTTGACCAGCCTCAAGACGGCGACGCGCTGGCTCGAGAAACTGCCGGTCGGCGACGCGTTCAAGTGCCAGGAAGCCATCCTCGGGGCGCTGCGCCGCTTCAACGAGAACTCATCGCAATACACGAAAGATCGTCTGGCCATTTTCATGATGCTGGACGAGAAGTCGCGCGACCTGCAGGACACGCTGGTGCTCCAGTACCTGCGCAATCCGCGCATGTCGCGCCAGGTCGAAAGCCGCCTCTGGCACGCCGTGTACGGGCTGTACTGGGAGATCGCGCGCGGCTACCATGCCTTTGTCCTGCACCTCAGCCGCGATGCCGGCAAGGCCACGCAGGAAGAACCCATCCCGCTGACCACCCTGCGCGCCATCCGTGCCTTCGGCCAGCTGTTGAAGTGGCACGCCATCCGCTATCTGCCCCCTGGCGAGAAGCTCTGGCTGCGCTTGCACAACCTGTATCGCATCGCCGAGAGCGGCGGCTTCAAGCGCTAGTCGCAGCTGGCATATCCCGACGATACGGCGCCGTGCAATTGCGAAACCGCCTACCTGCACACCCTGATGCTCGATCTCGCCAATACCGGCACGCTTTATCCGAAGCAGCTCGACCTCGTCGACCGCTGGCTGTGCGGCTGGCACGGCATGCTGCGCCTGGATGACCAGTTCGACGAAAATGCCCACAACTTCACGATCGACCTGTCTGCCGACCACGGTCCCCGCCGCGTACGCAAACCCGACAGCGGCAAGCCGATGCGCTACTGGGACACCCACGCCCTGCTGCTGAACCTGGACAAGCTGCACGCCGATCTTGAAAGCGGCCAGTCCCCGGCCGACCTCGGCCTGACCGAATTCGCGCGCACGTCCGAAAGCCTGGAACTGCTGGACTACCTGCACCACCAGTGGGCTTCGCTCGCCAGGCGCGAGCAGCGGCGCGCGCCACGCGAGTCGATCAAGCGGCTGGTCGATGTCACCCACGGACTCAACGCCATCCTCGGCCAGATCAAGGCGGTCGACACACCCGCCAGCGTGTCGCCCTACGGCACTGGGCTCGACTACAACGAGGCCGACGACGTACAGGTCTACGGTTTCGTCACCGACCGCACGCGCGAACGGGTCTCCCACATGAAAATGCCGGCCCAGATGCTGTCGCCCGATGTCGAGCGCTGGGTGATGCACGACGAAAGCGAATGCGGCTACGGCGCCATCGTCGAATCCCGCGACAAGGACTGGCTGCGCGTGGGGGCCCTCATCGGCATAAAATCGCACGACGCCCCAGCCTGGCGTCTGGGCATCGTGCGCCGCCTGTCGCGCCACGGCGACGACACCAGCTCGGTCGGCATCGAGACACTGGCCGAAACGCCGGCCCTGACCATGCTGTACGACATGACCACGCCGGTCTATACCGTCAACGGACTCGACAACAGCGGCGCCAACCTGCCGCACGCCTCGCTGCTGCTGGACAGCAATCCGCCCAGCCTGATCCTCGATCCGGTCCACTTTTCGCCCAACAAGGTCTACCAGGTCCACGGCATGCCGGAACGCAAATTCATCGCCCTGGGCACGCCGGTCGAGCGCAGCGAAGGCTGGATGCGCGTCCTCGTCGACCCCGTCAAAAGCTGATCCCGCCGTTCTCCACCCAGTTGCCGCGCCTCGTCGCGGCGACACCCGCCTCCGCCTGCTGGTTTAACTTTCACCAGCTCTCTGGCACAATCGTCGAAAATCCGACACGCGCACAACAAGCCCTGCCTGCAGATGCAGACGCGCGTCCGGCACCATTCGACCTGGAGGATATGTGGTCAAAACCAACAAGCCCAGTTTGCTGATCGTCGACGATGATCCGCTGATTTCCGACACGCTCACCTACGTCCTCAGCAAGGATTTCGACATCTCGGCAGCCGAATCGCGCGCCCAGGTGAAAAGCCTGATGATGCAGCTCGACGAGCCGCCGCAGCTGGCGCTGGTCGACCTCGGCCTGCCACCGCAGCCGCACAAGCCCGACGAGGGCTTCGCCCTGATCGCCGACCTGCTCGGCATCTCGCCCAGCATCAAGATCCTGGTGCTCTCCGGACAGAGCGACGAGGCCAACGCACGCCACGCCCGTGCCCTCGGCGCGATCGATTTCGTCGCCAAACCGTGCGAGCCGGAGCGCCTGAAATCGCTGCTGTTCAATGCCCTCATGGTGCAGGACGCCGAGCGCAGCGCCGACAAGGAACCCGCGCCCGCCAAGGATTCAGGGATCGTCGGCAGCAGCCCGGCGATGGACAAGCTGCGCGAGCAGATCAAGCAATACGCCGCAGCCCCCTTCCCGGTGCTGATCGAGGGTGAATCCGGCAGCGGCAAGGAGCGTGTCGCGTCCAGCCTGCACCAGCTGTCGCCGCGTTCGAACAAGCCCTACCTCGCGCTCAACTGCGCGGCGATCTCGCCGACCCTGGTCGAGCCTACCCTGTTCGGCTACGCCAAGGGCGCGTTCACCGGCGCCACCAGCGCGCGCGCCGGCTACTTCGAGGAGGCCGAGAACGGCACCCTGTTCCTCGACGAGATCGGCGAACTGCCGCTGGAACTGCAGGCGAAGCTGCTGCGCGTGCTCGAAAACGGCGAATACCAGCGTGTCGGCGAAACCCAGCCGCGCTTTTCCAATGCACGGGTGGTCACCGCGACCAACCGCGACCTGCGTGCCGAGATCAAGGCCGGCCGCTTCCGCGCCGACCTCTACCACCGCCTGTCGGTGTTCTCTATCGCGGTGCCGCCGCTGCGCGAGATGGGCGAGGACAAGGTCACGCTGCTCAACCACTTCCGCGATTTCTACGCGCGCGAGGCCAAGAGCCAGCCGTTCTCGCTCGACGCGCGCGCGCAGCAGATGTGGGAGGACTACCACTTCCCCGGCAACGTGCGCGAACTGCGCAACATCGCCATCCGCCTGACGACCAAGTATCCCGGCCTGCCGGTCAACGCCCAGCAACTGGAGGCCGAACTCGACACCGACCAGGCCTACCCGCAGGAAATCCCGCTCGCCAGCGACGGCAAGGCCCTGATCGAGATGGCACGCAAGCAGCTGCAGTCGCTGGCCAATTTCAACCTCGACGTCACGCTGCGCCAGTGGGAAAAGGCTTACGTCGAGGCCGCACTCAACATGACTCACGGCAACCTGTCGCAGGCGGCCAAGCTCCTGGGCATCAACCGCACCACGTTGTACAGCCGGATGCAGACCTACGGCACGGATTAAAAACCAGAACGCCCACGTGTATTTCGACTTTTTCGGCCTGAAAGAAGCCCCCTTCCGCATCACGCCGAACACCGAATACTGGTTCGCGGGTGGCCAGCGCGGCGAAATTCTCGCCGCGCTGCTCTACGCCATCGGCCAGGGCGAGGGCATCATCAAGGTGGTGGGCGAAGTCGGCAGCGGCAAGACCATGCTGTGCCGCAAGCTCGTGGCGCAGCTGCCCGGCACCATCGACAGCGTCTACCTCGGCAACCCCACGCTCGAACCGGACGACATGCTGGCGGCGATCCTCGCCGATCTCGGCGAGGCACCGGCTGAAGGCCGCCAGGCCCGGCTGGCGCAGCTCAACGCCGCGCTGCTGGCGCGCCATGAAGCCGGCCGCCGGGTGGTCGTGTTCGTCGAGGAGGCGCAGGGCATCGCGCTCGACAACCTGGAATTCCTGCGCCTGCTGACCAATCTCGAAACAGCCACCGACAAGTTGCTGCAGATCGTGCTGTTCGGCCAGCCCGAGCTCGACGCGCAGCTGGCGAACCCGCGCATCCGCCAGCTCAAGGACCGCATCACGCTGAGCCTCGGCCTGTCTCCGCTGTCGGAACCCGAAGTGGCCGAGTACCTGCGCGCACGCCTGGCCGTGGCGGGCTACCGCGGCCCCGACCTGTTTTCGCCCGTGCTGATCGCGCGCATGACCCGGCTCTCCGGCGGCCTGTCGCGGCGCATCAACGTGCTGGCCGACAAGACCCTGCTGGCGGCCTATGCCAGCCAGACGCACACCCTCGCCCCCGAGCACCTCGACGCCGCGGCAGGCGACGCCGAGATGCAGGCCACCCTGAACCGCCCCCGCCGCTTTCCCCTGCCGCATTGGGCCGGGCTCGGCACCGCGCTGGTGGCAGCACTCGCCGTGGCCGGATGGCTCGTCTGGCAAATGCTGGCACAGCCGGACCCCCGGCCCGTCCCATCCCGCCCCCCGCAGGCGCAACCCGCCGTTGATCCGGCCGCGAAACTTGCCGATCGGGCGCAGCAGACCCGGCGCTGGCTGGCCGCCGCCCCACCCGGCACCCATGTCATCCAGGTCGCCTCGGCTAAAGATGCCGCGCAGGCAGCCGTATTATTGGGGAGCCTGAATCCCGCCACGCCGCAGCCGGTGCGGGTACTGTACGGCCTGAGTCAGGGCGCGCCCGCCTGGATGATCCTGGCGGGTGAATTTGCCACCCGCGACGCGGCCATGGCAGCGCTGCGCACGCTCCCCGCCCCGACTGCAGGCGTCGACGCCCTTCAGGGGACGCCGTTTCTGCGCACGGTCGGGAAAATGCGCACCGTAGTCTTGCCTACTGGATGATGATGATTACTGGGTTGAACCGCTCCCGATTGACGCACCTGGCCCTGGCCTGTCTGGTGCTGACGAGTGGCTGCGTGCCGCCGCAGGCGTTCGACACCTCGCCCGGGCACATCACCCAGCCGACGCAGGCCGTCGCCGCCCCGCCGCCCGCGCCAGTCAGGGCCGCGCCCGTGCTGCCGCCCCCCAGACCGAGTGCGCCAGTGCCGACCTATACTGTGGTGGTCAACGACGTGCCGGTGAAGGACCTGCTGTTCTCGATCGCGCGCGACACCCAGTACAACATCGACCTGCATCCCGGCATCGCCGGCCGCGTCTCGCTCAACGCGGTGCAGGAGCCGCTGCCGGCGATCCTCGACCGCATCGCGCGGCAGGCCAATCTGCGCTATGAGATGCACGGCCGCACCGTGTCGATCATGCCCGACACCCCCTACGTCAAGACCTACACGGTCAACTACGTCAACGTCGCGCGCAACACCACCTCCAGCGTCGGCGTCGCCGCGCAGATCGCCAGCACCGGCGTCGGCAGCCTCAGCAATACCGGGACCAGCACCGGCAGTACCACGGCGGGCACCGCCAGCGGCAATTCCTCGACCACCACCGTGGCCAGCCAGTCGAACAACGACCTGTGGAGCGTGCTGGCCGACAACATCCGCACCATCCTCGCCGGCACCCGTGCCGTCACGCAGAGCAGCGAAGAGCGTGCAGCCCGTCTCGACGCCGAGAAGGCCGCCCGCGCCGAGCGCGTGTCGCAGGCCGAGGCGGCCAGCAAGGCCGGCGCCGGCGCCGCCAATCTGTTCACCGCCGCCTTCGCCAGTCAGCCCGGCATCGACGCCAAGTACGACGTCGCGGTCAACCCGGTCGCCGGCACCGTCAGCGTGCTGGGCACGGCGCGGCAGCAGGAACTGGTGCAGCAATATCTCGACCACGTGATGCAGTCGGCGCAGCGCCAGGTGCTGATCGAGGCAACCATCGTCGAGGTCAACCTCAAGGACCAGTACCGCGCCGGCATCGACTGGTCGAAAACGCTGCAAGGTGCCGTCGGGTGGGAAATCAGTGCATTAGGGGGCACGCTCGGCAGCAAATCCAACGCCTTGGCTGATAACCTGGCCCCCTTCATCCAGGCGAAATACAACGGCAGCAATGGGTTCAAGGCCGCGATCGACCTGCTGGAATCCTTCGGCAAGACCCGCGTGCTGTCGAGCCCCAAGCTGATGGCGCTGAACAACCAGACCGCGCTGCTCAAGGTCGTCAACAATCTGGTGTATTTCACCATCACCGCCGACACCACCACCGCCGCCAACGTCGCCCAGACCACCACCTTCACCTCGACGCCGCATACGGTCCCGGTCGGCGTGGTGATGACAGTGCTGCCGCAGATCAACGAGAACGGCATGGTCTCGCTGACCGTGCGCCCCACCATCTCGCGTCAGGTCGGCGCGGTCGAGGACCCCAACCCGGAACTCAAGAAGAACAACCTCGACATCACCAACAGCATTCCAGTCATCCAGGTGCGCGAGATGGAATCGATGCTGCAGGTGCGCAGCGGCCAGACCGTGATCCTCGGCGGCCTGATCCAGGACGACACCAACAACGCGCGCGACGGCCTGCCCGGCCTGTCTCGCCCGGAAGGCGTGGGCGCCGTGTTCGGCCAGCACGAGCGCATCAACAGCCAGACCGAGCTGGTGATCTTCCTGCGCCCCATCGTGGTCTCCAACCCCACGCTGGAAAGCGACGAATTGCGCCAGTTCCAGCGCCTGCTACCGACCGCACGGAGCGCGCAGTGACCACGGCCGATCCACGGAGCCTGCGGTGAGCCTGCTGCTCAAGGCACTGAAACAGGCCGAATCCGCGAACGCCGACAAGTCCGCCGGGGGAAGCCGGATCGAGGGCGACCTCGAACTGGAACCCGCTCTGCCGGGCACGGCGAAAGCGCGCGAATGGGTCGAACCGCCCGGCCTGCTGTTCGGCAGCAGCGGCCTCACGCCCGAGCCGCACGCGGCACCGTTTCGCTGGCCTCGCCTGTCGCTGGTACCGCTCACCGCGCTGCTGGCCACCCTGATCGGCCTGGGCTACGGGGTGTATCTGTACTTCGCGCTGCAACCGCCCGCCGCTCCGCCCGCGCTGGCGAATGCGTCCCCGGCCGTTCTGCCGGCCATGCCGGCCATGCCGGCCCCGTCGGCCGAGCCGGTGCCCGCTGCCGAGCCTGCAGTCGCGCTCCCCGTTATCGAACCGCCAGCCACCGCGCGCGTCGCCATGACGGACGCCGTCCCCGCCGAGCCGGCCCCGCACCGTGAATCCCCTCCCGCCGCCGCGCGCAGCGCACCCGCGGCATCGATGCCGCCCCGCTTCCAGGCCGACCTGCAAGGCGGCCTGCTCGCCCAGGCCTACGCGGCATACCAGCGCGGCGCGCTTGCCGAGGCCCAGCGCCTCTACACCCAGGCCGCCGCCCGCGGGCGCAGCGTCGACGCGCTGCTGGGGTTGGCCGCGATCGCCAGCGTGCAGAATCGCGAAGTCGACGCGCAGCGCCTGTACCGCGAGGTGCTCGACCTCGATCCGCGCAACGCCACGGCGCAGGGCGCACTGCTCGACCTCCTCGGCACGACCGACAGCACCGCGGCGGAAAGCCGCCTGAAAGGGCTGATCGAGCGCGAGCCGAGCCCGCATCTCTACCAGACGCTCGGCAACCTCTACGCCGAACAGGCGCGCTGGAACGACGCCCAGGCCGCCTATTTCGAGGCGTATCGCGGTGCGCCCGGCAATGCCGACTATGCCTACAACCTCGCCGTCAGCCTCGACCAGTTGCAGCAATACCCGGCCGCGCTGACGTATTACGAAAAAGCACTCGCGCTCGGCGGCGCGCACCGCTTCGACCGCGCCCAGGCCGAAGCCCGTGCGCTGCAACTGAAATCGGCCCGCTAAGCCCGCCATGGAAAGACGCAAGAAACTCCGCATGGGCGAAACCCTGGTCTCGCAGGGCCTGATCACCCTCGACCAGTTGCGCATCGGCCTCAAGGAACAGAAGACCACCGGCCTGCCGATCGGCCGCCAGCTGGTTGCACTTGGCTTCATCACCGAGGCGGTGCTGCGCGACCAGCTCGCCAACGCGCTCGGCAGCCAGGGGGTCGACCTCAGCCAGGTGGTGGCCGACCCCGAGGCGCTGCACCTGGTGCCCGAGGATTTCGCGCGCCGCCATCATCTGCTGCCGATCGCGCACGACGCCGCACGCAACGTGCTGACGCTCGCCACCACCGACATGTTCAACGTGGTCGCGCTCGACCAGCTGAAGGCCGCGCTCGGCGGCCAGCTCGAGATCGACACCCTGCTGGCGGCCGAAGCGCAACTGCTCGAATGCATCGACAAGTTCTACGGCTTCGATCTCTCGCTCGACGGCATCCTGCGCGAGATCGAAACCGGCGAAGTCGACTACGCCAGCCTCAACCCCGAGACCGAGGAATACACCCAGCCGGTGGTGCGCCTGGTTGGCGCGCTGCTCACCGACGCGGTGAAACGCGAATCGTCCGACATCCATTTCGAGCCCGAGCACGCCTTCCTGCGCATCCGCTATCGGGTGGACGGCGTGCTGGAACAGATCCGCAGCCTGCACAAGACCTATTGGCCGGGCATCCTGGTACGGCTGAAGGTGCTGTCGGGGATGAACATCGCGGAGACCCGCGCGCCGCAGGACGGCCGCATGTCGCTGACGCTGAACGGCCGCCCGATCGATTTCCGCGTATCGAGCCAGCCCGGCATCCACGGCGAGAATCTGGTGCTGCGCATCCTCGACCGCGAGAAATCCATCATGCCGCTGGAGCAGATGGGCTTCACCACCGACGCCCTGCGCGAACTGCAACTGATGATGGCGCGCCCCGAAGGCATCCTGGTCGTCACCGGGCCGACTGGCTCGGGCAAGACGACCACGCTGTACTCGATGCTGTCGCATCTGAACAACGAGACCGTCAACATCATGACGCTGGAGGACCCGGTCGAATACCCGGTCACGCTGATGCGCCAGAGCTCGGTCAACGAAACGCTCAAGCTCGACTTCGCCAACGGCATCCGCTCCATCATGCGGCAGGATCCGGACATCATCCTGGTCGGCGAAATCCGCGACAAGGACACCGCCGAGATGGCGTTCCGCGCCGCCATGACCGGCCACCAGGTGTTCACCACCTTGCACACCAACTCGGCGCTGGGCGTGTTCCCGCGCCTGATGGACATCGGCATCCAGCCCGGCATCCTGTCGGGCAACATCATCGGCGTCATTGCCCAGCGCCTGGTGCGCAAGCTGTGCCCGCACTGCAAGGAAGCCTACGCGCCGGACGAGGACGAGGCGCGCATCCTCGGCACCGATCCCGAACACCCGCCGCAAATCTATCGCCCCGTCGGCTGTCCGGCATGCAGCCACAAGGGCTACCGGGGCCGGCTGGCCCTGATCGAACTCTTGCGCATGGACCCCACCCTGGACGAGCTGGTCGCCAACAAGGCACCGCTTCACGAAATCCGCCGCGCCGCTTTCGAGCACGGCTACCACCCGCTGGCGGAAGACGGCATCAAGCGTGTGCTCGGCGGCGTGACCTCGCTGGCGGAAGTAGCGCGGGTGGTCGACCTGACGGCACGAGTGTGAGCTTGAGGCCCGGCTGAACCATGCCCTTCTTCGACTACCGCGCCATCGACCAGACCGGCCGCACCGTGCGCGGCACGCTGTCGGCGGTCAACGACGTCGACCTCGAACTGCGCCTGAAGCGCATGGGACTCGACCTCGTCACGCTGTCCGAGCTGTCGCGGCAATACGCACCGCAGGGCCGCGAGCGGGTGACACGGCGCGACCTGGTGACCTTCTGCATCCACATGCGCTACATCACTCGCGCCGGCATTCCGTTGCTCGAGGGCCTGCGCGACCTGCGCGACAGCATGGAGAAGCGCGGCTTCCGCGACGTGCTGACCGCGCTGCTGGAAGACCTGGAAGGCGGCAAGGTGCTGTCGCAGGCGCTGGCCGCGCACCCTGCCGTGTTCGGCGCCGTGTTCGTGCACAGCATCAAGGCGGGCGAACAGACCGGCCTGCTGGACACGGTGTTCGAACGCCTGGCCGATTCGCTCAAGTGGCAGGAAGAAGTCGCCGCCAAGGCCAAGCGGTTGATGATCTACCCCGCGCTGGTGCTCGCCGTGGTTGGCGCGGCCATCCTGTTCCTGCTGGTGTACCTGGTGCCGCAGGTGCTCACCCTGGTCGAGACCATGGGCGTGCCCCTGCCCTTGCCGACGCTGATCCTGATGGCCATCTCCGGCGCGGTGCGGTCATACTGGCTGGTCGGCGTGGTGGTACTGCTTGCGCTGGGGGTCGGGGTGCCGCTGTGGGTGAAGAAAAGCGAGGCGGGACGCGAGTGGTGGGACCGTACCCAGCTGCAGTTGCCGATCCTCGGGCCGATCGTGCAGAAGATCGTGCTCTCGCGCTTCACCAACACGCTGGCGATGATGTACCGCTCCGGCGTCACCGTGCTCGACGCATTGCGCGCCTGCGAGATGATCGCCGGCAACCGGGTGATCGCCATCGGCATCCGCCGCGCCGCGCAGCAGATCGCCGACGGCCGCGGTCTGTCCGAGAGCTTCCAGTCGCTGGCGCTGTTCCCGCCGCTGGTGATCCGCATGCTGCGCGTGGGCGAGACCACCGGCGCACTCGACGAGGCGCTCGACAACGTGACGTTCTTCTACAACCGTGAAGTGCTCGACTCGATCGAGAACGGACTGCGGATCCTGGAGCCGCTGCTCACCGCCATCCTCGGCCTGCTGCTCGGCGGCATCCTGGTATCGGTGCTGCTGCCGATCTACGACCTCATCGGGAACCTGCCGCTGTGATGTTCGATCATCGCCTCATCCTGCTTGCCACGCCGCGCCAGATCGGCGCGCTCGACTGGCGCCCCGGACACATGCACTGGCTGGGTGAGTTCCCGGCCACGCCCGACGGGCTGTCCGCATTCCGCCAGGTCGTGATCCGGCATTCCCGACTGCCGACACTGCTGGTGGCCGATTCCGTGGACGAGGACTACCGCAGTGAAATTCTGCCGCATGTGCAGGGGCGTGCACGCGACGAACTGCTGGGGCGCAAACTCAAACAGGTATTCCGCAACGCGCGCTTCACCGGTGCCTGGCGCCAGGTTCGCGAAACGACCGGCCGGCGCGACGATCGCTATCTGCTGGCAGCCCTGCCGGATGCCGACTGGCTGACGCCGTGGCTGGCGGTATTGCAGCGCGAGCGCGTGCCCCTGGCGGGTGTCGTGCCGCTGGCCCTGGCCTACCAGCATCTGCTCGACAAACTGCGGGAGCAGTCGGCGCACGTGCTGCTGGCATGCCGCCTCCACAACGGCCTGCGCCTGTCCTACTACCAGAACGGGCTGCTGCGCTTCTCGCGCCTGATCGGCGGCGACACGCCGACGCAACTGCCCGACAACGCGGCCGACGAGATCGCAAAGACGCAGTTGTATCTGACCGGGCAGCGCATCCTGCCGCGCGAGGCGCGCCTGCAGGTGCTGCTGCTCGACCCCAGCGGCCAGCTCGACAGCGCGCAGGCACCGCTCAATGCCGATCCGGCCTTCAACACGCGCCTGGTCGACATGCCCGACCTGGCGCGCGCATTGCGCATCCCGGACGATTTCCTCGCCGCCACGCCGGAAGTGGTTCCGCTGGCGGCGATCGCGGATGAACCCCTGCTGCTCAACCTGGCACCGCCCGAACTGCTGCAGCACCACACCGAATTCCGCTGGCGCCGCGGCCTGCACGCAACGGCTGCCGCCGTCGCACTGCTCGGTGCCGGCCTGACGTCTGCCTACTGGCTGCAAGCCCAGGAGCTGACCGGACGTGCCGACGACCTGGCGCGCCAGCATCGGCAACTCGATGCCCGCTACCAGGCCATAGCACGGACCTTTCCGCCACAGGTCGCGGCACCGGAACAACTGGCGCAGACCGTCGCCCTCGCGCGCCAGCTCGAGGGTGGCCAACCCGCGCCCGGCCCGCTCCTGGCAACGATCGGCCAGGCCCTGCTGGGCACGCCCGATATCGTCCTTGATGGACTGAGCTGGAGCGACGATCCGCTGACACCTGCCGGCGAAGCGCGCATCACGCTCGACGCCGCGCTGACGCCATTCGACGGCAACTACCGCGCCGCCATGCAGCGCATCGATCAATTCATGCAGACACTGCGGTCCACGCCGGCCGTCGTCGACGTGACGCTGCGCAGCAGCCCGGTGAATGCCGATTCCGCCAGCACCCTCTCCGGCAAGACGCTCGGCGCCGATGCGGCCAGTACGCCAGTCGCACGCTTCAGTCTCGGCGTGCATTACCGCGAGGGCCGGCCATGACGCATCCGCCGTTCGCCGTGCTCAAGCTGCCGCTGCTGCTGGTGCTGGCCGTCGTGCTGCTCGCCGGCGCGGGTATCCTGTGGGGTCGCAATCAGGCCGCCGAGGCCGAGGCCGGCGTGCAGGAACAGCAAGCCGCCGTCAACCGCGCGCGCCAGCAGCTCGACCGCAGCCGCCAGCAGCAGCAGCTCATCGCCACCCACCTGTCCGCCTACCAGGCACTCGCTGCACGCGGCTTCGTCGGTGCGGAAGACCGGCTGGCCTGGATCGAGGCAGCCCAGCTGGCCAATCGCGAGCTCGGTCTCTACGGCCTCGACTACCGCCTGACCCCGCGTACGCCCGCGCAGCCTGCGCTCGCCCGGGGACTGCCGCTGGGACAGACGAACATGACGCTCGCCCTGCCGCTGCTGGTGGAAACCGATCTCGCCCGCTATCTCGCCGCGCTCAAGGCACGTGCCCCGGGCGTCGTGCGCGTCCGGGAATGCCGCTTGACCCGGCTCGACAGCGCCCGGTTCGAAGCCGTCAACCGCCCGCAGCTGCTGGCGGAATGTGAACTGCTGTGGTTTACCGTGGCGCCGGCGAGCGAGGGCAAGACATGATGCGCGACACATTCCCCGCTGGCTGTCGGCTGCTTGCACGCGCCCGGCGACTCGCCGTGGCTGTGTACGCATGCGTGCTGGCGGCGGGCGGCATCGCCCCGGCCCGGGCGGAAACGCCCGACCCGGGTCGCCTGTTCTTCAGCCCGGTGCAGCGCGCCCAGCTCGAAGCCGCGCGCGCGCGCGCCTCGACCCGGAGCGTCGCGGGCGCGCAGGCCGCGGCCGACGGCTCCGCGGCACCGCTGCGTTACGACGGCGTCGTCATCCGCTCCGACGGCAAGACCACCCGCTGGGTCGACGGCAGGCCGCAACTCGACGGCGCGGCCGTATCAGGGCTGAAGCCGGGACAGGTCCGTGCCGACGGCAAGGTGTACGAACCCTATCAGGTATTGCGCCCGCTCCCGCCCACGCCGTCCGCCCCCGGCGAGAAGGAATCCGCACCATGAGTTCCCAACGCGGTTTTACCCTGATCGAACTGGCTATCGTGCTGGTCATCGTCACCATCCTGATCGGCGGATTGAGCGTGCCGCTGTCGGCACAGATCCAGGCACGACGCATTGCGGAAACCAAGAAGACCCTGGAAGAAGCGCGCGAAGCGATCCTCGGTTATGCGATGACGCACGCCGTCGATCACGATGCCGATCCGGGCACGCCGCCACGCCCCTTCCTGCCCTGTCCTGACGCCAACGGCGACGGCATCGAGGAAGCGCGCGACGCCGCCGGCGACTGCCCACAACGCGCCGGCTGGCTGCCGTGGGTCACCCTCGGCACCGGATCGCAGGACGCGTGGGGAAACCGCCTGCGCTACGCAACCCATGAAGACCTGACCAACAGCAACAATGGTTTTTTTGACGGCAGCGAAGCGGCGCCCACGTCAACGTGGAACCATGTCTGTTCCCTGGCCAACTGTCCGACGGTGGACGTGGCCGCCAACGTGCCGGTCGTCGTCGTATCGCATGGCCCCAACGGCTGGGGCGCACGCAACATCAACGGCAATACGCTGGCCCTGCCCACCAGCGCCAACGAAATCGAGAACCTCGACGCCGACCATCGTTACGTCAGCCGCATCCCTTCCAAACCGGGCGATGCCGCGGGCGAATTCGACGACCTGACCGTATGGCTGCCGTTCAGCGTCCTGATCAACCGGGTATGTCCTGCGGGCGGTTGTCCGTAGCCTGCAGGCGGAATGCCACCCGCCCCGCCTGGTTGTCCGGCAGTTCCAGCCGATAGCCTGTGCGCGCCGCCTGCCGCGCCGCCTGGTACAAGCCCACGCCCAATCCGAAATCCGACGCCACCGGGCTGAGGAACAGGTTGCGCGCCACGTGCTCGGGCGCGGGCGCGCCGCTGTCGGTCACCATCAAATTCACCAGCGGCTGCAGTTCCAGGCGCACCGCCACCGCCACGCCGGGCTCGGCCTGACGCTTGCGCAGCGCGTTGGTCAGCAGGTTGTCGGCCACGCTGTCGAACAGATCCTGCGGCAGCGGCGTGTCGTCGAGCGCCTCGGCGAAGAACTGCACGTCGTCGTGCTCGTAGCGCGTCTGCAGCGCCGCCCACCACGCCTGTGCGGGAACGTGCGCGACATCCATCTCGGCCGGCTGCTTCAGTTTGTCCACCGTCTGCGACAGGCGCGCCGCCAGTTGCGGCAGCTGCCGCTTCATCAGCGCCAGCAGGCGCTCGCTGTCTTCCGGCGTCGAGGTGTCGGCCGCGGCGAGCAGGGTCTTCAGCGACTGCAGAATGTTCTTCACGTCATGCGTCAGACGCGCGCCGGTGTCGTGGATCGCCTGGCTGTAGGCCTGCTCGCGCAGCGTCTGCTCACGCACCTTGGCCGCGTAGAAGTAGCCCAGCAGCTGCGACAGCAGCCGCACATGCAACGCCAGCGCCGGCGTCAGCGGCCGCGCCGAGTACCAGGTCAGCGACAGGCCATGAAACGCGTGGTCGACACGGTGTGCCGCCGGCTCGCCGAAACTGCCCTCGCCGCGCGCCGCCTGCCAGTGGCCGCCGCGGATCCAGCTCAGCTCGTCGAGCCGGGCGAGCGCATCGCGGACGAAGGATTCGGGATCGCGCTCGCGCTCGGCCAGCGTCGCCAGCCGCTGCGCCCAGCCCTCGAACGGCAGCCCCACCGACAGCAGATAGCGCGAGGTCACCTGCCCCAGGCCGGCGAAGCCGGCGCGCGGATTCCACAGCCACGACAGTGCCAGCAGCAGCGCCGCCATCCCCAGCAGCGTCTGCACCAGCGCCCAGGCGTAGCTCACCTTGGCGATCGCGACCACGGCGAACGCGCCCAGCGCCAACACCATGACGAGCAGCGACAGCATCAGGCCGTAGATGAAATCGAGCGTCGACGACGCGCTGCGCTCCCGCCCGGCCGGCAGGAACAGGATCACCAGCGGCAGCAGCGGCAGGCCGTAGCGCACCGCCGCCCGCAGTTCGTCGGGCAGCGAGGTCTCGCCCAGACTCTGCGGCAGCACCCACGCCAGCAGCAGCGCCAGCAGATAGCCCAGCGCGAGCAGGTAGGCCAGATGCTGGCTGCGCGCATTCTGCGACGCCGCCACCGCACCCACCAGACCCGCCAGGATCGCCAGCCACAGCGCCATCACCCAGGTGCTGTCGACCAGCACCAGCAGCGCCGCCATCGCGAACACCGGCAGCGCCAGCCGCGGTTCGATGCGCGCCTCGCTGCGCACCAGCGGCTGCCACAGCAGGAACAGGCCGTAATGCGCCAGCAGAAAGGCCCGGGTCACCGCCGCATCGGCGTCGAACACCACGGCCGCATGCAGCGACAGCAGCATCAATCCCAGCCAGCGTCCGGGTGCCACGCGGGTGAACAAGGTAGCGAGCGACGTCAGCCAGGCCATCGGCGCAGGTGCGGAATGTTCCGTCATGAGCAGTGAAGAGGGTATTCAAGGATGTTCAGCATGCCATGGCTATCGGCAATTCCCGCGGGAAATGGAGCGCCCCGGCCGCGGAGATGACGGAAATCTAGCGGCGGCGTCGTAATTTCATCAAAACCAGGCATCCCGAAACGGCTTTACAGCGCCATTTACATTTATATTCAATGAACTAGACACAAGCACAGCCTGGCACGCATTTTGCAAAATGCCGAACAGGCAATAACAACCGGAGAGTTCCACCATGCCTCACCCTCACCTCCCGCGACGCCAGTCGGGCTTCACCCTGATCGAGATCGCCATCGTTCTGGTCATCATCGGTCTGCTGCTCGGCGGCATCCTGAAGGGGCAGGAACTGATCAACAGCGCACGGGTGAAGAACCTCGCTGCCGATTTCCGCAACATCCCGGTGTTCATTTATGGCTACCAGGACAAATTCAGGGCGCTGCCCGGCGACGATTCGGCCGCCAGTACCCACGTAACGGGTGCAGACAATGCCTCCACCCCGGGTGCCGCCACCAAGCGCGGCGACGGCATCATCGACGGCAGCTGGAACAGCGTCACCGCCACCGACGAGTCCTACCTGTTCTGGCAGCATGTCCGACTGGCCGGGCTGGCCCCCGGGTCCACCACTGTGGGCGCGGCCGATTACCCGCAACTGAATGCCGTAGGGGGACGCGTCGGCATCCAGAGCGGAAAACCGTTCACCACCATGAACAGCGGCACCTGGTTCATCTGCTCGGACGGGATCACCGGAAAATTCGCCAAGCAACTGGACACCCAGCTGGATGACGGCGACACCGACGCAGGAGCCATGCAGGCTGGCACGACCGGCGGCGCGGCAACCGATACCGCAACACTGGATGACGCGACCCAATACACGGTTTGCATGGGGGTCTGATCCGCCCTGCTCACCAAGCCCGCCTCGGCGGGTTTTTTTATTGTCCTTACCCCTGCAACACCCTGAACTCCGCCGCCGCCAGTCCATCGGCGGCGCCGCGCAGCACCAGCACATCACCCGCCTCGATGCGGGTGTCGGGCTGGGGATCCACCCCCTTGATGCCCTGGCGGCGAATCGCCACCACCTCGACCAGCAATTCATCCAGCGCCAGCTCGTCCAGCGTATGCCCCGCCGCGGCTGCGCCCTGCGTAACCAGCACGGTATTGAGGCGCGGCTGGGTCTGCTGGTCCAGTTCGTCATCGGCGTCGCTGGCGCCGCGGAAGAAACCGCGCATCAGCGCGTAGCGCGTCTCACGCACGTCGCGGATGCGCTTCAGCACCTGGCTCAGCGGCACGCCCAGCAGCATCAGCGCGTGCGACGCCAGCATCAGAGAGCCCTCCATCACCTCGGACACGACCTCGGCCGCCCCCGCCGCCTTCAGCGCGTCGATGTGGGTGTCGTCGATGGTGCGCACCACCACCGGCAACTCCGGCTTGAGCTCGCGCACGTGGCGCAGGATGGCCATGCTCGAATGCACGTCGGAGTAAGTCACCACCACCGCCTGCGCCCGGCTGAGACCGGCCGCGACCAGCACCTCGCGCCGGCTGGCGTCGCCGTAGACCACCGACACGCCTGAAGCCGCCACGGCGCGAATGCGCTCGGGGTCGGAATCGAGCGCGACGAAGCTGATGCCCTCGGCTTCCAGCAGACGCGCCAGGTTCTGCCCGCTGCGGCCGTAGCCGCAAACGATCACGTGCCGGGTCTTGCCGAAGGTCTTGACCGCGATGTCGTGCACTTCCTTGGCACGCCCGGCCCATTCGCTGCCGGCAATCAGCCGCGTCAGCGCATCCATGCGGTTGATCAGCAGCGGCGCGATCAGCATCGACACCACCATCGCCGCCAGCACCGGCTGCGAAATCTCGGCGCCGAGCAGCTTGAGGTCGGCCGCCTGCGCCAGCAGCACGAAACCGAATTCGCCCGCCTGCGCCAGCCCGAGCGCAGTGCGCACGGCGGTGGGCCTGGCGCTGCCGAAAGCCATCGCCAGGCCGGCGACCAGCGCCCCCTTGCCGACGATGATCGCCGCCACCAGCAGCAGCACGTCGCCCCAGTTCAGCATCACCTGCATCAGGTCGAGGCGCATGCCGATGGTGACGAAGAACAGGCCCAGCAGCACGTCGCGGAAGGGCTTGATGTCGTCTTCCACCTGGTAGCGGTATTCGGTCTCCGACACCAGCATGCCGGCGAGAAAGGCACCGAGCGCCAGCGACAGGCCGGCGCTTTCGGTGAGGAAAGCCAGCCCGAGCGTGAACAGCAGCAGGTTCAGCGTGAACAGCTCGGGCGATTTGTGCCCCGCGACCCACTGGAACCAAGGCCGCATGATGCGCTGGCCAACGAACAGCAGGAAACCGAGCACGACCACCGCCTTCAGCACGGCGATGCCGAGGGTGACCGCCATGGCGTCGGATTCTTTGGCGAATGCCGGGATCAGGATCAGCAGCGGCACCACCGCAAGATCCTGGAACAGCAGCGCGCCGAAGATCTGGCGCCCGTGGGGCGTCTGGATCTCGAGCCGTTCCGCCAGCATCTTCGACACGATGGCGGTCGACGACATCGACATGATGCCGCCCAGTGCCAGCGCCGCCAGCAGCGGCAGGTCGAGCAGCCAGGCGGTCAGCGCGGTGAGTGCGATGGTCAGAACCACCTGCGCGCCACCGAAACCGAACACCGTCATGCGCATCGTCATCAGGCGCGGCAGGCTGAATTCCAGCCCGATCGAGAACATCAGGAACACCACGCCGAATTCGGCGAGGTAGCGTGCATCCTCGCTGTCCGGAATCCACCCGAGTGCGAAGGGGCCGATGGCGATACCGGTGACGAGGTAGCCAAGCATGGTCGGCAGGCGCAAGGCACGCGCGGCTGCCGCCACCAGCACGGCCACCGCAAGCAGGATCAGGACGAGCGGGAGGCTGGTATGCATCAAGGAAAACGGGGAGGGAAAAGCAGGCTTTAGTATACTTGCCGACCATGCGTCCCCAACCCACCCCTCCCGAACATTTGCTTGCGCTGGCGCGCCAGGTGCTCGACATCGAAGCCGACGCCCTGCGCACGATGTCGACCCGACTCGACCACGGATTCGCCGAAGCAGTGCAACTGATGCTCGCCTGCCGCGGCCGCGTGGTGGTGACCGGCATGGGCAAATCGGGACACGTCGGCAGCAAGATCGCCGCCACACTCGCCTCCACCGGCACCCCGGCCTTCTTCATGCACCCGGGCGAGGCCAGCCACGGCGACCTCGGCATGATCACTCACGACGACGTGGTGCTGGCGCTGTCGAACTCGGGCGAGAGCAGCGAAATCGTCAGCATCGTGCCGCTCATCAAGCGGCGCGGCGCCAAGCTCGTCGCGATGACCGGCAATCCTGCCTCGACCATGGCGCGCGAAGCCGACGTGCACCTGAATGCCGGCGTCGACAAGGAAGCCTGCCCGCTCAACCTCGCGCCCACCGCCAGCACCACCGCCGCACTCGCGCTGGGCGACGCGCTCGCGGTGGCGCTGCTCGACGCGCGCGGCTTCTCGGCCGACGACTTCGCCCGCACCCACCCCGGCGGCAGCCTCGGGCGCCGCCTGCTCATCCACGTGCGCGACGTCATGCACAGCGGCGAGGCGCTGCCCAAGGTCGGCCTCGACGCCACGCTCAAGGCCGCGCTGTTCGAGATGACGCAAAAGGGCCTCGGCATGACCGCCGTAGTCGACGCTTCCGGCCGCGTGGCCGGCCTGTTCACCGACGGCGACCTGCGCCGCGCGCTCGAGCGTCCGCTCGATCTGCAGCAGGCGAAGATTGCCGAGCTCATGACCCCGAACCCGAAAACGATCCGCGCGGACGAACTCGCCGTCGCGGCAGTGGAAAAAATGGACACCCTGAAAATCAATGGCCTCCTGGTGGTCGACGCCGACAACGTCCTGGTCGGCGCGCTCAACATGCACGATCTTCTGAAAGCCGGGGTGGTGTGATGACGGCCGACCTCATCGCGCGCGCCCGGAAAATCAAGCTGATCGCCTTCGACGTCGACGGCATCATGACCGACGGCACCCTTTTCCTCGCCGACGACGGCCAGGAATACAAGGGCTTCAATTCGCTCGACGGCCACGGTCTGAAGATGCTGAAGGGCAGCGGCGTGGAGCTCGCCATCATCACCGGCCGCAAGTCGCGCGTGGTGGAACACCGCGCGAAGAATCTCGGCATCGAAATCGTCCATCAGGGCGCGCACGACAAGCTGGCGGTCTACGAAGCGTTGTGCCGCGACCTTGCCATCGCCTGCAAGGACACTGCCTACATGGGCGACGACGTGGTCGACCTGCCGGTGATGCGGCGCGCCGGCCTGGCGATCACCGTGCCCGCTGCCCCCGAACTGGTGAAGGCCTACAGCCACTACACCACCACCCGCGACGGTGGCCGCGGTGCCGTGCGCGAAGCCTGCGAGTTCCTGATGCGCGCACAGGGGACGCTGGACGCCGCGCTGGCCCCCTACCTGAAATGACCGTGCACGCGCGGCCCGCACTCCATCCCACCCGTCCGGGAAACGCATGATCAGCCGGGGTTCGCTGTGGTTGCCGCTGGCCATCCTGCTGGTGCTGGCCGCGCTCAGTTTCTGGATCGAACGCTCGGTACAGGTGGCACCCAGCGGCACCGCGGCCACAAGAGCCGATCCGGAAGGCATCATGGAAAACTTCGAGGCGATGCGCACCGATCCTACCGGGCGCCCGCAATACCGGCTGTCGGCGAAGCGGCTCAAGCATTACACCGACAGCAAGCAGACCGAGATGGAGTCACCGCGCTTCGTCCACCTCGACCCCCAGGCCGGCGAGGTCAGCGCGGTCGCCCGACAGGCGACGGTTTCGTCCGACGGCAGCGAAGTCGACCTGCGCGACAACGTCAGCGTCGTGCGCGCCGCACGCCCCGGACAGTCGGCCATGACCCTGAGTACAGCCCGCCTGCTGGTGTTTCCCGATCGCGACCTGCTGCGGGCACCAGGCGCAGTCGACGTCCGCGACGCGACCCTGAACCTGCGCGCCGGCGCCATGGAATACAACGCGAAGCAGCGCGTGATCAAGCTGACAGGACGGGTGCAGGCCCGTTATATTTCGGGAAGGAAATAATCCCCATGCAAATCACCCACCCGCTCCTGGCTGCCCTCCTGGGCATGATCCTGCTTTCTCCGTCTGCCCATGCGGAGAAAGCCGACCGCGACAAACCGGTCAATCTCGAGGCCGACACGGTCACCCTCGACGACATCAGCAAGGTCAGCGTCTACCAGGGCAACGTCATCCTCAGCCAGGGCACCCTGATGCTGCGCGCCGACCGCGTGCAGGTCACGCAGAACGCTGCAGGTCTCGACAGGATCAGCGCCAGCGGCCGGCCGGTGGCCTTCCGCCAGAAACTCGACGGCCGCGAGGAATTCATCGAGGGCTTCGCCGACCGCATCGAATACGACAGCGTCTCGAGCCAGCTCGAGCTGATCGGCCAGGCACGCCTGCGCCGCGGCGTCGACGAACTGCGCGGCGCGCAGATTTCGTACAACGCCAACACCGAGTTCTACAAGGTCGTCGGCCAGCCCGGCGCCATGACCCCTAGCGGCCGCGTGCGTGCCGTCATCCGCCCGAAGCCCCGTGCCGACCAGCCTGCCGCCAAACCATGAGCCAGATCGTCGCCCGGAACCTGAAGAAAACCTACGGCAAGCGCACCGTCGTCCACGACGTCTCGTTCGAGGTCGGGAGCGGCGAGGTGGTCGGCCTGCTCGGCCCCAACGGTGCCGGCAAGACCACCTGCTTCTACATGGTCGTCGGCCTCGTCGCGGCGGACGGCGGCAGCGTGCACCTGGACACGCACGACCTCACCCACATGGCGATCCACCAGCGCGCGCGCCTGGGTCTCTCGTACCTGCCGCAGGAGCCGTCGATCTTCCGCAAGATGACGGTGGAGGAGAACATCCGCGCCATCCTCGAGCTCAAGTCCTACAGCGCTGACGAACTGGACGAACACCTCGACAATCTGCTCGAGGATCTGCACATCGCCCACCTGCGCGAGGCTGCCGCAGTGAGTCTGTCGGGCGGCGAGCGTCGCCGCGTCGAGATCGCGCGCGCCCTCGCGATCAATCCGCGTTTCATCCTGCTCGACGAACCGTTCGCCGGGGTCGATCCCATCGCGGTGCTCGACATCCAGAAACTGGTGCATTTCCTGATCGAGCGCGACATCGGCGTGCTGATCACCGACCACAACGTGCGCGAGACCCTCGGCATCTGCGACCGCGCCTACATCATCAACGAAGGCCGCGTGCTGATTGCCGGCACGCCCGACCTCATCATCCAGGACGACAACGCCCGCAAGGTTTACCTGGGCGAAAATTTCCGCCTGTAATTTCTGGTAGCCCCTGCAACTTAAACGCAGTACATTCGTCTCAAGTCGGCATGCTTTTTGCCGTAGTCAAGTTCCATGAAGCACAGTCTGCAACTCAAGCTCGGTCAGCACCTCACCCTGACGCCCCAACTGCAACAGTCGATCCGGCTGCTGCAGCTGTCGACGCTGGAACTGAACCAGGAACTGGAGCAGATGCTGCAAGACAACCCGCTGCTGGAGCGCGAGGACGAGGACGAGGCGAGCTACGCCACGGCCGAAGCGCCCGCCCACACCGCCGAGGCCGAAGCGCAGAGCACGGAAACCCCGCAGTCCGAGCCGTCCGAGAGCGAGCCCGCCACTGCGCTGGACGATGCCGACTGGAACGACTACAGCAGCGCCGGCAGCGACGACGACGAAGACAGCGACTACGCACAGGGCTCGGTGTCGGGCGCAACCCTGCGCGAGCACCTGCTCAACCAGCTGATCGTCAGCCCGCTGACCCTGCGCGATCGCACGCTGGTCGCTGCGCTGATCGACGACCTTGACGACGCCGGCTTCCTCACCCAGCCGCTGGCGGACATCACCGCCAGCCTGCAGGCCGAGATCGAGGAGCTCGAGCCCGAGGAAGTCGAGACCGCGCTCAAGCACCTGCAGAACATGGACCCGACCGGCGTCGGTGCGCGCAACCTGGCGGAATGCCTGACCCTGCAACTGCGCGCCCTGCCGCCCGACACGCCGGCACGCGACGCCGCCACACGGCTCACCACGCACTACCTCGACCTGCTCGCGGCACGCGATGTCGGCAAGCTGAAGAAGATGCTCGGCATCGACGACCCCACGCTGCGCGCTGCGCGCACCCTGATCCTGTCACTGAACCCGCGCCCCGGGGCGGCCTTCAGCGCGGACGAAACCCATTACGTGATTCCCGACGTCTACGTGCGCAAGGTCAAGGGCATGTGGATCGCCAGCCTCAACGCCGACGCCATGCCGAAGCTGCGCGTCAACCGCGTCTACGCCGACATCCTGGCGCGCCACCGCGAATCCGGCGGCAGCCAGCTCGCCAGCCAGCTGCAGGAAGCGCGCTGGCTGATCAAGAACGTGCAGCAGCGCTTCGACACCATCCTGCGCGTCTCGCAGGCCATCGTCGATCGCCAGAAACATTTCTTCGAGCACGGCGAAGTGGCGATGCGCCCGCTGGTGCTGCGCGAGATCGCCGACGCGGTCGATCTGCACGAATCGACGATTTCGCGCGTCACCACGCAGAAATACATGATGACGCCGCGCGGTTTGTACGAACTGAAGTATTTCTTCGGCAGCCACGTCGCCACCGACAACGGCGGCGCCTGCTCGTCGACCGCGATCCGCGCGCTGATCAAGCAGCTGATCGCCGCCGAGAGCAGCAAGAAGCCGCTGTCCGACGGCCAGCTCGCCGAAGTGCTCGGCCAGCAGGGCATCGTGGTGGCGCGCCGCACCGTCGCCAAGTATCGCGAATCGCTGCAGATCCCGCCCGCCAACATGCGCCGTGCCCTTTGATCGCAAAGGACTTCTCCCGCGCAAAACCCGAAATGCCGCGCCATGCTTGAATGTGCGCGGCTTTCGTCCCACAATGAAAACGAGCGCGACAGATCGCTCCTGAAATTCGGATCAAGACCGTTTTTCAGTTCTCATCAGCAGACCCAGGAGGCTTTATGAATTTGACGATTTCCGGTCATCATCTGGAAGTGACCCCCGCCATTCGCGACTACGTGTCCGAGAAACTCGACCGCGTCAAACGCCATTTCGACCACGTCATCAACGTGAGCGTCATCATGCAAGTGGAAAAACTGGTCCACAAGGTCGAGGCCACGCTGCACGTCAAGGGCCACGATTTCCACGCCCACAGCGAGGACGGCAACATGTATGCCGCCATCGACCTGCTGGCCGACAAGCTGGATCGCCAGATCGTCAAGCACAAGGAAAAGACCGGCGACGTCCACCAGGGCAGCGGCGGACTGAAGCGCCAGGCCACGGAAGGCGCCGCCTGACCAAACCGACAAGGCATTCCCCGGGGGTCCGAAAATCGCCTCCGGGCGTATAATCCGCGGGCGCCGGACTTCCTAACCGGCCCTGCAACCGGCATGAACCTGATCGCCCCCCTCATTACCCCCGACACGACCTTGCTGGATCAGAGCTTCACCAGCAAGAAGAAACTGTTCGAGCACGCCGCCGACCTGTTTGCCCGGACCCACGGGCTCAAGGCATCCGACATCTTCACCAGTCTGTTCGAGCGCGAGCGCCTCGGCTCGACCGCGCTCGGCTACGGCATCGCCATCCCGCACGGCCGCATCAAGGGCCTGAAGGATGCCGTCGGCGCGTTCTACCGCCTGAAGACCCCGCTCGAATTCGACGCCCCCGACAGCCAGCCGGTGGCGCTGTGCTTCATCCTGCTGGTGCCCAAGGATGCCAACGAACGTCACCTGCAGATCCTCGGCGAACTGGCCCAGCTGTTCGGCGACGAGACGATGCGCTCGCAGATGCTGGGTGCGGCCACGATCCCCGATCTGATCGCGCTGCTCGAGGCCTGGTCCAGCTAGGCGCACGCCAGATGGACGAGCCCAGCCACGTTTCGGTCGACACCCTGTTCCGCGACATGGCGGGACAGCTCGACCTGAGATGGGTGGCGGGACGCGAAGGCGGCCAGCGCACCCTGTCTTCGGAAACCATCCAGAAGCCGACGCTGGCACTCATCGGCCATCTGAATTTCGTCCATCCCAACCGCGTGCAGGTACTGGGCTGCGCCGAAATGGACTACCTGCGCGGCCTGTCGGGCGACGCCCTGCGGGAGGCCTGCGACCACCTGTTCTCGACCGAGCTGGCTGCCATCGTCATCGCCAACGGCGAATCCGCACCGGACGTCCTGCTCGACGGCGCCGAGCGCACCCAAACGCCGCTGCTCACCTCGCCGCTCGCCAGCCCTGTCCTGATGTCATTCCTCGGGCATTACCTGACGCAGCAACTGGCCGAATCCATCTCGATCCACGGCGTGTTCCTCGAAGTGCTCGGCATCGGCCTGCTGATCAAGGGCGACGCCGGCGTCGGCAAGAGCGAGCTGGCGCTGGAGCTGATCACGCGCGGCCATCGCCTGGTTGCCGACGACGTCGTCGAACTCAAGCACGTCGCCCCGCAGACGCTGGAAGGCAGCTGTCCGCCGCTGATCCGCGATTTCCTCGAGGTGCGCGGGCTGGGCATCCTCAACATCCGTTTCCTGTTCGGCGAAACCGCGGTCAAGCCGCAAAAGAACCTCAAGCTTGTCGTCGAACTGGTGCATCCGCAGGAAGTCGGCGAAGTCGGCCTCAATCGCCTCGACATGGTGGCCTCGACCGAGATCCTTCTCGGCGTCGCCATACCCAAGGTGCGCATCCCGGTCGCCGCCGGACGCAACCTCGCGGTGCTGGTCGAGGTCGCGGTACGCAACCACATCCTCAAGAGCCGCGGCATCAACCCGGTCGAACAGTTCATCAAGCGCCAGCAGACGGCCATCGACGGAGGCAGCTAAGTGCAGATCGTATTGGTCTCGGGGTTGTCGGGCTCGGGCAAGAGTATCGCCATCGCGGTGCTGGAAGACATCGGCTACTACTGCGTCGACAACCTGCCGCTCGCCATGCTGGAGCCCCTGGTCGAGTACCTGGAACGCGAAGGCCACCAGAGTATCGCCATCGCCATCGATGCCCGCAGCAGTTCGAGCTTTGCACAGTTGCCGCAGATCGCCGAAGCGCTGCGCCAGCGCGGTGCCGACCTCAGGGTGATCTTCCTCGAAGCGAAGACGCTGACGCTGGTGCAGCGCTTTTCCGAAACGCGGCGGCGCCACCCGTTGTCCAGTGACACGGTCTCGCTGCAGGAGGCGATCCAGCTCGAGCGCGAGATGCTCGCCGAGATCGCGCCGCTGGCGCACCGCATCGACACCAGCGATCTATCCGCCTCGGCGCTGCGGCTGTGGATCAAGGACCTGGTTGGCCAGGACCGCTCGCGCATCACGCTGCTGTTCGAATCCTTCGGTTTCAAGCACGGCATCCCGCTCGACGCCGACCTGGTGTTCGACGTGCGCTGCCTGCCCAATCCGCACTACGTCGCCGAGTTGCGCCCGCTCACCGGCCGCGACCGGCCGGTGCAGGACTACATCGAGTCCAGCCCCAACGCGATGGCGCTGCTGGCGGACATCCGCGGCTTCGTCGAGAACTGGCTGCCGTGCTTCATCCGCGATCATCGCGCCTACCTGACGGTCGCCATCGGCTGCACCGGCGGCCAGCACCGCAGCGTGTATTTCGCCGAGACGCTGGCGGCCGCCTTCCGCGCGCGCGAGCAGGTGCTGGTACGGCACCGCGAACTCAGCTGATGGCCACGCTGCGTGCCGGCGACGTCGGCGTGCTGCTGGCGGGCGGCGCCGGTGTCGTCGCGCTGACGCTGTGGGCCTGGAGCGGCGAGCGCGGCGACACGGCGGTCATCCGCGCGGCCGGCCAGGTCGTCCAGACCATTCCGCTCACGCATGCGCAAAGCTTCAGCGTCGACGGCCCGCTCGGCCCCACCCGCATCGAGGTCGCACCCGGCCGCGCCCGCGTCGCCGCCGACCCCTCGCCGCGGCAGCTGTGCGTAAAGCAGGGCTGGCTCACGCTGGCCGGCCAGGCCGCGCTGTGCCTGCCAAACCAGATCAGCCTCGAGATCCACGGCCGCGAGCCTGCCTATGACACCCTCGGCTATTGAACTGCCGGTCACGCCCGACGACCGCCGCATCGCGCGGCTGGCTGCACTGGCAATCGGCCTCACGCTGGCCGAAGCAGCGATCCCCAGCCCGGTCCCCGGGGTAAAGCCCGGCCTCGCCAACATCGTCGTCCTGCTGGTGCTGCTGCAATACGGCTGGCGTGCGGCGGCGTGGGTGTCCGGGCTGCGCGTGCTGGCCGGCGGCCTGCTGCTGGGCATGCTGTTCACCCCCGGCTTCTGGCTGTCGGCCGCCGGTGCGCTGGCGAGCCTGCTGGTGCTGGGCCTCGCGCAGCATCTGCCACGCCGCCACTTCGGCCCGGTCAGCCTGTCGGTGCTGGCGGCGTTTGGTCACGTCGGCGGGCAGCTCGCGCTCGCTTCCGCCTGGCTACTGCCGGCCGCTGCGCTCATCGCGCTGCTGCCGCTGTTCGCTGCCGCAGCCCTCGTGTTTGGCGCGGTGAACGGCATGATCGTCACGCGCCTGCATATCACCGATGCACCGGCTGTAGCACGCGCGCAGCTGTAGATTATTGGCGGCATCCGGGCGACAATCCGGGCCATGCACACGCCCCTCCATACCGTCACCCTCGCACTCTCCGGCGCCTCCGGCATGGCCTACGGCCTGCGTCTGCTCGAATGCCTGCTGGCCGCAGATGTACGCGTCTATCTGCTGGTGTCGCAGGCCGCGCACATTGTCGCCAAGCAGGAACTCGGCGTCGCGCTGCCGGCGCGCGCCAGCGACCTCGAAAAACAGCTGGGCGAGAGCCTCAACGCGCGTGACGGCCAGTTGCGCGTGTTCGGCCGCGAGGACTGGAATGCACCGGTCGCCTCCGGCTCCAACCCGGCCGACGCGATGGTGGTCTGCCCCTGCTCGATGGGTACGCTCGCCGCGATCGCGCATGGCCTCTCCGACAACCTGATCGAGCGCGCCGCCGACGTCATGCTGAAGGAACAGAAGAAGCTCATCCTGGTCCCGCGCGAGGCGCCGTTCTCGACCCTGCATCTGGAAAACATGCTGGCGCTGTCGCGCATGAACGCGGTGATCCTGCCCGCCAACCCGGGCTTCTACCATCGCCCGCAGTCGGTCGAGGACATCGTCGACTTCATCGTCGCGCGCATCCTCGACCAGTTGGGCATCCAGCACAGCCTGATGGCGCGTTGGGGAGACACGCGATGAGTACCGCATCGAAACCGGTGCAACTGCCGCTGTTCCCGCTCAACACCGTGGTGTTCCCCGGCGGCCGCCTGCCGCTGAGGATTTTCGAGCCGCGCTATATCGACATGGTGAAGCAGGCGATCGCCGACAGCAGTCCGTTCGGCATCTGCGCCATCCGCGAGGGCCAGGAAACCGGCACCCCGGCCGTGCCCTACAGTGTCGGCACGCTGGTGCGCATCACCGACTGGGACATGCCCGAGACCGGCATCCTGCACATCGAGACCCAGGCCGAGCAGCGCTTCGTCATCCGCCACACCGCCGTCGAACCGAGCGGGCTGCTGGTCGGCACGGTCGACGGCGTCAGCGCCGAACCCGCCGTCGCGATTCCCCAGGAACTCGACCTGGCGGTCGAAATCCTGCGCCACATCGTCGACGAATACGGCCATGCGCGCTTTCCTGCCCCACTTGCGTACGACGATGCCGTGTGGGTCGGCTACCGCCTGTCCGAAGTGCTGCCGCTCAAGCTGAGCGTCAAGCAGGACCTGCTGGAGATGAACGACAGCGTGACGCGCCTGCGCATCCTCACCGAATTCCTCAAGCGCCAGATCAACTGAGGTTTCCGATGGCGCGCTTCTACCCCGCACTCGAGGACAAACACCGCGCCTTCATCGCCGCGCAGAAGCTCTTCTTCACCGCCAGCGGCACGGCCACCAGCCGCCTCAACCTGTCGCCCAAGGGCATGGACAGCCTGCGCGTGCTCAATGACTGCCGCGTCGCCTACCTCGACCTCACCGGCAGCGGCAACGAGACCGCCGCGCATATGAAGCACGACGGCCGCCTGACGCTGATGTGGTGCAGCTTCGACGCCGATCCGCTGATCCTGCGCCTGTACGGCCGTGGCCGCGTCGTGCGCCGTCAGGACGACGACTGGGCTGCCCTGCGTCGCCACTTTCCCGACCTGCCAGGCGAGCGCCAGATCATCGTGCTCGACATCGACTCGGTGCAGACCTCGTGCGGCTACGCCGTGCCGCAGTACACCTACGCCGGCGAGCGCGACACGCTCGCGCGCTGGGCCGAAAAGAAAGGTCCGACCGGTCTCATCGACTACTGGCGCGAGAAGAACCAGGTCAGCATCGACGGCCTGCCCACCAAGCTGCTGGAGAACACAAAATGAAATGGCTGCCGATCGCCCTGTTGCTTGTTCTCGGCGGCTGCGACCCGACCCCGCCGCCGCAACCGGAGACCGCGCGCGAACCGGGCGCGGTGTTCGAAACGCAGGTCCAGGCACTGGAGAAGGCGCGTGCGGTGGAAGGTCAGGTGATGGAGGCTGCCGAGGCGCAGCGCAGACAGGTCGACGAAGCGGAGCAGCGCCAGGAGCACTGATATTCCCATCAATTTTTTCTATCAAAACCTGCCTGGTTTGTCGGTTTTTTTTACAAGCCTGCCACATGAAAAGCCACTCACCCATTAATAAACAAAGAGTTAAACGAATGGAATGGTCCTTGCTTGGATTTTTCCGGATTTAATATCAATAAGCTTTATCTCTTTGGAGGAGATAACCCATGAAACTACGTTCCGTGGCCTTGGCCCTGGTTGCCGGTTCTGCAATTGCACACGCTCCGGCACAGGCGAGCACTTATGCCGTTTCCTACAACTCGATCAACAACTTCAGCCTGGCCTTCGGAGGGATGGGCACCCTGAGCCCCTTCACCTTCTCCACCAGTGTCGCCGCCCAGGGAGTTCTATCTGACGTGAACTTCGGCGCGAGCGACGCAGCCGCAGCGTGCGTTGGCGCATTTTGCGGCGCCCTCAACAACAGCTTCAGTGCCCACGGTACGGGCAGCGATTACGCCTATGGCGACGCGTTGATCGGAAACGGCAACGTGCTCTCTGGCGCAGGCTCGGCCGCGAGCATCGGTGAAATATCGGCCGGACCAGAAGGCTTCGCATCGGGCTCAAACAGCATGGTGGGCAGTTTCTTCCTGGCTACCCCGGGTACCGTCTCGTTTGCCTTCAATGCACTCCCTTACATGCAGGTCGCGGGGGCTGGGAACGCCTTTACAACCATGACAATTGCGATCAGCAATGCGGCAGGGCAGCAGGTATTCAGTTGGGCACCCGACGGCATGGTGGGTTCGGGGATCACGGGAGGGACCGAAACGAGCGACAGCCACAATCTCAATTTCGGTATTGCCTCTGGCGTGACCTACAACCCGGCTGCTGGCAGCTTCGCTGCCGCCACGGGTAACCTGGCCAGCGGCATGTACACACTGAACATTTCCATGTCGAACCAGGTCACCGCGGTGCCCGAACCCGAAACCTGGGCCATGCTGCTCGCCGGCATGGGCCTGGTCGCCCTGCGCGCCCGCCAGAAGTCCAAAGCCGCCCAGGCCTGAGTCGGATTTCCTTACACTTTCCAGACGCCGGTTTGACCGGCGTTTTTTTTTCGTCTGTCGTCCGCCGCTCAGGCGGCGATCAGCCGCTGCACGACCGCCCCGGCCAGCATCAGCCCGAACAATGGCGGCATGTAGCTGATGGTGCCGTTGACCGCGCGGGCGCGCCCGCGCCCTTCGACCGGTTGCGGCGGCAGCGGCGTGCGACCGGCCTCGTCGGAGAACGCGGTGAGCACGCCCTTGGCGATGCCGCGCTTGCGCAGCCGCTTGCGCATCACCGAGGCCAGCGGGCACATGTACGTCTTCGAGATATCTGCCACGCGGATCCGCGTGGGATCGAGCTTGTTGCCCGCGCCCATGCTGGACGCGACCCGCAGCCCGCGCTGCACGCTGGTCGCCACCAGCGCGACCTTGCAATTGAGCGAGTCGATGCAGTCGATGACGAAATCGACGTCGGCCGGCACCAGATCAGCCACGGTTTCGGGCACGAGGAATTCGCGCAGCACGGTGAGTTCACACGCTGGATTGATGTCGCGGATACGCGCCGCCATCAACTCAGCTTTCGGCTGCCCCACGGTCGACAGTAGCGCGGGCAACTGGCGGTTGATGTTGGACGCAGCGACGACGTCGTGGTCGATGATCGTCAACCGCCCCACTCCGGCGCGCGCCAGCGCCTCCGCACAATACGAGCCGACTCCGCCCAGCCCGGCGACGAGCACGTGCGCAGCGGCGAGCCGCGCCTGCTCGTCGGCATCGAGCAGAATGCGGGTGCGTTCGAACTGCGGCGGGACGTCCATCGGCTAGAATCTCCTCATGTTGAAATGGTTGCTCACCCTGTTCGCGGCCCTGCTGGTGCTGGGCCTGCTCACCCCCTGGCTCCAGCGTCTCGGGCTGGGACGGCTGCCGGGCGACGTGCGGGTGAAGCGCGCACGGGGCACATTCTACTTCCCCTTCACCAGCGTCATCCTGCTGTCGCTGGCGCTTTCGCTACTGGCCTGGCTGCTCGGCCGCTAAGCCGAACCCACCCTCATGGTGCATTACCCGAAATGAACAAGGCATTCGTCAAGGAATCCGACGCGCCCGACGCGGACGAGGACGACATCGCCGCGCCGGCGCTGCCCACCGGCTCGAAGAACTACCTGACACCCGCCGGCTACGCACGGCTCGACGCCGAGTTCAACCAGCTGTGGAAGGTCGAGCGTCCGAAGCTGGTGGAAACCATCGCCTGGGCGGCGAGCAACGGCGACCGCTCTGAGAACGGCGATTACATCTACGGCAAGAAGCGCCTGCGCGAGGTCGATCGCCGCATCCGCTTCCTGTCGAAGCGACTGGAGCACGCCGAGGTCGTCGACCCGGCGACGCGCGAGGATACCGACCAGGTGTTCTTCGGCGCGACCGTGACGGTCGCCGACGAGGACGGCCAGGAAGCCACCTACGCCATCGTCGGCATCGACGAAGCCGACGCCTCACGCGGCCGCATCGCGTGGATCTCGCCGATGGCGCGGGCGCTGCTGAAGGCGCGCGAGGGCGACGCCGTCAGCGTGCAGACACCGGAAGGCCGACGCGAGGTGGAGATTGTCGAGGTGCGATACGTCGCGCTGGATTAGGGGCTAGGGGCTAGGGGCTAGGGGCTAGGGGCTAGGGGCTAGGGGCTAGGGGCTAGGGGCTAGGGGCTAGGGGCTCATTAAATTTCGCGGCCTGCGGCCGCTCATTCCCTAGTCCCTAGATCCTAACTCCCAGCCCCTGAGCCCTGCCTCCGCCTCTCAGTTCAGTGCGCTCGCCAGCATGCGCCGGTAGCGGCTCACCAGTTCGCCGCCGCCCAGCAGATTGAACACCGACAGCAGGGTCTTGCGGCCGACGTCGTCCTGGAAGCCGCGGTCGCGCCGCACGATCTCGAGCAGCTGATCCATGCCCGGCTCGTACTGGCCAGCGGCGATCAGCAAGTTGGCGAGTGCGAGGCGCGCCTCCAGGTCGTTCTCGTTCGCAGCCACCCGCGCGCGCAGGCCCGCCTCGTCTTCCCCCACCGCACCGGCGAACTGCATCCGCGCCTTCAGCTGCGCCACGCGCGGATCGGCGTCGTCCGGCACGCTGCCGATCAGGCGTTCGGCTTCGCCGGTTTCATTGAGATCAAGCATGATCTCGGCCGCATCGATCCGCACGCCGATGTTGTGCGGATCGAGCTTCGAAGCCTCGGCGAGCAGGCGCAAGGCACCCGGGAGATCGCCCGTCATGCGCGCGCCCGCCGCCTGTGCCCGCAGTTCGTCCGCCGGGCTGGGAATCAGGCGGTCGAGGAAGGCGCGCACCTCTCCTTCCGGCAACGCACCGGAGAACTCGTCGACCACCTCGCCGTTGATGAAGGCTTTCACGCTGGGAATGCCGCGCACCGCATAACGCGCGGCGAGCTCCTGGTTGTCGTCGGAATTGATCTTGGCGAGCAGGAACTTGCCGCCATATTCTGCGGCAAGCTTTTCCAGGATGGGCTTCAGCGACTTGCACGGGCCGCACCACGGCGCCCAGAAGTCGACCACCACCGGCCGCTGCTTCGAGGCCTCGAGGACGTTCTGGTTGAAGTCGGCGAGGCCGACGTCGAGCGCGTGTTCGGACATGGGCTGGAGCCTCCGAAAAAACGGATCAGATCTGCCGCGCGAGTTCGGCCGCGATGCCGGTATAGGAGCCCGGCGTCATCGCCTTCAGCCGCGCTTTCTCGGCGTCTGGAATCGAGAGGCCGTCGATGAAGACATGCAGGGTGTCGCGGTTGATGCCGCCCTTGCCGCGCGTAAGCTCCTTCAGCTGCTCGTAGGGGTTGGCCACGCCGTAGCGGCGCATCACGGTCTGGATCGGCTCGGCGAGCACTTCCCAGTTGGCGTCGAGATCGGCGGCGAGCGCGGCGGGGTTGGCCTCGAGCTTGGAGAGGCCGCGCAGGCAGGATTCGTAGGCGAGCAGACTGTAGCCGAAGCCGACACCCATGTTGCGCAGCACGGTCGAATCGGTGAGGTCGCGCTGCCAGCGCGAGATCGGCAGCTTCTCGGCAAGATGGCGCAGCACCGCGTTGGCGATGCCGAGGTTGCCCTCGCTGTTCTCGAAATCGATCGGGTTGACCTTGTGCGGCATGGTGCTGGAGCCGACCTCGCCGGCCTTGGTCTTCTGCTTGAAGTAGCCGACCGAGATATAGCCCCAGACGTCGCGGTTGAAGTCGATCAGGATGGTGTTGGTGCGCGCGATCGCGTCGTACAGCTCGGCCATCGCGTCGTGCGGCTCGATCTGGATCGTGTAGGGGTTGAAGCTCAGGCCCAGGTCCAGCACGAAGCTGCGCGCGAAGCCTTCCCAATCCAGCTCGGGATACGCCGACAGGTGCGCGTTGTAGTTGCCGACCGCGCCGTTGATCTTGCCCATCAGTTCGACCGCGCCGATCGCGTCCCAGGCACGGCGCAGGCGGTAGACGACGTTGGCGAGCTCCTTGCCGACCGTGGTCGGCGAGGCCGGCTGGCCGTGGGTGCGCGACAGCATCGGCAGGTCGGCGAGCTCGTGCGCGAGCTCGGTCAGGCGGCCGATCAGTTTTTCCAGCGCAGGCAGCAGCACGCCGTCACGCGCACCCTTCAGCATCAGCGCGTGCGACAGGTTGTTGATGTCTTCCGAAGTGCAGGCGAAATGGAAAAACTCGGAGACTGCGGCAATCTCGGCGTTCGATTTCGTTTTTTCTTTCAGGAAATATTCGACCGCCTTGACGTCGTGATTGGTCGTCGCCTCGATCGCCTTCACCCGCTCGGCATCGGCCACCGAGAAGTGGTCGGCGATGCCGTCGAGCAGCGCGATCGCCTCGACCGAGAACACCGGCACCTCGGCGATCGCCGGTTCCGCGGCAAGCGCCTTCAGCCATTCGATCTCGACGATGACACGGTACTTGATCAGCGCGTATTCGCTGAAAAAGTCGCGCAGTGCAGCGGTCTTGCTGCCGTAGCGGCCGTCGAGAGGGGACAAGGCAGTCAGTGCGGTCAGTTCCATCGTTTTGTTCCGATTCGGGTTGTTCTATCCAGTTAAACAGTTCGCCGGTCGCGCCACATCAGACAGCGCGCCGGCGCGCCATGTCAAACGGTCCGCCGATCGCGGACGGCCTGTGCCAGCGTGCCGCTGTCGACGTATTCCAGTTCGCCGCCGACCGGCACGCCGCGCGCCAGCCGGCTCACCTTGAGACCGCGCGCCTTCAGCAGTTCGCCGATGGTGTGCGCGGTGGCCTCACCCTCGGGCGTGAAGTTGGTCGCCAGGATCACCTCCTCGACCGTGCCGTCGAGCGCGCGGGCGATCAGGCGGTCGAGATGAATCTCGCGCGGGCCGATGCCATCGAGCGGCGACAGGCGTCCCATCAGCACGAAGTAGAGACCGCCATAGCTCTGGGTCGCCTCCATCATGTTGAAGTCGGCGGGCATCTCGACCACCGCCAGCTGACGCTTGTCGCGCCGCGGACTCGTGCACACCTCGCACACTTCCGCCTCGGAAAAATTGTTGCACAGGCGGCAGTGGTGCAGGTGCGTCAGCGCGTGGCCGAGTGCGCCGGCAAGGGCTTCGGCACCGCGGCGGTCGCGCTGCAGCAGGTGGTAGGCCATGCGTGCCGCCGACTTGGGGCCGACCCCGGGCAGCACGCGCAGGGCGCCGATCAGGTTTTCCAGCGCGGCAGGTTGCACAGACGCAGCCTCAGAACGGCAGCTTCATCCCCGGCGGAATCGGCAGGCCGGCGGTCACGCTGCCCATCTTTTCCTGCACCGTGGCCTCGACCTTGCGCACCGCGTCGTTCACCGCCGCGGCGACCAGGTCCTCCAGCATTTCCTTGTCGTCCGACATCAGGCCGGGATCGATGGTCACGCGGCGCACGTCGTGTTTGCAGGTCATCACCACCTTGACCATGCCGGCGCCGCTCTGCCCTTCGATCTCCATCTCGGCCAGCTTGGCCTGCATCTTGGCCATGTTCTCCTGCACCTGCTGGACCTGCTTCATCATGTTGCCGATGCCGCCCTTCATCATGGCTGTTCTCCTATGGGTTGTATGGTTGAGGCGTCGATCTGGCCGCCGAACTGATCGACCAGCTCGCGCACGAACGGATCCGCTTCGATCGCCGCCACGGCCTCGGCCTGGCGCGCTTCCTTGATGCGCGTGCGCACCTGCTGCGGCGTCTGCTCGGCGGCAGCGCCGATCTCGAAATTGACCGCAAGCGTCGCGCCGTATCTGTCGCGCAACGCCGCCACCAGTTTGTCCTGGTAGGCACGATCCAATAAATGCTTGTGCGTTTCACCGACGCGCAGCGTCACCGCTTCGCCCGTCTGGGCCACCAGTTCGCAGTGGTCCGCGAGCATCTTCGCCATGCCGCCGAGACGCAGCTCGGACACGACCTTGAGCCAGTCCCAGTCGCCACACGCAACGGATTCGGTCGCAGCGGGTGCAGGCGCCCGCGTCTCTGCCGGTGCAGCCGGCGCCTGATAGGGAGGCGGCGGCGGCGACTCGGCCGGCACTGCCTCGGCACGCGGCACGGCATTCGAAGCCGCCGCGGGACTCGGCGCCGGAACCGCAGCGGGTGCCGGCCCGCGAGTTGTCGGCTCGGTTCGCGCGGCGGACGCCGCACGCATCGGGGCAGGACGCGCAGCGGCAGCGCCGTCGGGCGCGAACGCCAGCATGCGCAACAGCGTCATGCTGAAACCCGACAGTTCGTCCGGCGCGAATGGCAGGTCGCGGCGACCGTTCAGCGCGATCTGATAGTAAAGCTGCACGGTTTCGGGGTCGAGCCTGCCGGCGACCGCCTGCATGCGTTCGGCATCGACGCCGGTTTCGACCGCGCCTGGCGCGTGCAGCATCAACGCAAGCTGGGTCAGCAGGTTGCCAAGGTCCTGCAGCGCCGCGTCGAAGGCGATGCCGCGCTCGGCGAGCGTGCGCGCCTGCGTCATCAGCGCGTCGGCGTCGTGCGCCGCCAGCGCGTCGAGCAGATCGAACAGGTAGTCGCGCCGCACCGTGCCGAGCATGGCCTCGACCCCGGCCGCCTCGATGCGACCGCTGCCGTAGGCGATCGCCTGGTCGGTGAGCGAAAGCGCGTCGCGCATGCTGCCGGCGGCGGCGCGCGCCAGCATGTTCAGCGCGGCAGGTTCGGATTCGACCTTCTCCTGTTCCAGCACGTCGGCCAGATGCTGCGCCACCAGCGCAGGCGGCATCGGCTTGAGATTGAACTGCAGGCAGCGGGAGAGAACGGTGACCGGAATCTTCTGCGGATCGGTGGTGGCAAGGATGAACTTGACGTGCGCCGGCGGCTCTTCCAGCGTCTTCAGCATGGAGTTGAACGCCGGCTTCGACAGCATGTGCACTTCGTCGATGATGTAGACCTTGTAGCGGCCCACCGTCGGCGCGTACTGCGCGTTGTCGAGCACCTCGCGCATGTTGTCGACGCCGGTGTTCGACGCGGCGTCGAGTTCGAGCAGGTCGACGAAGCGGCCGGCGTCGATCTGGGTGCACGCCGAGCAGGTGCCGCACGGCGTCGCGGTGACGCCGGTTTCGCAGTTGAGGCATTTGGCGAGGATGCGCGCCAGCGTCGTCTTGCCGACGCCGCGCGTGCCGGTGAGCAGATAGGCGTGGTGCAGCCGGCCCTGGGTCAGCGCGTTCGACAGCGCCTGCACCACGTGTTCCTGCCCGCGCAGGTCGGCGAATGCACGCGGCCGCCATTTGCGCGCCAGCGCAATTGCGGGAGAAGCGGAATCGCCGAAGAGGTCAGTCATGGGCTTAGGGGCTAGGATCTAGGGGCCAGGATCTAGGTGACTGCGAAGCCAGCATTCGTGGGTCATCCCCACGCACCCTAGCCCCTAGATCCTAATTCCTAGCCCACTAAAAGAATTAAGTGGCGAGCCTGACCCCGGCACTGGCATCGACCGCTGGGGCTGCTTCCTTCCGGACCTGACCCGATTCACGACCTAGCCATGCGGGGAGACCCGCCGCGGCTATTTTACCCCGGAAGGCCGTTTATTCCTCATCCGCCGGCACGGTCAGCCGGCGTTTTTTCACCGCAGCGGCCAGCATGCGCAGCAGCGGCTCGGTGTCGTCCCAGCCGATGCAGGCATCGGTGATCGACTTGGCGTATTCCAGCGGCTGCCCCGGCACCAGGTCCTGGCGGCCGGCATTCAGATGGCTTTCGACCATCGCGCCGATGATGCGGGCGTCGCCCCCGGACACCTGCGCGGCGACGTCGGCGGCGACGTCGATCTGGCGCTGGTACTGCTTGCTCGAATTGGCGTGCGAGAAGTCGATCATCAGTTGCTGCCGCAAGCCCGCCGCGGCGAGTTCGCCGCAGGCGAGATTGACGCTCGCCGCGTCGTAGTTGGGCGTCTTGCCGCCGCGCAGGATGACGTGGGTGTCCTCGTTGCCCGAGGTGCTGAACACGCCGACATGGCCCGACTTGGTGATCGAGATGAAATGGTGACGCGCGGCCGCCGCCTTGATCGCGTCGACCGCGATCCTGAGGCTGCCGTCGGTGCCGTTCTTGAAGCCGACCGGGCACGACAGGCCCGAGGCCAGCTGGCGGTGCGACTGCGATTCGGTGGTGCGCGCGCCGATCGCGCCCCAGCTCACCAGATCGGCGATGTACTGCGGCGAGATCAGGTCGAGGAACTCGGTCGCGCAGGGCAAGCCGATTTCGTTGATTTCGAGCAGCAGCTTCCTCGCCAGTCGCAGGCCTTCGTTGATGTCGAAGCTCTCGTCGAGATGCGGGTCGTTGATCAGGCCCTTCCAGCCCACCGTGGTGCGCGGCTTCTCGAAGTACACCCGCATCACGACGATGAGGTCGTGCGCCAGTTCGTCGGCGAGCGGCTTCAGCTTGCGCGCGTAATCGAGCGCTGCCGCGGGATCGTGGATCGAGCAGGGGCCGACGACGATGAACAGGCGGTCGTCGGCGCCACGCAGCACGTCGTGGATGGCGCTGCGCGCGTGTGCCACGTGCGCCAGCACGGCCTCGCTGGCGCGCAGTTCGCGCATGATCTGCATCGGGGCGAGCAGTTCGCCGCTTTGCTCGATGCGGGTGTCGTCGGTTCGGGTGGCAGTCATGGTCAGGCTCCGTTGGTTTGCGTTGACCCGCAGCGGCGCATTAAACGAAAAAACCGCCAGCGGGCTGGCGGTTTCGTGAAGGCCGTGCTGTTCGTCTCAGCGCCTCCCGACCGCCTGCGGCGTGGGATAAAAGCGGCTAAAGAAGAACTTTTCGGCACGGATCATGCATGGCAGTCTACCAAAAGCCGGCAGTCCTCGCCAATCGCGGCGGAACTGCCGGATTTTCGTCGTGAACGTCACGGCGGGCACACCCTATAATCGATCCAAAATCAGGGGCAGGGGGGAATCATGGCTCTAGGCATCGACAACCGCAATGAAGGTCCGGAACTGCGGCGCGACAGGCGCTTCCAGGTATCGCAATCCGCCATCATCAAGCAGCCGGGACACCCTGACATCACCTGCGAAATCCGCGACTTCTGCCTCGGCGGCCTGTTCCTCAAGTTCACCAATCCGGATGCGGCCATTGTTTCGCTGGCCAAGCGTGCCGATGCGGAAGTCGAAATCGTTTTCACCCCGGCTTCGCTCACGACCACCCAGACCTTCCGTGTCCCGGCCCGGCTGCAGCGCCTGAGTCCGCTGGGCATCGGTGTCGCGTTCGTTCGCCAGCCGGTCGACGCGCTGCGTGCCCTGCAGAAGCTGCGCATGGCCGAGCACCGGAACCGGCTTGCAGCGCTGCCCGCTTCGGCGGCGCATCCCCACCTGCGCGAAACCAGCACCACACTGCTGAGCGAGGCCCTGCTGCAGGTGCACGACCAGATGATGCGCCTGCTGGGCGACAAGTTGAACACGGCCGCGCTGCATGCGGCCGGCATCGCAGAGCACAGCGGCCTGCTCAGTGCAGCGCACGAGTTCTCCCAGCACGCGGCCAGCGTGCAGACCCGCTTCGTGCAACAGGTGCTCGATGCCCTCAAGCAGGCGCGTCCGGTGCAGACCCAGGCCACCCGCGACACGCTGGGCGGAGACCTGGCCCTGGTCGACGAACTCGATTTCGAGGACTGGCTCGCCACCTCGAGCGAGGCAAACAAGCTGGAAGAGCAGTTCCGCGAGCAGCTGGCCGACATCGAGCCGCGCATCGGCCAGCTGTTCGGCTTTGCCTGCGACCACAGCAACAACCCCTTCGGCCCCGCCGTCATCGGCCACGCTTACCGCGCCGCGCTGCAGGACGTGCCGGTGATCGCGCGCGCACGCCAGGTCGCCTACGCCACGCTGCGCGACGTGCTGGCCGAGCAGCTGGCGCCGCTGTATGCCGAGCTGCTGGCCCTGCTGCCGGTGTCCGAAGCCGAGGTCGCCCAGCATCAGCCCGTGACGACGCCCGAGCGCCCCGCCCCGACCGCGGCCCAGCCCGCGCCGGCAGATGAGGCTCCGTCCCCCGCGCCCGCCGCGCCGCAAGGCACGTTGAGCCGGCTCACCGGTTCGCTGCTGGATTTCTTCCGCGGCCAGCCGTCGGCGATGCCGGGCGGCGTGCCGCCCGCAGCCGGGGGAAGCATGCCGACCCAGGCGGCTTCCGGCATCCCGGGCGGCGGCAGCGGAGGAGCCGGAGGCGTCGCCGGCCCGGCCCAAGCGGCTGCCGGGCGCGTGCCCGGCATCGCCCATTCGCCGGTACTGCAGCGCCTGGCGGCAGCCGGCGCCCTGCCACCCGCAGTCACGGTGGAAATGCAGCGCTCGGTCGACATGTTCGGCGCGCTGTTCGACACCATGCACGCCGAGAAATCGATCAGCGAAGGCATGCGGCCGTTCTTCCAGCAACTCGAATCCAGCCTCATCAAGCTGGCGATGGCCGACCCGCACTTCCTCAGTTCGCCCGCCCACCCGGCACACAAGGTATTGAACACGCTCGACCGCATCAGCATGGTGGCAGGCGACGACGGCAAGATCGCCGACCAGCGCCTGCTGCGGCTGATGAACCGCTGGACCGACCGCATCAACGCCGAAGCCGACAAGAACCCGGGCGTATTCGAGGAGGCACGCACCCAGCTCGAGCGCGTGGTCAAGCCGCTGTTGAACGAGCGTGCCGCACGCATCTTCCGCCTGCAGGAGATGTGCGAAGGGCGCCAGCGCGCCGAAGTCGCCAAGCACCGCATCCTGCGCGAATTGTTGACGCGCCTCGACGAGCGCCCGATTCCCAACGCGGTGATCGAACTGTTGAACGGCGGCTGGCGCAATGTGCTCCTGATCGCCGAAATGCGCCACGGTACCGACAGCGACGAGGCGCGCGAGGCCTGGCGGGTGCTGGAGCAGCTCTGCGTGTGGCTCGATCCGGAGCACGCCGGCGCCACCACTGCCGAGATCCAGACCCTGCTGCAGCGCATCGACCAGGCGCTCACCCACGTCTGTGCCGACAAGTTCGCCCAGGACCGCATCGTCGACCAGCTCGCCAGCGTCCTGTTCGACGAGGACAAGTCGCAGCATCCGCGCACGCCGGTCGCCGCCCGTCTCACCGACGCTGCCGCCGAACCCTTGACCGAGGCACAGGACACCCTGGCCGAACGCCTGCGCGTCGGCGACTGGCTGCAGTTCAAGTCGCTCGACTCCCCGCTCAACCTGATCTGGATCGGCGACCAGCCGCCGGTCTACGTGTTCGCAAACTATCGCGGCATCAAGAAGCTCGACCTCAAGCGCCAGGATCTGCTGCAGTCGCTGGAAGACGGCGACGCGCAGTGGACCGAAGACCTCGAACTGCCGCTGATGGACCGCTCCTACAGCGCGATGATCCAGAAGATGCAGCGCGACCTCGTGTGGCAGGCCTCGCATGATCCCGCCACCGGGCTTGCCAACCGCAAGAGCTTCTTCCGCGCCATCCGCCGCAACTGGCTGCGCAGCCAGGCGGCAGACGGCGGCTATGCCATCGGCGTCATCCAGCTCGACATCGGCACCCCCGCCGGCGAAGCCGTGGGCACCGAAATCCGCACCCCCATCCTGCGCGAATGCGCACAGATCCTGCCCAGACTGTTGCCGGCCAATGCGCTGCTCGCCCGTGCCGGCGAATCCGGCATCGCATTCTGGATCGAGGCTGCCGGCCAGGCGTCCGCCCAGGCCCAGGCCGAAGCGCTGCTGCACGCCATTGCCGACCAGCCGCAGGAAATCAACGGCATCCGCTATCCCGTCCAGGCCGCCGTCGGCCTGATGTGGGCCAGCGACTGTCTCAGCCCGGAGGCCTATTACGACAACGCCAACGCCGCCTGTGCCCGCGCCCGCGAGTCCGGCGCGCCGGTCGTCGCCTACGACAGCGAAGCCGACACCGGCGGCGTGCTGGCGCTGGCCGAATGGGCGCACGAACTGACCGACATCCTCGCCCACAACCAGTTGAGCCTGAACTGCCAGCCGGTCGTCGCCGTAGCCGACCCCGCGCGCACGGCGCTGTATCACGAAGTGCTGCTGCACCCCGTCACCCACGGCGAGCGCAGCATCGCGACCCGCGATCTGATCGCCGTCGCCGAACGCCTGCAGCGCGTGACCGAGATCGACCGCTGGGTGGTGAAGAGCGTACTGCAGTGGATGCGCGCGCATCCCGAACGGATCGCCAGCCTGGGCGGCTTCTCGATCAACCTCTCCGGGCAATCGGTCACCAACCCGCTGTTCCTGAAACTGCTGCTGGCCGACCTCGCGCGCGGCGACATTCCCGGCGACAAACTCATCTTCGAGATCAGCGAAGCCGACGCCGTCGAAGGCCACGCCCAGACCCAGCTCTTCATGCGCCAGATGCAGCGCCATGGCTGCCGCTTCACGCTCGACGACTTCGGCGCCGGCACCAGCTCCTACACCCGCCTGAAGAGCATGAAACTCGACTACCTGAAGATCGACCGCACCCTGGTGCGCGAGATCGGCACCAGCATGATCGACGAAGCGCTGGTGCGTTCGATCCTGGAAACGGGCTCCTTCCTCGGGATCAAGACGGTGGCGGGGTATGTGGAGGATGCGGAGACGCTGGCGAAGCTTGGGGAGATGGGGGTGGATTGCGTGCAGGGGTATCTGATCGGGGAGCCGAGGCCGCTGGAGAGCCTGGCCTGAGACTGGCCCGTCATTGCGAGCCGCGCAGCGGCGAAGCAATCCAGTTGCTCGCACTCACGCAATGTGTGTTTAGCGCGCCACCCCATGCACCGTTCGCCCTGAGCCTGTCGAAGGGCGTTCGACCCGCAGCCGTTCGCGCTGAGCCTGTCGAAGCGCTGTTGGCATAGCCAGGTTCTTCACAGGACCACCGACCGCTGGCCGGGGGTAGCCCGGCAGCTAGTCACTTTTCTTGTCTCGCCAAGAAAAGTAACCAAAAGAAGGCGACCCCGACATCCCCGAATTCCCGAAAACCGAGCCCACCGAGCGGGCGGCGAAGAACTCGCTCCGCCTTCGCTGTTTTTAATTGGATTTTTGTGGGCGGAGCTCAGACACCTTCGCCGCTGATCCGCCCGGCAGACTCGGTTTTCGGCGGGGCTGTGAGGGGATGAAAGTCAAAACCAGGGCGGTAATGACTGAACGGTTTAGGTACTTGTGCAACGACTCATATTTGAGTGCAGCCATGTAGGTCGGGCTGTAAAGCCCAACCTACATGGCTGGCTTAATACGAAATCCATTAGCTCGAATAATTTTTAAGGGCCTGAGCAAGTCGGTAATGATATGGCGAGTCCGTCCGAAGCTTTTCGGAACACACAGAATGCAGCTTCGATAAGGAATCGAAAACAGGACGTAATGCCGTTTCCGTTCTGCGCCCTTCATGATCCTCTGAAATAAAGATCATCTCCTCTGCAATGAGCACTCGGCGGATGGCACCACCGCTTTCATAAATGTAATCAAAGCCCGCTCGGTCATCGAAAACCATTTCCATAATCTTGGTGTCACCTCGCTGCGCCCACCTGTCTATCCTCTCATCGATATGTTCTAAGTTGTTTCGTGCATCTCTGGGCAGTATTGGTGAGTCACTGGGAACACCCAAGTAACCCCTAAGCATTTCACCCCGTTCTTTTTTGTCCTTATCTGAACCAACTGGGTCGAGAAACTTGGACACCATAGCTGCATGCGTCAGGAACGAAAGAAGGACAAACCATATATCTCGGGACTGACTAGTTTTAGTATCGCCGAGCAAATGCAAGAGATGTTGATAGCTTGCTATTGCGGACGAGCTATGCAGATATATCTCGTCCGTAAACCAGTGCAGATGATATTTATCCATTGGCCTTGGAACACTAAGGCTAATTCAACTACATATTGGTGTAGTTAACGGGATGGCTTACGCCGTCCCGCCCACCGTCAACCCATCGATCCGCAGCGTCGGCTGCCCCACGCCCACCGGCACGCTCTGCCCTTCCTTGCCGCAGGTGCCCACACCCGAATCCATCTCCATGTCGTTGCCGATCATCGAGACGCGCGTCAGCGCGTCGGGGCCATTGCCGATCAGGGTGGCGCCCTTCACCGGGTAGGTGATCTTGCCGTCCTCGATCATGTAAGCCTCGGCGGCGGAGAAGACGAATTTGCCGCTGGTGATGTCGACCTGGCCGCCGCCGAAGTTGACGGCGTAGAGGCCGTTCTTCACCGAGGCGATGATTTCGTGCGGGTCTTTGTCGCCGCCTAGCATGAGGGTGTTGGTCATGCGCGGCATGGTGAGGTGCGCGTAGGACTCGCGGCGCGCATTGCCGGTGGTCGGCATGCCCATCAGGCGGGCGTTCATCATGTCCTGCATGTAGCCGGTGAGGATGCCGTCCTCGATCAGCGTGGTGCGCTGGGTGGGGTTGCCTTCGTCGTCGACGTTGAGCGAGCCGCGGCGCAGCGGGATGGTGCCGTCGTCGATCACCGTCACGCCGGGCGCGGCGACGCGTTCGCCGATGCGGCCGGAGAACGCCGAGCTGCCCTTGCGGTTGAAGTCGCCTTCGAGGCCGTGGCCGATCGCTTCGTGCAGCAGGATGCCGGGCCAGCCGGAGCCGAGCACGACGGTCATGGTGCCGGCGGGCGCGGGGCGCGCGTCGAGGTTGACCAGCGCCTGGTGCACGGCCTGGCGCGCGTATTTTTCCAGGATGTCGTCGCTGAAGTAGCTGTAGTCAAAGCGGCCGCCGCCGCCGCCGGAACCCTGCTCGCGGCGGCCGTCCTGCTCGGCGATGACCTGCAGCGACAGGCGCACCAGCGGGCGCACGTCGGCGGCGAGGTGGCCGTCGGAGCGGGCGACGAAGATCACCTCGTATTCGGACGCGAGGCTCGCCATCACCTGGATGACGCGCGGGTCCATCGCACGCGCCTTCTTCTCCAGCCGCTCCAAGAGCGCGACCTTGGCGGGATCGTCGAGGCTCGCCAGCGGGTCGACGGCGTTGTAGAGCAGGCGGCCTTCGCCGCGTTTGGCGATGGCGGCGCTGCGCGCCTGCCCTGCGCGCGCAATGGCGCGGGTGGCGTCAGCGGCGGCGCCGAGGGCGTCGAGGCTGATGTCGTCGGAATAGGCGAACGCGGTCTTCTCGCCGGAGATTGCCCGCACGCCGACGCCCTGGTCGATGTTGAAGCTGCCCGACTTGACCTGGCCTTCTTCCAGACTCCAGCCTTCGGAGCGGCTGTACTGGAAATAGAGGTCGGCGTAGTCGACGTCGTGGGTGAGCAGGCGATTGAATACCGGCGCAAGCTTGTCAGCGTCGAGCCCGTTCGGCGTCAGGAGCGTGGACTCGGCGGAGCGGAACAGCTGCTCGGCGGTCTGGATGGGAACGAAAGCGTCGGTGGGATTCATGGTTTTCCTTACTTGGCTTCACGCTTTGCCACGATGCGGCGTTCGAGCACGTCGACCGCGATCTGCTGGCAGGGGATGAAGCGGTGCTGCAGCGCGGGCAGGCTCTTCCTGAGGCTGGCCTGGTAAGCCGGGTTGAGGTTGGCGATGACGACGCCGGAACCGCGTGGCAGGCGGTCGAGCACCACCCCCCACGGATCGACGATCATGCTGTCGCCGTGGGTCTCGCGGCCCGACAGGTGGTAGCCGCCCTGCGCCGGCGCGATGACGTAGGCGAGGTTCTCGATCGCGCGGGCGCGGATCAGCGTCTCGAAATGTGCGCGACCGGTGGTGGCGGTGAAGGCCGACGGCACCACGATGATGTCGACGTCGGGCATGGCGCGGTAGAGCTCGGGGAAGCGCAGGTCGTAGCAGATCGACAGGCCGATGCGGCCGAACGGGCTGTTGACGACGACGACCTTGTCGCCCGGCTCGATCAGATTGGACTCCTGGTAGCGCTCGTTGCCGAGATCGAGGCCGAACAGGTGGATCTTGTCGTAGCGCGCCACCTGCTTGCCGCGTTCGTCGAACACCAGGCAGCTGTTGCGCACCTTGTTGGCGACGTCCGCCTTCAGCGGCACCGAGCCGCCGATCAGCCAGATCTTGTGCTTCTTCGCCATGCGCGACAGGAAGGCCTGGATCGGGCCGTCGCCTTCGGCCTCGCGCGCCTTCACCACGTCGGCGTCCTTCATGCCCATGATGCAGAAGAATTCCGGCAGCACCACGAGGCGCGCACCGCCCTCGACCGCCAGTTCGATCAGCCGCTCGGTCTCGGCGAGGTTGGCCGGCACGCTGGGGCCGGATGCCATCTGGATCGCGGCCACACGGACGGTGCCGGCCTGCGGCGCGGGCTTCTTCACTTGCGCGCCCTTGGAGCGCGCCACGGTGGTCTTAGCGGGTTTCTTTGTCGTCATCTGCACAATTCCACGATCAGGGTTCTGACACTGGGGTTTCGGTTTTCGTCTTCGACTTCGGCAGCCGTTTGACGTCGGGTGCCTGCCACGGCCCGGTCACCATGTATTCCTGACTGATGACCTCCTCGAACGGGTCGCGCAGCAGCTTCTGCGCCGCCAGGGCGCCGACGCCGGCCAGCGGCCCGCCGAGCAGCGCGCCAGCCACCGCGACGCCCTCCGACAGCTTCGGGATCACCTTGACCCGGAGCTGCACGGTTTCCTGATTGAGATCGGCCAGCCCCGACATGTTGACCTTGGCCGCCGGTCCGCGCATCCGGAAATCGTCGCTGTAGACCACGCCGCGCGCGATGCGCAGGGTGGCGCCGATGTCGTCGAAGGCATACCCCTGGTTGAAGATATCACGGAAATCGAAGTTCAACCGGCGCGGCAGCGACTGCAGGCTCAGTAAGCCGAGCAGCTTGCCGGCGCCGGGGTCGACCTTGAGGAACTGTCCGCCGCGGGCCTTGAAATCGAGCTGCCCTGCCAGCGTGGCGAACGCGAAATCGGCGGGCGAACCTTCCCAGGTGGCATTGCCCTGGATCTCGGCGCTGCCGCGCCGCAGCGTGTCGGCATAGCCGAAGCGGGCGAGGAACTTGCCGGCGTCGAGCACGCCGAGCTTGATATCCGCACGGGTTTCGCTGGGCTGCGTGTCGCGCCACAGGCCGCTCATGCGGAACACGCTGTCGGCGTGGGTGAGCTCCAGGCTCTCGATCGTCAGGCCTTGCGGTGCGCCGTGCGCCAGCACCTCGAGGCGGCCGAGCGCGCGCTCCTGCAGGCGGAAGTCGTCGACGCTCACGTCGACGGTGGGGAACTCGGCCGCCTTGAGGTTCGTTCCCCCCGCCTGCCCGGCGGCGGGCACCGCCTCGGGAATGACCAGCTGGCGGAATTGCGCCGACACGCGTGCCGGCTGCTCGCCCGCCGGGCGATACGTCAGCACGCCGTTCATCCCGCGGCCGGTGACCTGCGTGCGCAGCAGGCCGCCGCGGGTGCGTCCCAGCAGACGCACGTCCTGGAAGCGCCGCCCCATCAGGTCGAAGGCGTCGAAATCCAGGTCGATCGCCGACAACGCCAGGCCTGTCTGGCCCTTGCCGTCAGGCAGCAGCGCCATCCAGCCCGTGATGTCGAGGCCGCGTCCGCTGCCGGCGAGGCGCAGGCCGGCTTCCTGCGGCAACACCGGCGCGCCGCCGAAGCGGATCTCGCCACGCGCCATGCGTCCGCCCTCGATGCGCCACGCCGCGCCGACGACCTTGCCGAGCCGCACCTCGTGCTGCTGGCCAGCGGCCAGCGGCTGGCTGGTCACCTGCAGGGGCAGCGGCTGCGCCGCCGCCTTGGCCAGCGGTGCCGGCAGGCTGCTGCCGAGGCCGAGCAGATCGGATTCGATACGGATGCGTTCGCCGGCCGCTTCCAGGTCGAGTTGACCGCGCCACGCTGTCTGCCCTGACAGCCTGCCATTCCACGCCCCGCCGAGCCAGGACGTGAGGCCTGCCGCCGTGGCGCGCCCCTGCGCCGTAACCTGCACCCGGCCGGCGCGCGTCGCGGCGTCGATGCGCAACGGCCCGCCGAGGAGCTGCGCGGAGATAGCCTGCGCATCGAGGCTGTCGCCGGTGAACGCAATGTCGCCGCGCACCTGGTCGAATCGCGGCAACCCGGGCGACTGCAGGGCGTTCCCCAGGAACGCAAGGCGGCCGGCCAGGGTGGTGTCGTGGCTGTGACGCAGCGGCACCTTGAGGCTCAACGCGAGCTTCAGCGGCCCGCTGCCCTCGAGCGCCGCGGTGAAGCCGCGCAGGCGCTCGCCGACCGGGCTGGCGTTGGCGAAGCGGATGAAATCCTGGGCCGGCCCCTGCGCCTCGCCCTCGACCATCAGCAGTTCCTCGTGGTGGACGAGGTCAGGAATGACGACCTTGACCGGCGCCAGGGCCACGCCGTAGATCCGTGCCCGGCTGGACGTCACCTCCATCGCCTTGCCTTCGAACAGCAGGCGCCCCTCGATGCCGTCGATGCGGGGCCAGCCGGGCACGTACTCGATTACCGCGTCCTTCACCTGCGCTTCCACGCGGAACACGCCCCGCCCCTGCTCGAAGGGAAACTGCGCGAGGTCGCCCTTGAGGGTGAACTGCACGCTGTCGGCATGGCCGGCGACGACCCCGCGCCTGACCCACTCGACCGTGTGTTCGCCGATCGTGCTGGGGAAATAGCGATATACCGCCGTGCCCGCGGCACGGCTCAGTTGCGCCGTCAGGTCGGCGACGCCGCGCTGGCCCGGAATCAATTCATAGGCACCGCGCGCGGTACCGGCCATGTCCGCGTTGGCAAACGTCAGTTCGTCGAACTGCAGGCGTCTTCCCCGCGCCGTCTTGGTCCAGCTGCCGCGCGCGCGCGCGCTGTCGAAGGCGAACTGCGGCTCGCGGAACAGCGCCGGCAGGTTCATGCCCAGCTGCGGCGAATCGATCTCGAACCTGCCGCCGCGGGCGTCGCCTTCGATCTGCCCGGTGAGATTGGCGAGCCCCGGCTGCCGGTCGAGCGGCGCCACGCCCAGGCCGCGAAAACGCGCGGCGACGGCGAAGTCGTCGAGGCTGGGCTCCGCGCCTTTCCAGCGCAGCTGGAGGGTGTCGAAGCGGCCCTGCGGCTGCAGCCGCTGCAGCCGCGTGCGCAGGGCGGCGTCCATCGGCAGGCTCGGCAGCAGGGTTTGCCAGCCGCCCAGGCTGAATGCCCGCGCGGTGATCTCGTTGCCTCCCTTGCCCCAGCCGAAGCCGATGTTGAAGGGCGCCCCCAGCGTGCCGCCCGCTTGTGCCACGCGCAGGTTTTCGAAGGCGACGCGCTGGCCGTCCGCGTCGCGCTGCCAGAGCGCCTGGCCACGCACCTGCGCCAGCCGCAGCGGCGGCAGGCCTTCGCCGAAGGAAGTTTCGACCGCGCGCAGGTCCATGCCGGCCCGCACCCCCGCAAACATTCCGTGCGCGACGTCGAACGTCAGCGCCAGCGCACCCCAGCCCTGGCGCGGCTGGTAAGGCAGTGCCAGCCAGGTGGCGAGCCGCGGGAACGACACGCCGGCTACGCGCGCGACGACGCTGCCGTCCCAGGTCGCGATGTCGTCGGTATCGCGGCTGGTGAGGCGGCCGGACACCGACAGCGGCCGCGCCAGGCCGGCCGGCGGGACAGCGTGCAACTGCAGGTGATGGATGCGCCGCGTGTTGACGAGGGTGAAATCGACGTCCTGCAGGATCAGCGGCGGCGCGCGACGTGCCTCGTCGAGCCAGCTCAGCGTGGCGTCGCCCGCGTGCACCCGCCCCTGCCGCAGCAGCCAGCTGGAAAATCCGCTGTGCGGGTCGGCCGGGTTGACGGGGATGCCGCCGACGTAGAAATGGCCGTCGCGCGCGCGCCGCACACCGAGCGACAGGCCTTTCAGCTCGATATGGTTGAAGCGCGGCTCGAAAACCAGCAGCGAGCGCCAGGCGAAGGCCGCCTCGAGCTCGGGCAGGTAGAGCGCCGCCCGGCCTTGCGCGTCATACAGGCGCACGCCGTGCAGGCGGAATTCGGGGCGCGCCTGCTGCCACACGCCCGACACGGCCTCGAGCGTGACGCGCTGGCCGAGCGCGCGCGACATCAGGTTCGCCACCGTGTCGCGGTGGTCTGCAATGTTGGGCAGCACCCAGAAGAACATCAGCGCCGCGGCCGTGGCAAATCCCAGCACGCCCAGCCCGGCCAGGGCGGCCAGCCAGCGCGATGCGCGGCGCAGGAACACGGAAAGCGCGGGGGAAACGGTCATGAAATCAGGGCTCTGGGTTTACGCGATTCTATGCGTTCGGCCGCAGCTTGCGGCACCCCGTTGCGGATCATTGGCGGCCTCATTCCCCCGTTCGGGAACCCGCGCCGGTAAAGCGATGGATCTGCCGGCGGTCGCGCTTGGTCGGGCGGCCCTTGATCGCAGCGGCCGGGTTCGCCACGAGCTTGCGATCCTGTGCCTGCTGCTGACGGCGCGCGCGGCTCTCGGGTTCCTCTTCGTAGAGGCCCTGGGCGACCGGTGCCGGCCCGCGCTGCAGCGCCAGCGCACGCACCGCGAGCGTCCAGTCGATCTCGCCGATGCGCAGTTCCAGCCGGTCACCCGGCTTCACTTCGCGCGCCGGCTTGGCGCGCTCGCCGTTGAGCTTCACGCGACCGTTGTCGATCGCCTGGGTGGCGAGGCTGCGCGTCTTGAAGAAACGCGCCGCCCACAGCCATTTGTCGAGACGCATGCGTTCGAGGGACATCTTGTCAGCGGGCATCGTTTTCCCGGGCGGGGTGTTGCGGCATGGCAGCGGCTTCCGTGTGGCTCAGCCGGATTGTGCCGCGTTTGGCGCCGGCCGGCCACGCCGACGGCGACAGGCCCGCTACAATGGGCCCTTTTCGTCGCAAGGAAGCCCCATGCCCAAGATCCTCGCCTTCTCCGGCAGCATCCGCCGCGACTCCTGGAACCGCAAGCTCATTCGCGTGGCCGCCGACGCCGCGCGCGCGGCGGGCGGCGACGTCACCCTGGTCGACCTCGCCGACTATCCGCTGCCGCTGATGGACGAAGACCTCGAGGCACGCGAGGGGCTGCCTGCCAACGCGCTACGCCTGAAGGCGCTGTTCAAGGAGCACGACGCCTTTCTCATCGCCAGCCCGGAATACAACAGCTCGATCCCGCCGCTGTTGAAGAACACGCTCGACTGGGTGTCGCGCGAATGGCAGGGTGAATCAGGGCTCGTGCCTTACCAGAACAAGGTCGCCGCCCTCCTCGCCGCCTCGCCCGGCCAGTTCGGCGGCATGCGCATGCTGCCGCACCTGCGCCAGGTGCTGAACACGCTGGGCGTGCTGGTGCTGCCCGGGCAGTTCTCGCTGCCCCGCGCCGACACCGCATTCGACGACGCCGACGGCACGCCGATGCTGAAGTCGCCGGCGCGGCTGCATAGCCTGGTGCTGGAGCTGGTCAACACGACGACCGCCCTCCACCGGGAATAAAAAAAGGCGCCCCGAAGGGCGCCTGCGCCTGCAGAGCAACCGGCGTGTCCTACTTGTAGACCGTCACCGTCCGGGTGGTCACGTTGCCTGAAATATCGGTGATGCTCACGGTGACCGTGTGCGCGCCCTTGGCCACTTTGCGGGTATTCCAGTTGTAGCTGAGCGTACTGCCGTACACGACCGCTACTTCCTTGCCGTCGATGCTCAGCGAGATCCTGGCAACGCCCTGGTTGTCCGAAGCGCTCACCTTGATCGTCTGCTTGTCGGACGAGACCGTCATGCCGTCGCTCAGATTGAAGCTGCCGATCGTCGGCGCGCTCGTGTCATTGCCGAGGGTCACGACAACCGAGGGGGAAATCCCCCGGTTGCCGGCGGCATCGAAGGCCTGCACGCTGAGGCTGTAGCTGCCGTCAGCCTTGCCGGCGGTATCCCATGCGAAAGCAAACGGCGCCAGGCTGTCGCTGGCAACCAGCTGACCGTTGACGTAGAAATCGGCGCGAACCACGCCGACGTTGTCGGCATACGTGATATCGACCGGCACGATGCCGGATACGCTGCCGCCGACCGGCGACGCGATGCTGACGGTCGGCGCCTGGGTGTCGACGGCCACCGTGGCCCTGGCTGCGGCCACTGCACGGGCCGCGTCGACGCGGCCGCTGCCGAAGTAGGGGTCGGCGCCGGCAGTGCCAAGGTCGAGTGCGGTCGTCTTCAGGATACGGTCGACATCGGCCGGCGTCAGCGTGCTGTTCGCCGACAGCAGCAGCGCCGCGGCGGCTGCGACCACCGGACTGGCGAACGAGGTTCCGGACGCACCGGAATAGCCGCCGCCCACGGTCGTGGTGTAGATGCTCACCCCGGGCGCCGCCAGATCGACATAGCTGCCATAGCTGGAAAAACTGGCGCGGGCGTCGTTCTGGTCGGTAGCCGCGACGGTCAGCAGGGAATCGTTGGCAGCGATGCTTTCCTGGCCGCCGCTGTTGCCGGCGGCCACCACCACCACGCCGCCCTTGTTGCGCAGATATTGCGCGGCGGACTGCACGGTAGCGCTGCCCGACACGCCGTTGTAGCTGACATTCACCACCCTGGCACCGTGGTCGGCCGCCCAGTAGATGCCCTGGGCCACCGTGCTCCAGTAGGCATAGCCGTTGGCGTCGGCGATGCGCACCGGCATGATCTTCGACCCCCACGCCACGCCGGCGCTGCCTTTGCCGTTGTTGGCCGCCATTGCCGCCACGCCGGCCACCCAGGTGCCATGGCCGTGCACATCGGCGGTATTGGACGTGTTGTCGTACACGTTCCAGCCCGGCACCAGGTTGGGCGCCAGATCCGGATGAGCGCTGTCGATGCCGGTATCGAGGATCGCGATGGTCACGCCGCTGCCGTTGGCACTATCCCATGCGGCGGGCGCCTGGATCTTCGGCAGCGCCCAGCTGCTGCCGTAGGCCGGGTCAGTGACGCTGGCCGCGGGCGCGACCGCCACATCCAGCTCGACGTACTTCAGATCGCGGTTCTTGCGCAACGCCCGCATCGCGGCCACTTCGTCCACGCCATCCGGCAACTCGACGACATGCAGGTTGAGCGGGCGGATGTATCCTGCAGAGCGCCCCTTGTGGGGCTTCATGGCCTTGTCGAAAGCGGCCGCGGACAACCCCGCGCGAGGCGCCACCAGAAGCCGTCCCTTGGCCCAGCCGGCATAGGGCTGGACAGCAGCGGGGGTAATCGTCGGCTGCGCTGCCGGCGCGGCATGGCTGAAGCCGGCATAGCCGGACAGGACGGCCACCAGCGCCAGACACAGCGTGAAACCGGGCGCGCTGCCGGTACGGTAGCTGCGGCGGGTGTCGGTTGAGCGGACGGGGAAAGGGCAGTGGTGCGACATGGGGACTCCTGGTTCAAGAACTGCCTGAATCAGGGCAAGGACCAATCATCGCGTGACGAGCTTGGCGGCCCCGCTGTCTCTTTCGAGACCGGAAGCTTTGCGTCCCCGCCTCGCGACGGGTTTGCCCTTGTACAGGTTATCAACAGTAACGACGATTTTTCATCAAACCTTTAGCCGCATTGCAAAAAACAGTTTTCCTGCCGGTCCGTCGCCCGCAGCGTCGCCGCGCCGCTGCCTGCAAGGCGCACAAAAGCAGACAGGCTCCCGCGGGAGCCTGTCTGAAGCCTCGCCGGGCAAGGACTTACTGCGCCAGCATCCGGTCCTTGGCGACGAAGTACTTGCGCGCGTAGGCCACCAGCTGGCCGTCGCCGGGATGGTCGACGGTTTCCACGCCGACCACCTTGTTCACCACCGCGTGATCGTGCGAATGAATGTGCTTGATCAGTTCGAGCTTGGCGTGGCCGGGGCCGACGATCAGGATTTCCTGGGCGCCGGCGAGCGCCTCGACGACCTCGTGGTAGTACTGCTGGTCCTCGGGCTGGCGGCTGCCGCTGACCGAGCCGCGCTTGCGCTGCAGGTGACGCGGCGGGTTGGCCGGGTGGACCACCGACTTCTCGACGTCGTCCGGGCTGATGTGCATGACACGGGCTTCGTTGTGGTCGAGCCAGACGACGGCATGGTAATGGGACATTGATTTCCTTTCAGGGTTAAACAGGACCAGTCGGTCTTAATATTGTAGCCGAGGGCAGGGATTTCAAGCCCTGCCCCACGCCGGCTTATTTCACCGCTTCCTTCAGCTGGTCGAGGATCGCCGGGTTCTCCAGGGTGGAGACGTCCTGGGTGATTTCCTCGCCCTTGGCGATCGCGCGCAACAGGCGGCGCATGATCTTGCCGGAGCGGGTCTTGGGCAGGTTGTCGCCGAAGCGGATCTCGTCGGGCTTGGCGATCGGGCCGATCTCCTTGCCGACCCAGTCGCGCAGTTCGGCGGCGATCAGCTTCGCCTCCTCGCCAGTGGCCCGCGCCCCCTTCAGCACCACGTAGGCCACCACCGCCTCGCCCTTGATGTCGTGCGGGCGGCCGACCACCGCCGCTTCGGCGACGCGCGGGTTGGACACCAGCGCAGATTCGATTTCCATGGTGCCGAGACGGTGGCCGGAAACGTTCAGCACGTCGTCGATGCGGCCCATGATCCAGAAATAGCCGTCCTGGTCGCGGTGCGCCGAGTCGCCGGCGAGGTAGGTCTTGCCGCCGAGTTCCTCGGGGAAATAGGTCTTCTTGAAGCGCTCGGGGTCGCCCCACAGCGTGCGCAGCTGCGACGGGAACGGGCGCTGGATGACGAGGTAGCCGCCGTTGCCCTTCTCGACCGGGCCGCCGTGCTCGTCGGTGATCGCCGCCATGATGCCGGGCAGCGGCAAGGTGCACGAGCCGGGCTTGGTCGGCACCGCGCCGGGCAGCGGCGCGATCATGTTGGCGCCGGTCTCGGTCTGCCACCAGGTGTCGACGATGGGGCAGCGGCCGCCGCCGATGACCTGGTGGTACCACATCCAGGCCTCGGGGTTGATCGGCTCGCCGACCGTGCCCAAAAGGCGCAGCGAAGAGAGGTCGTACTGCGCCGGCAGTTCCGAGCCGAGCTTGATCAGGCTGCGGATCGCGGTCGGCGCGGTGTAGAAGGTGGTGACCTTGTGCTTGGCGACGGTCTCCCAGAAGCGCCCGGCGTGCGGGTAGGTCGGGATGCCCTCGAAGATGACTTCGGTCATGCCGAGCGCGAGCGGACCGTAGGCGACGTAGGTATGACCGGTGATCCAGCCGACGTCGGCGGTGCACCAGTAGACGTCGGACTCGGCTTTGGCGTCGAACACCCACAGCATCGACAGCATCGCGCCGAGCAGATATCCGCCGGTGGAATGCTGCACGCCCTTGGGCTTGCCGGTGGAACCCGAGGTATAGAGGATGAACAGCGGATGCTCGGCGGACACCCACACCGGCTCGCAGGTCTCGGCCTGGGTCTGGGTCAGCTCGTGCCACCACAGGTCGCGCGCGCCCCAGTTCACTTCGCCGCCAGAGCGGCGGTAGACGACGACACGCTCGACGCACGAGGTGTCGCCCATCGCCAGCGCCTCGTCGACCGCGCGCTTCAAGGGCACCGCCTTGCCGCCACGCAGCGATTCGTCAGCGGTGACGATCACCTTGGCGCGCGCGTCCTCGATGCGCTCGAACAGGCTCTTGGCGGAGAAGCCGCCGAACACCACCGAATGGATGGCGCCGATGCGGGCGCAGGCCTGCATCGCGACCACCGCCTCGATGCTCATCGGCATGTAGACGATGACGCGGTCGCCCTGCTCGACGCCGAGCGACTTCAGGCCGTTGGCGAACTGGCACACACGGGCGTGCAGTTCCTTGTAGCTGACCTTGGTCACGCTGCCGTCGTCGGCCTCGAAGATCAGTGCGGTCGTGTCGCCCCGGGTCGCCAGATGGCGGTCGAGACAGTTGTAGGAGACGTTGAGCGCGCCGTCGTCGAACCACTTGTAGAACGGCGCCTGGCTCTCGTCGAGTGTGCGGGTGAAGGGCGTCTGCCAGTCGATGTGGCGGCGGGCGAGATCGGCCCAGAAGCCTTCGTAGTCGGTTTCGGCCTGACGGCACAACGCCCGGTAGGCATCCATGCCGGACACGTTGGCCTGCTGGACGAAGGCGTCCGCCGGCGGGAATACACGGGTTTCGGTCAGAATCGACTCGATGGCTGCCATACAGTCTCTCCGCTGATAGAGTGTTCGGTAAACATAAATTCTAATCCATGCCATGAGCAATCCCGCATTCGACCGCGTCGCCCGCTGCTCCCGCTACGGCCGCCGCCTGCTGGCCGCACGACCGCAGCTCGCCGAGGATCTGGCCGGGCGGCTCGACCGGCCGCTCGCGCGCGCCGACATGGAGGCCTTCCTCGCCACGCCGCCCTGTGCCGACGAGGACGCGCTGCATCAGCGCCTGCGGCATTTGCGCCAGCGCGTGTGGCTCGTCACCACCGCACGCGACCTGGCCGGCGACGCCGACCTCGCCGAGGTCGTCGCCACCTGGAGCGCGCTCGCCGAGACGGGCATCGCCGCCGCGCTCGATTTCCACCATGCCGCGCTCGCCGCACGCCACGGCGAACCGCGCGACGCCGAGGGCCGGCCGCAGCACATGGTCGTGGTCGGCATGGGCAAGCTCGGCGGCGGCGAGCTCAACGTCTCGTCCGACATCGACCTCATCTATCTGTACCCGGAAGAAGGCGACACCGCGGCCGACGACCCGGCCGCCTCGATCCGTCCGCTCAGCAACCACGAATTCTTCGTTCGCCTCGGCCGCAAGCTCGCCGCTGCGCTGAACGAGGCCACCGCCGACGGCTACGTGTTCCGCGTCGACCTGCGGCTGCGCCCGTGGGGCGATTCGGGGCCGCTGGCGATGGGCTTCGAGATGCTCGAGGACTACCTCGTCGCGCAGGGCCGGCCGTGGGAGCGCTATGCCTGGATCAAGGCGCGCCCGCTCACCGGCGAACGCCATGCCGAACTGACACAGATCGTGCGCCCCTTCGTGTTTCGCAAGTACCTCGACTTCGGCGCCTTCGCCGCGATCCGCGACCTCCACGTGCAGATCCGCCGCGAGGTCGCGCGCCGCGAAATGGCGCACAACGTCAAGCTCGGACCGGGCGGCATCCGCGAGATCGAGTTCACCGCGCAGGTGTTCCAGCTCATCCGCGGCGGCCAGATCGCCGCGCTGCAACAGCGACCGACGCTCACGGTGCTCGGCGAACTGGTGAAAAGCGGGCTGATGACGGCGGATGCGCAGCAGGAACTCGCCGCCGCTTACGATTTCCTGCGCCGGCTGGAGCACCGCATCCAGTACCTCGACGACGCGCAGACCCAGCTGTTGCCGGACGACGCCGAATCGCAGGCGATGCTCGCCGAGGCGATGGGCTTGCCGGATTACGTCGCGCTGCTTGCCGCGCTCGACAGGCATCGTGCCAAGGTCACGCGCCACTTCGAACAGGTGTTCGCCGCGCCGCAGACCGACCAGATGAGCCACCCGCTCGCCGCCGTGTGCTGCGGCACGGCGGATGCCGCCACCACCCATGCACTGCTGGAGAATGCCGGCTACGCCGAGCCGCAGCAGGCATTGGCGATCCTCGACGCCCTGCGCCAGGGCACCGCACGGCTCGCCGAATCGACGCAGCTGCGCCTCAACGCCCTGTTGCCGCCGGCGCTCGAGATCATCGGCAGCCAGCCCGATCCGCTGGCGACGCTGGAACGCTTCGCCGCGCTGCTCCAGTCCGTTTCGCGTCGGGCCACCTATCTCGCGCTGCTCGCCGAATACCCGGCGGCGCTGCGGCAGCTGGTGCGTCTCCTGGCGGCGAGCCCGTGGGCAGCGCAGATGATCACGCGCCAGCCGCAGCTGCTCGACGAACTGATCGCACCGCAATCGCTGATGAATGCGCCCGACTGGGCGCAGCTCGCAACGCAATTGCGCGCCGAGCTCGACGCCCACGACGGCGACACCGAGGCGCAGATGGACGCGCTGCGCCGCTTCAAGCAGGTGCAGACGCTGCGCCTGCTGGCGCAGGACGTGGCGGGCCGGCTGACGCTCGAAGTGCTGTCCGACCACCTGTCCTACCTTGCCGACACGCTATTGAACGAAACCCTGGCGCGCTGCTGGGCCGGCCTCAAGACGCGCCACCGCGACACGCCCGCCTTCGCCGTCATCGGCTACGGCAAACTCGGCGGCAAGGAACTCGGCTACGCCTCCGACCTCGACCTGGTCTTCCTCTACGAAGACGACGATGCGCGCGCGCAGGAGGTCTACGCGCGGCTGGCGCAGCGCATCAACACCTGGCTCGGCACGCTGACGCCGGCCGGCATCCTCTACGAAACCGACCTGCGGCTGCGCCCCGATGGCGCCTCCGGCCTGCTGGTGAGTTCGGTCGAGGCCTTCCGCGACTACCAGCTGAACCACGCCTGGACCTGGGAACACCAGGCGCTGACGCGCGCGCGCTTCGTCTGCGGCGATGCGGCGATCGGCACGGCCTTCGAAGCCCTGCGCCGCGAGATCCTTTGCCTGCCACGCGATGCGGAAAAACTGCGTGAAGAAGTGCGGGCGATGCGCGACAAGATGCACGCCGGCCACGTCAACGACTCGGAACTGTTCGATCTCAAACACGATGCCGGCGGCATCGTCGACGTCGAGTTCTGCGTGCAATACCTGGTGCTGGGGCGTTGCGCCGGGCACCCCGAGCTCGCCGACAACGTCGGCAACATCGCGCTGCTCGCACGTGCCGGCGCAGCGGGGCTGATCCCGGCCGACCTCGCGGCCGCCGCCGCCGATGCCTACCGCGAGCTGCGCCGCCAGCAGCACGCGATCAAGCTGTCGGGCGCACCTTTCGCCCGGGTGCCGCCGCCTGCCGTGGAAAACGTGCGCGGCGCGGTGCAGGCATTGTGGGACGCCGTGCTGGGTAGCCGGATTTCCTGCAATGATTAGATATTTACTGCCTCCGGAGACCCCATCTTGAGCTCGAGCAGCCCTGCCGCCACCGAAGCCCTGCGCCAGTTTCGCGTGATATTCGGCGCGGTGCGCCAGCATTTCCAGGCGGTCGAAAAGGCCTGCGGCGTCAGCGGTGCGCAGATCTGGGCGATGGCGGCACTGCGCCAGAGTCCCGGCATGAAGGTGTCCGAGCTGGCGCAGGCGCTGTCGATCCACGCTTCCACCGCCAGCAACCTGCTCGACAAGATCGAGAAGGCCGGGCTGATCCGCCGCGAGCGCAATAGTGCCGACCAGCGCGTGGTCCAGCTCTATCTCACCGCTGCCGGCGAAAAGGCGCTCGAGAAGGCGCCTGAACCGCTTACCGGCATCCTCACGCACGCGCTCGGGCAGTTGCCCGACGCCTCCCTGGCGCGCCTCAATCAGGATCTGGCGACGCTGATCGCGCACATGGGCGAAGTCAACGCGCGCGACGCACAGAAACCGTTGTCCGAGTTGTAGGCCGCAGCCGGCCTAGTCCCTGCGCCGGCGCGTCCGGCGCTGCTGCCAAGCGCGCACGATGCGCGCCCGCCAGGTCCAGTGCACCGCGAAATAGATCGTCAGCGAGATCGTCACCGCCAGCGTCAGCAGTCCCAGCGCCAGCGGTGCACCGACTTCTCCCAGCCTGCCCACCCAGACCGCCAGCCCGGTCGCCGTCTGGTCCGCCACGCGCTCGAGCGACGCATCGCTCACCGCGCCGCTGCCCGCGCCCAGCATCCAGGCGCCGAGGTGGTAGGCGGCGAAATACACCGGGGCGAAGGTGAACGGATTGGTGATGAGCGTACTGCCGACCGCCGCCGGAATGTTGGCGCGCAGCAGCAGCGCGACGACGGCTGCGGCCGGAATCTGCGCGATCGGGATCAGCAGCCCGAAGAAGACGCCGATCGCCAGGCCCATGGCGATGCCGCGGCGGCTGACGTGCCACAGCCGCGGATGGTGCAGGCGCGGTCCGATCCAGCGCAGCGCGCGGTGCTCGCGCAACGCGTGCGAATCTGGCAGGAAGCGGCGTAAGCGTTCGGGCAGCATGGCCGCGAGTGTGGCAAAACTCGCGGCTGCGCGCCATCCCTCATTTTGCAACGTAGAGCCAGCCGCGCCGCACCAGCGCTTTCTCGATTTCGACGCCGATGAACACCACCGACGACAGGGCCAGGCACGCCGCCAGTTCGGTGAGGCTCAGGGGCCCCGTCTTGAAGACCGGATTGAGCCAGGGAACATAGAGCACCGCCATCTGCAGCGCGAAGGTCAGCAGCAGCGCCGCGATCAGCATGCGGTTGGAGAACGCGCCGATGGCGAACAGCGACTCGCGCTCGGAACGGATCGCCAGCACATGCCCCAATTGAGAAAGGGTGAGCACGGTGAACACCATGCTCTGCCAGTGCGCCGAGCCGGTATGGATCGCCCACGCCTGGGTCAGCAACGACACCCCGCCCATCAGCAGGCCCACCCACAGGATGTGCTGCCACATGCCGTGGGCGAAGATGCTCTCCTTCGGCGGACGCGGCGGCCGCTGCATGACGTCGCGCTCGGCGCGCTCGTTGGCGAGCGCGAGCCCCGGCAGGCCATCCGTCACCAGGTTGATCCACAGGATGTGGATCGGCAGCAGCGGAATCGGCAGCCCCATGAAGGGCGCGAGAAAGATCGTCCAGATCTCGCCCGAGTTGCTCGTCATCGTGTATTTGACGAACTTGCGGATGTTGTCGAAGATGCGCCGCCCCTCACGCACCGCCTGCACGATGGTGGCGAAGTTGTCGTCGAGCAGCGTCATCGCCGCCGCCTCGCGCGCGACGTCGGTGCCGCCCTTGCCCATCGCCACACCGATGTCGGCCATCTTCAAGGCTGGCGCGTCGTTCACCCCGTCGCCGGTCATGGCGACGAATTCGCCCTTGTCCTGCAGCGCCTGCACGATCTTGATCTTCTGCTCGGGATTGATGCGCGCGTACACCCGCACCGACTCCACCTCGCGCTCGAACGCTTCCAGGCTCAGCCGCGCCAACTCGCTGCCGGTGAGCACGCGGCCATCCTCCCCGATGATGCCGAGGCGCGCCGCGATCGCGCGCGCCGTGGCCGGGTGATCGCCGGTGATCATGACCGGAATGATGCCCGCTTCCTTGCACGCGGCGACCGCATCAAACGCCTCGGGGCGCGGTGGGTCGATCAGCCCGGCCAACCCGACGAAGGTAAGGCCGGATTCGAGCGCAGTGGCGTCCAGTGTATCCGGCAGCGCCGGCAGCCATTTCAGCGCGAACGCGAGCACGCGCAGGCCCTGCGCGGCGAGCCGCTCGACTTCGTCGTGCAGGGCCGCCGCGTCGATAGCCGCGATGCCATCGGCCCCCAGCTGGTCGACGCACAGCGGCAACAGGCCCTCGGGCGCCCCCTTCACCAGCATCAGCACAGCGTCGCCATGCAGGTGCAGCGTGCTCATGCGCGCGCGGTCGGAATCGAAGGGCACCTCGGCGAGCCGCGGGTAGCTTTGCTGCAGCGCCGCCTGCTCCAGGCCGGCTGCCAGCCCGGCGGCAAGCAGCGCGGTTTCGGTGGGATCGCCGGCAAGCGTTCCGGCCGCATCGCCCACCGCGTCGTTGCACAGCACCATCACCAGCCCCAGCTCGCGCCACGGCGACGTGTCGGTCACGGACAGCCCGGTGCGGGTTTCGCCCGCGGCCTGCACGCAGTCGACCTGCATGCGGTTCTGCGTCAGCGTGCCGGTCTTGTCGGAGCAGATGAAGGTCACCGAACCGAGCGTCTCCACCGCCGGCAGGCGGCGGATCAGCGCGTGCTGCCTCACCATGCGCGCCGCACCGAGCGCGAGCGAGATCGTGACCACCGCCGGCAGCGCCTCGGGAATCGCGGCGACCGCGAGGCTGACCGCGGTGAGCAGCATCACCAGCGGCGGCTCGCCACGCAGCCAGCCGGCGACGAAGATGATCGCGCAGATCGCCAGCACCACCAGCGCCAGATGCTGGCCGAAACGCGCCAGCCGTTTCTGCAGCGGCGTCTTGCCCGATTCGCCGGCGAGCAGCGTGGCGATTTTCCCCAGCTCGGTCTGCATGCCGGTCGCGACCACCAGGCCGCGCGCGCGGCCGTAGGTCGCGACCGTGCCCTTGAAGCCGAGATTGAGGCGGTCGCCCAGCGGCAAATCGGCCTCCTGCAACGGCGCGAGCTGTTTCTCGACCGGCAGCGACTCGCCGGTGAGCGCCGACTCGTCGACCTTGAACGCCGACAGTTCGATGAGCCGCAGGTCGGCCGGCAGGATGTTGCCCGCCTCCAGTTCGACCAGGTCGCCCGGCACCAGCTCGCGCGCGTCGATCATCCCCGCGTGGCCGTCGCGGATGACGCGCGCCTGCGGGCTCGCCATCTGTTTCAGCGCGGCCATCGCGCGCTCGGCGCGAACTTCCTGGATGAAGCCGATGATGCCGTTGAGGAAGATGATGACGACGATCGCGACGGTGTCCTGCGGCTCGCCGACGATGCCGGCAACGACCGCCGCGGCGATCAGCACCACGATCATGAAATCGGTGAACTGCGACGCCAGCATGACGAGCGGCGAGCGGCGGCCGCGCTCCTGCAGCACGTTGGGGCCGGCCTGTTCGAGCCGCGTGGCGGCCCTTTCTGCAGACAGCCCCGTGTCAAGATCGCTGTCGAGACGGCTGGCAGCCACCCCGCTGTCGAGGCAATGCCAGGGCCGGGAGGCTTCGCGGGAATCAGTCGCCATGGACGTGGAAGAACAGAAAGGCTATGGCATCGATCGCCTGCCGCAACAAGCCGGCTTTCACTTCGGCGCCCACCCCAGCCAGGCACGCACCAGAAGCTTGTGGGCCTCGTCCAGCAGCAGCACGCTGGACGCCACCAGCGCGGCCAGCAGCCAGTCCGTCAATTGCAGCGACGTGGTACTGAAAATCGCCTGCGCAGGCGGCCAATGGACGGCCACGACCTGGAGGACGAGCACGCCCGCAAGCGCCAGCCACAGTTTGCCGTTCCGGAAGAAGTTCGTGTTGACGACGCTGCCGTGTTCGGCGCGCGCGTTGAAAACGTTGAAGAACTGGAACAGGACAAAGGTGGTGAAGGCCAGCGTCAGCGCATGCGCCTGCCCGTGCGTTTCGAGGCCGTACCGGAACATCAGGAGCGTCCCGACCATCATCGTCGCCCCGTACAGGACCAGCCGCATCAGCCGTTGCGCGTTGAGGATCTGCGCTGCCTGGCGGCGCGGCGGTTCGTTCATGAGGCCGGGGCGGGCCGGCTCGACGCCGAGCGCCATCGCCGGGGGGCCATCCATGATGATGTTGATCCACAACAGCTGAATCGCGGTGAACGGCGCAGGCAGCGCGAGCACGGTCGCCCCCAGCACCGTGAGAATGGCGCCGATGTTGGTCGATAGCTGGAAGCGCACGAACTTCACGATGTTGTCGTACACCACGCGGCCTTCCTTGACCGCCCTGACGATGGTGGCGAAGTTGTCGTCCGTCAGCACCAGGGTGGCAGCCTCCTTGGTCACCGCCGTTCCGGTGATGCCCATGGCCACGCCGATGTCGGCTGCTTTCAGTGCGGGCGCATCGTTGACCCCATCGCCGGTCATCGCGACGACATGGCCGTCGGCGCGCAGCGCGTGGACAATCTTCACCTTGTGCGCGGGCGAAACACGGGCGAACACGCTGATCGCATCGATGCGCCGCGCCAGCTCCGCCTCGCCCATCCGGTCCAGCTCCGCCCCTTCCACCACGTCGCCGTCCAGCCCGAGTTCGCGGCCGATGGCGGCTGCGGTGAGTTTGTGGTCGCCGGTGATCATCTTGACCTGGATGCCGGCGTGCCGGCATTCGGCGATGGCCTGCTTCGCCTCCGCGCGCGGCGGGTCCATCAGGCCCGCCAGGCCAACGAAGGTCCAGCCGCGCGCCCACTGCATGAGATCGCCCGCCGGATCGAAATCGTGCACGGGGATCACGTGCCGCGCCACCGCCAGAACGCGCAGCGCGCGCGTCGCCAGCTCTCCATTCTCGCGCTCGATCTGCTGGCGCGCGTCTGCATCGAGCGGCAGTTCGCCCGCCTCGGCCAGCCACGCGTCGGCACGCGCCAGCAGCACGTCCGGCGCCCCCTTGACGAACATCTCGACCGCATCCCCGGCGTGATGGAAGGTCGCCATGAACTTGTGCATCGAATCGAAGGGGATCTCCGCGATGCGCGGCCGCGCGTCCTGCTCGTGCTCCGGATCAAGCCCGCCCTTCTGTGCCAGCACCCACAGCGCGCCCTCGGTGGGGTCGCCGACCAGCACGCCGTCGCGCACGCGCGAGTCGTTGCAGAGCGCCATGGGAAGCAGAACAGTGCGCAGCGCCGGTGCCGGCCCGTCGAGGCGGATTTCACCCTCCGGCAGATAGCCTTCGCCACTCACCGTGAAACGGCTGCCCGCGAACCATCCGGCGCGCGCGGTCATCTGGTTCATCGTCAGCGTTCCGGTCTTGTCGGAACAGATCACGGTGGTCGAGCCCAGCGTCTCCACGGCGGAAAGCTTTTTCAGGATGGCGCGGTTCTTCGCCATGCGCCACATGCCGATGGCGAGGGTCACCGTCACCACGGCCGGCAGCCCTTCGGGGATGGCGGCCACCGCCAGCGCCACGGCGGTCATCGCCGCCTCGGTCCACGGTATGCCACGCAGGTAGTCGAGCGCGAAGATCAGTGTCACGACCCCGCCGGCGATGGCGGCGAGCCGCTTGCCCAGGGCGTCGAGCTGCCTCTGCAAGGGCGTGTCAGCCTCGGGAGCAATGGCAATCATGCCCGCCAGCTTGCCCATCTCGGTCGCCATGGCGGTCGCCGTCACCAGCAGTTCGGCGCGGCCGCGGGTCACGACGGTATTCATGTAGAGCAGGTTGAGACGATCGCCCAGCGGCAGGTCGGCGGCATCCAGCGCGGCGGTCGATTTCCCGACCGCCTGCGACTCGCCGGTCAGCGCCGCCTCGTCGACCTCCAAAGCGTGCGCAGCCAGCAGTCGGCCGTCCGCCGGGATGCGGTCCCCCGCTTCCAGCAGCACGATGTCGCCAGGCACCAGCTGGGTCGCGTCGATCTCCGTCACGCGGCCGCCGCGGCGCACCCGCGCGCGGGCCGCCAGCATGCCCTTGAGCGCAGCCAGGGTTCGCTCCGCCCGATGTTCCTGGTAGAAGCCGAGCGCGGCATTGAACCCCACCACGACCAGAATGACGACGGCATCCTTGAGGTCGCCGATCGCCCATGCGAGCCCCGCCGCGAACAGCAGCACGATGACGAGAAAATTGCTGAACTGGTCGAGAAACTTGAGCCAGAGCGGTCGCGGCCGCGCTTCGAGCAGGCGGTTCTCGCCGAACCGTTCGAGACGCGTGGCGGCTTCGCCGGCGCTCAATCCGTGTGCGGGGTCGACTGCCTGCGCCGTCGCCGCCGCGTCGGCCGACAACTGATGCCAAACCTGGTTTTCAGTGGCCATAGAGATACAGGAACAGCGTGTTCAAGAGATAGATGACGAGCAGCATCAGGCTGACCCAGCTCACCGAGCGCAGCACGCGTGAAGCCGGCCGTAGCACCAGTCCCACCACCGCCAGTCCGCTCATCATCATGGCCGAGAAAGCGGAAGCGGCATGCGAGATCGAAACGTCGGCGAACAGCGGACCGGGCAGGTAGACGAGGTCATCGATCGCGAGAATCGTGACATTGAACAGATTGCTGCCGAACAGGTTGCCGATCGCCAGATCGACCGCGCCGATGCGCAGCGCGGCGACCGTCACCACGATCTCCGGCGTGGTCGTCACCGCGGCGACGAACAGGGTGCCGACGAAACTCTGCTTCCAGCCCATCGCCGCTGCCAGATCGCCGGCGATATTCGGCAGCCAGATACCGGCCGCCACCACCGCGAGGGCGGCGACGACATAGCCCCGGATCGCCTGTTTGAGCGTGACGTCGGGATGAAGTTCGGCGCGATCCTCGACGTAGTCGCTGACCTGCGCCTTCTCGTAGCGGTACAGCGAGCGCATCGCCAGGAAATACAGCACCAGGATGACCGGCGCGTAGAGGCCGACATGCCCGAGCGAGGGGATCGCGGCGTCGCGGTAGAGCAGCAGGTTGAAGCCGACGAAGCCGATCAGCGCGACGCCGTAGCCGGCGGCCAGCACGTTGCCCTGATGGGCGCGCGTGTAGATCGATTCCTTGCGGTAGAGAAAATCGAGCACGACGATGAAGCCGAGGTTGAACACGCAGGCGCCGAGGATATTGCCCACCGCGATGTCGGGCACGTCGGCGACCGTGACGGCGGCGATTCCGGTCACCAGTTCGGGCAGCGAGGTCACCGAGGCCAGCAGGATCATGCCGACCCAGCCGCGGCTCATGCCGCTCTTCTCGGCGATGATGTCGCCATAGCGCGAGAGCCGCACGCCGGCGACGCCGATCACGGCGAGACAGGCGGCGAGCGAAAGCCAGATGAGTGCGAGCGTTTGCATGACGGAGTGGCAGCCTCGTTGCAGAGCGATCGAAACGACACGGCACGCTGCCGAAGGCCACGGCCGGTACGCGCCTGAAGCGCCCACCACCTGTCCATGCCAAGGCAGTGGATACGTCGGAGGGTATCATGATGATGTGGCCTGTCATCGTGCAGCGCGCCGCACGCACCCGCTTTCTTGACCCAGCCTTTGCCCATGGACCTGATCAACCAACTCGTCCTTGCCGGTGCCGTCCTGCTGCTGCTGGCCATTCTTGCCAGCGCGCTTTCGTACCGTATCGGCATGCCGCTGCTGCTCGTGTTCCTCGCCGTCGGCATGCTGGCCGGCGAAGACGGTCCGGGCGGCATCGAGTTCGACGACAGCCGCATCGCCTACACGGTCGGCAGCGTGGCGCTCGCCGTCATCCTTCTTTCAGGTGGCCTCAACACCCGCGCCCAGAGTTTTCCCGCCAGCCTGCGCCCGGCTGCCGTGCTCGCCACCGCCGGCGTCCTCATCACCTGCGTGGTCACGGGCCTGTTCGCAGCGTGGGTCCTGGATTTCGGCCTGCTGGAAGGCATGCTGGTCGGCGCCGTCGTGGGGTCGACCGACGCCGCGGCAGTGTTCGCTCTCCTTCACGCCAAGGGGCTGACGCTGAAGCAGCGGGTAGCCGCCACGCTCGAGATCGAATCCGGCAGCAACGACCCGATGGCGGCGCTGCTGACCATTACATTCATCGAGCTGATCCTCACCGGACAGCGTACCCCGGGCCTGGAGACGCTGCTGCCACTGGCCGAGCAGATGGGATTCGGCCTGATCGCGGGCCTCGGCGGCGGCTGGCTGCTGGTGTGGCTGACCAACAGGCTGCCATTGGAACGCGGCATGTATCCGATGCTGATTCTGGCCGGCGGCCTGCTGCTTTACAGCCTGACCACGGTGCTGGGCGGCAGCGGATTCCTCGCCATTTATCTGTGCGGCGTGGTAGTGGGCAACCGCAACCCGCGCGAGGCAACCAATATCCTGCAGGTGCACGACGGCCTGTCCTGGCTCGCGCAAATCACGATGTTCCTGATGCTGGGTCTGCTGGCCACGCCGAGCGACCTCCTCGCGAACGCACCTACTGCACTCGCCATCGCGCTGGTGATGATGTTCGTCGCGCGCCCGCTGGCAGTATGGCTGTGCCTGCTGCCTTTCCGCTTTCCCTGGCGCGAGCAGGTGTTCATTTCCTGGGTCGGGCTGCGCGCCGCCGTCCCCATCATTCTTTCGCTGTTCCCGCTGCTCGCCGACATTCCCGAGGCGCCGCTGATCCTCGACGTGGCCTTCTTCGTGGTGCTGATCTCGCTGACCGTGCAAGGGTGGACCATTCCCGCGCTGGCACGTTACCTGCGGCTGCAGGTGCCGCCGGAACCCGAACCGACGGAACGCCACGATCTCGCGGCAGATTCGGCAAACAGGTACGCCTTCTTCGGCTATCGACTGACAGCGGACGCCCCACTCGTCGGAAACGATGCAGGCGCGCTCCGCTTGCCCGGAATCGCGCGGCCTGTGGCCGTGCTCAGAAAAAGCGAGGCACTGGCGCCGGAGACCGCGGGCAAGCTGACCCCGGGCGACATGCTGTACGTGCTTGCAGAGAAGACCGACGGCGCCTCTCTGAGCGAACTCCTGATCACCCCCCCTGCACCGGCATACCTCGAGAAACGCCAGTTCTACGGCGATTTCGTGCTGAGGGGGGACGCGCAAATGGCCTCCGTGGCCACACACTACGACCTGCCTCTGCCCGACACGATGGCCGACCTCACGTTGGCGGAATTCCTCGCCACGAAGCTGCGCGGCAAGCCGGGCGTCGGGGACCGCGTCCGTCTCGGCAAGCTGGAATTCGTGGTGCGCGCGGTGGTCGATGGGCAGGTCACGCAGGTGGGCTTGAGGATTCCGACCCACCTTGAGGACCGCCCCTGACACCAGGGCCAGGCTCACCCTGCGGAACGCGCACCGTTTAATCCCGGGTGCGGTGCATCGCGGCGCGCATCAGCAGCATCGCCGTGACCGGCGAGGTGATGAGGATGAACACGGTGATCAGCAACTCGTGGATCACCGGACGCCCGGCCACGGCCGACGACACCAGCATCGATGCGATGAGGACGCAACCCGCGCCCAGGGTGCTGCCCATGGTCGGCGCGTGGATGCGCGCGTAGAACACCTCAAGGCGCAGCAAGCCAAGCGAGCCTACCAGCGTCAGAAGGCCGCCGCACACCAGCAGGAAAGCAGCCGGCAGGGCCGCCCACAGGGAAACATCGGCCGCAGTCATGGCTCGATCACCTCGCCGCGCAGCAGGAACTTGGCCAGTACCGTAGAGCCGACGAAGCCGAACAGCGCGATCAGCAGCGCGATGTCGAAATAGACGGCGGAACCGGTGCCGATCCCCAGCATCAGGATGGTCAGCATGCCGTTGATATAGAGCGTGTCGAACGCCAGCACGCGATCCTGCGCCGCGGGACCGCGCAGCAGGCGGATCAGCGCGAACAGCATGGCAAAGGCGAAGCAGGCCAGCGCGAAGTGCACGGCCCACGGGAGAATGGCGTTCATTCGAAGATCTCCATGAGAGGACGTTCGTAGCGGTCCTTGATCGTACGCACCCAGGCTTCCTCATCCTTCAGGTCGAGGACGTGCAGCGTCAGCACGTTGCTCTCGGCGTCGTGCCCGGCCCACACCGTGCCCGGCGTTCCGGTGATGATGACGGTGAGCATCGCAAGTCCATGCGGATCGCGCATGTCGAGCGGAATCTTCATGAAGCCGATCATGGGCTGGCGCCGCGATGCGCCGAGGATGATGCGGCCGACCGCCAGGTTGGAGCGCACGATGTCGATCAATACGTGCCAGACGAGGCCGATGGCGACATGGAGCCTGTGCGGCCACGCGGGCAGCGGGCGCAGGCGGGCGACCGCCATGGTGATCAACACGGCGAAGCCGATGCCGAGCACGACGTGGCCTGCCGAGAGGCTGTCGTTGAGCAGCAGCCACATCACTGCGAGGAAGACCGGCAGGACCGGAAGCAGGGGACGCCGCTTCATTCCGCGACTCCCGCACCGGCAACCGGCAGCACTGCGCTCACGTAGGCCTGGGCGTCGTGCAGGGAGTGCGCGGCGGCGTGGAAGTAGGCCATGGACTGCCCGGCGTCGAGCGCGAGCACCAGGCACAGCAGCACCAGCACTGCGACCGGGCCGGCCTCGATCCACTGCAGGCGCGGTGTCGGTCGCGCGCTATCCCAGAACACGCGGATGCCGAGACGCGACAGCGCGATCATGCCGGCGAGACCGGACAGCAGGAGCGCCGCACCGAACAGGCCTGCGTGCAGCAGCGGCGCCTGCGGCGGCACCGCGATCGCCGCGGCGATCAGTGCGAACTTGCCAACGAAGCCCGAGAAGGGCGGCAGCCCCGTGAGCAGAAGCACACAGGCGAAGAAGACAAGACCGAGGAAAGCCATCGCGGCGGGGATCGCAACACCGCCCATTTCATCAGGGTGCTCCGTGCTGTCTTTCTCCTGCAAGCCGAATGCCTCGAAGCTCACCGCCAGCAGGTCGGCGCTCGCCTTGCGGTCGCGCTCGGCCATTTCGATCACCATGAAGAAGGCACCGCTGGCGAGGACCGAACTGACCAGATAGTACAGCGCCGGTCCGGTCAGTGTCGTGCCGGCGAAGCCGAACGCCGCGAGCAGCGTGCCCGACGACACGATGACCAGGAAGCCGGCCACCTGGGAGAGCCGCTGCGCGCCGAGTACGCCAACGCTGCCCGCGGCGATGGTCACGAGTCCGGTGTAGAACAGCCAGTCGCCGCCGAACGGTGCCGGGGCGCCGGTGTCCTGCAGCAGGGTGGCAAATCGCAGCAGTGCGTAGACGCCGACCTTGGTCAGGATGGCGAACACGCCCGCGACCGGCGGCGCGGCGGCGCCGTAGGCGCGCGGCAGCCAGAAATTGAGCGGCCATGCGCCCGCCTTGACCAGGAACACGACGCCCAGCAGAACCGCCCCGACATCGAACAGCGTACGACCGTCGGCGTCGAGGCGCGCAACGCGTTGTGCCAGTTCGGCCATGTTGAGGGTGCCGGTAACACCGTAGATCAGGGCGGCAGCGATCAGAAAAATGAGCGATGCCACCAGGTTGACGGCGATGTAGTGCATGCCAGCCTTCACGCGCGTCGCACCCGAACCGTGCAGCACCAGTCCATAGGAGGCGGCGAGCAGGACTTCGAAGAAGACGAACAGGTTGAACAGATCGCCCGTGAGGAAGGCGCCGTTCAAGCCCATCAGCAGCAACTGGAAAAGCGGAAGATAGTGGCTGCCGGCCCGTTCCCAGCGCGCGAGCGAGTAAACCAGCGTGGCCAGCGCGAGCACCGCGGTCAGCGTCAGCATGATCGCCGCCAGGCGATCGACGACCAGCACGATGCCGAAGGGTGCGGGCCAGTTGCCGAGCGCGTAGACCCCGATCTCGCCCCCCCAGGCCGGCGGCACCCGCCCGTCTGTCATGGCGAGTAGGACGACGGCGACGACGAGCTGGACGACGGTCGCGGCGAGCGCCATCGCGGCGCGCCGCCGGCGCCGGGTCTCGCTGGGCAGCAACAGCAACGCCGCAGCGAGGAGCGGCACCAGCACGGGCAGGATGGGAAGGTGCTGCAGCCAGTTCATGCACGCACCTCGAGCGGGTCATACGGAAAAATCAGGGTCGCCATCATTGCTTCTCCGCCTCGCGACCGTCGACGTGGTCGGTGCCATTCAAACCGCGCGAGGCCATCAGGACGACCAGAAACAGGGCCGTCGTCGCGAAGCCGATGACGATCGCGGTCAGCACCAGCGCCTGCGGAACCGGATCGGTGTACAGCGCGGGATCGGCACCGCGCGCCGGATCGATCACCGGCGGGGCACCGCTCCTCAGCCGCCCCATGCCGAAGATAAACAGGTTGACCGCATAGCCGAGCAACGACAGCCCCATGATGACCTGGAAGGTGCGCGGCCGCAGCAGCAGGTAGATGCCCGATCCGGCCAGGGTGCCGATCGCAAGTGCCAGCACGATCTCCATCAGGCCGCCCCTCCGCTTGGCTTGCGGTGATGCGCGCGCAGCGACTGGTGGGCGATGGCGATCAGCATCAGCACCGTCGCCCCGACCACGAGCATGTACACGCCGAGATCGAACAGCAGCACGCTCGACAGATGCAACTCACCCAGCAGCGGCAGTTCGCCGTGCCAGGCGACACTGGTCAGGAAAGGCGAGCCCGTCAGCCAGGCGCCGATACCGGCGCCGGCTGCACTCAGCAGACCGAGCACCATCCAGGTCAGCGGCCGGATGCGCAGGTGGGCCTCGACCCAGACAATGCCGCCCACGACGTATTGCAGGAGCAGCGCCGTCGCCAGGATCAGTCCACCGACAAAACCGCCCCCCGGTGCGTTATGGCCACGCAGCAGGAAGAACAGCGAAGCCAGCAACGCGAGCGGCAGCAGCAGACGCACCAGCACCGCGGGCAGCATCAGATATCCGGTCGGCAGTTTCGCCGCCGGGTCGGCTGCAGGCTCGAACACCAGGCCGTCGGGGTCGTCAGGACCGCGCTGCTGGCGCGGCAGCGGCACGCTTTCGGGCGCCGGACGGAAGCGCCGCAGCAGGGCGAAAACGGTCAGCGCGACGATGCCGAGCACGGTGATCTCGCCGAAGGTATCGAAGCCGCGGAAGTCGACCAGGATCACGTTGACCACGTTGAGGCCGCCGCCCTGCGGCAGCGCCTGCTCGATGAAGAACGGCGAGATGCCGTCCACGTCGGGCCGACTCAGCACCGCGTAGGCGAGGCCGGCGAGGCCCAGGCCCGCGACCGCCGCCAGCAGCACGTCGCGCAACCGGCGCAGCCGCGTCGTCGCACCCGGGCCTTGCACCTGGGCGTAACGCTCGTCGCGTCGCGGCAGCCAGCGCAACCCGAGCAGAATGAGCACCGTGGTCACGACTTCGACCGCCAGCTGCGTCAGCGCCAGGTCGGGCGCGGAGAGCCAGACGAAGGTCAGGCTGGTGGCAAGCCCGGCGCCGCCGGCAAAGATCAGCGCGGCAAGGCGGTGATATTTGGCCTGCCAGGCCACCGCCAGCGCACAGACCCCACCGATCAGCCAGAGCAGAACGAAAGCGGGGTCGGCTGGCGTCGTCGGCCGCGTGCCCCAGGACATGCCCTTCGTGAGCACCGGCAGCAAGGCGCCGCCGAGGGCGACCGCGACGATCGCCAGCACTTGCATCTGCAGGCGCGGCGGTGACAGCCGCTCGATGAGCCAGGATGCCCGGGAGGTCAATGCCAGCTGCAGCCAGTCGAATATGCGCTTGCCATCGATGGCTTCGAGCAGGGGCACCGTCTCGCTCGTGCGCCAGAGAAACACACGATAGAGCACGGCGCCACCGACCATGGCCGCAGCGCTCATCGCCAGGGGCAGGTTGAGTCCGTGCCACACCGCCAGACTGTAGGCCGGCGCACCGGCACCGAGAATCGCATCGGTCGCAATCCGCAGCAGCGGGCCGATGGTGAGTTCAGGGAGGATGCCGACCAGGACGCAGGCCGTCACCAGCAAGCCACTTGGCAAGAGCATCCAGCGCGACGGCTCGTGCGGCTCGCGCGGCAGACCCTCTGCCTTCGGACCGAAGAAGACCTGGTGAATGAAGCGCAGCGAATAGGCCACGCTGAACATGCCCGCCAGCGTCGCGGCCAGCGGCAGGACGATGCGCTGCCACTCCGGACGATCGAGGAAGATCGTCTCGGCGAAGAACATTTCCTTGGACAGGAAGCCGTTCAGCAGCGGCACGCCCGCCATCGCCGCGGCGGCGACCATGGCCAGGGTTGCGGTGATCGGCATCGCCCGGTACAGGCCGGAGAGACGCTGCAGGTTGCGCGTGCCGGTTTCGTGGTCGACGATGCCGGCCGCCATGAAGAGCGAGGCCTTGAAGGTCGCATGATTGAAAATATGGAACACCGCGGCGACCAGGGCGAGCGGGCTGTTCATTCCCAGCAGCAGGGTGATGAGGCCGAGGTGGCTGATCGTCGAATAGGCGAGCACGCCCTTCATGTCCTGCTGGAAGATCGCCAGGTAGCCCGCGATCACCAAGGTGCACAGGCCGGCGCCGCCAATGATCCAGAACCACGCGTCGGTGCCGGCCAGCACCGGCCACAGGCGCGCCAGCAGGAACACGCCCGCCTTCACCATGGTCGCGGAATGAAGGTAGGCCGAAACCGGGGTGGGTGCCGCCATCGCGTGCGGCAGCCAGAAATGGAAGGGGAACTGGGCGCTCTTGGTCAGCGCGCCGAGCGCGATTAGGCCCAGCGCGAGCGGATACCAGGGATGGGCCTGAATCACCTCTCCAGCCGCCAGCACGGTGTCGAGGTCATAGCCGCCGGCGATGTGCCCCAGCAGCAGCACCCCGCCGAGCAGGGCGAGCCCGCCGGCACCGGTCACCACGAGCGCCATGCGCGCGCCCCGCCGCGCGTCCGCCCGATGATGCCAGTAGGCGATCAGCATGAACGACGCGAGGCTGGTCAGCTCCCAGAACATCGCCATCTGGATCAGGTTGCCCGACAGCACGATGCCGAGCATGGCGCCCATGAAGGCGAGGAAGAACGCAAAGAAGCGCGGCACCGGATCGGTCGGCGACATGTAGTAGCGCGCATACACCACGACCAGCGTGCCCATGCCGGTGACCAGCAGGGCGAACAGCCAGGCAAAGCCGTCCATGCGCAGGCTGAAGTCGATCCCGAGCGCAGGCGCCCAGGGAATGGACATGCGCAGCACGCCCTCGGCCGCCACCTGCGGGTACAGGCTCAAGACGATCAGCGTCGCGCCGAGCGCGACCGCGCCGGCGAGCCAGGCTTCTGCATTGCGCGCATTGGACGGCAGGAACGCCGCAAGCAGACTGCCGAGGAAGGGAAGCAAGAGAACGAGGGTCAGCGCCATGCCCCCATTCTATCGAAGAGTCATGGCCTGACCGGATGCCCTCGCAGCCAGGTTCCTCGTCGCTCCGACTCGAACGTCGAGCCCGCAAGCAACCGCCGCCCCACTGACGGGCAGCGGATCAGCCGGCACATGAATGCCGCGAAGCGATTGACGCCCAGGCACGCTTTCGCACGGCATGCCCAGTGAGGTAACCTCCCTTATAACGGGCAACGCAATCTAGAATGACGATTCACAACAGCAACCCAGGAACGCTGCAAGAATCCTGTGTCGATTTCGGCGCGCTCGATCTCGCCGCCCGCATCGCCTCCGCCGAGCTCAGACCCGAAAAGGAAATGCCATGACCCGCACCCTGCTCGCCGCCACCGATTTCTCTGCCCCTGCGCGCCACGCGCTGGAGCGCGCCGCGCAGCTCACACAGATGCATCCTGACGTCCGTCTGACCCTGGCACACATCGTCAGCGCCAGTGCGCTCGACAAGCTGCGCCGCATGCTGCCCGGCGAAGCCGGCACGCTTGAGGCCGGGCTGCTCGCGCAAGCCGAAAGGAATCTCGCCGAGTTGGCGGCCAGCCTGACGTCGCGTTACGGCGACCACATCGACACGCAACTCCTGCAGGGCGCGGCGCTGACGGTGCTCGTCGAACTGGCGGACACGCGCCAGGCCGATCTCCTGGTGATGGGCGCACGCGGCGCGCATTTCGTGCGCGAGATGCTGCTCGGCTCCACCACCGAACGCGTGCTGCGCAAGACACGCCGCCCCCTGCTGGCGGTGAAGCAGCGCCCGCAGGCGCCCTACCGACGCATCCTTGCGCCTGTCGACTTCTCGCAGCATGCAGCGGCTGCCGTCAACATCGCACACGCCTGGCTGCCCGAAGCCGACATCGTGTTGCTGAATGCGTTCGAGGTGGAACTCGAATCCACCTTCCGCCTCGCCGGCATGGCCGAGGACAAGATCCACGAATATCGCATCCAGGCGCGCGAGGCAGCGATGGCCGAGATGGACGCCTTCGTCGCCACGCTCGACGTCCCCGCCAGCCGGCTGACCCGCCAGTTCGTCCATGGTGCCGCCACCCTGCACATCATCGAGCACGAGCAGACGATGGACGCCGACCTCATCGTAATGGGCAAGCATGGCCAGTCGGTGATGGAGGAGCTTCTGCTCGGCAGCGTCACCAAGCACGTGCTCGCGCATTCCACGAGCGACGTGCTGATCGCCGGCCATCCCGGTTGAGCACCCGACGGCTCAGTTGCCACCCAGTACGTCTGCCTGGCGATAGCTGACGACCACGGTGCCAAGGCGGCTGTTGAGGCCCATGACGGGAACGACGAGCAGCTTCGGCCCCTCGGGCGCAGTACGCACCGCCACCGCGTCCGCCAGCGTCGCCTCGACCGGCACCAGCGTCGTCAAGGCGGCGCCGAGGTGGCGGCGGTCGGTCGATACGCGCACCGTGCCACCGCTGTCGGCAAGCACCGCACGCTCGACCTGCGGCAGGCGGACGATCTCGGTGAAGTACTGGTCGACCTGGTCGAGGTTGTTGCGGATCATCGCGTCGCGCACCGCCCAGGCCAGCGCCAGGCCGAAGCGCCGCTGCGCCTCGTCGGCGTTCGTCTCGACCTTCGCCTTCAGCTCATTCAACAGAGCCTGCCGGTCCGCCTCGAAGCGCTGCGCCAGCGCCGCGCGCTCGGCTGCCAGCCGCGCCTCGGCACGCCCCATCGCGATCTGCTGCCAGCCGAGCGCAACGAGCAGCGCCACAGCAACCAGCAGCGCCAGCCACAGGGGCACGCGTCGCCGGGTGAGGTGGGCAAGTGTCGGGGACGCTGCGGCTGAGGAAGAATCGTTCGGTTCGACCATCGGGGACTCCTTTCTTGCGTAGCGGGCGATTCCAGCTTAGTACCGCCCAGCTTCAGCGCGCCCGTGCAGCGGGGCGCTGCTGCTTCATCAGCGTTTCCAGCATCAGCTGCATCATGTCCATGCGCTTTTCCAGCGCGTCGAGGCGCTTGTCGTCGAGGTCGCCGCCAGCCATACGGCAGCCCTTGCCCTGCCCCATCTTGCAGGGTGCGTCACCGCCCTGCATGCCGCTCTTGTGCATGGGGCAAGGCTCACCGCCCATGCCGCGGCGCATCTGCATGCCCATGCCGCCCATGGGGGCCGGCATGGCGGATTCGGGTGCGGCAGCGGGGGCTGCCGGTGCAGCGTCCTGGGCAGCGGCCAGCCCGGGCAGCGCCAGGCCAACAGCGAGAACGACGAGCAGCGGGATGCGACGTGAGGGTTTCATGCGAGTCTCCTAGGATTGACCGGAATGCGTTCAGGGCGAGTGTTTATGCGGAACCATTTCTCGCGCAGTGGCGACGAACAGGGTGGCGCGCACCGCCCGCGTCGGCAACGGGTGCGTGCCCGCGCCAACTCACGTTAAGATACACCCACTCCAGCGCCACGCAGACGCGTGCCCTACGACCCGCCTAGATGACGCTTTTCCTCGCCGTACTCATTCCCTTTTTCGGTGCTGCCCTGACGGCACTGGCTGCGCGCCTGGGCCGCGTGCATTCCGCCTGGGCAGCGGGCGCGGTCACGCTCGCGGCGCTTGCCCTGCTGGCTCCGCTGGCCCCGCTGCCCTTCGCCGGCGAGATGGTGGTCCAGCAGCACGACTGGGTGCCCGCGCTCGGGCTCAACCTCGCCTTCCGCTTCGACGGCCTGGCCATGCTGTTCGCCGGCCTGATCCTCGGCATCGGCCTCCTGATCGTGCTGTACGCGCGCTACTACCTGTCCGAGCGCGACAGCATGGGACGTTTCTATTCCTACCTGATGCTGTTCATGGGCTCGATGCTCGGCATCGTGCTGTCGGAGAACCTGATCCAGCTTCTGGTCTTCTGGGAACTCACCAGCCTGTCGTCCTTCCTGCTGATCAGCTACTGGCAGCATCGCGAGGAAGCGCGCCAGGGTGCGCGCATGGCGCTGGCGGTCACCGGCCTGGGCGGCTTTGCGATGCTCGGCGGTTTCCTGCTGCTCGGCCACATCGTCGGCAGCTACGAATTGTCCGACGTCTTCGCTTCCGGCGACCTGATCCGCGCGCATCCGCTCTACGTGCCGACGCTGGTGCTGATTCTGCTCGGCGTGTTCACCAAGTCGGCGCAGTTCCCCTTCCATTTCTGGCTGCCGCACGCGATGGCGGCGCCCACCCCGGTGTCGGCCTATCTGCACTCGGCGACCATGGTGAAGGCCGGCGTGTTCCTGCTGGCGCGGCTCTACCCGGCGCTCTCCGGCACCCCGGAATGGTTCTGGCTGGTCTCGGGCGCGGGCCTCGCGACGCTGCTGCTCGGCGCCTACGTCGCGCTGTTCAAGCACGACCTCAAGGGCCTGCTGGCCTATTCGACCATCAGCCACCTCGGCCTCATCACCCTGCTGTTCGGCCTGTCGACGCCGCTGGCGGCGGTGGCCGGGGTGTTCCACATCATCAATCACGCCACCTTCAAGGCTTCGCTGTTCATGGCCGCCGGCATCATCGACCACGAGGCCGGCACGCGCGACATGCGACGGCTCAACGGGCTGTGGAAGTTCATGCCCTACACCGCGACGCTGGCGATGGTCGCCGCCGCCGCGATGGCCGGCGTACCGCTGCTGAACGGCTTTCTCTCCAAGGAAATGTTCTTCGCCGAGGCGGTGCACATTTCCGCCGACCATTTCGGCGGCTGGGCCCTGCCGGCGCTGGTCACGCTCGCCGGCGCGCTGGCAGTCGCCTACTCGATCCGCTTCATCCACGAGGTCTTCTTCAACGGCGAGCCGACCGACCTGCCGCGCACCCCGCACGAGCCGCCGCGCTGGATGAAGGTGCCGGTCGAGATCCTGGTCGTGCTGTGCCTGGTGGTCGGCATCGCGCCGGGGCTGACCGTCGCGCCGCTGCTGGCCGTGGCCGCGGCGAGCACCCTGCAGGCGCCGCTGCCCGACTACCACCTGGCGCTGTGGCACGGCTTCAACCCGGCGCTGGCGATGAGTCTCGTCGCACTGGCCGGCGGCGCAATGATCTACGTGCTGCGCCAGCCGCTGTTCGCGCTGCAGGAACGCTATTTCGACCGCCTCGATGCGCGCACGGTCTACAACGCGCTGCTCGAAGCCTTGTTCGCCGTGTCGGGCTGGCTCACGCGCAGCATCGACACCGGCTCGCTGCAGCGCCAGGTGTTCTTCTTCCTCATCGCCGCGCTGGTGCTCGGCTTCGCGCCCTGGTTCGGCAGCGCGACGCCGCTCACCGGCGATCGCCCCGGCCTGCCGCTCGACCCGGTCAGCCTGCTCGCCGGCGCCACCCTCGTCGTCGCCTCGCTCGCCACCGTGTGGCTGCACCGCCAGCGTCTGGTCGCGCTGATCACCATCGGTGTGGTCGGCCTGATCGTGTCGCTCGCTTTCGTCCAGTTCTCCGCCCCCGACCTCGCGCTGACCCAGCTGTCGGTCGAGATCGTCACCATCGTGCTGCTGCTGCTCGCGCTGTACTTCCTGCCGCAGCATGCGCCGCGCGAGCACGACCGCGGCCGCGTCTGGCGTGACGGCGCGATTGCGCTGGTCGCCGGCAGCGGCACCGCGCTGCTGACCTGGGCGGTGCTGACGCGGCCCTACGACACCATCGCCGGCTATTTCATCGACAACAGCGTGCCGGGCGGCGGCGGCAAGAACGTCGTCAACGTCATCCTGGTCGACTTCCGTGGCTACGACACGCTCGGCGAGATCACCGTGCTGGCGCTCGCCGGCCTCGGCATCTATGCGCTGCTGGAGAACCTGCGCCTCGACGCGCCCGATACCGACGCCGCCGGCCGCGCCTGGAACCGCGACCCCTTCCCCGTCATCATGGCCACGCTCACCCAGCTGCTGCTGCCGCTCGCGCTGCTGGTCGCGGTGTTCATCCTGCTGCGCGGCCACAACCAGCCCGGCGGCGGCTTCATCGCCGGCCTGGTGACCGCGGTCGCGCTGATCGTGCAGTATCTCGCCCACGGCAGCGCATGGATGCGCGAGCGCCTGTCCGGCGCGACCCAGCCGGTGATCGCCGCGGGGCTCGGGCTCGCCACCTTGACCGGCCTGGCAAGCTGGGCGTTCAAGCACCCCTTCCTCACCTCGACCTTCGGCCACCTGCACTGGCCCGTGGTCGGCGACTTCGAGCTCGCCTCGGCAATGGCCTTCGACTTCGGCGTGTTTCTCGTCGTCGTCGGCGCCACGCTGCTGATCCTGGTCAACCTCGGCGCGCTGCACGACAGCCGCATCCGCAAGGCGACCCACTGATGGAAGCGCTCATCGCCCTCGTCATCGGCGTGCTCACCGCCAGCGGCGTGTTCCTCGCGCTGCGCGGCCAGACCTTTCCGGTGGTGCTCGGCCTCACCTTCCTGTCCTACGCGGTGAATCTGTTCATCTTCGTCATGGGACGGCTGGCCATCGGCGTGCCGCCGGTGATCTCGGACGCCGCCGCCTACACCGACCCGCTGCCGCAGGCGCTGGTGCTCACCGCCATCGTCATCAGCTTCGGCATGACCGCCTTCGTCATCGTGCTCGCGCTGAAGGCACGTGCCGAGCTCGGCAACGACCACGTCGACGGCCTGCACAGCGAGGAGGACACGCCGCGATGAACGGCCTCGCGATGCATCTGCCCATCCTGCCGGTGCTGCTGCCGCTGGTCGCCGGTATCGTGCTGCTCGTGCTGCGCAACGCGCCGCTCGGACTGCAGCGCGGCCTGAGCCTCGCCGCGACGGCGGCGCTGGTGCCGCTGGCGCTGGCCCTGCTGGCCACAGCCGCCGACGGCACCCAGCTCGTCTACAAGCTCGGCAACTGGGATGCGCCCTTCGGCATCGTGCTGGTGGCCGACCGTCTCGCCGCCTGGATGCTGATGGTCACCGCACTGGTCGCACTGTTTGCGCTGCTGCATGCGCTGCGCGGCAGCGACACCGACGGTCGCCACTTCCACGTGCTGTACCAGCTGCAGCTGTTCGGGCTGAACGGCGCCTTCCTCACCGGCGACCTGTTCAACCTGTTCGTGTTCTTCGAGATCCTGCTGCTCGCCTCCTACGGCCTCTTGCTGCACGGCGGCGGCCGCCTGCGCGTCAAGGCCGGCCTGCATTTCGTGGTGATCAACCTGGCCGGCTCGACGCTGTTCCTGTTCGCCGTCGCCACGCTCTACGGCGTCACCGGCACGCTCAACATGGCCGACCTCGCGGTGAAGCTCGCGCGCACGCCGCCGGAGAACCTGGCGCTGGTCGAAACCGCCGGCCTGCTGCTGTTCGGCGTGTTCGCGCTGAAGGCGGCGCTGCTGCCGCTGCATCTGTGGCTGCCCGCCGCCTACGCGCACACCAGCGCGCCGGTGGCCGCGCTGTTCGCGATCATGACCAAGGTCGGCGCCTACAGCATCCTGCGCGTCACCAGCCTGATGTTCGGCGCCGATGCCGGCCCGGTGGCGAACCTGCTCGCCGACTGGCTGATGCCGCTCGCGCTTGTCACCCTGGCCATTGGCATGCTCGGCGCCATCGCCGCCACCACGCTGCGCCAGCAGATCGCCTACCTGGTGATCGCCTCGGTCGGCACCCTGCTCGCCGCCTTCGCACTCGCCAGCGTCGACGGCCTCGCCGCCGGCCTCTACTACCTGCCGCATTCCGTGCTCGCCACCGCGGCCCTGTTCCTGCTCGCCGATCCGATCGTCCGCGCGCGCGGCGAGCGCGCCGACCGCTTCGAATCCGGGCCGGCGATGCCCGGCGCGCCGGTGCTCGGCGGCCTGTTCTTCGTCGCCGCGATCGCGCTGGCCGGCCTGCCGCCGCTGTCGGGCTTCCTCGGCAAGTTCATGCTGCTGCGCGCCGCGCTCGACTCGCCCTGGCTGGAATGGCTGTGGAGCGTGGTGCTCGTCACCGGGCTGGTCGGCGTGATCGCGCTGGCGCGCAGCGGCAGCCTGCTGTTCTACCGCACCCAGTCGAGCACCGAAGTCCTGCCCGCGCCGCGCGCGGCCGACTGGCTGCCGGCAGGCACACTGCTGTTGCTGCTCGCCGGCATGGTCGTGTGGGCCGATCCCCTGGCACGCTACGCCACCGCCACCGCCACGCAACTGCTCACCCCGCAGACCTACATCGACGCCGTGCTGAGGGGCCGTCCATGAAGCGCTTTCTCCCCCACCCGCTGCTGACGCTGACACTCGCGATCCTGTGGCTGCTGCTGGTCAACACCTTCAGTGCCGGCCACCTCGTTCTGGGCCTGCTGCTGGGCTGGCTGATCCCCTTCGCCACCCGCGCGCTGTGGCCGCAATCGGTGTGCATCCGCAACCTGCCGGTGCTGCTGCGTTATGTCGCCGTGGTCATGCACGACATCGTCGTCGGCAGCTTCCGCGTCGCGCGGCTGATCCTCGGCAACCCGGCGAAGCTGCGGCCGGCCTTCATCACCGTGCCGCTGGAGGTCGAGACCGACCTCGCGATCAGCCTGCTCGCCAACACCATCTCGCTCACCCCGGGCACCGTGTCGGTGCTGGTGAGCGCCGACCGCCGCACCCTCACCGTCCACAGCCTCGACACCGAGGACGCGGCGGCGATGGTCGCCGAAATCAAGCACCGTTACGAGGCGCCGCTGAAGGCGATTTTCGAATCATGCTGAATACCGTCATCCCGATCGCCTACGCGCTGGTCGCGTTCGCCTTCCTGTTGAGTTTCTGGCGGCTGGTCGTCGGCCCCGACGCCCCCGACCGCATCCTCGGCCTCGACACGCTGTACGTGAACACCGTCGCGCTCCTGGTGCTGCTCGGTATCGACCTCGGCAACGCGATCTACTTCGAGGCCGCGCTGCTGATCGCCATGATGGGCTTCGTCGGCACCGTCGCGCTGTGCAAGTACCTGCTGCGCGGCGACATCATCGAATAGGGGCGCGCGATGCTGGAAATCCTGCTGTCCGTCCTCATCCTTGTCGGTGCCGCCTTCACCTTCGTCGGCTCGCTCGGGCTCGCCCGCCTGCGCGATTTCTACACCCGTCTGCACGGCCCGACCAAGGCCACCACGCTCGGCGTCGGCTGCCTGCTGATCGCCTCGGCCATCCATTTCAGCGTCGACGGCGACCTCAGCCTGCACGAGATCCTGGTGACCCAGTTCCTGTTCATGACCGCGCCCGTTTCGGCCCACCTGCTCGCCAAGGCGGCGCTGCACATCCGGGTGAAATCGCTCGCGCCAGCGCCGGCAGAAGACGACGATCCGGCCTGACGCGCAGCCGCGGCATTGGCCGCGGACGGTTCAGCGTCTAGATTGAATGGATGGCCTCGCATCCATTCCGCGTCCTCCTGCTTCTCGCCGTACTCGCGCTGTCGACCGTGTCCGCCCAGGCCGCGACGGTGCGCGTGCTGACCGTGCAGGGCGCGATCGCCCCCGCCAGCGCCGACTACCTGCTGCGCGGACTCGCCAAGGCGAACGCCGACGGCGCGCAACTGGTGGTGATCGAGATGGACACCCCGGGCGGGCTCGACACCTCGATGCGCGCCATCATCAAGGCCATCCTCGCCTCGAAGGTGCCGGTCGCCGCCTACGTCTCGCCGCAGGGCGCACGCGCCGCCAGCGCCGGCACCTACATCCTGTACGCCAGCCACATCGCGGCGATGGCCCCGGCGACCAACCTCGGCGCGGCGACGCCGGTCGAGCTCGCGCCCGCCGGCGGCGACACGCCCGCAACACCTGACAAATCCGGCGCCAGGCCGGCCGACGCGCCGTCCGGCGACGCGAAGACGCGCAAGGTGGTGCACGATGCCGCTGCCTACATCCGCGGCCTCGCGGAACTGCGCGGCCGCAACGGCGAATGGGCCGAGCGCGCGGTGCGCGAGGCGGTGAGTCTGTCAGCGTCCGAGGCGCTGAAACTGAAAGTCGTCGATCTGGTGGCGACCGACCTCGGCGACCTGCTGAAGCAGCTCGACGGGCGAACCGTGCAGGTGGCCGGCAAACCGGTCACGCTCGACACCGCGCACGCCACCGTCGAGCGCGTCGCGCCCGACTGGCGCAGCCGCCTGCTGGCGGTGATCGGCGACCCCGGCATCGCCTACATCCTGATGCTGCTCGGCATCTACGGGCTGATCTACGAATTCTCCAACCCCGGCATGCTGTTTCCCGGCGTGGTCGGCGGCATCTGCCTGCTGCTCGGGCTGTTCGCGCTGCAGGTGATGCCGATCAGCTACGCCGGCCTGGGGCTGATGATCCTCGGCATCGTGCTGATGATTTCCGAGGCCTTCGTCCCAAGCTTCGGCGCGCTGGGTCTGGGCGGCATCGTCGCCTTCGTCATCGGCTCGGTGATGCTGATCGACACCGACCTGCCCGGCTACGGCGTCCCGCTGGCGCTGATCGTGCCGGTGGCCGTGACGACCGCGCTGTTCAGCTTCTTCGTCGCTGGCATGGCGATCAAGGCGCGTGCGCGCCCGGTGGTGACCGGCGCCGAGGAATTAATCGGTGCGATCGGCGAAGCGCTAGAGGACATCGAGCACGAGGGCTGGGCGCATGTGCACGGCGAACGGTGGCGGGTGCGCAGCCGGGTGCCGCTGAAGCGGGGCACTCCCCTGCGCGTGCGCACGCGGCACGACCTCATCCTCGACGTGGAACCCTGCAAGGAGAACGAGCATGTTTGAATTCAGCGGACTCACCCTGATCTTCGTCGTCGTCGCGCTGTTGGCCGCCAGCCTGCGCATCCTGCGCGAATACGAGCGCGGCGTGGTGTTCATGCTCGGCCGTTTCTGGAAGGTCAAGGGGCCGGGCCTGGTGATCGTGATCCCCGGCATACAGCAGATGGTGCGGGTCGACCTGCGCACCGTGGTGTTCGACGTGCCGAGCCAGGACGTGATCTCGCGCGACAACGTCTCGGTCAAGGTCAACGCGGTGGTGTATTTCCGCGTCATCGACCCGGCCAAGGCGATCCTGCAGGTCGAGGACTACCTCGGCGCCACCAGCCAGCTGGCGCAGACCACGCTGCGCGCCGTGCTCGGCAAGCACGAGCTCGACGAGATGCTGGCCGAGCGCGAGCGCCTCAACCAGGACATCCAGCTGCTGCTCGACAGCCAGACCGACGCCTGGGGCATCAAGGTATCGAACGTCGAGATCAAGCACGTCGACATCGACGAATCGATGGTGCGTGCCATCGCCAAGCAGGCCGAGGCCGAACGCGAACGGCGCGCCAAGGTGATCCACGCCGAAGGCGAACTGCAGGCGTCGGAGAAACTGCTGGCCGCCGCCGAGATCCTCGCCGCCAGGCCGCAGGCGATGCAATTGCGCTACCTGCAGACACTCTCCAATATCGCCGGCGACAAGACCAACACCATCGTTTTCCCCCTGCCGGGCGAACTGATGAATCTGATGGCTCGCAGCACGAAAACGGGCGAATAGCCCAAAACCATGACATCCGTGAGGTTGCGGGTGGCCAGCCGTCCCGCATCACGGTATGCTCACCCGTGCCCGTCGATCCGGGAACCTGCGCTGCCGATGACGACTCTCAGAAGCGCAGTGTTTTGCAATCCCTACAAGGAGGACAGATGAACCCGCAAGTCACCACCCTCGGTCGCAGTACCGCTGCCGTCTCGTCGACCAACAAGGTCGTCAAGAACACCTACATGCTGTTGTCGATGACGCTGGCCTTCGCCGCGTTGACGGCCGGCGTGTCGATGTCGCTCAACCTGCCGCACCCCGGCCTCATCATCACCCTGGTCGGCTACTTCGGCCTGTTGTTCCTCACCACCAAGTTCCGCGACAGCGGCCTCGGCCTCTTGTTCGTGTTCGGACTGACCGGCTTCATGGGCTACACGCTGGGGCCGATCCTCAACGCCTACCTCGCGCTGCCCAACGGCAGCCAGGTGGTGATGATGGCGATGGGCGGCACCGCCGCGATCTTCCTCGGCCTGTCCGGCTACGTGATGACCACCCGCAAGGACTTCAGCTTCATGGGCGGCTTCCTGATGGTCGGCATCCTGGTCGCCTTCCTCGCCGGCCTCGGCGCGATCTTCTTCGAGATGCCCGCGCTGTCGCTGGCGGTGTCGGCGATGTTCGTGCTCCTGATGTCCGGCCTCATCCTCTACGAGACCAGCAACATCATCCACGGCGGCGAGACCAACTACATCATGGCGACCGTCTCGCTGTTCGTCGCGATCTTCAACCTGTTCACCAGCCTCCTGCACCTGCTGGGCTTCGCCAGCAACGACTGAGCGCATGGCAGGCACCACGAAAACGGCGTCCCCTGCGGCGCCGTTTTTTTCGCCTCAACCGAGATGACCTCCGCCCCGCTGTCCTTCATCGACACCCACTGCCACCTCGACGCGGCCGAGTTCGACGCCGACCGCGACGCCGAATACGCGCGCGCCGTCGCCGGCGGCGTGGCGATCCAGGTCATCCCCGCGGTGACCCGCGACAACTTCGCCGCGGTCGCCGCCACCTGCGCCCGCTACCCGGGTTGCCTGCCGGCCTGGGGCCTGCACCCGATGTACCTCCACGTGCACCGCCCCGAGCACCTCGCCGAGCTGTGCGCGCAGATCGCGGCGCAGCGCCCGGTCGCGGTCGGCGAGATCGGCCTCGACTTCTTCGTGCGCGACCTCGATCGCGCCACCCAGGAATACTTTCTCGTCGAGCAGCTGAAGATCGCACGCGATCACGACCTGCCGGTGCTGCTGCATTGCCGCAAGGCAAATGACGAACTGCTGAAGCCGCTGCGCCGCATCGGCGTGCGCGGCGGCATCGCCCACGCCTTCAACGGCAGCCCACAGCAGGCGGACGAATTCATCAAGCTGGGGTTCAAGCTGGGCTTCGGCGGCGCCTTCACCTGGCCGCGCGCCAACAACCTGCGGCGGCTGGCGGTCGACCTGCCGCTGGAGGCGATCGTGCTGGAGACGGACAGCCCCGACATTCCGCCGGTGTGGATCGGGCGCGGCCGCAACGCGCCGGGCGAGTTGCCGCGCATCGCGGCGACGCTGGCCGAACTGCGCGCGGTGGACGTCGACACGGTGGCCACGGCCACCACGCGCAATGCGCGCGCGCTGTTCAGGCTGGACGATTGAGGTTGCCCTGCTCGTCCTGAGCTTGTCGTATCGGGGCATTGCTGAACGGGTACAGGGCCGCTTCGGCAAGCTCAGGACAGGCTTCGACAAGGCTCTCCTGAGCAAAGGCGAAGGGCTCAGCCCGAACGGTGGTTGAATCTCAATGATTCAAAACTACTCGGCGTAGCCGAACTCACTAATCGGCGTAGCCGAATTCGCCCACCCACTCGCCGCGGCGGTAATCGATCGCCAGCCAGTTGGGCACGTAGGGGCGGGGATTTTCGAGCGGAAAGCTTTCGGACGGCGGATGGGCGCCGCCCTCCGCCACGCTGCAGCGGCGCGTCATGATGGGCTTGAAGCGCACCGCGAGGCGCTCGTTGACCGGGGTCGAGGCGTCGGTCGCCTCGCCGAAATGCACCCGCTTGCGCAGCAGGCACGAGAACAGCAGTTCCATCTCGGCGACCAGCGGCGTCGCGCGCTTTTCCAGCGCCCGTTGCGCGGCGGCGCTGATCCGGACGTCGAGCGATTTGTCGTGCAGGGTGATGTTCACAGGTGCGCTCCTGAATGGCGTCGTTACCCAGCTATAACGGCCACGCGAAGCGACCGCTGTAGCCCGGGATGCGGTTCAGAAATCGCGCTCGACCTTGAAGCCGTTGATGACGATGTCGCCTGCCACCATGCGCGCGCCGTGGTTCACCGCGTCGAGGATGTCGCCGTCCGACCAGCCGGCCGCGCGTGCCGCCTGCAGGTCGAGCGCGCTGACGCTTTTGGAATCGCGGGTCGCCTTCAGCACCAGGCCGAGCAGCATCTTTTCGGCCGGGCTCAGCGGGCTGTCGTGGAAATTGGCGCGGGTGGCGGCAACCTGCTCCGGCGTCCAGCCGGCCAGGTTGATCAGCATGCCGGCGTTCATGTCGATGCAGTAGTCGCAGTTGCCGGCCTGCGACACCAGCATGCGGATGCACGCCGTCAGCGGCATCGACAGCGTGGGATGCTGCATGATGCTGCCGTAGTACTCCCACTGGTGGCGGAGCAAGCCGGGATTGGCGCTGAACACCTGGATCGCGGTCGGCACATGGCCCCACGCGTTCTGGATCTGGGCGTAGATTTCGGCAACTTCGCCAGTGGCGGATTCGGGCGTGACGGTTTGCAGGATGCTCATGAGGTCTCCTCGGTGTTGGGTTAGATCCAGCGCTTGACGCGTGCCTGGTAGGCACGGTAGGCATCGCCGAACTTCGTTTCGAGATGCGCTTCTTCGTGCCGGATCACGCCGAAGCGGAGCATGACCCAGATCAGGGGGGCGAACGCCAGCGGCCACCACGTTCCCAGCAGCAGCGAAACGCCGACAAGGATGAACCAGTCGCCGAGATAGATCGGATTGCGGCTGAAGCGGAACGGCCCGTCGGTGCACAACTCGCTGGCGGCGCGGTACGGATTGACCGTGGTGTGGTGGCGCGCGAGCGTCCACAGCGTCCAGACGAACAGCGCCAGTCCGACGCCGACGGCAAGCCAGCCAAGCGGATGGTTCGCCGCGTCGAGGTCGAACGACAGCGCCAGCCAGTTGCGGTCCAGCCACCAGCCGCCCAGCAGCGCCGCCGCGTAGGGTGCGGGCGGCAGAATCAGGGTCCGCGGGCGGTTCAATTCATCTTTCCCGGCCATATGAATTCGACCCGGATCCCGCTGGGCTCATAGCACATCAAATGTTTGGCAGGCCCCTGTCCCAACGGCTCCGGCCCGAATTCGATCTTTGTCCCGCTGGCGGTCAGCCGCTGGTGGAGCGCGTGCAGGTCATCTTCATTGCCCACGTGAAAAGCGACGTGGTGCAGCCCGACATTCCGGTTCTTGTCGAACGGGATGGATGGCGCTTCCCTGGTTGCCCAGAGCGTAATCATGGTGCCCCCGTCGCTGACATAAATGGCCGGATAGGCTTCATTCCTCCGGACTTCTCGCCAGCCCAGCAAGGAAGTAATAAAAGCGGCGCTACCTTCCAGGTTCGATACGGTAAGGCCGACATGATGGGTGCCATTGGTAATCGGTGTGCTCATAAACTTTCCCCCGGGATGATCATGGCTTTCTCAGCGTGTCCAGAAAACGGCCGAGCTGCACCAGGCAACTGCGGTACGCCGCGACCGACTGCGTGTTCTTGCTCATGCCGACGCAGCCTTCGAGCGCCGACACGATGAAGAACGCGGTGGCGTCGGCGTCGACATCGCGGCGCACCTCGCCCGCTGTCTTGCCGCGCTTGAGCGCCGCCGCCACCACGCCAACCCATTCCTGGAACACCTCGTTGAGCTGCAGGCGAAAGCCTTCGTCCACCGGGCTCATTTCCTGCATCAGGTTGTTGAGCGGGCAGCCCAGCGTCACCACCATCGGATCGTCTTCGGCCGCCTTGTCCGCCAGCAGCGCCTGCATCGCCGCCAGCGGCTGCCGCGTGTCCGCCAGCGGTTCGAACATCATCGCCGCCAGGCGCGGGCGGATCACCTCTTCCACCACGGCGAGGCCGAGCGCCTTCTTGTCCGGAAAGTGGTGGTACAGCGCGCCCTTGGTGAGACCGGTGTCGGCCAGAATCTGCGCCAGCGAGGCGGCCTGGAAACCGTTGCGGTGGATTTCGGCAAACGCCGCTTCCAGCAGGGTCTGCCGGGTGAGGTCGGGGGTTTTGACGGAAGCGTTCATGGCTCCATCATACATACCGGTTGGTATGTTGCAAGAAAAACTTTCAGATCAGCAGCGGGTGCCGTCCAGCTTCTGGCACACGCCGACCGCGCCCTCGCCCTGTGTCAGCGCGTCGAGCACCCGCGCCAGCGCCGTCGGCGTGGTCCAGCCGATCTGCCTGACCGCATCGAACGGCGCGAGCTCCGCCAGCAGGTTCTGCACCGCCGACGCGCAGAACAGCGGCGGCGTGGCCCCCGCTTCACGGACACGCCGGACGATCTCCGAGAACACGTGCGGCTTGAGGCGGAAGCGGTAGAAGCGGATCTTCAGGCCGTCGATGGTCTGGTAGCGCGCGTAGTCGCGAAGCGTCGGCCCGGGCCAGGTCTTGTCGCGACCGCGCACGCCGTAGTAGCTGCCGGCCGGGTCGATCAGCAAGCTGCCGGCGAACAGGCCCGCATGGTTGCCGCCCAGCGCGTTGACGTTGAGCACGACCACCACTTCGTCCGGCGCCGGCTCGGCGAGCCGGATGTCGGCCTCGGGCGGCGGCTCGGTGCGCCAGTTGGGCGCCTCCTGGGCATGCAGCGATCCCGCGCCCAGCAGGGCGAGCAGAAGAATCCAGAGACTCGCAGGCCGCGCGGCAGGGCGTGCGTCGCCCGCATGGCAGGCCTCCGCGCGGTTCCCGCTGCGCCGCTTCAATCAGCGCAACTCCCGCTGCGCCACATCATCACCGCAGCTCCCGCTGCGCCGTGGCGCGCAGGAATTCGTTGCGCAGCTGGTCGCTGTCGCGGAAGCAGCCGGTGAAGGCCTGGGTCACCACGCGCTCGTCGCCGCGCCGGTCCTCGCCGAGCAGCAGGCACAACTGCTCGGCCTCGATGATGCACGCGGCGCCCTTTGCCTGGCCGTGCGTGACCAGCGCCTCGGCGATGTCGCGCGTCATCCACTCCTGGTAGGTGAAGCGGTGGCCGATGGCGTCGACCATGCGCGCGATGCGGCCGAAGCCGTGCAGCCGCCCGCCCGGGATGTAGGCGACGTGCGCGACGCCGCGGAACGGTACCAGGTGATGCGGGCACACGCCGTGGATCGCGATGCCGCGCACCACCACCATGTCGTCGCGGTCGTCGGCGAAGCCCTCGCCCAGCGCCTCGGCTGGCGAAATTGCATAGCCGCCGAGCAGGCGGCGCTGCCACAGCTCGCGCACCCGCTGCGCGGTGCGCCCGGTGTGCACCGAGTCGGGCGCAATGCCGCAGGCGACGAGCATGGCGTTCACCGCGCGCTCGAACGCCTCCGCGTCGAACGCACCGACTTGCGGGATGCCGAGGCTGCCCGCGCCGGGCGGCGCGTGGCAGTCGTCGTGGTCGCAGGAATCCGTCATGTTGTCGCGCTCGCCCGTTGATTGATCATTCGCCAATACCCGCACTCTCACGCCCCGTTCGGGCTGAGCCTGTCGAAGCCCACCATGCGCAGCAGGGCGCCAGTGGCAAAAAGCCCTTCGACAAGCTCAGGGCGAACGGGGCAGACGTCGTCACATCCATTACTTCGTTGTCGCGCTCGCCCGTTGATTGATCGTTCGCCAATACCCACACTCTCGCGCCCCGTTCGGGCTGAGCCCTTCGGCTTGGCTCAGGACAGGCCTGTCGAAGCCCACTATGCGCAGCAGGGCGCCAGTGGCAAAGCGCCCTTCGACTGGCCCAGGGCGAACGGTGCGGGCATCGTCACATACATTACTTCAGCGTCGCCTTGAGGAACTCCAGCGTGCGCGTCCATGAGTCCTTGTCGGCGGCATTGTCGTACTTGAGCGGCAGCCCGAACTGCGCGGCGTAGCTGTCGGCCTCGCGGTTGGTGAAGGTATGCAGCACGCCCGGGTAGCTGACCAGCATGTAGTCCGCCTTGGCGTTGTCCATCTCGGTCTTGAACGCCTCGACCTGCGCCGGCGGCACGATCGGATCGGCCTCGCCGTGGAAGACGCGCAGCTTGGCCTTGATGTCGCCCGGCTTCACCGACATGTCGGTCGCCAGCACGCCGTGGTAGCTGACCACCGCCTTCAGCGGCATGCCGGCGCGCGCCATGTTGAGCACGACGCCGCCGCCGAAGCAGTAGCCGAGCGCGGCGGTCTCGCCCTTCTTCACGGTGGGCTGGTGATCGAGGAACTTGCGCGCCGCGTCGAAGCGCGCATACGCCAGCGGCGGATTCTTGTTCACGCTGCCGGCCAGCGCGCCCGCGTCCTGCGGGTTCTCCGCGATCTGGCCGTTGCCGTACATGTCGACCACCAGCGCGACGTAGCCTTCGCTCGCCAGCATGCGCGCGCGCTTCTTCGCATAGTCGTTCGCGCCCCACCACTCCGGCACCACCAGCACCCCGGCGCGCTTGCCCTTGGCAGCATCGTCCCAGGCGAGGTAGCCCTTCATCACTGTGTCACCCGCCTTGTAGCTGACATCCTTGCCGACCACGGCAGCGAGGGCAGACGAGGTGAACAACAACAACGACAGGGCGAGGGCGGTTTTCATGGGCGTCTCCAGGAGAAGATGATCGCGCGGGCGATCGAGTTGAGCGATTCAAAAGCATACCCTGCCCGGCGCGGCATTAACAACCGCGCACAGACAACGGCCATGCGCACGCTGGGTACGGCGGCCCCTGCGGCAGTACACTCACAAGCCATCCACGCAGCCCACCACCATGACCGATCCCATCCGCCTTGCCAAACGCGTCGCCGAACTGCGCGCCTGCTCACGCCGCGAAGCCGAACAGCTCATCGCCGGCGGCTGGGTGCAGGTCGATGGCGTCATGGTCGAAGAGCCGCAGTTCCGCGTCACCGACCAGCGCATCGACATCGACCCCAAGGCCGACCCCAGCCAGGCCCAGCCTGTCACCCTGCTGCTGCACAAGCCGGCCGGCTACCACGCGGATCAAGGTGAACAGAACGACAAGGCGGCGTCGCACCTGCTCAGCCCCGCCACCCTGTGGAGCGACGACGCCTCCGGTATCCAGCCGCTGAAAAAGCACTTCGCCCAGCTGCGCCTGTGCGTGCCGCTGGAACCCGATGCCAGCGGCCTCGTCGTCTTCAGCCAGGACTGGCGCGTCGTTCGCAAGCTGACCGAAGACGCCGCCACGCTGGAGCACGAAGTCATCGTCGAAGTCGCCGGCGACCTGCCCCCCGACGGCCTCAAGCGGATGAACCGCGGCATCCCCTTCGATGGCCGCACCCCGCCCGCCATCAAGGTCAGCTGGCAAAGCGAAAACCATCTGCGCGTCGCACTGAAAGACGCCCGCCCCGGACAGATCGCCCACCTGTGCGAAGCCGCCGGCCTCAAGGTGCTGTCGATGAAACGCATCCGCCTCGGCCGCGTTCCGCTGGGGAAGCTGCCTGCGGGGCAGTGGCGTTATTTGCGTGGGGACGAGCGGTTTTGAGGGGGCGGGTTGCTACCCTAAGCGGAAGTTCGAGGAGGTTACAGCGAACATCTCATGTTCGGCCAAAGCGGACTCAGATGAAATCCATCGCTTCAGTCCGCTACCGATTCCACAGCGGTCAGTCAGATAACCGAAGCTGACCCCTTATCGTTGCTTATCGTTGTTACTGGATGAAGTGCTGCACTTCTTCGTAAACAGCGTCGTAGATATGGTTGATTTCCGGAACTGTGTCTTTCCAGTTCCTGATGGCGAAAGCCATGATCGTGCCGTTTCTCTCGAAACGAACGGCACCATTACATTTGCTATCCCCGTCATCAGCCATACCGACGGCAATAGGCTGGATAGGTTGCTCTTGTGATAATCCGGCGATTTCAATCGTGCACCAACCGGCTGTAAAGGTTTTCCCATCCGGTCCTTTGTGCTTCGTATTGACTATGCCCCATGCCCCACTCTCACTTGACCGGAATTGCGGCCCAGCCTCGGTCTCCCATCGGTAGCGTGGGTAAAACTCCAGGGGAAGAAACTTGTGCGGAATTGTCGGCATAAAACGCCACGGTTCTGTCGGCCTTTCATCAATCGCATGGCGGATTCCGCCCTCCTGAGCAATAACATCCACGCGCCTGTCATAATCGGACGGAATATCAAACCTCGCCCCTTGCCCCGGAATCAGTTTGCCCTTGTACCAGGTATATGGAATATCGACGCGCTGCGCATACTCGCACTCGCCGTACATGGCAGGCCTTCTTCCGATACGCGCATATTCCGGCAGCCGGAGCGTGATTTCACCATCAAACTTGAGCGATCCACCCGCGCCTTTTTCCAGTCCACCATCTTTCTGAAGCACTTTCATTTTCACCGTCACGAACCCGTCTTTCACTGGCAAGGGCGGACAGGCCTCCTGAACGTTCTTGAAGCGTTTGTGCGGCGGGATATTCTCGGTTTTATCGACAGGCGCTGACGGCGTTTCCACTTCGCCATTCGAGTCAACGTTGCTGTAGCTTTCCTTCTTCTCACAGCCCGCAGTCAGCCAAGCCATTGCGACCACCAAGACAAATGTGGTCAGACACGATTTGACCCCAACCCCGTTGCCAGGACTTCCCCGCAGTGCGCCGCTATCTGTTCGGCTCGCAACCATCGCGGTTTCAGGGATATCGATACGCCGGGCGTACCATTCCACGCGGCATTTAAGTTTGCTATGCATGATTCCCCCTGCTTTTTTTCTAATCCCCAAGTGTTGCGCTCAGGATTTTGTCGGACTGTAGGGGAGGCTTTCAGGTCTGTCTATACAACTTTGGTTATAGGTGGCCATATCGATTGGATTTGTTTGATTATTTAGATCGCTCGCCCATGAACGCAGCAACGATAAGGGGTCAGCTTCGGTTATCTGACTGACCGCTGTGGAATCGGTAGCGGACTGAAGCGATAGATTTCTTCTGCGTCCGCAATGGCCGAACAAGAGACGGCCACGCCTCTCAGCTTGAACTTCCGCTCCTGACCGTTCTCGGCCATCAAGCCCATCCCGGCCTGCCGTTCCGCTAACCAACAAGAAACAATTCCAGCAAGTCATTCAAGAATCGCTGCCCCTGCAACGTCGGCTTGAGCCGGGTGGCGTCGGTTTCCAGCAGGCCCTGCGCGCGTGCTTTTTCGAGTGCAACCTTGCACGCGATCAGCGGCAGGCCGGTGCGTTCCTCGAACAGCGCAGCGGGCACGCCGTCGCTGAGGCGCAGGGCGTTCATCATGAACTCGAACGGCAGGTCGTCGCGGGTAAGGGCGCGGGTGTCGGCGATGTGCGTGTTGTGCTTCACTGCGTCCATGTATTGCTGCGGATGCTTGGTTCGCATCTGGCGGACGATGCGGTCGTGGAAGCTCAGCTTGGAATGCGCACCGGCGCCGATGCCGAGGTAGTCGCCAAACTGCCAGTAGTTGAGGTTGTGGCGGCTGGCGTGGCCGGGCTTCGCATACGCCGAGGTTTCATAGTGCTGCATGCCTGCATCAATCAGGCGAGACTCGATCGCCTGCTGCATGTCGGCGGCGAGGTCGTCGTCGGGCAGGTTGGGCGGCGCGGTGTGGCCGAAGGGGGTGTTGGGCTCGAGCGTGAGGTGGTAGGCGGAGAGATGCGGTGGCGCGAATGCAAGCGCCGTCTCGATGTCGGCTAGCGCCGCGGCGAGTGTCTGCCCGGGCAGGGCGTACATCAGGTCGAGGTTGAAGGTGTCGAAATGGGTGGCGGCGAGTTCGGCGGCGCGGCGCGCTTCGGTGTCGTCGTGGATGCGCCCGAGCGCCTTCAGATGCTGCGGGTCGAAGCTCTGGATGCCCAATGAAACCCGCGTCACGCCGGCTTCGCGGAAGCCCCTGAATTTCGCGATTTCGACTGTGCCGGGGTTGGCTTCGAGCGTGATCTCGGCGCCCGGCACCAGTTGCGTCAGTGTGCGCACGCCGGTGAGGATGCGGTCGATGCCGTCTGCCGAAAACAGGCTGGGCGTGCCGCCGCCGAAGAACACGGTGTGGATGCGGCGGCCCCAGATCTCTGGCAGCGCGCGTTCGAGGTCGGCGAGCAGCGCGTCGATGTAGGCGGCTTCGGGAATGCTGCCCTCACTTCCACCCTCTCCCCGACCCTCCCCCCTCAAGGGGGAGGGGGACAAGGCCAGGCTGTCTTTAACCGCGTGCGAATTGAAGTCGCAGTACGGACACTTCCGCACGCACCACGGCAGGTGGATGTAGAGCGACAGCGGCGGCTGGACGGTCAGCCCGCCGCTGAAAAACCGGACGACGGACTCAGCCAAGCCGCTTGAGCCGTTTCAGCTTGTCGACCAGGTCGCGCAGCGCCTGGCCGCGATGGCTGACGGCGTTCTTGGTGTCCTCGTCGAGTTCGGCACCGGTGCGGCCGAACTCGGGGTCGAGGAAGTAGGGATCGTAGCCGAAGCCGTTCTTGCCACGCGGGGTGTCGATGATCTCGCCGTACCAGCGGCCTTCGGCGATCACCGGCTCGGGGTCGTCGGCGTGGCGCACGTAGACCATGACGCAGGTGTAGTGGGCGCGGCGGTTGGGCTGATCCTTGAGATCGGCGATGAGCTTTTCGTTGTTGCGATCGTCGGACTTGGGCTCGCCGGCATAGCGCGCGGAGAACACGCCGGGCGCGCCGCCGAGCGCCTCGACGCAGATGCCGGAGTCGTCGGCCAGCGCCGGCAGGCCGCTGTGTTTGCTGGCGTGGCGCGCCTTGGCGAGGCAGTTCTCGACGAAGGTGATGTGCGGCTCGGGACAGTCGGGCACGTTGAATGCGGACTGCGGCACCGCCTCGATGTCGAGCGGGGCGAGGATGCGCGCGATTTCGCGCAGCTTGCCGGCGTTGCCGGAGGCGATGACGAGTTTGCTCATAAGTTTCCTTTTGTTTTTATCCGCGAAGTACGCGAAGGGACGCGAAGTAAAAACCAGAATTTTCTTCGCGCTTCTTCGCGTCCTTTATGCCCTTCGGGCATTCGCGGATCAATCCGCTTTCAAGGCTTCCTGTTGCGCCGTGGTGATCTGCGCGATGCCGGCAGTGGCAAGATCGAGCAGGGCTTCGAGGGTGGCGCGCGAGAACGGCGCGCCTTCGGCGGTGCCCTGCACTTCGACGATGCCGCCAGCGCCGGTCATCACCACGTTCATGTCGGTGTCGCAGTCGGAGTCCTCGGCGTAGTCGAGATCGAGCACGGGCTGCCCCTGGTAGACGCCGACCGAAACGGCGGCGATGCTGCCGGTGAGCGGGGTCTCGACGAGCTTGCCGTCGCGCAGCAGGCCGGCGACGGCGTCCGCCACCGCGACGTACGCACCGCAGATGCTGGCGCAGCGGGTGCCGCCGTCGGCCTGCAGCACGTCGCAGTCGAGATGGATCGTGCGCTCGCCGAGCTTCTTCAGGTCGACCACGGCCCTGAGGCTGCGGCCGATCAGGCGCTGGATTTCCTGGGTGCGCCCGGACTGCTTGCCGCGTGCGGCCTCGCGGTCGGTGCGGGTGTGGGTGGAACGCGGCAGCATGCCGTATTCGGCGGTGACCCAGCCTTCGCCGCTGCCCTTCTTGTGCGGCGGCACCTTCTCCAGCACGCTGGCCGTGCACAGTACGCGGGTATCGCCCATGGCGACGAGCACCGAGCCTTCGGCATGTCGGGTGTAACCACGGGTGAACGACAGGGGGCGCAGCGCGTCGGGGACGCGGCCGCTGGGGCGGGAGATGACGGACATGGCAACGGTCGGTTGAGGGAAAGCGCGATTTTACCGCGCCCGCCTCGTTGCCGCGTCGTCGCCTACTTGGCCGAGATCTTCTGGATCGCCTGCTGGATTTCGAGAATGGCGCGCTCGATCTCGTCGTCCGACACGTCGGCCGCGCCGGGCAGCGGGCGCAGCGCGTTGATCTGGGTGGTGACGCCGCCGTCCGGCAGCGCCAGGGTGGAGATCGAATCCTTGCTCGGGATGCGCGCCTCGCCCCAGGTCATGGCGATCAGGCTGAGATTGTCGCCGTGCTCGCCGCCGCGGAACTCGGCATGGTCCATCAGGTGGCGCACCGCGTCTTCCAGCGTGTAGGCGTGCACCAGGGCGGAGACTTCGGGAATGCTGATCATGCCCCAGATGCCGTCGGTGCACAGCAGCATGGTGTCGGCGTCGTGCAGCGGGATCGGCGCGCTGCACTCCACCTGCGGCGTCATGTAGCCGCCGAGGCAGTTGGAGACCTTGTTGCGCTCGGGGTGGTGGCCGGCCTCCTCCTCGCTGATGATGCCGTCGCGCACCAGCTGGGCGACGGCGGTATGGTCCTCGGTGCGCGCGATCAGGCTGCCGTCGCTGAACAGATACAGCCGCGAATCGCCCACGTGCGTCCAGTAGGCGGTGTTGTCCTGCACCACTGCGGCGACGATGGTGGTGTGCGGAATTTCCAGCAGATCCTGCTCGACCGCATAGTCGTTGATGGCGAAGTGGGCACGGGTCACCGCATCGGCCAGGAAGGCCATGGGATCGGCCAGCCGCGGCTTGGCCATTTTCTGGAACTGGTCGGTCAGCGTCTGCACCGCGATCTGCGCCGCGAGCTCGCCGTGCATGTGGCCGCCCATGCCGTCGGCCACCACCATCAGCAGCGCTTCGCGGCTGTAGGAATAGGCGACCCGATCCTGGTTGTTCTTGCGCCCGCCCTGGCGGGATGCCTGGTAGATGGTGAATTTCATGGTGCGGAGTCTAGAACAATTCGCGGTTCAGCGAACGCTTGATGCTGGAAAGCAACGATGCACGCGGCGGCGTCATGGCGCTGCGGTCCATCAGTACCTTCTGCAGGCTGAACACGCTTTGCGGACGTTCCATGTAGTTGAGCTTGAGGCACTGATCGATGGTTTCGAGCAGCTGGTCGGAATAGGCGCCGCGCCAGTTGACCGTCGCCGGTACCAGCTTGTCGTTGAGCAGGCGGGCGTCGGCCGCCTGCGGCGGGTAGCCGGCGAGGCAGGCATAGAGGCTGGCGCCGACGCTGTAGATGTCGGTCCACGGGCCGAGGCGCTCGCGGTTGTGGTACTGCTCGGGCGCGGCGAAGCCCGGGGTGTACATCGGCTGCAGCTTGCTCTCCTCCTGGGACAGCGTCTGCCGCGCGGCGCCGAAGTCGATCAGCACCGGCGAGCCGTCGAGGCGGATATAGAGGTTGGACGGCTTGATGTCGAGATGCAGCAGTTTGTGCGTGTGCACCTCGCGCAGGCCGTTCAAGAGCTGCGCGAACACGCGGCGGATGAAGCTCTCGCGGATGGTGCCGCGGTTGGCCTGGATGTGCTGCTGCAGGGTCTTGCCGCGCTCGAAGCGCATCACCATGTAGACGGTGTCGTTGGCGCGGAAGAAGTTGACCACGCGCACCACGTTGGGATGGTCGATGCGCGCCAGCGCCCGGCCCTCCTCGAAAAAGCACTTCATGCCGTGGCGGAAAATGTTGTTGTTCTCGGTCGAACTGGCCTGCACGATGACCGACCCCTCGGTACGCAGCACCAGCGCGCCGGGCAGGTATTCCTTGATCGCCACCGACTGGTTGCCGTCGTCGCGCGCCAGGTAGACCATGCTGAAGCCGCCGCCGCCGATCTTGCGGACGATGGTGTATTCGTTCAGCCGGTAGCCGTTGGGCAGCGCCTGGTTGGGTTGAGTCGCCATAGTCGAACGTCTATTATCTTTTCTGTTTCTAGCCGGCCAAGCCGGAAAAACCAAGGCCGGCTCCGCACCGGCCACCACTTTCAAAAACCTGCCTGCACATCATCCATGACCACCAGCATGACCGGGTTTGCCGCCCACAGCCTCAACCTCGACCATGCCAGCGTCAGCATCGACCTGCGCAGCGTCAACCAGCGTTACCTGGAACTGCATTTCCGCCTGGCCGACGAATTCCGCCCGCTGGAGCCGCAGCTGCGCGAACTGATCCAGCAGCGCCTGGCGCGCGGCAAGGTCGAGTGCCGGATCGGCCTCAACCCGCTTTCCGCCGCCTCGCTGGATAACGGCCTGAACCCGGCCATTCTTGAGCGCCTGGCGCAATGGCAGGACGACGTGCTGGAACGTCTGCCGGGTGCGGCGCCGCTGTCGGTGAACGAGGTGCTGCGCTGGCCCGGCGCGGTGCAGACCGCCGCGCTATCGCAGGATGCGCTGAACGAGGCGACCCTGGCGGCCGTGCGCGCCACGCTCGACGAGCTGGTGGACAGCCGCCGGCGCGAAGGCGCCAAGCTGCGCCAGCACATCCTCGACCGCCTCGCCGCCGCCGAGGCCCAGGTCGCCGCGCTCCAGCCGCTGCTGCCCGCGCTCGCGACTGCACAGCGGGAGAAGCTGGCCGAACGCCTGCGCGACGCGCTGGGCGAAGCCGGCCACGAACGTCTGGCGCAGGAAGTCGCGCTGGCCGCGCAGAAAGCCGACATCGACGAGGAACTCTCGCGTCTCGCCACCCATTTCTCCGAAGTGCGCCGCGTGCTCGGCCAGCCGGGCGCGGTCGGCAAGCGCCTCGATTTCCTGATGCAGGAACTGCACCGCGAGGCGAACACGCTGGGCTCGAAGTCGGTGGCGGTGGAAACCTCGCGCGTCTCCCTCGAGCTCAAGGTACTGATCGAGCAGATGCGCGAGCAGGTGCAGAATATCGAGTGATTTTTATCCGCGAATACCCGAAGGGCATAAAGGGCGCGAAGAAACGCGAAGTAAAAGGCATCATGGTTTTCCCTTCGCGCAACTTCGCGTCCTTCGCGGACAGACTTTATTGACGTATTAACAGGACAACCATGACCCCGAATCCCAGCCAAGGCGTGCTTTACATCGTCAGCGCGCCATCCGGCGCCGGCAAGACCAGCCTGGTGAAGGCGCTGCTGAAGGCCGATCCCGCCATCCGCCTGTCGGTGTCCTACACCACGCGCGCGCCGCGCCCGGGCGAGACCGATGGCCGCGACTACCATTTCGTTGACCGCCACGCGTTCGAGAAGATGCTGGCGGACGGCGAATTCCTCGAACACGCGGAGGTATACGGCAACTTCTACGGCACCTCGAAAGGCAGCATCTCGCGCGATCTCAACGCCGGCCACGACATCCTGCTGGAAATCGACTGGCAGGGCGCAGCGCAGGTCAAGCGGCATTTCCCCGAGAGCGCGTCGATCTTCATCCTGCCGCCGTCGTTCAACGCCCTGCGCTCGCGGCTGACCGGACGCGGCCAGGACAGCAGCGAGGTGATCGAGCGGCGGCTGGCCGCTGCGGCCCACGACGTCGCTCATGCCGATGCGTTCGACTATATAATCGTCAATGATGACTTCGACCACGCCCTGCAGGACCTGGTCGCCATCACTCGCAGCATTCGCCTCGAAGCGGCGCGCCAGCTGAAACGGCACGTCGCGTTGTTCGAGGAATTCAAACGTATCTGACACCGCCTGAAGCAGGAGCATCCCCATGGCACGCATCACCGTTGATGACTGCATTGAAAAATTCCCCAACCGCTTCGAGCTGACCCTCGCCGTGACCTACCGCGCCCGCCAGCTGGCGCAGGGCTCGCAGCCCATGGTCGAGTCGAAGGACAAGCCCATCGTCACCGCATTGCGCGAAGTCGCTGCGGGCAAGGTCGGCCGTGAAATCCTCAACCGGGGCCGCGCCTGATCTTCCAGCTGCACGCCACCCGGCGCACGCCCACCGTGCGCCGGCGATGACGCACGAATTCGATTCGCTGCGTCCGGCTCTCGCCTATCTGTCCGCCGACGAAACCGGGCAGGTCGAGCAGGCCTACGAATTCAGCCGCCGCGCCCATGAAGGGCAGTTCCGCAAGAGCGGCGAACCCTACATTTCCCATCCGCTTGCCGTTGCCGGCATCCTCGCCGGCTGGCACCTCGACGCGCAGACCCTGTGCGCGGCGCTGCTGCACGACGTGGTCGAGGACACGCCGGCGACGGCGGGCGAGATCGAGGTGCGCTTCGGCAAGGCGGTCGCGCTGCTGGTCGAGGGGGTCTCCAAGCTCGACAAGCTGGCGTTCGAATCCGAGCAGCACGCGCAGGCGGAGAATTTCCGCAAGATGCTGCTGGCGATGGCGCAGGACGTGCGGGTCATCCTGGTCAAGCTCGCCGACCGCCTGCACAACATGCACACGATGGGTGCGATGCCCGCCGAGAAGCGCAAGCGCATCGCCAAGGAAACGCTGGAAATCTACGCGCCGATCGCCAACCGCCTGGGGCTGCACTCGGTGTACCAGGAACTCGAGGACCTCGGTTTCCGCTACAGCCACCCGACCCGCTACCAGGTGCTGGCGAAGGCGGTGAAGGCCGCGCGCGGCAACCGCCGCGAACTGGTCGACAAGATCAAGCTCGCGCTGCAGGACAAGCTCGAGCAGTGCAAGATCGAGGCGGCCATCAGCGGCCGCGAGAAGCACCTCTACAGCATCTACCGCAAGATGCAGGAAAAGAACCTGGCGTTCTCCGAGGTGTTCGACATCTACGGCTTCCGCGTCGTGGTGCGCGACCAGCCGACCTGCTATCTCGCACTCGGTGCACTGCATGCGCTGTACAAGCCGATCCCGGGCAAGTTCAAGGACTACATCGCGATTCCCAAGGCCAACGGCTACCAGTCGCTGCACTCGATCCTGTTCGGCCCCAACGGCACGCCGATCGAGATTCAGATCCGCACCACCGACATGAACCGCCTGGCCGAATCGGGCGTCGCCTCGCACTGGATGTACAAGTCGGCCGACGCCGCGCTGAACGACGTGCAGACGCGCACCCACCGCTGGCTGCAGTCGCTGCTCGACATCCAGGCCGACCACGGCGACTCGCCGGAATTCCTCGAACACATAAAAGTCGACCTGTTCCCCGACGAGGTCTACGTGTTCACCCCCAAGGGCAGGATCATGGCGCTGCCGCGCGGCGCCACCGCGGTCGACTTCGCCTTCGCGGTGCACACCGACGTCGGTCACCGCTGCATCGCGGTGAAGATCAACTACGAACTGATGCCGCTGCGCACCCAGCTCAGGAACGGCGACCACGTCGAGATCCTCACCGCGTCGAACGCCAGTCCCAACGCGGCCTGGCTCAACTTCGTCGTCACCGGCAAGGCGCGCTCGCATATCCGCAACTATCTGCGCAACGCGCGCGTGGAGGAAGCCGCGGCGCTGGGCGAGCGCCTGCTCAACCACGCCATCGCCGCGCTCAATCCGGAGGCGGTCGAGCCCGACCCCGCCGTGTGGGACCGCGTGGTCAAGGACTACGGCCTGCAGACACGACAGGAACTGTTCGCCGGCATCGGCCTCGGCCGCAAGCTGCCGCTGGTGGTCGCGCACCAGCTGCTGCACGTGCAGGGCGAAAAATCCGGCGAGCCGGCGCACCCGCATGCCATCAGCATCCGCGGCACCGAAGGCATCGCGGTCGAGCTGGCGCAGTGCTGCCACCCGATTCCCGGCGATCCCATCCTCGGCTTCATCCACAAGGATCGCGGCCTCATCATCCATACCCACGATTGCCCGTCGATCCGCGCCTTCCGCACCGACCCCGACAAGTGGCTCGACGTCGAATGGGAAGCCGAGCCCGGCCACATGTTCGACGTCTCGATCAAGGTCGTCGTCGGCAACCAGCGCGGCGTGCTGGCCAAGGTCGCGGCGGCGATCGCCGAGCACGGTTCCAACATCGGCAACGTGTCGATGGAAGAGGAGGACGGCAGCCCCTATACCGTGCTGTTCTTCACCGTGCAGGTGGAAAACCGCATGCACCTCGCGCGCGTGATGCGCGGCCTGCGCGTGCTGCCCGACGTGGTACGCATCTTCCGCATCAAGGGCAGAAAGGACGGACGCGCCGCGCCGCCCCAATAATTCATCAGCACCAGGATCCAGCATGAACAAGAACATCATTCAGACCGCCGACGCACCCGCCGCGATCGGCACCTATTCGCAGGCCGTGCGCGTCGACCAGACCATCTACATGTCGGGCCAGATCGGCCTCGACCCCGCGACGATGCAACTCGTCGACGGCATCGATGCGCAGATCCACCAGGTGTTCAAAAACCTCGCCGCCGTCGCCGCGGCCGCCGGCGGCTCGCTCGCCGACGTGGTGAAGCTCAACGTCTTCCTCACCGACCTCGGCCACTTCCCCAAGGTCAACGAAATCATGGCGACCTACTTCAGCCAGCCCTACCCGGCGCGTGCCGCGGTCGGCGTCGCCGCGCTGCCGCGCGGCGCAATGGTCGAGGCCGACGCCGTAATGGTGGTCGCCTAAATCGCCACCTTGAAAGCGGCGTCGCCGTTTTCCTTTCCGGTCAGCCCGGCACTCGCCGCCAAACTCGCCAAGCTCGGCCTCACGCGTGACGCCGACCTGGTGCTGCACCTGCCGCTGCGCTGGGAAGACGAAACCCGGCTGACGCCGATCCGCGACCTGCTGCCCGGCGCCACCGCGCAGGTACAGGCCACGGTGCGCGAGGCCAAGGTCGCGTACCGGCCGCGCCGCATGCTGACGGTGTCGGTGGAAGATGATGCCGGCGGCGTGCTCGGCATCCGCTTCCTCAACTTCTATCCCAGCCACCTCAAGCTGTTTCAGTCAGGCGAGAGCTTCCGCTTCATCGGCGAGGTGCGCGGCGGTTTCCTCGGGCTGGAGATGGTGCATCCGCGCTTTGCCAAGGCCGACGCCGACACGCCGCTGCCGACCCAGCTGACGCCGGTCTACCCGACCACGGCCGGGCTCGGCCAGGCCACGCTGCGCAAGCAGGTCGAGCGGGCGCTCAAGGCCCCCATCCCCGATACGCTGCCCGCCGAATGGCTCGCCGAGCTGGGCCTGCCGGAACTCGAATCCAGCATCCGCCTGCTGCACCAGCCACCGCTCGACGCCGCGGTGAGCGAACTCGAATCGCGCCGCCATCCGGCCTGGCAGCGACTTGCGTTCGATGAACTGCTGGCGCAGCAGCTGTCGCTGGCGGCCGCCCGCGCGCAAAGAAAGCGCCAGCGCACCCAGCCGCTGCCGGCACGCCAGCGCCTGACGCAGGCCTTTCTCGATGCGCTGCCGTTCGCGCTGACCGCCGCGCAGGCACGCGCGTGGGACGGCATCAGCGGCGACCTCGCGCATCCGCATCCGATGCGCCGCCTGCTGCAGGGCGACGTCGGCAGCGGCAAGACCGTCGTCGCCGCGCTCGCCTGCCTGCAGGCCGTCGAAAACGGCATGCAGGCCGCGTTCATGGCGCCCACCGAAATCCTCGCCGAGCAGCACTACCGCAAGCTGGCCGCGCCGCTCGCCGCGCTCGGCGTGCAGTCCGCGTGGATCTCTGGCAGCCAGCGCAAGGCCGAGCGCAGCGCCGCCTGGCAGATGATCGCGTCGGGCGAAGCGCAAATCGCCTTCGGCACGCATGCGCTGTTCCAGGAAGGCGGCGCGTTTGCGCAGCTCGGCCTCGTCGTGGTCGACGAACAGCACCGCTTCGGCGTCGGCCAGCGGCTGGCGCTGATGGAAAAAGGCCGCGAGCCGCACCAGCTGATGATGAGCGCGACGCCGATCCCGCGCACGCTGGCGATGAGCTTCTTCGCCGACCTCGACGTCTCGACCATCGACGAACTGCCGCCGGGGCGCACGCCCATCGTCACCAAGCTCGTCAGCGCAGCCCGCCGCGACGACGTGCTGGCGCGCGTGCGCGGCGCCTGCCACGAAGGCGGCCAGGCCTACTGGGTGTGCCCGCTGATCGAGGAATCGGAGAAGCTGCAGTTGCAGACCGCGCAGGACACCTACGCCGCACTCACCGAACAGCTGCCCGACCTGCGCGTGGGCCTGGTGCATGGCCGCATGAAGCCGGACGAAAAGCAGGCAGTGATGGCCGCCTTCCAGGCGCACGACATCGACCTGCTGGTCGCCACCACGGTCATCGAAGTCGGCGTCGACGTCCCCAACGCCGCGCTGATGGTCATCGAGCACGCCGAGCGCATGGGCCTGGCGCAGTTGCATCAACTACGCGGCCGCGTCGGACGCGGCAGCCGCGAATCGGTGTGCGTGCTGCTGTACGAGAACCCGCTGTCGGAACTCGCCCGCGCCCGGCTCAAGGTGATTTTCGAATTGACCGACGGTTTCGAGATCGCGCGCCAGGACCTGCTGCTGCGCGGGCCGGGCGAACTGCTGGGGCACCGCCAGAGCGGCCTGCCGATGCTGCGCTTCGCCGACCTCGAACGCGACGTCGCGCTGCTGGAACAGGCGCGCGATTACGCCGCGCGCTGCCTCGACGCCCACCCCGATATTGCCGAGCGCCATGTCGAGCGCTGGCTCGGTAGTCGGCAGGCGCTGGCTGGCAGTTAAGTTGCAGACCTCTACGGATTTGCGAAGCCGCAGGCCATTCCGGTCTACACCGCCACTCTTTCCCACCGATAGCTGGCCTGCGTTGGCAGCAGTCCGCTGATAGCTAAGAACATTTCGTCATCGACCCAAGCCGACGTTCAACGTTTGAATTCATAGGCCGGCGAGGCTTTTCGCGCATGTTCGGCTGAAATGTTAGGGCTGGAAAATTTCATTGCTCGTCCCACGGAATAGTGACGATCCATACCTCATGTGTAGCCGCCAGGTTTGGGTGACCGGCATTAATCATTCCGCGTAGGCAGGCAAGCCGACAGTGGCCCTCAATCAACTGGTATGGCTCCTTCATTCGCTCTCCCCAACTTCGCGGATGGAGCGCATGGCCTGCGTTTCGAGCAACGATGATTGGCACAGGATAAGTGCCATTCGCTAGCATGAACTGAGCAAGCTTAGTTCTGCTACGAGGCTTCCCAGTTACATATTCAACACCTTCAGCGTCTAACTCGGAGATCCATGTGCCGATATGGTCTATTGCCAGAATCTCTGAATTCGAGAACGTCACTTGTTCAAAACTCCATCGGTGCGGTTGCATTTCAGCCCAATGGTTCTTGAAGTCTTGCCAGTGTCGATATATCCAATCCTCGACCACTGATTTTGGAATGGTAGAAAGGTGATCGGGCCAACGTGCGTAGTAGTCATTAAAGGACTCCACCTCAAAATCACCGTAGCCTTTCACTGATGGATACATACCAGTCCTAACATTGAAGGTAACCGGCACCGGAACACCAGAGGAGGGCCCCCCAAAGCTCAGCTTTTGGGATGTCCGGTTGCGCAAACTTGTTAGAAGGCAATTTCTCTCTCCAATGCTTCAATGAAGGAGGCTTCGAGATCGGAGTTTTCCTTTAGGTTGACACCTTTACGAAAGAACTTTCCATTTGGAAGTTTGGGGAACAGTGTGTTGACTGACTTCATTGGCCCATACCCTTCAGGCAATGAACTCGGGGCCCAGCCGCTATCTTTTTCTGCCACCGCTGAAATATAGGCATCGCGGAATTCGGACCAGGAACAAAGGCCGATTCCAGTTGTTCCTATGCCGATGAATGTATGTGGCCACCGAGAACGGTCTGAATTAACGATCCATTCATTGAACTCGCCTTTTGTTAAGCGAATCGTGCCTAGTTTTGCCTCAATGCCGAATTGGTGTTTGTGATCTTTGTAATACACGACATCCCCAATGATGCCTTTCGTACCATCAGGATTGATGTAATCCGGCACGCGCTGATTTAGCTTGAAAAGGCGCGGAACTAGATAGGCGCTCACGAAGTGATGCTCTCCAGGGCAAGGCCGCTTACTCAGACCGGACTTGCTGAGGTATCGATCAATGTACTCACTATATGTGCTCAGCACCTGAGGCCCTTTGACTAGTAAAAGTTAATAGAGAGACCCGCAAGAACAACAAGGGACAGACCACGATTTCCAGCCTTAGCGACTGCCAGTTATGGCCGAACAGGGGGCGAAGTCTCATTGATGCCACAGGCTCAGCGCCGGCCAGTACGTCAGCAACGCAAGCCACACGAGCAGCAGCAACAGGAAAGGCAGCGTGGCACGGAACACCACGAGCACCGGCTGCTTGAAACGCTGGCTGGCGAGGAAGAGGTTGATGCCCACCGGCGGCGTCAGGTAGCCGATCTCCAGGTTGGCCAGGATGACGATGCCGAGGTGCACGGGGTGGATGCCGAAGTGCGCCGCCAGCGGCAGCAGCAGCGGCGTGACGATGACGATGGCGGAGAAGATGTCCATCATGCAGCCGACGGCCAGCAGGGCGACGTTCATCCACATCAGGAATTCGAGCGGGGTGTCGACCTGGGTCACCACCCAGTCGAGCACACGCATCGGCAGCTGCGCATCGATGAGCAGGTTGGTGAGGCCGAGGCTCAGGCCGAGGATGATGAAGATGCTGCCGACCAGGGTGGCGGCCTCGTAGCCGACCCACACCAGCGCCTTGGGCGCGATCGTGCGGTGGATCAGGGTTTCGAGCACCAGCGCATACATGGCGGTGCCGGCGGCGAGCTCGGCGACGGTGAGGTAGCCGCCTGCCAGCCCGCCGATGACGCCGACCGGCAGCAGCAGGTCGGCCCAGCCTTCGCGCGCGGCGGCGGCGAGTTCACTTGCACGGAAGCGATGGCGCGGCGCGCCGCGCGCGCCACGCAACAGGGCATAGCCGCCGACCATCACGAACAGCAGCAGGGTCGGCAGCAAACCGGCGACGAAGAGATCGCCGATATCGACCTGCGCGACCACGCCATACAGCAGCACCGCTAGGCTGGGCGGCAGCAGCAGGCCCATCGAGCCGCCGGCGGTGATGAGCCCGAGCGCGAATTTTTCCGGATAGCGCTCGTGCTTGAGCATCGGGTAGAGCAAGCCGCCGAGCGCCAGGATGGTGACGCCGGACGCGCCGGAAAACGCGGTGAACACCATGCAGCTGACAGTCGCGACCCAGCCGATGCCGGCCGGCATCCAGCCCAGCAGCGCGTTGAAGAAGCGCACCAGCCGCCGCGGCGCGCCGCCCTGGCCGAGCGTGGCGCCGGCCAGCACGAAGAGCGGAATCGCGACCAGGTTCGGCGAGGCGGCGAGCCGCGAAAACTCGACCATCAGCAGCGCCGGGTCAAGCTGCGCCTCGTGCGTGGCGGTCAGCGCGGCCGCGCCGAGCACGACGAAGAGCGGCATGCCGAGGAGCGCCAGCAGGACGAAGATCGGTGTCGTCACGCCGCGTCCTTTCCGTAGGCGAGCACCGCGCGCAGCAGGAAATGCAGCGTCAGCAAGGCGAACGAGATGGGCAGGATCAATCCCATCCAGGCCACCCAGACGGCGTCGTTCGCGGCGTACTGCCATTCGTCCTGCCAGTAGGCCCACCCGGCCCGGGCCAGCAGCGCGCACACGAGGGCCGCCCCGACATTGAAGGGCAGCGCGGTCCACGTGCGCCAGCGCGGCCGCGCCGCCAGGTTGGCCGGGTCGAGATGCAGATGGCGCTGGGCGGCGACGGCGAGCGTCGCGCCAGGCAACGCGACCCACAGCACCAGTTGACGCAGCACGACGTCGCCGCCGGGCAGGGTCGTGTTGAACAGGTTGCGGCCGACGATGTCGGCCACCGACAGCGCGAGCATGGACGCGAACGCGAGCAGCGCCGTGCCGAGTTCGACCCGGGTCAGCGCTTCTTCCAGCCAGCGGCAGGCGCGCAGCACCCCCGGCTTCATTTCACGCCGCTGCGATGGCGGGCCAGCGCCGCGTCGACCTGCCGGTTGAGTTCGGCGGAGAGGTACTTCCGCGTCTCGAGCGCCGCGACGGTCTTGCGCGAGAGCGCAGCCTGCTCGGCGAGATCGACGGCCTGTAGGCCCACCATCGGCTGGGTGCGCCTCGCCAGCACGGCAAGCGATTTCTGGTCGTCGCGGCGGGTGTCGGCGATCAGTTTCTGCGAGAGCGGCGCACCGGTGCGCTTCAGCAGCGCCTGCAGATCGGCCGGCAGGCTGGCGAAGAACTTGTTCGACACCACGACCGCCCCGATGCCCGTCGCCACCGGCTGCGGACTCATGTAGGGCGTCTTGCCGGCCCATTGCATGGCGATGCTGGCGAGCGGCGTGCTCACCACGGTGTCGACCAGCCCGGTCGACAGCGCGGGGTACACCTCGGTGATCGGCAGCGCCACCGGCGACCAGCCGTTGGCGTCGAAGAAGGCGTCGATGAAGCGGTCGCCCTGCCATTGCCAGATGCGGCGGCGCGCGAGATCGTCGAGGCTCGGCAGCGGCCGGGTCGAGAAAAAGTGGATGTTGCCCACTTCCATCCAGGCGAGGAGCTCATACTGGTTGGCGCGAAAGCCGGCGTCGATCGCGGGCTGGATGCGGGCGCGCACGGCGTCGATCTCGGCATGGTCGCGGAACAGGAAAGGCGCTTCGAGGATGCGCGCCGGCGGAAAGATTTCCCCGATGCCGTGGCCGGAGAGCGCCGCGCCCTGCAGCTGGCCGAAGCGGATCTTCTTCAGCATGTCGGGCTCGTCGCCGGAGATGCCGCCGGGATAGAACTTGACCACGAGCCGCCCCTGGCTGCTGCTCGCCAGTTCCTTGCCCCAGGCTTCGAAGGCCTTCATCCAGGTCGACCCCTGCGGTGCGAGGGTGGCAAACTTGAGCACGTAGGTGTCCGCGGCATGGGCCGCCATCGCCATGAACAGCGAACAGACACATGCGAATCCGAGCAGGGTTCTGCGCATCAGAACAAATCCTCTTCCTGGTTGAGCAGCACGGCGGCCTCTTGCCTGGCCAGCGCGTTGGCGAGATTGAGTTCGGGATCGCCGGCGGGCGGCGCGTCGAGCACGCGCTGCAGCGTGGCATGAAAGGCTGTGCGATCGCCCGTCTGCCGCAGCAGGTAACGCGCGCGATACACCTCGCCCATCAGCAGACGGCCCTGGCCGATTTCCGCTGCGCGGTCGAAGTGACGCGCGGCACGGGCGAAATCGCCGCCGAACATGGGGGCACGCCCGCCGTAATACACGCCGAAGAACACATGCGCGCCGCCGTGATAGTAGGTTTCGTCGAGCGCCAGCACGCGCTGCATCAGCAGTTCGACGCGCGGCAGTTCGTCGAGCCGCGCCGGGTCGTCGAGCTGCAGTTCGATCCATTTGGCCCACGCCGACGCCGCCCAGAACAGGGCCGGCACCGCACGTGCGCCAAGCTTCGCCAGCGCCTGCTGCAGCGCCGCCATGTCGCCCGCGAGCATTGCCTGCGGCAAGCCTGCGCGTTCCAGCGCAACCAGCGCGTGATCGCGTGCGCGCTGGTACAGCGCCGTCGCGCGCACGCGGTCGCCGGGTTCGACGAAGCCCAGCGCATAGCCGTGAAAGCCGATCGCCGCCTGCACCCGGTACGCGACGTTGCCCGGATCAGCGAGCAGCAGGGCTTCGATCATTTTCAGGTTGGCGGGAATGCTGGCGCGCGCGAGCTCGAGATCGGTTTCGCGGTTCATCGCCGCCATGCCGTGTTCGATCAGCGGCGACGCGCCGCGCGCGACCAGCTGGCTGGTCGAGCAACCCGACAAGGGCAACAGCGCGCACGCCAGGCTCGCGCAGGTGGTCAGGCGCAAAGAGCGCAGGGGCATCCGGTCTCCTCGTTTGGTATCGTTGGAATGCGTCCGCCATGCTAGCACCGTCCGAATGTCCGTGCCGCTTTGGCATAATGGGCGCTTTATCCTGGACTCCGCAGTGGCCGCTTCACGGTACGACATTCCCGGCCAAACCGGGCTGCAGCACGGCTGGCTGGCGCACCCCTTTCGCGCACCGCGCGCCCTGCGCAACTGGCTGTCGGACCGCGGCTCGCTGACCCGACGCCTGAAGGCACGCCACGCCGATTTCCGTGTCAGCCTCGTCGCATGCGGCTATGCACCGCCGTTTCCCGACGAAGCCCGGGCCATGCGCCTGGGCTCGAAGACGCATGCCTACGTGCGCGACGTCCTGCTCGTCGGTGGCGGCCGCGTCCGGGTCTATGCCCACAGCGTACTGCCGCGCGCCAGCTTGCGCGGTGCCTGGTGCGGGATCACCCGGCTGGGGACAAAGCCGCTCGGCGAAGCGCTGTTCACCGACCCGCGCATCCGCCGCCTCGGCCTGACCATGCGCCGGCTCGACGCGCGCCATCCGCTCTATCGCGCGGCCCGTCGTCACGCCGACATGCCCGCACCCCAGCTGTGGGCGCGTCGCTCGGTGTTCTGCCTCAATGGTCGCCCGCTGCTGGTGACCGAAGTGTTCCTGCCCGCGATCGCCACGCCATGACCCTGACCGAACGCCTGTCTCTCTACGAAAAGTTGATGCGGCTCGACAAGCCGATCGGCATCCTGCTGCTGCTATGGCCGACGCTGTGGGGGCAATGGCTCGCCAGCAACGGCGACCCGGACTGGATGATCCTGTGGATTTTCGTGATCGGCGTGGTGCTGATGCGCTCGGCCGGCTGCGTCGTCAACGACTACGCCGACCGCGAGTTCGACCCGCATGTCGAGCGGACCCGCAATCGCCCGCTCGCTGCCGGCAAGGTGTCGCCGAAGGAAGCGCTGCTGCTGGCGGCGGGGCTCTCGCTGCTGGCCTTCCTGCTGATCCTGCCGCTCAACGCGCTGGTGCTGAAGCTGTCGGTCGTGGCGCTGCTCCTGGCGGCGAGCTATCCCTTCACCAAGCGCTTCTTCGCGATCCCCCAGGCCTATCTCGGCGTTGCCTTCGGCTTCGGCATCCCGATGAGCTATGCTGCCCTGTGGGGCAGCGTGCCGCCGGAGGCCTGGATCCTGCTCGCCGCCAACGTGTTCTGGGCGGTCGCCTACGACACGCAGTACGCCATGGTCGACCGCGCGGACGATCTCAAGATCGGCATCAAGACCTCGGCGATCACCTTCGGTCGCTTCGACCTCGCGGCAATCGGTTTCTGCTATGCGGCGACGCTGGGTTTGCTCGGCGGGATCGGAATGCAGCGTGACTTCGGCTGGGCCTATTACGCCGGGCTGGCGACAGCGGCAGGCATCGCGCTGTACCACATGGCGTTGATCCGGAATCGCGACCCGCAGCAGTGCTTCCGCGCCTTCCTCCACAACACCTGGTTCGGTGCCGCGGTGTTCGGCGGCATCGTGCTGCATTTCCTGCTGCGCACCCTATAGGATCACGATGGACAGGCCACGCGCGACTGCTGGCTGTTCGGATACGTCTGCCGGATGCCGCTGAGACTCTTCAACGCGTCCGGGTCCTCGCTGCGGATCACGAAGAAGAACTCGGTTCCCTGACGCGGCAGCACTTCGACACGGGTACCCAGCACGCCCTTCTCCTCCAGTTCGCGCACCCGCCGGCCGGCAGCTTCCGCGTTGGCATAGAGCCCAAGCGAGAGCGCGTTGCGCCAGGGTTCGTCCTTGACCACGAAGGCATCCTGCACACCCGCCGCCGTCAACTCGGCCAGCTTGGCCGCCGCCGACTGCGGGCTGGGCAGGGGCGGGAAGATCACCCAGTGCCGCGTGTTCAGCGGCACTTCGGTGAACGACATCACGCGCTCGCCCGCCAGGGCTTTCAGTTGCTCGCGAGCCTGTGCGAATTCATCGCGCGTCAGGCCGCGCCATTCAACGCAAAAGGCTTCGCCCGCTGCCCTCTCCGCAGCGGGCAACGGTTTGGGCGCCGGCGCGTCCTGGCTGCGCAGACTGAGCCGGTCGACATTGAGCGCATGCTGCCCGGCATCCGTCTGCGGCCAGTACACCCGCCCGATGAAAACACCGGCCACCAGCAGATTGGCCGCCAGCAGCCCCCAGGTCATCCACTTCATCACGATGTTCGCTCCCTGGCCACGCAGTCGATGCCTTCCAGCACCAGCGCGGGCACATGTTCAAGTGGCAGGCCCAGGTGCGGCAGCAGCAGGCCGGCATCGCCACCTGTCAGCAACACGCGCGGCGGCTTGTCCACGCGCTCGGCAAGCAGGCCATGCTGCTGCCGGACGGCACCGCACAATGCCGCCACGATGCCGCTTTCCACGGCATCCGCGGTGTCGCGTGGGAAAGCCTGGCAGTGCCCGGCGATCTCGCCGACCCCCGCCGTCCCCTGCAACAGCGCCTGACGCATCAGGGCGGCGCCTGGAACGATCAGACCGCCGAGAAATTCCCCCTCGGCAGACACGGCGTCGATCGTCATCGCCGTTCCTGCCGACACCACCAGCACGGCCTCGCGAGCGCGCTGCCACGCCGCGATCAGTCCCATCCAGCGATCGACGCCGAGCTGCTGCGGGTTGTGATAGCCATTGCGCAAACCGGCGAAAGCCGCCTCTGCCCGCAGCCACGCCGGCTCGATGCCGGCTGTCTGCAGCCAGGCCGCCAGCGCGCTCGCGTGAGCCGGGCGGGTCACGCTGGCAACGAAGCAGGCGGTATCGTGTGTCAGGTGCGGTCCGTGGACGGCCAGCTCGGCGTAGTCGCAGCGCCCCTGGGCACGCCATTTCCCTGCCTCGACTACCGCCCACTTCAGGCTCGAATTGCCGGCGTCCAGCAGCAATCGGCGCATCATCGTGCGGCATCCAGACGCAGGCTGATCTCGCCGCCATTGTAGGGATTGAGCCCCGAGGCGGCATCCCGCAGCAGAATGGCGCCGGTTTCGTCGACGCCAGCAGCGATCCCGTGCACGCTGCGTGTATCCGGCAGGGTCAGCGCCACAGCACGGCCGGCATAGGCATCCAGCGCCTGCCATTCCTCGCGCAGCGCGGCAAAACCGTGCTGCCGGAATACGGTGGAAACCGCATGCAACTCCTGCAGGCAGTCCGCCAGCAACCGGTTGCGTCCCGCGCTCACCCCCATCTCGGCAAGATCGACCACGGCCTGGTCGACGGCGTCACGCTGCGCCTCGCTGAGCCGGACATTCAGGCCGATTCCCACCACGGCGAACGCGGGGCCGTGCATGTCGCCCTGCACCTCGACCAGGATTCCCGCCAGCTTGCGATAATCGACGAGGACATCGTTCGGCCATTTCAGGCGCGCCGGATGGCGGCTGTGGCGATTCACCGCACGCGCGACCGCCAGCCCCGCCGCCAGACTCAGGCCGGCGAGCGACTGCAGGCCCGTGTCGAAGCGCCACAACACCGAGAACGTCAGGCTGCCGCCCGGCACCGAATGCCATTGACGGCCGCGACGCCCCTTGCCGGCATGCTGATGCTCGGCACAGAGCAGTGTGCCGTCTGCCGCACCATTCAATGCCGCTGTCATCAGGGCCGTGTTGGTCGAATCCACGCTGTCCAGCATCTGGATGGCATAGGCCGCTGCCGCAGGACCAAGGTGGCGCGCAATCGCTGCACCATCCAGCCATTCGACCGCCTCCGGCATGCGATAACCGCGACCGCGTACCGCATGGATGACGAGTCCCATGGCTTCAGCCTCGCCGAGGATGTTGAAGATGGTGGCACGTGACAGGCCGAAGGCCTGCGCCAACGCTTCGCCGGAATGGAAGCGCCCGTCGGACAGGCGTCGCAGCAGCGGAAACAGGGCCTTGTGGGGTCGGGTATGCACCTGCAGGATTTTACATGCCCGCGATTTTGCGTCTGCAAATAAAAAACCCCCTCTTTTCTGGAGGGGGTTTTTCTTGCTGCCTGGTTTGTTTTCCAGGCGGCGGTATAAGGAGTCTGACGATGACCTACTTTCACAGGCGGGAGCCTACTATCATTGGCGCGGGAGCGTTTCACCGTCCTGTTCGGGATGGGAAGGGGTGGTTCCACTCTGCTATGGTCG
>JBEQCP010000001.1:0-548277 GCA_041639215.1 Pseudomonadota bacterium | reverse complement strand
GGCCAGGCTTGTCTTCATGGCAGTTTTTCTCCGGGGCCGAGCTGCTGCGGATTGGGGCCGAACAGGATGCTGCGCGGCTCGGACAGGCGCTGGCCGGCCGTGGTGAGGGTGTCGGCGCTGGTGCGCACGTCGCGGCTGACGTTGGTCAGTTCCAGGGTGCCGGTTTCGGTGAATTGCTCGATGCGTTCGGAGATCTGGGTGGCGTCGCGCTGCAGCTTTTCCATCGCGACGCGCGCCTCGTTGAGCGCGGATTCGGCGTTCTGGCCGACCGTCAGGATGCTGCCTTCGGCACGGGTCACCGCCTGGCTGATGCTGGCGCCGGCGAAGCGGAATTCGTCGGAAGCGTCGCGGATGCCTTGCACCGCGGCGTCGAGGCTGGCCTTGTTGGCGACCAGATGGGCCGACAGTTCGTTGAGGTTGGCCAGCGTGCGGTTGATCGAGCGCTGGTTCTCGTCCGACAGCAGCGTGTTCATCTTTTCCAACACCTGGGCGCCGTTGATCGCCAGCCGCGACACCGCGGTCGCGACCTTGTCGATATCGGACGTGCCTTCCGCGATGACCGGATAGCGCTCGCCCTTCGGCGCCTCGTCCAGCAGCGGACCGGTGCTCGGGCCGTTGTCGATCTCGACCGCCGCGATGCCGGTGACCAGGTTGCGCTTGATGTAGGCCGCCGCACCGGCGTGCACCGGCACCCCCTCGTCGATGCGCGCAGTCACGCTGACCGCCTCGTCACGGCCGTTGGCGAAGCGGTAGCCGTCGACCACGCCGATCTTGATGCCGCGCATCTTCACCGGGCTGCCGACCGCCAGGCCGTCGAGCGACTGCTGCTTGAAATAGAGGGTGTAGGTCTGATACGCGATCTGGTCGGCGGCCCCCGCCAGCCAGACGATCGCCAGCGTCATCAGTCCGATGACCGCCAGCACCAGCACGCCCACCAGGGTGTAGCGGCCTTCAGTTTCCATGCGAGGTATCCCCCTTTGACGCACGCGCGGCGAAATAGTCGGTGAGCCACGGGTCGTCGATGGTTTTCAGTTCGTCCACCGTGCCGCTGCCGAGCACGCGGCCGTTCGACAGCACGATGACGCGGTCGATGATCGAAAACAGTGTATCCAAGTCGTGGGTGACGAGGAATACGGTGAGGCCGAGGCTGTCGGCCAGCAGCCGGATCAGGCGGTCGAAGGCGCGCGCCGAGATCGGGTCGAGGCCCGAAGTCGGCTCGTCGAGAAACAGCAGTTCGGGGTCGAGCGCGAGCGCACGCGCCAGCGCCACGCGCTTGCGCATGCCGCCCGACAGCTCGCTCGGCCGTTTGGCCGCGGCGTCCGGCGGCAGCCCCGCCAGCGCCAGCTTCAGCCGCGCCAGCTGGCGGCAGGTGGCGCGCGGCAGGTCGGTGTGCTCGAACAGCGGCGTGGCGACGTTGTCCTCGACCGTCAGCGAGGAGAACAGCGCGCCGTCCTGGAACAGCACGCCGAAGCGCTGGCGCAGCGCATTCATCTGCTCGGGCGCGCACTCCCACACCGGCTGCCCGAACAGCTCGATGCGGCCCGAACGTGGTTTGAGCAGGCCGATGATCTCGCGCAGCAGCACCGACTTGCCGGTGCCGCTGCCGCCGATCAGCGCGACCACCTCGCCACGTGCAACCGTCAGGCTGAGCCCGCGGTGGATGACATGCCCGCCGAGGACGGTGTGGACGTCGCGAACGTCGATCACGGCGTCCGTCATCAGATGCCGAGCCGCACGAACATCACGGCGAAGATCGCGTTGAGGATGATGATGGCAACCAGGCTCTGCACCACGGTCGACGTGGTATTGGCGCCGACGCTGCGTGCGTCGCGGGTGACCGAGAGCCCCATGCGGCAGGCGATCAGCGCGATGAACACGGCGAACACCGGCGCCTTGAACAGGCCGACCAGCAGCGTCTTCAGCAGCAGCACGTCGGCCATGCGGTCGAGGAACATGTGATAGGAAATATCGAGCTGCTCCTTCGCCACCAGCATGCCGCCGGCGATGCCGGCGATGTCGCCGATGAAGACCAGCAGCGGCATCGCCAGCAGCAGCGCGACCATGCGCGGGATCACCAGCACCGCCAGCGGCGACAGGCCAAGCGTGGTGATGGCGTCGATCTCCTCGGTGACCTTCATGGTGCCGATCTGCGCGGTGATCGCCGCGCCGGTGCGGCCGGCCACCAGCACTGCGACGATCACCGGCGACACCTCGCGCAGCATGGCCAGCAGGATGCCGTCGACGACGAAGATGTTGGCACCGAACTGCAAGGCCTGGTCGCCGAGCAGGTAGGCGAACACCACGCCGAGCAGGAACAGCATGCCGATCACGATGGGGATCGCGCCGACGAAGACGTCGCGCACCTGGGCGCCGAATTCGCGCCAGCGCCAGTTTCCGGGTCTGCCGAGCAACTGCAGGATTTCGAGCGCCAGGCGGCCGACGAAGTCGAGCAGGCCGACGAGGTGCCCGCCCATCGCCACGGCTCCGCGCCCGGCCAGTTCGAATACCCCCTCGCTGCGCGGCGCGGCGCGTGCGCTGGACGCCACGCGATGCTGTGCCACCAGTTGCAGCATCGCGCGGTGCTGCGGCTGGAAGGCGCGCAGTTCGGGCAGCGGATCGTCCGGCCGCGGGCAGGCGGCCGCCAACAACAGCCAGGCGCCGTTGGTGTCGAGCTGGGTGAGGCCGGCGCCGTCGAGGATACACACGGCCTTGCCGGCGAGCACCGGCAGCGCGGGGGCGGTTCCGGCACGCCAGTCGCCGCGGGCAATCAGCGCGCCCTGGCTTGCGTCGAAATGCGCGTGCGCGTCGGCCATCAGAGACCCAACGGGTTGTCGGGATCGATGCCCGGCATGAAGGGCAGGCCGCGTTCGCGGTGGGTGACCTGATAGACGCAACCGATCCAGTTGCCGACGACGGCCTCGGCGGTGTCGTGCCAGGTGTTGTCGAGCTGCGGCAGTACCAGTGCCTCGGGAAAATCCAGCGTCTCGCCCGCCTGCAGGCGATGGGCATATTCGGCGAACAGCGCCTGCGCCCGGCGATCGAAATAGCGCACCGGGAACGGCGGGAAGGCCGGCAGCTTGCCGGCGGCGGCGAGCATCAGGTCACGCTTGTACTCCTTCAGGAGCGACACCGTGTCGTACTCGGGATGGCCCTGGAAGAACACCGTCCTGAGGCCGTCGCCGGAGACCGCCAGATGCACCCCGGCTTCCGCGCTCTCGACCAGCACCTTGACCCCGGCCGCCTCGAACTGCGCGCGCGAAACGTCGTTCCAGCGCGAATGCGGCACATCAAATCGCGTATTGACGTCGGCGATGAGCGGATGGCGGCCGTCGGTGACGCGGTGCTCGAACACGCCCCAGATCTTGGCCGGCTGCCTCACCCGCGTCTGGCCGTGGCGGAACTGCATCACCGCGTGGGTGGCGAGGCAGGAGCACAGCGTCGAGGTAACGTTGTCCCAGGCCCAGTCGATCACCTCGATCAGCGGCTGCCAGAACGGCTCATCGGCGAGGTTGGGATGGCTGACGTTGGCGCCGGTGATGATGAGCGCGTCGAGCCCCTTCTCGCGGATTTCGTCGAACGACTCGTAGTACTGCGCGATGTGCGCCTGCGCCTTGTCGCCGCGCGGCAGCGTCGGCAGCGTGAAGGGGTGCATATAGAACTGCGCGATCGGATTCGATTCGCCGACCAGCCGGTAGAACTGGCGCTCGGTCGCTTCCAGCGCCGCGTCCGGCATCATGTTCAGGAGACCGACGTGCAGCTCGCGAATCTCCTGATGCGCCGCGCGCTCCGTCGACAGCACCGTGATGCCGTCCTGGCGCAGGCGGTCGAAAGTGGGCAGGGTGTTGTGCGCGACCAGCGGCATCTCAGCGTCCCTTGCGCGCCACCGCCGTTTCGACGAGCGCGAGGAAGTCGCGTTCGTCGCGCACCTGCGCGATCTCCTGCGAGGTCACGGTGTAGCCGTGCGGCTGCGCGATCGCCTCGTAGCGCGGAATGCGCGAGTGGAACAGGCGCGGAAACACCCAGCGTGCGAAGTCGTTCGGCTCGATCTGCGCGACGAATTCGAGGCCCTTTTCCGTGAGATACACCGGCAGCTGTTCGGCGAGGAAGGCCGGGCGGAAATACAGCGGCTTGGGATCGGACTGCGCGCGCTTGATCAGCGTGTCCTCCTCCTCGCGCGTGGTGGTCTGGATGTAGAGGATCAGCGTGTGCTCGGCGAGCAGCTCGACCACGCCGGGCGCGTCGAGCTCGCACAGGCTGCCGCCGACGTCGTTGACGAAATGCGGGTAGCCGTAGATCTCCTGCCCCTTGCGGATGAACTCCGGTACGTCCTTCATGGCGGCGATCTCGGCGTCGCGGTAGGCCGCCTGCCGGCGCGAGAATTCGTCGAGCGAAAGCCCGCCCCACTCCGGACCGCCGAGCTTGCCGACGAAGGTGAGCACCGGACCCAGGTCGTGGATCTTGATGTTGTTCTTGATGTCGATCCAGTCGTTGCGCAGCAGGTCGCGCAGGAAGGGCACCTGCATCGCCTGCTGCTTGATCAGGTCGAGGATGGGCTCGTCGAGGTAGCGCGTGCCGATGCGGTAGTCGCCGGAAAAATGGAACCAGTCGTGGCCGCGCAGCATCGACGAGATGTGCGTCTTGCCGACGCCGGACATGCCGAGCAGGGTGATGCGCTTGGTCGGCCAGGCGCGGAAGGATTCGGGGGTGAAATGCATGGATTCGGATTCAGCGGGATCAGCCCCGAAGCCTACCGAAAAGCCATGCAATTAAAAAGGGCGCACCCCGCTTTGGTGCGCGGCGACGCACGCCCCGCACCAATTCGGCTCACCCGCCGCCGGCCGCATTGTCGCCGCACGCTGGCCTCTTCCTGCAGCAATGCGCCTTTCCTGCGCGTTTGCCGCTCCATCCCTGCTGGCACAGCGGTTGCTATTTCCCCTGTACCGGGAACAGCGGCCGCGCCATCAGCCGCCAGTCCCGCAAAGGAGGATCCGGCTTGCGCCCCCGCAAACCATGCGGGACAGCAAGCCGCCCGCCCTGCTGCAAGGCCGGGCACCACGGAGGAATGAAACCCGGGAGACGCAAAGGTGCGCTCCCGGGATGTATGCCTGCCCCGGAGAACACATGCGCTTGAACCTCTTGCCGAAAGCCCTGCCCGCAGCCGCGTCCACCCGGGCCTTTTCCAGACTGCCATGAACCGATGGACGCCGCCCGAGCCGGATGCCGCCGCACCGCTCGACATCATGCGCCTGCTGACGACGATCACCGACAACCTGGTCGGCATGATCTATCGCTGCCGCATCGACGCGATCTGGACCATGGAATACGTCAGCGAAGGCTGCCACAAGCTCACCGGCTATCGCCCCGACGAACTGGTGTTCAACAACCGAGTGTCCTACGGCCAGATGACGCTGCCGGAGGACCGCGCGCACGTCAGCCGCGCCATCCATGCCGCACTGGAGCGCAACGAGGTCTTCGACGTCGAATACCGCATCCGCCGCGCCGACGGCAGCGTACGCTGGGTGCTCGAGCGCGGCGTCGGCCTGCGCGACGCGCACGGCCAACTGGCGTGGATCGAGGGCTTCATCCAGGATATCTCCGAGCGCATGGCGGCCAACGAAGCGTTGCACGAGGCGGTGCGGCGCTACCGCAGCCTGTTCGAGCACGCCACCGAAGGCATCTTCCAGACCACGCCCGAGGGCCGCTATCTCAACGCCAACCCGGCGCTCGCGCGCATCTACGGCCACGCCTCGCCGGACGCGCTGATCACGCACCTGCACGACATCCCGCGCCAGCTCTACGTGCTGCCCGAGCGGCGTGCCGAGTTCGTGCGGCTGATGCTGGAGGAAGGTGCGGTGCGCAACTTCGAATCGCAGATCTATCGCCGCGACGGCAGCATCATCTGGATTTCCGAAAACGCGCGCGCGGTGAAGGATGCCGACGGCCGGGTGCAGTTCTACGAAGGCACCGTGGTCGACATTACCGAGCGCAAGCAGCACGACGCCGAACTCGAATACCAGGCCAGCCACGACAGCCTCACCGGCCTGCCGAACCGCTCGCTGCTGCGCGACCGCATCGAACAGGCGATCGCCCGGGCGCAACGCGATGGCCACCGGGTCGCGGTGGCGTTCGTCGATCTCGACCACTTCAAGCTGATCAACGACAGCCTCGGTCATCACGTCGGTGACCGCCTGCTGCTGGAAGTGTCCGACCGCCTGCTCGCCTGCGTGCGCGGCCACGACAGCGTGGCGCGCCAGGGCGGCGACGAGTTCGTCATCGTGCTGACCGAACAGCACGACGAGAACGAAACCGTCGCCGTGGTCAGTCGCCTGCTCGACACGATCTCGCAGCCGTGGATCGACAATGGCCAGGAATACGGCCTCAGCTGCAGCGTCGGCGTCAGCTGCTACCCGCAGGACGGCGACGATCCCGACGCCCTGCTGCGCTGCGCCGACGCCGCCATGTACCAGGCCAAGGCGACCGGACGCGGCACCTACCACTTCTATACGCCGGAACTGAACCAGGCGATCAGCGCACGCCTCGAACTCGAGAACAGCCTGCGCCATGCGCTCGAGCGCGACGAGTTCCGCGTCCATTACCAGCCGCGCGTCGACGTCGCCAGCGGTCGCATCGTCGGCGCCGAGGCGCTGATCCGCTGGGAATGCCCGGGCAAGGGCCTGATCGCGCCCGACAGCTTCATCCCGATCGCCGAGGAGACCGGCCTCATCATCCCGATCGGCCAGTGGATCCTGCGGGAAGCCTGCTGCCAGGCCAGCGCCTGGCAGCGCGCCGGCCTGGCCATCAACGTCTCGGTGAACCTGTCGCCGATCCAGTTCCGCCATGCCGGGCTGGTGGCCTCGGTCGCCGACGCCCTGGCCCAGGCCGGGCTCGACCCCGCGCACCTGGAACTGGAGCTCACCGAATCCTTCGTCATGCACGACGCCGGGCGCATCAACGTCGCCATGCAGTCGCTGAAGGCCCTCGGCGTCGACATCGCGGTGGACGATTTCGGCACCGGCTATTCGAGCCTCAGCTACCTCAAGCGCTTTCCGGTCGACCGCCTCAAGGTCGACAAGAGCTTCGTGCGCGACATCGACAGCGACCCCGAGGATGCCGCCATCGTGCACGCCATCATCACGCTCGGCCACGCGCTCGGCCTCAAGGTGGTGGCCGAGGGCGTGGAAACCCGGGCGCATCTCGAATTCCTCCAGCGGCACGGCTGCGACGAACTGCAGGGCTACTACTTCAGCCGTCCGCTTGCCGCCGCCGCAATGGAGACGCTGCTGCGCGACCGGGCGGACGGCAGCTGCGTCTGCGGGGCGCGCTACGCCGCCCGCGCATGTCCCTGCGACGGCCAGCTGTCCGCATGACAGCGCGCACGCCCTTGCCGGCGCCGGCACCCAGCGATCTGCCCCCCGCCGTGCCCGATGCCTACCTCGGCGTATGGCGGCGCAGCCTGCTGGAGGCACCGGGCGTGCACGACACGAGCAGCCGCGTGCTGTGGCTGCAGACGCCGCGCTGGCACGCCGACCTGCGCATTCCCGCCGGGCGGCCGGACTTCGCCGGCGTGGCAACGCTCGCCGACTGCGACGCCGCGCAACTCGCCTGGCTCGCGACCCAGCAGGGTTTCTGCGGCCTCACCCAGGTCGACGGCGAACGCTGCATCTGGCACCGCCAGGTCGATGTCCAGCCCATCAATGGCTGCCGCGACACCGGCCGCATGGCCTTCGACGGCGGCCGCGTGGTCGAGACCGGGCTCGAGGCCGATTATCGGGAAATCTGGGAGGCCCTTCCGGAGAGCCGCGGCGGCAGCGCTGCCCTGCAGCTGGTGGTGGAAAACGGCACGCTGCCCGTGCGCCCCACCTGGCTGCTCATCGCCGGAGACTGTTTCATGTTCGTGCGCGGCCGCGCCGTGCGGCTGCCGCGCGCCGCCGACCTGCCGGGCCTGATCGCCGCAACCCGCCCCGGGCGCGAACAGCTGCTGGCGTGGCTCGACATCGAGATCAGCTTCGGCCGCCGCAACGGTCCCGGCGCCTGGCGCGTCGAACACTCGACCCTGCCGTTCCGCGAAGGCCGTGCCGTCGTACAGCCCGGCGCGCTGCAGCGGCGCGGCCATCAGCTGGTGGTCGAAGGCAGGGGCGAGCGGCGCTGGATGATCCTCGACTGGATGCTCGACGCCGGGCCGTGAACCCGGCTTCAGGCCGCGCTGCTGGTGAGCGCGCGACTGCCGGAGACGAATGCGGAAAACGCCGCGGCCGGCGCGGGACGGGCATGCAGGTAGCCCTGCACCTTGTCGCAGCCGATCTGCGCCAGATGATCCTGCTGCTCCTGCGTCTCGATGCCTTCGGCGATGGCGTCCAGCCCCAGCGTGCGGGCCAGTCCGATGACGGCTGCGGCGATCGCGCAGTCGTTGGCGTCGCCCGGGATGTCGCGCACGAAGGAACGGTCGATCTTGAGGATGTCAATCGGCAGCTGCTTCAGGTAGCTGAGGCTCGAGTAGCCGGTGCCGAAGTCGTCGATGGCGACGCGGATGCCGTGCTCGCGCAGGTGCCGCAGCACCCAGGCGCACAGCTCGATATCGCGCATCAGCACGTTCTCGGTCAGTTCGATCTGCAGCTGGTGGCCAGGCACGCCGCTTTCGCGCAGCAGCGCGATGAGGCGATCGGGGAAATCGGGTTGCGCCAGCTGCACGGCGGAGATGTTCACCGAGACGTAATCGAGTCCGAGCCCGGCGGCGTGCCAGCCGCGCATGCTGGCCAGCGCTTCGCGCAGGATCCATTCGCCGAGCGGCACGATGAGACGCGTCTCCTCGGCCAGCGGGATGAATGCGTCCGGCGTGTGCGCGCCCGCAGGCCCCTTCGGCCAGCGCACCAGGGCTTCGCCCGCAATCACCCGCCCGCGGCGGATATCCATGATCGGCTGGTAGTGCAACTCGAAGCCGCCGTCGCGCACGGCAGCGCGCAACGCATTCTCGAGCGCGACCTTGCTGCGCGCCGCCTCGGACAGTTCCGCGCTGTAGCGCACATGGCCGTCGCGGCCGGCTTCCTTGGCACGGTACATCGCGGTGTCGGCGTTCTTCAGCAGCGTCACGGCATCCAGCCCGTCATCCGGGTACAGCGTGATGCCGACGCTGCAGCCGATGTGCAGATCGACACCGTTGACCACGAACGGCTGCCGGAACGCCGCCACCATCTTGTCGGCCAGGCCGGTGGCGGCGCCGGACGTCGCCTGCCCTTCCATCAGCACGACGAATTCGTCGCCGCCGAGGCGCGCGAGCGTATCCGAGCGACGCACCAGCCCCCTGAGCCGTTGCGCCGCCTCCACCAGCAGCTGGTCGCCGATCTGGTGGCCGAGGCTGTCGTTGATGTTCTTGAAGCGGTCGAGGTCGATGAACAGCAGGGCGATCGTGCTGTTGTCGCGTTCTGCATGCGCGATGACGTGGTTCAGGCGGTCGCCGAACAGCAGGCGGTTGGGCAAGCCGGTGAGCGCGTCGTGGTGGGCGAGGAAATCGAGCCGGCTCTGGGTTTCCTTGATCGACGAGATGTCGGTCATCACCGCAATGTAGTGCGTCAGCTTGCCCTCGCCATCGCGCACCTCGCTGATGGTCTGCAGCAGCGGCAGCACGCGACCGTCGCGCGTGCGATCGAGAATCTCGCCCTGCCAGTAGCCGGACTGGCGCAGCGCCCCCCACAGCGCCTCGTAGAATTCGGGCTCGTGCAGCCCGGATTTGAGCGTTCGCGGCGACGCCCCGATCAGTTCGTCGCGGCTGTAGCCGGTGATGCGCGTCACCGCCGCATTGGTCGCGACGATGCGATTGTCGGCATCGGTGATCAGGATGCCCTCGCCGATGTGACTGAACACTTCGGCGTAGAGCTGCAGATTGCGTTCGGTTTCCTTCTGCTGCGTGATGTCGGTGAACAGCATCACCGTCTTCGCATGCCGTCCGGACTCGTCGTGGATCCGCGAGGCCACGACCTGCACGTCGTGGCCGTGCAGGCTGACGACATGGCAGGCACCGTCGGCAGCGCGGCGGATGCCGACCAGCCGGTCGGCGGTATCGCACACCTGATTCGCCGGGCGGCCGACGATCTGGTCGCGGGCGGCGCCATGAAACAGCCATTCGAGCGCGTGGCGGTTGCAGTCGTCGATGCGGTCGTCGAGATCGAGCACCACCACGGCCGCACCGAGGGTGTCGAAGATGGTGCGGATCTCGCCGGTGGCGAGATCGAGTCGGTGGTTGGTCTCGTTGAGGTGGGTGATCACCTGCTCGAAGGCCTCGGCGACGATGCCGATGGGATCGAGCGCGATCAGCGTGTCGTCGTCGAGTTCCTCGGGACGCAGCGGCTGCGTGCCCATCACCGTGAGCAGCTGGTCGATCTTGGCCCGGATGTAGCTGAAAGCGTCCTTTTCGCCTGGCATGGTGCGCACGTCAGGTCCGGCCGAAGATGCGGATGCGGTAGGCCCCGTCCTGCCGCTCGACATCGGTGTGGAAGCCCATGCGGTTGGCGGTGGCGGGAATGGTGGCGGTGGCCTGGCGGTCGTCGGTCAGGACCACGATTTCGGCTTCGCCGGAACGGATGTCGGCCCCGATGCGGTTGAGTTCCTTCAGCGTCAGCAGCAGGCAGGAAGGGCAGATCTGGCCGCGGATGTCGATATCGAGGGTCTGCATGGACGGCTACCGTATCACGAAACGCGTCAGCAGGCGGGCGCCGACCCAGGTGCCAGGCAGCAGCCCCGCCACGAACAGCAGGCTTTGCAGGGCAAGGATCGGCACCCCGCCCCACAGGTGCCAGACGTTGCACGACGGCGCCATGCGCGCCGCCAGCCCGAGCAGCAGACCGCCGGCCAGCGCCGACAGCAGCTGGCGCGGCGGCAGCCGCCAGCGCGGCCGCCATTCGCCGACGCGCACGGCGGCAAGCAGCGCGCCGCCGACGATGCCGACGATCAGCGGGTACTGGATCGCGGCGACGGCGTCGAGCTGCGGCCCCGGCCCGCCACGGATCGCCTGGTCGGAGAAAGGCGGCGTGTAGTCGAGCGGCTGCAGCGAGAAATACGCGAGGCCGGCGACGTGCCCGGGCGCGAACCACGACTCGACGGCGGCGCCGAGCTTGGCATAGCTGGTGGTGATGCCCATCGGCATGCCGATCAGCACGTACGAGGCGAAGCCCAGCCCGGCAAGAATGAGGGCCGCGCGCCACGGCGCGAGGTGGCCCACGGCCGCAGCCGGACGCTGCATGCGGCCGGCACGGAATTCGCGCGCCAGCCAGACGCCGCCGAGTCCCGCCAGCGGCAGCAGCAGCGCGGCCGGCGACACCCCCAGCCATTGCGGCACGGTGATCGCGCCCTGCACCAGCACCGTGGACTGCGCGAATGCGCTCCACTGCGGATGAATTTCGGCGTAGGCCGCCGAACCCGCCAGCATGCCGGCGAAGGCGAGCGCACTGGCGAGGCTGCCGGCCCCCATCTTGTACAGGCTGCCGACCACGCAACCGCCGGCCAACACCATGCCGATACCGAACACGAAGCCGCCGGCGACGTTGGCCAGCGTCGGCGCCCCCAGCAGCGGGAACGGCTGCCGCTCGATCACCCCGGCGAGCCGGCCGAACTCGAACAGCGCCATGCTGACCACCGCCAGCAGGAGCATCTGGCGCATCAGGAAGAAATCGCGGAACAGGAACAGATCGCGGAACGCGGCGGTGGTACAGAAATCGGCGCGATGCATGACGAAGCCGGCGACGAGGCCGATGACGAGCGAGCTGGCGACGATCAGGAGCAAACCCTGTTCCATGGCTGGGATTCCGGATACAAACGAACCGCGCAATGCGCTTCCCGCCCGGGCAGGAAGGCCGATAGAAGATATTACGGCCAGCCGGCCCAAAATATGAATGACGCTACCCTCGCCGCAGGCTTGGGCTATACCGGGTAGGAATGCCGAGGGAGGACGCCATGACAGACCCCGCAATCCAGGCCGCCGTCGCTGCCGCGCTGAAAGACCCGCAGGTCGGCCAGGCCATTGCCAACAGCGTGCAGAAAACCGTCCAGGAGAAATTCGAGGCGGCCATCCCCGATGTCGTGAAGGGCGCCGTGCTCGGCACCCAGGAAGCCGCCGAGCGAAAAGCGCACGACCCCTACCGCACCACGCTCCACTTCCTCGCCGGACTGGTCGCATTCTGCCTGGCGGTGATCGTCGGCATCGTCAACGCCCTGCCTGACCCGCCTGTCGCCACCTATCCCATGAGCCATCGACTGCTGGGGGGCGTGCTCGCCTGGATCGCCCTCACCGCGCTGATCGCCACCGTGTGTGCCATCGGCGCGCAATACCGCAAGCACTGCTATCGCGCCCTGCAGAAGAACGATCCGCCGCCCAAAGTGCCCACTGGATGGCCGCTCGCCCTGATGCTGCTCCCCGTTTTTCCAGGCGCCATGGCGGTGGTCTACTGCGTCGGCTGCGGCCTGGCCATGCTGAACAACAACCTCGGCCCGCTCAAATCCGTCGCCACGATCGGCCAGCTCTGGCCCTTCTGAGCAGCAGGCCGGCACCCGCCCGCCACGCGGAAAAACCTCAACGACCGGCACCGCCCGGGCCACGGCGGCCCCGCCCCGGTCGCGCCCGACAATGCGATGCGGGGACGTGCCCGGCCCGGGACGCACGGGTCAGGTACCCAGAAAAAACGATCGCTGCGGGCACGCCCCCGCCGGTTCCGGGAACCCTGACCGGCGAATACGGGTCTGGCCTCGGAGTTGCCGGGGAATTCCCGCTCCATCGCCCGATTCTTGGTATCGTCCCTTCCATGCACGCATCCCTGCCGTTCCGTTTCCCGCCAGCCTGCCCGCCGCCGGCGGCCCCCGCACCATGAAGTCCGCCGCCCCGCTGCAGTCCACTGCCGAAGGCTCCGTGTTCACCGGCTTCAAGCGGGTGCTCCGCAAGGGCGCGCTGATCTTCGCGCTCATCATCACGGCCCTGTTCGTCATGATCGTCTACCAGCACCAGCGCTCGGCCGAGGCGGTTCGCTCGGTGGACCACACGCGCCAGGTCATCGCCTACATCGACGCATTGCGCACCTACCTGCTCAATCTCGACACCGCAGTGCGCAAATACGCCGAGTCGCAGGACCCCGGCCAGCTCGACCAGAGCCTGGTCTGCCGGCAGTCGCAGTGCCCCAGCGCGGAACGGCTGATCGCCCTGGTCGACGCCGACGCCGCGCAGACCGCCCGCCTGGCCCCCCTGCCGGCCCTGCAGTCGGCCCTGGAAACCGGTTTCAGCGCCCTGCAGCAGGGCACCTCGGCACAAAGCGGCGTCGCCCCGCCGGAACGCGAACTGGCTGGCTTCGACAAGTCCGCCATCGAGCAGATCCACCGCATCCTGATCGAAGCCGGCCGCGCGGAACTGCACCAGCTGGAAATGCGCGAGCAGGCGCGCGTCCTCGACCAGAGCCGGATGTCGGTGCTGCTCGGACTGGCGGGACTGTGGACGGGGCTGGCGCTGCTCGGGCTGTACCGGGAAACCGTGCGCTTGATCGGCGCCGGCGTCCACGCCGAGCAGACGATCCGCCAGCTCAGCCTGCACGACCCGCTGACCGGCCTCGCCAACCGGCGCTTCCTCAGCGAAAACGAGAAGCACCTGATCGCCAGCGCGCGTCGCTCGCATAAGCAGATGGCCGTGCTGGCAGTCGATCTCGACGAGTTCAAGGCAGTGAACGACCGCTATGGGCATGCGGCCGGCGACGAAGTCATCGTGGTTTCGGCACAGAGAATGCAGTATCTGCTACGCGAAGCGGATGTCATCGCCCGCTTCGGCGGCGACGAATTCGTCATCGTGCTCGGTCAGGTCGACGATGCCGAGGCCGCGCGCGAAGTCGCCCGCCGCATCGTCACGAGTCTCAGCCAGCCCATTCCGCTGCCCGGCGGCCACACCGCGCAGATCGGCGCCTCGGTCGGCATCGCCCTGTGCTGCAGCGACGGCGAGACACTGGACGAACTGCTCAAGCAGGCCGACGCCGCGCTGTACGCTGCCAAGCGCGAAGGCAAGAACACCTTCCGGGAAGCCACGGCCACGCCCACCGGGGCCTGACCGCCGGCCCGATGGCGCACCGTGCACCGCTCGGGCCGGCGTCCGGATCAGCGGCCCCGGCCAGTCCGCTGATTCAATAATCCGTGCCGCAAACCGATATCGCTCTTAACGAGACGACATCGACCCCAACACACTTTGAGCACATCCGCCCTCCCTGCCGACAATCCGCGCACCCGCGGTGCCGCCGAAACGCCGGCAGCAGATGAAACGCTGGCCGCCCACGCCAAGCGCGCATTGCGCACCCGCATCCAGGCGCGCATCACCGCCCTGCTCGATGCCAGCATCGCGTTCCTGCAGAAGCTGCGCCGGAAAACCGGCGGCGCGGAAGCGCCTGCGGAAGACGCGGAACGCCCCGGCGCGCGGCGGGACAGCCCGCGCGATCGGCGCAACGCGCCGCCCGAGGAACCCGTCGTCGTCGCCCCCAAGCCACGCCGCCTGCGCGCCCTGCTGATCCTCCTCGCCGTCATGCTGGTGGGTGCCGGCGCGGGCGGCGCCGGTGCCTATGTCCTGTTCCAGAAACAGCTCGGCCCGCATCTGGCCGAAAAGCAGCGCCTCAAAACCGAGCTTGCACGAAAGACCCGGCCCACCGGCGAACTCGCACAAGCGTTCGCCCAGGAACAGGCCCGGCGCGCCCGGGCGGAGCAGAAACTGGCCGCGTCGCTTGCCGAATACGCCGAGTCCACCGGCCACTCCTACGCCCTGCTCGAAAAACTGCTCGGCGAGCAGCTCGCCGAAAGCCGGCGCATGCAGGCTGCACTGGCCGAAACCACCCGCTCCAGCGCCGAAGCACGCAAAGCGCTGACCGAAGAACAGACCAGGCGCACCCAGGCGGAAGAGAAACTGGCGGCGACCGTCGCCGAACACGAGGCCTCGAGCAAGGAACAGGACCGGCTGCTCGCCGCCACGGAAAAGCAGCTCATCAAGGCCGAAAGGCAGCTCGACAAGCTGCTCGGCGACGAAGGCGCGCACAGCGCCGCACCGCGGGAAACCCGAACCCGCAGCAGCTCCCGGCGCGAACGCCCGGAGCGGACCGGCAACTGCACCCTCGAAGCCGGCAGCGCCGACGGATTGAAGAACTGCATCGAGGAATTCAATCGCTGAGTCTTCTGGCGGGGCCGAGAAAAGCCACCGTCGCGGCTGGGCTCAACCCGGCCAGAGGAGAGCTATCGAATCGGCAACGGTGAAGGCCGTTGCTCGGGTACGGACTTTGACGCATGCCCGCGCTGCAATCCGCAACCCTGAGCAGACCTTCGGTAGGTTAATCTCGTCGCCGCAAACAGGTCTTTCTCAAAGCACGGCGTGGCAACCTGTGGCCTATTTGACACCCGTCCGCCTCTTGAGTGGTAGAGCGTTCGCATCTCCGAGCTCATGCTGAAGGGCACGCAACGCAGACAGATTCACAACTTTAGTGCCAGTCCATTCCCTTGGGAGTAGCCGTGCCCGAACGGGTGCTTCCAATCCATTGTAGAGCACCATCGCAGAGCCCGCCGAAAAGTTGATCCTGAAGAACAGCAAATAACGAGCGACGCCTGTACCGGGAGTGAATGCCGGGCCAGAATTCTCTAATCCGGATGCCTTTATTTGGACGGTGTCTCCAGAAGCAGTGAGCGCATCTACTCCCTTTGTGCGTTTCGCTGGCAAGCTGAGTTCAAAGTGCTCAAGAGCTACGGCCTCGGCGATGTCTCCAACCAGGCGCCCATCCAATGTGAACTTCAAACCAGTATTGGCATAGTGCATCACAAGAGCTTGCTGCGCGCGCCAAAGGCCGATGGCCGGCTGCGGAAGCGACAAGACGACAGGAATTTCCGGCATCAACCTAGCCCTCCCGGCAGGATGTTAACGGAGTCATGTCTTGCGTAGCGCATTTGGGGAAACCATCAAGAACCCGGGCAACTTCTAAGCCGCCTGCGCCAGCGTGAAATCGACGCGCACCTTGTCGAACGGACACACGATCTTTCCGCTTTCGGTTTTCTCCAGCAGCCCGGTTTCCAGCAGGGCATGCACGTCCCGGTGCACGGACTTGACGTCGCGTTCCAGCCTGCGGGCCAGTTCGCGCAGGCTTATTTCGCCGGCGCCGCTCATCGCTTCCAGCACCCCCCAGCGCTTGGGGCTGATTTCGGAGAACAGCAGTTCAGGGCTGGCGTAGCTGAAAGTGAACTGCTGGACGCGACCGGATTTGGCCGCCTGGCGCATACCTTTTGCGCCGGCCCTGAGCGCGGCTTTCCAGTCCGGATTGATTTCAATGACAGCGGTTTTCATTCGATTCTCCTTTCCACTTCTGCGATGAAATCATCCAGAAGCTGGTCGATGGAAACGAAACGATAGACCGACTCTTTTCCATCCAGATGCTGGTGATCGCCCTTGCCGCGCTCATTGTCGAAACCGACAAGACGCTCGCCGTTCAGGATGTACACCAGTCGATATTTGAAGGCGTGGTCGCAAGGCGGCACCGGGCAGGGCAGCTTCCAGATTTTCATCTCGACCAGCCCGCCGTTGGGCAGGCGCTGGCGGTGCTGCTTGAGCAGTTCGGCCTTCATGTTGGCATTTTTGACAACAAATGAATTGGAGTCAAGCTACCCGCCGCATTGGATCGGCAAACCCGGCGCCCCCCCAGCCTGCCGTATCCAGATGGCGACTTTGGCGCACACAAGTGACGGTGACGCAGGTTTGTCTGAACTCCGCTCAGGTCAATCAACAGACACGCTCCACGCCCACCTGTCCGGCCATTCCCCGTCATTCAACCCGCGCATTCAGCCACGCCCGCCACCCCCCGTATTCCGTAATGTCCCGCGCATCGGCCACGCCGATGCCTTCGCAGATGAAGCCATTCACGACCGCGCCGTCGATCAGCTCCAGCTTGCCGATGCCGAGGGGTGCGGGGATTCCGGCGACGAAGGAACCGAACTGGCTGGCGGGCATTTCCCAGACTTCGCAGGCGATGGATGCGCCGCCCGCTTCCACTTTGACGAGACCCGGGCGCTTGCCGTCGGGCAGGGCGTAGAAGCGGTATGTCGGCGCGGTGTGCGTCGTCGAAACCAGGCGCGCGCCGCGCCCGGTGAGCTGGTGATTCAGCGGCAGGCCGGATAGATGGGCGCCGACGACGGCGACCCTCACCTGCCCATCTGCCAGCAGGTTCAATTCCTCGGCAGGCGGCAGCGGATACGTGGTGGCGCCGAGTGTGCCGCCCAGTGCCTGCTGCATGCGCGACGCCAGGTGCAGCAACGGAGCGTCCTGGTGCGGTGGCGCGATCAGCGTCACGCCGAACGGCAGGCCGTTGTTCTGGAATCCGGCCGGCACGGCGGTGGCGGCCAGATCGAGCAGGTTCATGAAATTCGTGTAATAGCCGAGATTCGAATTCAGGCGAATCGGGTCGGCTTCCATTTCAGCGACGCGGTAGATCGTCCCGGCGGTCGGCGTGAGCATCACGTCGATGTCTCCCCACACCGCATCGCATACCCGCTTCAGGGCACACAGGCGATAGAGATGGGCGAAGGTGTCCGCGGCGCTGATGCCGCGGCCGCCAGCGATGATCTCGCGCACCGGCGGGAAGACCTTGTCGGGCTGCGTATCGAAAAAACCCCGGATGGCAAGATAACGCTCGGCAACCCAGGGGCCGCCGTAGAGCAGGCGCGCAGCGTCCAGGAAAGGCGCGAGGTCGATTTCCACCGGCGTGCCGCCGAGTGACTGCATGCGCTGCACGGCTTCGTCGAACAGGCGCGCCGCCTCGGCATTGCCGAAGAATTCCAGGTCCCTGGCCATCGGCACGCCGAAACGGAAACCGGCGGTGCGGCCGAAATCGAACCCGTGCGGTGCCAGCGATCTTGAATATTCATCCCCGGCGTCGAAGCCGGCGGCGACCGCCAGCACCCGCTCGGCATCCCCGGCGGTGAGCGCGAAGATCGACACCGCGTCGAGCGAGCGGCACGCCGGCACGACGCCGCGGGTGGACAGCGCGCCGCAGGTCGGCTTGTGGCCGACCAGATTGTTGAACGCGGCGGGCACGCGGCCGGAGCCGGCGGTGTCGGTACCGAGACTGAAGCTCGCCAGGCCGAGCGCGACAGCGACGGCCGAGCCGGAACTCGAGCCGCCGGAGATGAAGTCAGGATCGAAAGCGTTGCGGCAGGCGCCGTAGGGCGAACGGGTGCCGTTGAGGCCGGTGGCGAACTGGTCGAGGTTGGTTTTCCCGATTGGAATCGCGCCGGCGTCGATCAGCCGCTGCACGACGATGGCGTGTCGCTCGGGCGCGTAGGCGAACTCGGGGCAGGCAGCGGTCGTCGGCAAGCCGGCCAGGTCGATGTTGTCCTTGATCGCGAAGGGAATGCCGTAGAGCGGCAGGCTGGCGATGTCCTGGCCTTCGAGCTTCCGGGCATAGGCACGCAGCGCGTCGGCGTCGAGACGGCTGATCCAGACGCGATGGGTGTCCTCACCGTCCATTCGAGCGAGGAGATCCTCCACCAACGCGAGCGGCGTGAGTTTCCCCGACCGGTAGCGCTGCTGAAGGTTGGCGATGTCGAGCGAAATCTTCATGGCTGCCTCACTCGCTCACCAGCACCAGCAGGTCCTGACCAGCCGAAACCTGCCCGCCCTCGCGGCAGAACACCTTGTGGATGCGACCATCGCACGGCGCCAGCACGGCGAACTCCATCTTCATCGATTCGACGATGACGAGCGGATCGCCCTGCTTCACCTCGGCGCCGTCCTCCACTTCCACTTTCCACACGTTGCCGGCGACATGGCTGGCGATGGCGCGGCCGTTTTCCGGCAGGTCGAGCTCGCTGTCGGGCGCGGCCTCGGCCACGGTCAGGTCGCTCGCGTACTCGGCCTGTCCGCTCGCGTGCCAGCGCTCGCGTTCGGCGTCGAACGAGGCCTGCTGCTGCGTCTTGAAAGCGGCGATGGAGTCGGCGTTGTCGGCGAGGAAGCGGTTGTACTCGCGCAGGCTGAAGGTGGTTTCCTCGATCTTCAGTTGATAGCGGCCGAGCGGGAAATCCTCGCGGATTTTCAGCAGCTCGGCTTCGCTCACCGGGAAGAAGCGCACCTGGTCGAAGAAACGCAGCAGCCACGGTTTGCCGTCGGTGAAATTGGCGGTCTGGCGCCAGCGATTCCACATCTGCAGCGTGCGGCCGACGAACTGGTAGCCGCCGGGGCCTTCCATGCCGTACACACACATGTAGGCGCCGCCGATGCCGACGGCGTTTTCCGGGGTCCAGGTGCGCGCGGGGTTGTACTTGGTGGTGACCAATCTGTGTCTGGGATCGACCGGCGTGGCCACCGGCGCGCCGAGATAGACGTCGCCGAGGCCCATCACCAGGTAGCTGGCGCCGAAGACGATGCACTTCACCTCTTCGATCGACTCCAGCCCGTTGATGCGGCGGATGAACTCGATGTTGGAGGGGCACCAGGGCGCGTCCTTGCGCACCGACTGCATGTATTTCTCGATCGCCAGTTTGGTGGCGGCGTCGTCCCACGACAACGGGATGTGCACGATGCGGGTCGGCACCTGCATGTCCTCGATCGCGGGCAGCGCCTTTTCCGCGGCCAGCAGCAGGTCCATCAATTGCGACAGCGGCAGCACGCGCGAATCGTAGTGCACCTGCAGCGAGCGGATGCCGGGGGTGAGGTCGAGGATGCCAGGCACGGCATCGGCCTGGAGCTGCGTCATCAGCGCGTGCACGCGGAAGCGCAGGTTGAGGTCGAGCACCAGCGGGCCGTATTCGACGAGCAGGTACTTGTCGCCGGCGCGGCGGTAGACGACGGCGACGGGGTTGTCGGTTTCTGGAATGCGATGCAACACCGGCTCGGCGAGTTCGTCGTCATTCCGGCGAACGCCGGAATCCAGTTTAATTTCTGGATTCCGGGTCGCAGCCCGGAATGACAATGTGGCGATAGCGGCATCCTGTTCGGCCTCCATGCATTCTGCCTCACCCTGAGACAGGCGCCTGAAACGCACGGTATCGCCCGGACGCAGCTGCCCCATCTTCCACAGCTCGGCTTGCACGATGGTGGCCGGGCAGACGAAGCCGCCGAGGCTAGGGCCGTCCGGGCCGAGGATCACCGGCATGTCGCCGGTGAAGTCGACCGCGCCGATGGCGTAGGCGTTGTCGTGGATGTTCGACGGATGCAGGCCGGCCTCGCCGCCGTCCTTGCGCGCCCATTCGGGGCGCGGTCCGATCAGTCTGACACCCGTCCGGCTGGAGTTGTAATGCACCTCCCAGTCGGTGGCGAAAAACATCTCGATGTCGGCGTCGGTGAAGAAATCCGGCGCGCCGTGCGGACCGTAGAGCACGCCGATTTCCCAGGCGTGCGCGTAGGCGGGAATGAGCGACGGAGAGGTGTCGTCACCCCGGCGGTGCATGGTTGTTGCCGCTTCAGCGGCTTTACAACTATGGCCTACCCCTTGCGGGTGAACGCCGTGGTCCAGTTGAATAAGCTGGATACCGGCGTCCGCCGGTATGACGGCAGAGGGGATATGCAGCACGTCGCCCACCCGCAGCGTGCGCCCCGCGTGGCCGCCAAACTGGCCGAGGGTGAAAGTGGACTTGCTGCCGAGATAATCCGGCACGTCGAAACCGCCGCGCACCGCGAGGGTGGTGCGGCAACCAGCGCCCTGGATCGCGCCGAACTTGAGGATGCTGCCGGCCTTGACCGCGTGGGCCGCCCAGTTGGCGAGCGGCGCACCGTCGAGTTCGGCACCCATGTCGGCACCGGCCAGCGCGATCACCGCGTCGCAGTTGAAGCGCAGCGTGGGACCGGCGACGGTCAGCTCCAGTGCGGCCGCACCTTCGGCGTTGCCGGCAAGGCGGTTGGCGAGGCGCAGGGCCAGCGCGTCCATCGGCCCGGACGGCGGCACGCCGACATCCCAGTAGCCGGTGCGGCCCGGCCAGTCTTGCACGCTCGACTGCACGCCAGGCTCGATGACGTCGATCGTCGCCGGGCGGTAATGGAAGGCGTTGAGATAGCGCGTGGTCTGGCGCCCTTCCATGAACACGTTGTCGCGCACGATCTGGCCGAGGTAGCCGAGGTTGGTCTCGATGCCGGCGACGCGGGTGTTCGTCAGCACCTGCTGCATCTTGCCCAGCGCGTCGGCGCGGTCACGCCCCTTGACGATGAGCTTGGCGACCATCGGATCGTAGAACGGCGGCACGTCGGAACCGCGCTCGACCCAGGTTTCGATGCGCGCGTCCGGCGGGAACACGACTTCGGTCAGCACGCCGGCAGCGGGCTGGAAATCCTTGCCCGGGTCTTCGGCGTAGAGGCGCACCTGCATCGATGCGCCCTGGGGCTCGGCCTTGAAGCCAGCAAGATCGAGTTCGCCTGCAGCCTCTTTCACCATCCACTCGACCAGGTCGACGCCGGTGACTTCCTCGGTGACGCCGTGCTCGACCTGCAGACGGGTGTTCACTTCGAGAAAATAGAATTCGCCGCTTTGCGTGTCGTAGACGAATTCGACCGTGCCGGCGGAGCGGTAGCCGACCGCTTCGCCAAGACGCACCGCGGTTGCGAGCAGGCTGGTCCTTTGCGCGTCGGTGAGGCCGGGCGCCGGGGTTTCCTCGATGACCTTCTGGTTGCGTCTTTGAACGGAGCAATCGCGTTCGCCCAGCGCGACCACATGGCCACGGCCGTCGCCGAAAATCTGCACCTCGATGTGGCGCGCGTGCTCGACGTATTTTTCGAGAAAGATGCCCGCTTCCTTGAAGTTGGCGCGCGCCAGCCGCTCGACCGACTGGAAGGCTTCGACCAGTTCGTCGGCGCTCCAGATCAGGCGCATGCCGATGCCGCCGCCGCCGGCGGTGCTCTTCAGCATCACCGGATAGCCGATGCGCGCGGCCTCGGCCTGGGCGTGGCCGGCGTCGCTCAACAGGCCGGAGCCGGGCAGCAGCGGCACCTTGTTCTGCTCGGCCAGATCGCGCGCGGTGTGCTTCAGGCCGAAGGCGCGCATCTGCGCAGGGCTCGGGCCGATAAAGGCGATGCCAGCCGCGGCGCAGTCCTCGGCGAAGCCGGGGTTCTCGGAGAGGAAGCCGTAGCCGGGGTGGATCGCCTGGGCGCCGGTGGCCTTCGCCGCCTCCAGGATCTTCTCGGCGCGCAGGTAGCTCTGCGCCGCCGGCGCCGGGCCGATCTCGACCGCTTCGTCGGCGAGACGCACGTGCAGGCTGTGGCGGTCGGCCTCGGAATAGACGGCGACGGATTTCACGCCCATGGCGCGCAGCGTGCGGATGATGCGGCAGGCGATGGCGCCGCGGTTGGCGATGAGGACTTTCTCAAACATAAGCTTCCTTGCGGGACGTCCCGCATGCAGTCTCCGCGGCGGGACGTCCCGCCGCTGGTTATTTAGTTATTTCCTCTCGTTCGTCACCCCGGCGAATGCCGGGGTCCAGCCCATACAACTGGATTCCGGCGTACGCCGGAATGACGACATCACTGCGCGTCCCAGATCAGCACCCGCACCGGCGTCGGGTTGTAGGCGTTGCACGGGTTGTTCAACTGCGGGCAGTTCGAGATCAGGCACAGCACGTCCATCTCCGCGCGCATCTCGACGTATTTTCCCGGTGCCGACACGCCGTCGGCGAAGGTGAGACCACCCTCGGGCGTCACCGGCACGTTCATGAAGAAATTGATGTTGCTGGTGATGTCGCGCTTGGTCAGGCCGCCGTCGTAGTGCGCCAGCGCGTGCAGGAAGCTGTCGCGGCAGGAGTGCATCGGGCGCTTGTTCAGGGCATATCGGACGGTGTTGCTCTCGCACGAGCAGGCGCCGCCGAGCGTGTCGTGGCGGCCGCAGGTGTCGGCGGTGATCGTCAGCATGACGTTGCCCTCGGTCGACATCAGCGGCGTGCCCGCGGTGAGGTATAACGCGCCTTGCGCGCGCACGGTGTCGGCGGCGCTGTAGCGCTCGTCGGGGTCGCGGGCGTTGAAGAACAGGGTGTCGACCGCCTGGTTGCCTTCGAGGTCGAGGATGCGGAACACCTGGCCTTTTTTGATTTCATGCAGCCAGGGGTCACCCGCGCTGACGATGGCGTCGACGACGGCATTTTTCGGATCGAAAGGGCTTTCGACGAGATTGAACGTGCTCATGTCTGGCCTCAGCGAAAAAGAATTTCGGTTTGATAAAAGCCGCGCTGGTTTTCGGCGCAGCTGTTGCGGCACACGTCGTCAGCGCCCGGCGTGCCGGCCTTCCATGCGGTCAGCATGACCTCGCCCGGCGCGTACTCGGTACGCGGATCGAGCGGATGCGGTGCGGCCGACAGCACGACCAGCACGTTCATTTCGAAGCGCAGATCTACAGTGGCGCCGGGACGCGAATTCATCTCGTCGAAGTGCAGGCGGCCGGCGGCGTCGGCGACCACCTTGCTGAAGAAGTTGACGTTCGGCACCACGTCACGCTTGCCCATCCCCCATTTGCCGAGCTCGACCAGGAGGCCGTCTCGGCCGTTGCGATGCATGGCGTTGCGGTGGGTCTGGTAGGTGGCCTCGCCGTATTTCGCCTTGACGATCTCGGCGTTGCTCGCGCCGCATACGGTGTCATGCCAGCCGCAGCTGTCGTTGATCACCGAGCACAGCACGTGGCCCATGTCGGAATAGAGCGCATGGCCCGTCGTCAGGTGCGCGGTGTGCTGCGCCTTCAGCGTGTCGGGCATGTTGTAGCGCTCGAGCTTTTCCTCGGCGTTGTAGAACAGCGCCGAGACGTTGGCGCGACCGCTAAGGTCGGTGAGCCGTAGCGCGTTGCCGCGCCGGATCACACCCGACCAGTGGCAGCCGCCGGGAAGCGCCTCCTCCCATAGAAACAGCTCGGGCGGAATGGGGTTGAGGTTCTGTGCCATACGAATTCCAGATCAGAAGAATTTCAGGTAACGATCCAATTCCCACTGCGACACGTGGGTGTTGTAAGACTCCCATTCGTCGCGCTTGAACTTCACGAAGGCGCCGGCCATCAGCGGCCCGAATACCTGCTTCGTCAGCGGGTCGGCCTCGAAGGCGTCGATCGCCTCTTCCAGCGAGCGCGGCAGGTGCGACACGCCCATCGCGTGCAGCTCAGCCTCGCTGTGCTGGTACATGTTCTCGCCGTGCGGCTTGCCGGGATCGAGCCCTTCGCGGATGCCTTCGAGGCCGGCGGCGAGCATCAGCGCTGCAGCAAGATAGGGGTTGCACGACATGTCGACCGCGCGGCATTCGACACGGCCGCCGGCGAGCGGCACGCGCAGCATGTTGGTGCGGTTGTTGCTGCCGAAGGAGACGTGGATCGGCGCCCAGGTGAAGCCCGACATGTTGCCGCGCCGCACCAGGCGCTTGTAGCTGTTGACCGTGGGGGCGATCACCGCGGAAATCGCGTGCGCATGCTTGAGGATGCCGGCGACGAACTGGTAGCCGAGTCTGGAGAGCTTGAGGCCGTTGGCATCGGCGTCGGCGGCGAACAGGTTCTCGCCGGTTGCGAGGCTCGCCAGCGACATGTTGAAGTGCGCGCCGTTGCCGGTCCGGTCGGCGAAGGGCTTGGCCATGCAGGTGGCGAACCAGCCGCGCTTCTTCGCCAGCTCACCGAGCATCAGGCGGAAGAAGGTGAAGCGGTCGGCCATGGTGAGGCCGTCGGCGTACTGGAAGTCGGTCTCGAACTGGCCGTTGGCGTCCTCGTGGTCGAAGGAGTAGACGTCCCAGCCGAGGCCGTCCATCGCCTGCACCAGCTCGTCGAGCAGGCTGTAGTTGTCGAGGAAACCGCGCACGTCGTAGCAGGGCTTGGCGAGCGTGTCGCCGGCGCTGGCCGGGACGATGCTGCCGTCCGGATTCTGCTTGAGGACGAAGAACTCGGTCTCGATGCCGAGGTTGAAGCGCAGGCCGAGTTCGGCGGCGGCGGCGATCTGCTTTTTCAGGATGCCGCGCGAGCAGGCCTCGAACGGCTCGCCTTTCAGATAGAGATCGCTGGCGTACCACACCACCTCCGGGTTCCACGGCAGGATCGCGGCGGAAGCCAGATCGGGGCGCGCCGACACTTCCTCGTCGTTCACCTCCTGCGGCACGCCATCGAGCGCCGCGCCGGTGTAGAGCTCGGAGCCGCCTGCCATTTGCTCGAAATGGCTGATCGGCACCACCTTGCCCTTGGAGATGCCGTGCAGGTCGGCAAAGCTGGCGAGCGCGTACTTGACGCCGGCGGCCTCAAGCTGGGCCTTGGCGGCCTGTGTTTCGACGGCCAGGGTTTCGGTTTGGGAATGCATGGTCATCGAATGACTCCTTAAAACGGCGGTGGGGTGAGGCCGGCGCGTTCGAGGGGGGTGTCCTCGGTGAGCGCCTGGGTGAGTTGAGTGGCGAGTTCGCCGACGCAGAGATCGAGCAGGGTTTGGCCTGCGGCCGCCTCGGCCCGGCTCGGCGTGCCGACGACGCCGTGCACGCTTTCGTCGTTCACCCGATACGAAAAGAAGCAGCCGGCCGAGCGGTCGGGCTCGTCGACGGCGCGGTCCATGCGCACCAGTTCGGGATGCAGCGCCAGCATCAGCGAGGTCTCGGCGCAGTTGGCGTGGAAGTTGGCGGCGTCCTCGTGGTAGCGGCGATGCGCCTCGTCGGAGAGGTCCCAGATCGAGCGCAGCGCGACGCGCATGGCCGGATAGGCGTGGCGGATGTTCTCCAGCCCGCAGCGCAGCGGCGCCCAGTTGGTGACGTGGCCGTTGAGCAGCAGCAGGCGGTCGAAGCCGGCGGTGTGAAGCCACTCGGCGATTTCGAGCACCAGCTTGGCCAGCGTTTCGGGCCGCAGCGAGATCGTGCCCGGCCACTTCGGCGAATGGCCGAGCGAGCAGCCGTAGGCGAGGCTCGGCAACACCGGAATGCCGGTCAAGGCCGAAGCCCCGTGCGCGACGGCTTCGGCCGACAGCGTGTCGACCCCCAAAGGCAGGTGCGGGCCGTGCTGTTCGGTCGCACCCACCGGCAAGATCGCCATGCGGATGCCCTGGTCGCGCAGCGCGGCGACGTCCTCCCAGGTGAGGTTCTGCCACAGGACGGGCTTGCCACTCATGCTGCCGCCTCGCTCTTGAGGTTGAGCTGGTCGAGCATGTCCTGGTCGGTCTTCATGCCCGAGGTTTCGCGGATGCGGCCGAGGATTTCCTTCTTCAGTGCGAGGAATTCCGGCGTGTGCTTCATGTCCTGCTCACGTTCCTTGGGCAGCGGCACCTCGTAAATGGTGTCGATGCGGCCCGGGCGCGGCGCCATCAATACCACTCGATCGGCGAGGTAGATCGCCTCCTCGACGTCGTGGGTGACGAAGGCGAGCGTGGGCTTCTCCAGCTTGTGCACGTGCAGGATGAGGTCGTGCATCACCTCGCGCGTCTGCGCGTCGAGCGCGCCGAAGGGCTCGTCCATCAGCAGTACCTCGGGCCGCCCCATCAGCGCACGGGCAATGGCGACGCGCTGCTGCATGCCGCCCGAGAGCTGATTGGGCCAGGCGTTCGCGGCGGCGGTGAGGCCCATCAGCGCGAGCAGCGCATCGGCACGGCCGGAGGCGGCCTCGACATCGGCCGCGGTGATGTTCTCGCGGCCGTGCTGCAAGCGGCGACTGAACTTGATGTTGTCCATGACCGACAGCCACGGATAGAGGCTGTAGTGCTGGAACACCATGGCGCGGTCGGCGCCCGGCCCCATGATCGGCTGGCCGTCGACGAGGACCTCGCCGGCGGTGTGGTATTCGAGGCCGCCGACGATGCGCAGCAGCGTCGACTTGCCGCAGCCCGAAGCGCCGACGAAGGTGACGAACTCGTTGTCGGCGATGTCGAGGCTGACGTCCTTCAGCGCCTCGACGCGATGATGGCCTTCGCCGAACACCTTGCCGACGTGCTGGATGGAAATTTTCGGCATGGTGCTTACCTGAGATAGAGCCAGGGGAAGGCCTTGCGGTGGGCAAGGCGGAACAGCTGGTCCATGACCAGGCCGATCAGCCCGATCAGGATGATGCCGACGAAGATCTTGTCGGTTTGCAGGAAGCGCTGCGCCTTGAGGATCGAGTAGCCGAGGCCGGAGTTGGCGGCGACGAGTTCGGCCACCACCAGATAGGTCCAGGCCCAGCCCATGGTCACGCGCAACGTGTCGAGCAGCGCCGGCTTGGCAGCCTGGAAAATCACCAGCTTGACCGTCTCGCCACGATCGGCGCCCATGGTCTGCGCCGCTTCGATCTGCGCCAGCGGCACGCGGCGGATGTCCTCGGCCATCATCAGCACCATCTGGAAAAAGGTGCCGATGAAGATGATGGCGATCTTGGACGATTCCTCGATGCCGACCCACAGCATGACCAGCGGGATGAAGGCGACCGCCGGCATGTAGCGGATGAAGTCGGTGAGCGGCTCCAGCAGCGCCTGCACCGGACGGAAGGTGCCGATCATCAGCGCCAGCGGCAGCGCGATCACGGCGGAGAGGGCGAAGCCCATGGTGACGCGGTAGACGCTGATCCACACGTCGGACATCAGTTCGTCCTTGGTGAACCAGCTGACCAGCCGGTTGAACACGTCGACCGGACCCGGCATGAACACCTTGTCCACGCCGGCCAGGCTCGATGCGCCCCACCACAGGGCCAGCGGCGCCAGCAGCCCGAGCGCAGCGAACAGCACATACTGGCGGCGAGACAGCGGCCCGCGGATCGCCCACATGCCAGGCCGGCGCGGGCGGGTGCTGGGTGGAGTCGGCATCGTCATCTCTCCCGGTCGCTGCTTACTTGACGCCAGCCACTTCCTTCACCAGCGAGGCGTCGATGCCCTTGGCGAAGTCGACCTTGCCTTCCATCAGCTTGTTGTCGAGCAGGAACTTCGAGATGGTCGGCGCGACGCCCAGCAGCGAGGTCTTGTCGGTGGCGGGGCCGAATGCCTGCAGGTTGGCCTTCTGGTCGAAGAACTTGGTACCGGGCAGGAAGACCTTGTAATCCTTGGCGTCCATGCCGACGACCTTGGACATGATCTTGGCCGCTTCATCCGGATTCGTGCGCAGGAAGGCCTCGACGTCGTACCACGCCTTCACCATGCCGACGAAATCCTTACGCTTGGCCTTGAGCGACTTCTCCTGCGCGACCAGCAGGTCGGGGATCAGGCCGGGCACGTCCTTCGAGCTGAACAGGGGCTTGCCCTTGCCGCTGGTCTGGATGGTGTTGATCCACGGGTTCCACACCACCGCGGCGTCGACACGTCCGGCCATGAAGGCGGCGGCGGCATCGCCGGCGGAGAGGTTCACCACCTGCACGTCCTTCAGCGTCATGCCGTTCTTGGACAGCGCCATGGTCAGCAGGAAGTGCGACACGCTGAACTCTTCCAGCGCGATTTTCTTGCCCTTGAGATCCTTGAACGACTTGATCTTGGGACCGACCATCAGCGCATCGTTGCCGGCCGAGTTGTCATTGACCAGAATCGTCTTCAGCGCGATGCCCTTGGCGAGCGGCGCCATGGTGTCGCTCCAGGTCTGCGAGTTGGCGTCGACCTGGCCGGCCGACAGCGCGCTGATCGAGTCGGTGTAGTTGGCGAACCAGACCAGCTTGACGTCGGCGCCGTGCTTCTTGAAGTAGCCCTTCTGCTCGGCGACGTACCAGGCCACCCAGCCCGGCCAGTCGGACACGCCGATCTTGACCTGGGCCAGTACAGCCGTGGGTTGGGCCAGCAGGGCAAAACCGAGGCCGGCGATAAGAGTGCGGGTGAGGCGTGCGAGGTTCATGTGTGGCTCCTGGTTGAGGGTGAAGATGCAAGCCGGAAAGCGTCGCGTGATCGCACTCTCCCGGGCTTTTGTCCCTCCGTGGAGCCCCGCGTGAACGAGGCCGGCTGCTCTCGGACCAGACATCTCGAACGAGACCGGAACCCTAGCTGCGCATTCGCGGTTCATGCAGGCGACGTGCGCCGCTTTACCGTCGAACAGATAAAAGCAACGCCTGTGCCAACGCGCCAAACACCACGCAACACGCTGTTTGAAAAGGATGTTTTGCAGAAACGACTGACGACCATTCGGATGTCAGGACGCCACGCGATTCGCCGTGGTGCGGGGATATCCTGCCGTGCACCAAACTGGTTCGGCGTGCAGGGCTCGAAGCAGGGCGCAGCGAGCGCGCAATAAAAAGGGGCGCCCTGCAGAGCGCCCCAGACTTCTCAGGAGAAAGTGCGGCTTACGCGTTGTAGGCGCGTTCGCCGTGGCTGGCGGTATCGAGACCTTCGCGTTCCTGTTCTTCGCTGACGCGCAGACCCATGGTCATGTCGATCAGCTTGAAGGCGACGAAGCTCACCACGCCCGACCACACGATGGTGATCAGCACGCCCTTGGCCTGCGTCACCACCTGGGCGGCCATCGAGTAGCCGTCGACACCGACACCGCCCAGCGCCGGCGACACGAAGATGCCGGTGCCGATCGCGCCGATGATGCCGCCGATGCCGTGGATGCCGAACACGTCGAGCGAATCGTCGTAGCCCAGCGTCTTCTTCAGGCCGGTGACGCCCCACAGGCAGACCACGCCGGCAATCGCGCCGAGGACGATGCCGCCCATCGGGCCGACCAGGCCGGCTGCCGGGGTGATCGCCACCAGGCCGGCGACGACACCGGAAGCCACGCCCAGCATGGAGGGCTTGCCGCGCAGCATCCACTCGGCGAACATCCAGGCCAGGCCCGCCGCGGCGGTCGCGAGGATGGTGTTGATGAAGGCCAGGGCCGCACCGCCGGTGGCTTCGAGGTTGGAGCCGGCGTTGAAGCCGAACCAGCCCACCCACAGCAGCGAGGCGCCGATCATCGTCATCGGCAGGTTGTGCGGCGGCATCGCGTCGCGGCCGTAGCCGATGCGCTTGCCGAGCACGATGGCGCCGACCAGCGCGGCGATACCGGCGTTGATGTGCACCACGGTGCCGCCCGCGAAGTCGAGGTCACCCGCTTCGAACAGGTAGCCGCCGGTGGCCCACACCATGTGCGCGATCGGCAGGTAGGAGAAGGTGAACCACAGCAGCGCGAACACCATCAGCGCGGAGAACTTCACCCGCTCGGCGAGGCCGCCGACGATCAGCGCCACGGTGATGGCGGCGAAGGTCAGCTGGAAGGCGACGAAGGTGAACTCGGGGATGACCACGCCGTCGGTGAAGGTCGCGGCGGTGCTGTCGCCGGTGATGCCGGCGAGGAACATCTTCGAGAGATCGCCGATCGCCCAGTTCATGCTGCCGCCATCGCCGAACGCCAGCGAGTAGCCGTACACCGCCCACAGGATCGAGATCAGGCAGAAGATCGCCATCACCTGGGTCAGCACCGACAGCATGTTCTTGGCGCGTACCAGGCCGCCGTAGAACAGCGCCACGCCCGGGATGATCATCAGGATGACCAGCAGGGTGGAGACCATCATCCAGGTGGTGTCGCCCTTGTCGGGCACCGGCGCTGCGGCTTCCTCGGCAGGCGCAGCCTCGGCCGGCGCCGCTTCCGCAGCCGGCGCTTCCGCCGCGACGGCTTCCACCGTTTCGACCACTGCGGCCTCTTCAACCGGCGCCGCAGCTTCCTGCGCCAGCGTCATGCCGGGAGACAACAGGGCAAACATCAGGCCCAACGAAGCAAATAGCTTTTTCATGGTCAGCTCCTTACAGGGCGTCGGGGCCGGATTCGCCCGTGCGGATCCGCACGACCTGCTCCAGGCTGGTGACAAAAATCTTGCCGTCGCCGATCTTGCCGGTGTTGGCCGCCTTCTCGATCGCCTCGATCACGCGTTCCAGCAGTTCGGCCTTGATGGCGACCTCGATCTTCACTTTGGGCAGGAAATCGACCACGTATTCCGCGCCGCGATACAGCTCGGTGTGGCCTTTCTGCCGCCCGAACCCCTTTACTTCCGTGACCGTCAGGCCGGTGACGCCGATGGCCGACAAGGCCTCGCGCACTTCGTCCAGCTTGAACGGCTTGATGATTGCCGTTACGAATTTCATGTCGTCTCCCAATTCAGGACAGGGGATGAATGGAGCGGCGCATGCGCCGCTCCGGATGGTCAGCGCTCAGAAAGCCTTGGAGATCCAGACGGTGGTCGTGGCATCGCCCAGGAACTGGTTGTTGGCGTCGGTCCACTTGGTGCTGTCGGCGTTGGTGTCGGTGTACTTCACGCCGACGGTCACGCCTTCCGCGACCTTGATCGCCGAACCCAGGTTGTAGGTGGCGCTCACGCTCCAGTCGTCATAGTCCTGGGCGCTGTTGTTCTCGAAGTTGAACGTGCCCCAGCTGGCGCCGAGCGTCACACCGCTCTCGCCGACCGGCACGCTGGCCGAAATGCCGAGATAGTCGGAGCTGTCGGCATTGGCGAAGCCGAACACTTCGTCGCTGACGTAGTAGGAGTACTTGACCGTGAACCATTTCCAGCCCAGCGCACCGTAAATCTCGGTGGTATCGGCTTTGGTGATGCCGGCCGGACGATCACCCGGGTAGATGTACTGGATCGCACCGACATCGAAGCTCAGGCCGGTCTCGCCGATGCCGCCGCGGAAACCGCCGTAGACGTCGATTTCCACGTTGCCCGAGTTGTAGCCCTGGAAGTCCTCCAGCCAGCCCACGTTGGATCCCCAGGTGCCGAGGTAGAAGCCGCTGCTGTGTGCGTAATCGAGACCGCCCTGCACCGCGGCATCGCCACCGGTCTGCGAAATGCCGCGGAAAACGTAGTCGCTGTACATGCCGACGTTGGCGGTCAGGCTGTGCGGGCTTTCCTCGGCAGCCATTGCAGCGGCGGGGACGCCCACCAGGCCGGTCAGAACCAAAGCGTGAACGAGTTTTTTCATGTATCTCTCCGAAAGTGAAGGCGCGCAAAATTGCACTTCCTGTGCAGCACAAGCCGTGCCAGATTATTTGTTCAATAAAAACATAGCCTTGCAAACCAACCCGCATCAGAACCAGCATAGGCCGCACTTTGATGGTGCGCCATGAAAACGTCATGCACCCACTTTGTGCCAGGCAAGGCGGACCGCAGCGCGTGCCACGCCGGCGTCCGGAGTGCTTTACACTCACCCGTCACTGGAGGCCGTCATGAACCCGAATCCGAAATTTCCCAATCCCGCTTTCATCAACGACCTGGTCGGCAAGCTCGGCGACGTGCTGAAGCAGTCGCCCGCCCGGGACATCGAGCAGAACCTGAAGGCCGGCCTCACCTCGATGCTCGGCAAGCTCGACCTGGTCACGCGCGAGGAATTCGACGTGCAGAGCGAGGTCCTCGCGCGCACGCGCGAGAAGCTGGCGCACCTGGAAACACGCATCGCCGAACTGGAAAAGCAGCAGCGCACCACCGAAGACTGAGCCCATGGCCGTCGCCGTCGTCATCAGCCGGGCCCTGAACGGCATGCACGCGCCGGAGGTGGTGGTGGAGGCGCATCTGGCCAACGGCCTGCCGGCGTTCACGCTGGTCGGCCTGCCGGAAACCGAAGTCAAGGAAGCGCGCGACCGCGTGCGCGCGGCGATCCAGAACGCGCGCTTCGAATTCCCGGCGCGCCGCATCACGGTCAACCTCGCGCCGGCCGACCTGCCCAAGGAATCCGGCCGCTTCGATCTGCCGATCGCGCTTGCGATCCTCGCGGCGTCCGGGCAGATTCCGGCCGACAAGCTCAAGCAGGCCGAATTCGCCGGCGAACTCGCGCTGACCGGAGAACTGCGGCCGGTGCGCGGCGCGCTGGCGATGGCGCTGGCGACCCGCGCCTCTGGCCGGCAGCTGGTGCTGCCGGCGCAGTCCGCCCGTGAAGCCGCCCTCGCCAGCGGCGTGGCGACCTTCGGCGCTGCCAGCCTGCTGGACGTGTGCGCGTGGCTGGCCGGCCAGGGCAACCTCGTCGAATCGATCTCCGAACCCGCCGCCACCGCACCGGATTACCCCGACTTCGCCGACGTCAAGGGCCAGCGTGCCGCCCGTCGCGCGCTCGAAGTTGCCGCGGCCGGCGGCCATTCGGTGCTGATGGCCGGCCCGCCCGGCACCGGCAAGTCGATGCTCGCGGCGCGCTTCCCCGGCATCCTGCCGGCGATGGGCGAGGCCGAGGCGCTCGAAGCCGCCGCGGTCGCCTCGCTCAACGGCGGCTTTCGCCAGGAACACTGGCAGCGCCGCCCGTTCCGCGCGCCGCACCACACGGCTTCGGCGGTGGCACTGGTCGGCGGCGGCAACAACCAGCGTCCCGGCGAAATCTCGCTGGCGCATCACGGCGTACTGTTCCTCGACGAACTGCCCGAATTCCCGCGCCAGGTGCTCGAAGTGCTGCGCGAACCGCTGGAGACCGGCCACATCACGATCTCGCGCGCCGCGCGTCAGGCCGATTTCCCGGCACGTTTCCAACTGGTCGCGGCGATGAACCCCTGCCCCTGCGGCTATCTCGGCCATCCCACCCAGGCGTGTCGCGATACACCGGACCAGATCGCGCGCTATCGCGCACGCATTTCCGGACCGCTGCTCGACCGCATCGACATCCAGATCAGCGTGCCGGCGCTGACCGAGGACGAACTGATGCAGGCCGGCGCAGGCGAGTCGAGCGCCGTCATCCGCGGACGAGTCGAAACCGCGCGCGCCCGCCAGCTGCAGCGCCAGGGCAAGTCCAATGCGGCGCTCGGCACCCAGGAAATAGAACAGTTCTGCCAGCTGGACGCGGCCGGCGAGGCCCTGTTGAAACAGGCGATCGCACGGCTCAACCTGTCGGCACGCGCCTACCATCGCGTGCTGAAGCTGGCGCGCAGCGTGGCCGACCTCGCCGGCAGCGACGCCATCACGACGCCGCACCTGGCCGAGGCGATCCAGTACCGGAGGCAGGCATGAGCTCGGCTCGCGAATCCTGGCAGGAAGAAAAACAGTCGGCCTGGCTTTACCGGATAGTCGCCGAATGCGAACGCGGCACGCCGCGCGAGGCCCTGTTCAGGGAGCTGGCGCAGGCGGCCGAGGATCAGGCCGAAATCTGGCTGCAGGCGATCGCGCAGGCCGGCGGTCAGCCACCCGCGCCATTCCGTCCCGACCTGCGCACCCGCATCGTCGCGCGGCTGACCCGCACCTTCAAGCCGCGCGCGATGCGCGGCGTGCTGGCAGCGATGAAGGTGCGCGGGATGGTCCTGTACACGCAGGCGGCCCCCCACGGCACCCCCCTGAAAGTGGACGACATCGGCAAGCGCCACCAGAGCGGCGCCGCCGGCAACGCGCTGCGCGCCGGCGTGTTCGGCGTCAACGACGGCCTGGTGTCGAATGCCGCGCTGATCTACGGCGTGGCCGGCGCCGGCAGCGAGCCGTCGGTGATCGTGCTGACCGGCGTGGCGGGCCTGCTTGCCGGCGCGTTCTCGATGGCGGCGGGGGAATACGTCTCGGTGCGTGCGCAGCGCGAGATGTTCGAATACCAGATCGGTCTCGAACGCGACGAACTGGACAAATACCCGGACGAAGAAGCCGCCGAACTCGCGCTGATCTACGCCGCCAAGGGTATGGATGCGGGCGAAGCTCGCCGGCTCGCCGACACGCTGATGCAGGATCCGGAGCGTGCGCTCGACACGCTGGCGCGCGAGGAGCTCGGCCTCAACCCCGACGAGCTCGGCTCGCCCTGGACGGCGGCGATCTCCTCGTTTTCCGCCTTCACCGCCGGCGCCGCGCTGCCGCTGCTGCCTTTCCTCATCGGTCAGGGCAACGCGCTCGCCACCTCGATCGGACTGACCGCGGCGGGCCTGTTCGCAGTCGGCGCCAGCATGAGCCTGTTCACCGGTCGCCACGCCCTGCTCTCCGGCCTGCGCATGCTCGGCATCGGCGGCGCGGCCGGGCTGGCGACCTATTTCATCGGGGCCTGGCTGGGGGTGTCGCTGGGGTGAGCGCCGGCCACGGCTTGCCTGGCGCTGTCGTTTCAAAGGCCCCTGAAAAGACGGTCGCGAGGCGGGCAGGAAGCATAGCGGACTCGGCCTGTGTCGCCACTCCGTTGTGGCGCAAGGCTCGCTCCGCTTTGTGCGTTGAGAGAGAAAAGATGCGCACAATCGGGAAGCCTTCCGTCTCCTTTTGCATCAGGCAATAAAGAGACAGCCGGACCGACAGCCGCACAAGAATCAATACGATAGACCCTGAAAATGCCTGTCTCTTTATTAAAGTACGTCCGGACCTATGGGTCTCTCTATTAACTGTTAGCAGCCATGCGACTGTTCATCCTTCAATCCCTATTTCTTCTATCGCTCCCCAGCGGCGCACATGCTGATATCGGAAGTTCACAAGTTGCCCAAGCAGTAAAACTTAGTGCACCCCGAGTCGCATGGGATTCCGCATCAGTTATTCATGGCGATTTCAACGGTGACGGAATGCAAGACGCAGCTATTCTTGGCACTCGCCAACAACGTGTATTCGTAGCCGTTGTGTTGGCCTCATCCACGAAAAAACAAAAAGCCAACGTACAGTCTTTTGGCATCGGCACCCACTCAACCGATTCCATTTGCGAACTCCCCGCAAAACTTGTGGTGGAGCCACTTGAGTGTTCGCCTCTTGATGATCCGCTTCCTGGGTGCAAGGCATCCCCCCAAGCAGCAAGCCTAGTTTTATACGGTGGCGAATGTGACCCCATCAACTTTTATTGGGATCACCAGAAAAACAAGTTGGCCTGGTGGCGCGTGTAAATATGGCTGCTAACTATTTCATCGGGGCCTGGCTGGGGGTGTCGCTGGGGTGAGCGTCTCGGCCCGGGTTCGGTTTGTTTGACAGTCGCAAAACGACCCGTTGCAGGCATACAAACCCCGGCCTGACCTACGCCCGAAATCAGCGGTAGAACCGCCATCCAAACATTAAAGGCAGATGCCGGGTCATCGGCCAAAGACGCCGTCCGTGTATTGGCGCCAAACAGCATAATTTGAACGCCAAGCAGTCACTCGGATATGTCGGGAAATACGGGGTAATTAGCCATCAAACCGTATGCTGGCCGTGCTGGTAGTGCACTGTTAGACTCCCCGAACAATAAAATTCCAATCCGCACGTCTCGGGCCAGCAAAATGACCACCACGGAAAACCAGATCGAACTTGATCTGATCGCCAAGCTGGGCGACCTCAAATACACCTACCGCCCCGACATCCGCGACCGCGCCTCGCTGAAAGCCAACTTCCGCGAGAAGTTCGAAGCCCTCAACCGCGTCAAGCTCACCGACAGCGAATTCCAGCGCCTGCTCGACGGCGTGATCACGCCGGACATCTACAACGCCGCGCAAACGCTGCGCAGCATCAACAGCTTCGAGCGAGACGACGGCACGCCGCTTAACTACACCCTGGTCAATATCAAGGACTGGTGCAAAAACCACTTCGAGGTAGTCAACCAGCTGCGCATCAATACCGACAACAGCCACCACCGCTACGACGTGATGCTGCTCATCAACGGCGTGCCGGTGGTGCAGATCGAGCTCAAGACCCTGGCCGTTAGCCCGCGCCGGGCCATGCAGCAGATCGTCGATTACAAGAACGACCCCGGCAACGGCTACGGCAAGACGCTGCTCTGCTTCATCCAGCTTTTCATCGTCAGCAACCGCGCGGACACCTGGTACTTTGCCAACAACAACGCGCGCCATTTCAGCTTCAACGCCGACGAGCGCTTCCTGCCCGTCTATCAGTTCGCTGCCGAAGACAACAAGAAGATCACCCACCTCGATGCCTTTGCCGACAAGTTCCTCGCTAAATGCACGCTGGGCCAGATGATCAGCCGCTACATGGTGCTGGTGGCCAGTGAGCAAAAGCTCCTGATGATGCGGCCCTACCAGATCTATGCCGTGCAGGCCATCGTGGACTGCATCCACCAGCGCTGCGGCAACGGCTACATCTGGCACACCACCGGCAGCGGCAAGACGCTGACCTCGTTCAAGGCCTCCACCCTGCTCAAGGACAACCCGGACATCGACAAATGCCTGTTCGTGGTGGACCGCAAGGACCTGGACCGCCAGACCCGCGAGGAATTCAACCGTTTCCAGGAAAACTGCGTCGAAGAAAACACCAACACCGAAACCCTGGTGCGCCGCCTGCTCTCCGACGATTACGCCGACAAGGTCATCGTCACCACCATCCAGAAGCTGGGCCTGGCGCTGGATGACAGCAACGGCAGCAGCACCAAGCGCAACTACAAGGAGCGCCTGGAGCCGCTGCGCAACCAGCGCATGGTGTTCATCTTCGACGAATGCCACCGCTCGCAATTCGGCGACAACCACAAGGCCATCAAGGCGTTCTTCCCCAACGCCCAGTTGTTCGGCTTCACCGGTACGCCCATCTTCGAGCAGAACGCCAGCTATCAACAGATCGAAGGGCAGCAGGCCAGCTACCGCACCACCGACGACCTGTTCCAGCGCTGCCTGCACCAATACACCATCACACACGCCATCGAAGACCGCAATGTCCTGCGCTTCCATATCGATTACTACAAGCCTGAAGGTAATCACCAGCCCAAGCCCGGCGAGGCCCTCGCCAAGCGCAAGGTGATCGAGGCCATCCTGGCCAAGCACGACGCCGCCACCAACGGCCGCAAGTTCAACGCCGTGCTGGCCACCGCCAGCATCAACGACGCCATCGAGTACCACGCTCTGTTCCAGACCGTTCAGGACGAAATGCGGGCACAAGACCCGGACTTCGCGCCGCTCAACATCGCCTGCGTCTTCTCGCCGCCCGCCGAGGGCAACAAGGACGTGCAGCAGATACAGGAAGACCTGCCGCAGGAAAAAGCCGACAACCAGCAAGACCCGGAAGGCAAGAAGGCCGCCCTCACCCGCATCATCGCCAACTACAACGCCCGCTACGGCGCCAACCATCGCATCGGCGAATTCGACCTCTACTATCAGGACGTGCAAAAGCGTATCAAGGATCAGCAGTACCCCAACGCCGATCTGCCGCACGCCCAAAAGATCGACATCACCATCGTCGTGGACATGCTACTCACCGGCTTCGACTCCAAGTACCTCAACACCCTGTACGTGGACAAGAACCTCAAGCACCACGGCCTGATCCAGGCCTTCTCACGCACCAACCGCGCGCTCAACGACAGCAAGCCTTACGGCAACGTGCTCGACTTCCGCCAGCAGCAGAAGGGCGTGGATGAAGCCATCGCCCTCTTCTCCGGCGAGAGGATCGATAACCCGCGCGAAATCTGGCTGGTGGAGCCGGCTGCCGAAGTGCTGCGCCAATACGAGGCTGCCGTCGCGGGCATGGAACGCTTCATGGAGAAGAAGAACCTGGTCTGCGAACCCGAGCAGGTCTACAACCTCAAGGGCGACACCGCGCGCATCGAATTCGTCAACCGCTTCAAGGAAGTGCAGCGCCTCAAGACCCAGCTCGACCAATACACCGACCTCGAGCCCGAGCAGAAGGCCAGGATGGAAGCCATCCTGCCGCAGGATCAATTGCAGAGCTTCCGCAGCACCTATCTGGAAACCGCCAAGCGGCTGAAGGAACAGCAGGCGAAAGAAGGCGAGCAGGCGCCGCCCGAGGTGCAACAGCTCGACTTCGAGTTCGTGCTGTTCGCCTCCAGCCTGATCGATTACGACTACATCATGGGCCTCATCGCCCGCATGACGGCGCAGAAGCCTGGCAGGACGACGATGAACCGCGAGCAGTTGATTGGCCTCATCCAGGCCGACGCCAAGTTCATCGACGAGCGCGACGACATTGCCGAATACATCCGCAGCCTGCCCGTGGGCGAGAAGCTGGAGGAAAAGGAAATCCGCGCCGGCTACGACCGCTTCAAGGCCGAGAAGAAGACCCGCGAACTCACTGGCATCGCCGCCAGGCACGGGCTGGACGCCGCCGCACTGCAAATTTTTGTGGACGAGGTGCTGCGCCGCCGCATCTTCGATGGCGAACGCCTGAGCGAGCTCATGGCCCCGCTGAATCTGGGCTGGAAGGCGCGCACCCAGGCCGAACTGGCGCTGGTGGACGACCTGACGCCGCTGCTGCACAAGCTGGCGCAGGGGCGCGAGATTTCGGGGTTGAGTGCATATGAGCCGTAAGGGTAGGAGCACGATGAGCGACGAGAACAAGGAAAAGTCGGCGCTGGTGCCACGGCTAAGGTTTCCGGAGTTTCGGAAAGCTGGGAAGTGGGCCATCCCAAAGCTCGAAGACATTTCCATATCGGTCGAGGAACGCGTCGGTGATCGAAAGCTAATTCCCGTTAGCATTTCCGCCGGGATCGGTTTCGTACCGCAAGCAGAGAAGTTCGGGCGAGACATCTCGGGGAATCAGTATCGGCTGTACACCGTGGTTCGCGATGGCGACTTTGTTTACAACAAAGGTAACTCGCTCAAGTTCCCGCAAGGGTGCGTTTATGACTTGCAGGGCTGGGGCGAAGTCGCCGCACCCAACGTATTCATCTGCTTTCGCTTGAAAGCAGGGTACGAGAATGGCTTTTTCCGGCAGTGCTTCGAGCAAAACGCGCATGGTTTGCAGCTCAGGAAACACATCACCAGTGGCGCGAGAAGCAACGGGCTTCTGAACATCAGCAGAGAGGCATTCTTCGGCGTCAAGATTCCGACGCCTAGACACGACGAACAACAAAAAATCGCCGACTGCCTGTCTTCCCTAGACGATCTGATCACGGTGGAAACCCAAAAGCTGGATGCCCTCAAGACCCACAAGAAGGGCCTGATGCAGCAGCTTTTCCCCCGCGAAGGCGAAACCGTGCCCCGGCTGCGGTTTCCGGAGTTCTCAGAGGCAGCAGACTGGAAAGAGAAACGGCTTGAGGACTTGGCGAAGCGTGGGTCGGGCCACACGCCAAGCAAGGCACACCCGGAATACTACGATGGTGGAATCAAATGGGTTTCCCTTGCCGACTCGAAACGACTGGATGCCGGGCTCATCACGGAAACAGGGGTCGAAATTTCAGTGGAAGGCATCGCAAATTCGTCTGCCGTCCTGCACCCTGCGGGGTCAGTTCTTCTGAGCAGGGATGCAGCGGTGGGGAAAAGTGCGGTCATGGGCGAGGCCATGGCGGTGAGTCAGCACTTCATCGTGTGGACGTGCAAACCCACCCGACTCTCCAACTGGTTCCTTTACTACTCATTGCAGCAAAGAAAGCCTGTGTTCGAGAGAGTGGCCACCGGGAGCACCATCAAGACCATCGGGCTTCCCTTCTTCATTGATATACGGATAAAGGCACCCACGCTGCCGGAGCAGGAAATGATTGCAGCCTGCCTGCTTACTCTCGATGAACACATCACAGCCCAAAGCCAGAAGATCGACGCCCTCAAGACCCACAAGAAGGGCCTGATGCAGCAACTGTTCCCGGTGCTGGACGAGGTGCCCGTATGAAGCCGGGCCAGCCTTTCGCCGACCTGCCCGCGCTGGCCGCCCATTTGCGCGGCGAGTTGGAGAACAAGAAAGCCATCCTGCTCTATGCCTACAACGGCACCGGCAAGACCCGGCTATCTATGTCTTTCAAGGATGCAGGCAAGAAGACGATTCAGCGTCCTCTTACGGTGGACGACCATGTCGATCAACCACTGACGGTTACGGAAACAGTGGGCGACACGCTCTACTTCAACGCCTTCACCGAAGACCTGTTCCACTGGGACAACGACCTGGACGGCGACAGTGACCGCAAACTTACGCTCAATGCGGCCTCGCGCTTCTTTGCCGGCCTGGCCGAGCTGGAGATGGACAACCGCATCCGCCCGCTGCTGCAACGCTATGCGGATTTCGATTTCCGCATCGACACGCAGGAATGGGCGGTGCGCTTCTCGCGCTCGGTGGACGGGCAGGTCATCGACAACATCAAGGTGTCGCGCGGCGAGGAAAACATTTTTGTCTGGTGCTTCTTCCTGGCTATCGTGCAACTGGCGATGGACCCTGAGATTGAGGCGTATAGGTGGGTGAAGTACGTCTATATCGATGACCCCATCTCTTCACTCGATGAGCACAACACTATTAGCGTGGGCAGCCACCTCGCTCAACTGCTGAACAAGGCTGGAAATTCCCTGAAGGTGGTCATCTCGTCGCACCACCCGCTGTTCTTCAACGTGATGCATAACGAACTGGATGCACGCAGGTCGAAGAAGGTGTCAGCGCATTTCCTGTCGCGATCCAAGGCCGATGGCACTTACTCGTTGACCTACACGGGAGCGACTCCATTCTTCCAACACGTGGCGCTGTTGGCCGAGCTCTACAAGGCCGAGCAGTCCGGCGAGTTGTACACCTACCACTTCAACATGCTGCGTTCAGTGCTGGAAAAATCAGCGAGCTTTCATGGTTTTTCCAACTTCTCGGCGTGCATCACGCAGGACGCCGACGACCCGGACGGCATCCTGCACGCCCGCTTGATCAACATCCTGAGCCACGGCAACTATTCACTGTTTGAGCCCAAACCGATGCAGGAGGAGAACAAGGCACACTTTCGGAAGATTCTGCACGGCTTCATGGATCGCTACCCGTTCAATCCAGAACTGTTTCCTGCGGTGGCAGAGGAGGGGCAGGCATGACAAGTCATCATCTACACCCACGAAGCTGGGAGGGCAGCGGCCTGTCGAAAATGCCGACAGGTTCACAAAACTCCGCACGATGGAGGCCATACCATGGATAAACAATTACTAGCCTTGCAGCACAACCTTGAAGCCATTGTGCAGCGCGCCGATGCGGAAGGTATTGAATTCTGGTTCGCCCGCGATCTGCAAGCTCCTCTGGGGTATGCCCGCTGGGAGAATTTCCAAACCGCCATCCAGCGGGCCATGGAATCCTGCGAAGCCTCTGGCCATGCGGTTGCTGATCATTTTCGTGGCGTCACGAAAATGATCGCCCTCGGCAAGGGTGGGGAGCGGGAAATCGATGATTTCATGCTGACCCGTTATGCCTGCTATCTGATCGCCCAGAACGGCGACCCGCGTAAGCCCGAGATTGCCTTTGCGCAGAGTTACTTTGCCCTGCAAACCCGCAAGCAGGAGCTGATTGAAGACCGCATGCGGCTACAGGCGCGCATGGAAGCCCGCGACCGGCTGAGAGAATCGGAAAAGGCGCTATCGCAAAACATCTTCGAGCGCGGCGTGGACGATGCCGGTTTTGGCCGCATCCGCTCCAAAGGCGATCAGGCGCTTTTTGGCGGGCATACCACCCAGGCGATGAAAGACCGATACGGCATTGTGAAAAGCCGCCCGCTGGCGGACTTTTTGCCGACGCTGACGATTGCCGCCAAAAACCTGGCCACGGAAATGACCAATCACAATGTCGAACAGGCGAATTTGCGTGGAGAACACGCGATCACCCATGAGCATGTGAAAAACAACGAGAGTGTGCGCGACATGCTTGGGCAGCGCGGCATCAAACCGGAAAACCTCGCCGCCGAGGAAGACTTGCAGAAACTGGAACGCCGGGTGAAATCGGACGAAAAGAAATTGGCGAAACGCACCAAAACCCTGCCCCCGCACAACGACAAGCCATAAAGCGTGACGAATCAACCATGACCGATCTTGAAAAACAAAAGCTGGGCAAGACCCTCTGGGCTATCGCGGACCAACTACGCGGGGCGATGAACGCGGACGACTTTCGCGATTACATGCTGGCTTTCCTGTTCCTGCGCTACCTGTCGGATAACTATGAAGCAGCAGCAAAAAAGGAGCTGGGGCCGGATTATCCAGACCTCCCCGCCGACATTCTGAAGCAGACCGGCGTGAGCACGCCGCTGCAGGCTTGGTACGAAGAAAACCTGACCGACGTACCGGAGTTCGAGAAGCAGATGCGCCGCAAGGTGCATTACGTGATCGAGCCGCAATTCCTGTGGGCCAACATCACGGAGATGGCCCGCACCCACGATGCAGAGTTGCTGCACACCCTGCAAAAGGGCTTCGACTACATCGAAAACCAGTCCTTCGCCAGCACCTTCAAGGGGCTGTTCTCGGAGATCAACCTGGCGTCCGACAAACTCGGCAAAACCTATACTGAGCGCAATGCCCGTCTATGCAAGATCATCGGCGAAATTGCCAAGGGATTGGCGCAGTTCAGCACGGACAGCGACACGCTGGGCGATGCCTATGAATACCTGATCGGCCAGTTTGCCGCAGGCAGTGGCAAGAAGGCAGGCGAGTTCTATACGCCACAGCCGATTTCCAGCATCCTTTCAGCTATCGTTACGCTGGACGGGCAGGAGCCGGCGGAAGGCCCGCGCTCGCACATGGACAGCGTGCTGGACTTTGCCTGCGGTTCGGGCTCGCTGCTGCTGAACGTGCGCCATCGCATGGGGCCGCACGGCATCGGCAAGATTCACGGTCAGGAAAAAAACATCACCACCTACAACCTGGCGCGCATGAACATGCTGCTGCACGGGGTGAAGGATTTCGAGTTTGAAATCTTCCATGGCGACACGCTGCTCAACGAGTGGGACATGCTGCGTGAGACCAATCCGGCCAGGATGCCGAAGTTCGATGCGGTGGTGGCCAATCCCCCATTCAGTTACCGATGGGAGCCGAGCGAGGCGTTGGGCGAGGATGTGCGCTTCAAGAACTACGGCCTGGCGCCCAAGTCCGCCGCAGACTTCGCTTTCCTGCTGCATGGCTTCCACTTCCTCAAGCAAGATGGCGTGATGGCCATCATCCTGCCGCACGGCGTGCTGTTCCGTGGCGGGGCCGAAGCACGCATCCGCACCAAGCTGCTCAAGGATGGTCATATCGACACGGTGATCGGCTTGCCGGCCAACCTGTTCTTCTCCACCGGCATTCCGGTGTGCATCCTAGTGCTGAAGAAGTGCAAGAAGCCTGACGATGTGCTGTTCATCAACGCCGCCGAGCATTACGAGAAGGGGAAGCGCCAGAATCAACTGCTACCCGAGCATATCGACAAAATCATCGCTACCTACCAGTTCCGCAAGGAAGAGTCGCGCTACTCGCGGCGGGTGGGCATGGAAGAGATCGAGAAGAACGATTTCAACCTGAACATCTCGCGCTACGTCAGCACGGCGGAGGCGGAAGAGGAAATCGAGTTAAGCTCCGTCCATGCCAAACTGGTGGAGTTGGAGCAGGCAAGGAAAACCGCCCTCGATAAACACAATGCGTTTCTCAAGGAGCTGGGGTTGCCGCTTCTACCTTGAGGAGTGCATTCAGGCGGAGAGGTGGCCGCAGGCCAGGACCAGAACCGACCCACCGGGATGTTCAATCGCCTGGCCCCGCCACCGCCTTCAATTTGCCATATCGCTGCCGTAGCGCAAGCGGTGCACCAACGCCAGCTCAGGCCGAGTTTGAGTCCTTCTAGCCGAGCACACAGACCGGCCGCTCATGGCCATTTTCTGCCTAATCTGAGCAGCCCGCGCGTGAAGCGTCTCCTCACGCACCCATCAAGTCTGCTCCCAAGGCAGCCCGTCAAACCGCCAGCCGTTCTTCGTGCTGCGATGGCGCGTTTCGTCCATGTCGCCCTCGAAGCCGTGCTGGACGTTGTAGACCTCGGGAAAACCGTATTTTTCGAGGTAGCGCCCGGCATCGGCCGAGCGCCGGCCGGAGCGGCAGATCAGCACCACCGGCCGGTTGGCCGACGCTGCCTTGCGGGCGTGGCCGAGGAAATCCGGGTTGACGTCCCAGTCCGGGCCGTCCTGCCAGGCGATGTGGATCGCGCCTGCCGGATGGCCGACGAACAGGTATTCGATTTCCGACCGGCAATCGATGAAGACGGCTTCGGGATGCGCCTGCAGGAAGGCGTGGGCTTCGGTGGGACTCAACTGCTTCATGCCTGACTCCAATGCGATCGGTTTTTCACGATAGCAGCCCCGCTGCGTCTACGGCTGCCATTGCACGAACGCCGGCAACAAAAAACCCCGCCAGGCGGGGTTTTTTCTGCTGCGGCGCGACGCTCAGCCCTGTGCGCGTCGGCCTGTGATGCGGGTCAGACCCAGCAGGCCGGCACCGACGAGCAGCAGCGTACCGGGCTCGGGCACCTGGCCGCCACCGCCGCCGCCGCCGCATCCCGGCGCGGTCGGGCTGCTGGCGCAGGTCGATCCGGTCACGGATGCCAGCTTGAAGTAGTCCTTGGTGCTGTCCATCCCGCTACCGGTGCCGTTGTAGGCGCCGATCAGCCAGTAGCTGGAGAAAAGCGAGCTGCTGATCGATTTGCTGCCGGTGCTGCCGTTGCTGTTGTAGTGCCCCACCAGCGACCAGCCGTTGGACGTCAGGTTGGAATAGGTCAGGCCGGCCACGCTGCCCGCCCCGGCGCCGGTGTAGGCGTAGACCGAGTAATCGGAATCACCGGACACCCAGCCGAAGTTGGTCGAGGTCAGGTTGACCTTGTCGCCGGAGAAACTGAAGAGGAAGGATTCGATGCGCCCATCGTTGTCGGCGGCGTGCTGCGGCGAAGTGGTCGATTCACTGTCCGCGTGCCGGATGCCCAGGCCACTGCTGCCGTTGTAGGTCAGGTAGGCCGACGCGAGCTGGACGTTGCTGCTGCCTACGGTATTGGACCACGCCGCCGCGGTGGCGGTCACCCCGTCCTGCGTGCTGGTGGCCGTATTGTTGAACGTCCAGGTCGTGGCCAGCGCGCTGCCGGCGCTGCCCATCGCCACGGCCGCCAGCAGCCCGACGAGTCGTTTGGATATCTGAGTCCGCATGGTTTTCATTGTGTTCGCGCTCCTGAAAATTGCCTGGGTTTGTTTGCCCAAACCCATGCAAGTTTGGTACCAATAAAAATTTTTCTTTGATATCAATGCGTTGAGAAATTAACCCCGTCGGCGGGCGCCCAGAGTGTAAAAAAAGGCGACAAGCCGGAAACGCGCGTCAACGCTTCCCCAGCTTGCGCAGGGCCGCGTTCAGATGCGCCTGGATTTCGGGATCATCCGGCGCGCGCAGGGCAGCCTCGCGCAGATAGCGCAGTCCTTTCTCGGCTTGCCCCTGCTGTACCAGCACCCAGCCGAGGGTATCGTTGACCTGCGGCACGTTCGGCGCGAGTTCGCGCGCGCGTTCGGCGTGGTGCAGCGCAGTGGCCAGTTCGCGCTGTTGCAGCAGCACGTTGGCCAGGTTGTTGTGGGCGCGCGCGTCCTTGGCGTCGGTGCGGACCAGTTCGCTGAAAACCGAACGCGCACGCGGCCAGTCCTGCCGGGCCAGATGGGCCTCGCCCAGCGCATGCCAGGCGCCGCGGTCGCGCGGATAACGTTTCGCCCAGTCCGCCATCAGTGTGGCCGCTTCCCCCGTCCGGCCGGAGGCCATCAGGGCACGATACAGGCTGAACAGGGTGGCGCCATTGCCCTGGGTGGCATGTGCAACGCGGAAAGCCTGCAGCGCATCGTCATAACGGCGCTGCTGCATGCGCAAGTCGCCCAGCAGGATATGGGCATCCGCCCTGGCGTCCGGCCTCGCCAGCAGGGCCGCGATGCGTTTCTCGGCATCGCCGGGCTTGCCGCTCTGCAGATCGAGGCGCGCTTGCAGCACGAGTGCCTGCACGTTGTGCGGGGCGTCCAGCAGCACCTTGCTCAGGCTGTAGCGCGCCGACTCGATATCGCCAACCTGCAATTGCATGGCGGCCACCCGGTTGAGCCAGACCGGGTCGAACGCCGCCAACTGGCTGACGCGACGCAGGGAAACACGCGCCAGTTCGCTGTTGCCGATGGCGATCTGCGCCTGGGCCAGCGCCATCAGGGTGGTGGCCTGGTCGGGCGCGATCGTCTGCGCCTCCTTGGCCGTGTTGAGCGCCTGCTGGGCATTACCCAGTCTCAGGTAAAGGGCGTTCAGCGCGAGCAGCGGCCGCAGGTCACGGGGCTGCAGGCTGCGCGCCTTGTCCAGCCAGCGGATCGCTTCCTGGGGGCGCCCCCCCGCTTCTTCCAGCCGCGCCAGCTCCATCATCGCACTCGCATGCTTGGGGTCGGCCTTGAGCACGGCGAGATAGCGCTGGCGTGCACGTGCCGGCTGGCCGTCGGCCTCGTCCAGCCGCCCGAGGTTGAGCTGGGCGGCATGGAACGCGGGGGCGGCCTTGAGCACGGCCTCGTAGGCCACGCGGGCGCCGGCGCGGTCGCCCTGCGCCTGCCGGGCGGCCCCCAGCAGGTTGCGCGCCGCCAGATTGCCCGGCTCACGCTTCAATACCGCCTCCATCACCGCCACGGCCTTGTCCGGCTCGCCCCGCTTGAGATGGGTGATCGCCAGCGGGGCACCGGTCTCGCCCTGCCCCGGGGCCTGCTGATAGGCGCGCTGCAGGGCGGCGAAGCCGTCGTCCTGCTGGCCCCGGCCGATCAGGCTGAGACCGAGCCCCAGCTGCACGTCGGGACCGTCCTTCGCCTGTGCCGCTTCCTGGAACAGCGACGACGCCTTGACGTGGTTGCCTTTGCCCATATGGGCCGAGCCGAGCAGGGACAGGCTGCGCGCGTCGCCCGGCTGTGCCTTCAGGGCCGCTTCCAGCATGGCGATGGCGCGGTCGTAGTCGCGTTCGGCGAGGTAGATGGCGCCCATCACCTTGCGTGCGCCGCTGTCTCGCGGGTGCTGCTTCAAATACTGGCCCAGATAGCCCTTGGCGCGCTCGAACTCCTTGAGCGCGTAATGCGCCAGCCCACCCAGCAATTGCAGCTGATCGCTGCCTGCGACGAATTCGGGCGAGAGTTGCGACAGCGTACGGGTGGCCTCGATGAGCGCCTCGCGCGACTGTTTCGCATCCCCCCTGCGGTCGTAATACAGCGCCCGCAGATAGGCGCCACGCGGATCGTAGGCAAAGCGCTTCTGCAAGGCGTCGAGGTCGGACTTGGCCTCGGCGTCGCGTCCCAGGTCGAGCAGCAGGCCGGCGCGCGCAAGCCGCGCCTCCAGATGATCGGGGCGGCTGGCCAATGCACGCGAATAATCCTGCAAAGCCAGGCTCAGGTTGCCTTCCACATGCGCGATCGACGCCTGCATGGACCAGACGTCGGCGTCGTTCGGCGCCAGTTGCAGCGCCCGGGCCACGCTTGCGCGTGCCTCCTGGGGACGGCCGGCGTTGAGCTGGATGCGCGCCTGCAGGGCCAGGGCGCGTGCCGCACCACCCTGAATACGCTCGGCCTGCTGCGCCGACCCCAAGGCGGCATCGAACTGGCTGAGCGCCATCTGCGCCCGTGCCCGCAGCAGCAGCACTTCCAGCCGCGGCGCCGGCGGCAGGCCGTCGACCCCGAATTTCTCGAGCAGCGGCTTGTACTTGGCCTGCTCGTAGTAGGCCTGCGCCTGGAAGGCCACGATCTGCCCGCGCGCCGCCCCGAGGCGCTCCGCATCCGCAAACACACGCTCGGCGGCAGCGAACTCACCACGCCGCAGATGTGTCTGCCCCAGCAACACCAGCGCCGGAAGCATGCGCGGATCCTCCCGCAAGGCATTCTTGAGCTGGATGATCGCACCGCCATTGTCCTGCCGCTGGTAGCGCGACAGGGCATCCTCGTAATAGCGCGACGCGTCGGCAGCACGGTCGGCCAGGGCCTGCGGCGAAAGCCCCGCCCCGGCCAGCAGCAGGATCAGCAAAGTAGGTTTCAGCATGTAATCCAGGCTCGTATTCAGAATGGGTGGATCGGCAACCCCGGGACCTGTGTCCGTCGAACAGGCTAGCATCGGCAAATATCGTACCTGTGCCGCGTCACGATGTGCGTCCCGCAGGAACGGCGGTCTGCCGCCCACCGCCACGACCGTGACGCACCGCATTGTCGAAAGCCGGACTGCAGCGGCAGAAACTCGTGAGTCCGGGCTGCGGGCGGACTCACGGACACTTATATAATGCAGCGTTTACCCGCTTCGCTTCTGCCGCCGCCATGTCCCGCACCGACCTGCTCCATTCCCAGCTCGCCCAGCGCATCCTGATCCTCGACGGCGCGATGGGGACGATGATCCAGTCCTACAAGCTCGCTGAAGCGGACTATCGCGGCGAACGCTTCGCCGACTTCGCGCACGACCTCAAGGGCAACAACGACCTGTTGTGCCTGACGCAGCCTGCGATCATCAAGGAAATCCACGCCAAGTATCTGGCGGCCGGCGCCGACATCCTCGAGACCAACAGCTTCAACGCCACCTCGATCTCGATGGCGGATTACCACATGGAGCATCTGGTGCCGGAGCTCAACTTCGCCGCGGCGAAGCTCGCGCGCGAGGCCGCCGACGAAGCAACCGCGGCCAACCCGGCCAAGCCGCGCTTCGTCGCCGGCGTGCTCGGCCCGACCTCGCGCACCGCGACGATCTCGCCCGACGTCAACGACCCGGGCTACCGCAACGTCACGTTCGACCAGCTGCGGGTGGCCTATCTGGAAGCGATCGACGGCCTGGTGAAGGGCGGCGCCGACATCCTGATGGTCGAGACGATCTTCGACACGCTGAACGCCAAGGCGGCGCTGTTCGCCATCGAAGAGTATTTCGAGGCGAACAAGCTGCGGCTGCCGGTGATGATCTCCGGCACCATTACCGACGCCTCCGGCCGCACGCTCTCGGGCCAGACCGGCGAAGCGTTCTGGAATTCAGTGCGCCACGCCCGGCCGCTGTCGATCGGCCTGAACTGCGCGCTCGGGCCGGATCTCCTGCGCCAGTACGTCGAGGAGCTCTCCAGCAAGGCCGAGGTCTTCATCTCCGCCCACCCCAACGCCGGCCTGCCCAACGCCTTCGGCGAATACGACATGGACGGCGCCGAGATGGCGAAGCACATCGGCGAGTGGGCGCGTTCGGGCCTGCTCAACATCGTCGGCGGCTGCTGCGGCACCTCGCCTTCGCACATCGCGGCCATTGCGAAAGCGGTCGAAGGCGTCGCCCCGCGCAAACCGCCGGTGCTCGAGCCCGCGATGCGCCTGTCGGGCCTTGAGCCCTTCAACGTCGGCAAGGACAGCCTCTTCGTCAACGTCGGCGAACGCACCAACGTCACCGGTTCCAAGGCCTTCGCCCGCATGATCCTCGAGGGCCGTTACGACGACGCGCTGTCGGTGGCGCGCCAGCAGGTCGAAAACGGCGCGCAGGTGATCGACATCAACATGGACGAGGGCATGCTCGACGCCGAAGCGGCGATGGTGCGCTTCCTCCATCTCATTGCCTCGGAACCCGACATCGCGCGGGTGCCGATCATGATCGATTCGTCGAAATGGAACGTGATCGAGGCCGGCCTCAAGTGCATCCAGGGCAAGGGCATCGTCAACTCCATCTCGATGAAGGAAGGCGAGGCCGAGTTCATCGAGCGGGCCAAGCTGTGCCTGCGCTACGGCGCGGCGGTGATCGTGATGGCCTTCGACGAGACCGGCCAGGCCGACACCTACGCGCGCAAGACCGAGATCTGCGCGCGGGCGTACAAGCTGCTCACCGAAACCGTCGGCTTCCCGGCCGAGGACATCATCTTCGACCCCAACATCTTCGCGGTCGCGACCGGTATCGAGGAACACGCCAACTACGCCGTCGATTTCATCGAAGCCACGCGCTGGATCCGCACGAACCTGCCGCACGCCCACGTCTCCGGCGGCGTGTCGAACGTGAGCTTCTCGTTCCGCGGCAACGACGCGGTGCGCGAAGCGATCCACACTGCCTTCCTCTACCACGCGATCCAGGCCGGCATGGACATGGGCATCGTCAACGCCGGCCAGTTGGGCGTCTACGCCAACCTTGATCCGGAGCTGAAGGAACGCGTCGAGGACGTGCTCCTGAACCGCCGTGCCGACTCGACCGAGCGGCTTGTCAGCTTCGCCGAAGGCGTCAAGGGCGGCACCAAGGAGAAGGTCGAGGACCTGGCCTGGCGCAGCCTGCCGGTCAACGAGCGCCTCTCCCACGCGCTAGTGCAGGGCATCACGCAATACATCGTCGAGGACACCGAGGAAGCGCGCCTCGCGGCCGCACGCCCGCTGCACGTCATCGAAGGCCCGCTGATGGCCGGCATGAACGTCGTCGGCGACCTCTTCGGCGCCGGCAAGATGTTCCTGCCGCAGGTGGTGAAGTCCGCCCGCGTGATGAAGCAGGCGGTCGCCCACCTCATCCCCTACATCGAGGCCGACAAGCGCGCCGGCGACGCGCAGAGCGCCGGCAAGATCATCATGGCGACGGTCAAGGGCGACGTCCACGACATCGGCAAGAACATCGTCGGCGTGGTGCTCGGCTGCAACGGCTACGACATCGTCGATCTGGGCGTGATGGTGCCGGCGCAGAAGATCCTCGACGCGGCGAAAGAGCACAAGGCCGACATCATCGGCCTGTCGGGCCTCATCACCCCGTCATTGGAAGAAATGGCGCACGTGGCGAAGGAAATGCAGCGCCAGGGCTTCACGATTCCGCTGCTGATCGGCGGCGCGACGACCTCGCTCGCCCACACCGCGGTGAAGATCGCGCCGAACTACGAATCGCCGGTCGTCTACGTCAAGGACGCCTCGCGCGCGGTCGGCGTGTGCACCCAGCTGCTGTCGAAAGACATGCGCGACGCCTTCGCAGCCGAGATCCGCGCCGATTACGACGCCACCCGCGAGCGGCACCTGAAGAACAAGTCCGAGACCTCGCGCATCCCGCTCAGTGAAGCGCGCACCAACAAGGTGAAGATCGACTGGGCGGGCTACACACCGCCGGTGCCGAAGACCCTCGGCGTGCACGTGCTGAAGGCCTACGACTTGGCGAAACTGGCCGAGGCCATCGACTGGACGCCGTTCTTCGCCTCGTGGGAGCTGCACGGCAAATTCCCGAAAATCCTCGACGACGAGGTCGTCGGCGTCGAGGCGAAGAAGCTCTACGCCGACGCCCGGGCCATGCTGAAAAAGATGATCGACGAGAACTGGGTCGAGGCGCGCGCGGTGTTCGGCCTCTTCCCCGCCAACACGGTAAACGACGACGACATCGCGGTCTACGCCGACGAATCGCGCACGAACACGCTGATGACCTGGCACAACCTGCGCCAGCAGATGAAGAAGCCGGCCGACCGCGCCAACCTCTGCCTCGCCGACTTCGTCGCGCCGAAAGACAGCGGCAAGCCGGACTACCTCGGCGCCTTCGTCGTCACCGCCGGCATCGGCGAGGACGAGCGCGCCAAGGCCTTCGAGGCCGCCCACGACGACTACTCGGCCATCCTGTTCAAGGCGCTGTGCGACCGCCTCGCCGAAGCCTTCGCCGAGCACCTGCACCTGCGCGTACGCAAGGAATACTGGGGTTATGCCAGCGAGGAAGCGCTCGCCAACGACGACCTGATCGCGGAAAAATACCAGGGCATCCGCCCCGCGCCGGGTTACCCCGCCTGCCCCGAGCACAGCGAGAAGGCCGGCCTGTTCGAAATCCTGAATGCGACGGAGGAAATCGGCGTGAAGCTCACCGAGAACTACGCCATGTGGCCGGGCGCGGCGGTGTCGGGCTTCTACCTCTCGCACCCCGACAGCCAGTACTTCGCGGTGGCGAAGATCGAACGCGACCAGGTCGAGGACTACGCCCGGCGCAAGGGCTGGGATGTGAAGACAGCGGAACGCTGGCTTGCGCCGAACCTGGCCTACCAGCCTGAATGAGCATTCAGGACAGTGGGCGCCTAGCCACTTCGCGCACACGGCAAATCGCACTGGCGCACACAGGAGGCATCAATAGCAAAGCTGTTGATGCCCTCTAACACAAGGCTAAGCGCGCAGGTCCTTTAGGAAAAGGCAGCGGTTACTGCGATTAAAAGCGCCACCATAAACAGAATCAACACCCAGTCTGCATAGACCTGTGCCTTTGTGTAATGCATTTTCCATTTCTGGATGAAATGGTGTGTAGCGAGCAGCAAGAATGGAGCCGTTATTACGCCCAGCAACAGAACAATTACTCGCCACTCCGTATAACTATCAAGCATGTGCGCAACGCCCGTGCTGGCCTAATTTTCGGGACTCACCACCCCTGCTGAAGCATCTTCTCCAGCCAGAACAGCCCGATCACCGTCTTCGTCTCGCAGATGCGGCCGTCCCTGACCCACTGCATCGCCTCGGCAAACGGCAGGCGGAAGATCTCCAGGAATTCGTCGTGGTCGCGGCCGTGGGTGCCGTCCTGCAGGCCCTTAGCCAGGTAGAACGCCAGGCGCTCGTCCGAATAGCCGATGCAGGGGTAGATGGTGGTGACTTCGCGCCACTCGGTCGCGGTGTAGCCGGTTTCCTCTTCGAGTTCGCGCTTCGCGCAGGTAAGGTCGTCCTCGCCCGGGTCGATCTTGCCGGCGGGCAGTTCGATGAAGTCGCGGTGCAGGGGGTAGCGATGCTGGCGCTCGAGCAGCAGGTCGCCGTTGTCGAACACCGGGATGACGACGACGGCGCCGGGGTGGACGATGTATTCGCGGGTCGACTCGCCGCCGTTGGGCAAACGCACGCGGTCGCGCTTGACGTGCATGAGCCGGCCCAGGAAGACGGTTTCGGACTCGAGCTGGGTTTCGGTGAGCGAGAGATTCGGGCTGTCAGGTTCCATGGCCGCCATGATAGCCGGCACCGGCAAAAAAAAGCCGGGTTCTGTCGAACCCGGCGGAGTTGAGGAGACACGTCCCTCATTGCGGAGAACTTCCGCTTGCCGCCTAGACAGCAAGCGCTCGCATGTTAGGAGGGCCGTCAAATTCTGGCTATACAACTTTAGTTGTAGGCGCAACATAACCCATTGTTTATATGAGTTTTATTTTTTCACGCAGGGCCGAATACTGGCGCCGGCTGACCGGCAGGCGCTCGTCCAGCCCGTCCAGACGCAGGAAATGGCCGTCGTCGTCGCCGGGCAGTTTGCCGATTTCGCGGATGCGCGCGCCGGCCACCAGGCAGTTGCGGTGGATGCGCAGGAAGGCGTCGCCGAACTCGCTCTCCAGCCGGGTGAGCGACTCCTCGATCAGGAATTCGCGCGCTGCGGTGCGCACGGTGACGTACTTGAGCTCGGCCTTGAGATAGAGGATGTCGGCCATCGGGATCAGCACGATGCGGCCTTTTTCGTTGACCGACAGGTGGGTGCGCGCTTTCGGATGGGCCTCGCGCAGATGCTCGAGCGTGGCCGAACTCAGGCGATGCGCGCGCGACAGGGCACGCACCAGGCGATCGGCGCGCACCGGCTTCAGCAGGTAGTCGACGGCGTTGAGGTCGAAGGCCTGGCAGGCGTAGGCGTCGTAGGCGGTACTGAAGATGATGGCGGGTGGGGACACCAGCCGGTTGAGATGGGCAGCGCATTCGAGGCCGTCCATGCCCGGCATGCGGATGTCGAGCAGCACGGCGTCGACCGGCTGCTGCTGCACCAGACTCAGCGCATCCAGCCCGTTGTCCGCCTCGCCGACGATGTCGACCGCCAGTTCGCCGGCGCAGTCGGCCAGCACGTCGCGCAGGCGTCGACGCGCAGGCGCCTCGTCATCGACGATGAGGACGCGCAGGGGCGGGCTGGGTGCGTTCACGAGTATAGGGAATGATGATGTGCACCTGATAAACGGTGCCCAGCGGCTCCAGCTTGAGCTGGGCGTCGAGATCGAAGTGCAAAAGCAGGCGCTCGCGGATATTGGCGAGCGCGATGCGGTTGCCCTTGTGATGGCCGGCGTCCGCGGCGATGGGGTTGCGCACCAGGACATGCACCTTGTCGCCGCTGCGATAGATGTTGAGGCTGATCTCGCCGCCCTCCGGCTGCGGCTCGATGCCGTGGTAGACCGCGTTCTCGACCAGCGGCTGGATCACCAGCGGCGGGATCAGCGCATCGGCCGGCATCTTCTGGATGTGCCAGGCCACCTGCAGACGATCGCCCAGCCGCAGCTGCTCGAGCTCCAGATACGCGCGGGTGAGCGCGACCTCGTCTTCCAGCGGCGCCAGCTGGTTGGCCTGGCTCATCAGGGCGCGAAAGAGGTCGGCCATGTTCTCCAGCGCGTGCTCGGCGCGGCGCGGGTCGCTGCGCACCAGCGACAGCACGGCGTTGAGGCTGTTGAACAGGAAATGCGGGCGGATGCGTGCCTGCAGCGCCTCCAGCCGCGCCTCGGTGATGGCGGGCGACAGTGCACGGGCGCGCAGGTTGAAATAGGCCAGGAGGCCGGCGCCGAGCAGCAGCGCGAACGCGGCCACGCCCGCCAGCGGAATGGCCGGCATCCCGCCCAGCAGCGGGTTCAGCCACAACGCCGTCAGCAGCGGCACCGCCACGCCGAGCGCCAGCGTGGCCGCCAGCCCCGCCCGATACGACAGGCTGCGCAGCCAGCGCCCTGCGCCACACAGGACAACCAGGGTCAACAGCAGCGCCGGCTGGGCCAGTGCCGACAGCGCGATGAATTCGGCCCAGAAGGCATCGGCGTCGGCGGCGCGCGCAACCACGCCGGCGACCAGCGCCGCCTCCACCGTCAGCGCGATGCGCAGGTTCACCCCCAGATGGCAGAAGTTCGGCAATTCGACCTGCCGGTTGTTATGATTCTTTCTTTTCATCCCCGCATTTGCCCCATGAGCACGTCATCGACGCCGCCGGAAGGCGCCTGGTCCGGCCGCTTTTCCGAGCCGGTTTCCGAAATCGTCAAACGCTACACCGCGTCGATTCCCTTCGATTATCGGCTGGCCGAGTTCGACATTCAGGGTTCGCTGGCGCACGCCGCCATGTTGCACCACGTCGGCGTCCTCACCAAGGACGACCTCGACGCGATCCGCCGCGGCATGGCCGAGCTGCTGGCCGAGATCCGCGCCGGGCACTTCGCCTGGTCGCTCGACAAGGAAGACGTCCACCTCAACATCGAGGCCGCGCTGACCGCGAAGATCGGCGACGCCGGCAAGCGCCTGCACACCGGCCGCTCGCGCAACGACCAGGTGGCGACCGACATCCGCCTCTATCTGCGCGACGCCATCGACCGCATCGTGGCCGGACTCCGCGCCTGCCAGACCTCGCTGGTCGACCTCGCCGAGCAGCACGCCGATACCGTGATGCCCGGCTTCACCCACCTGCAGGTGGCGCAGCCGGTCACCTTCGGCCATCATCTGCTCGCCTATTTCGAGATGCTGGCGCGCGATGCCGAGCGCATGACCGACTGCCGCCGCCGCGTGAACCGCCTGCCGCTGGGTGCCGCCGCGCTGGCCGGCACCAGCTACCCGATCGACCGCGAGTATGTCGCGCGCGAACTCGGCTTCGAGGCGGTCTGCCAGAATTCGCTCGATGCGGTGTCGGATCGCGACTTCGCGATCGAATTCAGCGCCGCGGCCGCGCTGGTGATGACCCACCTGTCGCGCCTGTCGGAAGAACTGATCCTGTGGATGAGTCCGCGCTTCGGCTTCATCGATCTCGCCGACCGCTTCTGCACCGGCTCGTCGATCATGCCGCAGAAGAAGAATCCCGACGTGCCCGAACTGGTGCGCGGCAAGACCGGCCGGGTCAACGGTCACCTGGTCGCCCTGCTCACCCTGATGAAGGGCCAGCCGCTGGCCTACAACAAGGACAACCAGGAAGACAAGGAACCGCTGTTCGATACCGTCGACACCCTGACCGACACGCTCACGATCTACGCCGACATGCTGCGCGGGGTGACGGTCAAGCCGGAGGCGATGCGCGCGGCGGTGATGCAGGGCTTCGCCACCGCCACCGACCTGGCCGACTATCTGGTGAAGAAGGGCGTACCGTTCCGTGATGCGCATGAGGTGGTGGCGCGCGCAGTGCGCGCTGCGGAAGCGTCCGGGCGCGACCTGGCCGATCTGCCGCTCGCCGAACTGCAGGCCTTCAGTCCGGTGATCGGCGACGACGTCTACGCCGTGCTGACGCTGGAGGGTTCGCTCGCCGCCCGCGACCACCTCGGCGGAACCGCGCCGGCGCAGGTGCGCGCGGCGATCGCCCGCGCGCGGCAGCGCATCTAGGCCGTCTCCGCCAGCGCTACCGGCGGGGCGTGCTCGCGGCAGATCCGCCGCACCTCGGGACTGGAAAGCTTCTCCTGCATCAGCGCGCAGAAGTAGCTGCGTGGCCCCAGCCGCTGGTTGTGGCGGCAGGTCGAGCACACGCCGAAGGTGCGCTTGCCGCTCTGTGCCTGCACCTGCGCCAGCACCTGGCGCAGCACCACCACCGCCGAGGTCACCCGCGCCGGACTCGCCGTCTGCACGATGTCGCGCCAGGCGCCGCCGGCGGAGAGCGTTTTCAGCAGCGTCGTCCCCCCCTCGGTCAGGATCAGCCGCACCACGCGGCCGTCGCGCGGATCGGCGTAGCGCGAAATCAGGCGACGGCGCGCCAGCACCAGCACGGTCTGCGACACCGTACCCTTGGTCAGACCGAGATACTCGGTCAAGGCTTGAGGCGTATTCGAAAAGCGGTTGGCCTGGTTGAGGTAGAACAGCACCTGCAGGTGAACCGGCTGCAAGCCCTGCGCCGCGCCGGCCTGCCGCAGGTCGGCGCGGGTCAGCAGCGACAGCCGCTCGACCAGGTCGAACAGGGTGAGCGCCTGGCTTTTCTTCAAGAAATCAGAAGCGGACGGTGACGCCGCCCTGCGAAGCGATCAGCGCGGCCAGCTTGTCGTGGAGCGGCGCGCCGTCCCGGGTGTCGACCCAGCCGTTGTCCTGCGGCCGGAAGTGAAAGCCGCCCGAGCGCGCCGCGACCCAGATCTCGCGGGCGACGCCATGGCGGTTGATGATGATCTTGCTGCCGTCGTCCAGCTCGACCTCGATGATGCCGTCGGCGGGCGTCTCGAAGTCCAGCCCGGCGTCTTCCAGCGCCGCTTCGATGTGGGTCAGCGCCGCGTTGGCGGCCTGGTTGAACTCGTTTTCAGTCATAAGGTCCGTGCTACCATTCCGCGCATGAAACGCGCCATATATATAGTGTCCCTGTTACTGTGCAGCCTCGGTTTTTCGGCCTGCGGCTCCAAGGGTGACCTGTATCTTCCCGAAAATCCTTCCGCCCCGCAACGGACTTCCAATTGAATACCCTGCATCGCATCGACGGCCGCCTCCACCTTGAGGACGTGGCACTGGACTCGCTTGCCGAACGTTTCGGCACGCCCCTGTATGTCTATTCCCGTCAGGCGCTGGAATCCGCCTACCGGGCGTATGCCGAAGCTTTCGCCGCCACGCCGCACCTGATCTGCTACGCGGTCAAGGCCAACTCCAGCCTCGCGATCCTCAATCTGTTCGCCCGCCTCGGTGCCGGCTTCGACATCGTCTCCGGCGGCGAACTGGCCCGCGTGCTGGCCGCCGGCGGCGACCCCGGCAAGGTGGTGTTCTCCGGCGTCGGCAAGACCGCGGACGAGATGCGCGCCGCGCTCGAGGCCGGCATCCTCTGCTTCAACGTCGAGTCGGCCAGCGAACTGCACCGCCTCGACCGCGTCGCTGGCGATCTGGGCAAGGTCGCGCCGGTGTCGTTCCGCGTCAATCCCGACGTCGACCCCAAGACCCATCCCTACATCTCCACCGGGCTCAAGGAAAACAAGTTCGGCGTGCCGATCGCCGACGCCCTCGGGCTGTACCGCCTCGCCGCCAGCCTGCCCAATTTGAAACTCACCGGTATCGACTGCCATATCGGCTCGCAGCTGACCGACCTTTCGCCGCTTGCCGACGCCGCCGACCGTGTGCTGGCACTGGTCGACACCCTCGCAGCCGAAGGCATCGCGCTGCATCACATCGACCTCGGCGGCGGTGTCGGCATCCGCTACCGCGACGAGACGCCGCCCGACCTCACCGCCTACGGCCGTGTGCTGGCGCAGAAATTCGCCGGCCGCCGCGAGAAACTGCTGCTTGAACCGGGCCGCTCACTGGTCGGAAACGCCGGTCTGCTGCTGGCTCGCGTCGAATACCTGAAGCCGGGCGAGGACAAGAATTTCGCCATCGTCGACGCCGCGATGAACGACCTGATGCGCCCTGCACTCTACGAGGCCTATCACGAGATCGTCGCCGTGGACGAAAGAAACATGCCAGCACAGCGCTACGACATCGTCGGCCCGATCTGCGAAACCGGCGATTTTCTTGGCTTTGCGCGCGATCTGGCGATCACGGAAGGCGACCTGCTGGCGCTGCTTTCGGCCGGTGCCTACGGCATGAGCATGGCTTCCAACTACAATTCGCGGCCGCGCGCAGCTGAAATTCTTGTCGACAAGAATGAAATCCATCTGATTCGAGAGCGTGAAACGCTGAGCGCCCTGATGGCTGGAGAACGGCTTGTTTCATGACTTTCATGGAAAGTCACCCAAGCCATTAAAATCCGGTTTTTAGTATCGGCACGATACATTTTGCTTGACCGCTACATTTTTCACCGGATTATTTCCGTGTGAACTTGACTATTCGTTGAACCCCCGGGAAAAGTAACTAGAATGAGGCTCACCAAGCGGAGCCTCGGTATCGCCCGTCTCAAGCGGGTTTCGGGCAGATCGGTCGCCTGACGGTACCACGCTTTGGAAGTGCAAAATCTGACTGCACGTGGCTTCAAGCTGTAGTGATAAGTGATTGTTCAACTTCTAAGGAGTGACAGATGGCAACAGTGAAGAAACCCGCCGCCAAACCGGCGGCCAAGAAGGCGGCAGCCAAACCCGCCGCCAAAAAGGCAGCGCCCGCCAAGAAGCCCGTAGCCAAGAAAGCTGCACCGGCCAAAAAGGCAACCGTCGCCAAGAAGCCCGTAGCCAAGAAAGCTGCACCGGCCAAAAAGGCAACCGTCGCCAAGAAGCCCGTAGCCAAGAAAGCCGCTCCGGCCAAAAAGGCAACCGTCGCCAAGAAGCCCGTAGCCAAGAAAGCCGCTCCGGCCAAAAAGGCAGCCGTCGCCAAGAAGCCCGTAGCCAAGAAAGCCGCACCGGCCAAAAAGGCAACCGTCGCCAAGAAGCCCGTAGCCAAGAAAGCCGCTCCGGCCAAAAAGGCAGCCGTCGCCAAGAAGCCCGTAGCCAAGAAAGCCGCTCCGGCCAAAAAGGCAGCCGTCGCCAAGAAGCCCGTAGCCAAGAAGGCTGCTCCGGCCAAGAAGCCGGTTGCGAAGAAACCTGCTGCCAAGCCGGCTGCCAAGAAAGCCGCTCCGGCCAAGAAGCCTGCTGCGAAGAAACCTGCTGCCAAGCCGGTTGCCAAGAAAGCAGCCCCGGCGAGGAAGCCTGCTGCGAAGAAGGCTGCTCCCGCGAAGCCTGCGCCTGCACCCGCAGCCGCACCGGCTCCCGCACCGGCGGTACCGGTCATCAAGCCTTTCGGGCTCTAAACAGGTCGGGCATTGCCCAATCTGAAACGGGGGCATCCGCCCCCGTTTTTTATTGCCCCGTTCCCGCTTCTGCGGTTTCAGGAGCACGCGGCACAAGACGGTTGCACACCGCCTGCAACATTGCCCTCCCCCACGGCAGCCGGACTGCCAGCAGCACGATGAGCACGCCGCCATAGATCAGCGGTTGCGTCATGTCCTTCTTCACCAGCCACAGATAATGGATCACGCCCAGCAGGGCGATCGGATAGATCATCCGGTGAACGCGCTGCCAGTTGCGGCCCAGGCGGCGCATCATGGCCTGATTCGAGGTCGCCGCGAGCGGGATCAGCAGCACGAAAGCGGCAAAGCCGACGGTAACGAAGGGACGCTTGACGATGTCCCGGGCGATGGCAGCCCGGTCGAAGAACTGGTCGAGCCAGAGGTAGGTGACGAAATGCAGGCAGGCGTAAAAGAAGGCGAACAACCCCAGCATGCGCCGGTAGCGCAGCAGGCCGGCATTGCCGCTCAGCCTGCGCAGCGGCGTGACGGACAAGGTCATCAGCAGGCCTACCAGGGTCCAGGTGCCGGTCGAGCGGGTGACGAACTCGATCGGGTTCGCCCCCAGCCCGCCCGTCGCGCCGAGCACGACCAGCCGGACCAGCGGCAGCAGGCACAAGCCGGCAATCCAGAATTTGGGATTGCGCACGAGCCCGCCCATCAGAAGAACCGCTTCAGGTCCATGCCGCGATAGAGTTGGGCGACCTGGTCGCCGTAGCCGTTGAACATCAGCGTGTCACGCTTGAGGAATTCTCCGATGCGACGTTCCTTCGCCTGGCTCCAGCGCGGGTGGTCGACGTTCGGATTGACGTTGGAGTAGAAGCCGTATTCCTGCGGCGCGGCAGCCATCCAGGCAGTGATCGGCTGCTTCTCGACGAAACGGATCCTGACGATGGACTTGGCACTCTTGAACCCATACTTCCATGGCACCACGAGCCGGACCGGCGCACCGTTCTGATTGGGCAGCACCTCGCCGTAGAGGCCGACGGCAAGAATCGTCAACGGATGCATCGCCTCGTCCATGCGCAATCCCTCGACATACGGCCAATCGAGAACGGCTCGCCGCAGCCCCGGCATTTGCGCGGGATCGTTCAGGGTGACGAACTCGACGTATTTCGCCTTGCCGGTAGGTTCGACACGCCGGATGAGTTCGCGCAAGGGAAAGCCCACCCACGGAATCACCATCGACCAGCCTTCGACGCAACGCATGCGATACACACGCTCCTCCAGCGGCGCGAGTTTCAGCAGGGTGTCGATGTCGTAGACGCCCGGTCGGCGCACCTCGCCCTCGATCGCGACCGTCCACGGCCGCGTCTTCAGGCTGCCGGCCCGCTCTGCCGGATCACGCTTGCCGGTGCCGAATTCGTAGAAATTGTTGTAGGTGGTGACTTCCCGGTAGGGTGTCTTCGCTTCATCGAGCGTATGGACGCCGGCACGCACGCCGGCCAGCTTCGTCCCCGCCCCGGCATCGGGCACGGTTCCCAGCGCCGTGCCGGCCGCCAGTGCGCCCATGCCCAGCATGAAGCGACGGCGCTCACGGTAGATCTCGGGCGGCGTGATTTCGGACGACAGGATGTCGTCGGGTCGGCGTATCGGCATGGCTGCATTCCCATTGTTCGGAGGTGACATCGGGACAGTCGGATCGCACGTGCAATCCTTACACATCCCATGCCGAGTGGACTTCGGCCCGCCGCTTTTGTTTCGCACCGGCCTTGCTTTCTCCCGGCAGGCGGTCCACCCCATCCAACTGACGAACTCGCCCCTCGTGCTGACGAAGCCTCGTCAGCACGGGGCGACAGCGGCCTTCATCAAGCGGTCAAACCCGCCTGATTTAATGGGACTTTCCACGCCGCCGGGCACACTCTGGAGATTGGCATGAACCCTGCTGGATTCCTTGCACAGGCAGAACAAGGAGACACCGACATGATCGAACTGGAACCCGGAAACGCGCTCGACATCACCCTCCAGGAAGATGTCAACGGCCGTGACCGCGTGGTGCTTGCGCTCCAGGCGCACGGGTGCGAACTCAACCTGACTCCGCATCAGGCACGCGTCCTCGCCACGGAACTCATCATGGCGGTCAACCGCGCCGAAGTACGCAGCAACCTCAAGCACAACCAGAACATGGTGCGCGGCGCCCAGCCCGGCACCCAGAAGCGCGGCCTCTTCAACCAGGCTTTCGCCAAATAGTTTCAGGCCAGTCGGCTTCGACTGGACCCCGGGTAGCGAGCAGCCAGGCTTGGGCTACCCCACAAGCAACCTCCGCATTGTCGGAGGCCCGCCATCCGTGATAGGGTGGCACTAGGCGCGACGGACTCGTCCCTCGCGCCTTTTTATTACACACACTTTGCGGGAACCAGCATGGCTGTCATCGAACTCACCAAGGACAACTTCGAATCCACCATCAACGGCAACGACGTCGTCATCGTCGACTTCTGGGCGCCGTGGTGCGGCCCCTGCCGCGGCTTTGCGCCGGTCTTCGAGGCAACGTCCGAGAAGCACGCCAACATCGTGTTCGCCAAGGTCAATACCGAGGTCGAGCAGGAACTGGCCGGTTACTTCCAGATCCGCTCCATCCCCACGCTGATGGTATTCCGCGAGCAGGTCATCCTCTATTCCGAGGCCGGCTCGCTGCCCGCCAATGCACTGGATTCGCTGATCGAGCAGGTGATGGGCCTGGACATGGCGCAGGTCCACAAGGACATCGCCGAGCAGCAGGCGCAGCAGGGCCAGGCCTGATCAGGGCTTTTCCGCCAGCAGCTGCCGCAGCAGCGGCAGCGTGATCGGACGCCGCGTTTCCAGACTGAAGCGGTCGAGCGCCTCCAGCACCCGCAACAGGCTCTGCATGTCGCGCGCGGTGTGATTCAGAAGATAGTCCGCCACCTGGGGCTCCAGCCGGAACCCCAGGGTTTCCGCATGCTGGGCGAGGGCAGCGCGCTTTTCCGCGTCGTCGAGGCCGTGCAGCTGGAACACCAGCCCCCAGCCCAGCCGGGTCTTCAGTTCCGGCATCAGCGGCAACTCCGCCGGTGCCACGTTCCCCGCCGCCAGCCACAGCCCGCCCGCCTCGCGCACCCGGTTGAAGGCAGCAAAGCCCGCATGCTGCTGTGCCTCGTTCCAGCCTTCCACCTGATCGGCGACCACCACCTGCGCCGCCTGCAGCCCGCTCGTGTCGACCGTCAGCCCGCGCGCCGCGCAGGCTTGCGCCCAGGCTGCCAGCAGATAGCTCTTGCCGCTGCCCGGCGCACCCCACACATACACCATGCGTTCGCTGGCGCTGCCGGCGAGCATGGCGTCGAGCTGGGTCATCAGCTCGACATTGCGCCCGACCACGAAACGGGCGAGTTCGGGCTGCGAGGGCGGACGGATGTCGAGAAGCAGCTGTTGCATAGGGGCGCAAGGATACGGCACTTGTCACCAGGGGGGTAGCCGGGGTTGCACCGGGAGGGGGTGCCGGGAACGCGTCCCACGCCCTGCCGCCCCCCTTGGAACACACGCGTGAAATCGCCCGCCGTGCGGCGCTATACTTGCCAACCCTTGCCTGTTTTCCCCCGAGCCGCCCGATGAAGCCTGCCTTTTCCGTCCCGGTGAAACCCGTGATCCAAGCACCTCCCATGGTGGAAGAAGTGCTCGCCGACGACGAGCGCGCCGAATTGAAGGCCCGCATCAAGCGCATGATGAAGGAACAGGACGCGGTGCTGGTGGCGCACTACTACACCTCGGGCGATCTGCAGGACCTGGCCGAGGAAACCGGCGGCTGCGTGTCTGATTCGCTGGAAATGGCACGCTTCGGCCACGCCCACCCGGCGAAGACGCTGATCGTCGCAGGGGTCAAGTTCATGGGCGAAACGTCCAAGATCCTGAATCCCGAGAAGCGGGTCATCATGCCCGACCTCGCCGCCGACTGCTCGCTCGACCTGGCCTGCCCGGCCGACGAATTCGCCGCCTTCTGCGACGCGCATCCCGACCGCCTGTCGGTCGTCTACGCCAACACCAGCGCAGCGGTGAAGGCGCGCGCCGACTGGGTCGTCACCTCCGGCATCGCCGCCAAGATCGTCAAGTACCTGCACCACCAGGGCCACAAGCTCGTGTGGGCGCCCGACCGCCATCTCGGCGACTACGTGCAGCGCGTGACCGGTGCCGACATGATCCTGTGGCAGGGCTCGTGCGTGGTGCACGAGGCGTTCAAGGCCGAGGCGCTCGCGAAGCTGCGCGCCGGGCACCCGAACGCCGCGGTGCTGGTGCACCCCGAATCGCCGGAAGCGGTGATCGCGCTGGCCGACGTGGTCGGCTCGACCACCCAGCTGATCGAAGCGGTGCGCACCCTGCCCAACCCCGAGTTCATCGTCGCCACCGACAACGGCATCTTCCACAAGATGCACGAAGTCGCGCCCGGCAAGATCCTGCTCGAGGCGCCGACCGCCGGCGTCGGCGCGACCTGCCAGTCGTGCGCCCACTGCCCGTGGATGGCGATGAACGGCCTGAAGAAGCTCGCCGCGGTGCTGGAGCATGGCGGCAACGAAATCCTGATCGAGGAATCCATCCGCGCGAAAGCGGCGATCTCGATCCAGCGCATGCTGGATTTCGCCGCCGCCGAGAAGGCCGGCAAGATCCAGCTCGGCGACTGAGGCGCGAATCATGGCCGGATCCAGCCTGCTCGCGCTGCTCGACGACATCGCGACCATCCTCGACGATGTGTCGCTGATGACCAAGGTCGCCGCCAAGAAGACCAGCGGCGTGCTCGGCGACGACCTCGCGCTCAACGCCCAGCAGGTCGCAGGCGTCAGGGCCGAACGCGAGCTGCCGGTGGTGTGGGCGGTCGCCCGGGGCTCGTTCCGCAACAAGCTGATCCTCGTCCCGGCCGCGCTCGCGATCAGCGCGCTGGCGCCGTGGGCGATCACGCCGCTCTTGATGCTGGGCGGCGCCTTCCTCTGCTACGAAGGGGTCGAGAAGCTGGCGCACAAGTTCCTCCACCCGGCTGACGCCGATGCGCACGACGCCGCGCTCGCACAGGCGCTGGCCGATCCGGCCGTCGACCTGGTGGCGCTGGAGCAGGACAAGATCAAGGGGGCCGTGCGCACCGACTTCATCCTGTCGGCCGAGATCATCGTCATCACGCTGGGCACCGTCGCCGCCGCCTCGTTCGGCATGCAGGTCGCGGTGCTCGCCGGCATCGCGATCCTGATGACGGTCGGCGTCTACGGCCTGGTCGCCGGCATCGTCAAGCTCGACGATGCCGGGCTCTACCTCACCCAGCGCCCCGCCGCCCTCGCGCGTGCCTTCGGGCGCGGCATCCTGGCCGCCGCGCCGGTCATGATGAAAAGCCTGTCGGTGATCGGCACTGCCGCCATGTTCCTCGTCGGCGGCGGCATCCTGATGCACGGCCTGCCCGGCGCACATCATGTCATCGAAGCCGCTGCCCACGCGGTGGGTACACTGCCCGCCATCGGCGGCCTGCTCGGTACGATCGTGCCGCTGCTCGTCGACGGCGTGGCGGGCATGATCGCGGGCGCACTGGTCCTGGCCGGCGTCACGCTGGCCCGCCGCCTTTTCCGCTGACGCCGCTTATTTCTGGTAAGGCTGGATCAGCTTGCGCACCGGATCGTAGGCTGCATCGTCGACCCCGGTAAACCCGTCGTAGGCGCTGTCGAATGCCTCCAGCGTCGCCGCTCCGTCCGCACTCGTCCGATTCAGCGCGAGCAGGGCGTCACGCAGTGCGTTGCGCACGGCGACCGGCATGGCGGGGTGTACGGCGAAGACATACGACGGCAGCGGCGCAGTGCTGCCGATCACGACGATGCCCCTGTCGCGGAAATCGGCGGCGACGGAATCCTTCAGGATGCCGCCGTCGAAATCGCCGGCCAGCACCGCCTTGGCAATGTTGTCGTAGTGCTTGAGATAGGCGTAGTGCGCGAAATCCGTCAGTTTCACGCCCATCGACTCGACCGCGGCCTTCTGCAGCAGCGCCTTCTCGTCGCCGAAAGCGAAGCGCCTGCCCTTGAGCTCGGCCGGCGTGTCGATTCCGGAACCGGCCTTCACGCCGACGACCAGCGAAAACAGCGGCCGCCCCTGCATGGTCGGCGCCACCAGCGGGATCACCCCGTACTTCCTGCGTGCCTCGATATAGGCCACCGGCGTCAGGTAGGCGATCTGCGTGTGGCCGCGGCCGAGATCGTCGACCGCCGACCCGAGATTGGGCGACGGCCGGAAGCGGACGTTGAGATTGGTATGCAGCGCCAGATGGTTGGTCAGTGCGCTCATGCGCTTGATCATCTCGACCGGGATGTCCATCGCCACCGACCCCATGGTCACCCTGGGAGTCCGGTCGGCTGCCGCCGCGGCGGCAGGATCGGGAATGGACAGGCCGGCCCAAACGGTCGCCAGCATGGCCAGCACGAATGTTTTCGCTTTCATGTCATTCCTCCGTCAGACACGGATGCACCGTGCACCGGTCGCGCCCGCCATTCTTCGACGCATAGAGCGCACGGTCGGCGGCGAAATACAGCGACTGCGGCATGTTCATCGCGGGCCCGACCTCGGCGATGCCGACGCTCAGGCTGACCTGCAGGCGCACGCCCTGGTAGCTGAAGTCGTGCGTCCGCACGCTGTCCACCAGCTTGCGGACGAACTGCTCCGCCTGCCTGGAATCGGTGTGGTACAGCAGAATGCCGAACTCGTCTCCGCCCAGCCGGGCCGGCAGGTCGGATTTGCGCGCGCACCGTTGCAGCAGCGCTCCGAGGGTGCGCAGCACATCGTCGCCGGCTCCGTGGCCGTGGCTGTCGTTGATCTGCTTGAAGCGGTCGACATCGAACAGCACCAGCGTGAGCGGCTCGGCAAAACGCGTCGCCTGGTGGAACATCTGCGCCAGGGTTTCATCGAACTTGCGGCGATTCGGCAATTCGGTCAACCCGTCGGTCGACGCCATGGTGCCGAGCAGCTTCAGCGCATGCTCGAGTTCGTGGGTGCGCCCGTGCAACGCCTCGTTCTTGTCGCGCAGTTCCTGATTGGCGAGATCGATCCGGCTTTGCAGCTGGCCGTGGTAGCGGGCCAGCGACTGGTTGAGCGTGTTGAACACCGAGACCAGGCGACCGATCTCGTCCGCGCTCGCCACGTCGAGATCGCGCGCGATGAACGAGCCGCCCTGCGCGACGGTTTCCTCCATGGTCGCCGTCAGCCTGCGGATCGGCGACACGATGCCGCAGGCGGTGAACAGATAGACGATCAGCCCGAGGACGGCGCCGAACGCCAGCTGCTCGACGAATACGCGCCAGTACATCGCCTGCAGCGCGTTTTCCAGGACCGCAGTGGAAACGTCGACCGTCACCTGCCCGAGCGGCCGGCCATTGAGGACGACGGGCGTTGCGAAGCGCTTGTGGGCATCGGCCTCGCGCGCGCTCGCCTCGACCATGATGCGCCCGTCCGCGTTGCGGATGACGACCCGCACGACATGGGGCTGCCGCGAAACGTTGCGGGCGAGGATTTCCAGGTTGCCGTAGTCGTACCCGGCGACCAGCGCGGCCGCCCCCGCGGCCGTGGCCTGGGCAATACTCTGGCTGGCCCCGTCGATCAACGCACTCAGGGGACCGCGTTCGTTCCGGACGCGCATCAGGCCGATGACGGCAGACGTCAGCAACACGCCCGCCGTGACATAGGCGATGAGCTTGGTGCTCAGACCACACTGCAAGCCGGCCTCCCCGATCTCGTCGGTGTTGCCTGTTGAAACGGCGCAGGAAGCGGCGAAATGAATAGTGCAGTCCGCCTAACAGGGAAATCCGCCGGATCGACGAGTTTCCGACACGCCGATCATTGCCAGGCGTCGAAACGCCCTTCGTCTTCCAGTTGACGGAAGCGCGCTTCCAGTGCCTGCATCGTCGCAACGCGCGTCCCCTGCCAGGTCAGCGCCTCGCCGACGAAGCCGTCGGCGAAGAACGGGATCGGCAACCAGTCGCCCCTGGGAAGCGCCTTGCCCAGTCCGTGCAGATAGATCGGCACCACCGGCACGGCCGGCGCGTGTTCCATCAGGTGGGCGATGCCGGTCTTCAGCTCGCTGCGTTTTTCCGGTTCGCCGCGCGAGCCCTCGGGAAACAGGATCAGGATGTCGCCGGCATTCAGGGCGGCCTCGATGTGCGCCAGCGGCGGCTCGCCCGGTTTGGGCCGCCGCGCCAGCGGCAGGATGTGCATGACGTTCAGCGCGAACCAGGCGACCACGCGGTTCTTCAGGAAATAATCGGCCGCCGCCACTGGTCGCAGGCGGTGCAGTTGCGCCAGCGGATACAGGCTCATCAAGAGCAGGGTGTCGAGATGGCTGTTGTGGTTGGCCGCGAGGATCGCCGGGCCGGTCTGCGGCAGGCGCTCGGCGTGGCGCAGGTTGACGCCCAGCACGACGGCGAGGAAAGGGCGCACGACCAGCAGGAAGAACACCGCCTGGATCCAGCGCATCGTCAGTAGTGCAGGTAATAGACGAAGTGGAAGAACAGCGGCGCGGTATAGGTCAGGCTGTCGACGCGGTCGAGGATGCCGCCGTGGCCGGGGATGAGGCTGCCGCTGTCCTTGATGCCGAGGTCGCGCTTCAGTGCCGAGATCGTCACGTCGCCGACGAAGCCGCCGACGCCGATGACGAGGCCGGCAGCGACGGGTTCCCAGCCGGTGAGCGGCGTAAGGTAGGGCGCCGCAAGCCAGGCGACGAACGTGGTTGTCGCCACGCCGCCGACGAAACCCGCCACCGTCTTGCCGGGGCTGACCTTCGGGATGACCTTGCGGCGGCCGGCGAGCTTGCCCCAGACGAACTGCATGACGTCGTTGAACTGGGTGAGGAAGACCAGGAACAGCAGCAGACCTGCGCTGCCTGCCGCCGGGTTGCCGGCGTCCGGCAACGCCAGCAGGAAGGCGGCGTGCGACAGCGAGAACACCGTGGCCATCAGTCCCCAGTGGATCGTTCCGGCGGCCTTGAGGAAGCCCTGCGTCTCGCCGACGATCACCATCTTCAGCGGGATGAACAGGAACAAATAAACCGGGATGAAGATGATGAACATCCCGAACCAGGCGTCGTGGACCCAGAAGTACTGCACGGGAATCGCGAGGTAGGCCCAGAACAGCACGCGGCGGTCGGCACGGCGGGTGGGGATGATGCTGAAATACTCCTTCAGCGCGAGGAAGCTCACCAGCGCGAAGAACACGATCGACAGCGTGCGGTCGACCGCGATGGCCAGGATGAACAGCCCCGCCATCACCCACCACGAACGCATGCGCAGCCACAGCTCGCGGTCGCCCGGCCCCGGCCTGAGCCATTTCTTCAGCCCGATGATGAGCGTGCCCAGCACCAGCAGGGCGAGGATGCCGTAGAGCGCGGCGGCGAGATTAGGCGGCATGCGCCTCCTTCAATGCCCCGCGCGCGCGGTTGACGATGGTCACGGCCAGCAGCGCCAGCATCACGCCCAGCCCCCAGTTGATCCAGTTGCCGGGCTCCACCCCGAGGCCCAGCACCAGGCCGAGCGCGCCGAACCACAGCGCGCGGTCGCTCTTGCCCATCGGCCCCTGGTACTGGCGGCGCGCGCCGATCTGCACCGCGACCACGCCGGTCATTTCCGACATCACCGCCAGCACCACGATGCCCTCGATCAGCGGCACGTAAACCATCGGCACCCAGGCGAGCGGCAGATACAGCGCGGTGTCGGACAGCACGTCGCCGAGTTCGTTGAGGATCGCGCCGAGCTTCGACTGCTGGCCGTGCTCGCGCGCCAGCATGCCGTCGATCGCGTTGAGCCCCATGCGCGCCAGCAGGACCAGCGGCAGGAGCAGCAGCGGCCAGGTCTCGAACGGCCGCCACGCGATCAGCCCGCCGCCGCCGAACGACAGCAGCACGGCGGCGATCGTCACCTGGTTCGCCGTCACGCCGCGGCGCGCGAGCCTGCCGACCAGCGGGCGCAGCAGCGCCTGGAAGCGCGGTTTCAAGTCATAGACGGAGGCCACGGCGGTTTCCCTGAGCAGTTTATGGTTTTGCGCGATTGTAGACGCTGCCGTGCGGGGCGCATATCCCGTAAAATACGGCTTTTGCAGCACCACCCCGCCCATGACCGCACGCCTGCGCGAAATCCCCTACAACTACACCTCGTTCTCCGACCGCGAGATCGTCATCCGGCTGCTCGGCACCGACGCCTGGGACGTGCTGAACACGCTGCGCGGCGAACGCAGGACCGGCCGCTCGGCACGCATGCTGTTCGAGGTACTGGGCGACATCTGGGTGGTGCGGCGCAACCCCTACCTCGAGGATGACCTGCTCGCCAACCCGAAGCGCCGGCGCATGCTGGTCGACGCGCTGCGGCATCGGCTGCACGAGATCGAGGTGCGGCGTCAGGGCAACGAACTGGTCGGGCAGCTTCTGGCCGCGGCCGGCCGCGCGGTGCGCGAGTTCGAAGCCTGGTTCGCCGACACCGCGAACCTGCGCGCACGCATCCTGCGCCGACTGGCCGGCGCGACCCGCCGCGACAACATCGCCTTCGACGGCCTGGCGCGCGTGTCTCATGTCACGGACGCGACCGACTGGCGAGTCGAATACCCCTTCGTCGTGCTGACCCCGGACACCGAGGCCGAAATGGCCGCACTGGTGGCCGGCCTGGTCGACCTTGGCCTGACCATCATCCCGCGCGGCGGCGGCACCGGCTACACCGGCGGCGCGGTGCCGCTCACCGACCAGGCCGCCGTCATCAATACCGAAAAGCTCGAGGCGATGAGTGCAGTGGAAATGCGCTCGCTGCCCGGGGTGGAATTCGACGTGCCGACCATCCACTGCGGCGCCGGCGTCGTCACCAAGCGCGTGATGGAAGCGGCCGACGCTGCCGGTCTGGTGTTCGCGGTCGACCCGACCTCGGCCGACGCCTCGACCATCGGCGGCAACGTGTCGATGAACGCCGGCGGCAAGAAGGCCGTGCTGTGGGGCACCGCGCTCGACAACCTGGTGTCGTGGAAGATGGTGACGCCGGACGCCGACTGGCTCGAAGTCACGCGGCTGAACCACAACCTCGGCAAGATCCACGACGCGTCCTCGGCGACCTTCGAGATCCGCCGCTTTGCTGCCGACGGCAGGACACCGAAGGGCTCGCCGGAGATTCTCACCATCCCCGGCAGCCGCTTCCGCAAGATCGGGCTCGGCAAGGACGTCACCGACAAGTTCCTCGCCGGCCTGCCCGGCATCCAGAAGGAAGGCTGCGACGGCCTCATCACCTCGGCGCGCTTCATCCTGCACCGCCTGCCCGCGCACGGCCGCACCGTCTGCCTCGAATTCTTCGGCAGCGCGCGCGACGCCACGCCTGCCATCGTCGAGATCAAGGCCTACTGCGACGCCCACCCCGACGTGCTGCTGGCCGGCCTCGAACACCTCGACGCCCGTTACCTGAAGGCGGTCGGCTACGCGACCAAGTCGCCGCGCGGCGCCCGGCCGAACATGGTGCTGCTGATCGACGTCGTCTCCGACGACGAGGCGGCGGTCGGGGAGGCGGCGTCGAAGATCGTCCGGCTCGCCAATGCGCGCGGCGGCGAGGGCTTCGTCGCGGTATCGGCGGAGACGCGCCGGATATTCTGGCTCGACCGCGCCCGCACCGCCGCCATCGCCGCACACACCAATGCGTTCAAGATCAACGAGGACGTGGTGATCCCGCTGCCGCGCCTGGGCGACTACACCGACGGTGTCGAGCGCATCAACATCGAGCTGTCGATCGCGAACAAGCTGAAACTCGCCGACGCGCTCGCCGAATTCTTTGCCGCACCGCTGCCGCTGCTGGAGGACGACGACACCGTCGCCGACCCGGCCCAGGTTGCCGAGAAGCAGGCGCAGGCGCAGAAACTCGTCGCCACCGTGCGTGAGCGCTGGGCCGCCTACCTCGCCGACCTCGACGCGCCGCACCCCTCCCCCGCAAGCGGCGGGGAGGCCGGGGGAGAGGGCAGCCCCGGCACGGTCTTCACCGCGCTGCGCGACAAGCAGCTGCGCGTGTCGTGGAAGCGCGAACTGCGGCGCGAACTGCACCAGCTCTTCGTCGGCCGCGAATACACCCGCATCCTCGAAGCCTGCGACCGCATCCACAAGGAGATTCTGAAAAGCCGCGTCTTCGTCGCCCTGCACATGCATGCCGGTGACGGCAACGTGCACACCAACATTCCGGTCAACTCCGACGATTACGCGATGCTGCAGTCGGCCAACGCCGCGGTGGCGCGCATCATGAAGCTCGCCACCGACCTCGGTGGGGTGATCTCCGGCGAGCACGGCATCGGTCTGACCAAGCTGGAATTCCTCGACGACGCGACGATTGCATCTTTTGCCGAGTACAAGCAGAAGGTCGACCCGACCGGCCGTTTCAACAAGGGCAAGCTGATGGTGGGCGCCGACCTGCGCAACGCCTACACGCCGTCCTTTAGTTTGCTGGAAGCCGAGTCGATCATCCTAGAAGCGTCCGAGACCGGCGCCATCGCCGACTCGATCAAGGACTGCCTGCGCTGCGGCAAGTGCAAGCCGGTGTGCAACACCCACATCCCGCGCGCCAACCTGCTCTATTCGCCGCGCAACAAGATCCTCGCGACCTCGCTGCTGATCGAGGCCTTCCTGTACGAGGAACAGACCCGCCGCGGCGTGTCGCTGAAGCATTTCGACGAATTCGGCGACGTCGCCGACCACTGCACGGTGTGCCACAAGTGCAAGAACCCCTGCCCGGTCGACATCGATTTCGGCGACGTCTCGATCGCCATGCGCAACATGCTGCGCCGCCAGGGCAAGAAGAAGTTCAACCCCGGCACCTGGGCGTCGATGGCCTTCCTCAACGCGACCGATCCCGCCACCATCAAGGCGCTGAGGAAGCCGCTGATCGAGTGGGGATATGCCGCCCAGCGGACGGGCCACCAGCTGTTCAAGCGCATGGGCCTGATCCAGGACCAGACCCGGCATCCGCCTGCCACGCTCGGCCGGCCCAAGCCCGTCGCGCAGGTGATCCACCTGGTCAACAAGCCGATGCCGGGCGGGCTGCCGAAGAAGACCTCGCGCGCGCTGCTGGGCCTGGAAGATCCCTCGATCGTGCCGATCCTGCGCAACCCGGCCAAGCTGTCGGACGATGCCGACGCGGTGTTCTACTTCCCCGGCTGCGGCTCTGAGCGGCTGTTCTCGCAGGTCGGCCTCGCGACGCAGGCCATGCTGTTCGAGCTCGGCGTGCAGACCGTGCTGCCACCCGGCTATCTGTGCTGCGGCTACCCGCAGACCGCCGGCGGCCAGGCCGACAAGGGCGAGGCGATCACCGCGCAGAACCGCGTGCTGTTCCACCGCGTCGCCAACACGCTCAACTATCTCGACATCAAGACCGTGATCGTGTCGTGCGGCACCTGCATGGACCAGCTGCTGAAGTACGAATTCGGCAAGATCTTCCCCGGCTGCCGCCTGCTCGACATCCACGAATACCTGATGGAGAAGGGCGTGAAGCTCGACGGCGTCAGCGGCGAAAAATATCTCTACCACGACCCCTGCCACACGCCGATGAAGACGCACGCACCGCTGAAGGTCGCCAACGCGCTGCTCGGCGGTTCGCCCGACAGCGGCGCGGTGAAGCTGTCCGACCGCTGCTGCGGCGAATCCGGCACGCTGGCGGTGAGCCGGCCCGATATCTCGACCCAGATCCGCTTCCGCAAGGAAGAAGAGATCCGCGCCGGCGTCGCCGCGCTCGGCCAGGAAGGCAAGGGGCCGGTCAAACTGCTGACGAGCTGCCCCTCGTGCCTGCAGGGCCTGGCGCGCTACCGCGACGACACCGGCACCGAGCCGGATTACATCGTGATCGAGCTGGCGAAGAAGCTGCTGGGCGAGAACTGGATGACGAGCTACCTCGCACAGGTCGGCAACGGCGGCATCGAGCGGGTGCTGTTGTAGGCCCTCGATGAACGCCCCCGCGCTGGAGGACCACAGCGCCAGCTTCATCGGGCAGACGCTGGACCGCATGGCAGAAACCCAGCCGGCCGACGTCGCGCTGCTGGCACGCCTGTGGTTCCACCTGCGGCCGCACGACAACCAGTCTCTTGCGGTCGCGCACGACAACCTGCGCACGCTCATCACGCTGCTGGAGCAGAAGCCGGTCTACATCGCGGCACTGCGCGACCACCTCGTCGCGCTGTTCGCCGACAAGAAAGCCACCCGCCTGCTCACCGAAGCGGGGCTGCTGCCTTACCGCGCCTTCGCCGCCGAATTCCGGCGCCGCCTCGCCTTCAAGCTGCTGCCGCCGGAACAGGATCCCGGTCGCCTGCGCGACTGGCTCGACCAGCAGATCACGGCGCGCGACCGCGCCTGGGTCGGCAGCGTCGGGGCCGATACCTGGGTGCACCTGTGCGACCTGCTGCAATTGCAGCAGCTGTTCCGGCGCGGCGAACCCGGCGTGCTCACCAATGCGATCAATTCGCTGGCGCACCGCATCGCCGCCGGCGGCCTCGACGCCGAGTTGCTGCGCATCGACCCGGCACTGGAGGAATACGACTCGCCCTTCCTCGCGCTGCATCACGAGGTCGATGTCTGGCTGCGCGGCGTCGCCGCAGACGCACGGCAGATCGACGTGCTGCTCGAGCAGTGCACCGATGCGCTTGACCGCGTGCGCCGTCGCAGCGCGGAAGTCGGCACCAGCGTCGAGCTCACCCTGCAGTCGACCCGCCTCACGCAGCAGATGGCGCGCCTGCGCACCCTGATCGCGCTCGCCGATCCCGCCACCGACGCGCCGCACACCGTGCTGGCGGGTCTGTTCATCGAACTGGTCGAGGCAAGCGACGAACGCCACGGCGTCGGCAACCTGCTGCGCGACGCCGGCGGCCGGCTCGCCAGCCAGATCACCCAGTTCGCCAGCCAGACCGGCGAGCACTACGTCGCCGAGGGCTGGGCCGCACTCAGGAAAATGTTCTGGGCCGCGGCCGGTGGCGGTGTCCTCGTCGCCGGCATGGCGCTGCTGAAGAGCCGCATCACCGCGCTGCATCTCGCCCCGCTGCAGGAGGCGCTGCTGGTGAGCCTCAACTACGCGCTCGGCTTCGTGCTGATCTACCTGCTGCATCTGACCATCGCCACCAAGCAGCCGGCGATGACTGCGAGCCTGTTCGCCCGCACCCTAGCCGAAGTGCGCAGCCAGACCGCGCAACAGAAACTGCTCGACGACTTCGCCGGCAAGGTGTGGCGTTCGCAGTCGGCGGCCATCCTCGGCAACATGCTGGCCGCCTTCGCCACCGCCGTGCTGATCGCGCTGGCGCTCGGTGCGGCCGGCCACGCAGCCATCGGCGCCGACAAGGCGCAGCACCTGCTGGCCGAGCTCGACCCCTTCGGCAGCGCGGCGCTGTTCTATGCCGCCGTCGCCGGCGTCGGCCTGTTCCTCTCCGGCATCGTCAGCGGCTATTACGACAACCAGTGCGTCTACCACGCCATCCCCGCACGCCTGCAGCGCCTTGCCCTGCCGCAGCGCCTGCTTGGAACCGGACGCTGGAACGCGATCGTCGACTATCTGCGGCCGCGCTGGGGCGGCATCGCCGGCAATCTTTTTTTCGGTTTCTACCTCGGCCTCACCAGCGCCTTCGGCCAGCTCGCCGGCCTGCCGCTCGACATCCGCCACATCGCCTTCTCCGCCGCCAACCTCGGCTACGCCTGGCAGGCGCTCGACTGGCAGCTCGCCCCCGCGGCCATCGCGCTCGCCGCGACCGGCGTTCTGCTGATCGGCCTGATCAACCTCACCGTCAGCTTCTCGCTCGCCTTCTACCTCGCGCTGCGTGCCACCCGCAGTTCGCGCCGCGATTCCGGCCACCTGCTGCTGCGCGGCCTCGCGGCCATCCTCGCGGCGCCCTTCCGCTGGCGCGGCGCGAGCTGACGAACGGCATCCGCCGGCGATTGATCCACCGCCTGCCGGCGTGATAGCCTGTCGAAGCGGAGAGCCAATATCAACGTCAAAACAACAAGTTGGGCTCTTGGAGGAGAAAAACATGAACATCCGTCTGACGGCACTTGCTGCCGCGCTGACCGCCTGTATCACCCCGGCCTGGGCCGCCACCTCGAATGTCGACGTCTACGGCGTGCTCAACGTCAGCGTGCCGCCCGCGTACGCAACGTATTCGGCGGCAGCGGATATCGGCACAGATTTATTCGATTCGAACTCGACCTACACGCCACTGGTGGATGTCACGTCGACGTCTGGCGCCACCGCGCAAATCAATGGTGTCGGCTATACAGCGTCGGCCAGCACGGCCCTCGCCAGCAATCATGCATATGCCAGCCTCAGCTCGACCCCCAGCAACGTACTCGGCGCGGGCAGCTTTTCCGGCTGGTACGACCAGGTCACGATCACCGGTGACGTTGGCACAGGCACCCTTCATTTCACTGTACAACTGAACGGCATGGCGGATGTCGGCCAATACGGTGGCAGCGTGGCATACGGTCTTTATGCAAGCAGCCTCCATCCGACACAACTCGTCGACTCACTCAATATCATCGACGTCACCGCTCCCGCCACTGATCCCTGGGGGCTCAATGCGCCTCTTGGGTACAACAACACCACGGAATTGACGGCCATTTCGACTTATCTTGTCGGCGCATCGCCCTACAACGATACGTCGATTCTCTTCCCCGATATGGTTTATCCGACAAGCCCGGAAACCGGGGGGATTCCGAGCATCCCGGCGCTCGGCGACCCACTCCTCGGTGATGCTGGCATGGCATTCCCAGCCCCTGACCACATTCTCACGCCGGGCGCCGGCCAAAGCGTCGGCATCACGCTGCACGGCACGCTCACCTTCACTTACGGCGAAGCGTTTTACCTGATCGGCGGTCTTGATGTGAGTCTATTCGGCGACGGGCTGACCTCGTTTTGCACATTCGATATCGGCAGCACCTGCACCACGCCCGAAAAGAACGGCACCGGCGCCACCACCCTCGATTTCTCCAACAGCGCGAACCTCGTCAACATCGGGCTGCCCGAAGGCGCGACCGCCAGCTTCGCCTCCGGCGCCGCCTACAACGTGACGGCCGTACCCGAGCCCGCAGAATGGGCAATGCTGCTGGCCGGCCTGGGGCTGGTCGGCTGGCGCGTGCGCCGCAAACCGGCCTGAGTCTTGCCAGACCCGCTCGCGCCCCGCAAGATGCGGGGCGTTTTGTTTGCGGAGCCCGACATGCCTGCATGCCCCCTGTGCGATACCCCCGGCGGAACCGTACTCTGGCAGGACGATTTCTGCCGCGTCGTGCTCGCCGACGAGCCGGACTATCCCGGCTTCCTGCGCGTGATCCTCGCGGCGCACGTTAAGGAGATGAGCGATCTGCCGCCGGCCGCGCAGCAGCGCCTGCTGCAGGTTGTGCTGGCCGCCGAATCCGCGCTACGCGAGGTGATAGCGCCTGACAAGGTCAACCTCGCCTCACTCGGCAACGTGGTGCCGCATCTGCACTGGCACGTGATCCCGCGCCATGCAGACGACCCGCATTTTCCGAATCCGGTATGGGGCGAGCGCAAACGGGACACGCCGCGCGCGGCGCCCGCAGGTCTCGAGGAACGGCTCGCCGCCGCCCTCAACCAACGGCTTGGCCGCGCTCGGGAAACGGGATGACGGTGCCGCCCTCCGGCGCCTGTCGCAGGCGCTGGGCGGGGAAGATGGCCGAGAAGGTGCTGCCCTTGCCAGGGACGGATTGGATATCCAGCCGGGCGCCGTGGCGGGTGAGCACGTGTTTGACGATGGCGAGCCCGAGCCCGGTGCCGCCGGTCTCGCGCGAACGGCTGCGGTCGACACGGTAGAAGCGCTCGGTGAGCCGCGGGATGTGCTCGGCGGCGATGCCTTCGCCGGTGTCGGTCACGGCGAACACGCCCTCGCCGTTGCGCTCGCGCCAGGCCAGCGTGATCTCGCCGTCTTCCGGCGTGTAGCGCACCGCGTTCGAGACCAGGTTGCCGAGCGCACTGCGGATTTCCTGCAGATTACCCTTGAGCGATGCTTCGCTTTCGAGCTGCAGCCGGATGCGGTGGCGGCCACGACTCAGCGATTCGGCCTCGGCCTTGAGCGCCTGCGCCATCGCTGGCACGTCGACGGTTTCGTCCTTGAGCTGGTGATCGGCACTTTCGAGACGCGACAGGGTGAGCAGGTCGTCGAGCAGATGCTGCATGCGCCGGGTGTGGTCGAGCATCAGGTCGAAGTAACGGCGGCTCTCGGCGGCGGGCAGGCCGGGCGCGTCGGCCAGGGTCTCGACGAAGCCGCCGACCACCGTCAGCGGCGTGCGCAGTTCGTGCGAGACGTTGGCGATGAAATCGCGCCGCATCGCATCGACGCGTTCGAGGTCGGTGATGTCGCGCGCGATCAGCAGTTTCTTGCCGACGCCGAAGGGCACCAGCTGCACCGACAGCGTGATTTCGCGATTGACCGGCGACTTGCACATCAGGCGGCGAGAATAGTCGGCGGCATCGAGGAATTCCAGGAAATGCGCCTGCCGCATCAGGTAGCGCAGAAACTGGCCGCGGTCGCGCTCGCAGTCCAGCCCCATGTAGGTGCGTGAGGCGGGATTGCACCAGTCGATCTGTTCGTTGTTGTTGAGGATGACCATGGCGTCGGGCATGGCCTGTGCGGCGTGTTCGAACTGCTCGAGCGCGTTGGACAGCTCGCTGCGGCTGGCGCGCTGGCGGCGCTGCAGCTTCTGCAGGCGGTAGAAGATGTCGCCCCAGGTACCGTTGGCGTCGGGCGGGTCGACTTCGTCCGGGTTTTCCAGCCAGCGCGACAGGCGGTACTCCTGCCACAGGCGGCGCAGCATGACGAAAGCCTGGATGCCGGCGAGGAAGCCCAGCGCCGCCACCCAGCCCCAGCCTGCCCACAGGAACAGGGCCACCAGCAACACGCTGGCCAGCACACTGAGCGGACGCCACCAGAAACCCATGCCTGCCACCAACGAAACCAAGGTAGGCGGATTATCCCACTTCGGCCGAAAAGCGGTAGCCCGCGCCGCGCACGGTCTGGATCAGCGCGTCGTGGCTCGAGGGTTCGAGCGCCAGACGCAGACGGCGGATATGGACGTCGACCGTGCGCTCTTCGACGAAGACGTCGTCGCCCCACACCTGGTCGAGCAGCTGGGTGCGCGAATAGACCCGTTCGGGATGCGTCATGAAGAAGTGCAGCAGGCGGAATTCGGTCGGCCCGAGCTCCAGCGCCCGGCCGTTACCCTGCACGCGATGGCTGGCGGGGTCGAGCCTGAGGCCGCAGACCTCCACCGGTTCCTCGGTCATCTGTGGCGCCCGGCGGCGCAGCACGGCCTTGATGCGCGCCACCAGTTCGCGCGGCGAGAACGGCTTGGTGATGTAGTCGTCGGCGCCGGTGTCCAGGCCCAGCACCTTGTCGCGTTCCTCGCCGCGGGCGGTCAGCATGATGATGGGGATCGGCTGGTAGCGTTCGTCGCTGCGCAGCCGCTTGCACAGATCGATGCCCGACATGCCGGGCAGCATCCAGTCGAGCAGGATGACGTCGGGCAGGGTGTTCCTGAGAAACTGCAGCGCGTGTTCGGCGTCGCCGGCGGCGGTGACCTGGTGACCGGCCTGCGCCAAGTTGAATTTCAGCAGTTCCTGGATTCCGGGTTCGTCTTCGACCAGCAGAATGTTGGCAGCCATGGTGATTCCAGCAGTATGGGGACAGTGGCCATGCTATGACGGCAGTATGACTGATTTATGACATCAGCGCGCCGGGCCGGACCTCCGGCAGCCGCGCGCTGGTAGAATTCCCGGCTGATACCCAGCCCCTCTCCGCCATGGATAAAACCACCCATTTCGGCTACCGGCAGGTGCCCGAATCCGAGAAAGCCGCCAAAGTGGCCGAGGTCTTTCATTCGGTCGCCGCCAAGTACGACATCATGAACGACCTGATGTCGGCCGGCCTGCATCGTCTGTGGAAGCGTTTCGCCGTGGCGCAGGCGGGCCTGCGCCCGGGGATGAAGGTGCTCGACGTCGCCGGCGGCACCGCCGACCTCACCCGGCTGTTCCTGAAGGAAGTCGGCGACACCGGCACCGTGCTGCTCACCGACATCAACTTCTCGATGCTGCGCGAAGGCCGCGACCGCATGCTGAACGAAGGCCGCACCCCGCCCGCCGTGCAGTGCGACGGCGAACGCCTGCCCTTCCCCGACAATCATTTCGACTGCGTGTCGGTCGCCTTCGGCCTCAGGAACATGACGCACAAGGACCAGGCACTGGCCGAAATGCACCGCGTGCTGAAGCCGGGCGGCCGGCTGCTGGTGCTGGAATTTTCCAAGGTATGGAAACCGCTGGAGCCGGCCTACGACCTGTATTCGTTCAAGCTGCTGCCGCTGATGGGCAAGCTGGTCGCCAACGACCCCGGCAGCTACCAGTACCTCGCCGAGTCGATCCGCATGCACCCCGGGCAGGAAGAACTGAAGGCCATGATGGAAGCGGCCGGCTTCGCCAAGGTCAGCTACCACAACCTGACGGCCGGCGTGGTGGCCTTGCACAAGGGCTTCAAGATTTGATCGCTGAAGGCCTCGCCGAGCGCAGCCTCAACCACCTGCTGCGGCAGACGCCCGGCGCATCCGAGGCGCTGCTGCGGCACGCCGGCATGAGCGTGCGCTTCGACCTCGCGCTGAAGCAGCTCGATTTCCGCATCGCCGAAGACGGCTGCTTCTCCGAAGCCGTGATCGACATCCCCGACGCCGTCATCCGCCCCACCGCCGCACTCGTCGCCCGCCTGCCCTTCTTCGGCCGCGACGCGCTGCGGCTGGCCGACTACAGCGGCGACCCGGCCCTGCTCGCCACGCTCGATCGCGTGTTCAGGCAGCTCGAATGGGATGTCGAAGCCGACCTCGCGCCGCTGATCGGTGACGTCGCCGCGCACCGCCTGCATGCGCTGGGCCGCGATGCCCTCGCCGGCCTCAGGCAGGCCGCGTCTGCGTTGGGCGTCAACGCGAGCGAATACGTGGTCGAGGAAGCCGAGATGATGGCGCGCCAGATCGATGTCGACCGCTTCAACCGCGCCGTCGACACGCTCGCCGACGACGTCGCACGGCTGGCAGCGCGCCTCGGGCAGCTGGAAAAACACGACGCATGAAGCTGCTGCGCCTCGCCCGCATCCTCATCGTCGGCCTGCGCTTCGGGCTGGAAGAATTCTTTCTCGGCCACGAGCGGGTGCGTCCGCTGCGCTGGCTGGTGCGTTTTGCGCTGTTCTGGCGCCCGCTGACCGAGCCGCGCGGCGTACGCCTGCGCCGTGCGCTGGAAGCGCTGGGGCCGATCTTCGTCAAGTTCGGCCAGATGCTCTCCACCCGCCGCGACCTGGTGCCGCTCGACATCGCGGACGAGCTCGCCCTGCTGCAGGACCGCGTGCCGCCCTTCCCGTCCGGCGAGGCGATCGCGACGCTGGAAGCGGCCTACAAGAAGCCGCTTGCCGAGGTCTTCGCGGAATTCGACGCCACCCCGGTGGCCTCGGCCTCGGTCGCACAGGTGCACTTCGCGCGCCTGATGGACGGCACCGCGGTCGCAGTCAAGGTGCTGCGTCCCGGCATCGCGCCGGTGATCGCGCACGACGTTTCGCTACTCCATGCCGCCGCCGGCCTCATCGAAAAGCTCTTCGCCGACGGCCGCCGGCTGCGCCCGCGCGAAGTCGTCGCCGAGTTCGAAAAGCACCTGGAAGACGAGCTCGACCTGATGCGCGAGGCCGCCAACTGCTCGCAACTGCGGCGCAACTTCAAGGATTCGCCGCTGTTGCTGGTGCCCGAGGTGTACTGGGACTACTGCGACAAGAGCGTGATGGTGATGGACCGCATGGACGGCATCCCGGTGAGCCAGATCGAACGCCTGCGCGAATCCGGCGTCGACATCCCGAAGCTCGCCGCCACCGGGGTCGAGATCTTCTTCACCCAGGTGTTCCGCGACGGCTTCTTCCACGCCGACATGCACCCCGGCAACATCCTCGTGCGGCCCGGCTCGGAGCAGTACATCGCGCTCGACTTCGGCATCATGGGCACGCTCACCGAGGTCGACAAGCAATACCTCGCGCGCAACTTCCTCGCCTTCTTCCGCCGCGACTACAAGGGGGTGGCGCTGGCGCACCTGGAATCCGGCTGGGTGCCGGCCGACACCCGCGTCGACGAACTCGAGGCCGCGGTGCGCGCCGTGTGCGAGCCGGTATTCGACCGCCCGTTGAAGGAAATCTCGTTCGGCCGCGTGCTCTTGCAGCTGTTCCAGGCCTCGCGCCGCTTCAACGTGGAAATCCAGCCGCAGCTGGTCCTGCTGCAGAAGACGCTGCTCAACATCGAGGGCCTTGGCCGCCAGCTCGATCCCGACCTTGATCTGTGGAAGACCGCCAAGCCTTTCCTCGAGCGCTGGATGAACGAGCAGGTCGGATGGCGCGCGCTGGCGAAAAACCTGCAGACCGAGGCGCCGAAATGGGCAGCGCTCTTGCCACAATTGCCGCGCCTGGCGCATCACGCACTGAACGAAAACCGCCTGGCCCAGCTCGAGGCCGGCCTCACCCTGATGCTGCGCCAACAGCAGGCGCGCAACCGCTGGCTCGGCGCGATCGCCGGCCTGCTCGCGCTGCTCACAACCGGAATGCTCGTTTACCTGCTCAAATAGGATTTCCGTCGTGGATCACACCCTGCTCGGTTTCGTCATCCTCTACCTCGTCATTTCCATCGGCATCGGTCTGTATGCCGCGACCAAGGTCCACAGCGCGGCCGACTACATCACCGCCGGCCGCAGCCTGCCGATGGTCGTGGTGGTGGCGATGGTGTTCGCCACCTGGTTCGGCGCGGAGACCGTGCTCGGCATCCCCGCGACCTTCCTCGACGAGAACCTCGGCGGCACGATCTCCGACCCCTTCGGCGCCTCGCTCGCGCTGATCCTGTTCGGCCTTTTCTTCGCGCGGCCGCTGTACCGCATGAAGCTCATGACGCTCGGCGACTTCTTCCGCCAGCGTTACAACCGCCCGGTCGAGGTGGTGATCTCGTCGGCGATCGCGCTGTCCTACCTGGGCTGGGTGTCGGCGCAGGTGGTCGCGCTCGGGCTGGTGTTCAACGTGCTCTCCAGCGGCGCCATCACGCAGGCCGAAGGCATCCTGATCGGCGCCGCCGTGGTGCTGCTCTACACGCTGTTCGGCGGCATGTGGTCGGTGGCGCTCACCACGCTGGTGCAGATGACCGTGATCGTCGTCGGCCTGTTGTGGATCGCCAAGCTGGTCGGCGACATGCCGGAGGTGAATGGCGTCGCGCCGGTGATCGCACACGCCACGGCCGCCGGCAAGTTCCAGTTCTGGCCGCCACTGGAGTGGGCGGCGATCGTCACCTTCGTCGCCGGGCTGCTGACCATGGGCCTCGGCTCGATCCCGCAGCAGGACGTGTTCCAGCGATCCAACTCGGGCAGGACCGAGCGCATCGCGGTGTGGGGCACCGTCATCGGCGGCACGCTGTACTTCCTGTTCGCCGCCGTGCCGATCTACCTGACCTATTCGGCAACGCTGGTCGATCCGGCGATGACCACGAAACTGCTGGCCGAGGACGCCCAGCTGGTACTGCCGACCTTCGTCAGGACCCATCTGCCGTTCTACGCCCAGATCGTGTTCTACGGGGCGCTGCTGTCGGTGATCATGTCGACCGCCTCAGGCACCCTGCTGGCGCCGTCGGTGACGATCTCGGAGAACATCATCAAGGAATTCATGCCGCATCACCGCATGAGCCAGAAGAAGCTGCTGTGGATCACCCGCACGGTCGTCGTGCTGTTCACGATTCTGGTAGTGGCCTACTCGCTGTGGTCGCTCGAATCCGAAACCAGCATCCACGAGATGGTCGCCAACGCCTACAAGGTCACGCTCGCCTGCGCCTTCGTGCCGCTGGTGGCGGGCCTCTACTGGAAGCGCGCCACCAACGCCGGTGCCGGCCTGTCCATCGTGCTGGGACTGGCGGCGTGGATCGCGATGGAGTTCGTCGCCCCCGAGGCGGCTCTGCCGCCACAGTTCGCCGGCCTGATCGCCAGCGCGGCGGGCATGATCGCGGGGTCGCTGCTCTCCTCGCCCGCCCCCAGGCCCGAGGCAAGCCAGGCCTCCTCATACTGACGCCGATTGCAACACCAGGCGCCCTGAATTTCGTCAACCTCCGCCGAGCCGAACGATGACCAACTCCTTGCAGCGTGGTTTTGCCGCCACCCGAACCGGCAATCTCGCGGAAGCTGCCGCCTGCTTCGACCAGGCCGTGGCTGAGGATCCCGACGACATCGAGGCACGCGCCTGGCTCGGCCAGACCCTGTGCAGCCTGGGACGGCGCCATGAAGGTATCGCCCACCTGCGCGAAGCCGGGCAATACCTTCTGGAAAACGCCGAGGACGACGGCGACATCAGTCTGGTCCTCGAGATCGTGCAGCAACTGCAGCAGTGGAACGATTTCGACGGTGCGATCGACCTCGGCTCGCGTGCCGTCCGGATCGACGGCCACAATGCCCGTGCTTTTCAGCTGCTGGCCGTCGGCCACGCACAGCTGAACCGCAAGACCGAGGCCCTGGAGGCGGGCGAACAAGCCCTGCGGCTCGCCCCCGACAACGCCATGATGCAGGTGCTGCAGGGCAGCCTGGAGGCGGACGCCGGCCGCAACGAAACCGCAAGACAACGGCTGCAGGCACTCCTTGCGCAGGCGCCGGACGCCCGCACAGCGTTCCGCGCCCACAAGGAACTGGCGCGGGTGCACGACCGGCTCGGTGAATACGCGCAGGTATTTCCGCACCTGCATGCCTCGGCCGCCCTGGCCCGCTCGCTGCCTGAATACAGCCAGCCGGATGCGGCCCTGCTGCCCGACATGATCAGGTCCAACACGGCCGGATTCGACCGTACGCTGATGGGACGCTGGTCGGCTGCCGATTTCGCGCAGGACCGGCCGGCCCCGGTCTTCCTGATCGGCTTCTTCCGCTCCGGCACCACCCTGACCCAGGAGGTGCTGGACGTGCATCCCGACGTATTCGTCGCCGACGAAACGGATTTCATCTGGGCGGTCCACCGCGAACTGCACCGGATGGACCCGTCCAGGTCCAGCACGGCGGACAAACTGCGCACGCTCGACCTCGCCGGCGTACGGCACCTGCGCGCGTTCTACTGGAACCGGGCCCAGGCCCGCTTCGGCGAATTGCCGGCGTCACCGGTGTTCGTCGACAAGTTCACCCTCAACACCATCGATCTCGGGCTGATCAACTGCATTTTTCCCGACGCCAAGGTGGTGTTCGTCATGCGCGATCCGCGCGACGTCTGCCTCAGCTGCTACATGCAGCTCATGGTGCCCACCCCCGCCACGGTTCATCTGCTGGACTGGCAGGAAACCGCAAATTTCTATGGCCAGGTCATGCACTGGTGGATGCACATCAAACCGCGGATGACGCTCGACTGCCTCGAATTCCGCTACGAGGATGCCGTCCTGCAGTTCGAACCCACCTATCGCCGGCTGTTCGAGTTCCTCGGCCTGCCCTGGGACCCCGCCGCCCTGGATTTCCATCGCCACGCCGCCGCCAAGTTCGTCGCCAGCCCCAGCCGCAACCAGGTGGCCCAGCCCCTCTATTCCTCCTCGATCGAGCGCTGGCGGCACTATCAATCGGAATTCAGCGCCATTTCCGAATCGCTCCGCCCCTACGTCGACGCGTTCGGCTACACGCCGGACTGAAGCCGCCTGACCGCGCGCAAGGCGGAATGGCCAGCCTGCGGCTCGGCAACCCCCTCCCTGACGGCCTCCTTTTGAGTCGGATTTTTTTACATCCAGCCCCTCAGCAGGCGGGGGCAATCCATGCATACGATTGATTTTATTGGTTATTTTTATTTTGGTACGGCTATTGCTTTGGTTGTGGGCAAGCTTCGCTGACCCATCTGGCAACGCGGAACCAACTTATTTTTTCCGAACAGAAGGAGAGGATCATGATGAAAAGAACTGCAATGGCAGTGGCGGTGGCTGCCCTGTTCAACACCTCGGCGTATGCTGCCGCGTTCGTCAACGGCGGCTTCGAAGCCGGCGACCTGAGCGGCTGGACCGAGGGTGGCGGCGATTGGACCAACCCGACTTTCCCGGGCGACGGCAGCCAGTTGCCGACGGCAGCCGACTATGTGGGCGGCACCCCCAACAACGCCATCATGAACGGCGGCGTGGACCCCATCACCGGCGCCAACCGCGTGTTCACCGGCAGCTATTCGGTGCGGGTGAACGACTCGGTCAACGACTGGTCCGTGTCCACCATCAGCCAGACGGTCGCCAACTACACCGACCAGTTCATCTATTTCGCCTGGAACGCGGTGCTGGAAGCCTCGCATGACCTGGACGATTCCGACTACTTCTCGCTGACCCTGTACAACGAAACCACCGGCACGACGGTTCTGAACCGTGCCTACAGTTCGGCCGGCTCGGTCGGCGGCGGCACCACCGGCGTCACCTGGACCGCCTTTGGCAACTGGTTCAGCAGCGGCTGGGTGACCGAGTCGATCGACCTGCAGGCGCTCGGCATGGTGGGCGACACCTTCACCCTGAGCCTGCTGGCGTCCGACTGCCCGTACGGCGGTCACGCAGGCTACGTCTACCTGGACGGCTTCGGCGGCCAGCGTCCCAACCCGACGCCTGAACCCGCCTCCCTCGCCCTGGTGGGTCTGGGTCTGGCCGGTCTTGCTGCGGCGCGCCGTCGTCGCAAGGCTGCCTGATACACGGCTGGACAGCACTCCCGAAACGGCGGCCGATAGGCCGCCGTTTTTGTTTGGGCGCGTACAATCGCGTCAATCCCCGCTTCTGACATCGTGGCCAAGAAAAACATCCTGACCCAAGGCAAAAAGGCCAAGGCCGACCAGCTGGCGCTCGCCGGCCGGCTGGAGGACGCGCTGGCCCTCTATGTCGGGGTGTGCAAGGCCGACCCGATGGATGTCGAAGCGTGGGTCAAATCCAGCGTCACCGCACGCCGTCTCGGCCGGCTGGACGAAGCCGAGCGCAGCGCGCGCCGCGCGGTCCTGCTGAGCCCCGATCTGGCTTTCGCCCATCACGCCCTGGGCTCGGCCCTGCAGTCCCGGGGCCGGCTGGACGAAGCGCTGCCCGCGTACCAGCGGGCAACGGCCCTCAAACCCGACTATCCCGATGCCCACTACCTGCTCGGCAACGCGCTGATGGCAGCCGGGCGGCTGTCCGAGGCGGAAACCAGTCTGCGTCGCGCGCTCGCACTACGCCCGCGCTTCTTCGAGGCCTTGAGCGATCTGGGTGCGTTGCTGCTGACGACGGGTCAGACCGACCAGGCGGCGATGACACTGGAGCAGGCCCTCGCCCTGCGCCCGGACTCGCCCGAAGTCCTCGCCAACCTGGCCAGTCTGTTCGAGATGGATCAGCGGTTGGACGATGCGCTGGCGCTCTACCAGCGTGCCTTGTGCATCCGCCCGGGCGCCCTGGACGTGCAAGCGAAACAGGCCGACCTGCTGGAAAAGACAGGCCGGGTCGAGGCTGCGCGCGAAGTGCTCGCGTCGGGCCTGGCGCGTGCGCCGCTGCACCCTCTCCTGAATCTGGTGGCCGCCCGGCTTGAACGCCGCGAACAGCGCTTCAGCGACGCCGCTGCAAGACTCGAAGCCGCCCTCGCCCACCCCATTCCGGATCGCCTGCGCGGCGAGATCCACCTGCTGCTGGGCCAGCTGCATGACCGCCTCGGCAACACGGCGCAGGTATTGGCGCACCTGGCCGAAGGCAAACGCCGAACGGCGGGCGCGGTCGACCCCGAGGGTGCGCGCCGTCGTCGGTATCTGGAAAAGGTCGATCATTACCGCGCCATGGCGCGCCACCTGAGCGTTCGCCCCGAGGCGGTTGAGCCGGCCGCGGACGCTGCGTCGCCGATATTCCTGATCGGCTTCCCCCGATCCGGAACGACGCTGCTGGAGAGCATCCTCGACAGCCACCCGGGGTTGCGTACGCTGCAGGAGAAGCCGGCCGCGGCAGCCGTGGAACAGGCTTTCCTGGCGCTCGGCGGCGGCGACAGCGCCGCCTTGGATCGTTTGACCGAGGCGGAGGTCGCCCATCTGCGGCAGGTATACCAGGACGAGGCGGCGCGGCACGTAGCCCTGCCTGCCGGCTGCCGCCTGGTCGACAAGCTGCCGCTCAACCTCGTTCGCGTTCCCCTGCTGTGGCGGATTTTCCCCGAGTCGCGTTTCATCCTCGCCGTGCGCCATCCCTGCGACGTCGCGCTGAGCTGCCTGATGCAGGATTTTGGCGCCAACGACGCCATGGCAGGATTCACCAGCCTGGAAAGCATTGCCGACATCTATGCGCGGGTCATGGAAAGCTGGCGCGAGTACTGCGACCGCCTACCCGTGCACTGGCAGCGCATCCGCTACGAGGATCTGGTCGCCGACTTCGAGCCCGAGGCGAGGCGCTTGCTGGATTTTCTGGGCATGGAATGGGATGACGCCGTGCTCGACCACACCCGCCACGCACAGGCGCGCGGCCTCATCAACACACCGAGCTACCATCAGGTCACTCAGCCGATCTATCAGCACGCCCGCTACCGCTGGAAACGCTACGAGCAGGATTTCGCACCGGTGCTGGCAACCCTGCAGCCGTATATCGAGCACTTCGGCTACACGGCGGATTGAGGAAACGTCCGGCGTCCTGCCGGGTGCCTCAAGGCGCAGTCAGCGCAAATAGCCCTCGTGTTCCAGCTTCAGCAGGATCTGCTGGACCGCCTCGTCGATGCCCATATGGGTCGTGTCGATCGCCAGTTCGGGACGCTCCGGCACTTCATACGGGTCGGACACGCCGGTGAACTCCGGGATCAGGCCCGCGCGCGCCTTGGCGTAGAGCCCCTTGCGGTCGCGCGATTCGCAGGTGGCGATGGGCGTGGCGACGTGGATCTCGACGAAGCCGCCGACGGTCTCGATCATGTCGCGCACGGCGCGGCGCGTCTGGCGGTAGGGCGCGATCGGCGCGCAGATGGCGATGCCGCGGTTCTTGGTGATCTCGCTCGCGACGAAGCCGATGCGGCGTACGTTGATGTCGCGATGAGCCTTGGAGAAACCGAGCTCGGACGACAGGTGGCGACGCACGATGTCGCCGTCGAGCAGGGTCACGCAGCGCCCGCCCATTTCCATCAGCCGCGCGGCCAGCGCCCGCGCCAGGGTCGACTTGCCTGCGCCCGACAGGCCGGTGAAGAACACGGTGAAGCCCTGGCGTTCGCGCGGCGGGCTCTGCCGGTGCAGTTCGGCGAGCACCTCGGGGAAGCTGTACCAGTCGGGGATCTTCAAGCCTTGCCGCATGCGGCGCTGGAATTCCTCGCCCGACAAGGTCAGCAGGCGCGCGCCTGCAGGCGCCTCGGCCTCGGGCAGATACTCGGCGCGATCGTCCACGTAGACCATGCGTGGATAGGCGATCAGCTTCACACCGAGCTTTTCGGCCAGTTCGGCCACCGGCAGGTCGGCGTGGCTTTGGGTCAGGTCTTCGCCGCGGCGGCAGTTGCCGCCGTCGGGTTGATGCTCGCCCCCCGCGATCAGCAGGCCGCAACCGTAGTTGCGCGCGACGATGGCACGCAACAGCAGCGCGCGCGCGCTGGCTTCGCGCGGCGGCGCCGGCAGCAGTGACAACTGGGTGGTGGCGGCAGGAAAGCGCTCACGGACGGCTAGGAAACTGCGCACCAGGCCGAAGTAGCCCGGCGCTTCGGTGATGTCGCCCCCCACCTGCGGATGCAGCAGCAGGTTGGCCTCGTTGTCGATCGCGCTTTTCAGGCAGAACTCGTACTGGGCACGGTGCATCGGCTGACGCGCCTGCCAGGCGATGACGCGGCGCCAGCCGCGGCGGATGAGCAATGCCCGCAGTTCGGCAGGCGTGGCACGCAGGCTGACGAAATCGGGATGCGGCGGCAGCGCGGCCCCCTCGACCGCCCCGCCCAGATGCCAGACCTCGTCCTGCTGCCACGCGTCGCTCACGGTCAGCACGGCGAGCATGTAGCCCTCGCCGTCGCGCAGGGCAACACGGTCGCCCGGCTTCAGCTCGGCTGCCGCCTTCTGGCGACTGGCGAGCGTCACCGGCAACGGCCAGAACGTGCCGTCGTCCAGCGCCATCTCCGCCTCGACGCGTTCGCATTGGGCGCGAGTCATGAAGCCGGCAAGCGGCGAATAGGCGCCGGTCATCAGCATTTCAAGCTCGCATTGCTGCCGCCAGTCGAGGTCGAGCGAGGGCAGGCCCAGGGCTTCCTGCTTGAGCGCCTCGCGCCGGGCAGGATCGATCAGTTCGACAAGCGTTCCCCCGTAGGGCGCGATCAGTTGGTTCACCATTCAGCTCCGTGCAAAGACCGCGTAGAACGTAGCAATAAACCGGCCAAGCTCGGATTCGGGCAGATGGTTGATGCCGGCCGCCCCCTTGCGGCCGCCGCCGGTCTCGAACTGGCTGCATAGCTGGTCTGCGCCAGACTTGGTCGCCAGCGGAGCCCGCACGCTGACGACGTAGCCGCCTTCCGGCTTGGCGGTGAGCACGGCGTGGGCCTGCGCGGGCGACTCGACCGCCAGCTGGTTGCCGAACACGCCGGAAATCCGTCGCGCCCATTTCTCGGCCGGCAGCACGAAAACGCGGCCCTCCGGGCGCACCTCGGCTGCATTCACCGCCACGGCACGCGCCATGTCGTCGTGATAGCCGGCCTTCAGGGTTCGATAGGCGGGCGATTCGGCGACGAAGGCGAGGGGATCCGCATAGGACCGCAGCTGGCGGTACAGCTCGGCCGGATCGAAAAACAGGTCGTCCAGCGTCTCGCCGTAGCCGTTGTAGTTGAGGCATTCGCCGAGCGACTGCAGTTGCGCGAGCTGGCTGTCCGACAAGCCCAGTGGCGCGGCGGCCAGGCGCGCGGCGTCGGCCAGGTTGTCGCCGAATGCGGCCGCCACCGCCCACGGCAGATGCTGGCCCTGCAGATGGCGATTCACCAGCAGACTGGTGCAGACATTGGCATCGGTGTCGATGTGCGCCTCGAACTGCGGATGCACGGGAATGTCGCCCGGCTGGTGGTGGTCGAAATAGCGTACCTGCGCGCCCGCTTCCAGCAGGCGGTCGAGCGCCTCGCGGTTCTTCGACAGCGCGATGTCGAGCACGGTGATCCGGTCGCCCGCCGCCGCCGTGACCCGCTTCAACAGGCTGATGTCGCGCTTGGGCCCGGTGACCAGCTCTGATTCGAGAGGTTCGGCCAGACGCAATTGATGGAGGGCGCAGATGCCGTCGGCATCGCCGTTGAAGACGTCGAATTGGCTCATCTTGTTATCGTGTTTTCGTGTGCAGAAGAGGAACGCTTTTTTAATCTACCACGGCGCCGGACCGGGCCGGCGACCTGCGCCTGGGCGACCAGGACGAAGAACAGGAAGTAATACAGCCAGGCCACCCGCGGCGCATCGATGGGCGAGCCGAAGGTGCCCACCGCGACGAAGCCTGTCAATGCTGCCGCCACGCCCACCGGGAAGAGTTCGCCGCGCGCAGCGGCGCGCCAGGCGATGGCGAGCGCGGTCAGCCAGGCCGCCGCAAAGGCGAACACTCCCAGGATGCCTTGCTCGAAATACAGGTGCAGCCAGAGATTCTTGATGTGCCACGGCAGGTGGTTGAAATCGTAGTAGGGCAGCCAGCGATCCATGCCGTGTTCGAAATCGCCGTTGGCAACGTGGCTTCTGCCGTGGCTGTCCGTCAGCCGGATATCGTCCAGATCCACCACCGCAGGCGGTCTGTTCATCAGGCCATATTCGCGGCGGTTGTTGATTTCCAGCATGAGCGGCGGCCGTGCCAGCTGCATGCCATCGCCGACCTGGCCGCTATCGAAGTCGAAGGCCAGTTCCTGCCATTGCCCCCGTGTGTCTTTCAGCGTGTGTTTGAGCGTGACGCACTGGCCATTCCATTCCGAGGGATGAATCACGAAACGGCGACACAGGCGCAACTGCAGCAAGGCCTCGGGCGCAGGCGTGCGCACGCGCAGGCGCAACTGCACCGGCTGCATGGCGGCCACGGACAGTCGCTGCCCCAGGCGCAGATCCTTGCCGCCCGTGGTACGGACAAAGGTATTGCCGTCCTCGCGCAACAACGTGAAATTACCGCTGCCCTCGGGATGGTGAACGGTATCCCAGTGATATTCACGCGGGAAACTGCCCAGGCCCATGCCCAGGATCCGGTCCAGCGCATCGCCCCGTTTGAGCGACCAGGCGTGCTGCCAGTGCCCGGTGCGGGTGGAGAAATCCGTCGCCACCCCGGACAGCCGCTCCGTCATGCGGTAGCCCAGCAGGGCAGGCGCCAGCGTGCCCGCACCCGCCACCATCGCCATCGCCATCACGAGATACGGCTTGAGCCCGCTGCCGTGCGGCAACAAACGACCGGTACCGTAGCCGAGCGCCCCCGCCCCCACCATCAGCAGCAGGGCGAGCGGAATCGCCACCCCCGCATCGAGCGGATGCCACTTGCTCGTCACCATGCCGTGGACCGAGGCCCAGATGCACAGTCCCAGCGCCGTCACGATCACGGCCGCGTCGACGCTGCGCGCGATCGGCCGCCAGGCCAGCCACGCCGTCAGGCAGAACATCAGCAGCGCAGCCGCCAGACTCAGTGTCCCGCCCCGGCTGTAGCCGTAGCCCATGAGCAGCGACGCGCCGACGAGCGCGAGCAGCAGCGGGCCGATGCGCAGCGCTTTCCCGCTGCGCTCGCCAGCTTGCAACACGCGCAGCAGGCCGAACAGCCAGACCGCGCCCGCCACCGCAAGCGAGAAATACAGGCCGCGCGAGAACGTGGTGACCAGGCTGTAGATCACCAGCCCCAATGCCAGACTGGACAGCAGCAGCGCCCAGGGCCTGCGCGAAAGTGCGAGCGCCAGCACCATCAGCGGCCACGCCAGGCCGAGATAGCCGTCGATGGCTTCGCCGCCGGTATGCATCTCGGCGAAGGTGCCGGTGATGCGGTATGGCGTGGAGAAATCGAGCAGCGGGCCGAGGAGTTCGTAGCGATTGCGCCCATAGAGCAGCGCCTGCCAGATACCGCGTTCCCACAACGCCATCACGCCGATGGCGAGCCCGCCGGCCACCATGCCGGCGATCACCATTTTGCGCGCGGCCTCGGGCTGTTCGTGGAACGCGCGCAGCACGAAGGGCGAAAACAGCATGGCCCAGAAAAAGCCCTTGAACAGCCGCAACGCATTGGCCTGGCTGACGAAACTGGCCAGGAAATCGGGGGCGCGCCAGTCCGGCCACGGCATCAACCCGATCGCCAGGCTCGCCAGATACGACCCCGCCAGCGCCAGTGCCACGAGATGGATGCCGATCGGCAGGCGTGTCGACCGCGGCCCAGACGGGACCTGCCAGAGCAGCACGGCCAGCGTGAACACGAACACGATGTCGAGGTCTTCCAGGAACAGGCGCCCGCTCCAGTGGGCCAGCTGCAGGAGCGGAACGCAGGCGGGCAACACGGCCAGCCACAGCAGGGGCCAGCGCAGCAGGAGCGCGCAGTAGGCCAGCAGGAAGCCGGCCAGCAAGGGTTTGAACGCCGGGTAGTCTGCCCACAGGACGCAACCGAACAGGGCGAGCGCAAGGGCAAGCAGGCGACGCGGCAGACGGGTGGACAGCATCTTCCCGGCGTTCGTGTTCACGGCTGTTCCCCGGGCCATTGCAGTTGCCCTGTCGCGGCGGAAGTCACCGCACCGATCTCGCCCGGCACCAGCGGGTGGCCGTCCAGCCCGTCCGGCGGCGCAGGCAGTTCGGGCCAGGGCTGGATGGCGCGATACCGCATGACACGACGGGGAGCAGGATCCATTGCATGTAGCGACGGCTTGTCGGGCGCCCGCAGAAAACGGGCCGCCCCATCATACCCTGCCAGCAGATTGCCCGCGGCCTGCCCGCCCGTGAGCGGCCTTCCGGCAAACACCATGTTGGCGAAAACCTGCTGCGGCCACGCGGGGGCCTCGCGGTTCCGGATTGCAATGCCTTCGCCCTGCGCCAGCACGGTGTTGTTGAAGACGAACACGGCCCGCGGCACGTCGTTATGCGGCTGGATGTGGATTGCGTCGCCATGGCGGTTGACGAAGAGATTGGCGAACACGACCAGATTGCCCTCGGCCTGCAGCAAGGCTTCGGCGGGGTTCTGGTAGAAAACGTTCTGGTAGACGAGAAAGCGGTCGCCGCTGCCGACGCCCGTTCGCGGCACATGCCCGAGCAACACGTTGGGCCGCGGATGCGGTCCGACGACGACGCCGTCGCGCGAGAAGAGATTGCGCCGGATCAGGGTGTCGTGCCGCCGACCCGCTTCCGGCATCCCTGCCGGGCGGGTCTGATGGTGCTTGATCTGCAGGTTGTAGCCGAGCGTGTCGCTCACGCGGTTGTCCTCGATGACCCCCGCGACGAAGGGATCCGAACCATCGGAATCCCCGAAATACATGCCCGTGCCGACACGTTCGATGCGGTTGCCCCGTACCGCCCAGCCGAAAGCCGGGCACTTGGTCGAGATGCCCACATTCTGCTGCGACGCAGCATGATCGTGGATGTACAACCGCTCCAGCGTGATGAAATCGGCATATTGGCTGTACCCCTCCGCCTTGATCGCGTCCACGGGCAGATTGCGGCCGTCGAGTTCCAGATTGCGCAACACGAGATGGCGTACATTGGCCAGGCTCACCGTATTGGCATGCGGCTGCGCGATGAAGCGCGGCGGCGCGGCAGGATGCGCAGCCTCGATGACGATGGGCTGCCCGTTGCGGCCGGCGAGGTTGTGCAGCCGCAGCCCCTGGCGATATTCGCCTGGCGCGAGCAGCAGACGATCGCCCGGCTGCAGGTGCCCCACCCGATCGCGATAGTCCTCCGGGCCGGCCTGATAGTCTGCCGCCACAGTCGCGCCCGCAATCAGGCAGAACAGCGCTGCGCAGGCGGCCTGCCGCATTCAGCTCCCCGCGTCGTGTGACGGCAGGCCACTCTTCAGCAGATCCAGCTTGCCGTACAGCACCCGTGTCATGCCGGACACGCTTTGTCGCCCCGTATCCACCACGATATCGGCCACCTCGCGATACAGGGGATCGCGCTGGCTGTACAGTTCGCGCAGCCTGGCCAGAGGATCCCCGGTCTGCAGCAACGGCCGGTTGCGGTCGCTGCGCGTGCGTTCATGCAGATGCTCGGGCGAGCCGCGCAAATAGATCACCACCCCGTTCTTCCGCAGCTGTTCGCGGTTGGCGGCCGACAGGACAGCCCCCCCGCCGGTGGCCAGCACGATGCCCGACAACGCCGTCAATTCCGCAATCATGGCTTCCTCACGTTTGCGAAAACCGGCCTCACCTTCGATTTCGAAAATGACCGGAATTTTCACGCCGGTGCGCGCCTCGATCTCATGGTCGGAGTCGTAGAACGTACAGCCGTAATGCTTGGCCAGCAGGCGGCCCACGGTGGTTTTGCCGGCCCCCATCAGCCCGACGAGATAGAGATTGTCACGTTTGCTCATGGCGCCATTCTAATTGAGCGCAGCGCAATCAAACGCGGAGATGCGCTCGCATGAAATACAGGCGAAAAAAAGCGCGGGCCAAGCCCGCGCTTTTTGCCTAGCCATTGATCAACGAAGCGTTAAACGGTCGTCGAGGATGCGCGGCGTCAGGAAGATGATCAGCTCGGTTTTTGTATTTGTTTTGGCTGTAGTTTTGAACAGATTCCCAAAAACCGGCACATCTCCCAGCATGGGAACCTTGTTTACGGTAGTGCTTTCATTGCCGTCAAAGATACCCCCCAGAACCAGGGTTTCTCCATTGTTGACACGTACCTGCGTCTTAACGCGCTTGGTATCGATAGCCGGGATATCTTCCCCAACTTCCGGGACGATACGAACCGCATCTTTCTGGACTTCGACGGTCAGGATAATCGAGTCATTATTGAGAATCTGCGGATCGACCAACAGACACAGGAAAGCATCCTTGAAAGTCACGGTTTGCTGCACGGCCCCATTCGTCACCGTCGTGGTGATGTAGGGAATCTGCGTGCCGTTGAGGATCACCGCCGGCTTCTGGTTGGATGTCATCACCCGCGGATTGGAAATGACCTTGCCACGGTTATCAGCTTCGAGCGCCCTCAGTTCCAGGCTCAGCAAGTTCCCATTAGCCAGGTTCAGCAACGACAGCGCCAGATTACCCGCACCAACAACCTGGGACAGGTCTTGCCCAGTCCCTGCGCCACCCAGTTCCAACGGCCCGCCCATAACTTTCTTCTTGCCGATATCGTTGGCCGCCGTGAAACCCAGCCGTGCACCAAGGTCACGGCTCCAGCCGTCGGTCGCCACGACCACACGGGCCTCGATCATGACCTGGCGGGCAGGCACGTCCAGACGCGCCAGCAGTTCGCGCACTTCCTGGATTTTGCTCGCTGTGTCGGTGATGATCAGCGTATTGGTCTTCAGCTCGTAGGTTGCGCGGCCACGCTTGGTCAAAATTTTCTGGTCGCTTTCACCTTGCCCTTGCTGCGAAGCTTGGGCTGCCGCTGCCCCACCCAAACCCTGCGCCTGCGCCGAACAGTTCACGGAGCTGTTAACCGCAGACTTGAGGAAGGCACCCGCCGCGAATCCGTACAGCATGGTTTGAGCTTCATCCGCCCGCATGTAGTTCAGCGGAATGTATTCCGTCACCAACGGTTCGAGTTCGGCGACCTGTTTCTTTGCCTCAAACTCCAGCTTCTCCTTGGTCAGAAGTTCGTCCTTGGGCGCGATCCAGATCACATTGCCGTTCTGGCGCTTGTCCAGCCCCTTGGTCTGCATGATGAGGTCGAGCGCCTGATCCCACGGCACATCCTTCAGACGCAGGGTGAGATTGCCGGTCACGGTGTCGCTGGCGACGATGTTGAGGCCGGTAAAGTCGGCGATGACCTGCAGCACCGAGCGCACCTCGACGTTCTGGAAGTTGAGCGAGAGCTTCTCGCCGGTGTACTTGATCTTGCCGTCGGCGGTCTTCTTCTGGCCTTCCTCGCTCTTCTTGACCTCGACGATGAAGTTGTTGTCGGCCTGATAGGCGGAGTATTCCCAGCCGCCCTTGGGCTGGATCACCATGCGGGTGTTGTCGCCCAGGGTATAGGTCTCGACGACCTGCACCGGCGTGCCGAAATCGGCGACGTCGAGGCGGCGTTGCAGGGCCTGCGGCAATTCGGTGCCGATGAAATCGACGACCACGCCGTTGGCCTGCTGGCGGATGTTGATGCCGGCCTGCGCGTCGGACAGCGTGGTCACGATGCGCGCCTCGCCGGCCGCGCCACGACGGAAATCGACATCGCGGATGCTGTGGCGCGCGGCGCCAGGGGCCGCTTCGGCAAAGTGCGGGCTGACATTGACCGGTGCGGCGCCGGCGCCGACGTCGCCAAGGGCGACCAGCAGCGACTTGCCGTCGATCTTGGTGTCGTACTCGACCGATTTGTTGAGGTTCAGCACCAGGCGCGTGCGCGTGCCGGCCTGCACCACGTTGACGCTCGACAACGGGCCGAGGTTCGCCTCGACGGTGTTGCGCCCCAGCGCATTGCCGGTGTCGGGCAGGTCCAGTGCGATGCGCGGCGGGTTGCCGACGGTGAAGCCGGCCGGCGTGGTGGCCAGCGCATTCTTGAGGGTAACGCGCACCACGACCTTGCCGCCGGGAAGCGTCGTGGTCTCGACGCTTTGCACTGCATTGCCGGTGGGCGGCGCGTCGGCCGCACGCACCGCGAGCGGCAGTGCCAGGCCTGCGAGGAGGGCGAGCCCGAACAGATGGCGGGTCATTTTCTTGGCGATTTTCGGCAATGCTTTCATGTCAGCCTCTTTGAAATTCAGTACTACAACTCATTCCTGCAGAATCAGGGTGCTGGTGCGCTCGGACCAATCCCCGGCACTGTCCTGGACAATTTCACGCAAGGTCACTTCACTGTCACCGATCTGCGTGATGAGGCCAAAATTCTGGCCGACATAATTGCCTTTCCTGACGTGGTAGATCGCGTTGTCCGGCGTCCTGATCACGGCATGGATCTGGCCTTTCTTGGACAGCACGCCGACCATCTTCAGCGTTTCCAGCGAGAAAGCCTCCAGCGGTTCCTTCGGGCGGGTGAGATCAGGCTGCATGCCGCCTCCACCGCCGGTAGAGAGCTTCCGGGGCTTGAACGGGTCGGGCAGATCGAAGGCATTGTAGGTGAACGGCTCGTACACCTTGACCTCGGGCAGCGGCTCGATCTTGCCCTGCATGTCCCGGCCGGTTTCGTTCACGAAGGCTTGCAGGTCTTCCATGCCGCCATCGCCGCAGCCGCCGAGGCTCAGGATGATGAATACGGTTGCCAGGCGCTTCATTTCGGCTGCTCCTTGGCTTGTTGTTTCTTGGCGATCACTTCCTCGTCATCCAGGTAGCGGTAGGTCTTGACCGTGGCGTCCATGTTGAGCACGCCATCCTTGGCCGGCTCCATGACGATGTTGTGCAGGGTCACGATGCGCGACAGCTTGGAGACGTCGCTGACGAAAGCCGCAATATCGTGGTAGCCGCCGGTGACTTTGACGTGAATCGGCGTTTCGGCATAGAACTCGGAGACGGTTTCGACGTCGGGCTTGAACAGATCGAACTGCAGCCCGCGCCCGAGGCCGGCCTGGTTGACGTCGGTGATCAGCGCATCCATTTCCTGCTTGTTGGGCAGCTGCTTCAGCAGGGCCCCGAACGCCTGTTCGATGTCGGCCAGCTGCTTCTTGTAGGCATCCAGATTGATCGCCTGGTTCTTCTTGGTGGTGAAGACGCTGCGCAGTTCGGTTTCCTTCTGTTTCGCCGCGTCGAGGGTTTCCATGCCGCTGCGCCAGTCGAACCACCAGCCGCCCGCCACGATCGCCACGGCCAGCAGCGCGAGCGCCACCAGCTTGGTCGGCAACGGCCAGTCGGCCAGCGTTTTCAGGTCGAGTTTGTTGAGTTCGTCCAGGGTCATGCCTTGCCCCCTTTGTCATTCGCGTCGTCTGCCTGCTGGCGGGTCTGCTTGACCGTCAGCATGAATTCATTGGCACGCAGGTTGTTCACGGTGGCCGCCTTGATTTCGACCAGGCTGGCCGATTCGAACCACGGCGAATCATCCAGGTTGCGCATCAGGGTGGAGACGCGCGCGCTCGATTGCGTATAACCGCTGATGGTGACGACATCGCCCTCCTGCTTGAAGGACTTCAGGTAAAGGCCATCAGGCAGCAGGCGGATCATCTGATCGAACAGATGCACGACTTCGGTGCGGTTGGATTGCAGGGTCTCGACGACCTGCTTGCGCTCCAGCAGCGCCTGCGTCTGCTCGCGGATTTTCTTGATCTCGCCGATCTGGTTGTCGAGCTTGGCGATTTCCTGTTCGAGGAAGGCGTTGCGCGCGTCCTGTGCCGACTGCCGCGCAGCGATCACGCTGTGCCCGAGGACCACGGTGACGACGCCAGCCGCGACTGCGATGCCGAGCAGGATGTTGAACTGACGGCGCCGCGCGGCGCGCGCCAGTTCACGGTGGGGGAGCAGGTTGATGCGGATCATTGGGAATCGAACCTCCGCATGGCGAGGCCGCAAGCGACAAACAGGGAAGGCGCATCGGCGGTCAATGCCTGAGGCCGGATCTTGGGGCTGACTGCCATGTTGGCAAACGGGTTGACGACCATCGTCGGCGTGCCGGTACGCTGGGCGACCACGTCATCGATGCCGGGAATCATGGCGCCGCCACCTGCCAGCAGGATCTGGTCGACCTTGCGGTACTGGGTGGAGGTCGTGAAGAGTTGCAGTGCGCGGCCGATTTCCATCGCCAGGGTTTCGCTGTAGGGCTGCAGCACTTCGACGTCGTAGCTTTCCGGCAGCGTGCCCTTGCGCTTGGCGTTTTCCGCCTCTTCGCTGGTCATGCCGTAGCGGCGGGAGATCTCGTTGTTGAGCTGGTTGCCGCCGAAGCCGTGTTCGCGCAGGTAGACCGACTCGTTGTCGTTGAGGATGTTGATGTGCATGTTCTGCGCGCCGACGTCGATGATCGCCACCGTCAACCCGGCCCCGCTGTTCGGCAGCAGGTGGGCGATCTGTTCGTAGGCGGTCTGCGTGGCGTAGGACTCGACGTCCATGATCAGCGCCTTGAGGCCGGCCGCCTCGACGGCGGCGACGCGATCTTCGACCTTTTCCTTGCGCGCGGCGGCGAGCAGGATCTGCACGTCGTCAGGGCTGCTGGGCGAAGGCCCCAGAACCTGGAAATCGAGGTTCACTTCGTCGAGCGAAAACGGGATGACCTGGTTGGCCTCGGCTTCGACCTGATTCTCCAGATCGATGCCCTTGAGACTGGCCGGCGCCAGGATCTTCTTGGTGATGACGGCCGACGACGGCAACGCCAGCGCGACGTTTTTGATCCGCGTGCCGAGATTCTTCCAGGCTGTACGCAGGGCGTCGGCGACCTGGTCGAGGTTGGCGATGTTGCCGTCGGTCACGGCATCCTTGGGCAGGGGTTCGATGACGTAGCGTTCCACCCGCAGCATCCCCTTGCCGGCATCGGACAGTTCCACCAGCTTGACCGCGGTCGTGCTGATGTCGAGTCCCAGGATGGGCAGGCCCTTGGCGGACAGCCAGTCCAGATTGATATTCAGGTGCAAGAGTTTTCCTTTACACTTCTGTGGGTTGGCGCTTTTTCTTGTTATTGTTTTTAGATGCTAGCAACAACACACGGTTTTTAACAGTTTTTTTCTCGACCTACCGCAAGAGTTGAACAACTGTGTCCAATTTCCAACACCACTAACGCCTATAATCGTCGGAAACTTTAGGCACCACGTTACGAATTCGACACCCTCGTCAGCCCCGCCGTGCGAGCTGGACGGGCGACGGATCACACACACACGGACAGCAGGGCTCGGGACGGTCTTGCTGCAGGGCCCTGCGGGTCCGACACCATGAACGCGGATGTTTCAGTTTCACCCCGTCCCTGAACAGAAGGAACCGGATGTTTTCCAAATGGTGGCATTACGCACTGGCGCTCGTCGTCAGCCTCGGCGTCGTCGGCACGGCCCTGGCCGGACTGGCGGCGGCCCTGATCTATCCCAACCTGCCGCCGCTTGAGGCGCTGACCGACTACAAGCCCAAGCTGCCGCTGCGGGTCTATACCGCGGACGGCGCACTGATCGGCGAATTCGGCGAGGAACGCCGTGCCTTCACCCCGATCGACAAGGTGCCGCGCTACATGAAGCAGGCGATCATCGCCGCCGAGGACGAGCGCTTCTACACGCACGGCGGCGTCGACACCCTCGGCGTGCTGCGTGCTGCGGGATCGAACCTCATTTCCGGCGGCGCCAAGGAAGGCGCCTCGACCATCACCATGCAGGTGGCGCGCAACTTCTTCCTGTCGAACGAGAAGACGCTGACCCGCAAGCTGTCGGAAGCGATGCTGGCGATGAAGATCGAGCACAACCTGTCCAAGGACAAGATCCTCGAGCTCTACACCAACCAGATCTATCTCGGCCAGCGCGCCTACGGCTTCGAGGCCGCGGCGCGCACCTACTTCGGCAAGCCGATGAAGGAGCTCACGCTGGCCGAGTTCGCCATGCTGGCCGGACTGCCGAAGGCGCCATCGCGCTACAACCCGGTGGTGAATTTCCCGCGCGCCAAGGCGCGCCAGGAATACGTGCTGGGCCGCATGGCCAAGCTCAAGTTCATCGACGAGCCGACCCGGCAGGCCGCGGTCAAGCAGAAGCTGGTGATCCGCCAGGCACGCCAGCAGACCGACGTCGCCGCCGATTACGCCGCCGAGATGGTGCGCCAGGCGCTGTTCGAGAAATACGGGGAATCGATCTACAGCTCGGGCTACAAGGCCGTCACCACGCTGCGGCGCAAGCAACAGGCCGCCGCAAATCTTGCGGTGTGGCACGGCATCGCCGATTACGATCAGCGCCACGGCTACCGCGGCCCCGAAAAGCAGATCAGCCTGCCCGCCGACAAGGCCGAGCGCGATGCCGCTGTCGCCAGCGCACTGGAAGATCTCACGTCGGTCAGCGACATGCATCCGGCAGTGGTGATCAGCGCCAACGCCAAGCAAATCCGCGCGCAGTTGCAAGACGGCAAGGTCGTCGAGATCGCCGGCAATTCGCTGAAGTGGGTGGCGAACTGGGTCGCCGGCAAGCAAGGCAGGCAGCTCTCCCCCGGTGCCGTGGTGCGCGTGCAGGCGGCCGGACCCAAGTCATCGCAATGGCGGCTGGCGCAGTTGCCCGAGGTGGAGGCCGCACTGGTCGCGCTGAATCCGCACGACGGCGCCATCACCGCGCTGGTCGGCGGCTTCGATTTCAACCGCAACAAGTTCAACCGCGTGACCCAGGCCTGGCGCCAGCCCGGTTCGAGCTTCAAGCCCTTCATCTATTCCGCGGCACTGGAAAAGGGCTATACCCCGGCCACACTGATCGACGACGCGCCGCTGACGCTGACTGCCGAGGAAGCCGGCGGCACCGCCTGGGAACCGCAGAACTACGACGGCAGCACCAGCGGCCCGGTGCGCATGCGCACGGCCCTGACCAAGTCGCTCAACCTGGTGTCGATCCGCATCTTGCAGGGTATCGGCCCATATTACGCCCGCGACTACATCCGCCGCTTCGGCTTCGATCCCGCGCGCCATCCCCCCTACCTCACCATGGCGCTCGGCGCCGGCAGCGTCACCCCGCTGCAGCTCGCCGCCGCCTATGGCGTGTTCGCCAACGGCGGATTCGGCGTCAAGCCCTACCTGATCGACAAGGTATACGACAAGGACGGCCGCCTGCTGATGCAATCCAGCCCGCAGAAGGCCGGCGGCAACGCACCGCGCGTGCTCGATCCGCGCAACGCCTGGCTGATGACGACCATGATGCAGGACGTGGTGCGCTACGGCACCGCCGCCCGCGCGGGCCAGCTGGGACGCGGCGACATCGCCGGCAAGACCGGTACCACCAATGACGCGCGCGACACCTGGTTCGCCGGCTACACGCCCGACCTCGTCGCCATCTCGTGGATGGGTTACGACCAGCCGCGCTCGCTCGGCCGCCGCGAAACCGGCGCGCAGTCGGCATTGCCGATCTGGATGAATTTCATGGGCGCGGCGCTCGCCGGCTCGCCGCAAAAGGGCTGGGCCATGCCGGGCGGCATCATCAGCGTGAAAATCGACCCCGCGACCGGCACGCGCCTGTCCGAAAATGCTGTCGTGGATTTCCTCGGCGACCTGCTGGGCACCGACGCGCCCGGCATGGTGGAGCACTTCTATCAGGAATTCCCGCCGCCCGACGCCCCGCCAGCGAATGGCGGAAGCGACACCGAAGCCCCGGCTGCGCCGGCGGACCCGACGACGGCGATCCCCGGAACCCCGCTATGAAGCATCAGGACATGCGCCGCCGGATCGCCCATGCGGCGGCACGCATGCTGGCCGAAGATGGCAGCCTCGACTACGGCAGCGCCAAGCGCAAGGCAGCGCGCCAGCTGGGCGCCCCCGACAGCGGCAACCTGCCCGACAATCAGCAGATCGAAGAGGCGCTGCGCAGCTACCAGGCGCTCTACCAGGCCGACGAGACGCGTGCGCAGCTGACCCTGCTGCGACAGGTCGCCATCGAGTACATGGAACGACTGGAGGCCTTCGACCCCCACCTGACCGGCTCCGTGCTGAACGGCACCGCGGGCCGACATGCCGACATCAACCTGCAACTCTTCACCGACCACCAGAAGGACGTCGAATTCCTGCTGATGGGCCTGTCCGCCCCCTACCAGGCGAGCGAACTCCGCGCCCAGGATGCACCAGGGCGCATCTTCCCCCGCTTCGTCATCGACGATCCGCGCGCAGCGATCGACCTCACCGTCTACCCTGCCGCCGAACTGCGCAACATGAAACGTCTGCAGGCCGACGGCTCGCCGCGCCGCCTGCGGCTGTCCCAGGTCAGGGCTCTGGTTTGATCATTCTCATTGCCGCCCGCTCTGGCATGGAAGATGCTGCTCGACACCCCATGATTTACGTGAGCGAACAGCCGTGATCCGATTTTTCCGGCACTACGTGCCCCTGAATTTGGTCTTGCTGGTGCTGATCGAGGCGCTGATTCTCGGCGGGGCGATCTACGCCGGCGTCAGCGCACGCTTCTTCGACGGCGGCGCCATCCCAGCCGACCTGCAGCCGCTGCTGCCCAAGGCGCTGACTTTCACCCTCGTCATGCTGGGCCTGATGACGGCAAGCGGCCTGTACGACCTGGAATGGCAGGGCGGGGTACGCGCCCTGCTGCAGCGCCTCGGCCTCAGCTTCGGGCTCGGCCTGGTGACGATGAGCCTGCTGTTCTACTTCTTCCCCCCCCTGCTGGTCGGGCGCGGCGCCTTCCTGCTGGCATTCGGACTGGCCCTGCTCGGCATCCTGGCGAGCCGTGCGCTGTTCATCCGCTGGGCACGGGTGGGCGCGCTGAAGACGCGCGCCCTGGTGATCGGCACCGGCAGCCGCGCTGCCCACGTCGAATCGCTGCTGGCCAGGCGCGGCCACGCGACCAACATCCAGGTCGTCGGCTACCTGCCGATGGGCGGCAGTCACCATTTCGTCGACCATGCCCGCATTCTCGACACCACCGAACCGCTGCCCGAGCTCGCCCAGCGCCTGCAGATCAGTGAAATCATTCTCGCCGTGCGCGATCGTCGCGGCGGCGGCATGCCGGTGCAGGACCTGCTGAAGTGCAAGCTGCACGGCATCCGCGTCCTCGAGCTGTCGAGTTTCTTCGAACGCGAGAACGGTCACCTGCAGCTGGATTCGATGAACGCCAGCTGGATGATCCTGTCCGAAGGCTTCCACCAGGGCATGCTGCGCGACACCGCCAAGCGCCTGTTCGACCTGCTGGTAAGCGCTGCCATGCTGGTGGTGTGCCTGCCGATCATGGCGCTCACCGCGTTGCTGATCAAGCTGGAAAGCCCCGGGCCCGTGCTATACCGCCAGGAACGTGTCGGCCAGGGCTGCCGCAACTTCACCATCCTCAAGTTCCGCAGCATGTGCGTCGATGCCGAGAAAGACGGCAAGCCGCGCTGGGCGCACCAGAACGACAGCCGCATCACGCTCACCGGGCGTTTCATCCGGCGCACCCGCATCGACGAGCTGCCGCAGATCTTCAACGTCTTCTTCGGCGAGATGAGCTTCGTCGGACCGCGCCCCGAGCGCCCCTATTTCGTGCAGGACCTGACCCAGAAGATCCCCTATTACGGCGTGCGTCACACCGTCAAGCCGGGCATCACCGGCTGGGCGCAGGTACGTTACCCTTATGGCGCCTCGGACGAAGATGCCATGCACAAGCTGCAGTACGACCTGTATTACGTGAAGAACCACAGCCTCTTCCTCGACCTGATGATCCTGTTCCAGACCGCACAGGTGGTGCTGTGGGGAAAGGGCGTGCGCTGACCGCGTACGCACTGCAAGCCGACCATGCCCGACACCCTGCTCCTCCTGGCCGCCGTCGGTTATGGACTGGCCGCGCTGGCCTACCTGGGCCTGTCCGGCCTGATCGTCGCCAGCTGGCGGCGCCGGCCGCAGGGACGCCTGCTGGTGCTCGCCACCGGCTTCAGCGCCGTCTGGGGCGTGGGCACGGCGCTCACCGCCTGGAGCTGGCTGCCGCCGCAACTGGGGCTCGCCGCTGAAGTCGCACGCAACGGCGCCTGGCTCGCCCTGCTGCTCTACATCCTGCATCTGCGCCTGCCACAAGGCGCCGCCCTGCCGCCCCCTTTGCAACTCGTCCGTCTGCTGAGCGCCCTGCTCGTCGGCGGCCTGCTGCTCGCCAGTGCCTATCCCTACATCGCCCCGACCCAGCCGGTGCTGGCGCGCTGGGCCGGCAACCTCGGCCTGGTGCTGCTCACCGTCATGGGACTGGTGCTGACCGAGCAGGTCTATCGCAGCACCCGGCCGGAAGACCGCTGGGCGATCAAGTTCCTCTGTCTCGGCCTCGGCGGCCTGTTCGTCTACGACTTCTATCTTTACGCCAACGCCGCCCTGTTCGGCGCACTCGACGCAAGGGTCTGGGCCGCACGCGGCTACGTGGCGGCGCTGGTGACCCCGCTGATCGCCGTCTCTGCCGCGCGCAACCCGGAATGGTCGGCGCCGGTCGGCCTGTCGCGCAGCATGGCCTTCCACACCGCCAGCCTGCTGGCGGCGGGCATCTACCTGCTGCTGATGGCGAGCGCCGGCTACTACCTGCGCCTGTTCGGCGGCGAATGGGGCGACGTGGTGCAGACCGTGTTCCTCTTCGCTGCCGCCATGGTGCTGGTGCTGCTGATGTTTTCCGGCACCCTGCGGGCGCGGCTCAGGGTCTTCCTGTCCAAGCATTTCTTCAGTTACCGCTACGACTACCGCGAGGAATGGCTCAATTTCACCCGCACCCTCACCGAGGGCCAGCCCGGCGAACAGCTGTGCGAGCGGGCGGTCGAGGCGCTGGCCAGGCTGCTGGAAAGCCCCGGCGGCGCGCTGTGGATGCGCGAAGGCGATGCCGGCTACCAGCGCGCCAGCCATTGGAACTGGGCCGACCTCCAGGGTACCGAGCCGACCGATTCGGCCTTCATCCAATGGATCGCCGGCAAGCAGTGGGTGGTCGACCTCGACGAGCTGCACACCCGCCGCGACCTCTATGGCGATCTCGACGCCCCCGCGTGGATCCGCGAGGCCGGGGATGCCTGGCTGGTGGTACCGCTGATGCTGCACGACGACATGCTGGGCTTCGTCGTACTGAAGCATTCGCTGGGCAACGTCAGCTTCAACTGGGAAGTCAGCGACCTGCTCAAGGTGGCCGCACGCCAGGCCGCCGCCCATCTGGCGCAGATGCGCGCGTCCAACCAGCTGATCGTGGCGCGCCAGTTCGAGTCGTTCAACCGCACCACCACCTTCGTCATTCACGACCTGAAGAACCTCATCGCCCAGCTCTCGCTGCTGCTGGCCAACGCCGAGAAGCACAAGCACAACCCCGAATTCCAGGCCGACATGCTGGACACCGTGGAAAGCGCGGTAACGCGCATGAACAAGGTGCTGGCCCAATTGCGCCGCGGCAGCGGCGAAACCCAGGTGCAGTCGGTGGCGCTGGCCGACATCCTGACCGACGCCGTCGCCAGCAAGCAGGCCTTCAAGCTGCGCCCGGTACTGGAACTGCCGCCCGCATCGCTGCAGGTGCGCGCCGAACGCGAACGCCTCACCCGCGCCGTCGGCCATTTGCTGCAAAATGCGCTGGAGGCAACGCCGCCGACCGGAGAGGTCAGCCTGCGCGCCCGCGAGGAATCCGGACAGGCAATCGTCGAGATCAGCGACACCGGGATCGGCATGGACGACGAGTTCATCCGCACCCGGCTGTTCCAGCCCTTCGACTCGACCAAGGGTGCGGGCATGGGCATCGGCGCCTACGAGTGCCGCGAAACCCTGCGCGCCTGCGGCGGCAACATCGAGGTCGACAGCACGCCGGGCAAGGGCACCCGCTTCCGCCTCACCCTGCCCTTGGACAATAATGCACCTGCTGGAGGAGACGCCGCATGAGCGACGCCAAACAAAAAATACTGCTGGTAGAAGACGATCCCGGGCTGCAGAAGCAGCTGAAATGGAGCCTGGCCGACTACGAACTGGTGGCGGCCACCGACCGCGACAGTGCCATCGCGCAGTTGCGGCGCCACGAGCCGCCGGTGGTGCTGCTCGACCTCGGTCTGCCGCCCGACGCCGACGGTGCAACCGAAGGCCTGGCCGCGTTGCAGCAGATCCTCTCGCTCGCCCCCGCCACCAAGGTCATCGTCGTCACCGGCAATCTCGACCGCGCCAACGCGGTGAAGGCGATCCACCTCGGCGCCTACGACTTCTTCCAGAAACCCTTCGACCCCGACGTGCTGGCGCTGATGATCGCCCGCGCACTGCACGTCCACGCACTCGAAAACGAGAACCGCATGCTGCTCGCCCGCCAGGGCGGCTCCGCGCTGCAGGGCCTGATCACCACCAGCGAGCCGATGCTGAAGATCTGCCGCACGGTCGAGAAGGTCGCCCCCGCCAACGCCACGGTGCTGCTGCTGGGCGAGTCCGGCACCGGCAAGGAGGTACTGGCGCGCGGCGTGCACGAGCTCTCGCCGCGCGCCGGCAAGCGCTTCGTCGCCATCAACTGCGCAGCGATCCCCGACACGCTGCTGGAATCCGAGCTGTTCGGCTACGAGAAGGGCGCCTTCACCGGCGCGGCCAAGCAAACCATCGGCCGCATCGAATACGCCAGCGAAGGCACGCTTTTCCTCGACGAGATCGGCGACCTGCCGATGCCGCTGCAGGCCAAGCTGCTGCGTTTCCTGCAGGAACGCGTGATCGAGCGACTCGGCGGCCGCGGTGAGATTCCGGTCGACGTGCGCGTGGTCTGCGCCACCCACCGCGATCTTGCCAGCATGATCCGCGAAGGCGCCTTCCGCGAGGATCTGTATTACCGCCTGTCCGAGATCACCATCAAGATCCCGCCGCTGCGCGAGCGGCCGGGCGACGCCGTGCTGCTGGCGCAAGCCTTCCTCGAACGCTACGCGCGCGAACTCGGCCGCAGTCTGCGCGGTTTCACCGCCGACGCGCTGGCCGCGCTCGAGGCACATGGCTGGCCGGGCAACGTGCGCGAAATGGAGAACCTGATCAAGCGCGCCACCATCATGGCCGACGGCAACCAGATCACCGCCGCCGATCTCGGGCTCGACGCCGGCAACGCCGAACCGCAGCCCTTCAATCTGCGCCAGGCACGCGAGAACGCCGAGCGCATGGCGGTCAGTCGGGCGCTCGCGCACAGCGACGGCAGCATCGCCCAGGCCGCCGAACTGCTCGGCATCACCCGCCCGACGCTGTATGACCTGATGGCGAAAATCGGCATGAAATAGAACCGCCCAGCTTCGCCGTCCACAACAATACTGGAGAGACCCGTATGTCCACTGCCGCTCGCACGTCACAGCGACTGCTCTTCCTCGCCCTGTGCATCAATCTCCTTTCCGCCTGCGACACGACGGACAGCTCGTCCCTGGTCACCGACGCCAAGGCCAAGCTGGCCGCCGGCGACTACCAGGCCGCTTTGATCCAGCTGAAAAACGCGGCCGCCCAGGATGAGAAAAACGCCGAGGCCCGCTTCGAACTCGGAAAGCTCTATCTCATCCAGCAGGATCTTGCCGGCGCCGAAAAGGAATTCAGGCGCGCACGTGAAGCCGGCTATCCGGAGAACGCCGTCAACCCGCTGATCGCGCGTGCGCTGCTCAGCCAGCGCGAATACCAGCGTGTTCTGGACGAGTTGCCCGCCCCTGCCGAAACCTCCCCCGAGACCGCCACGCTGCAAGCCTTGCGTGCCACGGCCATCCTTGGTCTGGGACGCAAGGACGACGCACGCGAGGAACTGCAGCGCGCGCTCAAGCGCGCCCCCGACAATGCAGAGGTCCATCTGGCCCTGGCGCAGCTGGCCCTGGCCGAAGGCGACAGCGACAAGGCCATGCGCGATCTCGACCAGGCATTGCTCATCGACCCGAAGCACCGCGACAGCCTGATGCTCAAGGGCGACCTGCTGCGCGGCGCCGGCAAGCCGGCCGAGGCAGCGGGCATCTATCGCGAAATCCTGCGGATCGACCCCCGGAACAGCAGCACGCGCCTGGCGCTGGCAGGCCTCGCGATTTCCGAGAACAAGCTCGACGAAGCACGCAAGGAAGTGGATGTCGCCCTGAAGCTCACGCCGAACAGTGTTCAGGCCCGCTACACCCAGGCGCTGATCGAGTTTCGCGATAACAAGGTCGAGCGCGCACGCGATCTTCTGGCCCCGGTCCTCAAGGTCGCGCCCGACTATGTGCCTGCCCTGCTGCTGGGCGGCTCGATCGAGTTCGCCCTGGGCAACCTGCAAACCGCCGAGGCCCACCTCAACAAGGTCGTCAAGGCCTCGCCGCGCCACGCGTACGCCCTGCGCCTGCTCTCCGCTGCGCAGTTGCGGCAGGGCCGCGTCGACGACGCCGCCCGCACCCTGACGCCCATCCTGCAGACACAAACCCCGGACGCCGGCCTGCTGGTCATCGCGGGTGAAATCGCACAGGCCAGGAAGGAATACGCCAAGGCCGTCGCCCTTTTCGAGCAGGCCGCCAAACTCAACCCCGACAGCGCCACGATCCGGACCGAGCTCGGTATTTCCCGCCTCGCCCAGGGCGACAGCCGTGCCATGACCGACCTGCAGGCGGCCGCCGGCATGGAGCAGGCAGGCGGCCGTGCCGATGCCATCATCATCCTGAGCCAACTGCAGAAGAAGCAGTTCGACGCCGCACTCGCCAGCATCGCCGCCCTCGAAAAGAAGCAGCCTGCCACCCCCATCACCTGGCAATACCGCGGCGCCGCCCAACTTGGAAAAGGCGACATCACGCGCGCCCGGGAAAGCTTCGGCCAGGCGCTCAAGCTCGATCCCGCGTTCTTCCCTGCCGCCGCCAGCCTGGCGCAACTCGATCTGCAGGACAAGCAGCCGGCGGCCGCACGCCAGCGGCTCGAAGGCGTTCTCAAGGCCGACCCCAAGCATCTCCAGGCCATGCTCGCGCTGGCCGACCTGGCGTTGCGAAGCGGAGACACGCCCCGTTACGTCGGCTGGCTGGAAAAAGCCGCCGCCGCCCATCCACAGGCGTTGCCGCCACGCATGGCGCTGGCCAGCCATCTGCTGGCGACGGGCGACAAGGGCAAGGCACTCGCCGCAGCGCGCGACGCCGTCAACGCCCAGCCCGACAACCCGGCCGCACTCGAACTCCTGGCCTCCGTCCAGTTGTCGATGGGGGATGTCACCAATGCACTGGGCAGCTATCGCAAGCTGGTCGAGCGCCAGCCCGGACAGGTCGCCCCGCTGGTCAGGCTGGCCTCTGCTCAAATCGTCGCCAAGGATCTTGCCGCCGCCCGCAAGACCCTGCAGGACGCCTTGCGCATCCAGCCCGATTCCCTCGATGCCCAACTGAAACTGGGCAGCATCGAGATCCAGAGCGGACGTTACGACGAGGCGCTCAAACTCGCCAGGCAGCTTCAGCAGCAGAAACCGGCGCACCCCGCCGGTCCCACCCTCGAAGGCGAAGCTGCTTTTTCCCGCAAGGACTACCCTGCCGCTCTCGCCGCGTTCGAGCGCGCCCACAAGCTGGCACCTGCTGGCGCACTATTGGCCCGCCAGCTGCAGGTTCTCACCGCCATGCAGCGTCCCGAAGAAGGCGAGAAGCGCCTTGCCGCCTGGGTCGGCGCCCATCCGCAGGATACCGGCGCACGTGCCGTGCTGGCCGAGAGCCTGATCACGCGCAAGCAATATGCAGCCGCGGCCGAGCACTATCTGACGCTGAACCGGAGCACCCCCGGCAGCCTGCTCGTGCTCAACAATCTGGCGTGGGCGCTGCATGAATCCGGCGACAAGCGCGCCGTCTCGTTCGCCGAGCAGGCGCTCCGGCTGCAGCCCGAGAACCCGATGGTGATGGACACCTACGGCTGGATCCTGATCAGCCAGGGACAGGCGGCCAAGGCGCTACCCCATCTGCGCAAGGCGCTTTCCAAAGCACCGGACAACCCGGAAATCCAGTACCACCTTGCGGTCGCATTGTTCAGGACCGGCGACCGCGCGCGCGCCCAAAGCGAACTGGAACGGCTGCTGGCGAGCGGTTCACGTTTCCCTCAGGAACAGGATGCGCGTACGCTGCTCGCCCAGCTGCAAAACAAGACACGCTGAATTGCCGTCCGCCTGATCCCGAATGGAGCCGATTCCCATGATTCGACGCACCCTCCCCCTCGTCACGCTGCTGACACTGGCGCTGTCCGTCCCGCTCGGCGGTTGCGATTCCACGTCCAGGCTCACCGAGCAGGAACATGTCCAGCGTGCCAAGGATTTCGAGGACAAGGGCGACCTCAAGGGCAGCATCATCGAGCTCAAGAATGCCATTCAGAAAAATCCGGACAGTCCTCAAGCGCGGCTGTTGCTCGGCCAGGTGTACCTCAAGGCCGGCTTCGGCGCCGAAGCCGAGAAGGAACTCACCCGTGCCGGCGCGCTCGGCGTAGGCAAGCAGACGCTCGCGCCCCTGCTGGGCGAAGCCTGGCTGTTGATGGGCCAGTACAAACGCATCCTCGACGAGCTTCATGCCACCGACGATCTGTCGCCGAGCAATCGTGCACGTGTCATGGCGCTGCGCGCCAACGCCCTGTTCAAGTTCGGCAAGCTGCAGGAAGCCTGCAACCTGTTCAAGGAAGCGCATCAGGTTCATGCCGGCAGCCTGCAGGCGCACTGGGGCATGGCGCAATGCGCGATCGCGGAACGCAAGATGGCCGAGGCCCGTGCCGTGCTCGACAACGCCCTCAAGCTGAACGAGCGCCAGTCGGAAACCTGGGTCTTCATCGGCGACCTCGAACTGCTCAACCGGAACGCCGCTGGCGCCTTGTCTGCCTACCAGCAGGCCATCAAGCTGGTGCCGTCGAATCTCGCTGCGCTACAGAGCCTCGCCACGCTGCACATCACGCAGGGCGATCTGGCCGCCGCCCGGCCCTCGATCGACTCGATCAAAAAAATCGCACCCGACTCGGTTGCCGCAAAATACCTTGCAGCACTGGAGAAATTCCAGCAGAAGCACTACGCGGAAACGCGCGACCTGTTGCAGGAGGTTTTCAAATCCACCCCCGACCATCTGCCCAGCATCCTGCTCGCAGGCTCGACGGCTTACGCGCTCGATTCGCTGCAGCAGGCCGAGACCTACCTCAACCGCTACCTCCAGCACTTCCCCGGCCACGTCTACGCACGCCGGGTACTTGCCGCCACCCAGATCAAGCAGAAACAGCCCGACAAGGCCCTGGCCACCCTCGCGCCCCTGCTCCCCCCCCACGGTGAAGATGCGGCAGCCATGGCGCTCGCCAGCCAAGCCCATCTTGCCCACGCGGATTCCGAACAGGCCGCTCAACTGCTGCGCCAGGCGGTTCTCCTGCAGCCCGACAACGCCGCTTTCCACACCCAGCTGGGGCTCAACAGCCTGGCCAGCGGCAACGTCGATGCCGCCATCGAGGAACTGCAAGCCGCCCGTTCGCTCAAGCCGGGCAGCCACCATGCCGACGTTCTGCTGGCGCTGACCCATATCCGCACCAAGCAGTACAGCCAGGCGCTGGCAATATGCGACCAGCTGGAGAAGAAGTTGCCGCGCAACCCGCTGCCCCATGACCTGCGCGGGCGCGCCCTCCTCGCCCAGGGCGATCTCGGCCGCGCCCGCGCCAGCTTCGAGCAGGCCCTGGAATTCGATCCGGGATTCTTCCCCGCCAGCGCCAGCCTCGCCCAGCTCGACTTGCGCGAGAATAAACCCGCCGCCGCGCGTGCGCGCTTCACCCGATTGCTGGAAGCGGATCGCAACAACCTGCGCGCGATGATGGCGCTGGCCGAGATCGCGGCCGCAACCAAACAGGAAAAGGATTACGTCAACTGGCTCGAGAAGGCGGCCAAGGCCCATCCCCAAGCACTCGCCCCGGTCAGCACTCTGGTGCGCTACCACCTGATCAAGAAGCAGCCGCGCAAGGCGCTCGCCCTTGCGGGCGAGTTGGTCAGCGCACAGCCGGACGACGTGCAGGCACTGAACCTGCTCGCTTCCACCCAGTTCGCCGCCGGCGACCTCAACAGCGCCATTGCCACCTATGGCAAGGCCGTGCAGAAGGATGCGCGCAGCTTCGACAGCCATCTCGGTCTTGCGCGCGCACTGATCGCGGACAAAAAACCGGCCGCGGCCCGCACCGCCCTGCAGAAAGCCCTGCAGATCGACCCCGGCCATCTGGATAGCCGTGTCTCCCTGCTGCAACTCGAGGCAAGCCAGAACAGGCCAGAAGCCGCACTGCAAATCGCACGCCAGATTCAGGCCGACCGTCCGCAATCGGCGCTAGGGCACGAACTCGAAGCCGACCTTCTGGCGGCCCAGAAACGTTTCCCTGCGGCCAGCTCGGCCTACGAGCGGGCCATGCAACGCGGCGGCGGCGCCAGAGTCCTGGTCAAACTCCACCGTGTCCAAGCCCAGGCAGGGGCGGGCGCGGCCTCCGCCCAGCGTCTGGAGAACTGGCTGAAACAGCACCCCGGAGACCACGGAGTACGCGCCGCCGCGGCCGATTACGCCATGTCCACGGGGAACAACCGGGTGGCCATCGCGCACTACCAGGAAATCCAGCGCCGAACCGGGCCGAACGTGCTTGTCCTGAACAATCTGGCGGCGCTTTATCAGCGAGAAAAGGACAGTCGTGCCCTCGCCATGGCGGAACAGGCCTACAAGCTTGCACCCGACAACCCCAACGTGCAGGACACCCTGGGATGGATTCTCGTGGGGAACAACCAGGCTAAGCGCGGTCTCGACCTGTTGCGGCGAGCCGCCATCGCCGCTCCCCGTTCGGCCTCGATTCGCTATCACTATGCCGTCGCGCTCGCCCGCAACGGCGACAAGGGACAGGCACGTACCGAATTGCAGAAAGTGCTGGCCGAAACCCCGGCCTTCCCCGAAGCCAAGGATGCCCGAGGACTGCTCGACAGCCTCCGCTAGCCAGGCGAGCCCCCCGGCGACGCGCACCCGGCGACCTCGCCATGCCCCATGTTCGCCTCCAGGCCACCTGTCGGAATTCTTTACACGCGGCCTCTTAAGCGCCCCAAACAAAATAGATAAGCCATTGTTTTATAAACAAATCACACCCCCTGGCATGATGGATGCTTTATGAGAGGCAGGTTGAATTACCTCAACACCCTACCTCTCTAAGGAGTGACAAATGAAACTGACACAACTCTCCGCCCTGGTCGCAGCCGCAGCCCTGTCGCTGGGCGCCAACGCCGAACCGTTCTACATGGTCGTGCCCGATGGCGCGGTGGACAACCAGACCGCCAACACCTACCAGTTCGGCATCGACTTCCAGGCCACCTCGAACTACAGCGACACTGACCTTTCCTACGATGGCGTCAACGCCGCCACCTTCGTCACCGCTGGCGACGCCGTGAACGACACCGGCTTCGGTACCGTGTCCAGCCTGCTGGGTTCCAACGGTCTCGCCATGACCGCCAACAACTTTGACGAAGCCATGGGCGACAACTGGCAGCTGTCCTTCAACTACAACATCAACGGCGTGGTCGTTGCAGTCGACAATTCCGGCCTGCTCAACAACCCCCCCGCCCAGGGCATCGGCGCCTTCTACGGCGACGGCGTGGTCGATGGCGACAACCTGATCCAGATCTACTACGACGTGCTGGATGCGAACGGCAACGTGCTCAGCTCGGTGTCGGTCATGAACCTGGAAGTGCTGGCCAGCAGCGGCACCATCGGCAACGCCGTGTTCTACGCCGCAGTCGACTTCACCGGTGTGGATGCCATGGCGCAGAGCCTGTTCTTCTTCGCCGACGGCAGCAACTGGTACGATCTGTGGCTCGACGGTCAGCCGCTGCCCGGCATCGAGATCGCCGCACGCATCGACAGCAACATCGACCCGCAAAAGGTTCCGGTCGTGGATGCCGAAACGGGTATCGCTTCGCGCACCAACACCCTGAACGGCAGCGTGGAATTCAACCGCGTTCCGGAACCGGGCAGCCTCGCCCTGCTGGGCATGGGTCTGCTGGGCCTGGGTCTCGGCCGCCGCTACTTCAAGCAAGCCTGAACGCAGCTTGATCCAGCAAAAAGCCAGCGCATCTGCGCTGGCTTTTTTTATGGCGGCGTTGAGAGCGGATCACATTTCAGTCATGCCTTTTTGGACAGGCGCCAATTCACGTAAGCGATCGCCAGCCGCTGCAATGGATGCGCATTGCCGCCTGGACGCCAGACATGCTTCAGCTTGCCGGTGTAGGCATCGAACTGCATGCTGTGGGGTACCGCCCTGACCGGCCCCCGCCCCAGCAGGATTTTCAGTGCCTCGGTGCCCGCCATGCCTGCACACAGCTGGCACGCCAGGCCCGTTGATGGCACACGCTGGGTCTTGAAGTCGACAATCTCGGGATGCACCAGATATCCCCGGTGCAGCAGGGCCGGGGCCAGACCGACCAGAAAGCGGGTCGGCCACTCGTCTTCGGGTGTACCTTCAAGCCGGAAGTAGTCCTCGAAACTCGGCCCGCCCGGCAGAAAATTGAGCACGGCCGCCCCCATGCCCAGCGGGACGGCGAAGGTGATGGGGATGCCGCGCGCGCGGCAGGCGTCATAAACCAGGCGCCGCGCGGAAAAGACGAAATAATCCAGGCCGTCCACATACAGATCGACGCCATCGAGAAAGGCATCGACATTGTGCGGCTGCACCCCTTCGCCGAAAACCCGGATATCCAGCTCGGGGTTGATGTCACGCGCCAGCCGGGCCATGACTTCGGCCTTGGGTTGCTCCAGGCTGCTCATGCTGGCACCTGCCTGGCGGTTGAAGTTGACCAGATCGAACTGGTCGAGATCGGCCACATGGAAGCGGCCGATGCCGAGGCGGGCCAGCGTCAGCAAATGCACCCCTCCGGCGCCGCCCAATCCGGCGATGGCGACCCTCTTGCCGCGCAGCCGCGACTGCTCGTCCGGGGTAAGCCAACCGATGTTTCGGCTGAATGCCTCGTTGTAATCGAAGGCCCGCACGTTCAGGGCCGGTTTTCCTCGCGCAGCAGACGTCCCAGGATACCTTCCTGGTCATGCGCCGAGAAAAAATACGGGTAGAGGCTGCGATTCTTGGCCGCCTTCCCCTTGCCGCCGACTTCTTCGATTTTCTGGCGCATGTAGTCCAGCTCCAGATGCATCAGGACGACAGGGAAGTTGACGCGGTTGTTCATCCGCTCCTCGCCGAGCTGTTTGAAGCCCAGCATGCGTTCATAGAAAGCCTTGTGCCGCGGCACGATTTCGATGATCGCATCGGTGCATTCATGGATGACGCCATACAGATAGGCAATATGGATGAGGCTCGCCAGCAGTTGCTTGGATCCGATGTTCTCGTCGATGGCGAGTTTGCTGAGTTCGCCGACACGCCTGCCCTGGGCGCGCAAGGCGTCGATCTCGGGCTTGTAGATCTCGTCAGCCAGCATGCCTTCTTCGGAATCGTAGCCGACCGTGACTGTGCCGACGATCTTCTCCTGATGGAACGACAGGATGGTGATGCGATTGGGGTATTTCTTCAGTTGCGCCTTGGGGAAGCCGCGCCAGGCATAGCGCTTCTGCACCAGCATGCTGGCGCTGTTGAATACCTCGTCCTGCTGCGCAAAACGCAGCTTGAAGAGCTTCTCGCCCAGGCGCTCTTCCTGGGTCTCGGCGTCGCCCTCGGACAGCGGACTCAGATCCTTCAGGCGATAAGGAGACTCGAAGCTGATGATGGTCTTGTCGAAATCATCAGCGATGCTCCGGCCGCGCCCGATCAATTTGCTCAAACTCAGCGTCACCTTGCGCTCCTGACTCGGCGGGAAAACAATCCCTGTCGGTTTCTATCGGCCGTTTTACAGTCGAAATTTAGCGGCCGACCTGCAGCCAGCGGGCCGCATCGCGCGCAAAGTAAGTCAGCACGCCATCCGCCCCCGCACGCTTGAAGGCCAGCAAGGCCTCCAGCACGCAGCTGCGCTCGTCCAGCCAGCCATTCTGCGCCGCAGCTTTCAACATAGCGTACTCGCCGCTGACCTGATAGGCATAGGTCGGGGCGCCGTAGGCATCCTTGACCCGGCGAATGACGTCGAGATAGGGCATGCCCGGCTTGACCATGATCATGTCGGCGCCTTCCTGCAGGTCCATCCCGACTTCCCACAGGGCCTCGTCGCTATTGGCCGGGTCCATTTGGTAGGTGGTTTTGTTGCCCTTGCCGAGATTGGCGGCAGAGCCGACCGCGTCACGGAACGGGCCGTAGAAGCTGGACGCATACTTGGCCGCATAGGCCAGGATGCGGGTGTGGACATGACCGGCGCCCTCGAGCGCGGCGCGCAGGGCTGCGACGCGGCCATCCATCATGTCGGACGGCGCGACCACATCGGCGCCGGCCTGGGCGTGCACCACCGCCTGGCGCGCCAGCACCGCCACCGTCTCGTCGTTCAGCACGTAGCCTGTCGCGTCGATCAGACCGTCCTGGCCGTGGCTGGTGTAGGGGTCGAGCGCGATGTCGGTGATGATGCCGAGCTCGGGGAAGCGCGCCTTCAATGCCGCCACCGTGCGCGGCACCAGGCCGTCCGGGTTGAGCGCCTCTTCCGCGCCCGGGGTCTTCAGGCCGGCGTCGATTACCGGAAACAGGGCCAGCGCGGGAATGCCCAATTGCAGGCAGTCCTCGGCCACCGGCAACAGGCGATCGAGCGACAGCCGCTCGACCCCGGGCATCGAGGCCACCCCCTCGGACCGATTCTCGCCATCCAGGACAAAAACCGGATAAATCAGGTCACTTGCCGCTAGTGTGTGCTCACGCATCAAGGCACGCGAAAACGCATCGCGGCGCATGCGACGCATGCGCCGGGCGGGAAATTGGCCAAATGGCAGGTTCACGAACATCTCCAAAATTGCAGGGTGGGTGGAACTATTTCAAAGCACGTCTACTCTGTACTGCAGACGGTCCTGTACCGTCTCCCGCTTCTCCTCCCTGAGCGGGATGCCTTAATCCCCTTAAGGCATTTTTTGCCCCGATCCCTCCCTTGGTCGGGGCTTTTTGTTGCCCGCCCGCCTAGCCGGCCGCCTGCGACTCCTGCCGCGCGGCCTGCGCGAACCAATCCTCGATCAGTGCCGTCGCGTCCTCCGCGCCAAGGCGGGACAGACTGGAAAAGAGCTGCACGCTGACGTTGCCCGGCGCGGCCAATTCCTGCTTGACGCGGCGCAGCGTCAACGCCTTCTCGCTGTTGGAAAGCTTGTCGGCCTTCGACAACAGAACATGCACCGGCTTGCCGGTTGGAGCGAACCAGTCGAGCATCTGCCGGTCGAGCGGAGTGAGCGGATGGCGCGCATCCATGATCAGCACCATACCCAGCAGCGCCTCGCGCTCCTGCAGATAGCGCGACAGCAGCCCCTCCCACTTCGCCTTCATCGCCGGCGGCACTTTTGCATAACCGTAGCCTGGCAGGTCGACCAGAAAGACGTCGGCATCCAGTTCGAAAAAATTGATCAGCTGCGTGCGGCCCGGCGTTTTGGATGTAAACGCCAGGCGGTTTTTACGCGTCAACAGATTGATTGCACTCGATTTTCCGGCATTGGACCGCCCCGCAAACGCAATTTCCGCGCGACTGAAGGGCAAATCGCGCAGTTGGGCGACCGAGGTGTGGAAATGGGCGCGATTCAGCACGGGCTTGGCAGTCATATTAGTTGCCGCTAAACTACCTGTTTTCCCAAGTTTTGCAAGCTTCAGGAGCTTTTGATGAAACTCGTCGTCTCTCTGGTCGCCGCGCTGGCCGCCACCTCCGCTTTTGCCAATACCCCTGCTGCCGCTCCGGCCGGCAAAGGCGATCCCAAGGCGGCCGAAGCCATTGTCACCAAGGTGTGCGTGGCATGCCATACGGCGACCGGCAACAGCACCACCGCGGCCAACCCCAAGATCGCCGGCCTCAACGCCGAGTACATCAGCAAGCAGCTCCACAACTTCAAGTCGGGTGAGCGCAAGAACGCCGTCATGGCCGGCATCGTCAAGGATCTGAGCGATGCGGACATGCAGAACCTGGCTGCCTACTTCAGCATGCAGGAAGCCAAGGCCGGCACCTCCAAGGACCAGGAGCTGGCGCTGATCGGCCAGAAGATCTACCGCGGCGGCGTGCAGGGCGCGGGCGTTCCGGCCTGCGCTTCCTGCCACGGCGCACAGGGCAAGGGCATTCCCGTCCAGTTCCCGCGCCTGGCCGGCCAGCACGCCGACTACATCTACAGCCAGCTGAACGCGTTCCGCCTCGGCACCCGCCAGAACGATGCTGCCAAGATGATGCGCAGCATCGCCGCCAAGATGACCGATGCCGACATGAAGGCAGTGGCCGCGTATATTCAGGGTCTGCGTTAAACTTATTGACCGCACCTGAGTCCAGAAAGGGTGACGCAAGTCACCCTTTTTTACTTGTGCCCCGTTGAGGGGTATGGCCCCTGATGAACACCACGTCCCATTCCTTCGGCAAGGCCCTGTTCGAACTGCTGAGTTCGATGCGCTTCGCCATCAGCCTGCTGTCCATCCTCGCCATCGCGTCGATCGTCGGCACCGTGCTGAAGCAGGCCGAGCCCTACAACAACTACATCATCCAGTTCGGCCCGTTCTGGTTCCAGGTCTTCCAAAAGCTGGGGCTGTACGACGTCTACCACGCCGGCTGGTTCCTGCTCATCCTGACCTTCCTGGTCGTCTCCACTAGCGTCTGCATCTGGCGCAACGCGCCGAATTTCGCGCGCGAGATGAAAAGCTTCCGCGAGCACGTCAGCGAAGCTTCGCTTGCCGCGTTCAAGCACAAGCACGAAGCCGCGCCCCCCCTCGCCCCGGAAGCGCTCGCCACGAAGGCACAAGCCTATCTCGAGGGCCAGGGCTACCAGGTGAAGGCGCTACCGCGCGAGGACGGCGTGCTGCTCGCTGCCAAGGCCGGCAGCTGGAACCGCCTCGGCTACTTCCTCGCCCACTCCGCCATCGTGATGATCTGCATCGGCGGCCTGATGGACGGCAATCTGGTGTTCAAGGCCCAGCAATTGCTCGGCACCAAGAAGATCGAGACACGCGACATCCCGCAAAGCCAGGTGCCGGCAATCTCGCGTCTCACCCCTGCCAATCCCTCGTTCCGCGGCAGCGTGCAGATTCCCGAAGGCTCCAGCGCGAGCGTGGCCTTTCTCAACGTCGCCGACGGCTACCTGGTGCAGGACCTGCCCTTCGTCGTGGCGCTGAAGGACTTCCGTATCGAGCATTACTCGACCGGCCAGCCTAAGAGCTTCGAAAGCGACGTCGAGTTGTTCGATCACGCCGGCAAGAAAATCCGCGAGGCAACCATCGCGGTCAACCATCCGCTGATCCACGACGGCATCGCCATCTACCAGGCAAGCTTCGCCGACGGCGGCACACGCCTGACGCTGCAGGGCTGGAACCTGTTCGCGCCGACCGCCTCGTCGTTTCCGGTCGAGGGCACGGTGCACCAGAACGCCACACTGGCCAGTGCGGCGGGCGACTACACGCTCGAATTCATCGATTTCCGCCCGTTCAACATCGAGAACATGGGGGGCGAAGTCGAGGCCGCGTCGGGCGACACCATGAGCGTGCTCGGCGGCAGCCCGGTCAGCGACAACAAGCACCTGCGCAACGTCGGCCCGAGCTTCCAGTACAAGGTGCGCGACGCACGCGGCCAGGCACGGGAGTTTTCCAACTACATGCTGCCGCTGGAACTTGACGGCCGCTGGTATCTGATGTCAGGCGTGCGCGAATCGCCCAACGAGGCGTTCCGTTACCTGCGCATGCCGCTCGACGCCGACGGCAATATCGACACCTTCATGCGCCTGCGCGGTGCGCTGCTCAACCACGAACTGCGCCCCGAAATCGCCGCCCGCTTCGCCCGCCAGGCGCTGCCGCAGAACGCCTGGGGCACCGAGATCGAGGACAAGCTGAAGTTCAGCGCCACCCAGGTGCTGGCGCTGTTCGCCGAGGGGGGGTTCCAGGCACTCGGCGGCTTCATCGAATCCAAAGTACCCGAGGCCGAGCGCGAGAAAGCGGCCGGCACCTACCTGCGCATTCTCGAACTGGCAGCCTTCGAGGCGCTGCAGGCCGCCAACGCCCAGGCCGGGCTGCCGCCGCCCAAGGCCGACGACGCCACCGGCTGGCTGGTACGCGACACCCTCAACAGCATGAGCGACCTGTTCGTCTACGGCGCGCCGGTTTACCTGCAACTCATGTCGTACGACGAGGTCAAGGCGAGCGGCCTGCAGCTCACCCGCTCGCCCGGCAAGAACGTCGTCTACCTCGGTTCGCTTTTGCTGACGCTCGGCGTATTCTTCATGCTCTACGTGCGCGAGCGCCGGGTGTGGCTGCGCATCCGGCCGGGCAGTGCGCTGCTCGCGATGTCGTCGGCCAAGCAGACCATCGATTTCGAGAAGGAATTCACCCAGCACGCGCAGGCGCTCGACACGCTTTCTAAATAAGCATCTGCGCCCGCCACGTCATCCGGAGACCCACATGGAACTCGCCCTCAACCAACCCGCCCCCTTGCTGAAGCGCCTGTCGTGGTTCGACTGGCTGTTCGCCCTTGTCGCCGCAGCCGGCGGCCTGTTCGCGCTGTCGCGCTTCGGCGAATACATGGACATCTACGAAAAGGGCATCCTGCTGGCGGCGATTCCGTCGCTGGCGGTGTTCGGCTGGTTCTGGAAGCCGTTCCGCCCGCTGTTCCTGGTGGTCGGCGCGATCAGCCTGTTCGCGCTGGCCCAGTACGACGGCAACCTCGCGCGCATGGAGGAAGCCTTCTTCCTCAAGTACATGATCTCGAGCCAGGCCGCGATCATGTGGATGTGCGCGCTGTTCGGGTTGGCCACGCTCGCCTACTGGGGTGGCCTGCTGGGCCGCTCCGGCTTCGTGCTGAAGACCGGCACCAGCCTGACCTGGTCGGCGGTGGCGCTCGGCTGGATCGGGCTCATGGTGCGCTGGTACGAGTCCTACCTGATCGGCCCGGACGTCGGCCACATCCCGGTGTCCAACCTGTACGAAGTGTTCGTGCTGTTCTGCCTGATCACCGCGATGATGTATCTCTATTACGAAGCACGCTACCAGGCCCGCCAGATGGGTGCCTTCGTGCTGCTGGTGATCTCGGCGGCGGTCGGCTTCATCCTCTGGTATACCTTCGACCGCGGCGCCCACGAGATCCAGCCGCTGGTACCGGCGCTGAAATCCTGGTGGATGAAGCTGCACGTGCCGGCCAATTTCATCGGCTACGGCGCCTTCTCGATTGCGGCCATGCTCGGCGTCGCCTACCTGCTGGTGCAGCGCGGCATCCTCGCCAGCCGCCTGCCGAAAGCGGAAGTGATCGACGACGTCATGTACAAGACCATCGCCGTCGGCTTCGCCTTCTTCACCATCGCCACCATCCTCGGCGCCATGTGGGCGGCCGAAGCCTGGGGCGGCTACTGGTCGTGGGATCCGAAGGAGACCTGGGCGCTGATCGTGTGGCTGAACTACGCCGCCTGGCTACACATCCGCCTGGTCAAGGGCCTGCGCGGTCCGATGCTGGCCTGGTGGGCAGTGGTCGGCCTGTTCGTCACCACCTTCGCCTTCATCGGCGTCAACATGTTCCTGTCCGGCCTGCATTCCTACGGCGAGCTCTAAGGCGGACACCCGGACGGTCGCCGTGACCGCCGGCGCTGCCATGCCGAAGAAATGGCTGTTCGTCCCGCTGGCGCTGGCCGCCCTCACGGCCGGCGCCTGGCTGGCGCACTCCCGCCAGGCGGCCCAGGCGCCGCTTTCCGCCCTGTGGCAATCCAGTTTTCCTGATCTCACGGGCAAGCCGCAACCGCTGGCGCAATGGCGCGGCCAGGTGCTGGTGCTGAATTTCTGGGCCACCTGGTGCGCACCCTGCCGCGAGGAAATGCCGGATTTCGCCGCCCTGCGCGCGCAATACCATGGCCGCGGCGTGGAATTCGTCGGCCTCGCGATCGACAACCCGGCCAATGTCGGACGCTTCCTGCAGACCCTGCCCGTCGGCTATCCGATCCTGATCGGCGAGGGCGCCGCCCATGGCCTGACGCGCGCGCTGGGCAACCCGGCAGGCGCACTTCCGTACACGATCGTGATCGATCGCAACGGCAACATCGCGCTGGCGCATCTCGGGCGGCTACCGCGCGGCACGCTCGATTCCACTTTGCGCAAAATCGGCGCATAGAAGCGATTTAGCGTCAATATCTGGACAATTTACTTTCATTTACGGCAAACTTCGCCGCCATGACGACTAAACGAACCGGCCGCAGTGCGGCCAAATCGGTCTCCAGTCTGCGTCCCCACGTGCTGGTTCTGCACGGCCCCAACCTCAATCTGCTGGGCAGCCGCGAACCCAAGCACTACGGACTCGCCACGCTCGACGACATCAACCGCACGCTGACCGCGCGCGGCAACGCCGTCGGCGCCGTGATCGAGACCTTCCAGCACAACCACGAAGGCGCGCTGATCGACCGCATCCACCAGGCGGCACACGACCATGTCGACTTCATCGTCATCAACCCGGCGGGCTACACCCATACCAGCGTCGCCCTGCGCGACGCGCTGGCGGGCACCGCCATCCCGTTTGTCGAAGTGCATCTTTCCAACATCTACGCACGCGAAGCCTTCCGCCACCATTCGTACTTCTCCGATCTCGCCGTCGGCGTGATCTCCGGCCTCGGTGCCCAGGGCTACGAACTGGCGCTGGAATACGCGCTGCGCCACCTTCAAGACAGGACCCCCCATGGATCTCAGAAAACTGAAAAAGCTCATTGACCTGGTCGAAGCCTCCGGCATCGCCGAACTGGAAATCACCGAGGGCGAGGAAAAGGTCCGCATCGCCAAGAGCATCGCCGGCGCGCCGATGATGATGGCGCCGCAACCGCAGTACATCCAGGCCGGCGCTCCGGCTGCTGCGCCCGCAGCGGCTGCAGCCCCCGCCGAGGACGCCGTGCCCGAAGGTCACGTGGTGCGCTCGCCCATGGTCGGCACCTTCTACCGCGCCCCGGCACCCGGTGCCAAGAACTTCGCCGAAGTCGGCCAGACCGTGAATGCAGGCGACACCCTGTGCATCATCGAGGCGATGAAGCTCCTGAACGAAATCGAAGCGGACCAGGGCGGCGTCATCAAGGCCATCCTGGTCGAGAACGGCCAGCCGGTGGAATACGGCGAACCGCTGTTTGTGATTGGTTGAGAAAGGCAGGGGCTAGGAATTAGGAGTTAGGAATTAGGGAAAACCCGGCATATGCGGCGCACCACAATCCGCGAAGCACCTCCAACCCTAACCCCTAGATCCTAGCTCCTAGCCCCTACAGACATGTTCGAAAAAATCCTCATCGCCAACCGCGGAGAAATTGCGCTGCGTATCCAGCGCGCCTGCCGCGAAATGGGCATCAAGACGGTCGCCGTCTATTCCGAAGCCGACCGCGACGCCAAGTACGTCAAGCTGGCTGACGAATCCGTGTGCATCGGCCCGGCGTCGTCGACTCAGAGCTATCTGCACGTACCGTCGATCATCGCCGCCGCCGAAGTCACCGACGCCGAGGCAATTCATCCCGGCTACGGCTTCCTGTCGGAGAACGCCAATTTCGCCGAGCGCGTCGAATCGTCCGGCTTCACCTTCATCGGCCCGCGTCCCGACAACATCCGCCTGATGGGCGACAAGGTCGCCGCCAAGCAGACCATGCTCGACGCCAAGGTGCCGTGCGTGCCAGGCTCCGACGGTGCGCTGCCCGACGACCCCGATGAAATCGTCAAAATCGCGCGCAACATCGGCTACCCGGTCATCATCAAGGCCGCCGGCGGCGGCGGCGGGCGCGGCATGCGCGTGGTGCATACCGAGGCCGCGCTGCTCAACTCGGTCACCATGACCCGCACCGAGGCTGGCACCGCCTTCGGCAACCCCATGGTCTACATGGAGAAATTCCTGCAGACCCCGCGCCACATCGAGATCCAGGTACTCGCCGACGAACACGGCAATGCCGTACATCTGGGCGAGCGCGACTGCTCGATGCAGCGCCGCCACCAGAAGGTGCTTGAAGAAGCGCCCGCCCCCGGGCTCGACCCCAAGCTCAGGGACAAGATCGGCGAGCGCTGCGCCGAAGCCTGCCGCAAGATCGGCTACCGCGGCGCCGGCACCTTCGAGTTCCTGTACGAGAACGGCGAGTTCTACTTCATCGAAATGAACACCCGCGTCCAGGTCGAGCACCCGGTCACCGAGCTCATCACCGGCATCGACATCGTGCAGACGCAGATCCGCGTCGCCGCTGGCGAGAAGCTGCCGTTCAGCCAGAAGGACATCCGTTTCCGCGGCCACGCCATCGAGTGCCGCATCAACGCCGAGCACCCGACCACCTTCGTCCCCAGCCCCGGCAAGCTCACCAATTACCACGCGCCCGGCGGCCCCGGCATCCGCGTCGACTCGCACGTCTACCACGGCTATTACGTGCCGCCGCACTACGACTCGATGATCGGCAAGGTGATCGCCTACGGCGACACCCGCGACCAGGCCATCGCCCGCATGCGCGGCGCACTGATGGAAATGGTGGTCGAGGGCATCCAGAGCAATATCCCGCTGCACCAGGAACTGATGCACGACGCCGCCTTCATGGCCGGCGGCACCAGCATCCACTACCTGGAGCACAAGCTGGCCGAGGAAAAGGCTTGAGGGGCTAGGATTTGGGATCCAGGGGCCAGGGAATGGGCGCCGACGCTGCACCATCCTCCACCCCTAAATCCTAGCTCCTAGCTCCTAGCTCCTAAAAATGCCCTGGCAATCCCTACGCATCCACGTCGATTCCAAAGCCGCCGAGCCGTTGTCCGACGCGCTGATGGAAGCGGGCGCGCTGTCGGTGTCGCTTGAGGACGCCGACGCCGGTACCGTCGACGAGACACCGCTGTTCGGCGAACCCGACCATCCGACCGCCGAGTTGTGGGCGCACAGCATCGCCGTGGTGCTGCTCGACGAGCATGCCGACGCCGCCGCGATCCTGGCAGCGGCTGCGCGGCAGGCCGGCATCCCGGTGCCGACCGCGGTCACGGTCGAGACCGTCGCCGATGCCGACTGGGTGCGTCTCACCCAGTCGCAGTTCGACCCCATCCCGATTTCGCCGCGGCTGTGGATCGTGCCGACCTGGCACGCGGCGCCCGACTCCAGCGCGATCAACCTCAAGCTCGACCCCGGCCTCGCCTTCGGCACTGGCAGCCACCCCACCACGCGGCTATGCCTGCGCTGGCTCGACGCACACCTCCAGGGCGATGAAACCTTGCTCGACTATGGCTGCGGCTCGGGCATCCTGGCGATTGCCGCTGCCAAGCTCGGCGCCGCCCGCATCGACGGTGTCGACATCGATCCGCAGGCGGTTTCGTCCTCGCGCGACAACGCGGCACTCAATGACGTCACCGCGCATTTTTGCCTGCCGGGCGAACTGGTAGCCGGACAATACGATGTCGTCGTCGCCAACATCCTCACCAACCCCCTGAAGGGCATGGCTCCACTGCTGGCGGGCCGCGTTCGCGCCGGCGGCCAACTGGTGCTGTCCGGCATTCTCGCTGAGCAGGCCGAGGACGTCATGGCGGTTTACCGCGAATGGTTCAACTTCGAACCGCCCGCAAGCGACGAGGGGTGGGTGCGCCTGAGCGGCACCAAACGGTGAACTACCGCACCACCTGCCCGCAGTGTGCCAGCGTGTTCCGCCTCGGCGAGGACCAGCTCGGCGCCGCACAGGGCTGGGTGCAATGCAGCGTGTGCGGCAGCGCATTCGACGCGCGTCCGAGCCTGCTGCTGGAGGACGGCTCGCCGCTGCCCGAGCCGGAACCCGTCGAGACTGCCGCGCCTGAACGCCCCCACGCCGTCGAGGCCGAATCCGCAACGCTGCCGCCCGAAGCCACGCTCACGTCGGCGGCAGACGAAACGACGACCGAGGCCGTCCATGCCGACGAACCTCCCGCAGCCGCCGAACCGCCGCGCGGCATCACCCAGCGTGAAACGGCGCTCGACCTGGATTCCATCATCCTGATCGACCCCGACATCCCGGTACCCGAGGAACCTGGACCGCTGCCGCAAATCCATTACGTCCCCAGCAGCTACCCGCCCGTATCTGCGGAACCTGCACCGCCGCCGCCCCCTGCGACAGCGGCCAGGACGAAAGCAACCCCGACCGCGCGCATCGAATATGCGACGCCCCCATCCGAGCGCATCCGCCCCGCCCGGGCGCCACGGCGGATGCCCCCCTGGGCGTGGGCCGTGGCCAGCGCGCTCCTGGCCGTCGTACTGCTGGCGCAGACCGCCTATTTTCTGCGCGACGCCCTGGTCAGCCGGCTGCCGCAGACCCGCCCCGCCTTCGAGCAGGCCTGCGCCGCGCTCGGCTGCGCACTGTCGCTACCGAAGAACCTCGCGCACCTGCAGATCGTCGGCTCCGACCTGCAGACCGAAACCAGCGGTCGCCTCAAGCTCACCCTGACCCTCGGCAACCGTGCCGGCCAGGCCCAGGCCTGGCCGATGCTGGTGCTGACCCTGACCGACCAGCGCAACCGCCCGCTGGCACGACGCAGCTTCGCCCCCAGCGAATACCTCGGCGACCCCCGCCGCATCGAGGCCGGCATCCCGCCGCGCAGCGAACAGGTGCTGAGCCTGCCGCTGACCGTGCGCGGACCTGCGCCGATGGGCTTCGATCTGCAGCTGAGCTACTGAACGGGCGCGATACTGGCCGGCCCGCCGCTTCTTCGGTATAGTTCGGCTTCCCGTTGCGGGAGAGCGCATGCAACGCATGCCGCCGAAGGCGCAATTCACCCGGAATCGCTCAGGCAAAAGGACCGCAACAACCGGAACACTCTGGAGAGCGCAGTTTCATCAAAACTGCCACCGAAGGGGCAGCGGCCCGCTGGTTTGATCAGATCAGCCGCCGTAATCTCTCAGGTACCAAGGACAGAGGGGTGAAGCGAATCCGCGCTTCACCCCTTTTTTATTTCTGGTGCGCCCATGTCCGACCTCAAGAAAACTCCGCTCAACGCCACCCACCGCGAACTCGGCGCCAAGATGGTCGATTTCGGCGGCTGGGACATGCCGGTCAACTACGGCTCGCAGATCGAGGAGCACCACACGGTGCGCAGCGGCTGCGGCCTGTTCGACGTCTCGCACATGCTGCCGCTCGACATCCGCGGCGCCAACGTGCGCGCCTTCCTGCGCCGGCTGGTGGCGAACAACGTCGACAAGCTGCAGGTGTCCGGCAAGGCGCTCTATTCCTGCATGCTCAACGAAGCCGGCGGCGTCATCGACGACCTCATCATCTATTTCATGGACGAGTCCTGGTTCCGCCTGGTGGTCAACGCCGGCACCGCGGAAAAAGACCTCGCCTGGATGGAGAAAATGAACGCCGACTGGGACATGGGCCTCACCCTCACACCACGCCGCGATCTGGCGATGATCGCGATCCAGGGCCCCAACGCGACGCAGGCGCTGAACGAGGCGTTGCCTGGCGTCGACAGCATCACCGCGAATCTCAAGCCCTTCAACGCCGCTGCCATGGGCGAGATGTTCATTGCAAGAACGGGATATACCGGCGAGGACGGCTTCGAAGTCATGGTGCTGGCGAAGTCCGCGCCCTTCTTCTGGAAGGCGCTGATGGAAGCCGGCGGCAAGCCGATCGGCCTCGGCGCGCGCGACACCTTGCGCCTCGAAGCCGGGATGAACCTGTACGGTCAGGACATGGACGAGACCACCTCGCCGCTGGAGTCCGGCCTCGCATGGACCGTCGATCTCAAGACCGAGCGCGACTTCGTCGGCCGCCAGGCGCTCGAAGCGAGCGAAGTGGCCCAGCAGCTCGCTGGCCTCGTTCTGCTGGATAAAGGCGTGCTGCGCAGCCACCAGAAGGTCTTCACCAAGAACGGCGAAGGCGAAATCACCTCCGGCACGTTTTCGCCTACCATGCAGCAATCGATCGCGCTCGCGCGCATCCCGCTCGGCATCGCCCCGGGCGAGGAAGTCGAAGTCGAGATCCGCGACAAGAAACTGAAAGCAAAAGTGGTGAAATATCCGTTCGTGCGCAACGGCAAGGTTTTGATTTAGGGCGTTAGGGGCTAGGAGTTAGGATTTAGGGGCTAGGGATGGAGCGGGCTTCGCCCGCGCCGGTTGATTGAATGACGCGGCGCAGCCGCACTTTCCCTAACTCCTAGCCCCTAAATCCTAGCCCCTGGCACCCAGCCCCGATAAGCAACTCATGACGACCCAAGGAAGCCCTACCATGTCCATCCCCGCTGACCTCAAATACACCCCCAGCCACGAATGGGTGCGCGTCGAAGCCGACGGCACGCTGACCGTGGGCATCACCCACCACGCGCAGGACCTGCTCGGCGACATGGTGTTCATCGAGAACCCCGCCGCCGGCCGCACCCTGGCCAAGGGCGAGGAATGCGCGGTGGTCGAGTCGGTCAAGGCCGCGTCCGACGTCTACGCGCCGGTGGCCGGCGAAGTCGTCGCCGCCAACGGCGACGTCGAGTCCAGCCCCGAATCGGTGAACCAGGACGCCTACGCCGCGTGGATGTTCAAGATCAAGCCGACCAACCCCGCCGATGTTGACGCACTGCTCGACGCCGCGGCCTACCAGAAGCTGGTCGAGTCCGAGGCTCATTGATTTTTTTCATCTGCGAAGGACGCGAAAAAACGCGAAGTGAAACCCCATTCATTTGGTTTGCTTCGCGGCCCTTCGCGCACTTCGCGGATAACAAGGTTCTGAACCATGCCCTTCATTCCCCACACTGAAGAAGACGTTTCCGCCATGCTCGGCGCCATCGGCGCCCAAAGCATCGAGGACCTGTTCGACGAAATCCCGCCCGCGCTGAAGACCGGCAAGCTGAAGGACGTGCCCGACGGCCTGCCCGAGATGGCGGTCGCGCGCCTGATGCAGGAACGCGCGTCGGCCGACGGCTTCTGGTCCAATTTCATCGGCGCCGGCGTCTACGAGCACCACATCCCGGCGGCGATCTGGCAGATCACCACGCGCGGCGAGTTCTATTCCGCCTACACGCCGTATCAGGCCGAGGCGAGCCAGGGCACGCTGCAGCTGATCTACGAATACCAGACCATGATGACCCGGCTGACCGGGCTCGACGTGTCAAACGCGTCGCTGTACGACGGCGCCTCTGCATTAGCTGAAGCGGTGCTGATGGCGGTCCGTTCGCACAAGACCTCGCGCCGCGTGCTGGTGCCGAAGAGCGTGCACCCGATCTACCGCAGCGTGGTCGTCACCACCGTAAAAAATCAGGGCATCGAACTGGTCGAACTCGATTTCGATCCGGCCACCGGCAAGACCGTGCTGCCCTTGGATCCCGGCGCCTTCGCCGGCCTGGTGATCCCGCAGCCCAACTTCTTCGGCGTGCTGGAAGACGTGCACGCGCTGACCGACTGGGCGCACGCCAAAGGTGCGCTGGCGATCGCGCTGGTCAACCCGACCACGCTTGCGGTGCTGGAAGCGCCCGGCAAGTGGGGAACGAAAGGCGCCGACATCGCGGTGGGCGAAGGCCAGCCGCTGGGCGCGCCGATGGCCTCGGGCGGCCCCTACTTCGGCTTCATGTGCTGCCGCCAGGACTTCGTGCGGCAGATGCCGGGCCGCATCGTCGGGCGGACGGTCGACCTGGACGGCAAGCCGGGCTTCGCGCTCACGCTGCAGGCGCGCGAGCAGCACATCCGCCGCTCCAAGGCCACGTCCAACATCTGCACCAACCAGGGCCTGGTCGTCACCGCGGCGACGCAGTACCTGTCGCTGCTCGGCCCGCAGGGGCTCGCCAAGGTGGCGTCGGCGAGCCACGCCGGCACCGTCGCGCTGGCCGACAAGCTGGCGGCGATTCCGGGCGTGACGCGCGCGTTTGCCAGCCCCTGCTTCCACGAAGTCGTGCTGAAGCTCGCCGACAATGCCAAGGACGTGCTGCGCGCGCTGCGTGCGCAGGGCATCCTCGGCGGCCTCGACATTTCCGGCTGGTATCCCGAACTCGGCCAGGCGATCCTCGTCTGCGTCACCGAGACCAAAACACCGGCCGACCTCGACCACTACGCGCAACAATTGGAACGTATCCTGTCCAAGCGCCGCGAAGCGCCGCCGTGCGCGTACAAAAGCTGAGGAACCGACATGAGCGACGTGCAGCGTGACAAGCAGTTTTACGACATGGCAGATGCGTACATCAGCGTCGCCAACAATCAGTTGAACGAAACGAAGCCGAGCCGGGTGAGCGCCGCGGCGCTGTTCGCGGCCTCGCGCTTCAACGCCTTCGTCATCGCGGCGGCGTCGGGCAGCAAGGACCAGATGATCGCGGAGAAGGAAGCCGCGATCGCGTATTTCATGGACCAGTACGAGAAGATGCTGCGCGAGAACATCGACGAGCATCTGAAGCGTTTCGACCAGCCAGCCGGCTGATCGACGCGCAGCAACGGGCGCACGCGCCCCATTTTCGATAGACGTGATTCAAGGAGAGCAAACATGGCAGTGACTCTGGCAGGCAATCCCATCGAAGTGTCCGGCACTTTCCCCAAGGTCGGCGACACCGCCCCCGACTTCAAGCTGGTTAACAAGGATCTGGCCGACGTCTCGCTGGCCGACTTCGCCGGCAAGAAGAAGATCCTCAACATCGTGCCCAGCCTCGACACCCCGGTGTGCGCCAAGTCGACCAAGGTATTCAACGACGCCGCGGTCGGCAACACCGTCGTGCTGATCATCGCCGCCGACCTGCCGTTCGCGATGAGCCGCTTCTGCGGCGCCGAGAGCACCAACAACGTGGTGACGCTGTCGACCATGCGCGGCGCCGAGTTCATGAAAAATTACGGCGTCGCGATCACCAGCGGCCCGCTCGCCGGCATCACCGCGCGCGCCGTGGTCGTGCTCGACGAGGCCAACAAGGTGCTCCACGCCGAACTCGTGCCCGAGATCAAGCAGGAACCGAATTACGACGCCGCGTTGGCCGTGCTCTGACGCGCCGCCAAGGGACTAGGATTTAGGGGCTAGGGACTAGGGAATGTGCGGCTACGCCGCGCCTGTTTCCAATCCACGCGTCCCTCCCCTAGCCCCTAGATCCTAACCCCTAGCCCCTAGAACCATGCTGATATTCGACCATTCCCGTCCCGGCCGCACCGCCGCTGCCCAGTTGCCCGCCGCCGGCGGCAGCCTCGACGACCTGCCTGCCGAGTTGCGCCGCAAGGACGCCCCGGGCCTGCCCGAGGTCTCCGAGCTCGATGTGGTGCGCCACTACACGCGCCTGTCGCAGAAGAACTTCTCGATCGACACGCAGTTCTATCCGCTCGGCTCGTGCACCATGAAGTACAACCCGCGCGCGTGCAATTCGCTGGCGATGCTGCCACAGTTCCTGGCACGTCATCCCGCTTCGCCTGACGAGACGGGGCAGGGCTTCCTCGCCAGCATGTTCGAGCTGCAGGAAATGCTAAAGGACGTGACCGGCATGGCCGGGGTGTCGATGGCGCCGATGGCCGGCGCGCACGGCGAATTCGCCGGGGTGGCGATGATCCGCGCCTACCACGATGCACGCGGCGACACGGCGCGCCGCGAAATCATCGTGCCCGACGCCGCCCACGGCACCAACCCGGCGACCGCGACGATGTGCGGCTACACGGTGAAGGAGATCCCCACCGACGCCACCGGCGCGGTGAACCTGGAAGCGCTGAAGGCCGCGGTCGGCCCGCAGACCGCCGGCCTCATGCTCACCAACCCGTCGACGCTCGGCGTGTTCGAGACGACCATCGCCGAGATCCAGAAGATCGTGCACGACGCCGGCGGCCTGCTCTACTACGACGGCGCCAACCTCAACGCCATTCTCGGCAAGGTGCGCCCGGGCGACATGGGCTTCGACGTCATCCACATGAACCTGCACAAGACCTTCTCCACCCCGCACGGCGGCGGCGGTCCGGGCGCGGGTCCGGTGGGCGTGTCCGAGCGTCTGCTGCCCTTCATGCCGATTCCCTTCGTGCTGAACGAGAACGGCGCCTACCGTCTCGCGACCGAAGCCGACCGACCGCAGTCGATGGGCCGCATGAGCGCCAACATGGGCAACGCCGGCGTGCTGATGCGCGCCTACGTCTATGCGCGCCTCCTGGGCCGCGACGGCATGCACCGCGTCGCCGAATACGCCACGCTCAACGCCAACTATTTGATGGCACGCCTGCGCGACGCCGGCTTCGACCTCGCCTACCCGACGCGCCGCGCCAGCCACGAGTTCATCGTCACGCTCAAGAAACTGAAGGACGCGACGGGGGTTTCCGCGATGGACTTCGCCAAGCGCCTGCTCGACTACGGCTACCACGCGCCGACGACCTACTTCCCGCTCTTGGTCCCCGAGTGCCTGCTGATCGAACCGACCGAGACCGAGAGCCGCGAGACGCTCGATGGCTTCGTCGAGGCGATGATCAAGATCAAGCACGAAGCCGAGACCAACCCCGAGTTGGTGAAGGGTGCGCCGTACAGCCTGCCGGTACGACGGCTCGACGACGTCAAGGCCGCGCGCGAACTCGACCTCGCGTACAAGCCGTGACCGAACCGGTCAGCCCCTTCAAGGGCAAGACCGGCCTGCGGCGCGTGCTCAACGCCGCAGGCTATTCGTGGGCCGGCCTCGCCGCCGCCTTCCGGCATGAGGATGCGTTCCGTCAGGAGGCCTTCCTCGCCTTGCTGCTGGCCCCGCTGGCGCTTTATCTGGGCGAAACCGGGATCGAACGCGCCCTGCTGATCGGATCGCTGCTGCTGGTGCTGATCGTCGAATTGCTGAATTCGGCCGTCGAAGCCGCGGTGGACCGCATCTCTCTGGAACACCACGAACTCATCAAGCGCGCCAAGGACATGGGCAGTGCAGCGGTGATGCTCGCGCTCGTCAACGTCGCCGCCGTCTGGGGGCTGGTGTTGCTCGCGTGAGCCGAAAACCTGGAAATCGTGCCAAACTAGCGCCGATTCCCTAAAGTTGCCTGGCTTCCTGGCCGGAATGAGTGGGGAAACCCCATAATTTTTGCGCTGCGTGAACATCAAATCCGCCTGTCTACTGCTGAGTCTGTGCCAAGCCGGTTCCGCCGCGGCGCTCGGTCTGGGCGACCTCACCGTGCGTTCCTACCTCGGGCAGCCCTTCCACGCCACCGTCACGCTGCTGGATGCCGCCGCGGAAACAACGGCGGACTGCTTCCGTCTCGACGCCGTCACTACGGCGGGTGTCGCTTCTTTGCAACGCGCCCTGCTGAGCTTCGAGCGTACGCACACGACCACCCTGCTGCACATCCGCACGCCGCAGTCGATCCACGAACCCGTCGCGCAATTCGTCCTGGTTGCCGACTGCGAAGCACGCCTGCAGCGCGACTACGTGGCGCTGCTCGACCCGCCGCCCGCCATGGCTGCGGTCGAGCCTGCCGGGGCGGGATCTGCCCCGATCCCCCCTGCGCGCGTCGCGCCGCCCCCGGTCCCGCGTGCCGAACGCCTCCCCCGCGCAGCAGCGGCAAGCGCCCGGCAACCGCGGACACCGCACGCACGACCGGTCCCGACTCCGGCACCCCGCCTGGTTCTGTCCGGTCGCCGCATGGCGGGCGAGAGCGGTTCGGCTTTCGCACTCAAGCTGGACACCAACCTGCCGGACCTGACCCGCACGCTCCCCGAAGGCCTGACCGCCACCGAACTGTCGGACGAAAACACCGCGCTGAACCGCAAGCTCGCGCATCTGGAAGCCCAGCTGGCCGCCTTGCAGCAGCGCAATGCGGAACTCGAGGCACGCCGCGCACGCCAGGCTTCGCCCACCACCGCCACCCCGCCGCCGCCGCCAGCCAGGCATCCGCCGCAGTGGCCGCTGTTCCTGCTGGTCGCCGGCATGGCCACGGGCGCCGGCGCCCTGATCCTGTGGCTGCGCGCCCGCGCGCGTGCGCGCCCGGCGGCAGGCGCGTTCGACGACACCTGGATCAAGCCCGACACGGCCCCGGCGCCGTTGCGCGAAACCGGACCTGCGACGGCCGCCGACGCGCAGCCGGCGCCTGCGGCAGACCCGCAAGCGGCCGAGCGCATGCCCGAAATCGCCCCGCCTGCGCTCGCCGAGAGCACCGAGGTCAAGGACGACATTCTCGACCAGGCCGAGGTCTACATGGCCCACGGCCACGCCAACCTCGCCATCCACCTGCTGCAGGAGCACCTGCGCGACGCCCCCACCGAATCCCCGGTGCCCTGGCTGCTGCTGCTCGACCTGCTGCATCGCGAAGGCGATACCGAAGGCTATGCCGCCGCCAGCGCGGAATGTCGCCTCCACTTCAACGTCAATCTGAGCGACCACCCGGTTTCACAGGACAACGACAGCGGCCAGGGGCTGGAAGCCTATCCGCATATCCTCGAGCAGCTGGTTCACATGTGGAATTCGCCCGAGCGTGATGCGTTCTTCCGCGACCTGATCTACGACCATCGCGGCGGCACCCGCATGGGTTTCCGGCCAGCGGCCTATCGGGACATCATCCTGCTGCGCGCCATCGCCCAGGAAACGCCCCTGGCGAACGCTGCCTGAACGAATGCCGTTGCGGCATGGCCGCAACAGCCGCCATTCACCTCTGACCTAGTGCGACGCCGCGTTGTCGGCCGGCAGGAAAAGGTAATCGTCCGCCCCCGCCACCAGGCCGCTCACCGCCTGCTTGTTGCCACTGCCGTCCAGAATGTAGGCGCGATAGCCCCGTTCGGCCAGGAAGTCGAACACGCGCTCGGGCTCGTAGCCCATGCGCGCCGCCAGATGCGTGTTCAGCTCGCAGTAGACCGCCGGACGATGGCGCGCCAGGGCCTGTTGCGCGCCCTGCAGCACCAGAAGCTCGGCGCCTTCGACGTCGCATTTGATGAAATCCAGGCGCGGCACGGCCTGTTCGCCCATGTAGGCATCCAGCGTCAGCGTCTCCACCGACTCGACGATGTAGTCACGCCGCATCTCGTCGCCGAAATGCGAGAGTCCGATGCCCAGACGTCCCGATTCCTTGACCGGAATGCTGATCCGCACCGTGCCCGCCTGGTCGGACAGCGCGCGCGCATCGATGCGCACATTCCCGAAACGTCCCACCACCCGCTGCAGAATGGAGCGGGTATACGACACGGGCTCGAAGCAGTGGACCTTGCAGCTGCCGCCATGGATCGCGCTGAATTCCTTGGCCAGATAGCCGAAGTGCGCCCCCACGTCGAAGATCACGCCGCCCTCGGGAATGAAGCGCGCGAGCTGCAGGACGCGCGGCCGTTCCTTGGCATTGAAGCGGGCTTTCAGGTAATGCTGCACCCAGGCCAGGCGCTGGCGCCAGTTCGAATAGACGGCTTCACGAGACAATTCCATGTATGACCGACATCGCCCTGCAACAGGCGTCCAGAAAATGAGGACCCGTATTATGGCGCGCCGGCCCGGCGATTTCCTAGTGCAGCGCAGCTTCCCTCCCAGGCCGGCGACCTCTGCACCGAATCCCGCCTGCGTATAATCGCGGCTGTCATTTTCAATCCACTCCCATCATGCGCACCCTCATCTGCGGCTCCGTCGCCTTCGATTCCATCATGGTGTTCCAGGACCACTTCAAGCATCACATCCTGCCGGACAAGATCCACATGCTTAACGTGTCCTTCCTGGTGCCCGAGATGCGCCGCGAGTTCGGCGGCTGCGCCGGCAACATCGCGTACAACCTCAAGCTGCTCGGCGGCGAGCCGCTGATCATGGCGACCGTCGGCGACGACTTCGGCGTCTACGCCGAGCGCCTCGACGGCCTCGGCATCACCCGCGAACACATCCGCCACGTCGCCGGCACCTACACCGCGCAGGCCTTCATCACCACCGACCTCGACGACAACCAGATCACCGCCTTCCACCCCGGCGCGATGAACTACGCGCACGAGAACGACGTGCGCGAGGTCACCGACGTCAGGCTCGGCATCGTCGCGCCGGACGGCCGCGACGGCATGCTGCGTCACGTGCGCGGTTTCCACGAGGCCGGCGTGCCGTGCGTATTCGATCCGGGCCAGGGCATGCCGCTGTTCTCCGGCGAGGAGCTGCTGGAATGCGTGCACAAGTCGCGCTACGTCATCCTCAACGACTACGAAGCCGAGCTGCTGCAGACGCGAACCGGCGAAAACCTCGCGACGCTGGCGCGCCACGTCGAGGCGCTGATCGTGACGCGCGGTGCCGAAGGCTCGACGATATACACGGGAGGCCAGGAGATCGGCGTTCCCGCCGTGCGTCCGGCCGCCATCCTCGACCCCACCGGCTGCGGCGACGCCTACCGCAGCGGCATCCTCTACGGCATCACCCACGGGCTCGACTGGGAAACCGCCGGCCAGCTGGCGAGCGTGATGGGCACGATCAAGATCGAGCACCGCGGCGGCCAGAACCACAAGCCGACACGCGACGAGATCGCCGACCGGCTCAAGACCGCCTTCGGCAAGGCGCTCTGAACCGCGCCGCCCGTTGAGGGTCTCAGTGCCTATAGTGAAACAAGTACTCAGGCCGGGACGTCATCATGAAGCAATCATCCGCAATCCTCGCCACAGCCCTGCTGGCTGCGGCCATCCTCGGCGGCTGCGCCAGCGGCACCGGCGGCAAGGACTACAGCCGTGACCAGACGCGTTCCGTCCAGGACGTGCAGCTGGGCGTGGTGGAGTCGGTACGCGAGGTCAACATCGAGGGCACCAAGACCCCGATCGGTGCCGGCGCGGGGGCAGTGGTCGGCGGCGTCGCCGGCAGCACGGTCGGCAGCGGCCGCGGCAGCGTGGTCGGCGCCACCGTCGGTGCCGTGCTCGGCGGCCTGGGCGGCGCCGCGGCTGAGGAAGCCGTCACCCGCCAGAAAGGCGTCGAGATCACGGTCAGGCTGGACTCCGGACGGCTGATCGCGGTCACCCAGGCGGCCGACGAGAGATTCCAGGTCGGCGATCGCGTACGCGTGCTCTCCGGCGGGGGCACCACCCGCGTCTCGCATTGAACGGAGGCCGGCCACGTAACCTGCAGGCCGGTCATCGTTCTGCAACCGTCACGTCATATCGGGTTCACGCCGGCTCCCTAAGCTGGGCGCATTCCATCCATGGGAGCGCCACATGCTCGACGTTCGCAGCACCGTTCAATCCTCTTCCTCCCCCCGCTACCACGTCTCGCTGGCGGTCGACGACAGCGAGATCCGCGAAGCGCAGCGCCTGCGCCATCAGGTGTTTGCCGAGGAAATGGGCGCACGCCTGACGTCCCCCCTGCCGGGACACGACATCGACCTCTACGACCCCTTCTGCGATCACCTGCTGGTGCGCGATCTCGCCAGCGGCGAGGTCGTCGGCACCTACCGCATCCTGTCACCGGAAGCCGCCCGGCGCGTCGGCAGCTACTACTCCGAGCAGGAATTCGATCTCACCCGTCTGGCTTTCCTGCGCCCGCGCATGGCCGAACTGGGCCGTTCCTGCGTGCATCCGGCGCATCGCGGCGGCGCGGTCATCGCACGCCTGTGGATGGGGCTGGCCGACTACATGACGCGCAGCGGCTACGAATATATCGTCGGCTGCGCCAGTATCGGCATGGCCGACGGCGGCCACATCGCGGCAAGCGTCCATCGCCAGCTCGCCGGATGCCATCTGGCACCGGTCGAATGGCACGTCGCCCCGCGTACCCGTCTGCCGCTCGAATCGCTCGACGACGGGCGCATCGCCCCGCTGCCCCCGCTGATCAAGGGCTATGTCCGGCTCGGCGCCATGGTGTGCGGCGAACCGGCGTGGGACCCCGATTTCAATACCGCCGACCTCCTGATGCTGCTGCCGATGGCGCAACTCAACCGCAACTATGCCCGCCGCCTCATCGCGGCCTGAGCCTTACAATGCACGGGTGAATCTCGCCCGTCTGCCCGTCTTCCTGCGTCGCGCCATCCGCATCAGCCGGCTGCTGCTGCATGTCGCGTGGGGCGTTGCGCTGGCCGGGCTGGCCTTCCCGCTGTTCGGCCCGGCAGCGCGCGACCGCATCATCATGGCCTGGGCGCGCCGCCTGCTCGCGATCCTCGGCGTGCAGGCACGTGTCGCAGCCGCCCCGCGCCTGCCGGGCGGGGCGCTGCTGGTATGCAACCACGTGTCGTGGCTCGACATCTACCTCATCTACACCGCACTGCGGGTGCACTTCGTCTCCAAATCCGAAGTGCGTGCGTGGCCGGTGGCCGGCTGGCTGGCGCACAAGACCGGCACTCTGTTCCTGGAACGCAATCGGCGCGCCGACACGGCACGCGTCAACGCCGAGATGCGCACGCTGATGGAGAGCGGCGCCTGGGTCGCGGTGTTCCCCGAGGGCACCACCAGCGACGGCCGTGGTCTGCGCCGCTTTCTGCCCTCGCTGCTGCAGCCGGCAGTCGAACTCGGCTGCCCGATCGTGCCGGCGGCATTGCGCTACCGCACGCCGAACGGCGCATACAGCGCGGCGCCGGCCTACATCGACGAGATGAGCATCTGGCAAAGCCTGAAGCGGATCGTCGACGAGCCCGGCCTGGTCGCCGAGCTGCACTTCGGCGCGCCGATCCAGCCCGACCGCCATCGCCGTGAACTGGCAGCAGACGCGGAACAGTCCGTCGCTAGGCTTTTGGGTGTCGAACCTGCGGGCAGTCCACCGCGAACATCTGGCGGTCCTCCAGCCTGACCGCCGTCATCCGGCCGCCCCACAGGCAGCCGGTATCCAGCGCAATCAGACCCGGGCGATTGACGAGGCCGAGCGTCGACCAGTGGCCGATGATCAGCGTGGCGTCCGCACTCTTGCGCCCCGGCACCTCGAACCACGGCAGCCAGCCGGCCGGCTGCGTGCCCGGCGCGCCCTTGTGGTGGAACTCCATCTCGCCATCGATCGAGCAATAGCGCAGGCGGGTGAAGGCGTTGACGATCACGCGCAGGCGCTCGACGCCGGCCAGGCCGTCGTCCCACGCGACCGGCGCATTGCCGTACATCTGCGCGAAGAAGTCGCGGTAGCGGGGCCCCTGCAGCGCCGCCTCGGCTTCCGCCGCGCACGCCATGACGTCGCCCACGCTCCAGCCCGGCAGCACGCCGGCATGCACCATCAACCAGTCGCCGTCGCGCCAGGCAAGCTTGCGGCAGCGCAGCCACGCCAGCAACGCGTCGCGATCGGGCGCGGCCAGAACCGTATCCAGCGTATCGCCCTTGTGCGCGCGGCCGTAGCCTTCGGCCAGCGCCAGCAGATGCAGATCGTGGTTGCCCAGCACGCAGATCGCGGCGTCGCCCAGATCGCGGATGAAGCGCAGCACGCCCAGCGAATCCGGTCCGCGGTTGACCAGGTCGCCGACGAACCACAGACGGTCGGTCGCAGCGTCGAAGTGGATCAGCTCCAGCAACTTCAGCAGGGAATCCTGGCAACCCTGGATGTCGCCAATGGCATAGGTGGGCATAGTAAAATACGGTTTCGTTCGCGCTGTGTTGCCGGCATCATAGCGCCCCCGCCTGAACCCCACGTGACACCCCCGCATGAAACCCCTGATTCGCCTGTTTTTCCGCACCCTGCGCCTCGTTCTCACGCCTTTCGTGCTGCTGGGCTACCGGTTGACGCGCCCCAGGGGCATCGTGCGTTCCGCCGTCGCCCAGCAGGCAGTCGATGCCCGCACCCGCAGCCTGGCGCTGTACCACTTCCCGACCTGCCCGTTCTGCCTGAAGACCCGGCGCACGATCCACCGGCTGTCGCTGAATATCGAACTGCGCAATGCCCAGCATGACGCCACGCACCGCGCGACGCTGATCGCCGGCGGCGGCAAGCCGCAGGTGCCGTGCCTGCTGATCACCGACGCCCAGGGCAAGCAGACCTGGCTGTACGAGTCGGACGCCATCAACGCGTATCTCGATCGCGAATTCGCCGCGGCATGAGCCTGCTCGCCGCACTCAACCCGCCGCAGCGCGAAGCGGCGAAATACCTCGACGGCCCGCTCCTGGTGCTGGCCGGCGCCGGCTCGGGCAAAACCCGGGTGATCACCCACAAGATCGCCTACCTGATCGGCGAATGCGGCTACAAGCCCGGCTCGATCGCCGCCATCACCTTCACCAACAAGGCCGCGCGCGAAATGGCTGAGCGCGCCGCCAAGCTCACCCAGGGCGTCAATACCAAAGGCCTGATCGTCACCACCTTCCATTCGATGGGCCTGCGCATGCTGCGCGAGGACGCAAAGTTTGCCGAGCTCAAGCCGTCGTTCTCGATCCTCGATTCGGCCGACGCGATGGGCATCGTCTCGGAAATCCTCAAGACCACCGACAAGCAGGAAATCCGCCGTGCCGTTTCCCGCATCTCGCTGTGGAAGAACGAACTGAAATCGCCCACTGCCGCGTTGCAGACGGCCGAAGACGACAACGCGCGCGCCTACGCGAAAATCTACGACCGCTACGATGCGACCCTGCGCGCCTACCAGGCGGTGGATTTCGACGACCTGATCCGCCTGCCTGCCGAACTGCTCGATACGCACGCCGAGCTGCGCGAGAAGTGGCAGAACCGCCTGCGCCACATCCTGGTCGACGAATACCAGGACACCAACGTGGCGCAATATCGCCTGCTGCAGAAGCTCACCGGGGTGCGCGCGGCGTTCACCGCCGTGGGCGACGACGACCAGGCGATCTACGGCTGGCGCGGCGCCTCGGCCGACAACCTGCGGCAATTGCGCGAGGACTATCCGCACCTGCACGTGGTCAAGCTGGAGCAGAACTACCGCTCGACGGTGCGCATCCTCAAGGCCGCCAACAGCCTCATCGCCAACAACCCCAAGCTGTTCGAGAAACGGCTGTGGAGCGACCTCGGCCACGGCGACCCGATCCAGGTGATGCCGACGAAGGACGACGAGCACGAGGCCGAGTCGGTGGTCATGAGGCTGTTGTCGCACAAGTTCCAGCACCGCACCGAATGGCGCGACTACGCGATCCTCTACCGTGGCAACTACCAGGCGCGCATCTTCGAGCAGGCGCTGAGGAACGAGAAGGTGCCGTACCAGCTGTCCGGTGGGCAGTCGTTTTTCGACAAGGCCGAGATCAAGGACGTCATCGCCTACCTCAGGCTGATCGCCAACAGCGACGACGACCCAGCCTTCATCCGCGCGGTCACCACGCCAAAGCGCGGCATCGGCGCGGCGACGCTGGAGAAGCTCGGCCAGGTCGCCGCCACCCTGCACGTGAGCCTGTTCGAGGCGGTGTTTTCGGCGGCCGCCGCGTCCCAGATCGGCGAACGCCAGCTGGCACCGCTCATCGAGTTCTGCCACTTCATCAACCGCATCGAGGAACGCGTGCCGCGCGAACCGGCAGGCGAATTGCTGAACGAGTTGTTGAAATCGATCGAATACGAAGTCTATCTGTTCGATCAGGACGACCAGCGCGCGGCGCAGAACAAGTGGAACAACGTGCTCGAGTTCGCTGCCTGGATCGCCAAGAAGGGCGAGGAAGAAGAAAAGAACCTGCTGCAGCTGACGCAGACCATCGCGCTGATCACGCTGCTCGAGGGCCGCGAAGACGAAGAGCCCGACGCGGTCCGGCTGTCGACCCTGCACGCCGCCAAGGGCCTGGAATTCGGCCACGTCTTCCTGGTCGGCGTGGAGGAGAACATCCTGCCGCACCGCGACGCGGTCGACGAAGGGCGGCTGGAGGAGGAACGCCGCCTGATGTATGTGGGGGTGACGCGGGCACGCAAGTCGCTCACCCTGTCCTATTGCTCGCGCCGCAAGCGCGCGCGCGAAACGGTGGCGTGCGACCCGTCGCGCTTCATCGACGAACTCGGCGACGACGTGCGCATGCCCGACAGGCCGAGCGATGCCGACGCCAAAGCCAGCGGTAGCGACCGGCTGGCCGCACTGAAGGCGATGCTCGGCTAGTCCGGATAGACGCAGGACACGCGCGCGGCTCAGGCCGTCAGCAGCCCAGAATCCATTTCGCCAGCGTCTTTGCGTCCTCCGCCGGAATCTTCTGCGGCGGCATCGGGATCTTGCCCCACTTGTCCCTGGAACCCTTCAGGATGCTGTCGGCCAGCATCGCCGTGCCGTCATCCTTGGCACAGCCGAGTCCCATCGTGTACTTGGCGGAGATGTCCTTGAAAGCGGGGCCGAGCTTTTTCTGATCGACGCCGTGGCAGGACATGCAATGGCTCTTGGTGGCGAGTTCCAGGCTGGCATGCGCCGGCACGAAACCAAGCGGCAACACGATCGCCATCAGGACTGCAAAGGACTTCATGTCGCCCCCCCGATCATCTGATTCGAAACACCCGCGACGCCATCCCGCACGGCATTCATGGCGCTGCGCTCGCAACGGTGCAGCGCGGCGGCGCTGCACCGTTCAGGCCTTATTGCGTCAAGATCCACTTCGCGAGGGCCTGCGCGTCCGCGGCCGGAATCCGCTGCGGCGGCATCGGGACCTTGCCCCATTTGCCCTTGACGCCCTTGAGGATGGCATCGCTGAGCATCGCCTCGGCACCGGCCTGGCCCTTGTACTTGGCGGAAATATCCTTGAACGAGGGGCCCATTTTCTTCTTCGCCACGTCATGGCAGGTCATGCAGCGGCTCTTGGTTGCAAGCTCGGGGCTCGCGTGCGCAGAGGCGGCACCAAGCGAAAGGGTCAGGGCGATCAGGACGGCAACAGACTTCATCTCAACTCTCCATTAAAGCGGATAACGATATCCGTTAAATGATTCTAGTCAAGCGAATCTATGTTGTCCAGTATGGCAAATTGTCGCAGGCGTGCACAAAAAAAAGGGACGCCGAAGCGTCCCTTTCTGCCGTCAGTTTACTGAAGAAGATCAGTTGACCTTGGGATCCAGCTCGCCCTTGTCATAGCGCTTCTGCATCTCTTCCAGGTTGAAGACCTTCTTGATCTTGCTGGCCTGGCCGGCGGCACCGAAGGCTTCGTAGCGCGCCTTGCAGATGTCGCTCATGCCCTTGGTCGCTTCCTTGAGGAACTTGCGCGGGTCGAAGTTGGCCTTGTTTTCGGCCAGGTGCTTGCGGATCGCACCGGTGGACGCCATGCGCAGGTCGGTGTCGATGTTGACCTTGCGCACGCCGTTCTTGATGCCTTCGACGATCTCTTCGACCGGAACGCCGTAGGTCTGACCCATGTCGCCGCCGTAGCTGTTGATGATCGCGAGCCAGTCTTCCGGCACCGACGACGAGCCGTGCATCACCAGGTGGACGTTGGGGATGCGCTGGTGGATTTCCTTGACGCGGTCGATGCGCAGCACCTTGCCGGTGGGCTTCTGGGTGAACTTGTAGGCGCCGTGCGAGGTGCCGATGGCGATCGCCAGGGCGTCGACCTTGGTCTTGGACACGAAATCGGCCGCTTCGTCGGGATCGGTCAGCAGCGCGGAATGATCCAGCACGCCTTCGGCGCCGTGGCCGTCTTCCTCGCCGGCCTTGCCGGTTTCGAGCGAACCCAGGCAGCCCAGTTCGCCTTCGACCGAGACACCGCAGGCGTGCGCCAGATCAACGACCTTGCGGGTCACGTCGACGTTGTATTCGTAGGTCGACGGGGTCTTGCCGTCTTCCTTCAGCGAGCCGTCCATCATCACCGACGAGAAGCCGGACTGGATGGAACGGAAGCAGATGCTGGGCGAAGCGCCGTGGTCCTGGTGCATGCACACGGGAATCTGCGGGTACATCTCGATCGCGGCCAGGATCAGGTGGCGCAGGAAGGGCTCGCCGGCGTAGGAACGGGCGCCCGCGGAACCCTGCAGGATCACCGGAGAATCGACGGCGGCTGCAGCCTGCATGATGGCATGCACCTGTTCCATGTTGTTGACGTTGAACGCGGGCAGACCATAGCCGTTCTCGGCGGCATGATCGAGCAGTTGACGAAGGGAAATCAGGGCCATTTACACTCTCCTAGGTTGAAAATTTGCTGCGGTATCAGGGTTTCTTGGAAGCGCCCACGCGGACGATCTTCATGGTGTTGGTGCCACCCGACTGGCCGATGGGCTCGCCGATGGTCAGCAGGATGAGGTCGCCCTCGCGCACCGCACCGCGCCGCCGCAGTTCTTCCTCGGCTTCGGCCAAGAGCGCGTCGCGCTCCTTGCTGGCGGTCTTCAGGTTGATCGGATAGACGCCGCGGAAAAGAGTGACTTTTCTACGGGTTTCGACCTGAGGTGTCAAGGCGTAGATCGGCACCCGGGTGGACAGGCGGCTCATCCACAGACAGGTGTTGCCCGACTCGGTGAGCGCGGCGATCGCCTTGATGTTGAGGTGCACCGAGGTGAACACCGCCGACATCGCGATCGCCTCGTCGGCGCGCAGGAAGCTGTGGTCGAGGCGCTCCTTGGTGAACACCGGCTCGGCTTCCTTCTCCGCCTCGAGGCAGACGCGATCCATCGCCTGCACCGCCTCGACCGGGAACTGGCCGGCCGCGGTTTCCGCAGAGAGCATCACCGCATCGGTGCCATCGAGCACCGCGTTGGCGACGTCGGACACTTCGGCACGGGTCGGGATCGGGCTGGAGATCATCGACTCCATCATCTGGGTTGCGGTGATCACGGTCTTGTTGCGCTCGATCGCCATGCGGATCATGCGTTTCTGTAGCGCGGGCACCGCGGCATCGCCAACTTCCACGCCGAGGTCGCCGCGGGCCACCATGATGGCGTCGGAGGCTTCAAGGATTTCCTCCAGGTGTTCGATGGCCTCGGTGCGCTCGATCTTGGCGATCAACTGGCTCTTGCCGCCGGCTGCGCGCAGCAGTTCGCGCGCCTGGCGCATGTCGGCACCCGAGCGCGGGAACGACACCGCAAGATAGTCTGCCTTAAGCGCCGCGGCGGTCTTGATGTCCTCGATGTCCTTTTCCGTCAGCGCGGAGGCCGAGAGGCCGCCGCCCTTGCGGTTGATGCCCTTGTTATTCGAGAGCACGCCACCCTGTACCACGGTGCAGTGGATTTCCGTACCCTTGACTTCCTCGACCCAGAACTCGATGCGGCCGTCGTCGAGCAGCAGGGTCACGCCGCGGCTAACGTCGCTGGGCAGTTCCTTGTAGTCGAGGCCGACGCGGGTCTGGTCGCCCAGCGTGCAATCGGCGTCGAGAATGAAGCGGTCGCCCTTGGCCAGGGTGATCTTGCCGTCCTTGAACTTGCCGATGCGGATCTTGGGGCCCTGCAGGTCGACCAGCACACCGACCGCGCGGCCGCGCGCACGGGCCAGTGAACGAACCAGCTCGGCGCGGTCGATGTGGTCCTGCGCCGCGCCGTGGGAAAAATTGAGACGCACCACATCGATGCCCGCCTCCATCATCCGATCCAGGGTTTTGGCATCGGAACAGGCGGGGCCGAGCGTGGCGACGATTTTGGTTCTGCGAATCATTGTTTGGGTGGGACGTTAGGTGAAGGAGGAGGCAAAAAACCGGAGGGGGAAGCCTGACGCCTCCCCCTCTGGTCTTCACCGCAAGGCGTTCAGCCCTTCGCGCGCTCCTCCAGAATCGCCACGGCAGGCAGAACCTTGCCTTCCAGGTATTCGAGGAAGGCGCCGCCGGCGGTGGAAATGTAGCTCACCTTGTCGTAGATGTCGTACTTCTGGATCGCGGCGATGGTGTCGCCCCCGCCGGCCAGGGTGAAGGCATTGGTGTTGGCGATTGCCATGGCGATGGTCTTGGTGCCCTCACCGAACTGGTCGAACTCGAACACGCCGACCGGGCCGTTCCACACCACGGTGCCGGCCTTCATGATGATGTCGGCGAGTTCCTGCGCGCTCTTCGGGCCAATGTCGAAAATCATGTCGTCGTCGGCGACGTCCTTGGCGTCCTTCAGCACGGCGGGCTCGGCGGCGTCGAACTTCTTGCCGCACACCACGTCGACAGCGATGGGAATGGTCGCGCCGCGCGCGGTCATCTTCTCGATCAGCGCCTGCGCAGTCGGCACCAGGTCGTCCTCGCACAGCGACTTGCCGACGTTATGGCCGGTGGCCTTGAGGAAGGTGTTGGCGATGCCGCCGCCCACCACCAGCTGCTCACACTTCTCGGCCAGCGCTTCCAGCACGGTCAGCTTAGTGGAGACCTTGGAGCCGCCGACGATGGCGACCATCGGGCGCGCCGGGTTGGCCAGTGCCTTGTCCAGCGCGTCGAGCTCTTCGGTCAAGAGGATGCCGGCTGCAGCGGTCGGCGCGAACTTGGCGATGCCGTGGGTCGAGGCTTCGGCGCGGTGCGCGGTGCCAAAGGCGTCCATCACGAAGACGTCGCACAGCGCAGCGTATTTCTTCGCGGTCTCGTCGACGTTCTTTTTCTCGCCCTTGTTGACGCGGCAGTTTTCCAGCACCACCAGTTCGCCGTCGGCGACGTCGAAGCCGCCGTCGGTCCACTCGCGGATCAGGCGCACGTTCTTGCCGAGCTTCTGGGCGATGACGTCGACCACGGGCTTGAGCGAATCCTCTTCCTTGAACTCGCCTTCGGTGGGACGGCCGAGGTGGGACGTGACCATCACCTTGGCGCCGGCCTTGAGGCAGTGCTCGATGGTACGCATCGAGGCGGTGATGCGGGCGTCGGAGGTGACCTTGCCGTCCTTGACGGGCACGTTCATGTCGGCGCGGATGAAGACGCGCTTGCCAGCGAGATCGAGATCGGTGACGCGTTTGAATGTCATGGGTGTTCTCCTGAGTAGTAAGGTTTAAGGGTTGGCGCGGTTTTGGGGGCCGCGCCAGGCCTTAAATCTCAGCTAGGAGTTAGGGATTAGGATCTAGGGGCTAGGGGTGGTGCGGCCCATGGGCCGCACCTTTTCAAATGCGCGGGCACAGCCCGCACAAAACCCCCTAATCCCTATCTCCTAGCCCCTAGATCCTTACTTCGCAACGTGCTCGACGAAGCGGAGCATGTTGCAGGTGTAGCCGTACTCGTTGTCATACCAGGACACGACCTTGACGAAGGTGTCGTCCAGCGCGATGCCGGCTTCGGCGTCGAAGATCGACGAGAAACCGTTACCACGGAAGTCGGTCGAGACGACCTTTTCGTCGGTGTAGCCCAGAGTCTTGCTGATGTCGCCGGACTGCGAGGCCTTCTTCATGGCGGCGCAGATGTCGGCGTACTTGGCGGGCTTCTCGAGTTCGACGGTGAGGTCGACCACGGACACGTCGGAGGTCGGCACGCGGAAGGCCATGCCGGTCAGCTTGCCGTTCAGCGCGGGCAGCACCTTGCCAACGGCCTTGGCGGCGCCGGTCGAGGACGGGATGATGTTCTCGAGGATGCCGCGGCCGCCGCGCCAGTCTTTGGCCGAGGGGCCGTCGACGGTCTTCTGGGTCGCGGTGGCGGCATGCACGGTCGACATCAGGCCGCGCTTGATGCCCCAGTTGTCGTGCAGCACCTTGGCGATGGGCGCCAGGCAGTTGGTGGTGCAGGACGCGGCCGAGACGATGGCCTGGCCGGCGTAGGTCTCATGGTTGACGCCGTACACGAACATCGGGGTGTCGTCCTTGGACGGGGCCGATTGCACGACTTTCTTGGCGCCGGCCTTGATGTGGGCCTGGCAGGACTCGGTGGTGAGGAAGAAGCCAGTGCAGTCGATCACGATGTCGGCGCCCACTTCGTTCCACTTCAGGTTGGCGGGATCGCGCTCGGCGGTCAGGCGGATCTTCTTGCCGTTGACGACCATCGCGCCGCCCTCGACCTTGATGTCGCCCTTGAAGTTGCCGTGCACCGAGTCGTACTTCAGCATGTACGCGAGGTAGTCGGCGTCGAGCAGGTCGTTGATCGCGACGATCTCGATGTTGGGGAAGTCCTTGGTTACAGCGCGGAACACCATGCGGCCGATGCGGCCAAAACCGTTGATGCCAACTTTGATTGCCATGTGTCAGTCTCCAGTGAGGTTGAAAATCTTTTTTAGGATTTAGGGGCTAGGATTTAGGGGCTAGGATTTAGGGGCTAGGGGCGGAGCGGGCTACGCCCGCGTCTTTTTCCCCTAGCTCCTAGCTCCTAGTCCCTAGCCCCTGGTTTTTAAAGAACGCTCTTCACCGCGGCCGCGACGGCCTCGGCAGTGATGCCGAAGTGCTTGAACAGCGCCGGTGCGGGGGCGGATTCGCCGAAGGTGTCGATACCGACCACGGCGCCTTCCAGACCCACGTACTTGCGCCAGAAGTCGGTGACGCCGGCTTCGACGGCGACGCGCGGCAGGCCCTTGGGCAGCACGCTGGCCTTGTAGGCGGCGTCCTGGCGGTCGAAGGTGTTGGTCGACGGCATCGAGACGACGCGCACCGCGATGCCTTCGGCGGCCAAGGCTTCCTGGGCCTTCACCGCCAGTTCGACTTCGGAGCCGGTGGCGATGATGACGGCCTTGGCGCCCGCAGCATCCTTCAGCACGTAACCGCCCTTGGCGATGTTGGCCAGGGTGGCGGCGTCGCGCTGCATGAACGGCAGGTTCTGGCGGCTCAAAATGTGACAGGTCGGGCCGGTGGTGCGCTCGACCGAAGCCACCCAGCCGACCATCGTTTCGACGGTGTCGCACGGGCGCCAGACGTCGATGTTGGGGATCATGCGCAGGGTGGCGGTCTGCTCGACCGGCTGGTGGGTCGGACCGTCTTCGCCGAGACCGATGGAGTCGTGGGTGAACACGTGGATCACGCGCTGCTTCATCAGCGCAGCCATGCGGATGGCGTTGCGCGAATACTCGGAGAACATCAGGAAGGTGCCGCCGAAGGGCAACAAACCGCCGTGCAGCGCCATGCCGTTCATGATCGCGGCCATGCCGAATTCACGCACGCCGTAGCTGATGTAGTTGCCGGGGTTGCCGTGGCGCACCGGGTGGCAGCCTGTCCAGTTGGTCAGGTTGGAGCCGGTGAGGTCGGCCGAGCCGCCGAGGAACTCGGGCAGCGCGGGCGCCAGTGCGTTGATCGCGATCTGCGAGGCCTTGCGGGTAGCGACGGTTTCGGCCTTGGCGTTGATCGCAGCCAGCTGCTCGGCGACGTGCGCCTTCCAGTTGGCGGGCAGTTCGCCCTTCATGCGGCGTTCGAACTCGGCGGCCTCGGCGGGGAAGGCCTTCTTGTACTCGGCGAACTTGTTGTTCCACAGCGTTTCGAGCCCCTGGCCCTTGGTCTTGGCGTCCCAGCCGGCGTAGATGTCGGCGGGGATTTCGAACGCGGGCGAATTCCAGCCCATGTTCTTGCGGGTGGCTTCGACTTCGTCGTGGCCCAGCGCGGCGCCGTGCACGTCATGGGTGCCGGCCTTGTTGGGCGAACCCTTGCCGATGACGGTCTTGCAGCAGATCAGCGTCGGCTTGTCGCTGCTGGCCTTGGCTTTCTGGATCGCGGCTTCGAGCGCCACCACGTCATGGCCGTCGACGCCGGCGATGACGTTCCAGCCGTAGGCTTCAAAGCGCTTGGCGGTATCGTCGGTGTACCAGTGCTCGATGTGGCCGTCGATCGAGATGCCATTGTCGTCCCAGAAGGCGATCAGCTTGTTCAGCTTCCAGGTGCCGGCGAGCGCGCAGGCTTCGTGCGAGATGCCCTCCATCATGCAGCCGTCGCCCATGAACACGTAGGTGTGGTGGTCGACGATGGCGTGTCCGGGCTTGTTGAATTCGGCGGCGAGGATCTTTTCCGCCATCGCCATGCCGACGGCGTTGGTGATGCCCTGGCCGAGCGGGCCGGTGGTGGTCTCGACGCCGGGCGCGTAGCCGTACTCGGGGTGGCCCGGGGTCTTGGAATGCAGCTGGCGGAACTGCTTGAGGTCGTCCATCGACAGGTCGTAGCCGGTCAGATGCAGCAGCGCGTAGATCAGCATCGAGCCGTGGCCGTTCGACAGCACGAAGCGGTCGCGATCCGCCCACTTGGGATTGGCGGGGTTGTGGCGCATGTGATGGTTCCACAGCGTTTCGGCGATTTCCGCCATGCCCATGGGGGCGCCGGGGTGGCCGGATTTGGCTTTTTCGACGGCATCCATCGCGAGCGCACGGATGGCATTGGCCAGGTCGTTACGGGTAGGCATTGCGTTCCCTTCTGCTAAGTAATAAACCGGTCGCATTCCCCGCCCGGGAGCGCCGCCAGCGGCAGCTTGGGCAGAATATGCAAAAACCCTGATTATCCGTCAGCAGGGCGGGCTTCCGCAAGCCGCGACCAAACCGGGGAAAAGAGACGACGCGACAAGGGTTTAAGCCCACAAGCTCAAGCCGCGGCTCAGATTGGCGACACTAAAATCTTTTTATTTGTCCGATGCGGCGGCTTATGCGCCCGCCGCCTTCAGCCAGTCGCGCCACAGCACGAAGAGCTCGGGACTGACCGAGGCGACCACCGAGCGCTCCCAGACGTTGGCGATGTCGAAGCTGCCCGAGAGGCTCGCCAGTCGTCCGCCCGCCTCCTCCAGGATCAGCGCGCCGGCTGCGTAGTCCCACAGCTTCTGGCCGCCGTGCACGTAGATGTCGAAGCGTCCTGCCGCCGTATAGCACCAGTCCAGCGTGGACGCGCCGAAATTGCGCTGCGAGGCATACGGCGGCCACGATGCCAGCCGTCCGGCGAGCGCGCGGTCGATGCGCTTCATCTCGACGCCGGCGAGCGCGCGCCGCAGCTCGGGCACCGGCTGGCGCAACGGCAGCGGGGTGCCGTTGAGATGCGCGCCGCGGCCGCGCTCGGCGGTGAACATCTCGTCGGCGACGGGATCGTAGACCACGCCGAGCTGGCGCTCGCCCTTGTAGAGATAGGCCACCGACACCGCGAAATAGGGCACGCCGGCGACGAAGTTGGAGGTGCCGTCGATCGGGTCGACGCACCACAGCCCGTCGCGTCCGGCGTCCCAGGCGTCGTGCTGCTGCTGCTCGGTCATCTCTTCGCCCAGCACCGGCACATCCTTGATCTGCGGCAACGCGGCCACCAGCGCGGCCTGCGTCGCCGCGTCCGCCTCGGTGAAGAGACTGCCGTCCAGCTTGTGGCTGTGCGCCACCTTGAGGAAGCGCGGGGTGACCTCGCGCTGCGCGACCTCGCGCACCAGAGCCTTGACCTGTTCAAGCATGAAAGAACCCTTAAACCCGCACGCAGTAGCAGTAGACGAACTCCTGCTCCTTGCCTGCGGGGGTGTGATGAATCTCGGTCTCATGACCGAGCAGGCGGAAGGGCGCGCCGAACTCCGCGTGCAGCGCGTCGGGCGCGTAGCGCACCACGTCGAGCCCCGAACACTGCAGCGGACCGCCGGGGCCGAACGCGGCGACGATGACGTGGCCGCCGGGCTTCACGCTCTTCAGCACCTGTTCGATGTAGCGCGCGCGGTCGGCCGGATCGGTGAGGAAATGGAACACCGCGCGGTCGTGCCACACGTCGTAGCGCGCGGCCGGCAGTTCGGCCCGGGTGATGTCGGCGGCGATCCACTGCACCGCCTCGGCACGCGCCCCGAGGCGCGCACGGCTCGCCGCGAGCGCGGATTCGGCCAGGTCGAGCACGGTCAGGTTGCGGTAGCCGGCGTCGAGCAGGTCATCGACCAGCACCGAAGCCCCGCCGCCGACATCGATGATGTGCGCATCCCTGCCTGCGAGCCCTTCGATCAGACGCAGGGACGACGACGCATGCGGCTGGAACCAGCTGACCGCATCGGTCGCCTTGGTCTGGTACACGGATTCCCAGTGCTGTTGGCGGTCGACCATCTCATTCCCCTTTCCACTTGATCGAGCAGCCCATGCTGGGGATCTGCTCGGCCGGGCCGCGGCCGGTGGCGGCGATGATCTTCATCGCCTCGAACAGGTCGCGGCGCACGCCCTCGGGCGCGGTTTCCTTGCGCGATTCGTCGAAGCGGCCGCGGTACTGCAGCTCGAAATCGCGATTGAAGCCGAAGAAATCCGGCGTGCAGACCGCGCCGTACGCCTTCGCCACCGCCTGGCTCTCGTCGATCACATAGGGGAAGGGAAAACCGAACTCGGCCGCCGCTTTCTTCATGTTGTCGAATGAATCCTCGGCGTACTCGGTGGGGTCGTTCGACATGACTGCGATGGCGTGGACACCGTGGTCACGCTTCAATTCAGCGAGATCGCGCACCAGGCGCGGCCGGATCGCCTTGACGTAGGGACAGTGGTTGCAGATGAACATCACCAGCAGGCCGTTGGGGCCCATCGCGTCCTTGAGCGTCCAGGTCTTGCCATCGACGCCGGGCAGGCTGAAGTCGGGTGCCTTCCAGCCGAAATCGCATACGGGGGTGGTGAGGGAAACCATGACGCGCTCCACAGAATTTCGGGACAACGCCGGCATAATAACCAACATGTCGCCGCCACGCTTCTACCTCGATCAGACCCTCGCCCCGGGCGCCCGCTTCAGCCTGCCGCCGGGCCCGGCACGTCATGCAGCGCGCGCCCTGCGGCTCGGCGTGGATGACGCCGTCACCCTGTTCAACGGCCGCGGCGGCGAATACGCCGCGCGCATCGAACGCATTCACAAGGACGAGGTCGCGGTGGCGGTCACCGGCTTTGCCGAGATCGAACGCGAATCGCGCCTGCAGATCAGGCTGGCGCAGGGCATCTCGAGCGGCGAGCGCATGGACTACACGCTGCAGAAGGCGGTCGAACTGGGGGTGGCGGCGATCCAGCCGATCGCCGCGAAGCGCAGCGTGGTCAAGCTGGCGGGCGAACGCGCGGACAAGCGGGTAGCGCACTGGCAGGGGGTGGTGGCGAGCGCCTGCGAGCAATGCGGGCGCAACCGGGTGCCCGAGGTGGCGTCGCCGCTGCCGCTGGCCCAGTGGCTCGGCGGCCACGGCGGCGGCCGGCTGCTGTTCCTGTCGCCGCAGGCCGAGCGGCGGCTGGCCGAGTTGCCGCCACCTGCCGGCATCGATTGCCTGGTCGCCGGTCCCGAAGGCGGCTTCGAGGCCGACGAGATCGCCGCACTCAAGGCCGCCGGCGCCATCCCGGTGCGCCTGGGACCGCGCGTGCTGCGCACCGAGACTGCCGCGCTCGCGGCGCTGGCGGCGATGCAGACGTTGTGGGGCGATTTCTGAGCGCGCGCCCTGCCCGAAAATGCCGGGCAGGCAATCGATGACGTAAAGCCCCCACGATTTATTCCGTTTATTTGGCTCGGACAGGGTCCGTTCCTGCGTTTCACAGGGGATTTTGGGTATCCTTCCCGACAAACCACCTCATTCCAGGCCATGCCGCTGAAAGACAACGCCGACTTCGTCCACTGGTTCCGCGCCGCCGCCCCCTACATCCACGGCTTCCGCGGCAAGACCTTCATCATCGCCTTCGGTGGCGAACTGGTGGCCGAGGGCGGCTTCGTGCAGCTGGCGCACGACGTCAACCTGTTGAACAGCCTCGGCGTGCGGCTGGTACTGGTGCACGGCGTACGGCCACAGGTCGAGGCGCGGCTGACCGAAAACGGCACCGCGATCCGCTACGCCGGCGGCCTGCGCATCACCGACGACGCCGCGCTCGCCTGCGTCAAGGAAGCCGCCGGCACGGTGCGGGTCGAGATCGAGGCGCTCTTGTCGCTCGGCATTGCCAACACGCCGATGGCCGGTGCCGACATCCGGGTGGCTTCGGGCAATTTCGTCACCGCGCAGCCGCTCGGCGTGCGCGACGGCGTCGATCTGCTGCACACCGGCGAGGTGCGCAAGATCGACGCGGCAGCGATCCGCCGGCGCCTCGACCAGCACGACATCGTGCTGCTGTCGCCGATCGGCTACTCGCCGACCGGCGAGATATTCAACCTGAGCCTCGAGGACGTCGCCACCCAGGCGGCGGTCGAGCTCGCGGCCGACAAGCTGATCTTCCTGATGGACACCGAGGGTGTTCCGGACAAGGGACGCGCCATTCACAACGCGCTGACCGTCAACGAGGCCCGGCAGGTGCTGGAAAAATCGAAGAAGCTGCCGGAAGACGTGACCTACTACCTGCCGTGCGCGATCGCCGCCTGCACCCAGGGCGTCAAGCGCGCCCACCTGATCAGCCGCCACCGCGACGGTGCGCTGCTGTCCGAGCTGTTCACCCGTGAGGGGGTCGGTACGCTGGTCACCCCGGCGCCGCTGGAAACGCTGCGTCCCGCGACCATCGACGACGTCGGCGGCATCCTCGGCCTGATCGAGCCACTGGAACGCGACGGCATCCTGGTGCGGCGCTCGCGCGAACTGCTGGAAATGGAGATCGACCGCTTCCTGGTGCTGGAGTCGGACGGCGTCATCGCCGGCTGCGCCGCGCTCTATCCGTTCCCCGAGGAAGCGGCGGCCGAGCTCGCCTGCCTGGCTGTCAGCCAGGATTTCCGCGGGCGCGGCTTTGGCGACCTGCTGCTGGAAGCGGCGGAAAAGAACGGCAGGAAATCGGGTTTCAGGAAACTGTTCGTGCTGACGACCCGCACCGAACACTGGTTCGAGGAGCGCGGCTTCGTCGACAGCAGCCCCGACCACCTGCCGAAGCGCAAGCAGGCGCTGTACAACTACAAGCGGAGATCCAAGGTTCTGGAAAAATCTCTGTAACCAAGGAAACGGACGTTGCGCTTATTCTCCATCCTGGGTCTGGCACTGCTGGGCCTCGCCCTTCATGTGCCGGCGCATGCTACCGGCAAGGTGCTGGTTGTCGGGGTGCATCCCTATCAGCCGACCCGGGCGCTGATTGCCTATCATGAGCATCTGGCTGCGCATTTGCGCGCCACCCTCAAGCGCCCGGTCCGCATCGTGACCGCCAAAAGCGTGCGCGCCTTCGGCACCCGCATCCTGGCAGGCGAATATGAGCTGGTGCTCGGGCCGGGCCACCTGCTGCGGCTGGCCCAGCGCGAACGCGGCTGGCACCCGCTGGCACGCTACGTTCCCGATACCCCCCTGCTGCTGCTGGCCCGCAGTGACGCGGGCGACCTGACCGTCGATGCCCTGAAGGGCAGGACCCTGGCGTCGCCAGGACGCGTCCGCCTGGCCGGCCGGGCGGCGGAAACTTGGCTGGCCGAACGGCAGCTTCTGCCGGGCCGCGATTTCGAGGTGCTGGATGCCGGCACGCCCGCCAGCGCCATCCATGCCCTGGTCAGCGGCGAGGCCGACATGGCGGTCGCCACCCTCGCCAGCATGAGCCAGGCGCGCAGAGACGAGGTCGCGCAACTGCGCATCGTGGAGGAACTCGCTCCCGTCCCCTTGCTGTTCTTTGCCGCGCGACCCGACGTGTCTCCCGCCATGCGGGCCCGACTGCAACGCGCCCTGCTTGCCTACGCAACGCCCCAGGGCATTCGTCCCGTTGTCGCCACCGAACAGGAGCTGGCTGCAATGGATGTCTATCTCGACCAGACCCGACAACTGTTGCAGGGCCAGCCGGATGCCGAACCGGAAAGGCGGGCCTCACAATGAGATTCCGTGCATTCCTCCTGGCAGGCCTCACTCTGCTGCTGAGCGCGGCCATGCGGCCTGCCGCCTGTGCCGACAAGCCGCTGGTTTTCGGCATCTTTCCCAACATGACGGCGAAGCAGATCGTCGAGACCTACCAGCCACTCGCCACTGCCATGGAGAAAAAGCTGCAGCGGCGCGTCATCGTCTACAGCGCACGCGACTTCAGGACCTTTGTCGAACGCACCCGCAAGGGCGAATACGACATCCTGCTGACCGCCCCCCACCTGGCCTGGCTCGCACGCCAGGATGTGGGCTACCGACCCCTGCTGAAATACGCCAAATCCACCCGCGGCCTGCTGGTGGTCAAGGCCACCTCGCCGTACATCGAGCCCGACACGCTGCGCGGCCGCGCCATCGCATCCGCCGACCCCATCGCCGTGGCCGTCATGGCAGTCCAGGCCGAGCTTGCCGCCTACGGGCTCAAGCGCGGCATCGATTACCGCACGACCGAGGCAGGCACGCACTTCAATGCAGTCATGCAGGTCATCAACGGCCGCGCCGATGCGGCCATGCTGGGCATGCACCCCTACCTGCTGATGTCGCCCGAGCTGCGCCAGCAGTTGCGCGTGCTGATCGAAACCCCACCGCTCTCCAGCCTGATGTACCTGACCCACCCGCGCCTGCGCGACCGCGAGGCAACGGCAGTGCGGCAGGCCCTGCTCGATTTCGCCGACACCCCGGAAGGACAGGCGTTCATGCAGCGCGGTGGCTACGGCGGTTTTGTCGCGGTCGATGGCAGCGAGCTGCGAGCCTTCCGACCCTACGCCCTGCAGGCGCAGGAACTGCTGCGAGGCCACCGATGAAGACCTGGTTCGGACGGCTCTCGCTGCGCTACAAGCTCACCCTCGCGGCGCTGGGAGTGGAGGCGCTGATGCTGGCCTTCCTCATCGCCAACGGCGTGCATCTCACCCACGTCGAACTGCAGCAGCAGGCCGAGCAGCGCGTGCGCGAGGTCGGCAGGACCATGGTCGCCGCCCTGCTGGGCCCGCTGTCGCAACAGGACGACGCCAGCGTGCGCGACATCGTCGAAACCCTGCAGCGCGACGGCGGTCTGAAGATGATCGAGGTGCGCGACAACGCCGAACGCATCGTGCACCAGGCCGGTCGCGAGGGAACCGCAGCCGATTTCCGGCTGGTGCAGCCGGTCGAGTTTTCCGGCCAGAATTACGGACAGATCGCGCTCGTGCTGTCGAGCGATTTCATCGTGGAAGCGCGCAGCCGCTACCTGCGGCAAAGCCTGTTCATCGCCGCCGCCGCGCTCCTGCTCACCGGCATTCTGCTGGCCTTGTCGACCGGCGGCGTGATCCGCCGCTTCGAGGCGCTCACCCGTGCCAGCACGCGGATGGCGCAGGGCGACCTCGACGTCAAGCTGACCGGCGAGGGCGAGGATGAGATCGGCCAGCTGATCGGCACCTTCAACCGCATGGCCGAATCGGTCCGCTTCAACATCGACCGCGCCCGCGAGAACGAGGCGCGCTTTCACGCCATCGCCGACTACACCCACGATCTCGAGTTCTGGCTGTCGCCCGAGGGCAAGCTGCTGTGGGTCAACCCCTCGGTCGAACGCATGCTCGGCTACAGCGTCGGCGAGTGCATGGGGCAGATGGATTTCCCCGCCGACATCATCCATGCGGAGGACCGCACCGCCGCCGAATTCCAGTTGCGCCAGGCGTTGCGCGGCACCTCCGGACAGGGCTACGCGCTGCGCATCTGTCGCAAGGACGGCGGGCATTTCTGGGCCGTGGTGAACTGGCAGCCGATCCATGACTACAGCGGTATCTACCAGGGCATCCGTGCCAGCATCCACAGCATCGACGACCTCAAGGCGACCGAAGCCAACCTGCGCCAGGCCATCGACGAACTGCGCCATGCCGAAGGCCTGCAGCGCAAATACCTGGAGGAGACCGAGCAGGAGCGGGCGCGTCTGGTCTCGCTGCTGTCGGCGATGAACCTCGGCATCCTGTTCGTCGCCGCCGACGGCCGTGTGATCTACCACAACCCCACTTTCAGCCGCATGTGGATGATCGAGGACGGCACCGCGCTGATCGGCATGCCGGTCCACGAGGTGCTGGCCCAGGCGGCCTCGACGCTGGCGCGTCCCGACCATTTCTCCAAGCATCTGCTGTCGGTGCTGGAAACGCGCGAGTTGTCGGACAGCTATGAAATCCAGATGACCGACGGCCGCGTCATCACCGAACTCGACTACCCGGTGCGCGACCGCGAAGGCCGTTTCCTCGGCCATCTTTGGATCTACGAGGATGTCACCCGCGAGCGCCAGACCGCCGAGCAGCTGGTGTATCTGGCCGAACGCGACGCGCTCACCGGCCTCTACAACCGCCATCGCTTCCAGCAGGAGCTGGGACGCACCATGCTGGAGACCGACCGCCACCAGATGCGCTGTGCGGTGATGTTCTTCGACCTCGACGAGTTCAAGACCATCAACGACACCTACGGCCACCGCGCCGGCGATGCCCTGCTGATCCGCGTCGCCGGCGAGATCGGCGCGCTGGTAAGGCGCAACGAAGTGCTGGCGCGCCTGGGCGGCGACGAGTTCGCCATCCTGCTGCCATCGGTGCAGGGCAACGAGGCGGAAACCCTGGCCGACCGCGTGGTGCGCGCCATCGCGCAGATTCCCTTCCGCTTCGAGGGGCAGAACCTGCGGCTCACCACCAGCCTCGGCATCGCCTACTACCCGACCCATGCCGCCGATGCCGACGACCTGGTGGCACGCGCCGACATCGCGATGTACCAGGCCAAGGACGCCGGCAAGAATACCTGGCGCGTGTTCCGCGCCGATACCGACGCCGACAGCGAGATGCGCAGCCGCCTGTCGTGGGGCGAACGCATCAGCAACGCGCTCGACAAGGGCCTGTTCCAGCTGCATTTCCAGGGCGTATACCGCGCTGAGGACGGCGCGCTGTCGCATCTGGAGGCGCTGGTGCGCATGATCGACGAACGCAGTCCCGAGCAGCTGATCATGCCCGCCCACTTCATCCAGCTGGCGGAGAAAAGCGGCCGTATCCTCGACATCGACCGCTGGGTGATCCACGAGGCATTGCGGCGGCTGGCTGAAAGCCCGGCCATCCCCTCGATCGCGGTCAACCTGTCGGGGCGTTCGCTGTCCGAGCCGGACCTGCCGCAATACATCGGCGACGAACTGCGCGGCGCAGGGGTCAGCCCCAGCCGGCTCATCGTCGAGATCACCGAGACCGCCGCCGTGTCGGACCTGCACGACGCACAGCGCATGATCGAGGCACTGCGTCAGCTCGGCTGCGGCGTCTGCCTCGACGACTTCGGGGTCGGCTTCGCTTCCTTCGCCTACCTCAAGCACCTGCATGTCGATACCATCAAGATCGACGGCATCTTCATCCGCGACCTGCCCGACGACCCCGACAACCAGGTGTTCGTACAGGCCATGGTCAGCGTCGCGCTCGGTCTCGGCAAATCGGTCGTCGCGGAATACGTCGAGGACGCTCCGACGCTCGCGCTGCTGACCCGCTTCGGCGTCGACCTGGTGCAGGGTTACCACCTCGACCGCCCGGTCGCCGACCATCCGGCGCTGCGGGTCGCGCACTAGACCGGGCCTCGCGCCTTGCAGGCACGGCCGCGCGCGAATGCGCCCGTCCGGGCACTGGCGGCAGGATGGTAAAATGCCGCGCTTTTCCCGCTGCATTTCCAGGATTCCACCGTGCTCACCGCCTCCAGCATCACCCTGCAATTCGCTGCCAAGCCGCTGTTCGAGAACGTCTCCGTCAAGTTCGGCGACGGCAACCGCTACGGCCTCATCGGCGCCAACGGCTGCGGCAAATCGACCTTCATGAAGATCCTCGCCGGCGAGCTCGAGCCCTCCGCTGGCAACGTCTCGCTCGACCCCGGCGAGCGCATGGCCTGGCTGCGCCAGGACCAGTTCGGCTACGAGGAGCAGCGCGTGCTCGACGTGGTGCTGCAGGGCCACGCCGAGATGTGGCGCGTGATGCAGGAAAAGGACGCCATCTACATGAACCCGGAGGCGAGCGAGGAGGACTACCTGCACGCGGCCGAGCTGGAGGCCAAGTTCGGCGAGATGGGCGGCTACGACGCCGAGGCGCGCGCGGGCGAACTGCTGCTCGGCGTCGGCATCCCCACCGAGCAGCACCAGGGCACCATGGCGCAGATCGCACCCGGCTTCAAGCTGCGCGTGCTGCTGGCGCAGGCCCTGTTCTCCAAGCCCGACATCCTGCTGTTGGACGAACCGACCAACAACCTCGACATCAACACCATCCGCTGGCTGGAAAACGTGCTGAACGAGAGCAACGCGACCATCATCGTGATCTCGCACGACCGCCATTTCCTGAATCAGGTCTGCACCCACATGGCCGACCTCGACTACGGCACCATCAAGGTGTGGCCGGGCAACTACGACGACTACATGCTCGCCTCCAGCGAGGCCAAGGCGCGTCAGGCCGCGGCCAACGCGCGCGCCAAGGACAAGGTCGCCGAGCTGCAGGAATTCGTGCGCCGCTTCTCGGCCAACAAGTCGAAGGCGCGCCAGGCCACCAGCCGCATGAAGATGATCGACAAGATCAAGATCGAGGACTTCAAGCCGAGCTCGCGCCAGAACCCCTACATCCGTTTCGAACCCGAGAAGGCACTGCACCGCCGCGCGCTCGAAGTTGAAAATTTGAAGTTCGGCTACGACGACACGCCGCTGTTTTCCAACCTCAGCTTTTCCTTGGAAGCCGGCGAGAAGCTGGCCGTTATCGGCGGCAACGGCGTCGGCAAGTCGACCCTGATGAAGCTCCTGATGGGCGAGCTGACGCCGCAGTTCGGCGAGGTGCACTGGAGCGAGAACGCCAACGTCGGCTACTTCTCGCAGGACCACGTCGCCGACTTCGACATGGACAAGAACCTCACCGACTGGATGCACCAGTGGACCCAGGCCGGCGACGACGAGCAGGTGTTGCGCGGCATCCTCGGGCGGCTGCTGTTCTCCGGCGACGACGTCAAGAAGTCGGTGCGCGTGCTGTCCGGCGGCGAGAAGGGCCGCATGCTTTACGGCAAGCTGATGCTCGGCCGGCATAACGTTTTGGTCATGGACGAGCCGACCAACCACATGGACATGGAATCGATCGAGTCGCTCAACCTCGCGCTCGACCTGTTCAAGGGCACGCTGATCTTCGTCTCGCACGACCGCCAGTTCGTCAGCAGCCTCGCCACGCGCATCCTCGAGATCACGCCCGAAGGCGTCGAGTTCTACATGGGCACCTACGACGAGTACCTGCATTCGAAGGGCTTGGAGTGAACTTTTTTCATCCGCGAAGTACGCGAAGGAACGCGAAGAAATTCAAAACACCATTCTGGGTTTTCTTCGCGTCTCTTCGCGTCCTTCGCGGATAAATCTTTTCCGGAAACAGCATGAGCGAAGTCATCATCATCGGTCTCGGCCAGCTCGGCCGCGTGTTCGCCGGCGGCCTGCTGCACGCCGGTCACACCGTGGTGCCGGTCACCCGCGGCGACGACATGGTCAGCGTCGCCCATGCGCATCCGGAGCCGGCGCTGGTGCTGGTGGCGGTCGCCGAGAACGATCTGCACGCCGTTCTGGCGGCGCTGCCCGGCGCCTGGCGGCCGCATGTCGCGCTGATCCAGAACGAGCTGCTGCCGCGCGACTGGGAGAAATACCACTACGCCGACCCCACGGTGATTTCGGTGTGGTTCGAGAAGAAGAAGGGCACCGACGCCAGGCCGCTGATCGCCTCACCCGCTGCCGGCCCCGCCGCCAGCCTGCTGTGCACAGCGCTGACGGCGATCGACCTGCCGTGCCGCAAGGTCGCGCCGGGCGACGAACTGCTGTTCGAACTGGTGCGGAAGAACGTCTATATCCTCACCACCAACATCGCCGGCCTGAAGACCGGCGGCACGGTGTCGCAACTGTGGACACAGCACGAGGCCTTCGCGCGCCAGGTCGCGAACGAGGTGATCGACATCCAGGACGCGCTCACCGGTGTGAAACACAACCGCGAAAAACTCATCGCCGGCATGCTCGAAGCATTCGCCGGCGACCCCGAGCACGGCTGTACCGGTCGTTCTGCGCCGGCACGACTGGCGCGCGCGCTGGCGCATGCCGACCAGTTCGGGCTCGCGGTGCCGACGCTGCGATCGCTGGCGGCCTGAACGTCGTTCAGATGGCGCGGCCCTTGGCCGGCTTGCCGTTGCCGCCGTAGACGCCAGAATGGTCGAACGGCAACCACTGTGACGACCGGTCCGTCTTCACGCGGCCGCGGATACGGTAGGGCACCCCCTCTTTCAGCGTTTCCGCCGGCAGCGTCCTGATCTGCTCGATCAGGTGCTTCGACTGGGTGTACGCATCGACCCGCAGCAGCGTCGTCGACACGGCAGGGATCAGGATCGAGACGCGCGAGAGCCCCCTGGCAAAAGGCCGTCCGTTCACCTCGAGATCGAAGTCCAGCGCCTCGAGCGTGAGATCGAAGTCGTTGGGATTGGCGACCCGCAGGCCCACGTCGAAGCGCTGCTCGAGCAGGCCCAGGCTCCTGACGTCGACTTCGGCCACGCTGATCTTCGGCGCCTTCGCGTTGAGCGGCAGCCCGGAACAGGCGGCCAGACCCAGCGCAAGCAGCACAACCCGCAATCGTTGCATGACGCGACCTAACGGATTTCCGCCAGCAGGCCGGCGATCATGCGCGCGGCCTGCGCCGCGTAGCCACCGCCGAACAGGTTGGCATGGTTGAGAACGTGGTAGAGATTGTAGAGCGGGCGCCGCGCCGCGTAGCCCGGATCGAGCGGCCACGCCTCGCGGTAGGCGGCGTAGAACGCCGGCGCGTAGCCGCCGAACAGTTCGCTCATCGCCAGATCGCACTCGCGGTCGCCGACATAGCTCGCCGGATCGAAAAGCACCGGCGAGCCGTCGTCGAGGTAACCGTGGTTGCCGCCCCACAGATCGCCGTGCAGCAGCGAGGGCGCCGGCGCATAGCCGTCGAAGAAAGCGTCCAGCTTGACCAGCAGCGCCTCGCCGTCGCGCTGCAGCGCGCCGCCATGGCCGTTGCTGGCGGCAAGCCGCAACTGGAAGCCGAGCCGCTGTTCGCGCCAGAACTCGATCCAGCCGGATGCCCAGCCGTTGGGTTGCGGCGTGCTGCCGATCCAGTTGTCGTGCGCCCAGCCAAATCGGTCCTGCGGAACACGATGCAATTCCGCCAGTTGCGCGCCAAGCCGGGCGGCGTCGCCGCCGCCATGCAGCGGCAGGAATTCCAGGACCAGGAATGCCTGGTCGTCGGCGATGCCCGCGCACAGCGGCCGCGGCACACGCACGCAGCCGGTGGCGGCCATCGCATCGAGGGCAGCGGCCTCTGCCTCGAACATCGGCAGCCGCGCCGCGTCATTCGCCTTCACGAAATAGCGGCGCGCCCCGTCGCTGATACCGAAGGCCTGGTTGATGTCGCCACCCCCCAGGGGACTGACGCGCCCCGTCGAGAACGGCGCGCCGCTGGCAACACTGATCGCTTCGGCGACGGCGGCGGCGAAGCTCATGCGGCAAGCTCCCAAACAAAACGCGCCCCGTGGGGCGCGTCGAAGACCGCGGAGCGGACATCCATCGCCGTACTTACTTGCCCTTGGGGCGCTGTTCGAACATTTTGGCGATACCGGGATCGCGCGAGGCGCCGGCGGCTTCCATGCGCCTGAGATATTCGTCCCACAGCGCGGCCTGGTTGACGCCGAGGTCGTACAGGTATTCCCAGGAGTAGATGCCGGTGTCGTGGCCGTCGGAAAAGAAGAAGTTGATGCCGTACAGGCCGACCGGCTCGGCGGCGTTGATCAGCACGTCGCGCTTGCCAACCTGCAGCACTTCCTGTCCGGGACCGTGGCCGCGCACTTCGGCGGACGGCGAATAGACGCGCAGGAACTCGAACGGCATCTCGAAGCGCGCGCCGTCGGAAAACGCGATTTCGAGCTTGTGCGAAGCCTGGTGGAGCTTGATGTCGGTAGGGGTGGGGATGGCCATGGTCGAAACACTCAGAATGAACTCTGCCGCCAAGTGTAAACCCGCCATGCGGAGAATAAACCCTGGAGGAACAAGGGGCTGGAGTTGATTGTGATCGGGAAACTGGCGCGCCCGGCGCGATTCGAACGCACGACCCCTGCCTTCGGAGGGCAGTACTCTATCCAGCTGAGCTACGGGCGCCAAGAGCGGCGAAGCATAGCCGGTTTGCCGCATGGCGTCCATCCGCCGCGTGTGCCGCCCTTTCCTGTCGGGGTGGCTTTCCTTATAATCCCCGCTTTTGAAGCCACCCCCCAAGGAAATTCTCATGGCCGATTCGCACGCCAAGATGACTCAAGCCACCCCACAGGAAATCATCATTGCCGTTCTTGCCGGGCTGTTCGCCCCGCTGCTGGCGATTTTCCTGATCGTTCAGCTGGTGCTGGGCATCCAGGAAGAGCACAAGCCCGACGCCACCAGCGCAGCCGCTCAGAAGGCGACGGCCGCCCGCATCAAGCCGGTGGCGCAGCTGGTTGCGCTCGACAAGAACGCGCCCCGTGTCGAAAAGGCCGGCAAGGAAGTCTATGACGCCGTCTGCGTCTCGTGCCACGGCAGCGGCGCGCTGGGTGCGCCCAAGTTCGAGAGCAAGGGTGATTGGGGTTCGCGCCTCGGCCAGGGCTATGACACCCTGGTGAAGCACGCGATCGAAGGCATCCGCCAGATGCCCGCGCGCGGCGGCGACGGCGACCTGTCCGACATCGAAGTGGCCCGCGCGGTCGCCTACATGGCCAACTCCGCCGGCGCCAAGTTCAAGGAGCCCGAAGCCCCGGCTGCGGCCGCCGCGCCTGCGGCAACTGCACCCGCTGCCGACGGCGTGGCCGCTGCGCCGGCTGCCGCCGCAACCCCCGCCGAGAAAAAATAATCGCACGCGCCGCCGTGCCAGGCACGGCGGGTCTCCGGGCAGCCTTGCCCTGACCGCAAGGGGGACACGATGAAATACGCTTCGCTTCTGCTCGTATTGTCTGCCGCATCGCTGCCCGGTTGCGGTCCCGCCGAAGACGCCTCCGTCCCCGTAGTCATCGAAGCCGCTCCCGCTTCACCTGCGCCCCCCCCTGAGGCGCCAGCGCAGACCGGCGAACCGGTGGCGGGTGCGACGACCACGCCGGCGCCGGTTGCCGCGGCCGCCAAGCCCTCTGTCGCCGGGTCCGTCGCCACGGAAGCCGCACCTGCCGCCGACAAGTCGCCGATCGGCGTATCGGCAGCCGACGCTTCCCAGCCCGACCTCGCACACGGCCAGCAGATCTACCGCCAGGCTTGCGCCTTCTGCCACGACCGCGGTGCGGCCGGCGCGCCGAAGATCGGCGACGCTGCCGCCTGGGGACCGCGCCTGGCGCCGGGGATGGAGACTCTCACAGCCTCCGTCCTGCGCGGCAAGGGCGCGATGCCGGCCAAGGGCGGCAATCCCGCGCTGACCGACGCCGACGTGCGGGCCGCGGTCGCTTATCTCGTCGCGCAAGCACGCTGACCGATCATGTCGCGCGTCTGTCCACAATGCGGAAGCGACAAGATTCGCAGCGGCACATTGCATGCCCATGACGGCATTCGCCATCTGCTGCTGCACGCTCCGCTGCGTTGCCGCGAGTGCAAGCACCGTTTCTGGGTGTTCAACCCGCTCAAACCGCTGCTGTTGCTGAGCGCCGTCGCTGCGCTGGTCGGCGTCACCGCATGGCTGGCACTCGACCAGCACACTGCGCCGGTTGCCGCGCCGCCTGCCAGCGTGCCGCATGTCCGCGCCCTGCAGGGCGATGCCGAAGCCCAGCTGCAGTTGGGCATGCGCTACGCCGAGGGCGACGGCGTGATCCAGAACGACAAGGAAGCCGCGAAGTGGTTTGCCCTGGCAGCGAAGCAGGGGCTCGCTGAAGGGCAATACCAGTATGGCCTCGCGCTGCTGCAGGGACGCGGTGTGGTGCAGGACTACAAGGCGGCCTTCAGCTGGATCGAAAAACCCGCGCTGCGCGGCTATGCGAAGGCGCAATACAGCCTGGGCGAACTCTACCGCTACGGCACCGGCACCGCGGTCGACAAGGCACGCGCCTACCTGTGGTTCAACCTCGCCGCCGCACAGGGTGTGGAAGCCGCCGCCAAGGCGCGTGACAGCCTGGTGTGGCAGCTGAAGCCCGAGCAGATCGCGGCCATGCAGGAGGAAGCGCGCCGCATGAGCCACGCCCCCCTGGCTGCCGACACCTCCGCGCAATCGTCCGCTGCAGCGCCGGCCACGCCCTGACCCTTGCCCTCCCTACGGATGCGCGTGCGCGTCATCCGCATCCACATCCAGCGGCCACAACTGGTGCGCGTCCAGCTTCAGGCGGGCATCGGCCGCCAGCGCCGCAACCCGGATCTGCTGCGCCTGCACGCGCCCATCCAGCGCCAGTCGTCGCGTCAGCAACACCTGATCGAGGCTGCCTTCCCCGAGGCTGTAGGCCCGTGCCGCCAGCCGTGCCGATTCCTCCAGCGCCTGCGCCGCACGCTCGGCCTGCTGCCAGTTGGCGGCCTGGGCCCGGGCGGACTCGAAATCGGCACGCGCTTCCTGCCGCAGCCGCTGCTCCAGTTGCGCCGCTGACGCCAGCGCGGTGCTGCCCAGCTGCTCGGCAGCCTGCTGGTCGAAGCGCCGTGCTGCACCGGGCAGCGTCAGGCCCACATTGAGTCCCAGCACGCGCTCGTCGCCACCAGCCTCGTTCTTGTAGAACACCCCAACGCTGGGATCGACGCCGCGCCGCCGGGCGAACTGGCGCGCTTCGGCCTGCAGCACCTCGGCGTGGCGGCGCGCGCGCGCCAGTTCGTGGTTGTGTGCCAGCACCGCGTCGACGTACGCCTCGGCTGTTTCGGCGGGCGGTGTCGGCGCCGGCAGGCTGCCGTCGAACGCCACTGCAAGCGCCGGGTAGCTCGCCAGCAAACGGCTACGCGCCTGCTCTGCGCGGGCCGCCGCCTGCTGCTGCTGCAGGCGCACCTGGGCCAGGGCGGCGTCGGCGCTGACCTGCTCCGCCCGCGGCGCCTCGCCCAGCCGGATACGTGCATTCACCGCTGCGAGCTGCTGCTCGGCCAGCGCGATCTGGGCCGCCCACAGAGGCAACTGCCCAGCCTCGCCCAGCCAGTCGAACCACAACGCCAGCAGCTGCCGGCCGCTCTCGTGCAAGGCTTCGCCGAGATTCGCTTCGGCGTGCGCCGTGAGCGCGCCTGCCAGCGTGCGATCGGCAGCTGCGCGCGCTGGCAGGCGCAGCGGGCGCGACAGCGTCACGCCCCATTCGGCCAGGGTGTCACGCGGCTGGGTCTGGACGCGGCGTTGCGCGACATCCGCACCCACTGTCCATTCCTCGCGCCCACGCTGCAGGCTCTGGCTTCTGAACGTTTGTGCGGCAAAATCGCCGCGCGCCTGCGCCACCGGCGCCGATGCCCACAATGCCGCCTCGGCGGCCTTCGGATCGGGCAGGTAATCGGCCTGCACCTGTACAGCGAAGGCCAGCGACAGCGCGAATGTGAGGGATCGCACGGCGTTCATGCGCGTTCTCCTTTCAGGATGAATTGGCGATACAGCAGCGGCAACACCACCAGCGTCAGCAGCGTGGCGCTGACCAGGCCGCCGATGACGACGATGGCGAGCGGGCGCTGGATCTCCGAACCGGGCCCGCTGGCGAACAGCAGCGGCACGAGGCCGAAGGCGGCGATGCTCGCGGTCATCAACACCGGGCGCAGGCGCCGCAGCGCGCCGTCACGCACCACGGCGTCGCCCTTCATCCCCTGCGCGCGCAGCTGGTTGAAGTGGCTGACCAGCACCACGCCGTTGAGCACCGCGATGCCGAGCAGTGCGATGAAGCCGACCGACGCCGGCACCGACAGGTACTCGCCCGAGATGCCCAGCGCGAAAATGCCGCCGACCAGCGCGAGCGGCACGTTCATCATCACCAGCAGCGCCTGGCGCACGTCGCCGAAGGTGACGTAGAGCAGGAAGCCGATCAGCACCAGCGCCACCGGCACCACGATCATCAGGCGCTGCGCGGCGCGCTGCTGGTTCTCGAACTGGCCGCCCCAGGTCACGCTGTAGCCGGGCGGCAGTTTTACCTGTGCGGCGACCGCGGCCTGTGCATCGGTGACGAAGCTCACCAGGTCGCGCCCGGCGACGTTGCTCTGCACCACGGTGAAGCGCGCGGCGTTCTCGCGCTTGACCGCGACCGGGCCGTCGGTGCGCTTGAGCTGCACCACCTGGTCGAGGCTGATCGTGCGGCCGTCGTCGAGCGTGAGCCGCAGCGCCTGCAGCGCGTCCGGCGAGTGGCGCAGCGCGTCCGGTCCGCGCAGCTGCAGCGGAATGCGCCGCCCCTGCTGCTGGATGGTGCCGATCACTTCGCCTTCCAGCTGGGTGCGCAGGAGCACCGCGATGTCATCGGCCGTCAGGCCGAAACGCGCCGCGGCGTCGCGGTCGATCTCGGCCTGCAGGTACTGCACGCCCTCGTTCTGCTGGGTGTAGACGTCGGACGCGCCGGGAATCTTCTCGACCACGGCGAAGATCTCGCCGGCGAGTCGATTGAGCGTGGCGAGGTCGGGGCCGAAGATCTTGATCGCGACGTCGCCGCGCGAACCGGTCAGCATCTCCGACACCCGCATGTCGATCGGCTGGGTGAAGTTGTAGGCGATGCCGGGGAAGCCTTCGACGACGGTGCGGATCTCGCCGATCAGCCATTCCTTGTCGGGACGGCGCCATTCCTTCATCGGCTTGAGCACGAGGAAGGAGTCGGTGTCGTTCAAGCCCATCGGATCGAGGCCGAGCTCGTCGGCCCCGGCGCGCGCGACGATGCGGCGGATCTCCGGCACTTCTCTCAGCAGCGCCTGCTGCACGCGCAGATCCTGCGCGACCGACTCCTCGAGGCTGATCGACGGCAGCTTCTCCAGTTGCACCAGGATGTCGCCCTCGTCCATCACCGGCATGAAGGTCTTGCCGATCAGCGGATAGACGCCCGCGGCGGCCAGCATCAGCACGCCCGCGGTTGCATACACGAGCTTGGGCCGCGCCAGCGCGCGGTCGAGCAGCGGCGTGTAGAGGGCCTGCGCACGCCGCAACAGCCAGGGGTCATCGTGCGCGGCCTGCTTCAGCAGCCACGACGCCAGCACCGGAATCACCGTCAGCGCGAGCAGCAGCGAGGCGGCGAGCGCGAACACGATGGTCAGCGCGACCGGCGCGAACAGCTTGCCTTCGAGCCCCTGCAGCGTCAGCAGCGGCAGAAAGACAATCGCGATGATGACGATGCCGGAGGCGACCGGCTTCGCCACTTCCTGCGTCGCCCACAAGACCCTTTGCAGCGGCTTCACCTCGGTGTTCTCCGGATCGTGCGCCAGGTGCGCCACGACGTTCTCGACCACCACCACCGCGGCGTCGACCAGCAGGCCGATCGCGATCGCCAGGCCGCCCAGGCTCATCAGGTTGGCCGAGAGCCCGAACTGGCGCATCAGCACGAAGGTGGCGAGCACCGACAACGGCAGGATCAGCGCCACCACCACCGCGGCGCGGAAATTGCCGAGGAAGAGCAGCAGCAGGATCACCACCAGCACCGCCGCTTCGAGCAGGGCCTTGCTGACCGTGCCGACCGCACGGTCGACCAGCTGCGCGCGGTCGTAGAACGGCGAGATCGTCACGCCTTCGGGCAGCGTTGCCTGGATCTCGGCGAGCCTGGCCTTGACGTTCTTGATCAGCACGCCGGCGTTCACGCCCTTCAAGCCGATCACCAGGCCTTCGACTGCTTCGCCGCGGCCGTTCTCGGTGACGGCGCCGTAGCGCGTCATCTCGCCCAGTTCGACGCGCGCAACGTCGCCGACGCTGACGACGACGCCGTCGACCGCCTTGATGCCGATGCGGCGCAGCACGTCGAGCGAAACCACGCCGCCGTTGATGCGCACCACCCAGGTCTCTTCACCCTCGTTGACGCGCCCGGCGCCGTCGTTGCGCGTGTTCGTCTCCAGTGCTTCACGCAGTTCCGCGTAGGTGGCGCCGCGCGCCGCGAGCGCCGCCGGGTCCGGGCTCACCGCGAACGTCGCCACCCGGCCGCCGAGCGCGTTGACGTCGGCCACGCCGGGCAGCGCGCGCAACTGCGGACGGATCGTCCAGTCGAGCAGGCTGCGCTTTTCGGCCAGCGTGAGCGGCCCCTCGATGGTGAACATGAAGAGTTCGGACAGCGGCGTCGAGATCGGCGCGAGCCCGCCGGACACGTTGCCGGGCAGGTCACCCTTGACGTTGGCGAAGCGCTCGGCGACCTGCTGCCGCGCCCAGTAGATGTCGGTGCCTTCCTCGAAGTCGACGGTGATGTCGACCAGCGCGTTCTTCGACAGGCTGCGCAGGATCGTCTGGCGGGGAATGCCGAGCAACTCGGTTTCCACCGGCTGGGTGATGCGCGCCTCGACCTCCTCCGGCGTCATCCCCGGCGCCTTCAGGATCAGCTTGACCTGCGTCGACGAGACGTCGGGAAAGGCGTCGATCGGAATCTGCTGGAAGGCGCGCACGCCCAGCGCCGCCAGCAGCAGGGCGAGGACGAGCACGAACCAGCGCCGCGCCAGCGCGTATTCGGTCAGGGTATCGAGCATGGCTTACTCCCCGATCCACTGGGCCTTGAGCGCCGCCACGCCCTTGACGGCGATGCGGCTGCCAGCGGCCGGCCCCGTGATTTCGGCCTGGTCCGCGTTCTGGCGCAGCAGGCGCACCGGCGTCGGCGCAAAACCTTGTGCCGTCTCGACGAACACGTGCGGCACCCTGGCTTTCCACACCAGCGCTGCCGCCGGCACGGTGAGGCTTTGTGCGGTGCGCACGCCGACGATGGCCGCCTGCACCGACTGGCCGGGACGCAGCAGCTTCTGCGGGTCGGCGAGGCTGGCGCGCGCGAGCACGCTCTGCGCGGCACTGAGCTGCGGCAGCAGGGCGGTGATGCGGCCACTCGCCGCACTGCCCTCGATCCGGACCTCCATGCCGACCATGACCTGCTGCGCCTGTGCCGGACTCAGCGGGATGTCGAGCGCCAGCCGGGAGAGATCGGCCACTTTCGCCAGCGCCATGCCGGCGTCGACCCGCTGGCCGGGTTCGACCGCACTCTCGATCACGACACCGGCGATCGGCGCGGTGAGCGTCAGCGTGCTGCCGGTAACCTTGCCCTGGCCGAGCAGCGCCAGTGCGCTCTGCGCCGCCGTCAGGCTCGCCTGCGCCGACTGCGCCTCGGACCGGGTGGCGCGCAATCGCGATTCGGCGATCAGGCCTTCGGCAAAGAGCTTCTCGTCGCGCGCGGCATTGCCTGCCGCGAGCTGGGCACGCAGGCGTGCCTGCGTGAGCGTCGCCTGCGCCTCGGCCAGGCCCGGCATCGACAGGCTCACCAGCGGCGCGCCCTGCCTGACCGTGTCGCCCGCCTGCACATGGAGCCGGGTCACGAGTGCGTCGCCCGCCGCGGCGACGACGCGCACGCTTGCCGGCGGCAGCGTGACGCGCGCCGGATAGGTCAGGGCCGGGCTGGCGCCCTGCGTGGCAGCCGCAGTCGCGATACCGAGGTTTTTCTTCTGCGCCGCAGTCAGCGGCAGCACGTCAACCGCCGAAGCGGGGGCAATACAGGACAACACCAACAGGCTCGCGCCGAGGGCGCGGCAAGCGGTGGCAACAGAAACGGCAGCCATGCGTGATCTCCATGAGCGATGAAGGCAAACGGCGCGCACCGGCGCGCCGCTACGGACGATCAGGCAACAGGCGGGGCGAAGGCAGGCGGCAGGGTATAGCCGGGCTGGACCCGGTGGACTGCAGGCGGCGCCGACAAGCCGGACCTGGATATTGCACCTCGGCAGCGGGCCAGGGCGCGAGCGGGGCTGCGGCCGGCGGCACATCTGCCGGCACGGTGTGCGCGCCGTTGCGCCCGGGCAAGCCGGCGGCCACCGCCACTTCCGTTCCGTGCTCGTCCGCCTCCAGCACGTGCCAGGTGGCGTCGTCATGTGCGACGTCCTGGTGCAGATGCAGGAAACCGGTGTGATTCAGGTGTGCCGCACCCGCATGGGCATGGATGAACGGCACCATCGCCTGCAGGGCGATGAATATCCAGAGCAACAGGAAGCGGCACGTACGGCGCAGCACGGTCAGGTCGGAAATGGCGATGTGTTCGTCAGAATAGCGGAGGCTGCCGCTGGCTGCCACCGCTCAGGAATTTTCAGCATCCTGCCAAGGATTGCTTAAGCCCAGCTTAAGTTCCGCCCGTCATGCTGTCCGCAACCCACGAGGACATCATGCAATCCACGACCGCCACCCGCATCCGCTCCCTTGCCTCACTCTACCCGCTGACGACCTGGCTGGCCTGCGTCTTCCTGGCCCTGCACACCACGCTGCGCGGGGTGCTGATGGCGCAGACCTGGCAGGCCGCCCAGCTGGACCCCGCCACCGCCGCCGGCCTCATGGCGGCCGGCCTGGCATTCGATCTGGCCACGCTCGCCCTGCTGCTGCCCGGCGTGCTGCTGCTGGAAAGCCTGCTCGGCACACGTGGGCAGTCGGGCAGCCTGCGCCGCGCCGGCGTGCTCGCCGTGGCCGCGCTCGTCGTCTACGCGCTCGGCTTCGGCGTGCTGGCCGAATGGTTCTTCTGGGACGAGTTCGGCGTGCGCTTCAATTTCATCGCGGTCGACTATCTGGTCTACACGCGCGAGGTTGTCGGCAACATCCGCGAGAGTTTCCCGGTCGGCACGCTGCTGAGCCTGCTCGCCGCGCTCACGCTGGCGCAGGTGTGGGCCAGCCGCAACTGGCTGCTGCGTGCCGCTCACCCCTTTGCACGGCGCAGCCCGCGCGTAGCGGCCTGGCTGGCGAGCGCGGTGATCGCCTTCGTGCTGGCGTCCACGTGGTCGATGGATGCGCGCCGCGGCGCCAACGAATACCAGAAGGAGCTTTCGGCCAACGGCCTCTACAGCCTTGCCTACGCCTTCAGCCACAACGAGATCGACTACTTCGATTTCTATGCGACGCAGCCGCAGGCGTTGCCTGCAGCCGCAGTGACCCTGCCGCGCATCGTCCCGGCGACGCCGCCGAAGAACGTCGTCATCGTCACGCTGGAGAGTCTGTCGTCGAACTTCACGGCCCACGGCGGCGATACCCGCCACCTCACGCCCAACCTCGACCGCCTCGCCGACCAGGGCCTTTATCTCGCCAACCTGCACGCCACCGGCAACCGTACTGTGCGCGGACTGGAGGCGCTGTCGCTGGCGATCCCGCCGCTGCCCGGCCACTCGATCATCTGGCGCGAACACAACCGCAATCTGGAAACGCTGGGCGCGGTACTGGCCGACCACGGCTACGTCAACCGCTTCCTGTACGGCGGCTACGCACGTTTCGACAACATGGACGCCTACTTCGCCGGCAACCATTACCAGCCGATCGATCGCAGCCAATTCCCCGAGCGTCATCGCGGCTTCGCCAACATCTGGGGCCTGGCCGACGAGCACCTGTACGACTATGCACTGGAGCAGATGGACCGCGATGCCGCCCGCGGCAAGCCTTTCCTGATGCACCTGATGACGACCTCGAACCACACGCCGTTCACCTTCCCCGAAGGCCGCATCGATCTGCCGCGCGGGCGCGCCGGCGCGGTGAAGTATGCCGACTGGGCGCTGGGACGTTTCGTCGAACAGGCGCGCACCAAGCCCTGGTTCAAGGACACGCTGTTCGTGCTGGTCGCCGACCACTGCGCGTCGAGCAAGGGCCGCGTGAGCCTGCCGCCGGAGAACTACCACATCCCGGCGATCTTCTATGCGCCGGCCCATGTCGCGCCACACACCGACCCGCGGCTCGCCAGCCAGATCGATATCGTGCCGACCGTGCTGGACCTGCTGGGGCTGCCCGAGCAATCGCGCTTCATGGGCCGCAGCGTGCTGCACGCCTATCCCGACACCGGGCGCGCGTTCATCGCCACCTACCAGAAGCTGGGCTATCTCACGCCGGATGAACTCGTCGTGCTGAGCCCCGGACGCCAGGTCGAGGCCTGGCGCCTGGATGCCCATCACGACCCGATCACCCTGTTGCCCCCGCGCGACGCACCCACCCTGCGCGCGATCAGCACTTACCAGGAAACAGCCCGGCGGCTGCGCGCTGGTCTACTACATCACGCCAGCGTAATGGATCGCTTAAGACTGCGATAAGAATGGGTGACTACAGTGGTCTCATCGCAACGAAACAGGAGGCCACCATGTCACATCCCGACACCCAAGTCCGCCGCGTCTACGATCCGCTTCTGCGGACGCTGCACTGGAGCCTCGCGCTCTCCATCCTCGCCCTCGTCGTCACCAGCCAACTCGCCGAGGCCTTCGAGAACGGCCCCTGGGAAGACACGATCTGGAACCTGCACATCCTTTCCGGCTATGTGCTCAGCGTGGCCCTGCTGACGCGCGTGCTGTGGGGCCTGGTCGGCCCCGCGAGCGCCCGCTGGCACGACCTGTGGCACCCAGCCGCCTGGAAGGATGCCCTTCTGAAGTTGCGCCTGCCCAGCACGCATCGCGCCGGCCATGACCCGATCGCCAGCCTCGCCTATCTGTTCGCCTATGCCGTGATGGCGCTGATGGTCGTCAGCGGGCTGGCGCTTGCCGCCGGCGAATTCAATGCCGGCCCGCTCGCCGCCTGGCTAGGCAACGCCGGCTGGCTGGAAGACGCGATGGGTGACCCGCATGAAGTCGGCTTCGCCCTGATGCTGGGCTTCATCGGCCTGCACATGGCAGCGCTGGTGTTCCACCAGCTGCGCGGCGAACGCGTGGCGCAGAGCATGGTGACCGGCAAGCAGTATCTCGATTCCCAGGCCGTCGAAGCCCAGCGCGGGGTGCAGCATGATTAAGCCCCTCGTCTTCCTCGGCTGCCTGCTGCTGTCGACACATACCATCGCTGATACGCCCGCCGGCTTCATGGCACGCTACGCGCAGCAGGCTGGCGTGGCGCCGGACACCCTGTCGCCGGCCCGCGGCGAGGCGCTCTACCGCAGCGAGCATGCCGCAAAGAACGGCGCCATGCAGAGCTGCGCCAGCTGCCACACTGCCAATCCGCGGCAGGCCGGGCAGACGCGCGTCGGCAAGCGCATCGAGCCGCTCGCCCCGAGCGCCAATCCGCAGCGCTTCACCGACGCGGCCAAGGTCGAGAAATGGTTCCGCCGCAACTGCATGGATGTATTGCAGCGCGAATGCAGCGCCCGCGAAAAGGGCGATTTCATCGCCTGGCTGAGCCAGGTCAAGTAAGGAGCACACCATGAACTATCTCTTGCGCGGAATCGGTGTATTGACGGCGGTCGGTACGATCAGCCTGCTGGCCTTCTCACTGCCGGCAAACGAGGCGCGCGGCGACGGCGGCGACGACCTGATGCCGCGACTGACGAACACGAACTGGCAGCAGGAGTGCGGCAGCTGCCACCTCGCCTATCCGCCTGCGCTGCTGCCCAAAGCCTCGTGGCAACGCATGATGGCCGGCCTCGATCAGCACTTCGGCGAGAACGCCAGTCTTGATCCGGCCACCCGGGCTGATATCCTGCGCTTTCTCGAAGCCCATGCCGCCGACAGCGGCAGCGGCCGCACCGGCAGCAAGGTGATGCAGCGCATGGATGCGAAATCAGCGCCGCTGCGCATCACCGAGACCGCCTGGTTCGTGCGCAAGCACGACGAGGTGCCGCGCACGGCCTGGACCCGCAAGTCGGTGGGCTCGGCGGCCAACTGCGCGGCTTGCCACCGGCAGGCGGAGAAGGGCGTTTACGACGACGACACGGTGAGGATTCCGAAGTAAGCCGACACGATGCGCATACTGCTGGTGGAAGATGATCGTCTGCTGGGCGACGGCCTCAAGGCCGGCCTGACGCAATCCGGCTTCGCCGTCGACTGGCTGCGCGACGGCGAAGCCGCCGTCGCAGCGCTGTCGGCAGAATCGTTCGCCGCAGTAGTGCTCGATCTCGGCTTGCCGCGGCGCGACGGCCTGTCGGTGCTGCAGTGGCTGCGCGAGCGCCGCGACGCGACGCCGGTGCTGATCCTCACGGCGCGTGACCAGCTGGAAGACAAGGTGCGCGGACTCGATCTCGGTGCCGACGACTATGTACTCAAGCCTTTCGACCTCGACGAGATCGCTGCCCGCCTGCGCGCGCTGGTGCGGCGCGCGCACGGCAAGCCGGCACCGGTGCTCGTGCTCGGCGACGTCGCGCTCAACCCGGCCGCGCGCACGGTGACGCGCGCCGGCCAGCCGGTCGAGCTGACCGGCCGTGAATTCGACCTGCTGCACGTCCTGCTGCAGAACGCCGACCGCGTGTTGACGCGGCGCTCGCTGGAGGAACAGCTCTACAGCTGGGACGAGGCCGTCGGCAGCAACGCGCTCGAGGTCCACATCCACCACCTGCGCAAGAAACTCGGCAGCGAACTGATCCGCACCGTGCGCGGCGTCGGCTACATGGCGTCGGCGAGTACGGTCACGCCATGAAATCCCCGGTGTCGTACTCGCTGCGCCGCCGGCTGGTGTGGCTGCTGACCAGCACGGTCGCGGTGATCTGGCTGCTGTCCACGGCGGTGGTCTACCAGCGCGCGCATCACGAGGCGGACGAACTGCTCGACAGCCAGCTGACGCAGGTCGGCGAGACACTGCTGGCGATCGTCTCGGGCGGCGAGGTCGAGCATTTCGTCAAGGAGCTGCACGAGCACGCCCACCGTTATCCGGTGCCGATCGCGTTCGAGATCTGGCACCGCGAGGATGGCGTCAGCCGGCGCCTGGTGCGGTCTCCCGGCCACGCCGGCTTCGCCACCGACGTGACCGACGGCTTCAGCGAACACCCCTATCAGGGCACGAGCTGGCGTTTCTATGCCGTGCAGGACCGCGACGCCGAGTACCGCGTCGTGGTCGGCCAGGCACACGCCGCGCGCGAACGGCTGGCGCGCGAGATCGGCCTGTCGTTGCTGCTACCCGCATTCATCGCACTGCCGCTGATGGCGCTCGCCGTATGGTGGGTGGTCGGCCGCACGCTGCGGCCGGTCGACACGGTGGCGCGCGCGGTCGGCGCACTCGACCCCCGGGCGCTCGCGCCGCTGGATGCCTCGGCGCCGCTGCCGGACGAGATCGCCCCCTTGCGCAGCGCGCTCAACGCATTGATCCGGCGTGTCGCCGAGGCCTTCGACAACGAGCGCCGCTTCACCGCCGACGCGGCGCACGAGCTGCGCACCCCGCTGGCCGCGCTGAAAGTTCAGGCGCAGGTCGCGCTGCGCGCGCAAACCGATGACAGCCGCCAGCATGCGCTGGGACAGGTGATCGCCGGCGTCGATCGCATGACGCATCTGGTCGAACAGCTGCTGACGCTGGCGCGCGTCGATCCGGCGCGCCAGGACCGCGCAGCGCAGCCGCTCGATCCGGCGTCCATCGTTGCAGAGGTGTGCGCCGAGTCGCTGCCGCTGGCGCAGCGCCACAACCAGTCGCTTGAAGTCGATGCCGCGCCGGGATGCACGATCGCCGTCACGCCGGCCTGGCTCGCGATCGCGCTGCGCAATCTGCTCGACAATGCATTGCGCTACGCCGGCGAAGGCGCGCACATCGAGGTCCGTCTCGCCCGCACCGCCTCAGGTTGCGCACTCGGCGTGACCGACGACGGCCCCGGCGTGACGCCCGAACTGCGCGCTCGCCTGACCGCGCGCTTCGTGCGCGGCGAGACGGACGGCGAAGGGTGCGGACTGGGCCTGTCGATCGTGGCCCGGGTGGCAGCGCTGTCGCATGCCCGGCTCGAACTCGGCGACGGCCTGCCGCGCGCGGACGGCGGTCACGGCTTCGCCGCGACACTGCATTTCGAGCGGGCAGCAGGCGGATCGCAGACGGCCGGCCCGGACACTCAGTAGCCGCGCCCGCCCGGCCCCATGCCCTTGCCGGGGCCCATGCCGCCGCCCGGCCCCATGCCGGCGGGCGGCATGTCGGGCAGGGTCCTGCCCTGCGCCTTGGCGCGCTCCTGCATCTGCTTGTGGTGCTCGAGGCGGATCTGCTCGCGCTCCTGCTGGGTCTTCGCCGCACGCATGCGATTGTGGTATTCGATGCGTTCCTGCGGCGTCATCAACTCATAACCGTAAACACGTTCCTGCGTTTGCGTTTGCGTTTGTGTCTGGGTTTGCGGGGATGTCTGTGCCTGAGCGTGGACATTCGTGGCCAGGCCGATGCATAGCGCACAGGCCAGGATGGTCAGCTGTTTCATTGCAATCTCCTGATGGGGCCGGATTCATCCGCCGGTCGCAGCCCCGCAACAGGCCGGCGTCAAGCGCGCCAGTCGAATCGGCGCCTATCGCTAAGACTAGTTCAAGACGGCAAGGTTGCTGCCGTTTCAGGGCAGCCGCTCGATGCGGGTGACGGTGTAGACGCCGTCGTGCAACACGGCATCGAAACGCACCCGGTCGCCGACCTTCAGCCCGTGAAGCAGGCCCGCCTGCGACGCCCGGAACACCATGGTCATCGGCGGCATGTCGAGGTTGTCGAGGCGACCGTGCTTGAGCGTGAGCTTGCCGTTCGCCGCGTCGATCCTGCGTACCACGCCTTCGCTTGCCGGTGGCGGGAGCGTTGCCGCAGGTTCGGCTGCGGCGCCGGCCTTCACCACGATGCGGCCGCGCATGCCGGCTTCGTAATGCCCGGGCAACAGGCAGGCGTACTCGAATTCGCCCGCCCGGTTGAAGGTCCAGACGATTTCGCCCGTCTTGCCGGGATCGACGTGCGCCATGTAGGGCGCGTCGTGCTCCATGCCGGGGTTCTTCGCCATCAGCCGGGCGTGCTCGGCCAGCTCGGCCGGCGTGCCGATGACCATCTCGTGCAGCATGCGGCCGCGGTTGCGGATCTCGAAGCGCACCGTCTCGCCCAGCGCGACCTCGACGCGGTCGGGGCTGAAGCGCATGGTGTCGAGCAGGTCGATGGTGACAGTGCGCGTCGCTGTGGTGCCGGCGATGCCCCAGTCGGTCTGTTCGGCGACAGCCTGCGCAGCCGGCGCGTGCGGCTTGTCGCCGTGGGCGTGGGCCAGCGGTACGGCGAGCAGGGCGGTCAGTATCAGGATGAACTTCATGGCGATTCCTTTCGTTCAATGGTGGCCGTCGTGGCCGGCCGGCTTGCGCACAGTGACCTCGACGTCGTTGGGCGTGCCCTGGGGAGACGCTGCCTGCGGCGCGCGCAGCGGTTCGGCCACGCCGCCCTCGACCGCGCGCGCCACGCTGCCGGGCGGATGGCGGAACCAGCCGGGATCGGAATAGTCGCCCGGCTTCTGGTCGCGCCGCACCTTCATCGTGGTGAACATGCCGCCCATCTCGATCGGCCCGAACGGCCCCTGACCGGTCATCATCGGCAGCGTGTTGTCGGGCAGCGGCATTTCCATCTCGGCCATGTCGGCCATGCCGCGCTCGCCCATCACCATGTAGTCGGGGATGAGCTTCGAAATCTTGCCGGCGAGCCCCGTGTGGTCGACCCCGATCATGGTCGGCACGCCATGCCCCATCGCATTCATGGTGTGGTGGCTCTTGTGGCAGTGGAAGGCCCAGTCGCCCTCCTCGTCGGCGAGGAACTCGATCTGGCGCATCTGCCCGACCGCGACGTCGGTCGTCACCTCGGGCCAGCGCGCGGCCTTTGGCACCGGGCCGCCGTCGGTGCCGGTAACCTCGAATTCGACGCCGTGCAGGTGGATCGGATGGTTGGTCATGGTGAGGTTGCCGATGCGGATGCGCACCTTGTCATTGAGCCGCACGTTGAGGCTGTCGATGCCGGGAAACGCCCGGCTGTTCCAGGTCCACAGGTTGAAGTCGAGCATGGTGTTGACCGACGGCGTCGCGCTGCCGGGGTCGATGTCGTAGGCGTTGAGCAGGAAGCAGAAATCGCGGTCGACCGGATCGATCAGCGGGTGCCGGCCCTTCGGGTGCGTGACCCAGAAACCCATCATGCCCATCGCCATCTGCGTCATCTCGTCGGCGTGCGGGTGATACATGAAGGTGCCGGGACGGCGCGCGACGAATTCGTAGACGAAGGTCTTGCCCGGCCTGATCTGCGGCTGGGTCAGGCCGCCGACGCCATCCATGCCGTTGGGCAGGCGCTGGCCGTGCCAGTGGATACTGGTGTGCTCGGGCAGACGGTTGGTGACATAGATGCGCACGCGGTCGCCCTCGACCACCTCGATCGTGGGGCCGGGACTCTGGCCGTTGTAGCCCCACAGATGCGCCTTCATGCCGGGCGCGATCTCGCGCACCACCGGCTCGGCGACGAGATGGAACTCCTTGACCCCGTTTTTCATGCGCCACGGCAACGTCCAGCCGTTCAGCGTCACCACCGGATTGTAGGGACGTCCGCTGGGCGGCACGAGCGGCGGCTGCGTCGCGGGCGAGTCGCTGCTGACGATCTCGGGCACGGCCGCGAGCGCGGCCGGGCTCACGCTGGCCGCGGCGACCGCGCCGGTAAGCTTGAAGAAATCACGTCGTGAAGTCATGAAAGATCCTTTAGTAAATCCATCCGCGAAGTACGCGAAGAAGCGCGAAGGAAACCCTTGATGTTTTACTTCGTGCCCTTTATGCCCTCTGGGTATTCGCGTACTTCGCGGACAAATGGTTTGATTCAATGTCCGCCGCCGCTCTCGGCCATGGCCGCCCCGGCGGCCGCGATCGGCCGCATGTCGGGCGTGCCGGTCAGCGCCATCTGCAGGTCGGCATCGGCCAGCCAGAAATCGCGCTGCGCCTCGATCGCGGCGTTGACCGACGCGATCTGCGCGCGCGCATCCGCAAGCAGTTCGAACACGCCGATCAGCATGCCGTTGTAGCGCAGCAGGTTTTCCTCGGAGATGCGCTGCTTCAACGGCACCACCTCGTCGCGCAGGTGACGGGCGACGGCGTATTGCGACTGCTGCAGCGCATGGGCCTCGCGCACCTCGGAGCGTGCGTTGACGGCGCGCTGCCGCGTCTGCTCGAGCGCCTGCCGGTAGCGCGATTCGGCAGCGGCCACGCGCGTCTGCCCCCAGTCGAACAGCGGCAGCTCGAAGCTGATTTCATAACCGCGCTGCTGCGGCGCCTCGTTCGAGCCGTTGTTGACGACACCGAGCTCCAGCACGTTGATCATGCGGGTGCGGCGGGTGAGCCCGAGGTGCTGCGCCAGCGCCTCGGCCTGCAGCTTCGCCGCCTGCAGGTCGATGCGCGTGTCCATCGCACGCTGCTCGACGTCCGGCAGCGCCGGCAGCGACGCCGGCAGATCGGGCAGGCGGTCGGGCAGTTGCATGCGCTCCGGCGTTTCCAGTCCGAGCAGCCGCACCAGGCGTTCGCGCGCCTGCAGCTGCACCTGCCCGGCGCGTGCCACGGCGAGCGCCGCATCGGCGTAGAAGGCCTGCTCGCGCGCCTGCTTGAGCCGGCTCCAGTTGCCGGCCTGCGCCATGCGGCGCGCGAGCTCGGCGCCGGCCTCGGCCGCCTCCATGGCCTGCTGCTGGTAGTGCGCGGTCTGCCGGGCGGCGACCGCCGCGTAATAGGCCTTGCGCGTGTCCGCCGCCAGCCTGAGCACGTCGAGCACCACGGCGCGTTGCGACTGTTCGAACAGCCGCTGCTCGATGCCGGCGCGCATCGGCAGCGTCAGCAGACGCGCCAGATTGAGATGCAGGCTGCGCTCCCATTCGACTTCCGCGCCGCGCGTCAGGCGGCCGATGGAAAAACCGGGATTGGGCAGGCGGCTCGCGGCGACCCGGTCGGCCTCGGCGATGCCGAGCGTGTCGAACGCTGCCTGCAGGCCGGGGTTGTTGAGCAGCGCGATCTGCACGGCGTCATCCGCCGTGAGCGGCTTCTCCAGCAGGGCGTCGACGCGCGCCTGTGCTGCCGAACGGCTGTCCGCGTCACGCGTCCAGACGACGTCCTGGGCGATGTGGGAACGACTCGCCTGCCGCACGGCATCGAAGCCGCCGTCCGGCGAAAAGCCGGCGCACCCCCCCAGCAGCAGCGCTACCGAGGCCGCGAGCAGGGTCGGCCGAAAGCCGGAAAGATATGTGTTCATGATCTCTCCTCAATGCCCGTGATGGGAGTGGGACGCGCCATCCTTGGCCTCGCCCTCGGCATCGCCGCCCGCGGCCTGCGACTCACGGAGATACGTGCGCCAGCCGCCGACCTCGCCGACGCGCCGGTTGACGGCACGCCAGTCCTGCAGCGGTTCGTCCCGCCAGCGCTGATAGTGTTCGAAAGGAGCGGACGCATCCGGCTCCGCGGCATGCGCCAACGGCAACCCCAGCATCCATGTGCACGCCCACGGCGCCGCACGGCGTAAAAGAATAGGCAACATAAGACCCTCGCTTACCGCGCGACAGACAGCCGCGCGCACTTCACACGGAACGCGCCGTGGCCGGCGCGGCGTTCAGGCAAGCGGGCTTCGGGGGGGTCGTTCGGGGCCGTCGGGAACGAAGCCGCCGAAGGCAGCGGCGGCCGAAACCGGGTGGTGGGGCGTCACGGCCAGCGCGGGCACGCTGGCGACGACAGGAATCGGCAGCGCCGAGCCCAGCATGCAGGCGGCGCAGTGCTTGCAATCGTGGGGCGCCGGCGACTGCGCCGGCTCGGATTCATGACAGCCTGCCATGGCTTCGCCTGCCATCGCCATCGACTCCTGCACGGCCTGATGCGAAAACGTGCAGCCGAGCATGGACGCCGAGGCAAACGCCTGCAGCGGCAGGGCCAGCATCAGGAACAGCAGCAGGAAGCGGTGGAGTCGGGGACGCACGCGGGCAGTGTAATCAAAAAGACGGGGCAGCCCAAGTGACCGCCGACAGGCCTCCCCGGTTCCCGGAGCGCATCAGCCTCGCCGCTTGCGCGGTTCGTAGTGCACCACCGCGCGCATGATCTCGGAGTAGGGAAATTCGGCGCTGCCGCCGAAGTGTTCGTTGCCCTGCAGCACGGTGGCGGCGATGTCGGTCGTCTCGTCGCCGACGCCGCCCAGCGCCTCGGCCAGCCCGCGCACGCCGCCGCACTGGGCACGGATTTCCTTGCCGAACGGCCACGGCGCGTCGGGGTTGATCTTCAGCGCGAATTGCGCGTTGTCGTGCAGCGCCTGGTAGAAAGTGAGGCAATGTTCGCGCACCGCGGCGTCGCCGCAGGCGATCGCCTCGCGCTCGGCCAGATTCAGCTTGCGCGATCGGCTGCAGGCGACGCAGCGCGACAGCAGCGCCCGCTCGAACGGGCAGCTGTATTCGATGTAGGCCTTGCGGGCCAGTTTGTAAGCGTCTTCGTTGTACTCAGCCATATCAACTCAGAAACTCGGCGAAAAAGTCGTCCAGAACCCGTAGCGAGCGGCGGCTGCACCCGCGAGGGGCAGGCCCGCAGCGCAGCAACCGGAATGTACTGAAGTACATGAGGATTGCGCGCAGCGCGCGATCCCGTCCATCAGTCGCGCAGCAGGTTCATGAACAGCTTTTACCAGTCGTCACCAGAGAGCGTCTTGTCGAGCTCGCGCTCGGCGCTGAGCGTGTCCTGCGCGACGATCTCGTTCTCGGCGAAGATCATCTTGTACTTGTCGCCGGACTTGGGGTCGAGCGTCTTGCGCAGTTCATTGACGTGGGCGCGCGCCTCCTTGAAGGTGGCCCACTCGCCCTGCTTCTCCAGCACCTTGAACATCCCCAGGCGGAAAACGTAGTAAGGCATGGTGCGTGTTCCTCAGCTCAGCCTGCCGTGGCACTGCTTGTATTTCTTGCCCGATCCGCACGGGCAGGGGTCGTTGCGGCCGACCTTGGGATAGCCCTCGCCTGCGGCCGCAGCCTGGTCGACTTCGGCGAAATCCCGGCCCTCGTCGTACTCGCTGTGCTGGAACTGCACGTTCGACGGTTCGTGCGGCTCGACCGCCTGCACGTCCTCGGGGGCGCGGATCTGCACGGTAGTGGTGATCTGGGTGACCTCGGCCTTGATCGCGGTGAGCATGGCGCCGAACAGCTCGAAGGCCTCGCGCTTGTATTCCTGCTTGGGCTGCTTCTGTGCGTAGCCGCGCAGGTGGATGCCCTGGCGCAGGTGATCCAGCGCGGACAGGTGCTCGCGCCAGTGGCTATCGAGGCTTTGCAGCATCACTGCGCGCTCGAACTGGCGCAGGCCCTCGGCACCGACCTGCGCTTCCTTCTCCCGGTAGGCGGCGTCGGCCGCCTCGCCAATCTTCTTGCGCAGCCCCTCCTCGTTGAGCGTCTTGTCCTCGTCGAGCCACTGCACGAGCGGCAGATCGAGCGTGAACTGAGCGGCCAGGGCCTTCTCCAGGCCCGCCACGTCCCATTGCTCGTCCATGCTGCCCGGCGCGATGTACTGGCTGATGGTGTCGTTCAGCACGTCGTCGCGCATGGCGCGGATGGTGTCGCCGATGTCCTCGCTCGCCAGAAGTTCGTTGCGCTGCTCGTAGATCACCTTGCGCTGGTCGTTGGAGACGTCGTCGTATTCGAGCAGCTGCTTGCGGATGTCGAAGTTGCGCTGTTCGACCTTGCGCTGCGCGTTCTCGATCGCGCGCGTCACCCACGGGTGCTCGATCGCCTCGCCCTCGGGCATTTTCAGGCGGTTCATGATCGCGGCGACGCGGTCGGACGCGAAGATGCGCAGCAGCGGGTCTTCCAGCGACAGGAAGAAGCGCGAGGAGCCGGGGTCGCCCTGGCGTCCGGAACGGCCGCGCAGCTGGTTGTCGACGCGGCGCGACTCGTGGCGTTCGGTGCCGATGATGTGCAGGCCGCCGGACGCCAGCACGGCGTCGTGGCGCTGCTGCCAGTCGGCCTTGAGCGCGGCGATCTTCGCGTCCTTCTCGCTGTCGGACAGCGCTTCGTCGTTGCGGATGGCGTCGATGTCCTTCTGGATGCTGCCGCCGAGCACGATGTCGGTGCCGCGGCCCGCCATGTTGGTGGCGATGGTGACGGCGCCGGGCAGGCCGGCCTGGGCGATGACCTCGGCCTCGCGCGCGTGCTGCTTGGCGTTGAGCACGTTGTGCGACAGGCCGGCCCGGGTCAGTTCGGCCGACAGGTGTTCGTTCGCCTCGATCGACGTGGTGCCGACCAGCACCGGCTGGCCGTTGGCGTTGCGCGCGCGGATGTCGTTGATCACCGCCTGGTCGCGTTCGGCTGCGGTGCGGTAGACCTGATCGTGCTCGTCCTTGCGGATCATCGGACGGTGGGTCGGGATGACCACCGTCTCGAGGCCGTAGATGCTCTGGAATTCGAAGGCCTCGGTGTCGGCGGTGCCGGTCATGCCCGAGAGCTTCTGGTACATGCGGAAGTAGTTCTGGAAGGTGATCGACGCCAGCGTCTGGTTTTCCTTCTGGATCGCCACGCCTTCCTTCGCCTCGACCGCCTGGTGCAGGCCTTCCGACCAGCGGCGCCCGCTCATCAGGCGGCCGGTGAACTCGTCGACGATGATGACTTCGCCGTTCTGCACCACGTAGTGCTGGTCCTTGAAGAACAGCGCGTGCGCGCGCAGCGCGGCGTACACGTGGTGCATCAGCATGATGTTGGTGGCGTCGTACAGGCTGCTGCCTTCAGCCAGCAGGCCCATTTCGGTGAGGATGGCCTCGACCTTTTCGTGGCCCGCCTCGGACAGCAGCACCTGGCGCGACTTTTCATCGACGGAATAGTCGCCTTCGGACTCCTCGTCCTTCTGTCGCACGAGGCGCGGCGGCACGAGGTTGACCTGCTGATACGCGGCGGTGTTCTCCTCCGACTGCCCCGAGATGATCAGCGGGGTACGCGCCTCGTCGATCAGGATCGAGTCGACTTCGTCGATGATGCCGTAGGCCAGCGGGCGCTGCACCTTCTCGCCCATCTGGTAGACCATGTTGTCGCGCAGGTAGTCGAAGCCGTATTCGTTGTTGGTGCCGTAGGTGATGTCGGCGGCGTAGGCGGCCTGCTTCTGCGCGTGCGGCAGCTGCGACAGGTTGACCCCGGTGGTGAGGCCAAGGAAGCCGTACAGCCGGCCCATCCACTCGGCGTCGCGGCTGGCGAGGTAGTCGTTGACCGTCACCACGTGCACGCCCTTGCCGGCCAGCGCGTTGAGGTAGGCGGGCAGCGTCGCCATCAGCGTCTTGCCCTCGCCGGTGCGCATCTCGGCGATCTTGCCGTCGTGCAGCACCATGCCGCCGACCATCTGCACGTCGAAGTGGCGCATGCCGAGCACGCGCTTCGACGCCTCGCGCACGGTGGCGAAGGCTTCTGGCAGCAGCCTGTCGAGCGACTCGCCGTTTTCCAGGCGGGTCCTGAATTCGGCGGTCCTGCCGGCCAGTTCGGCGTCGGACAGTTTTTCCATCGCCGGCTCCAGCGCGTTGATCGCTTTCACCTTTTGCAGGTATTGTTTGACCAGCCGGTCGTTGCGGCTGCCGAAGACTTTCTTGAACAGGGATTGCAGCATGGGGAATCCGTAATGCCCGCGGGTCGCGGTAAACCGTTGAATCTTAACATAGCGCCACGGCCGCTCCGTGACGCCGCGGTGTCACGCCGATGAGCGCCTCCAGCCTCGCCGACCTCCTCGCCAGCCAGCTGCCCAACGGCCTGGCCGTACGCGCCCGCGCCCTGCTCAAGACCCAGGCGGCGCTCGATCGCGCCCTGCCCGCGGCGCTCGCCGGGCACGTACGCGTCATGCAGCTGGAGAACGACGTGCTGAGCCTCGCCTGCGACAGTGGCGCCGTCGCCAGCCGGCTGCGCCAGCTGAGCGGACCGCTATTGGAAAAGCTGGGCAAGCAGGGCGTGGCGGCCCTTTCCATCCGCGTCAGCGTCAACCCCGACCTGCTGGCACGCTATGCGCATCCGGTCGACAAGCCTGGCGTGCCGCCCGCCGCCCTCGACGGCCTCGCCCATCTCAATGCGGAAATCGAGGACGGTCCGCTGAAGGACGCGCTCAGCCGCCTGCTGCGCCACCACCAGCGGCGCTGATCCGCCACCCGCGTTCACGATTTCCGCTGGCGCAGGCCTCAGCGCGCTTCCCGGTTCTCCTGCCCCCGCCCCCGATACGTCTGGCTGGCGGGCTGGCCGGGCAACGACCGTTCTTTCCTGTCCTGCCGGCTTTCGTCACGCTGAGGCGCGGCCTTCACCGCTGGCGGCGGCGAAGGTACGCGCACCTCGCGCCGCTCGACAGCCTGCTCGCGTGTCGCCTCCCGGCTGCGCGCCATGCCCGGCTCGCGCGTGGCGGCCGGTGCGGGCTCAGGCGTCGATTTCCGGATGTCGCCGTAGCGCGGCGGCGGCGGTAGCGGGGTTCGCTCCGGACCGGTCTCGGCACCGAACGACGGCCGCTGCAGCACCCGCGCCTCCCCGGCCCGGCGTGCGGACGGCACCACAACCCGCGATTCGGTTGTCTCGCGGGTACGCAACTGCACCGCATCGCCCTGCCATTCCGGCACCCGCTCGCGCGGCATGCGCGTCGACACCACCGGACGGGCGACGACCTCCGGCGGCGGCTGCACGCCGCGGGGGGCGCCGCCGACCAGGCTGGCACGCGCCGGTCTGACCGGCAAGGCATCGCTTGCCGGCGCGAATTCCGTGTGGCGGAAGCGGTTTTCCACCGTGGCGCGCACGCGTTCGCGCCCGAACCGGTCTGGCGGGACGGTCAGGATGGCGCGTGGCAGGCTGGCATTGTGAAAATGGATGTCATGGGTCTTGATGACCGTCGTCTGGCTGATCACGATGTTGTTGACGATGCGCGGCCCACCCCAGCCACCCCAATACGGTTGCCAGCGGCGATAGGGCAGCCCCCACCACGGCAGCACCGGCTCGCCCCAGGAGAGCGCCACCCACCACAGGCCGGGCAGCCCGACCCCGACGCGCAGCGAGACGTCGTGGCCGCGGACCATGAAGGCCACCAGCGCAGGCGCATACACCGGACGCCGCACCACCGGGCCCGGTGCCCACGCCCAGAAACCGTCGATCCAGACCCAGCGGCCGTAATGGAAGGGGGCCCAGCCCCACGGCGCGTCGTCGACCCAGGTCCATTCGTAATAGGGATCCCAGATCCAGTAACCGGTGCTGTAGGGCACCCAGGTCGCGCTCACGCCGTAGGGTATCCACACCGGGCCGTAGGTCGGCACCACCCGCCAGCGACCGTAGCGGTCGAGTTCGTCCGTGCCATACACCCCGGGCGGCAGATAGCGCGCGCTGACCGAATCGTCGATGCGGTCGCTGCGCGCATCGTTCCAGCGATCCCACGCATCGGGAGGGGGTGCGGCGTAAGTGGCCACTTTCACCGGACTGCCTGCCGTGACGACGATATCTTCCGAGGGATAGATGCTCAGCGAGCGCCCGTCGGCGGTAATCACCGTCGCCTCGCCGCCGCGGCGGGTGATGAAATGGGTGTCGCCACGGCCGACCTCGACCCGGTAATAACCGGGGTGCTCGATGACGAACACCGCGTCCGGGGTGCTCACCTCCAGCACGTCGCCTGCCGCGACGCTGCGCAGGTCGAACGACACCCGTCCGCTGGTCAGCTTGAACTGGATGCGGCGCGCTTCCTGCAGCAGCAGCGTGAGCTGGGTGTGTTCGTCGGCGCGAACGAAGCTGCGGCTGCCGAACTGCACTTCGAAATTGGCATCGTTGCCGGTGTAGAGCGCATCGCCCTCGGCCAGCGCCAGATTGACCTGCGCACGCGCCCACGCTTCGGCGCCCGGCCGCCCGAACGACACTTCGCCATCGACGAAGCCCAGCCGCGGCGGGGTGGGCGCCCACTCATCGCTTCCGTCTGCCGCCTCGACGGCCATGCTGGACAAGGCCAGCAGGAAAAACAGGGCAATCAGCCCACTGCGCGAAGCGACATTCATGGGACCTCCCACGCTCGGGTTCATCCAGACCGGCATGACAGGGTTCACGCCAGCGGCTCAACTCTGTTTATAGCTCCCGACCGCCCATGGCGCCCCCCTTTTCCGACGCAATGCCGTTGTACCGGGAGCCCGGGTCCCAGCGACCGGATGTCCGGCAGGTGGGCGAAAAATGCACAAGGCGCGCGGCGCCGGTGTCCGTATACGCACAAACCCGCCGGCAGAGAATGGGGCGCTGCAAACGTCACCCGGACGGCAGCGCAGCCGCAGCACGCGGGAAGGTGATGCCCTGACCTTCGCCGCCCCCTACTGGCCGTGCGCACTCACCCGGTTGCGGCCTGCTTCCTTGGCCCGGTAGCAGGCTGCGTCCGCCGCCTTCAGGACGGCGACGACGTCCATCGCCGGATCGAGCCGGACCAGGCCGATGCTTGCACCGACCCGGAAAGTCTGGCCTTCCCAGTCGAAGCGGAATTGCGCCACCTCGTCGCGGATGGCCTCGGCGATCTGCCGGGCCTTGTCCGGATCGCAGTTGGCCAGGCCGATGCAGAATTCGTCGCCGCCGAGCCGGGCGACGAGATCGCCACTGCGGACGTGGCGGGTGAAGATGTCCGCCAGCTGGCGCAGCAGCTCGTCGCCGGCAAGGTGGCCGCAGCTGTCGTTGATCGCCTTGAAACGGTCGAGATCGATGTAGAGCACGACGTGGCACGCCTCCCCGTTGGCCTGCGTGTCCTGCACCAGCAGATTGAGCACGCGCTGCGTCTCGCGGCGGTTGGCGAGCCCGGTGAGCGAGTCGTGGCTTGCCGCCCACGACAACTGCTCGGCGGCGGCGAGTGCCGCTTCGCTCTGTCGGCTCAGCATCGCCTCGGTCTGACGCGATCGCAGGATCACCAGGCGGGCGATCGCCAGTCCCATGACCAGCGCCAGCACCGCCAGACCCAGCATGTAGGCAGCGGCCTCGCGGTAATCGGTTTCAGAGTCGCGCAGGGCCTGCTGATTGGCCCGGCGGTATTGCTCGACCATGTCGTTGAAGGCGTCGAGCAGCGCATTCTCGACCGGCCGCACATCGCGCAGAAGGATGGCCAGTGCTGCCTCGCTGCGGTTGGCCATGGCGAGGTCGATGACCTGGCCATGCAGCTGTTCATCGCGCTGGATCAGCTCGCGTGCCCTGGCCCAGATGGCTTCTTCCCCGGGATTCATGCCGAGCGCGAGCAGGCGGTCACGCGCGCGGATGAACGCCCCCGCCTGTGCCTGAAAGCGCATGTATTCCTCGTCGCGTTCGAACGGATCCTGCAGCACCACCATCTGGCCCAGGCTGGCGAAACGCTCGCGCGACACGCTGCGCATCTGGTACACGCTCTCGGTCTTGACGTTGCTTTCGGTGACGAGGTTCGCCATCCGCACCTTGATCGCCGTCATGTGGGACAGCCCCAGCACGGTCATCAGCGCCATCAGCGCCAGCACGACGATGAAGCCGATGGCGATGATCCACTGCGTGCCGAGTACCGGGGCGCGGGTGCGTGAAACAGGCGGCGGCAGCTCCGTCACGCCGCCCTTCCGGCTCGGGCATGGGGACGCGGAGTGCCGTTCATCGCAGCACCATGCGCTCGACCACGTAGAACAACGCCGCCACCAGGCCGACAACCAGCGCGAAGCGCAGCACGCGGCCGATGTATCCAAGGTATTTGCGGTTGCCGCTGAACAGCCAGGCCAGACCGAGCGCCGCCACGGCAATCAGCACGGCGACGATCAGCAGGCGGAGAACGATCATGCAGCGAGGGGATGCAGGCGGACGAAGGCGGGCGGCACGTCTTCCTCGTGCTGGAAGCTGACGAACTCCCACGACGCCTGATGCTGCAGCAGTTCGCGCAGCAGGGCGTTGTTGAGCGCGTGGCCGGACTTGTAGGCCTCGAAGGCGCCGATGATGGGGTGCCCGAGCAGATAGAGGTCACCGATGGCGTCGAGCACCTTGTGCTTGACGAACTCGTCGTCGTAGCGCAGGCCGTCCTGGTTGAGCACGCGGTATTCGTCCATGACGATGGCGTTGTCGAGCGAGCCGCCGAGCGCCAAGCCCTGGTTGCGCAGGTATTCGACCTCGTGCATGAAGCCGAAGGTGCGGGCGCGCGCAACTTCCTTGGTGTAGGCGTTGTCGGCGAAGTCGATGGTGACGGTTTTGCCGCTGCGGTCGAATACCGGGTGCTTGAAGTCGATGGTGAACTCGACCTTGAAGCCGTTGTGCGGCACGAAGCGCGCCCACTTGTCGCCGTCGCGCACTTCGATCGGCTTGGTAATGCGCACGTAGCGCTTGAGGGCATCCTGCTCGACGATGCCGGCGGACTGCAGCAGGAACACGAACGGCGCCGAGGAGCCGTCCATAATGGGAATTTCGGGGCCGGTGAGATCGACCAGCAGGTTGTCGATGCCAAGCCCCGCGAGCGCGGACATCAGGTGTTCGACGGTGGACACCTTGGCCGGGCCGGACTCGAGCATCGAGCACAGCCGGGTGTCGGTAACCAGATAGGGATCGGCCTTGAGTTCGGCGGGCGGGACGAGGTCCATGCGCCGGAACACGATGCCGGTGTCGGGGCCGGCCGGGCGCAGGGTCATCTCGACCTTGACGCCGGAATGCAGGCCGACGCCGGTCGCGGTGACCGGTGTTTTCAGGGTGCGTTGTTTGATCATGCCGTCATTTTAGCCGGTCGCAGGGATCGGCCGCCAATTGCGCGGGAAGCGGATTGACCGCTTCCCGCGCCGACGGTTCACGCAAACTCAGTCCGCCTGCTTGCGCAGGAAGGCCGGAATGTCCAGGGTGTCGATGCCGGAGTCGGCCATCGCCTGGATGGTGCGGCTGCGGCGGCTGGTCATCACGCTGGGCAGTTCCTCGCTCACACCGCTCACCATCATCGGCGCATCGTCGGTGCCGGTGCGGATGATCTGCATCGGCTTCGGCTGCTGGCGGGCGACGGGATTGCCCAGCCCGGTGGCGACCATGGTGACGCGCAGGGCGTCCTCCATGGCGTCGTCCAGCACCTGGCCGACGATGACGGTGGCTTCCTCGGCGGTGAAGGCCTTGATGGTATTCATCACTTCGTGGATCTCGCGCATCTTCACGCTGGACGAAGCGGTGATGTTGACCAGCACGCCGCGCGCGCCGGCGAGGTTGACGTCTTCCAGCAGCGGGCTGGCGACGGCCTGCTCGGCGGCGATGCGCGCGCGGTTGTCGCCGCTGGCCTGCGCCGAGCCCATCATCGCCATGCCCATCTCGCTCATCACGGTGCGCACGTCGGCGAAGTCGACGTTGACCAGGCCCGGGCAGTTGATGACTTCGGCGATGCCGCCGACCGCGCCGTGCAGCACGTTGTTGGCGGCCTTGAAGGCGTCGAGCATGGAAACGTCGTCGCCCAGCACCTGCATCAGCTTCTCGTTGGGGATGATGATCAGCGAGTCGACGTGGCGGGAGAGCGCCTCGATGCCGGCGTTGGCGGCGCGCACGCGCTTGCCTTCGAACATGAAGGGCTTGGTGACCACGGCCACGGTCAGGATGCCGAGTTCCTTGGCGACTTCGGCGACCACCGGGGCGGCGCCGGTGCCGGTGCCGCCGCCCATGCCGGCGGTGATGAACAGCATGTCGGCGCCGTCGATCAGCTCGGCGATGCGCTCGCGGTCTTCCAGCGCGGCTTCGCGGCCGACATCGGGATTGGCGCCGGCGCCCAGGCCCTTGGTCACGCCGTTGCCCAGCTGCAACTGCATCCTGGCCTGGTTGCGCTTCAACGCCTGCGCGTCGGTGTTGATGGCGATGAACTCCACGCCGTTCAAGCCCGAGGCGATCATGTGATCGACCGCGTTGCCGCCGCAGCCGCCCACGCCGATCACCTTGATCACCGCATCCTGGGTATCCACATCCATCAGTTCAAACATCTTGCTCTCCTCTTTTGCCCAATCAAAAACCACACTCAAAAATCATTGGCGTGTTTGCCGCGATGGGTGCACATCGGGCACGACCGCCAAATTCCGTTTCGACGCCGCGCGGGCGGTGTCAGAAATTCCCCTTGAACCAGCTCTTCATGCGTTCAAGAATGTCCTTGAAGCTGCTGCCGGACAGCTTCGGCGCATCGCGTCCGCGCGCCTCCAGCCCGGCCATCAGCAAGCCCATGCAGGTAGCGTAGCGCGGGTTGTGCATCACGTCGGCGAGCCCGCCTTCGTAGCGCGGCCAGCCCATGCGCACCGGCATGTGGAATACCTCTTCGCCGAGTTCGACCATGCCCTGCATCGCCGCCGAGCCGCCGGTGATGACGATGCCCGACGACAACAGCTCTTCGAATCCGCTGCGGCGCAGTTCGGCCTGCACCAGCGAATACAGCTCCTCCATGCGCGGTTCGATGAACTCGGCCAGCGTTTGTCTGGAGAGCGTGCGCGGCGGGCGGTCGCCGATGCCGGGCACCTCGATCATGTCGCGCGCGTCGGCCAGCTGGCGCAAGGCGCAGCCGTACTGGATCTTGATGTCCTCGGCCTCCTTCGGCGGGGTGCGCAGCGCGACCGCGATGTCGTTGTTGACCTGGTCGCCGGCGACCGGGATCACCGCGGTGTGACGGATCGCGCCGCCGGTGAACACCGCGATGTCGGTGGTGCCGCCGCCGATGTCGACCAGGCACACGCCGAGCTCCTTCTCGTCCTCGGTCAGCACCGCCATCGCGCTGGCGAGCGGCTGCAATACCAGGTCGCCGACCTCGAGCCCGCAGCGGCGCACGCACTTGATGATGTTCTGCGCCGCCGACACCGCGCCGGTGACGATGTGCACCTTCACTTCGAGGCGCACCGCGCTCATGCCGAGCGGGTCGCGCACGTCCTCCTGGCCGTCGACGATGAATTCCTGCGGGATGGTGTGCAGGATCTGCTGGTCGGTCGGGATGTTCACCGCACGCGCGGTCTCCACCACGCGGTCGACGTCCATCTGGGAGATTTCCTTGTCCTTGATGGCGAACATGCCGTGCGAATTGAAGCTCTTGATGTGGCTGCCGGCGATGCCGGTATAGACCTCGCGGATCTTGCAGTCCGCCATCAGCTCGGCCTCTTCCAGCGCGCGCTGGATGGCGTTGACGGTCGCCTCGATGTTGACCACCACGCCGCGGCGCAGGCCGCGCGACGGGTGCGTGCCCATGCCGATGATGTCGAGCGCGCCCTCGTCGTTGATCTCGGCGACGATGCAGACGATCTTCGAGGTGCCGATGTCGAGGCCGACGACGAGGTTCTTGGGATCTCTAGGCTTGCTCATGTTGCGCGGTGCTCAGGTTGTATCGGTTTGCTGGGCGCGGCCGGCGGCGGGGCGAAGCGCGCCGGCATGCGGTTGTCGGGCATGCGGACGGCAAAACCGTCCGGGTAGCGCAGGTCGACCGTGGCGGGGGCAAGCGCGGCGACGGTCTCGCCGTCGGCCGCGCGCTGCGGGCCGAACAGGCGCGGATACAGTTCGACGAAGCGCGCCAGCCGCGCGTCGGTCTTGTCGCGGCCGAGCGCCAGCGTCATGCCGGTGTCGAGCCGCATGCGCCAGGCACGGCGCGGCGTCAGCCGCAGTTCCTCGATCGTCATGCCGAGCGGCGCGAGCGCCTTCTGATGGCGCAGGTACGCGGCGACCACTTCGTCGGCGCTGTCTTCGGGGCCGACGAGGCGCGGCAGCCTGTCGGATACCGCGGCGACGAACACCTCGCCGGCGGTGCTCACCAGCGCGTCGTCGTTCCAGCGCGCCAGCGGCGCATGCTCGACGAGCGACACCACCAGGGTGTCGGGCCAGCGCCGTTCGACCCGTGCCTCGCGCACCCACGGCAGCTTTTCCAGGCTGGCACGCACACGATCGAGATCGACGGTGAAGAAGGTGCCGCGCACCTGGCGCTCGGCGACGAGCCGGATCTGCGCCTCGGTGACATGGGCCACCGGGGTCTTCACCTCCAGCGTGGTGAGCGCGAACCACGGCTGCGCCACCACCCAGCTGGCGCCGCCGTAGGCCAGAAGGCCGAGCGCCCCCCAGGTCAGCACGCGGGCGACCTGGGTCAGCGGATGGGCGGCGAGTTCGGGGGACGTCACAGCGTCTGCTCCAGAATCTTCAGGCACAGGGTGTCGAAATCCACGCCGGCGACGCGTGCCGCCATCGGCACCAGGCTGTGGTCGGTCATGCCGGGCGACGTGTTTGCTTCCAGCAGGTAGGGATTGCCGAAACTGTCGGTCATGACGTCGACACGCCCCCAGCCGCGCCCGCCGAGCAGGCGGAAGGCGTCGAGCGCGAGCTTCCGCAGCGCCATTTCCTGTGCCTCCGGCAGGCCGGCAGGGCAGTGATACCGGGTGTCGTTGCGGATATATTTGGCTTCGAAGTCGTAGAACGCCTTGTCCTGCGCGGGTTCCAGACGGATCAACGGCAGCGCGGCATCGCCGAGGATGCCGACGGTGAACTCCGCGCCGTCGATGAACTTTTCCGCCAGCACCAGCGCGTCGTGCTCGGCGGCGGTGTCGTAGGCCGCTTTCAGCGTGCCGGGTTCGGTCACCTTGCTCATGCCGATGCTCGACCCCTCGCGCGCCGGCTTGACGAAGATCGGCAGGCCGAGCTGCCTTTCCACCGCGGCAAAGTCGCTCTCCGCGGTGAGAATCTCCCAGTCTGCGGTGGGCAGGCCGGCAGCGCGCCACAGTAGCTTGGTGCGCCATTTGTCCATGCCGATCGCCGAGGCCATCACGCCGCTGCCGGTATAGGGAATGCCCAGCAGTTCGAGCGCGCCCTGCATGCAGCCGTCCTCGCCGTAGCGTCCGTGCAGCGCGATGAAAACGCGGTCGAACTCGCCGCTGATAAGATCGCCGAGGCTGCGCGTGGCCGGGTCGAACGCATGCGCGTCGACGCCCTGGCGCGTGAGCGCCGCCAGCACCGCGTTGCCGCTGTTGAGCGACACCGGTCGCTCGGCCGAGGTCCCGCCCAGCATCACCGCGACCTTGCCGAAGCGCTTCGCGGAATTCAATTCACTCACTGCCGTTCTCCAATAATCCGTACTTCGCGGATCAGCCGCACGTTGGTGCGCGCCTCCACGCTGTCTTCCACGTGCTCGATCAGGCGCTCGATGTCGGTCGCCGTCGCATTGCCGAGGTTGACGATGAAATTCGCATGCTTCTCCGACACCTGGGCGCCACCGAGGCGGAAGCCCTTGAGCCCGCAGCTCTCGATCAGGCGCGCCGCGTAGTCGCCCGGCGGGTTGCGGAACACCGAGCCGGCGTTGGGCATGTTCAGGGGCTGCGACGCGATGCGTTTCTTCAGCAGGTCCTTGATCGTCTCGCGTGAGACAGCGCCGTCGCCCCTCTCGAGACGGAACCAGCCGCCGATGAACCATTCCTCGTGCGGCTGTTTCAGCGCCACATGGCGGTAGCCGGTCACGTACTCGTCAGGCAACCGCTCGTTCAGCTGGCCCTGACGGTCGAGCGTCTGCACCTGCACCAGCCGGTCCCAGGTCTCGCTGCCGTAGCAGCCAGCGTTCATCGCGATCGCGCCGCCGACGGTACCGGGGATGCCGGCCCAGAACTCGCCGCCGACCAGGTCGTGGTTGGCGGCGAAGCGCGCCAGCTTGGGCGAGGCGACGCCGGCCTGGGCGTAGACCAGCGCGGTGTCGATGTCCGCCGGCGCCGGCGGCAGGCCATGGGTGCGGCTCTCGATCGCCAGCTTCTTCAGCACGCCGTGCAGCAGGATCACCACGCCGGTCACGCCGCCGTCGCGCACCAGCAGATTGCTGCCGAGGCCGACCATGTGAATGTCCTCGTGCGCCGGAACCGAGCGCACCATCCAGATCAGGTCTTCCAGATCGGCCGGAACATAAATGCGCTGCGCCACGCCGCCGGCACGCCAGGAGACGTGCTTTTTCATCGGCTCGTTGTAGAGCAGGCGTCCGCGCAGTACCGGTGCGGCGCCGCCGCCCAGGTCCAGCTCGCTCATGCGGAAGTCATGCCGCATGGTTGCCCCCCTGGCCCAGCGCCGGCGCCACCTGGCCGATGCTGCCGGCGCCCATCACCAGCACGACGTCACCCGCTTGCGCGAGGTCGCGCACGGTGGCAGGCACGTCGGCGACGTTTTCCACGAACAGCGGCTCGACCTTGCCGGCGACGCGCACCGCGCGCGCCAGCGCACGGCCATCAGCCGCGACGATCGGCGCCTCGCCTGCGGCATAGACCTCGGTCAGCACCAGCACGTCGGTCTCCGACAGCACTTTCACGAAGTCCTCGAAGCAGTCGCGCGTGCGCGTATAGCGGTGCGGCTGGAACACCAGCACCAGACGCCGCCCTGGGAAGGCGCCGCGCGCGGCGGCGAGCGTCGCCGCCATTTCCACCGGGTGATGGCCGTAGTCGTCGACCAGGCAGTACTTGCCGCCATCCTTCGCGAGCTGCTCGCCGTAACGCTGAAAGCGGCGGCCCACGCCGTGGAATTCGGCGAGCGCCTTGACGATGGCGGCGTCGCTGGCATCGACCTCGGTCGCCACCGCGATCGCGGCGAGCGCGTTCAGCACGTTGTGCATGCCGGGGTGGTTGAGCACCACGTCGAGATCGGCCATGCCCTCGCGCTTGACGGTGAAATGCATCTGTCCGTGTTCGAAGCGCGGGTTCACCGCGCGCACCTGCGCCGCTTCGTCGAAGCCGTAGGTGGTGATCGGCTTGGTGATGCGCGGCAGGATTTCGCGCACGTGCGGATCGTCGATGCACAGCACCGCCATGCCGTAGAAGGGCAGGCGCTGACAGAAGTCGACGAAGGCGGTTTTCAGGCGCTCGAAATCATGGCCATAGGTGTCCATGTGATCGGCGTCGATGTTGGTGACGATCGCGATCACCGGCGTCAGATACAGGAAGGACGCGTCCGACTCGTCGGCCTCGGCGACCAGGAAGTCGCCTTGCCCGAGCCGCGCGTTGGTGCCGGCGGCGGTGAGCTTGCCGCCGATGACGTAGGTCGGATCCATGCCCGCTTCGCCGAGAATGCTGGCGACGAGGCTGGTGGTGGTGGTCTTGCCGTGGGTGCCGGCGATCGCGATGCCCTGGCGTAGCCGCATCAGCTCCGCCAGCATCAGCGCGCGCGGCACGATAGGGATCTTCTTCTCGCGCGCGGCGATAACCTCGGGATTGGATTCCTGCACCGCGGTCGAGGTGACGACCGCGTCGGCGCCGGCTATGTTCTCTGCCGCGTGGCCACGATGGATGCGCGCACCCAGCTTCGCCAGACGCTGCGTCACCGCATTGTCGGCCAGATCGGAGCCGGACACCGCATAGCCGAGGTTCAGCAGCACCTCGGCTATGCCGCTCATGCCGACGCCGCCGATTCCCACAAAATGTATTTGACGGACAGCGTGTTTCATCGGGCAAGCGCCTCGCAAATATCGGCAACCTGTCGGGTCGCATCGGGTTTGGCCAGCTTCAACGCCTTGTCCGACATGGCGGCAAGCGTGGCGCGGTCGAGTCCGGCGATCAGCGCGGCGAGTTGCTCGGCAGTCAGGTCGCGCTGCTGCATCAGCCAGGCCGCACCGGCCTCCGCGAGGAATTCGGCGTTGCCGGTCTGGTGGTCGTCCACCGCAAACGGGAAAGGCACCAGCACCGCCGGCACGCCGGCACAGGCGAGCTCGGCCACGGTCATGGCGCCGGAACGGCAGATGGCGAAATCACAGGCGCGGTATTCGGCCGCCATGTCCTCGATGTAGTCGCGCACGTCGGCGCCGACACCGGCGGCCGCGTAGTTCGCGCGCAGCGCGTCGACATGCTGGCGCCCGGACTGGTGCACCACCTGCGGACGCTGTTCGGCCGGCAGCAGCGCCAGCGCCTGCGGGACCAGGTCGTTGAGCGCAGTGGCGCCCAGGCTGCCCCCGACCACCAGCAGGCGCAGCGGGCCGCTGCGCTCGGCGCGTTCGACTGCCGGCACGGTGGCGATATCGGCACGTACCGGATTGCCCACCCACTCGGTCGCCACACGGCGGCAGGGGATGGGCTTGTCATGCGCGTGGGTGAACACCCGGGGAAACGCGGTGAGCACACGGTCGGCCAGGCAGGCCAGCACGCGATTGGTCAGGCCGCCGACCGAATTCTGCTCGTGGATCACCAGCGGCTTGTTCAAGAGGCTCGCCATCATGCCGCCAGGAAACGCGGTGTAGCCGCCCATGCCGAGCACCACGTCGGGGCGACGCTGCAGGATGGCACGCAGGCTCTGCCAGAAAGCGACGAGCAGCGTCGCCGGCAACAGCAGTTTCTTCAGCACGCCCTTGCCGCGCACGCCGCCCATCGACACCCACACCATGTCGATGCCGGCTGCAGGGACCACACGGGCCTCCAGTCCGGCACAGGTGCCGAGCCAGAACACGTCCCAGCCCCGCGCGCGCAGCGCATCGGCCACCGCGAGTGCCGGGTAGACGTGGCCGCCGGTACCGCCGGCCATGACCATGAGGGTGCGGTTTGCGGCGGCCATCAGAAGGTTTTCCCTCGCATCATCTGCCGGTGCTCCCAGTCGATGCGCAGCAGCACCGCAATGGCCAGACAGTTGGCGACGATGCCGCTGCCGCCGAACGACAGGAAGGGCAGGGTCAGGCCCTTGGTCGGAAGCAGGCCGACGTTCACCCCCATGTTGATGAGCGCCTGCACGCCGAGCCAGATGCCGATGCCCTGCGCCACCAGCGCGCAGAAGTTGCGCTCGAGCTGGGCGGCGCGGTGGCCGATCACGAAGGCCTTGACGATCAGCCAGGCGAACAGCGCAATCACCACGGCGACGCCTACGAAACCGAATTCCTCGGCGATCACGGCGAGCAGGAAGTCGGTGTGCGCCTCCGGCAGATAGAACAGCTTTTCGACGCTGCCGCCAAGGCCGAGCCCGAGCCATTCGCCGCGGCCGAAGGCGATCAGCGCGTGCGACAGCTGATAACCCTTGCCGTAGGGATCGGCGAACGGATCCATGAAACCGAGCACGCGCTGCAGGCGATAGGGCGAGGTCAGGATCAGCAGCACGAAGCCGGCCAGCAGCACCACCACCAGGCCGGCGAACACTTTCCAGTTGAGACCGCCGAGGAACAGGATGCCCATGGCGATCGAGATGATGACGACGAAGGCGCCGAAGTCCGGTTCGCGCAGCAGCAGCGCCCCCGCCACCAGCATCACCGCCGCCATCGGCAGGAAGCCTTTCTTGAAGTCGTGCATGAAGGCGGCCTTGCGCGTGGTGTAGTCGGCGGCATACAGCACGGCGAGGAACTTCATCAGCTCGGACGGCTGCAGGTTGGCGAAGCCGAGCGGAATCCAGCGGCGACTGCCGTTGACTTCGCGGCCGATACCGGGGATCAGCACCACCACCAGCAGCAGCAGGCCGGCAAGGAAGAGATAGGGCGCCGCCTGCTGCCATACCCGCATCGGCACCTGGAAGGCGGCGATACCGACCGTCACGCCGATGCCGATGAAGATCCCCTGGCGCAGCAAGTAGTACTCGCCGTTGTGGCCGGTGTACTTGGCTGCCTCGGCGATCGCGATCGACGCCGAGTACACCATCACCAGCCCGATCGCCAGCAGGCCGAGCGCCAGCCACAGCAGGCTGAAATCGAGCTCGGCACTGGGTTTGGGGGCGCGTGCAGTGTAGAGCATCAGGTCGCCTGTCTTTCTGCCGCGAGCTTCTTCACCGCGTCGATGAACACCTCGGCGCGATGGGCGTAGTTGCGGAACATGTCGAAGCTGGCGCAGGCGGGCGACAGCAGCACGGCGTCACCGGGTTGCGCCAGGCGCGCGGCCTGTGCGACCGCATCGGCCATGTCGACAGCCTGGTGGATTTCCACGCCACAGCCGGAGATCGCCGCCTCGATCAGCGGCGCATCACGGCCGATCAGCAGCACGGCGCGCGCATTGGCTTCGACGGCCGCCTTCAGCGGACCGAAATCCTGGCCCTTGCCGTCGCCGCCGAGGATGACGACCGCACGGCGCCTGCCCATGCCGTACAGCGCGGCCTCGGTGGCGCCGACGTTGGTGCCCTTGGAATCGTCGAACCAGGTCACGCCGTCGAACTCGATGACTTTCTCCACCCGGTGCGGCAGCCCCTGGAAGTGCGCGAGGCCGCGCAGCAGCGCTTCCATCGGCAGCCCCAGCGCACGCGTCAGCGCCAGTGCGGCGAGCGCGTTGGCGGCATTGTGCAGGCCCGCTACCGGCAACGCGGACAGCGGCATCAGCATGTCGCCGCCGAGGCAGAGTTCATCCTCGCAGAGGCCGAAATTCTCGCCCTTCGGGCAACGGTCGAGGCCGAATGTCACGATGTGGCGTCCGGGCAAGGCCATGGCGAGGCTGCGCGGATCGTCGCGATTCAGCACCTGCACCCCGTCGCCGCTGAAGATGCGCGCCTTGGCCGCGGCATAGGCGTCCATGTCGGCGTAGCGGTCCATGTGGTCTTCCGACAGGTTGAGCACGGTGGCGGCATCGGCATGGAGGGTCGACGTCGTCTCCAGCTGGAAGCTGGAGAGCTCGAGCACCCACACCTGCGGCGCCGGGGCATGGCCGAGTTCGATCTCGACCAGCGCATCCAGCACCGGCAGGCCGATATTGCCCGCCACGCAGGTGACGCGCCCGGCCATGCGGCACATCTCGCCGCACATCGCGGTGACGGTGCTTTTGCCGTTGCTGCCGGTAATCGCGATCACCTGCATGGCGTGCTCGCGCTGCGCGTTCAGCGCATGGATGGCGCGCGCGAACAGCTCGACGTCGCCGACCACCTCGATCCCCGCGGCAATGGCACGCGCCACTGCCGGCTCGGCCAGCGGCACGCCGGGGCTCGCCACCAGCAGTTCGGCCGCCAGCAGGCGATCAGCGTCGAACGGTCCGGTGAAGAGCGGCACCTCGGGCAGCAGCTCGGCGAGGCGCGCCGCATGCGGCGGCGCAGTCCGGCTGTCCGCCACGCTCACCACGGCACCGCGCGCCGCCAGCCAGCGCGCGCACGACAGGCCGGTGTCGCCGAGGCCGAGCACCAGGACCTTCTTGCCCGAGAGTTCGAGGCGGTCGTAGTTCATCTCAGTTTCAGACTCGACAGGCCAATCAGCACCAGCATCATGCTGATGATCCAGAAACGCACGGGCAGGTTCTGGTGTCGCCATAACGTGCCGGCTCCGCCGACACGTGAGTCTCCCCCAAACCTTCCCGTGGTGCGTTTCATCCTGGTTGCGCTCATCTCAGCTTCAGACTCGACAGGCCAATCAGCACCAGCATCATGCTGATGATCCAGAAACGCACCACCACCTGGTTTTCCTTCCAGCCCTTGAGTTCGTAGTGGTGGTGGATCGGCGCCATGCGGAACACGCGCTTGCCGGTGAGCTTGAACGAGGCGACCTGGATCATCACCGACAGGGTTTCCATCACGAACACGCCGCACATGATGAAGAGCACGATTTCCTGGCGCACGATGACGGCGACCACGCCGAGCGCGGCACCCAGCGCCAGCGCGCCGACGTCGCCCATGAACACTTCTGCCGGATAGGCGTTGAACCAGAGGAAAGCCAGCCCCGCGCCCGCCATCGCCGCGCAGAAGATCGCCAGTTCGCCCGCGCCCGGCACGAAAGGCACGCCGAGATATTTGGAGAACACCGCGTTGCCGGCAACGTAGGCGAAGATCGCCAGTGCCGAGGCGACCATTACGGTCGGCAGGATCGCCAGGCCGTCGAGACCGTCGGTCAGATTGACCGCGTTGGACGCCCCGACGATGACGAAATAGGCGAGCGCGACGAAGGCCGCCGCCGACAGGGCCAGCGTGGCATGCTTGAAGAAGGGAATGATGAGTTCGGTATGCTGCGGCAGGGTCGCCGTGTTCCACAGATAAACCGCGACTGCCAGCCCGATCACCGACTGCCAGAAATATTTCCAGCGCGACGGCAGGCCGCGCGAATTCTTCTCGACCACCTTGCGCCAGTCGTCGACCCAGCCGATCACGCCGAAGCCGAGCAGGGTCAGCAGCGCGACCCACACGTAGTCGTTCGACAGGTCGGCCCACAACAGCGTGGTGACCGCGACCGACACCAGGATCAGCGCGCCGCCCATGGTCGGCGTGCCGGCCTTCACCAGGTGGGTCTGCGGACCGTCGCTGCGCACCGACTGACCGATCTTCAGTGCGGTGAGCTTGCGGATCACCGCCGGCCCGACGATGAAGGAGATCGTCAGCGCGGTGAGCGTCGCCATCACTGCGCGCAGGGTCAGGTAATTGAAGACGTTGAACGCCCGGATGTCCTGGCCGAGTTGTTGAAATAGCCAAAGCAGCATGTCAGTGTCCCTGCCCCCCCTTCGGGGGGATCAACGCCCCGGCTGAACCGGCGGCTTCCGTAAAGCTTTTGACCACGCGCTCCATCTGCATGAAACGCGACCCCTTCACCAGCACGGTGACGAGCGGCGCCAGCGCGTTTTCCAGTTCGGCCAGCAGTTCCTCGATGCGCTCGAAGTGCATCGCGCCCTTGCCGAAGGTGCCGACGGTTTCCTTCGTCAGCTCGCCCAGCGCCAGCAGGCGATCGACGCCCGCATCGCGAGCCGCCAGGCCGATCTGTGCGTGCATCGCCGCAGCATCCGTGCCGAGTTCGCCCATGTCGCCCAGCACCAGAATTTTCTTGCCCGACTGTTGCGCCAGTACCGCGAGCGCGGCCTTCACCGAGTCGGGGTTGGCGTTGTAGGTATCGTCGATGAAGTGGCTGCCGTGCAGGCCCGGCTTCTTCTGCAGGCGCCCCTTGACGCCTGCAAATCCGGACAGACCGGCAACGATGCCGGCGTGGCTGACGTCGAGCGCGAAGGCTGCGGCGGCCGCGGCAAGCGCGTTCATCACGTTGTGCTCGCCCGGCACCTGCAAATTCACCTCGAACTCGCCATCGGGCAGCACCAGCGTCAGCACCGAGCCGTAGAGGCTGGGCCGATACTGGCCGCGCACCACCGCCGCTTCGCGCAATCCGAAATCGATCACGCTGCGGTGCGCGTTGATGTCGCGCCACAGCCAGGCATGGGGATCGTCGGCGTTGAACACTGCGATGCCGCCGTCGACCAGGCCGTTGAAGATCTCTCCCTTGGCGCGCGCGATGGCCTCGACCGAGCCGAGATTGCCGATGTGCGCGGTCAGCGCATTGTTGACCACGGCCACGTTGGGCCGTCCCAGCCGGGTGAGATAGTCGATCTCGCCGGCATGGTTCATGCCCATTTCCAGAACGGCAAACTGGTGCGCGGGCCGCAAACGCAGCAGCATCAGCGGCAGGCCGATGTCGTTGTTGAGATTGCCTTCGGTATGCAGCACCGCATCGTCGCTGCCTGCCTCTGCACGCAGGATCGCCGCCAGCATTTCCTTCACCGTGGTCTTGCCGTTGCTGCCGGTGACGGCGACGATCGGAATCGTGAAGCGCTGGCGCCAGGCGGCGGCCAGCCGGCCGAGCGCCAGGCGGGTGTCGTCGACGCGGATCGCCTGAACGACATCGGGCGCCTGCCCATGGTCGAGCACCACACCGACCGCACCCTGCTGCAGGGCCTGTGCAGCGAACGTGCCGCCATCGAATTTCGTCCCGCGCAGGGCGACGAAGAGGTCGCCGGGGCGGATGCTGCGGCTGTCGGTCGTCACGCGCAGCAGCGTGGCGTCGGCAGCCGTGAAGGGCACGCCGAGCATGGCAGCGGCTTCGGAGAGGCGCAGATTCATGTCCATGCGTCCAGCGCCTTCCTCGCCACCGCGACATCGGAGAACGGCAGCCGTTCGCCGCCGATCTCCTGGTAATCCTCGTGGCCCTTGCCGGCGATCAGCACGACGTCGCCCTGATGTGCACCGCCGATGGCCTCGAAGATGGCACGGGCGCGATCCGGCTCGACCCGCGGTTTGCCCGGCGTGCCGGCAAGGATGTCGTCGATGATGTGCTGCGGATTCTCGTGGCGCGGATTGTCGCTGGTGATCCACACTTCGTCGGCGGCTTTCGCTGCGGCCTGACCCATCAGCGGGCGCTTGCCCTTGTCGCGGTTGCCGCCGCAGCCGAATACGCAGATCAGGCGGCCGTTGCCGGCGATCTCGCGCAGGGTGGCGAGCGCCTTCTCCAGCGCGTCGGGGGTGTGCGCGTAATCGACCACCACCAGCGGATGGGCGTTGCCGCCCAGCGTCTGCATGCGCCCCGGCGGCGGCGTGACGTGCGCCAGCGCACGGCAGGCGTCGTCGAGCTTCGCGCCCGATACCAGCAAGGTGGTGAGCACGGCGAGCAGATTAGCCGCATTGAAGCGCCCGAGCAGGGGGACATCGAGTTCGGCGTCGCCCCAGTCGGTGTGCAGATGCAGGTGCAGACCGGCCTGCGACAGGCGCAACCGGTCGCCGATCACCGCGCCGCGCTCGAAGCCGTAGCCGGCGACGTGCGCCGGCCGGGTTTCGCTCTCCAGCTGGCGGCCGAAGGCGTCGTCGACGTTGAGCACCACCCACTCCAGTCCGGGCCAGCTGAACAGACGCGCCTTGGCGGCAGCATAGTTCTCCATGTCGCCGTGGTAGTCGAGATGGTCGCGCGACAGGTTGGTCAGCACGGCAATTTTGAAATGGGTGCCGTTGACGCGCCCTTGCGCGAGGCCGTGCGAGGAGACTTCCATGGCGCAGGCCGCCGCGCCCTGCTGGCGGTAGAAGGCCAGGCGCTGCTGCAGCTCGATGGCGTCGGGCGTGGTGTTGAGTGCGGGGGTCAGCGCACCGGGCTGGTCCCCGACAGCGGGAAAGCCGTTGCCCACCGTGCCGACGATGGCGGTCTTGCGGCCGAGCTGCGACAGGGCCTGGGCGATCCAGTGCGCCACCGAGGTCTTGCCGTTGGTGCCGGTGATCCCGACCATGTGCAGCGCGCGCGAAGGCTCGCCGTAGACATGGGCGGCGATTTCGCCGATGCGGGTCCGCAGGCCGACGACGCTCGCGTTGGGAATCGCGAGCGCAGGATCCCACTGGTAGTGGTCGGCTTCCCACAGCACGCCGTCGACACGCTGCGCCACCGCCTGCGGAATGAAGTCGCGGCCGTCGCGCGTCTCACCGGGATAGGCGGCGAATACGGCACCGGGCCTCGCCTTGCGGCTATCGTTGACGAGTTCGGCGACCGGGATGCCGAGGCGCTCCAGGAGGTGCGGCACGGACTCGCGGATCGCCATGGACGGCGGCACGACCGGCTGGGCGTTCGGCTTCGCCATCAGCCCCCCCCTCCTGCGCGCAGCAGGTTCTGCGTCATGCGGGTCGCGGTTTCCGGCGCGTCGGGCGGCAGACCGAGCTGGCGCAGGCTGGCAGCCATAACCTGGGCGAACACCGGGCCGGCAACGCTGCCGCCGTAATACACCCCGCCGGACGGCTCGTCGATCACCACGCCGATGATGAGGCGCGGATTCGACGCCGGCGCCATGCCGACGAAGGACGACAGGTAGCGGTCAGCCGCATAGCGGCCGCCGACCAGCTTGTGCGCGGTACCAGTCTTGCCGGCGACGCGATAGCCCGGCACGCGGGTGCGCAGACCGGTGCCGCCTTCCTGCGTCACGGCCTCCATCATCGCGCGCACTTCGCGCGCCACGCTCGGCGAGAACACGCGCACGCCGGCGATTTCCTGCGGCTCGCGCTTGAGGAAGGACAGCGGCATCACCTCGCCGTCGTTGGCGAACGCCATGTAGGCGCGGGTCAGCTGCAGCAGGCTCACCGACAGGCCATAGCCGTAGGCCATGGTGGCATGTTCGACCGGCTTCCAGCCGGCGGCGTCGCGCAGGCGCCCGGCGGTCTCGCCGGGAAAGCCCGAGCCCGGCAGCTCGCCGAAGCCCGCGCGGTGCAGCACGTCCCAGTATTGCTGCGGAGTCAGCGTCATCGCCATTTTCACCGCGCCGACGTTGCTCGATTTCTGGATGATCTCGGTCACCGTCATCTGCGGATGCGGATGCACGTCGCGTACCAGCTTGGTCCCGACGCGCCAGGTTTCCGGCGTCTGGATCACGCTGCCGGGATGGAACAGGCCACGCTCGAGCACTGCCGCCGCGACGAAGGGCTTGATGGTGGAACCCGGCTCGAAGGTGTCGATCACCGCGCGGTTGCGCATCGGCCCCGGCTTGTAGTTGCGGCGGTTGTTGGGGTTGAAGATCGGCTGGTTGGCGAGCGCGAGGATCTCGCCGGTCTTGGCGTCGAGCACCACCACGCTGCCGCCCTTGGCCTTGTGCTGCTTGATCGCGGCGGCGAGCTCGCGGTGGGCCAGGTACTGGATCTTGAGGTCGAGCGCGAGCGCCACGTTGCCGCCCATCTGCGCGGTCTTGATCGGCGCCAGGTCACGGATGGTGTTGCCACGGCGGTCGCGCAGAATCTGGCGCTGGCCTTCGCGGCCGGCGAGCCAGTCCTGGTAAGCGCGCTCGACGCCTTCCTGGCCGATGTCGTCGACGTTGGTGAAACCGACCACGTGCGCCGCCACTTCGCCCGCCGGATAGTAGCGGCGGAATTCGCGTCGCAGGTGCAGGCCCGACACTCCCATGGCGGCGATCTTCACCGCCTGTTCCGGAGTCACGGGGCGTTGCACCGCGAATTCGCCGCGCGACCGCCGCGTCAGCTTCTTCGTCAGTTCGGAATCGGTCATGCCGAGCACTTTCGCCAGATGCGCACGTTGCTCGACCGTGAGCACGAGCTCGGCCGGGCGCGCCCACAGCGACTCGACCGGCGTGCTGATCGCCAGCAGCTGGCCGTGGCGGTCGGACACCTGTCCGCGATGCGCCGGCAGGGTGAGATTGCGGTTGGCGACCGCATCGCCCTTGCCCTGCAGGTAGTCGGTGTTGAGGCCCTGCAGATACAGCGCACGCCCGCCCACCACGACCAGGCCGGCGAGCAGCAGGCTGCCCACCGTCGCCATGCGCCAGGGGGCCAGATGCAGCTTGAGCAGTTTCCGCGAGTGATAGTTCATGGCGCGCCCGCCAGCGTTTCGATGCGCACGCGATCATGCGGCGGCGCGACCAGACCGAGCCGGGTGCGGGCGACGGCGTCGACCCGCGCCGGATTGGCCCAGGTGCTCTGCTCCAGTTGCAATTGTCCCCACTGCTCGTCCAGCACACGCGCCTCTTTCTTCAGGCGTTCCAGTTCCACAAAATAGGTCCGCGCGCGGTGCTGAGACTGGATCACCGCCAGGGCGCACACCACCAGCACCAGCGCCAGCACGACGTTGAGGCGGCTCACGCTCTCGCTTCCCCGCCCACGCGCTCGGCCACCCGCAACACGGCACTGCGCGCACGCGGGTTGGCTGCAATTTCTTCATCCGTGGCATGCTGCGCACGCCCGACCAGCTTCAGCCGGCCCGGCTTCAGCATGGCCGCCGGAATCGGCAGGCGCGCCGGCGCCTGCTCGCCCATCGCCTCGTCGCGCAGGGTGCGCTTGACGATGCGATCCTCCAGCGAATGAAAGCTGATCACCGCGAGGCGTCCGCCCGGCTGAAGTTTGTCGACGCATTGCGGCAGCACGGCGCTCAGCTCTTCAAGCTCGCGGTTGAGATAAATCCGTATAGCCTGGAAGCTGCGGGTCGCCGGGTGTTGCCCCGGCTCGCGCTTTTTGACCGTTGCGGCGATGAGGTTCGCCAGCTGCCCGGTTGTGCGGATGGCTTCTTTTTGCCGTGCCGCAACAAGCGCGCGCGCAATCGATTTAGCAAACCGCTCTTCCCCGTAGGTGCGGATGACTTCACTGATCTCCCCCTCCGATGCCGTTGCCAGCCAGTCCGCCGCCGACATCCCGCTGCCCGGGTCCATGCGCATGTCGAGCGGCGCATCGAACCGGAAGCTGAACCCGCGCGTGGCGTCGTCGAGCTGCGGCGACGACACGCCGATGTCCAGCAGAATTCCATCCACCCGCGCCACGCCGAGCCGATCCAGCACGGCGCCGAGACGCGAGAACGTGCTCTGCACCAGCGTCAACCGCGGGTCCCGCACGGCGGCACCCGCGGCGATGGCCGCAGGATCGCGGTCCAGCGCGATGAGGCGCCCGTCACTGCCAAGCCGCTCGAGAATCAGCCGGGTGTGACCGCCACGCCCGAAAGTCGCATCGACATAGATGCCGTCGGGCCTGATCGCCAGCGCCGTCACCGCCTCGTGTGCCAGGACCGGCACATGGGCGGACTCACTCACAACGTGAATCCCTCCAGCTCGGGCGGCAGCGCGTCGTCGCTGAAGGTCAGGGCTTGCGCCACCTGGGCCTCCCAACGCGCCTCGTTCCACAGCTCCACCTTGCTCCCCTGCCCCACCAGCACGACGTTTTTGTCCAGCTCGGCGAACTTGCGCAGCATCGGCGGCAGCAGCACGCGACCGGCGCTGTCCATTTCCATGTCGTGCGCGTAGCCGACGAGCAATTGTTTGAGGCTGCGGGTGCGGGGATTGAAATCGGAGAGACCGTTGAGCTTTTTCTCGATCGGCTCCCATTCGGGCAGGGGATAGAGCAACAGGCACTGGCCGGGGTCGGCGGTCACGACGACGCGCCCCCCGCCGTTCACCAGCAGGGCGTCGCGATAGCGCGCCGGCACCACGAGCCGGTTTTTGCTATCCAGACTGACCGTTGCGACCCCCCGAAACATGCTCTCCCCATATTGAAATTGGCTGCGATTGGGCGGGCGCATTCTCCCACAACTTCCCACCAATCACCACTTGCACCCACTATAGGGGATAGTTTTGGGGGGGTCAAGCAGGCGGACGCAAAAAAATCCCTATGTCTCAAGGACTTAGGGGTGGTTTCGGGCTGTGGATAAGTTTCTGGAAAAACCGATGCTTAGCAGGTTGTTTTCCTTGTAATTCTAGGAAAAAACGCTAAGTTATTGAATTGCATGAGAAGTGGAAAAGCGGGCCGATAAGCCGGGTTCTGTCGTGGACAACCATTCCTCTAGGCCGGCCATTGCTGGCCGGCTCAAGCCACCTACCCGCAGACTCGGCGAGCCGCGTCATCGTCTGCCTATTTGGTGTTGCTCCGGATGGAGGTTACCGCGTTTCACGTCCACCCGGCGAACCGGGTTTACTCGTCTCTGTGGCCCTGTTCCTCGCCTCGCGGCGTCCGGCCGTTAGCCGGCATCCTGCTCTGTGGAGCCCGGACTTTCCTCTCCCGTTCAAGCCCCCCGAAAGGGGCTCGACGGCAGCGGTTGTCTGGCCTGCTTTCCCATTCCGATTATAAGTGGCCTTCGCGTCTTGCTGCACGCCATCGCTGCCGGCAGAACGACGACGCCACGAAAAAAAGGACCGGGCACGTGACGACACCCGGCGAGCACCCCGGCCCGGGCGACAATCATTAATTTTATCGATACCTCCATAAATTCAGCTTGACCGGGCGAAAGGATCAGCTAAACATGATCTATGGAGCCCGCCCGGCTCCCGGTTTAGAGGATGTCCATCATGAGAAGACGACTCTATTTCATGGTGCCGGATGCGACCAGCGCCCGGCAGATCCGCGACGAACTCCTGCTCGCCCGCATCGAGGATGGCCATATCCATGTCCTGGCGCGCGACGGCCTCCCGCTGTCCGGCCTGCACGAAGCCTCGATCCTGCAAAAATCCGATTTCGTGCATGGCGCCGAGACGGGCCTTGCGGTAGGCGGTGGCATCGGCATCATCGCCGGCCTGGTGGCGGTGTTCTTCCCGCCTGCAGGCGTCGAGCTGCAACTCGTCACCATCCTGCTCACCGCCCTGGTCGGCGCCGTTTTCGGCGCCTGGGTCGCCAGCATGGTCGCCAGTTCGATTCCCAACTCGCGCCTCAAGACCTTCGAATCGGCCATCGCGTCCGGTCGTGTGCTGATGATGGTCGACACCCCTTCGGGACGCGTCGATGAAATCAAGAAACGGATCGCTGCCCACCATCCGGAAGCCATGAATTCGGGGATCGAACCCACCATCCCGGCGTTTCCGTAACAGTCTCCTCCCGCGCGGCGCAATGCCGCGCGACACCTGGAAGCGCTGGCTAGCTTCCGCCGCGGCAGACCCCCCTGGTCTGCCGTTTTTATTTCTCAGGCCACGCGCCAGCGGACACTCTCGCCGGCACGCAGCGGCACCAGCACGGCATCACCCAGCTCGCGCGTGGCCGGGACCGTCCAGCTTTCGCGGCGCAGGGTAAGGGTATCGCCATTGCGCGGCAGACCATAGAAATCGGCGCCATGGAAACTGGCGAAGGCTTCCAGCTTGTCGAGTGCACCGGCATCTTCGAACGCCTCGGCATACAGTTCGATCGCGGCATGCGCGGTATAGATGCCGGCGCAGCCGCAGGCAGACTCCTTCGCGCCTGCCGCGTGGGGTGCGGAATCGGTACCGAGGAAGAACTTGGGATTGCCGGAAATGGCCGCCGCGACCAGCGCCTGCCGGTGCGCCTCGCGCTTCAGCACCGGCAGGCAGTACAGGTGCGGCCGGATGCCGCCACGGAACATGGCATTACGGTTGTACAGCAGGTGGTGTACGGTAAGCGTCGCGGCGACGTTGGCCGGCGCCGCCGCCACGAACTCGGCGGCCTGGCGTGTGGTGATGTGCTCGAGCACGATCTTCAGCCGCGGAAAATCCTTCAGCAGCCGCACCAGATGGCGCTCGATGAACACCGCCTCGCGATCGAACACATCGACGTCGGGATCGACCACCTCGCCGTGCAGCAGCAGCGGCATGCCGGTCTCCTCCAGCGCCGCGATCGCGGCGTAAGCCTTCGTCAACTCAGTGACGCCGGAATCCGAATTGGTCGTCGCGCCCGCCGGGTAGTACTTCACCGCGTGCACGAAGCCGCTCGCCTTCGCATGGCGGATTTCCTCGGGCGTCGTGTTGTCGGTGAGATAGAGCGTCATCAAGGGCTCGAACGCCGTGCCTGCTGCCGCCGCCAGCAGGCGATCACGGTACGCCGCGGCGTCGGCCACGTTCACCACCGGCGGCCTGAGATTGGGCATGGCGATGGCGCGGCCGAACACACGCGCGGTATCGGGCAGCACGCTCCGCATCGCGGCACCATCGCGGAAGTGAATGTGCCAGTCGTCGGGGCGGGTGAGGGTAAGGGTGTCGGTCATGCTGGGTCCTGCTCGCGCGGCTTGAGTGCGAGCGACATTTTATAGAGTTCGGCCTTGCTGCGTCCGGTGATCTGCGACGCCAGCTTGGCGGCGAGCGTCGGCGGTAGCGCACCCTGCAGGATCTCGAGCACGCGCATTGCCTCGGCATCGACCGCCACTGCGGTCGACGGCGCATGCACGATGACGACGAATTCGCCGCGCACGTGGTTGGGGTCGGCGGCCAGCCAAGCCGGGGCTTCGGCCAGCGGCAGGGTGACGATGCTCTCGAATTTCTTGGTGATTTCACGCGCCAGCGTCACCCGGCGCGCGCTGTCAAACACTGCCGCCATGTCGGCCAGCGTCTCCTCGATGCGATGCGGCGCCTCGTAGAACACCAGCGCACAGGGCAGGGCGGCAAGCGACTGCAGCTGCGAACGGCGCGCGCCCGGCTTGGGTGGCAGGAAGCCGTGGAACAGCCATGCACCCGACTCCACACCGGCAGCCGACAGTGCCGCGGTCACCGCCGAGACGCCGGGGATCGGCACCACCGCCAACCCCGCCGCCCGTACCGCCGCCACCAGTCGCGCGCCGGGATCGGACACGGCCGGCGTGCCTGCATCCGACACGTAGGCCACCGCCTCACCGGCGGCGATCCATGCGATGACCTTCTCGGCCGCCTCACGCTCGTTGTGTTCACGGATCGACACCAGCGGCCTGGAAAGATTGAAATGCGCCAGCAGCTGGCCGGACACGCGGGTGTCTTCCGCCGCCACGCGATCGACCGCTTTCAGCGTCTCCAGCGCGCGCAGCGTGATGTCGCCGAGGTTGCCGATCGGCGTGGCGACCATGTAGAGGGCGGGCGGCAGGCGGGTATGATGCGGGCTTTCACTCATCCCGGCATTGTCGCAGATGTTCAACCTTGGCTCCTCGGTTGAACACGCCTGAGTGTGCGGCTGACACGTTGGCTGGCAAGGCGCGACGATGCGGCGGCGCCGCCCCCGCAAAGAAAAGCAACGCAGCCAGACAGCGCGGCAGTCGTGCAATCAGGTGTGTAGCGGCTCCTCCCAAACGGCAAGCGCGCCAAAGTCGACAACGCTGAAATGTGTAAGATGATTCAAAGGATGATGAGCGATCAGCTGAGGAGCCAAGGTTGAGATCCCTGCTCGGCCAGCGCGCCGAAGCGCGTGCCGAAGCCTTCCTCGCGTCGCACGGTCTGAAGTGCATGGCGCGCAACTGGCGCTGCCGCTTCGGCGAGATCGACCTCATCATGCAGGATGGTGCGACGCTGGTGTTCGTCGAGGTGAGGCTGCGCAGCCGCAGCGATTTCGGCGGCGCCGCCGCCAGCGTGACCGCCGCCAAGCAGCAGAAGCTGCTCGCCGCCGCGCGCCAGTACCTGTCCGCGCTGAAGACGCTGCCGCCGTGCCGCTTCGACGTGGTCGCGCTGAGCGGCGATGCCGCGCCCGAGTGGATCAGAAACGCATTCGACGATGTAGGATAGTTTCACTTATGCCGCTACACGAAAGAATCCTCGGCCATTTCCAGGCCTCGGCCCAGGCCAAGCTGGAGGTTGCCGACACGCTCGCCCCTGCGATCGAAGCCGCGGCGCGCCTGATGGTGCACAGCCTCGCCCAGGGCAGCAAGATCATGGCCTGCGGCAATGGCGGCTCGGCCGCCCACGCGCAGCGCCTCGCCTCGCTGATGATCAACCGCTTCGAGCAGGAACGGCCCGGCCTCGCCGCACTGGCGCTCACCACCGACAGCTCGACGCTGACCTCGATCGCCAACGACCTCGCCTTCGAACAGGTGTTCGCGCGCCAGGTGAAGGCGCTGGGACAGCCCGGCGACATCCTGCTGGCGATTTCCGCCAGCGGCAATTCGCCCAGCGTGCTGCAGGCCGTGGCTGCCGCCCGTGCCCGCAGCATGCACGTCATCGCACTGACCGGGCGCAGCGGCGGCGGGCTGGCGGAACAAATGCAGGACGGCGACGTCTTCCTGTGCGTGCCCGCCGAATCCGCGGCGCGCATCCAGGAAATCCACCTGCTGACCATCCATTGCCTGTGCGATGCGGTGGACAGCGTTCTATTAGGAGTCGAGGAATGAACAAACTGATCCCGATCGCGCTCGCGGGCGCGCTGGTTTCCACCCTGCAAGGCTGCGCTCCGCTGGTCGTCGGCGGCGCAGCGACGGGCGCCGCCGTTGCCGTCGACCGCCGTACCACCGGTGTCTTCGTCGGCGATCAGGAAATCGAACTGCGTGCGCTGGCACGCCTGCGCGAAACCTTTCCGCAGAAGACCGACAACATTTCCGCCACCAGCTTCAACCGCCAGGTGCTGCTCACCGGCCAGGTGCCCGACGAGTCCACGCGCGGCCGCGCCACCGACGTGGTGAAGGGGATTCCCGACGTGCGCACCGTGTTCAACGAACTCAGCGTGGCGGGCGTGACCTCGCTGACTTCGGATGCCAACGACGTTGCCATCACCAGCAAGGTAAAGACGCGCCTGCTGCGCGACGAGCGCGTGCCAGGCGCCAACATCAAGGTGGTGACCGAGGCTGGCGTGGTCTACCTGATGGGCCTCGTGACCCAGGCCGAGGCGAGCGCCGCGACCGAGATCGCGCGCACCACCTCCGGTGTGACCAAGGTCGTCACCCTGTTCGAATTCATCCGCTGATGGCCGGAACGCAACCCGGCGAACCCCGCCCCTGATCGGCCCACCATGATCTACCGTGACCTGCGCGACTTCGTCGCGCAACTCGAAACCCGCGGCGAACTCAAGCGCGTCGCCGTCGAAGTCGATCCGAAGCTGGAGATGACCGAGATCGCCGACCGCGTGCTGCGCGCCGGTGGTCCGGCGCTGCTGTTCGAGAAGCCCAAGGGCCACAGCGTGCCGGTGCTGGCGAACCTGTTCGGCACCGTCAGGCGCGTCGCGCTCGGCATGGGCGAGGAAGATCCGGCGCGGCTGCGCGAAGTCGGCAAGCTGCTCGCCTACCTCAAGGAACCCGAACCGCCGAAGGGGCTGCGCGACGCCTGGGAAAAATGGCCGGTGCTGAAGCAGGTCTTGAACATGGCGCCGAAGGAAGTGAAGGGCGCGCCCTGCCAGGAGGTCGTGTGGGAAGGCGCCGACGTCGATCTTGCGCGCCTGCCGATCCAGCACTGCTGGCCGGGCGACGTCGCACCGCTCGTCACCTGGGGGCTCACCGTCACCCGCGGCCCGCACAAGAAGCGGCAGAACCTCGGCATCTACCGCCAGCAGGTCATCGGCCGCAACAAGCTCATCATGCGCTGGCTCGCGCACCGCGGCGGCGCGCTCGATTTCCGCGAGCACACGCTCGCGCATCCGGGCGAACCGTTTCCGGTCGCGGTCGCGCTCGGTGCCGATCCGGCGACCATCCTCGGCGCGGTCACGCCGGTTCCGGACACGCTGTCCGAATACCAGTTCGCGGGTCTCCTGCGCGGCGCCAAGACCGAAGTCACGCAATGCCTCGGCAGCGACCTGCAGGTGCCGGCGTCCGCCGAGATCGTGCTGGAAGGCGTGATCCATCCGAATGAAACCGCACTCGAAGGGCCGTACGGCGACCACACCGGCTACTACAACGAGCAGGAAACCTTCCCGGTGTTCACCGTCGAGCGCATCACGATGCGACGCGACCCGATCTATCACAGCACCTATACCGGCAAGCCGCCGGACGAGCCGGCGATCCTCGGCGTGGCGCTGAACGAGGTGTTCGTGCCGCTGCTGCAAAAACAATTCCCCGAGATCACCGATTTCTACCTGCCGCCCGAGGGCTGCTCCTACCGCATGGCGGTGGTGTCGATGAAGAAGCAGTACCCCGGCCACGCCAAGCGCGTGATGTTCGGCGTCTGGTCCTTCCTGCGCCAGTTCATGTACACCAAGTTCATCCTCGTCACCGACGACGACGTCGACGTGCGCGACTGGAAGGAAGTGATGTGGGCGCTGACGACGCGCGTCGACCCCGCGCGCGACACGCTGCTGGTCGAGAACACGCCGATCGACTACCTCGACTTCGCCAGCCCGGTGTCAGGGCTCGGCAGCAAGATGGGCATCGATGCGACCAACAAGTGGCCGGGCGAGACGACGCGCGAGTGGGGCACGCCGATCGTCATGGACGCCGCGGTGAAGGCGCGCGTCGACGCGATGTGGAACGACCTCGGCCTGTAGGCGAAGCATGAGCGAGAAGCCCGCCGGCCGGCGCACCTGCCTCTATTCGACGGAACAGCTGGATGCCATCGTCGACGACATGGCGCGCCAGGCAGCCGGCCTCTTGACCGGACGCACGCGGGTCGCGATCGTCGGCGTCCTGCGGCGCGGCGCGCCGCTCGCCGACCGGTTGCACGCGCGCCTGCGCGCCGACTGGGGGCTCGCCGACTGCGTGCGGCTCGATCTCCAGATCAAGCGCTACGCCGATGACCTCACCCTGCTCTACCCCGAAACGCAGCTGACCGAGAACCCGACCCACGCGACGCTCGACCTCGCCGGCCACACCGTGCTGGTGGTCGACGACGTCATGTATCGCGGACACTCGATGCTGCGCGCGGTGGAATACCTCGCCGTCAAGCAGCCGGAAGAAATCCGCACCGTGGTGCTGGTCGACCGCGGCGCGTCGAAGCTGCCGGTGCGCACCGACATCGTCGGCGTCCGCCTCGACGTCGCGCCGTCCGACGTCATCGAATGCAACGTCCCGCCCTACGAGGACAGCTTCAGGATCGACCTGCTGCAGCCCGAATAGGCACACCCGCCCCGGCGCCAGGAACTTGCCGCCGCGCTGGACTATCATTTGCAGAGAGGTTCATGTCGTCATCCTCAACTTTCCGGGAGAAAGATCATGAATAAATCCATGCTGATCGGCGTCGTCGCGGGCGCCGTGGCCGTCACCGCGATCGGCGGGGTGGCCGGCTACAAGGCACTGAATCCGGAGCCCGAATTCGCCGAAGTGCTCGCGGTCGAAGCGGTCACCGAAACCACCAAGACGCCCAAGGAAGTCTGCAGCGACGTCGTCGTCAACGAACAGGCACCGGTCAAGGATCCCAACCGCATCGCCGGCACCGCGATCGGCGCGGTCGCGGGCGGCCTCGTCGGCAGCCAGATCGGCGGCGGCAGCGGCAAGACGCTCGCCACCGTCGCCGGCGTCGCGGCAGGCGGCTATGCCGGCAACCAGATACAGAAGAACATGCAGGAAAAGAGCACCGTCCAACGCACCGAGCGGCGCTGCAAGACGGTCTACGAATCGCATACCCAAACGATCGGCTACGACGTGCGCTACCGCCTCGGCAAGGAGGAAGGCCAGGTGCGCATGGCGCAACGGCCCGGCGCGCGCATCCCGGTCAAGGACGGCAAGCTCGTGCTCGACGCACCCGCCGCGCCCTGAACCGGTTTCAGTCGCGGCGCGCAGGCCAGCGCGTCAGCGTCGTGGTCCAGTCGGCTGGCGGCTCGCCCCGGCCGAGCCTGACGATGCGGCCGACCTCGTTCTCGTACCAGCCGTTGTGCTGCTGGTTGGGCTCGGCCTCGTAGCCCCACCAGGCGCCGTCGGCGTCCTGCGCCAGCCACGCCACCCACTCGGGCGGCAGCTTATCGAGGTTCATCCTGCCCACCACACTGGCGGCAGCCGAAAATGCTGAAATAGCGCAGGTACAGCCACAGCGCCACCGGCAGCAGTCCCAGCCGGATCCATTCGACCGCCGACTGCGGCCACTGCCGCGTCTCCCATGCCTCGACCGCCAGCGGCAGCGACTGGAACAAGGCCAGCAGCACCAGGAACAGCGCCATCGCGCGGCAGCCGGGATTCATCGTGCGCGCCCCGCTTCAGCCGCGCCGCCGGCGTGAACCCATTCCAGCAGCGCGCGCTGAGCGGCTTCGCTCCGGCGCGCATTGGCATGGTTGACCAGCATGACGAAGCTCACGCGCTCGCCCCGCTGCGTGACGACATAGCCCGCCAGTGCGCTGACGTCGCGCAGGGTGCCGGTCTTCAGGTGCGCGCTGCCGGTGAGCGTGCTGCCAGCGAAGCGACGCTTCAACGTGCCGTCGAGGGCGACGATCGGCAGCGCGGATTCGAATTCGGCGAACAGCGGGCTGCGCCACGCCGCATGCAGCAGCTGGGAGAGCGCCTGTGCGCTGATGCGCTCGATGCGCGACAGCCCGGCGCCGTTTTCCAGCACCAGTTTGCGCGTCGACACGCCGTGCAGCGCCAGCGCATCGCGCACTGCGCGTGCGCCTTTTTCCGGCGTGGCCGGCGCGCCCCAGACTTCCGCGCCCAGCGTCAGGAACAGGTTGCGCGTCATCAGATTGTTGGAAAATTTGTTGAGGCGGACGAGCGCCTCGGTCAGCGGCGGCGAGGTGAAGCGCAGCAGGGGCGCGGATGCCGGCGCCTGGCCGGCCACCGTGATGCCGCCGAGGGTGCCGCCCGCTTCCGCCCACAGGCCGCGAAAAATGAAATCGAAGGTCGCCGCCGGCGCGAACAGGTTCAGCGACAGCGCCTGTTCGCCGCAGCCGCGCGCATAGCGCCCGCTCATCACCAGCACCGGCGCCTCGCCCTCTGCCATGAAAGGCGTGATTTCATCCTTCCACCCGTTGCATTCGGCGCCCTCGTCCAGCACCAGCCGCGAGTTCAGCGTCACACCGGGCAGCGCGATGTCGGGCACGATCAGCACTTCGTGTGCCTGCGGCCGGAGGCGCAGGGTGACGGCGTTGAAATTGGCCACCAGCGCGCCGGGCGGCGCGTTGTAAAGCGCAAAGGGCTCGTCGTCGAAGGCGCCGGGGTCGATCGCGGGCAGCTCGAAGTGACGGGTGTCGAGTACCAGGTTGCCGCGGATGTGGCGGATGCCGCGGGCGCGCAGTTCGCGCTGCAGCAGCCATATCCGTTCCAGCGTCAGGCCCGGATCGCCATGGCCCTTGATGACGAGATTGCCGTCGAGCACACCGTCGGCGACGGGGCCGTCGACCCACACGTCGGTGGTCCATGTGTAGTCCGGTCCCAGCTGGTGCAGCGCGGCGAAGCTGGTCACCAGCTTCATCACCGACGCGGGGTTCAGTGCCGCGTCGGCGTTGTGGCTGAGCAGCGGTTCCGCCGCGCCCAGCGGCTGCACGACGACCGCCACGCGGGCAAGCGGAATGCCGGCTTCGTCGAGTGCGGCGGTGAATGCCGCGGGGAGGGGGGCAGCACAGGCAAAGCCTGCTTTCAGCAGGCCCGCCAGCAATGGGACGAGGATTCGGGCAAACGGCATGGCGCCATTATGCCGGAAGCCCCCGCGCGCCTAGAGCGACTGACGGATCGCCAGCACCGCCTGGTTGCGCAGCGACTTCAGCAGCGACAGCTCCTTCTCGGGAATGCCGATGTCGCCCGCCTCCAGGCGATCGGCGTAGATCAGGCCGATCGGCTTGCCCTTGACGACGATGGGGAACAGCACGAAGGTGTGCGCCGGCACGTTCCTGCGGTACCAGGACGGAATTCGGGTGGCGATCTTGGGGTCGTCGATGTCGGTGATGAGAATGTCGGCGTTGTTCTGCAGCGCGACCAGGAACACGTCCGGCTGCCCGGCCAGCGGGAAATCGAAGGCGCGAACCAGCGTCTGCACGCCGTCGCCGAAGCCGAACTTGCCGCACATCGCGTTGCGGCGGCCGTCCTTGATGCACAGCACCACGTGCTCGAAGCCCATGCCGGTATACATCGCCTCGAGAATCATGCGCAGGATGTCGTTGAGCGGAACGGCGTCATCGATCAGCGAATTGCCGACGTCCTGCAGGCCTGCGGTGAGGATGGACTGGATCTCCTCGGACGTGCGCCGTGTCGGCTCACCGGGTTCGGCACGTGTCTCATCGAGAATGGAGGCATGCTCGTGCAGCACGGTGTCGTCGAGCGCCGCCCGCGCCGCATCCGCCGCGTCCTGCAGCGCGGCGGCCCCCGGCGCCTCCGCCATGCCGGCCCACTTCGACGCCTGCTTGGCAAATGCGCTGTGCTTGAGGTTCACGTTCACCGCCTGTGCGAACTGCGCGATGTCCTGCATCGACTTTTCCATCACGCCCGTGAGCTGCTCCACCGTCACCGGCACGGCGTCGGTGAAGCGAGAGGTGAGCTTGTTCAGCGCCTGGCGCCGCTCGGCGTCGGGCGTGTCGAGGATGACTTCGCACAGGGCATTGGAAAATCCCGCCAGCGCGCGCAGGCGGTCGGCGTTGTTCGCAGCTTTGCGGACCCGCCCTTCAGGCAGCTGCTTCATGCTCTGCACCAGCGTGTCCGGAAAGCCCCAGCTACGCGCGATGCCGATGCCGAGATTCTCGAACGACACCCCCAGCACCGCGACCGAGGCGCGGGCTTCGCCCATGCCCTCGGCCTCGATCTTCTGGCGGATCGCTGCCGTTTCGGCCGGAAAATAGAACATGGCGAGCATGCGGCCGAGGTTGTGCAGCATGGCGCCGATGAACGCCTCCTCGACGTCCTTCACCTGCGCCCGGCCCGCCATTTCGCGCGCCAGCATGCCGGCGTACAGCACCTTGACGAACTCCTCTTTCAGCAGCTGCGCATGCGCCTTGTTTTCCAGGTTGTCGAACAGGATCAGGCTCAATGCGATCGAACGCACCGCGTCGAAACCGAGGATCACCACAGCGCGCGAGATGGTGCTGATCGAGCCGCCACCGACCTGGTTGTAGAACGCGACGTTGGCCAGCTTCAACAGTTTGTTGGTGAGCGCGAAGTCCTTGAGGATGGTGTTGGACAGAACGTTGACACCCTCGCGGTCGGACGCGGTGATGCGGTTGATGGCGCCGATGGCCTCCGACAGGGCGGGGAAATCGCTCTCGCTCCGCATGCGCCGCAGCAGGATGTCGAGCGCGCTTTGTCTGGCTTCGTTTCCCGATTCGGGCAAATCGAGGTCGTCGTTCGTGGTCATGTTCAGTGTTTCGTCTGTCCGGTTTCCCCCCTAGTAGCGGCCGGGCCGGGCGCGGCTTGAGGCGCGGAGAAGCTCCCCTCTCGGGTTTTTTGGACGAATCCGCGCTGCGGTGCGGCGCCCACCCTGGTCCGACCTCGAAACCGAAGGAGAACCGAGTGAAACAGCTATTCAGCATGGCTGATGCTCATCCTCGCCGGGTCAAGCCTGACCACTCCGGCGAGGGCATTCGAAATGCCTGCTCGGAAATTACGAAGGGAAGGTCAAACTTGCCGAGGGCTACGGCATCCAGCTCGACGCGCCCTGCAGCGTGGCCGCCGGCCCCTCCGACCTGTTCGGAGGGGCTCTCACGTTCGAGGTTCTGGAAATCGAAAAGCTGCTGGTGGAAAAACGGCGTGTGGAAGCCGATTTCAAGCCTGGCGTCGCCGAACTCAAGTGGGTCGCCACAGGGGAGCCGCCAAACCCGGGGCGCTCGTGGCGCTGAAACGCCGCGGCGACGGCAGCCTGCAAAGCCTCAAGCTGCACCTCAAGTACGGTGCGCAGCACCGGGGAACCGTCGTCTGCGGCGAACTCGACCGCAGGCAGTAGCGGCCTGCCGCCTGAAGCCTATCCGAGGTCCTGCACGTACCAGTCCATCGCCTCGGCCAACCCCTCGCCGATGCGATGGCTGGGTTCGTACCCCAGCCGCGTGCGCGCCTTGGAAACGTCGGCGAGCGAATGGCGCACGTCGCCGGCGCGGAAGTCGCGGTAGACCGGCTTGAAGTCGGCGAGATGCGGAAAGCGCGGCGCCAGCAGCCCGCGGATCGCCTCGAACAGCTGGTTCAGCGTGGTGCGGTCGCCGACCGCGACGTTGTAGACCTGGTTCGCCGCGTCCGCGTGCTGGCTGGTGGCGGCGAGCAGGTTGGCCTGGATGACGTTGTCGATGTAGCAGAAGTCGCGGCTGGTCTCGCCGTCGCCGTTGATGTAGACGGGCTCGTTGTGGATCATGCTGGCGACCCACTTCGGCACCACCGCGGCGTAGGCGCCATTGGGATCCTGGCGGCGGCCGAAGATGTTGAAGTAGCGCAGGCCGATCGACTGCATGCCGTAGCAGCGGCCGAACACGTCGGCGTACAGTTCGTTGACCAGCTTGGTCACGGCGTAGGGCGAGAGCGGCTTGCCGATCACGTCCTCGACCTTGGGCAAGCCGGGATGGTCGCCGTAGGTGGAACTCGACGCCGCGTAGACAAAGCGCTTCACCTTCGCGTCGCGCGCGGCGACGAGCATGTTCAAAAAGCCGGTGTTGTTGGCGGCGTGGGTCGAGATCGGGTCCTCGAGCGAACGCGGCACCGAGCCGAGCGCGGCCTGGTGCAGCACGTAATCGACGTCCTTGCACACGGCGTGGCAGGTGATGAGGTCGCGGATGTCGCCACGCTTGAAGCTGAAGTTTTCCCAGCGCGCCGGCCCGACGCTCGCCTGCACCTGCGCCAGGTTCTTCTCGCGTCCGGTGGCGAAATTGTCGAGCCCGACGACACGCTGGTCGAGCATGAGCAGGGCCTCGACCAGGTTGCTGCCGATGAAGCCGGCGGCGCCGGTGACGAGCCAGGTTCTCGGCTCGGCCTGAAGCGTTTTCTTCAGCGCGTCGAACGCGGACATTACAGCCTCCAGAGCGTGAAGCCGGCCGCCTGTACCTGCGCCGGGTCGTAGGCCGCCTTGACGTCGGTGAAGGCGCCACCCTTCTTCAGCCTGGCGGTCAGTTCGGCAAACGGCTTTTCCAGATACTCGCTGTGCGAGACCGCCGCGATGATGGCGTCACACTCGGGCAGATCGTTCCACTTCGTCAGCGTGATGCCGTACTCGTGCTCGGCTTCGCGTGGCTCGCCGAGCGGATCGTGGACGTGCACGTCGCAGCCGAAGCTCTGCAGCTCGCGGATGACGTCGACCACCTTGGAATTGCGCAGGTCCGGGCAGTTTTCCTTGAAGGTGAGGCCGAGCACGTTGACCTTGGCGCCCTTCACCTGCACGCCGTTGGCGATCATGTTCTTCACCGTCTCCTGCGCCACGTAGGCGCCCATGCCGTCGTTGATGCGGCGGCCGGCGAGGATGACCTGCGGGTGGTAGCCGAGCATGCCGGCCTTGTGGGTGAGGTAGTAGGGGTCGACGCCGATGCAGTGGCCGCCGACGAGACCGGGGCGGAAGGGCAGGAAGTTCCACTTGGTGCCGGCGGCCTTCAGCACTTCCAGGGTGTCGATGCCGATGCGGTGGAAGATCAGCGAGAGTTCGTTCATCAGCGCGATGTTGAGGTCGCGCTGGGTGTTCTCGATCACCTTGGCGGCCTCGGCAACTTTAATGCTGGAAGCACGGTGCACGCCGGCGGTGATCACGCTGCCATAGAGTTCGGCCACCTTGTCCAGCGTCGCCGCGTCGTCGCCCGACACCACTTTCATGATCTTGGTGATGGTGCGTTCCTTGTCGCCGGGATTGACGCGCTCGGGCGAGTAGCCGACGTGGAAGTCCTGCAGCCACTTCATGCCGGAGTTTTTCTCCAGGATGGGGATGCACACCTCCTCGGTGGCGCCGGGGTAGACTGTGGATTCATAGACCACGATCGCGCCCTGCTTCATGTACTTGCCGACCGTGGTGCTGGACCCGACCAGCGGCGAGAAATCGGGGATGTGCGCCTCGTCGACCGGGGTCGGCACGGCGATGATGATGAAGTCGGCCTTGGCCAGTTCGGCCGGGTCGGTCGTCACGGTGAGCTGCGTCGCCGCCTTGAGGTCGTCCGTCGACACTTCGCCGGTGGGGTCGCAGAATCGACGGTAATGCTCGATCTTTTCAACCGAAAGGTCATAGCCGATGGTGGTCGTCTTCTTGCCGAATTCCACCGCCAGCGGCAGACCCACGTAGCCCAGCCCTACAACCGCAACAACGCTCATGCCTGGATTCCCCTATGAATAGAAAGTCTTTGCTGCCGCCCGGATTGTATCGAATTTGCATGACGCTGCCCGGTCACGCCCTCCGGCTGGCAGGCCTCTCGACCAGCAAGCCGCGTACCATCTGGGCCGCGATCCTGCTCCTGGCAACCCTGCCGGCCCTGGCCGACGTGGCCGACACACTGGCCGTCATCAAGCCGGGCGTGGTCGGCGTCGGCATCTTCAACCCCAGCGGCAGCCCGCGCGCCAACCTGCAGGGCACCGGCTTCGCCGTGCTCGACGGGCGGTATGTGGTGTCGTGCGCCCACATCTTCACGCGGCCGCTCGACAGCGAAAAGAAGGAAACCCACGCTGTGTTCATCGGGCGCGACCGCCAGATGGCGATACGCACCGCGCAGCTGGTCGCCACCGACCGCGCGCGCGACCTGGCCCTGCTTAAAATCGCCGGCGACCCGCTGCCGCCGCTGAAGCTGGGTGACTCGGACCGCGCACGCGAAGGCTGGCAGCTGTATTTCACCGGCTATCCGATCGGCTCGGTGCTGGGACTCAATCCCTCCACCCACCGCGCCGGCCTGGCTGCCATCATTCCCATCTTCACGCCGATGCAGAACGCCTCGCAGCTCACCGCCCGATCGCTGCGCCAGGCGAACGACGCCTACGAAGTCTACGAACTCGACGCCATCGCCTACCCCGGCAACAGCGGCAGCCCAGTGTGGCACCCGGATAGCGGAGAAGTCCTGGGCGTGGTGAATTCGGTCTACGTGAAAGGCTCGAAGGAGGCGGCGCTGACCGCACCCAGCGGGATCAGCTACGCCATTCCGGTGAAGTACGTGCGCGAGCTGCTGGAACAGGCTTTACCCAGAACCCCCTGAATCACATGCCCTCGGTCAGGCTGAGGCCCACACCGAGCGACTGCTGCTTGTGGTTGTAGTCGATCAGCGATTCGCCGTAGCCGTTGAAATACTGCACGTAGCCCTTGAGCCGCCCATACAGCGGAAAGCTCCAGTTGAGCTTGAAGGCACCGTGGTTGTCCGACTTGAAGTTGTTGCGCAGCAGCAGCGAATAGGCGTTGCGGCCGTCGCGGTAGACGAGCTGCAGGTCGCCGTGGCCGAGGTAGTCCTCGATGTCGGGGTTGTCGTCGACGCCGTCGCTTTCGGGCAGGCGCACCCAGGGGCGCAGCAGCACCGCGAGATTGCCGCGCTCCAGGCCGAACTGCGCATAGGCGCGGTTCCAGCTGCGCGACAGCGCCGCGCTGCGGCCGTTCGACTGGTGCACCAGCCCCAGGTTGAGGAAGCGCCAGCGGAAGCCGCCGAGTTCGCCGTCGGTGCGCAGCACCAGCATCACCTCCGGCTCGTAGTTGGTTTCGCGGAAGGGCGAGGAAATGTCCTGGTTGTAGGCCTGCCAGAACGAGGTGGCGGTGTAGCCGAACCACAGGTCGAGGTCATCGTGGCCGAACACGCCCTCCATCGCCTTGATCTTGAAGCTCAGCTGCAGCTCGGCTTCGACGTTGTCGAGGCCGAGGTCAGGCTGGATCAGGTTGCCCTGGAAGGGCGTGCTGTTCGGGCGGTTGCTGTATTTCGCCGGCAGGAAGTAGTTCGGGCGATGCGGGCGGAACAGGAAGGCGCCGCGCTTGGCCGCGTCGTCGAGCTCCCAGTGGCGCGACAGTGCGGAGAGGAGCACCTCCGGCGGTTCGGCCGGGGCGGCGGGCAGTTCGGCGGCGGGCTGGGGCAGCGACGCCGCCCGCCCGGCGACGCGGTCGTAGCAGGCGAGGCGCTCGGGGTCGGACGGAATCGTGCTGCAGCTCTCCCATTCGGCGGCGGACGGCGTGGACGCGTGCGCGGCCGGCGCGAGCAGCGCGAGGGCGATGAGCAGGCCGACCGTCGGGCGCATCGCGCTGCCTAGTCCAGCAGCACGCTCTGGCCCGGCGCGGGGGCCTGCGCGTCCCAGCCGAAGCGCTGGCGGATCGTCCCGGCGAAGCCGTCGGCGACCGTTTCCTCGCCGTGCACGACGAACACCTGGCGCGGCGCGCTGTGGAAATGGCCAAGCCAGGCCAGCAGCGCGCTGCGGTCGGCATGCGCCGACAGGCCGCCCAATGTGTAGAGGTCGGCGCGCACCGGGATGTCCTCGCCCAGCAGGCGCACCCGCCTGGCGCCGTCGACCAGGCGCCGGCCGAAGGTGCCGGCGGCCTGGAAGCCGGTGATGAGCACGGTCGACTCGCGGCGCGGCAGGTTGGCGCGCAGGTGGAACTTGATGCGGCCGGCCTCGCACATGCCGCTCGCCGAGATGATCACGGCGCCGCCGGTGATGCGGTCGAGCGCCTTCGATTCCTCGACGTCCTCGACGAAATCGAGCTTGCTGAAATACTGCGCGCCGCCGTGGCGACCCATCAACTGATGGGTTTCGGCATCGAGCAGCGCCATGTGTTTGTAGGTGATCTCGGTGGCGGCGGTCGCCATCGGCGAATCGACGAACACCGAGAGCTTGGGCAGGCGTCCCTGGCGCGTGAGGTCGGCGAGCAGGTAGAGCATGTCCTGGGTGCGCCCCACCGCGAAGGCGGGCACGACGACGTTGCCGCCCTTGCGCACGATGGTGTGGGTGACCGCCTCGACCAGCTCGTCCTGCGTGGCTTCCATGCTCTTGTGGTCGCGGTCGCCGTAGGTCGACTCGACCAGCAGGTAATCGGCGTCGTGGATGGGCGTGGGATCGCGCAGCAGCGGCCGCGCCGGCTGGCCGAGATCGCCGGAAAACACGAGCTTGCGCCGACGCGACCCCTCGCCGACCCAGACTTCGACGATCGCCGAGCCGAGGATGTGGCCGGCGTCGCGGAAGGTGCAGCGCACCTGCGGGTGCGGCGCGATCTCGAGGTCGTAGTCGACGGGATTGAGGCGCTTCAGCGAAGCCAGCGCCTGCGCCACGGTGTACAGCGGCGCAATGTCGCGCGACACGCTGCGACCGTGCGCGCGCTTTTCCATGCCGCGACGGAAGCGGTCGAGGTTGGCGTATTCCGCTTCCTTTTCCTGGATGTGCGCCGAGTCCGGCAGCATCACGCCCAGCAGGTCGCAGGTGGCGCGCGTCGCGTGGATGGTGCCCTGGAAGCCCAGCGAGACCAGACGCGGCAGCAGGCCGGAGTGGTCGATGTGGGCGTGGGTGAGGATGACGAAGTCGATACTGCGCGGATCGAAGGAAAAGGCACGATGGTTCTTCGCGCGCGTCTCGCGCCCGCCCTGGAACATGCCGCAATCGACCAGAAAGCGCACGCCGTCGGCTTCGACCAGGTAGCTGGAACCGGTGACTTCGCGCGCCGCGCCGAGGAAGGTGATTTTCATAGGGGTCGTCCTTCGCCTGCTTCTTCGTAGGTCCTGCCGTCGCGAATATGGTAAATGCGTTTGAAGGTGGGAATGATCTTTTCGTCGTGGGTGACGACGATGATCGCGGTCTGGAATGCCTGCGCCAGGCGGTTGAGGATCTTCACCACGGTGAGCGCGCGTTCGCTGTCGAGCGGCGCGGTCGGCTCGTCGGCGAGGATGATCGGCGGCTTGTTGGCGAGCGCCCGCGCAATCGCCACGCGCTGCTGCTCGCCGCCCGAGAGTTCGGGGATGCGCGCCGCGGCGCGGTGCTGGACGTCGAGCGCGGTGAGCATGTCCAGTGCGATTTTGCGCGCCTCGGCGTTCGGCACGCCGGCGAGCATCGGCAGCAGCGCGACGTTGTCGGTGGCGTCGAGAAACGGGATCAGGTAGGGCGCCTGAAACACGAAACCGATGCGGTCGCGGCGCAGTGCGCGCAGGTCGCCGGTCTTCCAGCCGTTGTCGTAGATCACTTCGCCGCCGAGGGTGAACTTGCCCGCCGTCGGTTCGATCACCGCGCCCAGGCATTTCAGCAGCGTGGTCTTGCCGGAGCCCGACGGCCCGATCAGCCCGACCACTTCGCCGGGATAGACGGTCATGTCGACGCCCTTCAGCGCGTCGACCGCGGCACTGCCGTGACCGTAGCGCTTGGTGATGCCTTCGATCAGGATCGCCGGCTGGATGGAAGCCGCGTCAGCCACCGATCGCCTCCGCCGGGTCGATTTTCAGCGCGGCGCGGATCGCCAGCACCGAGGCCAGCGCGCACACCACCAGCGTCAGCACGAGGGCGCGCACCGCGTCGCCGTTTTCCAGCAGCACGTATTTGGGAAAGGCCGGCGCCCACAGGGTGGCGGCGAACTTGCCGACCAGGAATCCAATGATGCCGAGCCCCAGCGCCTCCTGCAGGATCATCGTGGCGATGGTGCGGTCGCGGGTGCCGATCAGCTTGAGCACGGCGATTTCCTTGATCTTGCCGAGCGTCATCGTGTAGATGATGAAGGCGACGATGGCCGCGCTCACCACCGCGAGGATCAGCAGGAACAGGCCGATCTGCCTGGCGGCGGTGGCGATCAGCTTGGCCACCAGGATGTCTTCCATGTCCTCGCGGGTGTAGGCGGTGAAGCGCTGCCAGCGCGCGATGGTGTCGGCGACTTCCCGCGCGTCGGTCCCCGGCGCGAGGCGCAGCAGCACCGCGTTGACCTTGTGGCTGGACGCCTGGATCGCCTGCACCGCTTCCAGCACGCCGGGCTGGCCGGGACGGTTGATTGCGGGGTTGGCTTCGAGCCGCTTGCGGTCCTCGACGATGGCGTCGTTGTCCTTCAGAAACTGCGCTTCCTGCGCGTCCTTCAGCGGAATGAACAGCATCGGGTCGCCGCCGGAGGACACCATGCGGTGGGTGAGCCCGACCACCGTGTAGTCGTTGCGGCGGATCCGCACCACGTCGCCGACCTTGAATCCTGTTTTGGCGTCGGCCACCGCCTCGTAATGCGCACGCGCGATGGGACGGCCGGCCACCAGAAAGGATGGCCCGCCGGGTTTGCCCGCCTCGTAACCCGCCACCATCACGCGCTGGGTTTGGTCCTGGTGCGCCACCTGCATGGTGAGGTAGGCGACGTTGCCGGTCTCTTCCACGCCTTCGAGTCCCCGCAACGCCCGGTAAAGGTCGTCCGGCACGGAGGACGGCTCGGCGAACGGACCCAGGGTATTTTGCTGCACCACCCAGACGTCGGCGTCGACCGCGCGCAGCAACACCCTGGCGTCATCGACCATGCCGCGGTAGACGCCGGCCATGGTGAGCGTCACGCCGATCAGCAGGCCGAGGCCCAGGCCGGTCAACAGATAGCTTTTGAGGTGGTGCGCGATGTCGCGCCGCGCCAGATTAATCATGGCCGAGCTCGATCATGCCGGGCTCAGCGCGCGCCGAGCGTCTGCTCGCGCACCCTCACGCCTTCGTCGAGCTGTTTTGCGCTGTAGGCGATGACGCGGTCGCCGGCTTCGAGACCGGAGACGATCTGCACGCGTTCGGCGGTCTGCACGCCAGGCTGTACCGGCCGGAAGCGCGCGCGGCCGTCCTCGATCCGCCACACGCCCGTCTGGCCGCCCTGCCGCACCAGCGCCGCGCGCGGCACGCTCAGCACATCGCGTGCGCCGGGCAGGCGGATGCTCATTTCCGCCAGCTCGCCCAGATACAGCTGCGCCGGCACCGGGTCGAAGGCCACATTGACGATGCGCTCTTCGGTCACCGCGTCGCTTTGCAGCTCGATCCGCATCACCTTGCCGGGCAGCGCCGATCCTGGCGCGGAGCGCAGCGCAATCTGCGCCGGCTGCCCCACGACAACGCCTTCGGCGCGCGCCTGGTCAAGGCGCGCGCGCACCCACAGCCGGGCCGGGTCGACCAGCTTCAACACGGCCTGGCCGGCGACCACGGTGGCGCCCGGTTCGGCTTCGCGCGCGGTCACCACGCCGTCGATCGGGCTCAGCAATTTCAGGCTGTTGCGCAAGCGGTCGACGCCCTGCAGCTCGGCTTCGGCACGGCCGATCTCGCGTTGTGCAGCACTGGCGTTCGCGCGCGCCGCAGCCAGCGCAGATTCGGCCGCGGCGGCTTCGTGGCGGCGGCTGTCGGCCATTTCCTGCGCGACAAATTTCTGGCTCACCAGCGTCTGGTAGCGTGCGCTGTTGGCCTGTGCTATGCGAGCCCGGCTCTCCGCTTCCGCCACCTGTGCCTGCGCCGCCAGCGCCGACTGGCGCGCCCGCGCCACCGCGCTGGCCGCAGCCTCGGCACGCTGGCGCAAATCGATCGGATCCATTTCAGCCAGCAGCTGCCCGGCCTGCACCCGGTCCCCCTGGTCGACCTGCACGCTCAGCACCCGCCCCGCCTGGATCGGGCCGACCGCATAGGCATGCTGCGCTTCGACCGTGCCGATGCCATAGACCTCGGGACTGAGATTGGCGCGCACGACTTCGGCTGTTTCGACGCCGACCGGGGCAAGCGGCCCGCGGGTGGCGACGAGCCACGCGAACGCCGCAAGGAAGGCGAGCGCGCCGAGCGCGAGGACGAGGCCGCGCCGGCCGGGCAGGAAGCGACGGGTCGTCATGGCGGCGTCTCAGCGGCGTCCGGCCAGGGGCGCCGCGCGGACCTGGTAGGTCGCGTGGCAGGCGACGCATTTCCCCAGCGTGGCCGAGAGCTGGCCAAGGCTGTGGCTGACGTCGCCCAGGCTCTCGGCGTCCATCGCGATCTGGGCAAAGTCCGCGTGGGTCGACGCGCCGAGCTGGCGGAATTCGAGCGGCAGCTTGGCGCGCATCGTGGCGGGCACCTCGTGCGCCATGGCCGGGCCCAGCGTACGGGCAGCCTGCGCGGCGGCGGGAAAGTCCTGGCGCCCAAGTGCGTCGGTGAGCTTCTGTACCCCGGCGAGGAAGGCGTGCATTTCCTCGAGCAGGATCCCGCGCTCGGCGGGGGTGAGCGCGAGCGCCACGCGCCGGTCCAGTGCGCCGGCAGCGTCCGCGGCGTACGTGCCGGCAGCGGGCAGGGCGAGGGCGAGCAGGGTCAGCAGGGTCAGGGGCTTGGACTTCATGGGATGACTCCTCAAGGGTTGGGCGGCCGGACCGCCTGGAGAAAAACCGGAAAGGTGCGCGCCGCCTCGGCCTTGAGCGTGCGGTGGCCGCGCAGCAGCGAGGCCTGCAGGACCAGGCCCTGGATCATGCCGATGTAGAGCGTCGCCGCTGCGTGGGCGTCGAGATCGGCGCGGGCAAGGCCCTCGGCCTTGGCCGCCTCCAGCAGGCCGGCGACCCGGGCTTCGTAGCCCAGCATGATCTCGGTGACCAGTTGCCGCAGCGCCTGGCTGCGCGTGTGCAGGTGCTCGGACGTGAGCACGCGCGGGATCGCCGGATGCGCGGCGATGAAGTCGATGTGCGCCGCGAACATGCGCGCGAGCGCGTCGAGCGGATCGCGTCCTTGCTCGGCGGCACGCCCGAGCACGGCCATCAGCCGGTCGCGCACCCAGTGCATGACGGCGAGCCAGATCGCGTCCTTGCTGGGGAAGTGGCGGAACACCGCGCCCTGCGTCACCCCCATCGCCTGCGCCATGTCCTGGGTGGTGACGTCGTCGACGCCCTGCTTGGCGGCAAGGTCGAGCGTGACGCGCACGATCTCCTCGCGCCGCGCGTCTGCGTCGAGTCGTTTGCGTGGGGTGTCTTCGGCCATCGTTCCGCCTTTAGATAGTGACTGATTACTACCTTATTCGGGTATCCGCCGGGTGTCAAGCCCGGCGTTCAGACAGCCGGATCGTCGAGGCAGGCGCGCAGCGCAGCCGCCAGGTCGCGTACGGCGTCGGCGTCGACGACGTAGGGCGGCATGACATACACAGTGGCGCCGACCGGCCGGATGAATACGCCTTGTGCCAGGGCGGCGCGATGGAAACGGGTGGCGAAGCCCGGTTTCGCGGCGGCGGCGTCGAAGGCCCAGATCATGCCCAGATGGCGGAAATGGCGCACCCGTGGGTGAGCGGCCACTTCCGTCAATATTTCAGTAAATGCCTGTGCCTTGACCCGGTTGGCGGCGATCACGTTGTCGTGTTCGAAGATATCCAGCACCGCCAGCGCGGCGCGGCAGGCGAGCGGGTTGCCGGTGTAGGAATGCGAGTGCAGGAAGCCGCGCGCGGTTTCGTCGCCATAAAAGGCCTGATAGACGGCGTCGGTGGTCAGCACCGCCGACAGCGGCAGGTAGCCGCCGGTGATGCCCTTGGACAGGCAGACGAAATCGGGTTTCACGCCCGCCTGCTCGCAGGCGAACATCGTCCCGGTGCGGCCGAACCCGACTGCGATCTCGTCGGCGATCAGGTGCACCTCGTATTGATCGCACAGTTCGCGGGCACGCTTGAGGTAAGCCGGGTGGTACATCGCCATCCCCGCCGCCCCCTGCACCAGCGGCTCGACGATGAGGGCGGCCGTGGTGGCGGCATGCGCGGCGAGATGCGCTTCGAGCGTGGCGGCGCAGCGCAGCGCGTAGGCTTCGGCGGATTCCCCGGCTTCCGCGAGCCGGGCGTCCGGCGTCGGCACCCGCACCGTATGCCGCAGCAAGGGTTCATAGATGGACTTGAACAGCGGGATGTCGGTTACCGAGAGCGCGCCGACGGTCTCGCCATGGTAGCCGTTGGCGAGGCTGACGAAGCCGTTTTTCTCCGCGCGGCCTGCATTACGCCAGAAGTGAGCGCTCATTTTCAGCGCGATTTCGGTGGCCGAGGCGCCGTCCGAACCGTAGAAGGCGTGGCCCAGGCCGGTGAGGTGCGCGAGCCGCTCCGAGAGCTCGACCACCGGCGCGTGGGTGGCGCCGGCGAGCATCACGTGCTCGATTTTGCCCAACTGGTCGGTGATGGCGGCGTTGATGCGCGGGTTGCAATGGCCGAAGAGATTGACCCACCAGCTGGATATCGCGTCGAGGTAGCGGCGGCCGTCGGTGTCGATCAGCCAGGGACCTTCGCCGCGCGCGATCGGCAGCGGCGGGGTGGCCTCCAGCTGCTTCATCTGGGTGCAGGGGTGCCAGACGGCGGCGCGGGTGCGGCTCAAAAGATCGTCGTTCATGGACTTGAAATTGTCACCTTGCGCCCCTACCATTAGCACTCGACGGCGGCGAGTGCTAACAACATGTTCGCCGCTTCCTTATTTACGGGCAGCCGCGGCTGCCGGTTATTCAACGTTACCGCAATGGAGACTTTGCAATGAAAATCCGTCCTCTGCACGACCGTGTGATTGTCAAGCGCATGGAAGAAGAGCGCAAGACCGCGTCCGGGATCGTGATCCCCGACACCGCCACCGAGAAGCCCGACCAGGGCGAAATCATCGCCGTCGGCGCCGGCAAGAAAGACGACCAGGGCAAGACCATCCCGATGGACGTGAAAGTCGGCGACCGCGTGCTGTTCGGCAAGTACGCCGGCCAGACCGTCAAGGTCGAGGGCGAAGAGCTGCTGGTGATGCGCGAAGAAGACATCATGGGCGTGGTCGAGCAGTAATCGAACGCCGCACGCAATCCAACGAATTCAAAATTTAGGAGTTAAGCATGGCTGCAAAAGACGTACGTTTTGGCGATTCCGCGCGCCACCGCATGGTGGCTGGCGTCAACATTCTGGCTGACGCCGTCAAGGTGACCCTGGGCCCGAAAGGCCGCAACGTGGTGCTCGACCGTTCCTTCGGCGCCCCCACCGTGACCAAGGACGGCGTGTCGGTCGCCAAGGAAATCGAGCTGAAGGACAAGCTGGAGAACATGGGCGCCCAGATGGTCAAGGAAGTCGCTTCCAAGACCTCCGACGTCGCCGGTGACGGTACCACCACCGCGACCGTGCTGGCCCAGGCCATCGTCAACGAAGGCATGAAATTCGTCGCCGCCGGCATGAACCCGATGGACCTCAAGCGCGGCATCGACAAGGCCGTGATCGCCATCACCGGCGAACTGAAGAAGATCTCGGTGCCCTGCACCAGCAGCAAGGAAATCGCCCAGGTCGGCTCGATCTCGGCCAACTCCGATTCCTCGATCGGCGACATCATCGCCGCCGCGATGGACAAGGTCGGCAAGGAAGGCGTGATCACGGTCGAAGACAGCTCGGGCCTGGAGAACGAGCTCGACGTCGTCGAAGGCATGCAGTTCGACCGCGGCTACCTGTCGCCCTACTTCATCAACAACCCCGACAAGCAGATGGCGATCATGGAAGATCCCTTCATCCTGCTGTTCGACAAGAAGATCTCCAACATCCGCGACCTGCTGCCCGTGCTGGAACAGGTGGCCAAGGCCGGCAAGCCGCTGATGATCGTCGCCGAAGACGTCGACGGCGAAGCGCTCGCCACCCTGGTGGTCAACAACATCCGCGGCATCCTCAAGACCTGCGCCGTCAAGGCCCCGGGTTTCGGCGACCGTCGCAAGGCGATGCTGGAAGACATGGCCATCCTCACCGGCGGCACCGTGATCGCCGAGGAAGTCGGTCTGAGCCTGGAGAAGGCCACCCTGCAGGACCTCGGCCGCGCCAAGCGCATCGAAGTCGGCAAGGAAAACACCACCATCATCGACGGCGCCGGCAATGCCGACGCGATCAAGGCGCGCATCGCCCAGATCAACAAGCAGGCCGACGAAGCCACCAGCGACTACGACAAGGAGAAGCTGCAGGAGCGCAAGGCCAAGCTGGCCGGCGGCGTGGCGGTGATCAAGGTCGGCGCCGCGACCGAAGTCGAGATGAAAGAGAAGAAGGCCCGCGTCGAAGACGCGCTGCACGCCACCCGTGCCGCCGTTGAAGAAGGCATCGTCCCCGGCGGCGGCGTCGCGCTGCTGCGCGCCAAGTCGGCTGCCGCTGCAGTCAAGGGCGACAACCACGACCAGGACGCCGGCGTGAAGATCGTGCTGCGCGCGATCGAAGAGCCGCTGCGCCAGATCGTCAAGAACTGCGGCGAAGAGTCCTCCGTCGTCGTCAACAAGGTGCTCGAAGGCACCGGCAACTTCGGCTACAACGCCGGCAACGGCGAGTACGGCGACATGGTGGCGATGGGCGTGCTCGACCCCACCAAGGTCACCCGTACCGCGCTGCAGAACGCCGCGTCGATCGCCGGCCTGATGCTGACCACCGACTGCATGGTCGCCGACCTGCCGGAAGACAAGCCGGCGGCGCCGATGGGCGGCGGCATGGGCGACATGGGCGGCATGGGCATGATGTAAGCGTGGTTGGACAAGCACGGCCTGCCCCTTATGCCCTTCAGGGTATTTGCGGGCTAAGCCCTGCAGTTCACGCCGCATGAAAAAGCCCCGCTTCGGCGGGGCTTTTTCATGCGCGTCTGCCCGCTGGCAGGCGCGTGCATTCGATGCCATCATCCCCGCTCGCCCCGATCCCCTGACGATGCCCGCCGTCCTGCCCCATCCCCTGCGTGCGCTGCGCGCCCGCGACTTCCGCATCTATTTTGCCGGTCAGCTGGTCTCGGTCGCCGGCACCTGGATGCAGCAGATCGCGATGGCCTGGCTCGCCTACTCGCTCACCCATTCGGCCCTGGTGCTGGGCCTGCTCGGCTTCGCCAGCCAGATCCCCATCCTGCTGTTCGCGCCGCTCGGCGGCGTCTGGTCGGACCGCGTCGACCGCCGGCGCCTGATGATGACCACCCAGGTACTCGCCATGCTGCAGGCGCTGGCACTCGCCGTGCTGGCGTGGCAGGGCTGGGCGACGCCCGCGCTGCTGATCGGCCTGGCCTTCGTGCTGGGCTGCATCAACGCGGTCGACATCCCCGCGCGACAGTCGCTGGTAGCACACCTGGTGACCGATCGCACCTTGCTGTCCAACGCCATCGCGCTCAATTCCTTCATGATGAACGCCACCCGATTCGTCGGCCCGGCGCTCGCCGGTGTCATCGTCGCCTGGGCCGGCGAGGCGGTCTGCTTCCTGCTGAATGCCTTGTCCTATCTCGCCGTACTGCTCGCGCTCGCCGCGCTGCACACCCGGCCCGGTGCCGGCATAGCCAAGCCGGCGCTGCATGCGCTGCGCGAGGGGCTCGCCTACGCCTTCAGCCACCGCGACATCCGTCTGTTCCTGCTGCTGGTCGCGGCGGTCAGCTTCCTGGTGGCGCCCTATGTGGTGATGCTGCCGGTCTATGCCAGGACCGTGCTCGGCGGCGACGCGCGCACCTTCGGCCTGCTGGTCAGCAGCGCCGGCGCCGGCTCGCTGCTGGCGAGCGTGTTCCTCGCCTCGCATGCCTCGATCGACGGGCTCGCGCGCCGGGTGGGGCAGGCTGCGATCCTGGCCGGCGCGGCGCTGGCGGCGTTCGCCCTCAACAACGTGGCAGCGCTCGCCTATCCGATCCTGATGGTGCTGGGCTTCTCCGTGGTGCTGGTCGCCGCCGGCAGCAACACCCTGCTGCAGAGCTGGGTGCGCGACGATCTGCGTGGCCGGGTCATGGCCATCTTCACCATGGCCTTCCTCGGCATCGCGCCGCTCGGCAATCTGCTGCTCGGCAGCCTCACGCACGCGCTAGGCATCCGCGCCGCGCTGCTGCTGTTCGGTGCACTGGCCATCGTCGCCGCCCTGGTCCATCGCCGCCGCCTGCGCGTGATAGCGGGGACCGGCTGAGCGCGGCGCGCGGCGATGTTGCCCCCGGCACGCCGGCACGCTAAGGTTGCCGCATGAGCGCCTCCCAGCCCCTGGCCAACAGCCTGCACCGTGCCACCCTCGACGCGTTGCGGCGTCAGGCGCCATTCTCCGCGATGACCGAGGACGAGGTGCTGTGGCTGGTGCAGCATCTCTCGGTCAGCTACTTCGCACGCGATGCGGTGTTGCTGGAACCTGCAGCGACGGCACCGGACACACTGTTCATCATCAAGCAGGGCACGGTGAGCGGCGCCACCGCCGAGGGCCAGACGGTGCTGCAGCTGGCGGCCGGCGAGATGTTCCCGCTCGGCGCGCTGCTGGCCGGGCGCGGCGCGGCCAACCGCTACCTCGCCGCCACCGACACCTTCTGCTACCAGCTCGCCGCCGCCGATTTCCACACGCTGCTGGCGCAGAGCCCCGAGTTCAACGACTTCTGCACCCGGCGCATCGCCAGCCTGCTGGAAGAATCGCAGCGCGCGGTGCAGGCCGAATACGCGCTGGCGCTGGACGACGACAGCCGCTTCGCACGGCCGCTCGCCAGCCTGATCCGGCGCGCGCCGTTCCATGTGCCGCCCCACACCCCGCTCGCCGAGGCACTCGCCGCCATGGAGGCCGCGCGGATCGGATCGGTCGTGATCGCCGACACGGCCGGCGTTCCCGTCGGCATCCTCACCCTGAAGGACGTGCTGGCCCGCGTGACGCTGGCCGGCGTGCCGCTCGCCAGGCCGATCTCCGCGGTGATGACGCCGAAGCCCGCGACCCTGGCCGACGACGCGCCGGTGGCCGACGCGCTGGTGCTGATGGCACGCCAGGGCATCCATCACCTGCCGCTGGTGCGCGACGGCAGGCTGGTCGGCGTGGTGTCGGAAAAGGACATCTTCGCGCTGCGCCGGCTGTCGGTGGAAGGCATCACCTCGACGCTGGGACGCGCCGACGACCCCGCACGCCTGCCGGCGCTGGCGCGCGACATCGGCGACCTCGCGCACAGCCTGCTGGCGCAGGGGATGGACGCGGAGAACCTCACCGCGATCATCTCCAGCCTCAACGACCGCATCACCGAGCGCATCATTGCGCTGGAGAGCGAGACCGATCCCAGGCTCGCCGGCCTGCGCTGGTGCTGGCTGGCGCTCGGATCGGAAGGCCGCATGGAGCAGACGCTCGCCACCGACCAGGACAACGCGTTGATCTTCCATGCCGCCGACGCCGCCCAGCGCGACGCGCTGCTGGCCTTTGCCCAGCGCGTCAACGCGCGTCTCGACGCCTGCGGATTTCCCCTGTGCCGCGGCGGCATCATGGCCGGCAACCCGCAATGGTGCCTGTCGGCCGACGACTGGCAGCGCCAGTTCTCACAGTGGATCGACCACGGCAGCCCGGAATCGCTGCTGCACGCCAGCATCTTCTTCGACTTCCGCCCGCTCGCCGGCGACGCGGCGCTGGCGCTCGACCTGCGCGCCTGGCTCAACCGCGCCGCGCAGAAGAATCAGCGTTTCCTGCACCAGATGGCCGGCAACGCGCTGCGCAACCGTCCGCCGCTCGGCGTGATGCGCGACTTCGTGCTGTCGGAGGATGCGGCCCACCCGCATACGCTCGACCTCAAGCTCAACGGCACCACCCCCTTCGTCGATGCTGCACGCATCTTCGCGCTCGCCGCCGGCAGCCCGCAGACCAATACCGCCAAGCGGCTGCGCGAGGCCGCGCACACGCTGCACATCCCCGACACCGAGCTGGCCGACTGGAACCGCGCCTTCCACTTTCTGCAGCTGTTGCGGCTGCGCCACCAGCACGGCCAGCAGCGTGCCGGCCTGACCCCCGACAACCATCTCGACCCCGACACGCTGAACCCGCTCGACCGTCGCATCCTGAAGGAGGCGCTGCGCCAGGCCCGCAAGGTGCAGGCGCGCCTGGCGATGGACTACAAGCTGTGATCTGGCCGTTCTCCCGCCAGCATGGGCCGGTGCTCGACGCCGCCCGCAGCGCGCGACGCGACGCGCTGCAAAAGCAGGGAATCGATTTGAAGCGCCCGCTGAACGAGATGCGCTGGGTCGTGGTCGACGTCGAGACCGGCGGGCTCGATGCCGCGAAAGATCCCCTGCTGGCGATCGGCGCGGTGGCCGTCGAGCAGGGCCGCATCGCGATCGGACCGAGCCTGGAGTTCGGCCTGCGGCAGGCGCAGTCGACCGACGCCGCCAACATCCTGATTCACGGCATCAGCGGCACCGAGCAGCGTGCCGGGCTGGCGCCGCACGCGGCGCTGCTGGACTGGCTGGAGTTCGCCCGCGGCGCGCCGCGCGTGGCGTTCCACGCGGCATTCGACCAGACCGTGCTGCAGCGCGAGGCGCGCGCCCAGTTGGGTCTGTCCCTCAAGCTGCCCTGGTTCGATGCCGCAGTGGTCGCCCCGCTGCTGTTCCCGGACGCCGCCCCGCGCTGCCGCCATCTCGACGACTGGCTGGCGCATTTCGGCATCGCCGTCTATGCGCGCCACGGTGCACTGGCCGACGCCTACGCCACCGCCGAGCTGTGGCTGGTGCTGCTGGCCGCGGCGCAGCAGGAAAAAATCGCCACGGCCCATCAGTTGCAGAAACTCACGCGTGCCCGGCGCTGGCTGTCGGCAAATTAGCAATCACTAATCTGTTTGTCGGCCGCGCTGCGAGTCCTTAAACTCCGCGCACGCGCAACGCCATCAATAATGCGCGCCGTTCCCTGCCACGTCCAACGGAGGATATGCCATGCAATTGTCGGAGAGACATCATGAATACTGGCGCAAGAACCTGCGGCTCACTGCAGTTCTGCTCGCCATCTGGTTCGTGGTGACGTTCGTCGTCATCTACTTTGCCCCCCAGCTCAATGAAATCGTCGTCATGGGCTTTCCCTTCGCCTTCTACATGGGCGCCCAGGGCGCCCTGATCATCTACGTCCTGATCATCTGGTTCTATGCCCACCGCATGAACCAGCTGGACAAGGAATTCGGTGTCCACGAAGGAGACGAAGAATGAGCACCCAGACCCAGAGCCAGTTTTTTGCCCAGCTGAAGAAGTACTACAGCTTCTACACCGGCGGCTTCATCGCCTTCGTCATCGTTCTGGCCGTGCTGGAGCAGATGGGCCTGCCGCCGAAGTGGATCGGCTACATCTTCCTCGGCGCCACCATCGCGCTGTACGCCGGCATCGGCATCATGTCGAAGACCGCCGACGTCTCGGAATACTACGTCGCCGGCCGCCGCGTTCCGGCCATCTTCAACGGCATGGCGACCGGCGCCGACTGGATGTCGGCTGCGTCCTTCATCGGTATGGCGGGCACCCTGTACCTGACCGGCTACGACGGCCTCGCCTTCGTGATGGGCTGGACCGGTGGCTACGTGCTGGTGGCGCTGTTCCTCGCGCCCTACCTCAGGAAGTTCGGCCAGTTCACCATCCCCGACTTCCTCGGATCGCGCTACGGCGGCAACCTGCCGCGCACCATCGGCGTCGTCGCGGCCATCATCTGCTCGTTCGTCTACGTGGTCGCGCAGATCTACGGTGTCGGCATCATCACCGCCCGCCTCACCGGCCTGGAATTCCAGATCGGCGTGTTCGTCGGTCTCGCCGGCATCCTGGTGTGCTCCTTCCTCGGCGGCATGCGTGCGGTGACCTGGACCCAGGTCGCGCAGTACATCATCCTGATCATCGCCTACATGATCCCGGTGGTGTGGCTGTCGGTGAACCACACCGGCAACCCGGTGCCGCAGATCGCCTACGGCCAGGTGCTCGAGCAAGTCACGGCCAAGGAAAAGGAGCTGAACGATCCGACCACCACGCTCGGCGCCGCCGAAGCCTCGGTGCGTGCGCTTCACAAGGAAAAGCAGCTCGCCGCCGAAGACAAGGTCAAGGCGCTGGAAGCCGCCATTGCCGCCGGCTCCGCCGACACGCTGGTGGGTGAGGCCCGCGCCAAGCTCGACACCGAGCTCGCCGAACTGAACGCCGCCCCCGAGCCCGACGCCAAGAAGATCGAGGCGAAGCAGAAGGAAATCGCCGAGCTGACCGGCCCCGACGCGCTCATGGCCAAGCTGAAGAAAGCCGCCGATGGCGCCAAGAAGGCGGCCGGCCCGGTGCCCGCCCACGCGACCGCGTTCTCCGGCAAGGGCGCCGAAGCCAAGCTGCTGAAGGACAATCCCAACGCCACTGAAGCCGAAATCGCTGCCGCCAAGGCCGAGGACGAAGAAGCCTCCAACGTGAAGCGCCGCAACTTCATCGCGCTGGTACTGTGCCTGATGGTCGGCACCGCCTCGCTGCCGCACATCCTGATGCGCTACTACACCACCCCCTCGGTGCGTGAAGCGCGCAAGTCGGTGTTCTGGTCGCTGTTCTTCATCTTCCTGCTGTACTTCACCGCGCCCGCGCTGGCGGTGCTGGTCAAGTTCGAGGTCTACAACAACCTGGTCGGCTCGTCGTTCGCGTCGCTGCCGGCCTGGGTCGCCAACTGGGCGGCGGTGGACCCGACGCTGATGAAGATCACCGACCTCAACAAGGATGGTCTGGTGCAGCTCGCCGAAATGACCATCGGCGGCGACCTCATCGTGCTGGCGACGCCGGAGATCGCCGGTCTGCCCTACGTGATCTCGGGCATGGTGGCGGCGGGCGGTCTGGCTGCGGCGCTGTCGACTGCGGACGGCCTGCTGCTGACCATCGCCAACGCGCTGTCGCACGACGTCTACTACAAGATGATCGACCCGAAGGCCTCCACCGTTCGCCGCCTGGCCATTTCCAAGGGCCTGCTGCTGGTGGTCGCCCTGCTGGCGGCGTACACCGCCTCGCTGAAGCCGGGTGACATCCTGTTCCTGGTCGGCGCGGCGTTCTCGCTGGCAGCCTCGGCGTTCTTCCCGGCGCTGGTGCTCGGCGTGTTCTGGAAGCGCGCCAACTACCTCGGCGCCGTCATCGGCATGCTGGCCGGTCTGATCGTGTGCATGTACTACATGTACACGACCTACGAATTCTTCGGCGGCGTCGCAGCCAACGAATGGTTCGCCATCAAGCCGATCGCTGCCGGCGTGTTCGGCATGCCGGCCGGCTTCATCGGGGTCATCATCGGCTCGCTGCTCTCCAAGGCACCGTCCAAGGAGATTCAGGAACTGGTCGACCACGTGCGCTACCCGAGCCTGGAAGGCGACATCAAGACGCAGGCGACCTGACCCGTTGCCAGCAGCGCGTCCTTGGGCGCGCCACTGAAAAGCCGGCCTCAGGGCCGGCTTTTTTTCGCCCGGGTTTTCCTCAGCCCAACCGGTGCGCGTACTCGCTACGGCCGGTATCGCGGATCAGACGCTGCGCGGTTTGCGGGTCGTGCGTCAGGGTATGCTCGATCGCCGCCGCCACCTTGTCCGGCTCGTTGCAGTGCTGCCAGGCCATGCCGAGCGCATACCAGGCCAATCCGTTCATCGGCTGCAGCCGGCCCGCTTCGGTCAGCGCCGCAGCCGCCTCGCGATGGCGCCCGTGGCGCGCGTGCAGCATGCCGAGTCCGTACCAGGCGCGATCGTTGTTGGGGTCGAGTTCGGTCGCACGCGTCAGCGCCGTCAGCGCCGCCTCGTCCATGCCTCCCTGGTCCCGCACCCAGCCGAGGTTGAACCAGGTATGCGCGTCGTCGGGCTCGATCTCCACCGCGCGCGTGAACCAGGCTTCCGCCGCCGGCCAGCGCTGCCGCTGGGCCTCCAGCCAGCCCAGCATGCGCAGCGTGCCAGCATGGCCGGGATCGGCGCGATGGCTTTCGCGATAGGCTGCCAGCGCACGCTCGGGCTGCTTCAGCAGGTTGAAGAAGGCGCCTCGCCAGGCATGCCGCACTCGGTCGAAATTCATCTCGGGGATTCAATGCAAAGGACGTCAGCGGGCATTGTCCCGGCCGGGCGCCGGCCTGACAAGCTGCGCTAGAATCGCGGCTTCATCTCTCGCATCCCGCGCCATGCCATTCGACATTCTGCTGGTTTCCGTTCTGCGCACCCTCGTCGAGGTCGCGGGTTTCGCCCTGCTCGGACAGGGCGCGCTCGCCGTGCTGGCCGGCAAGTATCGCGAGCAGAATGCCTTCTACCGCGTGCTGCGCATCGTCACCCGTCCGGTAGTGCGTGCGGTGCGTTTCATCACCCCGCGCTTCATCATCGACGCTCACGTTCCCATGCTTGCGTTCTTCCTGCTGTTCTGGCTATGGATCGTGCTGGCGCTCGTCAAGCGCCATCTGTGCGGGCTGCACGGCCTGGCCTGCTGAGCGCTTTCTCCTTGACGAAAATCGGCCAATCCGGTTAAATTGCGCCCTCTTTTGGCCAGTTAGCTCAGTTGGTAGAGCAGCGGATTGAAAATCCGCGTGTCCTTGGTTCGATTCCGAGACTGGCCACCACTCCCTGAAACGGCTTCCCGTGGTTTTCCCACCGGAAGCCGTTTTGCTTTTGCGGCGTCCGCACACGCCGCTCCAAACGCCGGCTTCTCCCTGGCTTGCTTCCGCCCCATCGATTCGGTAGTGTCCGCAACACAATAAAAAGAATCACATGCTGTTTGTTGGCATGCATCAGCTGTACTAATGTGAAGTTGCTTTTCTGTGTAGTTGTTTTCCCATCTCGATAACAAGCCAGGAGACAGCCATGAGCAAGAAAGACAGCAAGCCCATCCCCAAGACCGAATCCAGACTGAGCCGCAGGAAATTCCTCGGCGCGGCAGCCGCCAGCGCCACCGGCGCGGCGGCACTCGGTTTCCCCTCGATCGTGAAAGCGCAAGCGCCGGTCAGCCTGCGTTTCCAGAGCACCTGGCCGGCGAAGGACATCTTCCACGAATACGCATCGGATTTCGCGAGCAAGGTGAACGCCATGTCCGGCAAGGAGTTGCGGATCGAGGTGCTGCCGGCAGGGGCGGTGGTCAAGGCATTCGACCTGCTCGACGCGGTCAGCAAGGGCACGCTCGACGGCGGCCACGGCGTGGTCGCCTACTGGTACGGCAAGAACTCCGCGGTGGCGCTGTGGGGCTCGGGCCCGGCCTTCGGCATGGATCCGAACATGGTGCTGGCGTGGCACTACTATGGCGGCGGCAAGGAACTGCTCGACGAGATCTACCGCAGCATGAACATGGACGTGGTGTCGATGCTCTACGGCCCGATGCCGACCCAGCCCTTCGGCTGGTTCAAGAAGCCGGTCACCGGCCTCGCCCAGATGAACGGCCTCAAGTTCCGCACCGTGGGCCTGGCGGTCGACATGTACAAGGACATGGGGGCTGCGGTGAACCCGCTGCCGGGCGGCGAGATCGTGCCGGCGATGGACCGCGGCCTGCTCGACGCGGCGGAGTTCAACAACGCCTCGTCCGACAACCTGCTCGGTTTCCCCGACGTGGCCAAGGTCTGCATGCTGCAAAGCTTCCACCAGTGCAGCGAGCAGTTCGAGATCCTCTTCAACAAGAAGAAATACAACGCGCTCAACGCCGAACACAAGGCCATCATCAAGCACGCGCTCGAGGCATCCTCGGCCGACATGTCCTGGAAGGCGATCGATCGCTACTCCAAGGACTACATCGAGATGAGCACCAAGAAGGGCGTCAAGTTCTACAAGACGCCCGATGCCATCCTGCGCAAGCAGCTGCAGTCATGGGACAAGATCATGGCCGCCAAGAGCGCCGAGAACCCCGCGTTCAAGAAGGTGCTCGAGTCGATGCGTGCGTTCGCCGGCCGTGCCGCACGCTGGCAAAACGACACCAACGTCGACTACAAGATGGCGTACAACCACTTCTTCGCCAAGAAGCGCGGCTGACCGGCATCACCCCGCACGGCCGTCCTGCCGCGGGCGGACGGCCGCTTTCTGCAGCCCATTCCAAGAATTCACCCCATGCAGAAACTGCTGCTTTTCGTCGACAAGGTCAGTACCTTCGCCGGTCGTTTCTTTGCCTGGTCCATCATCGGACTGACGTTTCTGATTTCCTGGGAAGTGTTTTCCCGCTACGTCCTCAACACGCCGCACCCGTGGGCGCTGGACGTGCAGATCATGCTCTACGGCATCCTGTTCATGATGGCCGGCGCCTATACCCTGGCGCACGGCGGACACGTGCGCGGCGACGTGCTGTACGGCTTCTTCGCCCCTCGCACCCAGGCCAGTATCGACCTGGTGCTCTACATCGTCTTCTTCCTGCCGGGAATCTTCGCGCTCGCCTACGCCGGCTGGACCTACGCCAACGAATCGCTGGCCATCCACGAACAGACCTTCAGCCCCGACCCGCTGCCGCTTTACCCGTTCAAGTTCGTCATTCCGGTCGCCGCCGTGTTCCTGCTGCTGCAGGGCATCGTCGAGATCCTGCGCTGCATCCTCTGCCTGCGTGACGGCGCCTGGCCTTCCCGCGTCGCGGACGTGGAAGAGGTCGATGTCGACAAGCTCAAGCAGATGGTCAAGGTCAGGGACGAGGACATCGCCCGGCTCGACCAGTACGTGGTGAAGCAGGAGGCCAAATCGTGAGGAAGGAACTCCGTTTCGGCTTCGCGCTGATGGCGATCATCCTGGTCGCCGTCGCCGTGTTCATGCCCTGGGGCAATCTCACCAACGGCCACCTCGGCCTGCTCATGCTGAGCCTGGTGGTGGTGGCGATCATGCTGGGCTTCCCGACCGCCTTCACCCTGATGGGCATGGGCATGATCTTCGCCTGGTTCGCCTATCGCAGCAGCAATCCCGAGCTCGCGGTCACGCAGACGCTGGACCTGATGGTGCAGCGCGCCTACGGCGTGATGACCAACGACGTGCTGATTTCGATCCCGCTGTTCGTGTTCATGGGCTACCTGGTCGAGCGCGCCAACCTGATCGAGAAGCTGTTCAAGTCGCTGCATCTCGCGCTGGCGCGCATTCCGGGTTCGCTCGCGGTCGCCACGCTGGTGACCTGCGCCATCTTCGCCACCGCCACCGGCATCGTCGGCGCCGTGGTCACGCTGATGGGCCTGCTGGCGCTGCCGTCGATGCTGCGCGCGGGCTACAACGTGAAGCTGTCGGCCGGCGTGATCACCGCGGGTGGCTGCCTCGGCATTCTCATCCCGCCGTCGGTGCTGTTGATCGTTTACGGCGCCACCGCCGGCGTGTCGGTAGTGAAGCTGTACGCCGGCGCGTTCTTCCCCGGCATCATGCTCGCCCTGCTCTACGTGGGCTACGTGATCCTGATGGCCAAGCTCAGGCCGGAGCTTGCGCCTCCGCTGCCCGAGGCCGAGCGCGCCGTTCCACTCCCCCCCGAGAGCGCACGAATCGCCGCGCGCTTCGGCAAGCGCGCGGTGCCTGCGCTGCTGCGCGCCGCCTTCACCACCGACGGCGCCTCGGTGTCGCGCGTACACGCGTTGCGTCAGTTGCTGACCGCGCTGCTGCCCGCGATCGTGTTCGCCGTCATCATGGCACTCGCCTGGCAGGCGCTCACCCGGGCGGACGAAGCGACCGACACCTCGGTGCTGCAGGAAATGGGCATGGTGAGCGAAGATGCCAAGGAGACGCCCGGCCTCGACGAGCCGCAAGCTCCGGGCATCGCCGAACCCCCGCCCGAGGAAGCGACGGCCGACGGCATTCAGGAGCCGCCGCCAGACCCGCTCGCCGACTCCGTGGCCGACACCCTGCAGGAGCCGCCCGCGTCGGACCCGGCGGGGGCCGCATCCGGCGACCTGCAGGCGCCCGGCGCTGCCGCCGTGCCGCAGGTCGATACAGCGGAACCGGTCCCTGCCGCGGAAGCGGACGCCACACAGCGTCAGCCCGCACCGTCGACCTACTGGAAGATTCTGGCCGGCGGTCTTGCGGTCCTGCTCGTCGGCTACGCGCTGTTCACCTTCGCGCGTCTCGAAATCTTCAAGATGCTGCTGACCTCGTTTTTCCCGCTGGCGGTGCTGATCCTCGCCGTGCTTGGCACCATCGTCTTCGGACTCGCCACGCCCACCGAAGCGGCGGCGGTCGGTTCCTTCGGCGGCTTCGTGCTCGCCGCGCTCTATCTCGCGCTCAACAAATCCCGCGACGAGCGGCGGCGCCTGCGTGCCAGCTGGATCCCGCTGTGGCTGCTGTTCGGCGTGTCGGTCGTATGGTTCCTGCTGTTCAAGGCCGGCCTGCTGCCGTCGGCGCCGCCCGACTGGGTGGGCTGGCTGTCGATGGGCGCAATGGGCGTGTGGTGCCTGCTGGCAGTGCCGCAGGTCACCATGCTGCCGACGGTGAAGGAGTCGGTCTTCCTCACTGCCAAGACCTCGGCCATGGTGTGCTGGCTGTTCGTCGGCTCGTCGATCTTCTCCGCCGCCTTCGCGCTGCTGGGCGGCCAGCAGTTGATCGAGGCCTGGGTGCTGTCGCTCGACATGACCCCGATGGAGTTCATGCTGCTGTCGCAGGCCATCATCTTCATCCTCGGCTGGCCGCTGGAATGGACCGAGATCATCGTCATCTTCATGCCGATCTTCATTCCGCTGCTGCCGCATTTCCACATCGACCCCCTGTTCTTCGGCCTGATGGTGGCGCTCAACCTGCAGACCGCCTTCCTCTCGCCGCCGGTGGCGATGGCGGCGTTCTACCTCAAGGGGGTGGCGCCGCCGCACGTGACGCTGAACCAGATATTCGCCGGCATGCTGCCCTTCATGGGCATTCAGATAATCGCCATGGCCATGCTCTATCTCTGGCCGCAGATCGGCATGTGGCTGCCGAGCGTCCTGTACAAGTGAGATGACACCGCACCCACGGAGAACGCAATGAATATCGCATTCATCGGCATGGGCATCATGGGCCGGCCCATGGCCATCAACCTCAGGAAGGCCGGCCACAGCGTCTTCGTGCACGGCCGGCGTGCCGAGACCATGGTGCAGCCGATCGAAGCCGGCTGCACCGGCTGCGTCTCTCCGGCCGAAGCTGCCGCCCAGGCCGACATCATCATCGTCATGGTGTCCGACACGCCGGACGTCGAGCAGGTGCTGTTCTGCGACAACGGCGTCGCCGCCGGCGCCAGGCACGGCTCGGTGGTGGTCGACATGAGCACCATTTCGCCGACCGCGACGCGGACGTTCGCCGAAAAACTGCAGGCGCGCGGCATCGAGATGCTCGACGCGCCGGTCTCCGGCGGCGACGTCGGCGCGATCAACGCCACGCTGTCGATCATGGTCGGCGGCAAGCCCGAGGTGTTCGAGCGGGTCAAGCCGGTGTTCGAGGCGATGGGCAAGAACATCGTGCGCGTCGGCGACCACGGTGCCGGCCAGGTCGCGAAAGCGTGCAACCAGATCGTGGTGGCAGTCACCATCGAGGGCGTCGCCGAGGCGCTGGTGTTCGCGCGCAAGAACGGCGTCGACCCGGCCAAGGTACGCGACGCGCTGATGGGCGGCTTCGCCGGCAGCCGCATCCTCGAGGTGCACGGCAAGCGCATGCTCGACAACGACTACACACCCGGCTTCAAGACGAAGCTGCACCAGAAGGACATCAACATCGTGATGCAGACCGCGAAGGAGCTCGGCCTCGCGCTGCCCGGCGCGGCGCTGGTGATGCAGCACCTCAACGCGCTGATGGGCACCGGCAGTGGCGAGCTCGACTCGGCGGCGGTGATGAAGATCATCGAACGCGAGTCGGGCATGGAGCGATGATTCGTGTCCTGCGCGGATAAAAAAGGTTTTTATCGATGAAACAGAAAATCGTGTTCCTCGACCGCGCGAGCCTGATCGCCGAGATGCGTGCGCCGTCGTTCGCACATGAATGGATCGATCACCCGGCAACGCAGCCCGCCGAAGTCGTCGCACGCCTCGCCGGCGCCGGGATCGTCATCGTCAACAAGGTGAGGCTTTCCGCCGAGATCCTGGCGCTGTCGCCGTCGGTGAAAATGATCGCGGTGGCGGCGACCGGCACCGACAACGTCGATCTCGCGTATTGCCGAGCCCACGGCATCGTCGTCTCCAACATCCGCGGGTACGCGGTCAACACCGTGCCCGAGCACGCCTTCATGATGATGCTGGCGCTGCGCCGCAATCTGCTCGGCTGGCGCGCGGACGTGCGCGCCGGTTTATGGGAGAAAACCGACCAGTTCTGCCTGTTCACCCGCCCGGTCAACGATCTCCATGGCAGCACGCTGGGACTGGTCGGCTACGGCTCGCTCGGCCACGGCATGCAGAAGCTGGCCGAGGCCTTCGGCATGCGGGTGCTGATCGCCGAGCACCGGCATGCCGCGGCCGTACGTGACGGCTACACGGCATTCGACACGGTGCTCGCCGAGGCCGACGTGATCTCGCTGCACACCCCGCTCACGGCTGAGACGCGCCACATGATCGGTGCGCGCGAATTCGGCCTGATGAAACCGACGGCCCTCCTCATCAACACCGCGCGCGGCAATCTGGTCGACGAGGCGGCACTGATCGATGCGCTGAAATCCGGCCGCATCGCCGGCGCCGGCTTCGACGTGCTGTCGGTCGAGCCGCCGCGCGACGGCAACCCCTTGCTGGACCTCGATCTGCCGAATTTCATCCTGACGCCGCACGTCGCGTGGTCGAGCCGCGAAGCCATGCAGGCCCTCGCCGACCAGGTGGTCGACAACATCGACGCCTTCGCGGCCGGCACGCCGCGCAACGTCGTCACCTGACTGATGCACGCCATGAACACCCGCATCACGCTCGCCGGCCTGCAGATCGCCAAACCGCTCGCCGATCTGGTGCGCGACGAGATCGCGCCTGGCACCGGCATTTCCAGCGATCGGGCATGGCAGGGCTTCGCCGACATCGTGCGCGAGCTGACGCCGCGCAACCGCGCGCTGCTGGCCCGGCGCGACGAACTGCAGGCCCGCATCGACGCCTGGCACCTCGAGCGCCGCGGCCGACCGCACGACGCCGCGGCCTACAGGCAATTCCTCGTCGAGATCGGCTACCTGCTGCCCGAGGGCGATGATTTCAGCATCGCGACGGAGAACGTCGACGACGAGATCGCCCACATCGCCGGGCCGCAGCTGGTGGTGCCGATGAACAACGCGCGCTACGCGCTCAACGCCGCCAATGCGCGCTGGGGCAGCCTGTTCGACGCGCTCTACGGCACCGACGCGATTGCCGACGAGGGGGGGGCCGAGAAGAAGGGCGCTTTCAATCCGGTGCGCGGCGCCCGGGTCATCGCTGCCGCCAAGGCCTTTCTCGACGAGGCCGCACCGCTCGTCGAAGGCAGCTACCTCGATGCGATCGCCTACGGCGTCCGCGACGGGCAACTCGCGGTCACGCTGTCGAGCGGCGCACGCAGCAGCCTCAGGGACCCCATGCAGTTCCGCGGCTACCAGGAAAAGGCCGGCAGCATCAGTTCGATCCTGCTGCGGCATCATGGCCTGCACATCGAGATCCACTTCAACACCGACCACCCCATCCACGAACTGCATCCCACCGGGATCCGCGACATCTATCTGGAAGCGGCGCTCACCACCATCATGGACTGCGAGGACTCGGTCGCCGCGGTAGACGCCGACGACAAGGTCGGCGTCTACCGCAACTGGCTGGGGCTGATGAAGGGCGAGCTCGTCGCGAGCTTCGACAAGGGCGGCAAGGCGCTCACCCGCGCGCTGAATCCGGACCGCCGCTATCTCTCGCCCGATGGCCGCTATTTCGAGATCCCCGGCCGCAGCCTGATGCTGGTACGCAACGTCGGCCACCTGATGACCACCGACGCCGTGCTCGACGAGCACGGCAACGAAGTGTTCGAGGGCCTGCTCGACGCCTTCGTCACCAGCTACTGCGCACTGCACGACCTCAAGGGTACGAGCCCGCTGAAGAACAGCCGCAGCGGCAGCGTCTACATCGTCAAGCCGAAGCAGCACGGTCCCGATGAGGTGGCCTTCACGGTGGACCTGTTCGCGCGCGTCGAGGACGTGCTCGCGTTGCCGCGCAACACGCTCAAGATCGGCATCATGGACGAGGAGCGACGCACCACGCTCAATCTCAAGGCCTGCATCCGCGCGGCACGCGAGCGGCTGATCTTCATCAACACCGGCTTCCTCGACCGCACCGGCGACGAGATCCACACGTCGATGGAAGCGGGGCCGGTACTGCGCAAGAACGACATGAAGTCCGCCGCCTGGCTCAAGGCCTACGAGGACTGGAACGTCGACATCGGGCTGGCGTGCGGCCTGTCGGGCCGCGCGCAAATCGGCAAGGGCATGTGGACCATGCCCGACCGCATGGCGGCGATGCTGGCGGCGAAGCAGGCGCATCCGGAGGCCGGCGCCAACTGTGCCTGGGTGCCTTCGCCCACGGCTGCCACGCTGCATGCACTGCACTATCACCGCGTCGACGTCTTCGCACGCCAGCAGGCACTGCGCGCACGCACACGTGCCGCACTCGGCGATCTGCTCGCGATTCCCGTCGTGGAAAAACCAGGCTGGTCAGCGGAAGACATCCAGCAGGAACTCGACAACAACATCCAGGGCCTGCTCGGCTACGTCGTGCGCTGGATCGACCAGGGCATGGGTGCGTCCAAGGTGCCGGACATCGATCACGTCGGCCTGATGGAGGACCGCGCGACCTTGCGCATCTCCAGCCAGCACATCGCCAACTGGCTGCACCACGGCATCATCAGCGAAGCCCAGGTGATGGAAACGCTGCGGCGCATGGCCCGGCTGGTGGACCAGCAGAACGCGGCCGACCGCAACTACATTGCCATGGCGCCGCACTACATCAGTCTTGCCTTCCAGGCGGCACAGGACATGATTTTCCACGGCCGGCGCGTGCCCAACGGCTACACCGAACCGACCCTGCACCGGCGCCGGCGCGAATTCAAGGCGGCCCTTCGCGGCGACTGAGCTGCGAAGCGATCAAGACAGCGCGTCGATCGAGCCTTGCTGCGGAACGGCGGCCGCCGTTCCGCGATCGTTCAGCCCGCCGCCTGCGCGAAGCCGCGCGCGTGCCGGCCCAGCAGGGCGGTGGCATCGTGGCCCGACATCGGCCCGCTGTAATAATGCCCCTGCACCTCGTGGCACTGCATCTGCTGCAGGCGCGCCAGCTGCGATTCGGTCTCGACGCCCTCGGCGACGACGTTGAGGTTCATGCCGCGCCCCATGGCGATCATGGCGTTGACGATCGACACATTCTCCTCGCGGTCGAGTTCCTGGACAAAGGACTGGTCGATCTTCAGCGTGTGGATGGGGAAGCGCGACAGGTACTTGAACGAACTGTAGCCGGTACCGAAATCATCGATGGCGAGGCGAATGCCGGCCGCCGACAGGCGCCCCAGCTTGATCGCGTTGGCCTCGAAATCGCGCATCAGCAGGCTCTCGGTGATCTCGAGTTCCATCTGGTGGCCGTCGAGCGAATACACCTGGATCGCCCGCATGACGCTCTCGACGAAGTCGGGGTTCTCGAGCTGGCGCGCGGAGATGTTCACCGACAGCCGCACCGGCGGCAGGCCCCCCTTGCGCCATTCGGCGATCTGCGCACTGGCCTCGCGCAGCACCCAGTCGCCGATCGGCACGATGACGCCGGATTCCTCTGCCACCGGAATGAAGTCGGCCGGCGTCAGCAGGCCGCGCTGCGGATGCCACCAGCGCAACAGCGCCTCGAAGCCGCGCACCTCGCCCGAGACCGTGTCGACCTGCGGCTGGTAGAACAGCACGAACTCGTTGCGCGCCAGCGCGCGGCGCAGGTCGGCCTCGATCTGCATGCGCTCGGAATAGGGCGCCTGCATGCCCGATTCCCAGAACTGCAGGCGACTGCGGCCCTGCGACTTGGCCTGGTACATGGCGATCTCGGCCTGGCGGATCAGGCTGTCGATCATGTCACCGTCTTCCGGCGCGACGCAGGCGCCAATGCTGACTGAGATGTAGATCTCGTGGCCCTTCACATAAACGGGCTTCGACAGCACCTGGATGATCTTGCGGCAGATGTGCTCGACGTCGCTGCGCGACACCAGCGTCGGCAACAGCACGGCGAATTCGTCGCCACCGAGGCGCGCCAGCGTGTCACCCTCGCGCAGGCACTGGCGCAGCCGCGCACCGACCGCGAGCAGCAGTTCGTCGCCGATGGTGTGGCCGAGCGAGTCGTTGATCACCTTGAAGTGGTCGAGGTCGAGGCTCAATACCGCGAGCGGTTTCTGGTTGCGCTTCGCCTGCGCCAGCATGAGGCCGAGGTGGTCGCGGAACAGCGCACGGTTCGGCAGGCCGGTGAGCAGGTCGTGATAGGCCTGGTAGTGCACGGTCTCCTCGGCCTGCTTGCGCTCGGTGACGTCCTTGGCGACGCCGTAGCTGCCGATGAAGCGCCGCTCGAACGGACCGGCGTCCTCGTCGTACATCCCGGTGGCGGTGAGCTCGACCGACTTGCAGCGGCCATTCATCAGGCGCGGACGGCGCATGCCCGGATTGCACTTGAGGCGGATCTCGATGTTGCGCGCGTTGCGGTCGCCGGCGCGGCGCTCGTTGAATACGTGCTCGGCGCGCGCGATGTCGTCCTCGTGGATCACCAGGCTGTAGTGCTGTCCCAGCAGCTCCTCGCGGCGGTAGCCGAGCAGGCTTTCGACGCGGTCGTTGACGAAGGTGAAGCGGCCTTCGCAATCCAGCGTGTAGATGAAGTCGGGCGAGCTGTTGACCAGGAAGCGGTGCCACTTCTCCGACTGCTGCAGGCGCTGCAGGATGTGGTTGTTTTCCTTTTCCAGGCGACGCCGCGTCAGCGTGTTGTCGATGCGGCGCAGCAGCTCCTCCGGCTCGTAGGGTTTGCGCACGAAGTCGGCCGCGCCGCCGCGCAGCGCGCGGATCGCAGCGTCGATGGTGCTGTCGCCCGACACCACGATCACCGGGGTGTCGGCGCTGCGGTCGGCGACGAAGCGCAGCACCTCGGTACCGTTGAGATCGGGCATGCCGAGATCGAGCAGGATCGCGTCGAACTGCTGCTTGCCGATGGCGATCAGCGCTTCGCAGCCCCCGTTGGCCGTCTGCACCTCGTAGTCGCGGGTTTCGAGCAGGCGCTTGAGCCCTTCCAGGATCAGCGGCTCGTCGTCTACCACCAGTAGGCGCGGGCGAACCGGGAAGGCGCTGACCGTGCTGCGCTGCGGGGAAGTTGCGGTGGGATCGTCGGACATGGTGTTCTCCTTGGGCTCGGGTTACATCGACCCGTAGCGTGTTGTTGTCGTGAGCGGAGCCTGGCCGTTCTGCAGGGTGGGCAGGCGGATCAGGAACAGGGTGCCTTGCGGCGTGCTGGTGCAGCTGAGATGGCCGTTCATGCGTTCGACCAGGCTGCGGCTGATGGTCAGGCCGAGACCGGCGTGATCGCCGCCTTTCTCGCTGACCACCGGCTCGAACAGGTGCGACGCCACCGCCGGCGGCAGGCCGGGGCCGGTGTCGGCGACTTCGATTTCCACCTGGCGCTGACCGTCGGCCATCGCCAGGCGCGTCGTGAACTTGAGATGTCCGCCGGCGTGCATCGCCTCGACCGCATTCTTGGCGAGGTTGAACAGCACCTGCTTCAACAGGTCTTTCTGCAGCGGCATCGGCGGGACGTCAGGATTGAGGTCGATCTGCACGTTGACCTTGTTCGGCGTGAACAGGGTGCCGAGCGCCATGCGCACCAGTTCGGAGACGACGCTGTTGACCGACACCAGTTCGAGATTGGCCGGCGGCGGGAGGCTCTCTTCGGTGGCGGTGATGCCGCGCACGATGCGCGCGACCCGCTCGATCTCGTCGCCGATGATGCCGAGGTCGCGCTGCACCGACGAATCCGTGCCGAGCTTCTCCGACAGCAGATTGACGTAGTTGCGCATGATGGTGAGCGGATTGGCCACCTCGTGCACCGCGCGCCGCACCCGGTCGCGCGGAATGGCGTCGCTCGGAGCGGCCTGGGGCGGCGGCACCGGCTCGGCAACGGCCGCCGGGACCGGCTTCAGGGCCTCGGCGCATTCGGCGAGGGTGAAGCGCCACAGTGGCGACAGGCCCAGACCTGGCAGCGCGTCCCCCGCCACCAGCACGCCGGTGCGGCCGTCGTGCAGCGGCAGCGGTTGGCAGGTAAAGCGCACCACGCCGAGCAGGCGCGCGATCTGTTCGTCGACCAGTGCCGCGTCGGTTTCGCCGCGCTCGAACTGTTGCGGCGCACTCCGTGCCAGCGCGCGCGGCAGCGCCGAATGGCCGTCGTCAGGCGGAATCGCCAGCGCATTGAGGCCGGCTGCCGCAGGCATCAGCGAGGTCATGCGCAGGCTGCCGTCGGCCGCCGGCGCGAACAGCCCGGCGCGCTCGACGCCGAACAGTGCACGCAGCGCTTCCTGCAACAACGCGAACACCTGCCCGGGCTCGGCCGCGCGGCGGAAATGGCAGTGCAGCGCGGACTGCGCCGCCTGTCCGGCATAGAGGCGGGCCAGGCGATCGAACCCCGCCGTGCCTGCCTGGACCACCGCGTCGGCCAATCCGAAGCGCTGCGCCAGCTGGCGCGCCTGTGCCTGACTGTCGCCCAGCAGCTGGGCGGCTTCGCCCGCGCCCATGTGGAGGGCGGCGAGCGCGGCACGCACGTCGACGCTGTCGACCGCATCGGCACGCGTCACCAGCTGGTAGGCAAGCTGGACGATGCGCACCAGCGGATGCGCCGCGCGCCCGCGCGCCAGCGGCTCGGCGTGATAGCGCACTGCATCGGCCAGCCAGCCGTCCGGATCGAATTCTTCGAGCCAGTCGGCGACATTCGCCGACTGCGCCGGGTCGGGTTCGAGATAGTCCGCGAGATTATGGGCGAGCCCGGCCGCCCAGGCCGCCTCGGCGTCTGCCGCGCCGGAACGCACCGCCAGCGCCTGCGCCAGCTGCGCGACGCCGACCGACTGCCGCCAGCGCGCCGCGTAGATCCCCTGCGCGGTACCGGTCGCCACCGGCGCCGCCAGCAGCAGGGCACGCAGCAGATCGGGCTGCGTGGAGAAATCGGCCGGCAGGAGCCGCAGGCGCAGCGTCAGCACGGGATCGTGGCGCACGCAGGCGACAAATTCCGTGCGCGCCGCCTCGCCGCGCATCAGCAGCTCCAGCGCCTCGGCCACCACGCCGGGGGCACAGAGACACGCCGTTAGCTCGGATTTCTTTAGTAAATTATTCGAAAGTTCTCGCATGTCATTGCTATATATATTGAATTTTGCTACACCGTCAATCTAAGATACGCATAAATCGACGTGGCTGTCGGGAACTGTTGTTTTCAAGTTTTAGTCACCATGTCCGTTTTTCGTTCCAGCTGTTACATTTCCGCCGCCATTCGATTGAAGCAGATGCATATGAAAGCTGTACTGACCGGATTGATCCTGCTGTGCGTGCATACCGGCGCCGCTGCGCTGGACGGGCGCACCGCCCTGCAATGGAGCGACCAGCTCGGCTCGATGCCAGCCACCGTGCCGTCTCCCGACTATTCGGCGCTGCCGGACCTCAGCGCGCAGTCCGTGCTGGTGTACGACCAGGCCAGCGGCCAGCCGCTGCTGGCGAAGAACGCCACCCTGCAGTCACCGATCGCCTCGATCACCAAGCTGATGACGGCGATGCTGGTGATGGACGCCGGCCTGTCGATGGACGAGAAGATCACCATCACCTCGGCCGACCGCGACACCCTCAAGGGCACCGGCTCACGCCTGGCCATCGGCTCCAGCTACACCCGCGGCCAGTTGCTGCACCTGGCGCTGATCGCCTCCGACAACCGCGCTGCCCACGCGCTGGGCCGCACCTACCCGGGCGGCCTCGACCGCTTCGTCGACACCATGAACCGCATGGCACGCGCACTGGGCATGCACGATACGGTATATGTCGAGCCCACCGGCCTGTCCAGCAACAACCGTTCGACCGCGCTCGACCTCGCCCGGCTCGCCGACTACGCTTACCAGAACTATCCCGAAATCCGCCAGATCAGCAGCGCCGGCCACTACACCCTCGGCACCCAGCGCGTAGTGGTGAAGAAGAAGCGCCGCCAGGCCAAGGTCTATTACCGCACCGTGGCCTTCAACAACACCAACCGCCTGACCCGCATGGACGGTTGGCACATCGGCCTGTCGAAGACCGGCTTCATCAACGAGGCCGGGCATTGCCTGGTGATGCAGGCGCAGGTGGCGCAGCGCGACGTCATCATCGTGCTGCTCGACGCCACCGGCACCAACCGACGCGCCGGCGACGCCGCCCGCATCAAGGCCTGGCTCGAATCCGGCAGCACCTCGCGCAGCGCCGACAACCGCTACACGCCGGCCTCGCGTACCTGAGTCTTCCCTGCTCGTCGCATCGGGCTTTCATGGGCACCCGCGCCTGTGAAAGCCCGATTCCATTTGGCCGTCCGGTCCGCGTCGGCACTCGTGCGGCGGGCGTTATGATGGGCACCCCGACTGTCTCCCGTTTCCCGCATGTCGCCCGAGCTCGCGCAGCAACTGCTGCTTAAAACACTGCTGCCCCTGTCGCTGCTGATCGCCGCCGGCGGCATCTGGCCGCGCTGGCAGACTGGCATCTCGATCGTCGGCCTGCGCGGCGAAATCAACCGGCTGGTGCTCAACTTCTTCGCGCCGATGCTGTTCTTCGCCGCCGGCGCCTCGGCCACGGTCGATGTCGCCATCCTGCAGGTGCCGCTGATCCTCGGCACCGCAACGCTGTTCGGCCTCGGGCTCGCCGCGCTGCTGCTGCGCGCCACCCCGCTCGGGCGCGGCCTCACGACGCCGCAGTGCGGCGCGATCATGCTGGCGTCCGGCTTCGGCAACGTGCTGTTCTTCGGCTATCCCTTCCTCACCACGGTGTTCGGCGAATCCGGCGCGCGCTACCCCTTCTTCGCCGACATGCTGTCGACCACCCCGCTGGTGTGGTCGATCGGGGTGTGGATCGCCTTCCGCTGCGGCCACCACGCCGAGCAGGCCTCGTTCCTGCGCATGTGGCTGACGCTGCCGCCGGTGTGGGGCTTCGCCGCGGGCATCGCGGTCAACCTCTCAGGCTTTGGCCTCGCGCCATTGATCGAGGCCGCGCGCTGGGCCGGCAGCCCGACCATTCCGCTGATGCTGTTCGTGCTCGGTCTCACCATTCCCTGGCACGACCTGCGCCCGCAACGGGCCGTCTTCGTCGCGCTCGGCATCAAGCTCGCGCTGATGCCGCTGTTCGCGCTCGGCGTCGCCCTGGCCTGGCCCGGTCCGCTGTCCGAAGCCGGCGAGGCGGGCGTGCTGGAAGCCGCGATGCCGACCATGGTGATGGTCATCGCGCTGGCCGACCGCTTCGGCCTCGATACCCGCCTGGCGGGCCTGATCATGGGCTGGTCAACGCTGGCGGGATTGGTTACGCTGCCATTCTGGTTATGGTTGTTGAAAGGCATCGCATCATGAAGATCGGATTCATCGGCAGCGGCATCATGGGCCGCCCCATGGCGGAAAACCTGCTGCGCGCCGGCCACCAGCTGACCGTCTACGGCCGCCGCTTCGACCGCATCGAACCCATCCTCGTCATGGGCGCGCTCGGCAAGGGCACGCCCGCCGAAGTGGCCGCCGAAACCGACATCACCTTCACCGTCGTCTCCGACACCACCGACGTCGAACAGATCATCCTCGGCGACCGCGGCCTGGTGCACGGCGCCCGCCCCGGCCACATCGTCGTCGACATGAGCACCGTGTCGCCCGCCGCCACCCGCCGCATCGCCGCATCGCTCGCCGAACGCGGCGTGCACATGCTCGACGCCCCAGTGTCGGGCGGCGAGACCGGGGCCAAGGAAGGTACGCTGTCGATCATGGTCGGCGGCGAAGCGCCGATCTACGACAAGGTGCGCCCGCTGTTCGACGTGCTCGGCAAGAACGTCGTCCACGTCGGCGGCCACGGCGCCGGCCAGGTCGTCAAATGCTGCAACCAGATCGTCGTCGGCCTCACCTTCGAGGGCGTGGCGGAAGCCATTTTGTTGGCGCGCCGCAACGGCGTCGACCCGGTCAAGATGCGCGAAGCGCTGCTGGGCGGCTTCGCCGGCAGCCGCATCCTCGACGTGCACGGCCAGCGCATGCTCGACGCCAACTACAAGCCCGGCTTCAAGGTGAAGCTGCACCACAAGGACATGGCCATCGTCATGGACAACGCGCAGGAAACGGCGACGCCGCTGCCCGGCGCCGCACTGATCGCCCAGCAGATGAACGCGCTGATGGGCGCCGGTGACAGCGAGCTCGACTCGTCGGCGATCATGCGCGCACTCGAGCGCCTGGTCGGCAACGGCAAGTGAGCGGCAAGGAGCGCGTCGTCTTCCTCGACCGCGCCGCCTTCACCGCGGACGAGCTGCCGATCCCGGCCTTCGATCACAACTGGAGCGAGTATCCGGACACCGAGCCCGCCGATCTCGTGCCGCGGCTGTTCTGGGCGACGACGGCGATCACCCATGCGTGTCCGCTCGATGCGGAGGCGATCGCGCAGCTGCACAAGCTGCGGCTGATTGTTGTGACGGGACCGGCGGCAGTGGACCTGGCCTACTGCGAAATCCGAGGAATCGTGGTTCGAAAATTGACCGCAGGCACTCCGACCGCACTAGTCCACATGCTGGAAACCGGGGTCAATGCCCCAATCCCGCGCTAGCGAGCACATAGCCCGATGGAGAAGACTTTATTGACCGATCCGCGCACCTCTTCCTTCGCCGGTCCGGTGGCTTTCATCTTTCAGGCATACGCGGGGCAAGCCCCTCTCTGGAAAGCGTTTTGGCTTTACTGGTCCCCACACCATTGCTACTTACCGGAATCTATATCGGTGCGCTTCGGTTCTTTCCTGAAATCACGAATAGCGTCGCACACGTCACGCGCTTCATGCTTGCGTTCTCGCTTGTCAGTTTCTTAATCACTTCGTTTCCTGCATCCGCGGTTTGGCGCTGTGCCCAAAATACAAGCCAACGCCTCTGGGGAATCCTCGCCAAAAGCACTGTTGGTGTTTATTTGCTCTGGCTGGGCGGGAGAGCTGTCGTGATGTTTATTTATTTTTCTCCGCGGTTGATGTGATCAAATTTAAGCCTGTGTAGGTTGGGTTGACTGAAGCACAACCCGAACTTCCTTTCCAAGCCAATATGGCGTACTCTTTAACGTACGACACTGCTCGGGAGCCCATGATGTCGACACTCACCGCCAGCGAAGCACGCGCCAACCTCTATCGCCTGATCGACCAGGCGGCAGAGTCGCATGAAGCCATCCTGATCTCGGGCAAACGCTCCAGCGCAGTGCTGGTGTCCGAAGAAGACTGGAAGGCCATTCAGGAAACCCTCCATCTGCTCTCGGTGCCCGGCATGCGCGAATCCATCAAGGAAGGCATGGCCGAGTCGCTCGACACCAGCGCCAGGAAACTGGACTGGTGAACTGGCAAGTCGTTTTTGCCAAGCATGCGCTCAAGGACGCGAAAAAGCTGACCGCAAGCGGCCTCAAACCCAAAGCGCTCGAACTGCTGGCCATTCTCGAACGCGATCCTTTCCAGAATCCCCCGCCTTATGAAAAGTTAGTCGGAGATCTCGCGGGCGCATATTCCCGCCGAATCAACATCCAGCACAGACTGGTGTATGAAGTCTTCACCGAGGCGCACACGGTGCGGGTACTTCGCATGTGGACGCATTACGAGTGACCAGCTTGCAGTTACAAGAAGGATGCCCGGGATGAAATTCTCTGACGCCACCCTATTTAGGCAGCAAGCGCTGATCGGCGGCGTGTGGCGGAACGCAGAGAATGGCACGACCTTCGACATCTACAACCCGGCCAATGCGGAACTCGTCGGCCACGCGCCACGCTGCACCGCCGCCGATGTCGAACGCGCCATCGAGGCCGCCCACGCCGCCTTCCCCGCCTGGCGCGATCTGACCGCCAAAGCCCGCGCACAGTTGCTACGCCGCTGGTTCGACCTGATCCTGCAACACCGCGACGATCTCGCCACCCTCATGGTGAACGAGCAGGGCAAACCCTTGGCCGAGGCGCGCGGCGAGATCGACTACGCGGCGAGCTTCATCGAATGGTTCGCCGAGGAGGCGCGGCGGGTGTACGGCGACGTGGTGCCGTCGCCGTGGGCGGACCGGCGGATGTTCACGCTCAGGCAGCCTTTAGGCGTGGCAGCGCTGATCACGCCGTGGAATTTTCCCGCCGCGATGCTCACGCGCAAGGCGGGTGCGGCGCTCGCCGCCGGCTGCACGGTGGTGGCAAAGCCGGCGTCGCAGACGCCGTTCACCGCGCTGGCGCTGGCGGAACTCGCGCAGCGCGCAGGCTTCCCGCCCGGCGTGCTCAACGTCGTCACCGGCGACGCCGCGACGATCGGCGGCGTGCTGACTTCGCATCCGCTGGTGCGGAAAGTCTCGTTCACCGGCTCGACCGCGGTCGGCAGGCAATTGCTCGCGCAATCCGCTGCCACGCTCAAGCACGTCTCGCTCGAACTCGGCGGCAACGCGCCCTTCATCGTGTTCGACGACGCCGACTTCGACGCCGCGGTGGCGGGCGCGCTGGCGAGCAAATACCGCAACAGCGGGCAGACCTGCGTGTGCGCGAACCGCATCTTCGTGCAGGTCGGCATCCACGACGCCTTCGCCGAACGATTCGCCGCGGCCGTTGCGCAACTGAAAGTCGGCGACGGCTTCACGCCGGGCGTCGAGACCGGTCCGCTGATTTCGCCCGCCGCGCTGGACAAGGTCGAGGCCCACGTCGCCGACGCGCTCGCCCACGGTGCGACGCTCCTCACCGGCGGCGCCCGCCACGCGCTCGGCGGCCAGTTCTTCCAGCCGACCGTGCTCGCCGGCTGCTCGACCGCGATGCAGGTATGCCGCGACGAGACCTTCGGCCCGCTGGCGCCGCTGATCCGTTTTGCCGACGAAGCCGAAGTCATCCGCATGGCGAACGACACCGACTACGGGCTTGCCGCCTACGCCTACACGCGCGACCTCGGCCGCGCCTGGCGGCTGGCGGAGCGGCTCGACTACGGCATGGTCGGCATCAACGCCGGGGTGATCTCCACCGCCGAGGCGGCGTTCGGCGGCGTCAAGCAATCGGGCCTGGGGCGCGAGGGCGGCCGCAGCGGCATCGACGCGTATCTGGAAACCAGGTATGTGAACCTGGGCGGACTGGGGTAGCGACGCGCATGTCGCCCCCCGCCCGCCACATCGTCGTCATCGGTGCCGCCAGCGGCGCCGGCGCGCCCGACCCGGCCACCGCCGAAGGGCCGGATGCGTTGCGGCATTACCGGGTATTTCACGACACGCCGCTGCAGCACGTGGCATGGGACACGATCCTGCGCGTGCCGCGCGCGTTGCAGCGCACCCCGCTGCAGGCGGTGGCATCGCTCAGCGCACGGCTGGCTGCCGAGGTCGAAGCGGTGCTGCAGGACGGCCATTTTCCACTGGTGGTGGGCGGCGACCATTCCTGCGCGATCGGCACCTGGAGCGGAGCGCATCGCGCCCTGGCCGAAAAGGGCCCGCTCGGCCTGATCTGGATCGATGCCCACATGGACAGCCACACCTTCGCCACCACGCCGAGCGGGCAGATCCACGGCATGCCCCTGGCTGCCCTGCTCGGTCATGGCGACCCGGCCCTCACCGCGATCGACGGCGCTATGCCCAAGCTGCGCCCCGAGCACGTCTGTCTGATCGGCGTGCGCAGTTTCGAGTCAGGCGAGGCGGCACTGCTGCGGAGGCTGGGGGTGCGGGTGTTCGGCATGGACGAAGTGCGCCGACGCGGGCTGGCCGCAGTCTTCGACGAAGCGCTCGCCATCGTGCGGCGCGGCACCGCCGGCTTTGGCGTGAGCGTGGACCTCGATGCGCTCGACCCCGAGGAGGAGCCGGGCGTCGGCACGCCGGTGCCGGGGGGCCTGCACCGGGCCGATCTCGCGGCGGTCCTGTCCAGCCTGCGCGACGATCCGGCCTTCATGGCGATGGAGATCGTCGAATACAACCCGCGCCGCGACCGCAGCCATGCGACCGCCGACGCCGCTGGCGCGCTGGTCGATGCGATCGCGCCGCGTGGACCGAACCAGGATTGACCTCCAGCCTCGTTCGCGCTGCTCGTGAGTCTGTCGAATGATCGAAGCCCCTGTGCCCACCCGGACACGCCCTTCGACAAGCTCAGGGCGAACGGAGCCAAGGGCATGTGATTGAGCACAAACCCGATCTAAGCGCCGTTCGGGCCGAGCCTGTCGAAGCCTGCCCTGAGCTTGCCGAAGTGGCTCTGTGCCCCTCGGTCATGCCCCCCATTCGGCTGGCTCAGGGAGAATGGAACTACTCGAACTCCATCGCCCGGTATACCCGGCCGGCGTTGCTGCGCGCCAGCTCGTCGGCAGTGTGCAGGTGCAGATAGGCCGACTGGTCGACCCGGTAGGCATCCTCGAGCGAACCGCCGTTCCTGATGACTTCGGCGACCTTGGCCCGCAAGTGCACCAGGTAGTCGCGCGTCCACTTGCGCACGGTCGCCATGTCGGTCGGCCCGCCGTGGCCCGGAATCACGATCCCGGCGCCGAGCGCCTCGAACGTGTCCCACACCGCGATCCACCTGGCCGTATCGGTGTCCTCGAAGATCGGCAGCATGCGCACGTGGAAGGCGGTGTCGCCGGAAATCACCAGCTTCTTCTCCGGCAGCCAGATCATGGTGTCGCCGTGATGGTGCGCATTGCCGAGGTGCAGCACCTCGATCTTCCAGCCGCCCATCGAAAGGTCGAGCCTGTCGTCGTAGACGATGTCGGGCTTGACCACGTCGGTGCGAAAGGCCTTGTCGCGCGCGCGGCCGCGCATGGTGGCGAGCAGCTCGTAGCCCTGCGCCTCGATGTATTTTGCAGTATCGCGCTGCGCGACGATCTTCGCGCCCTGCTGCTGCCAATAGCCGGAACCCAGCATGGCGTGGCCCTGGCCGTTTTCCAGCACGACGTATTTCACCGGCTTGTCGGTGCGCTTCCTGATCTCGTCGTGCAGGCTCTTCGCCAAAAGATAGTTGTCGCCGGCGTTCATCACCACCACGCCGTCGTCGGTGACGATGAAGCTGAGGTTGTTGTTGTGGCCCGAATTTTCGTAGGTGCCGGGCGCTGTGGCGCCGATCGCCGACCATACGCCGGGAATGACTTCCTGCGGCAGGTCGTAGAGGAAGGAATCGGGCGCCTTGTCGAGGTAACGAACCGGCAGACCCGCGCGCTTCCAGTTGAGGAAGCCGTCGCGGTAGTTCTTCACGTTCGTGTAGCCAAGCTTCATCAGCGTCTCGGCGGCCAGGGGGCTGCGCTGGCTGACGCCGCAATAGACGACGACAGGCGTGGCCTTGTCGGGCACCGCGGTCTCGACCTGGAATTCGAGGAAGCCGCGCGCGATGTTGAAGAAGAACGGCGTCTCGATGTGGCCGGCCAGCGTCACTTCGGCGGGCGTGCGCACGTCGATCACCACCGTCTTCGGTTGCGCCTTCAACTGCGCCATGAGGCCTGCGGTGTCGAGCTGCGGCACGCGCTTGTTGGCCGCGTCGAGCAGCGTCTTCGCGGCCTGGCTGACCGCCGGCGCTTCGGGCGGCGGCACCACGATCGCGGAAAGATTCTGCGCCTGCGCGACATTCACGAACAGCGCGGCCACAAACAGGGCTTGCAGGAAACGGAAAGGCTTCATTGCGATCTCCTTTTGTTCCAGCCCCAGGGCGGGTCAACTCATTCTAGTCGGCCGCCAGCCCGACGAAGGGATTCTCGCGCCGCTCGTGGCCGAAGTTCGACATGGCGCCATGGCCCGGCACGAAGCGCACGTCGTCGCCGAGCGGAAAGAGCCTGGTGCGGATGGCATGGAGCAGCGCCGCGTGATCGCCGCGCGGGAAATCGGTGCGGCCGATCGAGCCCTTGAACAGCACGTCGCCGACGAAGGCGAGCCGCGCCTCCGGCTGGTAGAACACCACATGCCCGGGCGTGTGGCCTGGGCAGTGCAGCACCTCGAAGCGGATCGCGCCGACATCGACCGTGTCGCCGTCCTCGAGCCACTGGTCGGGCGTGAATGCTTCGATGGGCGGAAAGCCGAACAGCTCGGCCTGACGCGGCAGGATGTCGAGCCAGTATTGCTCGCTGCGCTCGGGGCCGACGATGGGAATGCCGAGCGCGTCGCGGATCTGGGCTGCGGCGCCAACGTGGTCGAGGTGGCCGTGGGTGAGCAGCAGCTTTTCCAGCTTGAGACCACGGCGCGCGACTTCGGCGAGCAGGCGTCCGGATTCGCCGCCGGGATCGATCAGCGCGGCGCGACCGGCTTCGTCCCACACCAGCGAGCAGTTCTGTTGATACGGGGTGACGGGGAGGATGGTAAATTCCATGCACGCCATTATCCCGCTTCGCTTCCATGCCTGCACCTGACGCCCTGCTGCTGCTCTCGACTCACTGCCCGCACTGCCCGGCGGTGCTCGCCGCGCTCGCCGACCTGGTGAAGGCCGGCACGGTCGGGCGGCTCGAAGTGGTGAACCTCGAACAGCGCCCGGAGATCGGCCAGCAACTCGGCGTGCGCTCGGTGCCGTGGATCCGCATCGGCCGCATCGAGCTCGCCGGCCAGCACGGCAAGGCCGAACTCGCCGAGTGGGCGGCCAAGGCCGACAGCGAGGCAGGCCTCGCCGACTGGTTCCACCTGCTCCTGAAGGAAGGCCAGCTGCCGCGCGCGCAGGCCGCGATCGAGGCCGATCCCGCGCTGCTCGCCGCGGTGCTGCCCATCATCGGCAACGTCGACGCCAGCCTCAACGTGCGCCTCGGTGCCGGCGTGCTGCTCGAGGCATTCGCCGGCAGCGACACCCTCACCGCGCTGCTGCCGCGCCTGGGCGAGCTGTCGCAACATGCCGACGCGCGGGTGCGGGCCGATGCCTGCCATTACCTGGGGCTCACCGCCGACGCCGCGGCAAAGCCCTGGCTGGAGCCCCGGGTGGATGACGAAGACGCCGACGTGCGCGAGATCGCGGCGGAGAGTCTTCAGGCCCTTTCGGGTTAGAGACTCATGGAGGCTTATATGCTGGGTAAATGTCTCTGCGGAAATGTCGAGTTCGCGCTGTCCGGCACGCTGCCGAACCTCTATCAGTGCCACTGTTCCTTGTGCCGCAAAGCAACAGGCGCCGCTGCCAACGCGGCCCTTATTGTCCCAGGCAAAAATTTTCAGTGGGTGAGCGGTCAGGAACACATTTCCTCGTATGTGAAAGACAACGGCTACCGCTCGGATTTCTGCTCAAAATGCGGAAGCCCCTTGCCCAACCCGCTCAAGGGCAGGGCTGAATATTGGATACCCGCTGGTCTGCTTGAGGACACTGCAAACCTGGAAGTGGCCGCACACTTGTATGTCGGCTCCAAAGCCTCCTGGGACGCGGTCGCCTCCAGCGGACTTCAATACCAGGAATCGCCGGATTTGGAGAACCTGGTGAAGGCGCTCCGGAAAAACCAGGACAGCTGACCTAGCGTGAAGATCAAGCAATACCAGGTCGACGCCTTCGCCGCTCGCGCGTTCGAGGGCAATCCCGCCGCGGTGTGCCCGCTGGATAGCTGGCTGGACGACGGCCTGCTGCAGGCGATCGCGGTGGAGAACAACCTCTCCGAAACCGCCTTCTTCGTGCCGTCGGGCAGCGGCTTCCGCTTGCGCTGGTTCACGCCGGCCAGCGAGGTCGACCTGTGCGGCCACGCCACGCTGGCGACGGCCCACGTGCTGTTCGAGCATCTCGGCCAGCCCGGTCCGGCCGTCTCCTTCGAAACACGCAGCGGCACGCTTACTGTGGAACGCAAGGGCGGCCTGCTGGAAATGGACTTCCCGGCCTGCCCGCCGAAGCCGTGCAGCGAATCCGGGATCCTCGCCCAGGCGCTTGGCCGACAGCCGCTCGAGGTGTTGTGTGCGGACGATTACCTGGCGGTCTTCGACAGCGAGGCGACCGTTCGCGGCCTCACGCCCGACTTCGCTCTGCTGGGCACGCTGGATCGGCGCGGCGTGATCGTCACCGCGCCCGGCAGTGCCGACGACTTCGTCAGCCGCTTCTTCGCCCCCCGGCTCGGCGTTCCCGAAGACCCCGTCACCGGCTCCGCGCATTGCGCGCTGGCCCCCTACTGGGCGGGCCGCCTGGGCAGGCACCGGCTGTCCGCGCGTCAGGTTTCGAAGCGTGGTGGCCGCATCCTGTGCGAGTTGAAAGATGACCGCGTGCTGCTCTCGGGGACTGCGATCACTTTCATGGAAGCGGAAATCACACTCTAGCTGGCCACGCCGGCGAGGGTGGCCCTGCCCCGTCTTCGGTGCTATAGTTTTGTGCAACACCGCCCGGGCCTCGGCCCGGGCGGTTTTCATTTTTGAGCCTTGTTGCAGGAGACCGCCATGGAAATCACGACCCGTCCCGCCATCACCGTATCCGAGCGCGACCTGGAGCGCCTCGAAGCCGTGCTTGCCGATCTGCCCGACGATCAGCCGGGCGTCGACGCGCTGCGCGGCGAGCTCGACCGCGCGCAGGTCGCGCCTTCCGAGACGATGCCGCCCGACGTGGTGACGATGAATTCGCGCGTGCGCTTCGTCGTCGAACCCGCCGGCCGCGAGGTCGAAGTGACGCTGGTGTATCCGCGCGACTTCAGCGGCGCGCCGGACCAGCTGCAGGTGACGACGCCGGCCGGCGTCGCGGTACTGGGCCTTGCGGTCGGCCAGCAGATCGAGTGGCTGGCGCCGAACGGGCAGACGGTGCGCGCGCGCATCGTCGACCTTCCCTACCAGCCCGAGCGCGCGGGCGATTTCATGCTCTGACCCACCCCGCGATGTCCGTCCCCGCCGCCTACGCAGGCGTCATCCTGATCTGGTCGACCACGCCGCTCGCCATCCAGTGGAGTGCGCAGGGGGCGACGTTCAGCTTCGCGGTGATGGCGCGCATGGCGATCGGGCTGGCGATCTGCGTGGCGCTCGTCGCCGCGACCCGCACCGCGTTTCCCTGGCATCCGGCGGCGCGGCGGCTGTATGCGGTCAGCGGGCTGTCGCTGTGCGTGTCGATGCTGCTCACCTACTGGGGCGCGCTGCACATCCCCTCGGGCCTCATCTCGGTGATCTTCGGGCTGTCGCCGCTGGTCACCGGGGTGTTCGCCGCGTTGTGGCTGAGTGAACGCACGCTTACGCCGCAGCGCCTGACCGGCCTGGCGATCGCGCTGGCGGGGCTGTGGCTGATCTTCGGCCAGCCGTGGCCCGGCGACGGCCACGCCACGCTCGGCACGGCGGCGGTGGTGGCCGGCATGGTGGTGCAGGCGCTGGGGCTGGTGTGGATCAAGCGGCTCAACGTGCGCGTCTCGTCGCTGGCCATCACCAGCGGCTCGCTCGGCGTCGCGATGCCGGGCTTCGTGCTGGCGTGGCTGGCGTTCGATGCCGCTCGCCTGCCGCCGGAAACCGCGCCGCGCGCCGCCGCCGCCATCGTCTACCTCGGCGTGCTCGGCTCGGTGGTGGGCTTCACGCTGTACTACTACGTGATCAAGCACCTCGACGCCGGACGCGTCGCGCTGATCACGCTGGTGACGCCCGTATCGGCGCTGCTGCTCGGGCAGACGCTGAACGCCGAGTTCATCCCCGGGCGAGGCTGGGCCGGCATCGCGCTGATCGGCACCGGGCTGGCGCTCTACGAATGGCAGGCGCTGCGGCAGCTGCGCCGCCCATCCCCCGCCCCCTGAGCTGCGCCCGGCCGGGGCGCTATTTCTTGAACAGGTCGTCGGGTGATGCCGGCGCCCCGGGCTGGGACGCCGGTGCGCCGAACAGCGCGTCGAGGGCGCTGCGGCTCGCCTGCGCCATCGCCGCGCCCCCGCCCTTGTAAGCTTCGGGACGCGGCACGAACCAGCCGCAGTCGTTGGCGCGCGTCTTGTCGGCGACGCGTTCGGCCGCCAGTTCGCGGCACTGGCCTGCGCGGTGGGCATCGTAATGGCGGCACAGCCGGCATACGTGCAGTTCGGCGCGGCAACTCGGGCAGGTTTCGCGGCGGCCGAGCGGCAGCAGCATGCCGGCCAGGCTGGCGCCGCACTTCCAGCATTGCAGGCTCATTTCTTCTCCTGCTCGGGATAATCGGGATAGCGCAACGCGTGGTACTTGAGATCGGCGAGCTCGACCTTGGCGAGCGCACGCTCGTGAGTGGCGTCGAGGATGACCGGCGGGGCGACACCCGCTTCGGCCGCCTCCAGCCAGCGCGCGGCGCACACGCACCAGCGGTCGCCCGGCTTGAGACCGGGAAAATCGAATTCCAGTACCGGGGTGACGAGATCGTTGCCGCGCTGCAGCGAGTACTCGAGGAAGGCCTCGGTCATCTGCACGCACACCGTGTGGCTGCCGATGTCCTGCGCGCCGGTGTGGCAGACGCCGTCGCGCATGAACCCGGTCAGCGGCGACACGCTGCATACCTGCAGCACCCCTCCCAGCACATTGCGCGACTCGCTCACGCGGTTCTCATGTCCGGTCGAATGACGAAGCGAAAAAATAGCACAGCCGGCCTCAGGGTTGCGCGGCAGCCGCTTCGCCGAAGGTGGGGCCCGGCGCCTGCGGCAGCCGGTCGGTCGCCTGCGCAACGGCGTAGGTCCGCTCGACATGCGCAAGCAGGCTGGGCGCCGGGTAGCCGTCGGCGGGCAAGGCATGCGTCACCTGGTAGCGCCGGATGGCACTCTGGGTACGCGGTCCCAGCAGGCCGTCCGGCTCGCCGAGATCGAACCCCATCTCGTTGAGTGCCAGCTGCAGCGCCTTCACTTGCGCGGTGCTGAGCGCGCCCGCCTCGCCCGGCGGGGCGATCACGCCGCCGCCCCCCGCCAGTTGCTGCCCCAGCTGCGCGACCGCGAGGGCGTAATTGACCGAGCGATTCCACTGCATCACCACGTCGAAGTTGTCGAACACCATGAAGGCCGGCCCCTGCCAGCCCTGCGGCAGGATGATCGCAGCACGTCCGGAAACCGTCGGCAGCGCGGTGCCGCTGGCAGCCCGCACGCCGAGCGCGGCCCAGTCCGCCAGCGGCAGCCGGTGCGCCACGCGCGCCTTCCGCCAGTCAAAGCCTGGCGGCAGAACGACCTCGACCGCCACTGGCTCGCCGCTGCGCCAGCCGGCACGCTGCAGGTAGTTGGCCGCCGAGTGCATGGCGTCGGGCAGCGAGCCCCACAGATCGATGCGCGCATCGCCGTCGGCGTCGACCGCGTAGGCGCGGAAGGTCGACGGCATGAACTGCATGTGGCCCATCGCGCCGGCCCACGATCCGTTCATGTCGGCAGCCGCGACGTGGCCGGCATCGATGATGCGCAACGCGTCGAGCAGCTGGCCACGGAAGAAGGCGCTGCGGCGGCCGTCCCACGCCAGGGTGGCCAGGCTGGCCGGGATGTTGAGACTGCCCTGCACCGTGCCGTAATGGGTTTCCAGTCCCCAGAACGCCGCCAGCACGGTTTTCGGGATGCCGTATTTCGCCTCCACCGCATCGAACAGCGCCGCATGCTCCTGCAGCGCGGCCTGGCCGCGCGCGACCTGCTGCGGCGTGACGCGACGGCCGAGATAGTCGGCGAAGGTCTGCAGGAATTCGGGCTGGCGGCGATCGAGCTCGATCACGCGCGCGGTCGGCATCACGCCGGTCAGCGCGGCGTCGAGCGTGGCAGCGGAAATGCCCGCCGTCGCCGCATCCTGGCGGAAGGCGGCAAGCCAGTCGTCGAATCGGTCCTCGGCATGGGCGGGAAAAACAGCCAGCAAGGCCAGCAGCAGAAACGCCCGATCCACCCTCGCCCGCAGGCAGTGCCCAAACCGGTCAAGCATGTTTCTGCAGCCAGTATTCGAGCAGTGCCAGGTGCCACAGCTTGCTGCCCTGGATGCGGGTGTGATGCTGCTCGGGCGCGTCGAGCAGCGTGTCGACGTAGGCGCGATCGTAGACGCCGCGCGCACGGCAGGCCTGCGAATCGAGGATGTCGCGCATGAAGTCGAGGAATTCGCCGCGCACGTATTTCAGCGCCGGCATCGGGAAGTAGCCTTTCTTGCGGTCGATCACCGCGTCGGGTATCAGCCCGCGTGCAATCTGCTTCAGCACATGCTTGCCCTCGGAAGCGAGTTTCAGCTCGGGCGGCATCGCCGCGGCCAGTTCGACCAGCTGGTGATCGAGAAAGGGCACGCGCGCTTCCAGCCCCCACGCCATGGTCATGTTGTCGACGCGTTTCACCGGGTCGTCGGTGATCAGCATCGTCGTGTCCATGCGCAATACCTGATCGATGAATTCGTCGGCAAAAGGTTCCGCCAGGTGCGCGGCGATCAGCTCGCCCGTGTAGTCGGGGCCGTGATACGCGGGCTGCACCATCGCGAGGAATTCGTCGTGGTCGCGGTCGAAATAGTGGCGGCGGAAGCGCTCCAGCGCGCTTCCCTGGGTTTCCGCCGCCATGCGCGGGTACCAGAAATAGCCGCCGAACACCTCGTCGGCGCCCTGCCCGCTCTGCACCACCTTGACCGTCTTGCTGACCTGCTCGGCGAGCAGGTAGAACGCGACCGCGTCCTGCGCGAACATCGGCTCGCTCATCGCGTCGACCGCTTCGGGCAGGCGGCGCAGCACCTCGGCGTTGGGGATCAGGTACTTGTGGTGGCGCGTGTGGTACATCGCCGCCACCGGGTCGGAATACTCGAACTCGCTGCCGCGTTCCTCCGGCTGGTCCTCGAAGCCGACCGAGAAGGTCATCAGGTCGGGCACGCCCTGCTCGGCCAGGAGCGCGACCAGGAGGCTCGAATCGAGTCCGCCGGACAGCAGCACGCCGACCTTGACGTCGGCGATCTCGATGCGCTTCTTCACCGCCTGCCGCAGGCTTTCGTGGATCGCCTCGGTCCATTCGGCCGCGCTCTTCGGCTGCGCCGGGCGTTGCGCCTTGAGCGACCAGTATTTCCGGTGCGCGATCTCGCCGCGTGCGTTCACCGTCATGGTGGTGCCGGGCGCGAGCTTGCGGACACCGTTGTAGATCGTGCGCGGCGCCGGCACCACCGCGTGCAGGGTGAACAGATGATGCAGCGCCACCGGGTCGACCGTGGTATCGACCCCGCCCGCGGCAAGCAGCGCCTGCGGCGTCGAGGCGAAACGGAAGCAACCGAGGTTCTCGCTGTAGTAGAGCGGCTTGATGCCGAGGCGGTCGCGCGCGAGGAACAGCTTTTCGCGATCCCAGATCGCGAAGGCGAACATGCCGTGCAAGCGTTCGACGCAGGCCTCGCCCCATTCGAGGAAGGCACGCAGGATGACCTCGGTGTCGCCGTCGGAATGGAACACGTGGCCGCGGACGATCAGTTCGGCGCGCAGCTCGGGATAGTTGTAGATGGTGCCGTTGAACACCAGCACGGTGCCGGTCGCGGCGTCGGCCATCGGCTGCTTCGAGCGCTCGGAGAGATCGATGATCGCCAGCCGCCGGTGGCCCAGGCGCACCGGCCCGTCGGCGTGCTGGCCTTCGGCGTCCGGCCCGCGCCGCGCCAGCTTCGCCAGCATGCGCGCCATGACCGCCGCGTCGGGGGGCGTGTTGTCGAAGCGAAATTCACCTGCTATGCCGCACATCTCTCAAACCCTTGCGTCCGAATGGCGCGAACAAACCCTTCTTCCAGCCTAGCCGAAGCGAACGGTTTTCTTCACGTCTCGCAGACAAATAAACGTTTCAAGCCACCAGCGGCGGCTCGTCCATCAGCGCGATCTGCTCGCGCAGCTCGAGGATGCGCGCCTGCCAGTACTGTTGCGTATTGAACCACGGAAACGCGGCAGGGAAAGCCGGGTCGTCCCAGCGGCGCGCCAGCCAGGCCGCGTAGTGGATCAGCCGCAAGGTTCTGAGCGCTTCGACCAGGTGGAGTTCGCGCGGGTCGAACTCCATGAAGTCCTCGTAGCCCGCCAGGATCTTGTCGAGCTGCGCCTGCTGCTGCTCGCGTTCGCCGGAGAGCAGCATCCACAGATCCTGCACCGCCGGTCCCATGCGGGCGTCGTCGAAGTCGACGAAGTGCGGCCCGGCTTCGGTCCACAGCACGTTGCCGGCATGGCAGTCGCCGTGCAGGCGGATCGAACGCACAGAACCGGCGCGGTCGTAGCAATGGGCAACGCTCTGCAGGGCATGCTCGACCACGCTGTCCCACGCCGGCTTCAGGTCGCGCGGCAGCCAGTCGCCCTGGCGCAGGAAATCGCGCGACGCGGTACCGAAGGTCTCCGGGTCGAGGGTCGGCCGGTGAACGAACTTCGCCGTCGCGCCGACCGCGTGGATGCGGCCGAGGAATCGGCCCATCCACTGCAGGGCGTCGGCGCGGTCGAATTCGGGCATGCGGCCGCCCTGCCTGGGATACACGGCGAAGCGAAAGCCGGCATGGGTGTGGAGCGTGACGCCGTTCAGGCTCAGCGGCGCGACCACCGGGATCTCGCGTGCAGCCAGTTCCGCGGTGTAGGCGTGCTCTTCGAGGATCGCCGCGTCGCTCCAGCGTCCGGGGCGGTAGAACTTGACCACCACCGGCTGTCCGTCCTCGACGCCCATCTGGTAGACCCGGTTCTCGTAGCTGTTCAGTGCCAGCAGGCGACCGTCGGCCTTGAAGCCGGCGCTGTCGAGCGCGTCGAGCGCGCAGTCGGGCGTCAGTGCAGAATAGGGGTGGGACGAATCCATCGGGGGCATCACAAAGCGGCTATACCTTGAAGGGGACACGCGCTCAAAAAAATACGGGGGGTAGATAATGCCTCAAACACCGCTTCGCATCGCATCCACATGAAGACGAACGACCCCTTCCGCATGGAAATCGCGCGCCACATCTGGGCGACGCGCTACCGTGCCGCCGACGAGACCGACATCCGTACCAGCTGGCAGCGGGTGGCGCAGGCGATCGCGCAGGCCGAAGGGCGTGACCGTGATATCTGGGCCGCACGTTTTGCCGCGCTGCTGGACGATTTCCGCTTCCTGCCCGGCGGCCGCATCCTCGCCGGGGCCGGCACCGGGCATCGGGTGACGCTGTTCAACTGCTTCGTCATGGGCGGGATCGCCGACGACCTCGAGCACATCTTCGAGGCGCTGAAGGAAGGCGCGCTCACCATGCAGCACGGCGGCGGCGTCGGCTACGACTTTTCCACCCTGCGCCCGGCCGGCACGGTGGCGACGGCCAGCGGCACCATCGCCTCCGGCCCGGTGTCGTTCATGCACATCTGGGACGCGATGTGCGCGACCATGCTGTCGACCGGCGCGCGGCGCGGCGCGATGATGGCGACGCTGCGCTGCGATCACCCCGACATCGAGACCTTCGTCGACGCCAAGCGCGACCCGGCGGTGCTGCGTCACTTCAACCTGTCGGTACAGGTGAGCGACGCCTTCCTGGAGGCGGTGGCGAACGACGCGGACTGGGCACTGGTTTTTCCGCTGCACGAAGGCGAATCCGCCGAGGCCGTGCTATCGCGGCGCTGGAGCGGCACTGCCGCGCCGGTGCCGTGCCGCGTGGTGCGCACCGTCAAGGCGCGCGCGCTGTGGCAGCGCATCCTGCGCGCCGCCTACGACACGGCCGAGCCCGGCGTGCTGTTCGTCGACACCATCAACCGCGACAACACGCTCAGCAACGTCGAGCATCTCACCGCCACCAACCCCTGCGGCGAGATTCCGCTGCCGCCCTACGGCGCTTGCGACCTCGGCTCGCTCAACCTCGCCGCCTTCGTGACTGCGCCGTTTGCCGAAGACGCCCGTCTCGACTTCGCCGCGCTCGCCGACGCGGCGGCACTCTCGGTTCGCTTCCTCGACGATGTCATCGACGTGTCGCGCTATCCGTTGCCGGCACAGGCCGACGAGGCGAAGCGCAAACGGCGCATCGGGCTGGGCGTCACCGGCCTGGCCGACGCGCTGGTGATGCTGGGCCTCGCCTACGACAGCGAGGCGGCGCGGCACCTCTCCGCGCAGGCGATGCAGACGGTGCGCGACGCCGCCTACCGCGCGTCGGTCGAGCTGGCGCGCGAGAAGGGCGCGTTCCCCGCCCTCGAACGGGATGCCTTCCTCGCCAGCGGCTTCGCGCTCCGCCTGCCGGCCGACATCCGCGCCGCCATCGCCGCACACGGCATCCGCAACAGTCATCTGTTGGCGATCGCGCCGGCCGGCACCATCAGCCTGCTCGCCAACAACCTGTCGAGCGGCATCGAGCCGGTGTTCGCCGCCGAAGCAGAACGCCGCGTGCTGCAGGCGGACGGCCACTACGCCACCCATCCCGTCGTCGATTTCGCCTGGCAGGTATGGCGCGAACGCGGCGGCCGCGGCACGCCGCCGGCCTTCGTCGAGGCGCGCGCGCTCGATCCGCGCGCGCATCTGGCGATGCAGGCCGCGCTGCAGCCATTCGTCGACAACGCCATCTCGAAAACCATCAACGTCGCGGTCGACCTGCCGTTCGGCCGTTTCGAGGATCTCTACCGCGAAGCGCATGCGCTGGGCCTCAAGGGCTGCACCGTGTTCCGCCCCAATCCGGTGACCGGCGCCATCCTCAGCGAACCGCCGGCGAACGAGCGCGTGCAGTGCTGCGGCATCGAACGCGAGGCGGACTGAACGCAACATGAAGACACTCCAGCGCCCCCGCATCGGTCTCGCCCTCGGCGGCGGCTCCGCACGCGGCTGGGCCCACATCGGCGTCATCCGCACGCTCGCCGACGCCGGAGTCGAGCCGGACATCGTCTGCGGCACCTCGATCGGCGCGCTGGTGGGCGCCGCCTACGTGGGTGGGGAGCTCGACCGGCTGGAGTCCTGGGTGAAAAGCCTCAGGCTGCAGACGGTGGTGAGCTTCCTCGATTTCTCGCTCGGCGGCGGATTGATCAAGGGCGAAAAACTGATCGCCTTCTTCCGCGAGCATTTCGTCGACCGTGACATCCATGCGCTGGCACGCCCCTTCGGCGCGGTCGCCACCGACCTGCAACGCGGGCGCGAGGTGTGGCTGCGCGAAGGCCGTGTGACCGACGCGGTGCGCGCCTCGATCGCACTGCCCGGACTGTTCACGCCGGTGCAGCACGACGGCCGCTGGCTGGTCGACGGCGGTCTGGTCAACCCGGTGCCGGTGTCGCTCGCGCGGGCGATGGGCGCGGATATCGTGATCGCGGTCGACCTCAACGCCGATCTGCTGGGCCGCCACCTGAAACCGAAGCCGGCGAGGACGACGCGCAATGCTGATGCGCAGGCACCCGACACGCTGGCCGAGACGGTGATGGCGCGCATCCAGAACGGCATGTCGCAACTCGGCTTCAACGCCGACGAGGGCCCGCGGCCGCCCGCCATGCTCGACGTGCTGGCTTCCAGCATCAACATCATGCAGGTGCTGATCACACGCAGCCGCCTGGCGGGCGAGCCGGCTGACGTGCTGGTGACGCCGCTGCTCGCCGAATTGGGGCTGATGGAATTCCATCGCGCGGAGCAGGCGATCGAGGCCGGACGGCGCGAGGCCGAGGCCGCGCTGCCGCAGCTGCAGATGCGGCTCAACGGCAACAGCGGCAGTTAGGATTCAGCGGTAGGGGAGGTGAGGCCGCACAGCGCCCACTTGCGCGTGCGGTCGAGGCGCTTGATCGCCGCCTCGCGGCGCGCCGCAGCGGCCCGGTTGGCTGCAGGCTCGACGTAGGCCAGCACGACCGGGCGCCGGCTGCGGGTATAGCGGGCCCCGGGCGCGCCGTCGCCGTTATGCTCGGCGAGGCGACGCGCCACGTCGGTGGTGATGCCGGTATAGAGCGTGCCGTCGGCACAGTGCAGCATGTAGACGCACCAGGCGTCCGCCATGCCGGGCGCGGATGGTTTTTTCAGACGTCGCCGGACAGCTGCTGCGCCCACAGCAGCGCGTCCATGTGCACGCCGTTGATGTCGGCGACGTCGCGACCGATCTGCTTGGCCAGCGCCTCGATGCTGCTCTGGTCGTCCTGCTCGCAGGCGATCGCCAGCGCGAGGTAGGGCGCATACGGTCCGCGGCGCGCAGTGATCGCCTCGGTGATCTCGGCCGGCAGGCTGATCTGCTTCAACACCTGCTCCATCGGCATGCGCATCACCACGTCGAGCAGCGAGAACAGCCCCGCGACGAAGATCTCGTCGCGCGCCTTGGCGAACAGCGCACGGCCGGCCAGCTGCTCGGCGACGCGCGCGCGCACCAGGGCGTTTTCCAGCAGCGCATGGTCGAGTTCCTGGGCCTGGCCGCCGGTGAACAGCACCAGCGTCAGCCAGCGGTAGAGCTTGTCCTGCCCCATCACCATCAGCGCCTGCTCGATGCCGCCGATCTTGTTCATCAGGCCCATGCCGGGCGAGTTGACGTAGCGCAGCAGGCGCACCGACAGCGCGGGATCCTGGCGGAAGTGCGCGGCGAGTTCGGCCTGCTCGGCGCCGGTACGCACGCGGTTCATCAGGTCCAGCACCTTGGCGCGCGACGGGCCCATGACCGGGCTGCCGAGATTCTCGTGGCGAGTGATGAAGGGGCCCATGAAATGGGCGAACTGCAGCTTGTGGCACATATGGAACGCTTCCAGCGTCTGCACCCCGGTGGCAATGAATTTCCTGCCTGTCGCCAGCTTGGAGATCGCCGCGAGCTGTACGGTGATGGCCGGGATATCCTCGCTGCTGACGTCCATCAGCACATAGTCCGCCAGCTGCAGCAGCGCATGGCGTTCCGGCCGCATCACTTCGTCGGCCGCCACGGCGAACTGGAAGCCGCGCGTCTTCAGTTCCGTCACGCGGCCAGGCAGCGACGCGTCGGCCTCGGTCAGGGCGTCGAGCTTGAGCATCCACACCGTACCGGCGGCAGGCCAGCTGTCGATGACAGGAAGACTCAGGCTGGCAGGCGCGATCGGCACGAACGCCTGACGCTGGCCCAGCAGGCGCGCGATATCCATGCGCTGCAGGTTGCCGAGCAGGGTTTCGTCATACAGACGCTGCACGTCGGGCAGGCTCGCGTCATGTGCTTCGTCGAGTGCACGGCGCAGCATGAAAGTGTAGGCAGCGACCTTCTGATCGCGCCCCAGCATGGCCTCGCGGCGCATCACCGAGGGCGCTTTTTCCTTTTCTGCCGGCCTGGCTGCGGCTTCCGCTTCGGCCGCCACGGCCCGCTGCGCGGGCACGGCTTCCTGCTCCCGGTTGAACATTCCGACAAGACGATTCAGCACGTTACATTCCTCCACGACAAATTCGGGCGCATCGTGTGGGTAATCGGCAATGCCGAGCGGGTCTGAAGCCTCCCTGGCAAATTTTTACCAGCACTACAGGGCGCGCTTGACCGAGACGATGCCGCGCACCATGCCGGGCGCGTAGCCGGTGGCCTTGTCGAGCGGGTATTCGGCGGCAAGGCGCGCTTTCACCCCATCCGGAATGGCGGCCGCATCGCCATGGCAGGTCAGGCACAGCGGCTGCACCGGCAGCGCCTTGGCGTAGCGGAACTGCTTGCCGGTCGGCGTGCTGACGACCTGCCAGGTATCGAGGGTTTCCGGCTTTTCGCCGGCTGCGAGGCGTTTTTCCAGCCCGGCCTGCGCCTCGGCCTCCCAGGCGTCGGGCACGCCGGCCGGATTGCGGTTCTTCGGACTGACGCGCTTGACCTCGAAACCGGACTGCTTCGACACCTCGGCCGCAATCTGCGGTGCGCGCTCCTTGCATACGCCGATCGCGCCATCCGGCCCCTTTTCACCGAGTGCCGCCTTCAGCTCGCCGCCGAGCTTCTGGATCAGCGTGCCGGACGCCTTGCGGGCGTCGGCCGCCATGGCGGCCTGTTCTTCGGCCGTGGGGCCGCCGGCGCAGCCGGTCAGCAGAACGAAGACGGTCAGGGTGGGAATGGTGGCTTTCATGGCTTGCTCCTCCAAAAGGATGATCATGTCGTCAATTCGGTTCCGGCAGGACCTCAATCCGGTCGTCTGCGGCTGTTATGCTAACGCTACCCGCTTCGACATTTTATGGCCAGCCCGGCCCCAGCACATTGACGAAACGCATCACCCAATACTTCCTGCGTGGCCTGATCACCGCCCTGCCGCTCGGCCTGACGGTCTATCTGCTTTATCTCTTCCTCAGCTGGAGCGAGACGCTGGCGATGCGGCTGACGCGGCCCCTGATCGGCGAGCACTACGTGCCCGGAATGGGCCTGGTGCTGGGCGTCCTCGGCATCGTCCTGCTCGGCGTGCTGGTGTCGCAGCGTGGCGTCGGCCGGTTGCTGTCGCTGGTGGAACTGCCCTTCACCAATCTGCCGGTGGTGAAGAGCATCTATTCCTCGCTCAAGGACTTCGCCGACTATTTCGCGCCACGCCGCGATGCCGCCGCACAGCAGACGGTGGTCATCCTGCGCATGCCGGGACATGATCTCGAGGTGGTGGGCCTGATCACCCGGCAGGGCGTCGACGACCTGCCAGAAGGCTTCCTGCCCGGCGACCGCGTCGCGGTCTATCTGCCGATGGGCTACATGATCGGCGGCTATACGCTGTTCGTGCCGCGCGAATGGGTGCAGCCGATCGACATGTCGGTGGAGGAGGCGATGCGCGGCTCGCTGTTCGCCTGGATGCGCACCGCCGGCAGCGAAACCACGCGGCCGCCGTCTTGAATGCGCGTCCACGTGATGTAAAGTGGACGCATGCAGATCGAATGCTACGCCCAGCGCCTGCTCAACCCGTTTCGCGGGGTGGTGCACGTCATTCGATATGAATCAGCCGAGGCAGTGACGACCGACGGCATCGACTGGGATATCTACGTCGCCAACGACGCCCTGCTCGACGGCCTCGGCCGCGCCGGCAAGCGCGCCCAGATCTCCGACATCCGCTACGGCCACTGGTCGGCCGAGAAGGGCCTGAAACGCGGCCCGCTCTATCCGTCCGACGATTTCAGGCGGCTCGAACACATGGGCGCGGTGGTCTACGAACACCTGCGCCGGGTGCACCGCGACGTCCCCTTCCAGTTCCGCGACCAGTTCGAGCTGTGGTTGCTCGACCGCGACGAGCGGCCGCTCGCGCTGCTGCACAGCGTGCGCAACGACAGCGAGACCGACACCCAGCCCCCGCTCGACTGGCGCGCCGGCATCGCCGCGCAGGAACGCTTCCAGAGCACGGCGATCGCTGGCCTCGCCGAATCGGCCGGCGTCTATCTGACACGCTACGTGAACGGCCTGGCCAGCGGCGTGGTGCAATGGTTCCGTCGTTCCGACGACGGCACCGGCCTTGGCCTGCACACATTGAAGGGCGGCGAGCACCTGCGCGGGTGCGTGCTGGAAGCCGACGCCTTCCCGCCGCTTTTCATCGCCACCGCCGGGATGGACGCGGCGCACACCCGTCTGGTGCATGACTACCACGCCTGGCAGGCGCCGTGGATGCTGCTGTTGCCGCATCTTGACGACGCCACCCGCGGCGCGCTCGAGACGAGCGCCTGCCAGCAGGCCGAAATGATCGAAAAGCACTGCCGCCTCTATCCGGCGGTCATCGACCGCGCCGCGCTGCAGGCAGCGCGCGTCGAGGCGGCGCTGGTGCGCAGCCAGCCGCGCCAGGACCGGCGCGACGACGTGATGCCGATGGTCTACATCGAACTCAGCGTCAGCGAAGGCGAGTGATCAGGCAGCGACGCTTAGAATGGCGCCGGGCAGCGCAGCCGATGCGCCCAGATGCGGCGCCAGCCGCACCGCGACGCCGGGATGGGCAGCGGAAAATTCGGCGATGGCTTCGGGAATGTCCTGCGCCACGTGGGTGCCGGCCGCGAGGAAATAGGGAAACGCCACGATGTCGGTGGCGCCTTTTGCCGCCAGCGCTGCGAGACCGTCTGGAATGCTCGGCTCGGCCAGCTCCAGAAAGGCGGTTTCGACATGCGCCCAGGTCGCGCCGGCCTGGGCGCGCACGGCGTCGGCGAGCGTGCGCACTTCGTCGTTGGAGGCGGCACGGCGGCTGCCGTGGGCGATGATGAGCAGGCTGGGCATGAGACAGTTCCTTGTGTGAAGTCGATTGCACACAGAGCCGGCGTCAGCCGGCCGAGTTCCCGGGACCGCCTATTGCGCGGAGCCGAACGCCTGTTCGAGTTTCTCGCGGTCGAAGTGCCGCTCGAGTTCGGACAGGCCGCCGGCCACCGCCGGGTCGGCGAACAGTTCGCGTGCCGCGACCTGGCCCAGTAGCTGGAATGCGTTCTGCAGCGCGACGGCGCCTTCGTATTTCACCGCCTGCTGCGTCTGCACGCGACAGGCCTCGGTCACCAGCCGCTCGAACAGGCGCGCAGTATCACGGTTGAAGCCGGTGCGCTCCTCCGGCGTCACCGTGGCGATCGACTTCACTGCCGGGTGCAGGGCGGCGGTGGCGAACATCCATTTCACCAGCGCGCCCTTGTCGGCCGCTGTGGTCGAACCCACCAGGCATTTGCCGAGCTCGTCCGAATAGGGGCCGGCCTGCACCGGGCCGGCGGCGAGGAGTGCGAGCAGCAGGGCGAGTTTCAAGTTTGTCTTCATGTCGGCATCCTCAGCCCCGCACCGGCTCGAAGGTCGCGTCGAGGTTCTGGTCGTCGCAGTAGTCGAGAAAATCGCCGCGCAGGGTGGCGATATGCGCGTCGGCCGGAATGCCGAGCGTCATGTGCACGGCGAACATCGGCGCACCGGTGTGCGGGGCCGGATAGGTCTGGGTGTCGAGCGCCTCGATGTTGATGTGCAGGCGCGCGAAGAAATTGGCCAGGCTGTTGACGATGCCCGGCTGGTCGAGCGCCGTGACCTCGACCATGTAGGGAATCAGCGGCTTGTCGGCGCGCACCGGGCGGGTACGCTGCTGGATGATCGACAGCCCGAGTTCTTCGCCGACCGCAGGCAGGCGTGCCTCCAGCTTGGCCAGCGCATCCCAGCTGCCGGTCACCCGCATCAACAGGGCGAAACGGCCGCCCAGCGCGGCCATGCGCGACTCCCCGATGTTGCAGCCGCTGTCGGCGATGCGGCGGGTGAAGTTCTCCACCAGGCCGATTTTGTCTTCGCCGCTGGCGGTGATGACGAGTGATTCGGTGTCGTTGGACATGTGAGCCTGTTTCCGTAGGTTTCATGCCCCGCGTTGCATCCAGAAAGAGCGGATGCGCGAAGCGAGGCGAAACCAATGGTGATCCATTGGCGAGCCGCGCGACAAAGCAAGCGCTCTTTCTGGAGGCAACCCGAAGGGCCATAGCCATTTGGGGCAAATTGCGTTGTTGCCCACCGCTCGTTTGGATGACCAAGCGGCGCGGCGAGCGCCTAGCACTTTACCCCAAATGGCTATGGCGCGGGACATGAACCCTGCGGAAACAGGCTCTAGATCAACCCCCGATCTGACAGTTCTTTCTTGATGTAGGCGTAAAAAATCGGCGCGGCGATGACGCCCTGCACGCCGAACGCGGCTTCCATCGCCAGCATGGCGATCAGCAGCTCCCACGCGCGCGCCTGGATCTGACCGCCGATGATGCGGGCATTCACGAAATATTCGAGCTTGTGGATGACGACGAGGAAGGCCAGCGAGGCCGCCGCGACGTGCAGCGAATGTGACAGCGAGATGATGACGATGACTGTGTTGGAGATCAGGTTGCCCAGTACCGGCAGCAGGCCGACGAGGAAGGTGACGACGATCATGGTCTTGGTGAAGGGCAGATGCACGCCGAACGCCGGCAGCACCGCCATCAGGTAGACGCCGGTCAGGAAAGCGTTCAGCGCCGAGATGCGCACCTGCGCGAACACCACGCGGCGGAAGGCGTCGCCCAGGCGGTTCACGCGTTCGGTCATGGCCTGCGCCAGCGGCGCCAGCGACTGATGGGCACGCGCTTCGCGCAAGGCGACGAAGCTGCCGATGATGAGGCCGATGATGAAGTGCAGCAGGCCGCGGCCGGCGTCGCCGCTCAGCTTGCGGATGTCCTGCGCATGGGTGCGCAGCCATTCGACCAGCGCGGCGCGGATCACCGACTCGTCGCCCTGCGGCAGCCAGGCCGCCGCCCACAGCGGCAGCAGCTCACGCGAGTTCTCGATGATTTCCGCCATCTTGGTCAGCAGGCCGGCCAGGCCGCCTTCGGTGCGCAGGTAGAGGATCACCGCGGCGGTCACGCCGCCCAGCGCGCCCAGCACCGCGAGGGTGATCAGCGACACCACCAGCACCTTGGCCCAGACGTGGTCGAGCCGCCCGATGACGAAGCGCGGCGCCAGAAGATGCACCAGCTGCGACACCAGCAGGCCCGCCAGCAGCGCGGGCATCAGATGCAGCTTCAGCGTGACCAAGAGGCCCGCCGCCATCAGCAGCCAGGCGGCGATTTCGTAGCGGGTGGCGGGGGCGGCGGCGATCATGGCCGCCACATTGCCAACAAAGCCCGTGCGCGGCAAGGGATTTCGGCTGGGTTCGTCCGGCCGCGCGTTTTCAGGATTCGACGTGATAGCCCAGCGCAGCGCCGGTCTGCGCGGCTGCCTTGCTGACGGCCTCGGCCCAGCCCGGCTTGTGACGATCGGCCGGGGCCGAAATCGACAGCCCGGCGACCAGTTTGCCCTCGGCGTCGCGGATCGGTGCGCCGATGCAGGCCACACCGAGTTCGGCTTCCTCGCGGTCGTAGGCCAGGTGTTCGCGGCGGATGATTTCCAGTTCGCCGCGCAGCCTGTCGAGCGTGGTCAGCGTGTTCGGCGTGTAGGCCGGCAGCCCGGTGCGCTCGGCATAGCCCATCACGCCGCTGGCGCTGTCTTCGGCAAGGAAGATCTTGCCCACTGCGGTGACGTGCAGCGGCGCGTGTGCGCCGACCACCTGCACCACCTGGATCAGCGTCTGCCCGCCCGACACGCGTTCGACGTAGACCGCCTCGTCGCCGCGCCGCACGATCAGGTTGACCGTCTCGCCGGTCGCCTGGGCCAATTGCTGCATGAAAGGCATCGCCACCTGTCTAATATTCAAACGAGCCCTCAGGCGATTGCCGATTTCGAGCCAGCGCACGCCGAGGTCGTATTCGCCGGCGCCGGTCTTTTCGATCAGGCCATGCACCATCAGCGCGCCGAGGATGCGGTGCGCGCTGGCCGTGTGCAGGCCGGATTCGCTGGCCAACCGGGTCAGGCTCACCGGTCCCGGTGAACGCGCCAGCACGCCGACCAGCGCCATCGCGCGGTCGAGTACCTGAATGGAGGAGTTTCCGTTTTTCATAGAATGAAAATTTATTGCGCATTGTGAAATTGCTTGCAGTTTACTGCTTCAATACGCCCATCGTTTCACATCATGTGAAACATTTTCATATTGTGAAAGGATCCGCCATGAGCGCCCAGATGCAGTCCACCCCCGAAACCCTGCCTGCCTTCTGCGAGGGCATCCAGTATTTCGCCGACAGCTTCCCCGAGATCGACCGCCTGGGCGCCGCGCCGCTGCTCGGCCCCGGCCAGCCCGCGCTGCCCGACGCCACCAGCGAGGCGTCGATCTACCAGACCCTGCTCGCCGCCGACGCGCTGCGCTATTTGACGCTGCAGGTCACCGGCAGCAAGTCCTCGGGCCACCCGGGCGGTTTCGCCTCGAGCGCCGACGCGGTCGCAGCGCTGCATCTGCTGGGTCACCGCAACATGGTGACCGAGGTCGGCCACCATGCACCCGGCTTCTATTCGGCGATGTTCCTCGACACCTCGCTGGAAGACATGGGCATCCATAGCGTGGCCGAGATGCGCACGCGCTTCCGCGAGCGCCATGGCCTCTTGGGCCATCTCTCCGGCGCGATCCCCGGCCTGCTGGCGCCCGCAGGTCCACTGGGCCAGGGCCAGCACTTCGCGCTGGCCGGCGCCTACCTGAACCGCGACAAGCTGTTCCCGGTGACCATCGGCGACGGCGGTCTCGGCGAGCCTTACATCATGAGCGCGTTCCAGCATTTCGCCACCGCCTATCCGGACGTCACCAACTATCTGCCGGTGCTGGTGTGGAACGGCTATTCGCAGGAGCACCACAGCATGGTGTCGCTGTGGGACAACGGCCGCATGGCCGCCTACTGGCGCGCCCATGGCTTCGACGAGGTGCACCTGGTCGACGCCCGCGACTTCGCCGACACGCCTGACGCGCCGGTGTATGCGGACAGCACGACCTTCGGCTTCGCCGCGCGCATGGCCTTCACCGGCGCCATCCTCAAGGCCGCCGACGCCGCCGCGAAGAGCGCATTGAGCGGCCGCCGCGCCTGCCTCATCGTCAAGCAGCTGAAAGGCGCGGGCGTTCACGCCACCGGTGCCAAGTCGCACAACCTCTACGCCCACCACACGCTCGACTCCGACGACGTGAAAGGCGGGCTGCAGCGCCGCGCGCTGCCGATCCAGGCGTGGAAGGTGACCCGCGAAAACTTCCGCCATGCCGGCGGCGGTCCTGCCGCAAAGATCGCGGTGACCGAGAGCGTGCGCGCGCTGCCCAGCCTCGACGGCCTGCCGCTGACCGAATTCACAGTCGGCGAGAACCACATTCCGACCACCGCCTTCGGCCACGTGGTCGGCGAGGTCGGCAAGCGCGACCCGCTGTTCGTCGTCACCAACGCCGACGGCAACGAGGCGTCGGGCATGGCCAACATCAACAAGGCGCTGACGATCCGCCACCCGACCGCCGACGACCTCTACTTCCAGGGACCGTCCGGCCAGGTGTACGAGCCGTTGAACGAAGACGCCTGCGCCGGCCTCGCGGTGGGCGTGTCGCTGTTCGGCGGCCGCAGCCTGTGGTGCAGCTACGAGTCCTTCGCGATCAACGGCCTGCCGATCTGGCAGACGGTGACGCAGGCGATGGCCGAGCTGCGCCGCGCGACGCCCGCCACGGTGTGCCTGTTCACCGCCGGCGCGCTCGAGCAGGGCCGCAACGGCTGGACCCACCAGCGCCCCGAGATCGAGAGCTACTTCGCCGCGATGATGCGCAACGGCAACGTCTACCCGCTGTTCCCGGTCGATGCCAACATGATCCAGGCGAGCTACGACTGGGCCTTGCGCCAGCACAACAAGGGCATCGTCATCACCGCGTCGAAGTCGCCGCTGCCGGTCCACGCAACGATGGCGCAGAGCCGCCAGGCGATCGACGACGGCGCGATGGTGCTGAAGGAGACCCGCGGCTCGCACACCGTGGTGTTCGCGGTGACCGGCGACATGGTGCTGCAACCGGTGTTCGCCGCCGCCGAGAAGCTGGCCGAAACCGGCATCGGCTCGCGCATCGTCGCCGTGGTCAACCCGCGCCGCCTGTACCGCCCGAGCGACGTGCTGTGGGACAGCGTGTCGGAGCCCGACGGCCGCTTCATGGACGACGACGCCTTCCGTGCGATGTTCCACGGCGATGCGCTGATCGGCGTCACCGGCGGGCCCGCAGGCCCGCTGGAGCCCGTCCTGCTGCGCAGCCAGGCCCGCGAGCGCGACGTGTTCTGCTGGAAGCGCGGCGAAACCACCGCTAGCCCGCAGCAGCTGTTCGACTTCAACGGCATGAACGCGCAGGCGATGCACGAGCGCGCGCTGGCGATGCTGGAGCGCGTTTCGGCTTAAAAACTTTTTCCGCGAAATGCGCGAAGGGGCGCGAAGAAAACCAAACGGTGTCGAAGTGTGAATCCAGGATCCTTTCTTTGATTTTCCTTCGCGTTTCTTCGCGTCCTTTATGCCCTTCGGGTATTCGCGGACAAAAAAGGCTTCTCCCATGAACCCTAAAATCATCGTTCTCGACGACGACCCCACCGGCTCGCAGACGGTGCATTCCTGTCTGCTGCTGACACGCTGGGACGTCGCCACGCTGAAGACGGCGCTGGCCGACGCGGCCCCGCTGTTCTTCGTGCTCACCAACACGCGCGGCATGGACGCTGCGCGCGCCGCCGCGGTGACGCGCGAGGTGTGCGAAAACCTCAAGGCCGCGCTCGCCGACTACACCGGCCCGGTGCTGTTCGTGTCGCGCTCGGACTCGACCCTGCGCGGCCACTACCCGGTCGAGACCGACGTCATGAACGCCGTGCTCGGGCCGTTCGACGCGACGCTCCTGACGCCCGCGTTCTTCGAGGGCGGGCGCATCACGCGCGACAGCACGCATTACCTGATGGTCGACGGCCAGCCGGTGCCGACCCACGAGACCGAATTCGCGCGCGACTCGGTGTTCGGCTACACGACGGCGTACCTCCCCGACTACGTCGCCGAGAAAACCGGCGGCCGCGTCGCTGCCGCTTCGGTACAACGCCTGACTTTGGCCGATCTGCGCGCAGGCAAGGCAAGGACGTGGCTGACCGCGCTGCACGACAACGCGACCGGCGTGATCGACGGCGAGTCCGCGGGCGACTACCGGATTTTCGCCGACGCCGTGCTGAAAGCCGCCGCAGACGGAAAACGTCTGCTGTTCCGCAGCGCCGCTTCGCTGCTGACCGCGCTGGCGAAGCTGCCGCCGCAGCCCGTCGCAGCCGAGGCCTTCGCCACCCTGGTGCGCGACGGCCGCCCCGGCGCCATCGTCGTCGGCTCGCACGTCGCCAAGACCACGGCACAGCTCACGCAGCTCCTGAAGGAACGCGGCGTCATCGGCCTGCCGCTCGATGTCAGCCGGCTACCGGCCGGGCGTACCGCCGTAGTCGACGAACTGACCACGAGCATCGCCCACGCCCACGCGCAGGGCCTCACCCCGGTGGTGTTTACCAGCCGCGCCGAATTGCAGTTCGCCAGCACTGCCGAACGCCTGGCCTTCGGCGAGGCGGTATCCGGCACGCTGATGGACGTGGTGCAGCGGCTGCCGGAGACGCTCGGCTTCCTCATCAGCAAGGGTGGCATCACGTCCAACGACGTGCTGTCGACCGGACTCAAGCTGACCGCATCGCGCGTGCTGGGGCAGATCCTGCCCGGCGTCACCGTGGTGCAGACGCCACCCTGGCACCGCCTGCCGACACTGCCGGTCGTGATCTTCCCCGGCAACGTCGGCGGCGACGGCGCGCTCGCCGAAGCCTACCGGCGGCTGGCACCCTCGCACGCGCAGGCCAGCCCGGCTAAACTCGCAGCCTGAACCTTCGCCCCTCAGCCATGCTCAGTCCCGCCTTCCTGTCCAAGCTGCGCAGCGCCATGCCCCCCCACTGCGTCCTCAATGCGCGCGAGGATCTCGTGCCCTTCGAAAGCGATGGCCTCGCCGCCTACCGCAACGTTCCCGACGTGGTGGTGCTGCCGGAAGACGAAGCGCAGGTGGCGGCGGTGCTGCAGCTATGCCATGCGGAGCAGGTCGCGGTAGTGGCGCGCGGCGCCGGTACCGGGCTGGCCGCTGGTGCGCTGCCGGTCGACGGCGCGGTGCTGCTGGTGCTGGCGAAGCTCAACCGGATCAAATCGATCGACCCGCTCGCCCGCACCGCGGTGGTCGAACCCGGCGTACGCAATCTCGCGATCTCGGAGGCCGTCGCCCAGCACAATCTCTACTACGCGCCCGATCCCTCGTCGCAGATCGCCTGTTCGATCGGCGGCAACGTCGCCGAGAACTCGGGCGGCGTGCACTGCCTGAAATACGGCCTGACGGTGCACAACATCCTCAAGCTGCGCGCGCTGACGATCACCGGCGAAACGCTCGAGATCGGCAATGAATCGCTCGACGCGCCCGGCTACGACCTGCTCGCGCTCCTGACCGGTTCCGAAGGCATGCTCGCGGTCATCACCGAGGTCACGGTCAAGCTCCTGCCACGTCCCGAGCGCGCGCAGGTGGTGCTGGCGGCGTTCGACGACGTCGCCAGGGCCGGCGCCGCGGTCGGCAACATCATCGCCGCCGGGGTCGTCCCCGCCGGGCTGGAAATGATGGACCGGCTCGCGATCGAGGCCGCCGAGGCCTTCGTCCACGCCGGCTATCCGATGGCCGAGGCGTTGCTGCTGTGCGAGGTCGACGGCGTCAACGAGGAAGTGTCGGCCGACATCTACACCGTACGCCAGGTGCTCGAAGCCTCCGGCGCGACCGAGATCCGCACCGCCGACAGCGAGGAGCAGCGCCTGAAATTCTGGGCCGGCCGCAAGGCGGCCTTTCCCGCGGTGGGGCGGCTGGCGCCCGATTACTACTGCATGGACGGCACCATCCCGCGCGCGCAGCTGCCGCATGTGCTACGCCGCATCAGTGAGATGAGCGACGAATTCGGCCTCAGGGTCGCCAACGTCTTCCACGCCGGCGACGGCAACCTGCACCCGCTGATCCTGTTCGACGCCAACCAGCCCGGCGAACTCGCCAAGGCCGAGCATTTCGGCGGCAAGATCCTCGAGCTGTGCGTCGAGGTCGGCGGCACCATCACCGGCGAGCATGGCGTCGGGCTCGAGAAGATCAACCAGATGTGCGCGCAGTTTTCCACGCCGGAGCTCGTGCGCTTCCACGAGGTGAAGGCGGCGTTCGACCCCGACAAACTGCTCAATCCCGGCAAGGCGGTACCCGAACTGCATCGCTGTGCCGAATGGGGCGCGATGCACGTGCACGGCGGCCAGCTGCCGCATCCCGAGCTGCCGAGGTTCTGATGCTGGACACCCTGATCGAACGCATCCGCGCCGCCCACGAGACCGGTTCGCCGCTGATCATCCAGGGCGGCGGCAGCAAATCCTTCTACGGCAACGCCGATGAGGGCGAGGTACTCAGCACCCGTGCGCTCACCGGCGTGATCGACTACCAGCCCAAGGAACTGGTGCTGACCGCACGCGCCGGCACCCCGCTCGCCGAAATCGAGGCGTTGCTCGCCGGGCAGAACCAGATGCTGGCGTTCGAGCCGCCGCACTTCGGCGAATTCCCCCTCGCCGGCCGCCCCGCCACGACTCAGGCCGCCGCCACCCCGATCCAGGCCACGCTTGGCGGCAGTATCGCCGCCGGGCTGTCCGGCCCGCGGCGCCCTTACGCCGGCGCGGCGCGCGACTTCGTGCTCGGCGTGCGCATCATCGACGGCACCGGCCAGCCGCTGCGCTTCGGCGGCCAGGTGATCAAGAACGTCGCCGGCTACGACGTGTCGCGCCTGATGGTCGGCGCACTCGGCACGCTCGGCCTCCTCACCGAAGTCTCGCTCAAGGTGCTGCCGAAACCCGCGGAAGAGATGTCGCTGCAGTTCGAACTCGACGAAGCCGCGGCAATCCTGAAGATGAACCAGTGGGCCGGGCAGCCGCTGCCGCTGTCGGCAACCTCGTGGCACGCCGGCCTGCTGACGGTGCGCCTGTCGGGCGCGACGCCCGCAGTGCACGCCGCCCAGGCAAAGCTCGGCGGCACGGTGCTGAAGGACGCCGCCGCCTTCTGGCAGCGCCTGCGCGACCAGGCGACGCCCTTCTTCGACAAGCGCCCGCTGTGGCGGCTGGCGGTCAAGCCGACCACGCCGCCGCTGAAGCTGGGCGAGGCGCAGTGGATCGAATGGGGCGGCGCGGTGCGCTGGCTGGCGTCCGATCAGCCCGCCGCGCGGCTGCGCGAAGCGGCGCAGGCAGCCGGCGGTCACGCCACGCTGTTCCGTGGCGACGCACCGTCCGATGGGGTGTTTGCGCCGCTCCCCCCCGCCATGCTGGCGCTGCAGCGTGCGCTCAAGCAGCGTTTCGACCCCCGCGGCATCTTCAACCGCGGCCGGCTGGTTCCCGAGTTCTGACATGCAGACCCACATCGCCGATTCCTTGCGCAACACCCCCGAGGGCGAGGCCGCCGAGCGCATTCTGCGCAATTGCGTGCATTGCGGCTTCTGCCTCGCCACCTGCCCCACCTACCAGATTCTCGGCAACGAGCTCGACTCGCCGCGCGGCCGCATCTACCTGATGAAGCAGGTCCTCGAGGGCGCAACGCCGACCGCCAGGACCCAGCTGCATCTCGACCGCTGCCTCACCTGCCGCAACTGCGAGACCACCTGCCCGTCGGGCGTGGAATACGGCAAGCTGCTCGACATCGGGCGTCACCTCGTCGAGGAAAAAGTCGGCCGCAGCCCCGTCGAAAACGCCACGCGCGCCGCGCTGAAAACCGGCCTCGGCACGCCGCTGCTGTTCAACACCGCGCTGAAGCTCGGCCAGACCGTGCGCGGACTCCTGCCCGGCCCCCTCAAGGCACAGGTTCCGCCCGCCGAATCTGCCGGCGACTGGCCGGCGCCACGCCACGCGCGCCGCATGCTGGTCTTGCAGGGCTGCGTGCAGCCCGGCCTCAAGCCCAACATCAACGCCGCCACCGCGCGCGTGCTCGACCGCCTCGGCATTTCGCTGATCGCCGCGCCGGAAGCCGGCTGCTGCGGCGCACTGGCACACCATCTCAATGACAGCGCCGCCGGGCTCGCCGCGGCGCGGCGCAACATCGACGCCTGGCTGCCGCATCTCGACGTCGGCGTCGAGGCCGTCGTGATGACCGCCTCCGGCTGCGGCGTGATGGTGAAGGACTACGGCTGGCTGCTGCGCGGCGATCCCGACTACGCCGGAAAAGCCGCGCGGGTCTCGGCCGCGACCAAGGACATTTCGGAGATCCTCGTCGCCGAGCGCGACGCGCTGAAGCCACTCACCGCTCACCGCTCACCGCTCACCGCCAAACAAATCGCCTACCACCCGCCGTGCACCCTGCAGCATGGCCAGAAGCTCACGGGCGACGTCGAAGCGCTGCTCGCCGACGCCGGTTTCGAACTCACGCCCGTCGCGGAAAAGCACCTCTGCTGCGGCTCGGCCGGCACCTATTCGATCCTGCAGCCGGAAATTTCCGGCCAGCTGAAGACGCGCAAGCTCCGCCATCTGACCGCCGGCACACCCGAGCTGATCGCCACCGCCAACATCGGCTGCCTCACCCACCTGCAGTCGGGCACTGCACTCCCGGTGAAGCACTGGGTGGAACTTCTGGACGAGGTGCTTGCCGCATCCTGAGATCCCTCAGGAGACGCGCATGATCTTCAAACAACTGTTCGAACCCGTTTCCAGCACCTACACCTATCTGCTCGGCTGCGAGGAGACGGGTCAGGCGCTGCTGATCGACCCGGTGCTGCCGACCTGGGAACGCGACCTCGCCGAGGTGAACGCACTCGGCCTCAGGCTCGCCTGGACGGTCGAGACCCACATCCACGCCGACCACATCACCTCGGGAAAAAAGCTCAAGGAAGTTGCCGGCAGCCGCATCGCCGGCCCCGCACTCGACGCGCTGCCGTGCACCGACACCGGCATCGTCGACGGCGTGCCGTTCAGGCTGGGCTCGCTCGAACTCCTGCCGATCCACACCCCCGGCCACACCGACAACCACTTCGCCTACTTCCACGCCGGCCGCCTCTACACCGGCGACGCATTGCTGATCGAGGCCTGCGGCCGCACCGATTTCCAGAGCGGCGACCCGGCCGCGCTGTATGAATCCGTACGCGGCAAGCTGTTTGCCTACGATGACGACACCCTGGTCTACCCGGCGCACGACTACGAACAGCGCCGCGTCAGCAGCATCGGCCAGGAAAAGGCACGCAATCCGCGGCTGGGCGGCGAGCGCACGCTGGAGGATTTCGTCGCGCTGATGAACAACCTCAAGCTTGCCTATCCCAAGTTCATCGACTACGCCGTGCCCGGCAACCGCGAATGCGGGGTCTGCCCGCCCGGCGTGCCGGAACACCTGCAGCAGTACTGCGTGCAGATCGCCGGGAGCCGGCAGGGCTAGAAAAATACGGCGCCGGCCGAGTCAGTCCGGTGCGGAAAGATCGTCCGGCGCGTTGAAGTTGGCGAAGCAGGCGGCATCGAAGCGCACCGTCACCGACGACAGCCCGGCCTGCCAGTGGCGCACCGCGCGCTCGCCGCGCGCCAGAAAGGCCGCCAGGGTGTCGCGCTGGTCGGTGCGTACGAGGAAGCAGCTGTGGTGCATCCGCATCTCGTCCGCCGCCACCGCCAGCGGCACGTTTTCGATCAGCGCCGCGCCGAGCAGACGCAGGGCCAGGTCGGGGGGCAGATGCGGCGTATCGCACGGCACCACCAGCAGCCATTCGGCCGTCACCGCATCGAGCGCCGCCAGCACCCCGGCGAGCGGGCCGGGAAAATCCGGCAGGGTGTCGGGCAGCACACGGCGCCCGTAGGCCGCGTAGCGCGCGAGATTGCGGTTGGCGCTGATGACGATGTCCCCGACCTGCGGCGAGAGCGCGGCCAGTGCCCATTCGATCAGCGGACGCCCCTGGTAGTCGACCAGCCCTTTGTCGGCGCCACCCATGCGCCGGCCCTGCCCGCCCGCCAGAATGACGGCGGCGACATCCTCAGCGACGGACATAGAGATGAAAGCGATCGGAGCGGTCGCCCGGCCGCGCGCCTTCCCATTGCTTGACCCAGCCGGCCCACACCGGCGGCTCGGTGGCGCGCTTGCGGGTCTCCATCAGCAGCCAGTCGCAACGGGCATCGTCCGGCGTCAGCCGATAGCCGCTGTGATATGCCAGCAGCAGCCGCTGCTGGCGGCGCACTGCATACGTCTGGATACAGGCGCCGGGCGGCACGCGGGCGGCCAATTCCGCCGCCACGCTGGCATAGGACAGACGGCGGTCGAGCGGCGCCTGGAACAACGCCATCAGCAGCACCCAGATGAAGGTCATGCCGGCGGTCCACACCAGCATGGGACGCAGTGGCGAGCGCTGCACGCGGGCGAGGAAGGCGATCCACGCCAGGGTAACCAGCGCGCCCAGCGCCAGCGCCCACGGCCGCAGTTCGCCGACGCCGGTCATGCCCAGCTTGGTGAGCCGCTGCGCCAGCCGCGCCGGGCTGCCGAGGTCATGCGCACTCCAGTAGACCCAGAACACCAGGCCGATGAAACCGAACAGCATGAGCGCGAACCACAGCAATGCATTGGCCGCGCCACGCCGCAGGGTGACGAGACCGGCCGCACCGAGCAGGGCAAGCGGCAGCAGCAGGATCAGGCCCTGCTCCTCGCCGGGATGGGCTGCGAACGCATACAACAGCATGAGGGCGAGGAAGGCCAGCAGCGGCAGCAGCGTCCCCGGCGTGCGCCACTGGCGGCGCGCACGGTATACCGCCCAGGCCGCCAGCGGCCACGCCGGCCAGGCATACCAGCCGAGGATGCCCGGATAGTAGTCAGGCCGCATGCCGGCAGGATTTTGCCAGCGCGCGAAATCCAGGGCGGCCACCAGCGACAGCTCGCGCGACGCCAGGAATGCGATCCACGCCGCACCGCAGGCGGCTGCGACGCCGATCCCCAGTGCCAGCCCGCGCCGGGCCAGCGGGCTGCGGTAGTCGGCGAGCAGCAGCGGCGCCAGCGCCGCCAGCAGCAGGAACAGCAGGGCCTCGGCCGCCCCGCCGGCCAGCAGCATCAGGGCCGCACCGATGCCCAGCAGCCAGCCGCTGCGTGCATGCTGCGGCAGGCCGGCAAGGCCCGCCAGCATCATCGCCGCCGCGGCCAGTTCGGCCGTGTAGGCATTCAGTTCGTGCCCGCGCACCAGCAGGCCGACGCAGCCCAGCAGGGTGAACACCGCTGCCCAGCGCATGTCTTCGCCGTACAGGGCCTGCGCTGCGCGTGCCGTGAACAGCAATGCCAAAGCGACGAACAGGCCCGAGGCCAGGCGCGCGCCGTCGGCCAGGGCGAGAAAAGGCGAGGTCAGCCAGGCGGTGGCGCTCGCCACCCAGTAGTAGAGCGGCGGCAGGTCGGCTTCGAGCGGCATGCCCTGTTGCTGCCACAGCCACAACGCGATGAAGTGCTCGCCGTCGCCTCCCTTCCATGGCGCATGGCCGACGAGGCCGGGCAGCAGCCAAGCCGCGCAGAGCAGCAGCAGACCGAAATGCGGCAGGAAAAACGGAGGCCTAGCGGACAATTTTGAGCAGTTGGCCCGGTTTGGGCTCGCCGGTGGGGTAGAGGTCGTTCATCAGGCGCAGCTGGGCCTCGGCCTCGGCGCCGAGTGGCGACTGTTTGGCGAGGGCGGCCATCTTCGTGCCGGGCTGCGCCTTCAGCAACTGCAGCACATAGGGGCGGGCCGCCTGCTTCTCCGCCAGCGTGATGGCGCGGAAGCTGTTGATCGCGGCGCGCAGGACGCCGCGCTCGCGCTCGTACACCAGCTTGTCGCGGGTCATGCCGGCGATCAGGTACTGGGCGCCGTTGAACACCACGGCCGCCACGACCACCGGCTTGCCCTGCTGTGCGCCGGCAGCGAAAGCCGCCGGATAGCCGCCAAGGTGGCCGCTGTCGTAGCGCGCGCCGGCGTCGAGCTTGACGCCCTGTTGCAAGGTTTCCAGCGGCCGGTCATTTTTCGGCCCCGGCTGCAACTCGACCAGCGCATCGCCCTGCGGACTCAGCGCCGTCACCCGGTCAGGGCGGTTCTGTACCCGCCAGCCGGGCGGAAACTGCATCGCCAGACCGAGCTTCTCGTGCAACAGCGTATTGTTGCGGATCACGCCCTGCTCGGGGCTGTCGCCGAAATAGACGCCAGCCAGCTTCTGCAGGTAATCGTTGCGCCCTTCGCGCGGCAGGGCGACGCGGTACTTGCCCGCCTCGCCGACCACCTGCTGCAGGCGCGCGTCGTTGTCGGGGTGGGTATCGAAGGTGCCGTGGTAGCTGCGCGGCTGGCGGCCGTCGCGGCTGGCTTGTTCGGCGGCGAACAGCTCCTGGTTTTTCAGCACGCCGATGACCTCGATCATCGCCTGCGGATCGTATTGCGTCCTGGCCAGGTATTCGGCACCGAGACGATCGGCCTCCAGTTCGTGCTCGCGGCCGTAGCCGGCGGTCCACGCCTGCGCCAGCGTCTGCAACAGCGAGGCACCGGCCTGATTGTTCATCCCCGGCACCAGGATCGAGCCGAGCACCGCCCCCAGCCCCACCGCAGTGGCCGCGCTTTGCTGGCGTACGCCGTGGCGCGCGGTGACGTGGCCGATCTCGTGTCCGATCACCCCCGCCAACTCGGCCTCGGAATTGAGGTAGGCCATAATGCCGCGGGTAATGTACACGTAGCCGCCGGGCAGCGCGAAGGCATTGACGTCGGGGCTGTCGACCACGGTGAAATGCCACTGCAGCTGCGGCCGGTGGCTCTGCTGCGCCAGTCGCTGGCCGACCTCGTTGACGTAGGCCTGCAGGGCCGGGTTGGCAAGCGGCGCGTATTCCTTCAACACGTCCTGGTGCGCCTGCGCGCCCATCTGGATTTCCTGCGCTTCGGACATCAACACGAAATCCTTGTCTCCACTGACCGGATTCTGCGCGCAATGGGTCAGCGCCAAGGCCCCGCCTACGGCGGCCACGATGCGGCGCAGGGCCGGATTCATTGTCATTCGGGTCGGCATGAGGCCAATGATAGCGTCGGGCAGGGACAAAGACGAAGAAAAGCCGCCCTGGTCGGCCCGCGGAGCAACAAAAAAGCGGCCAAAGCCGCTTTTTTTTCGATGCGCAGGTACTGCTTACTTCATGCCGTAGCGCTGACGGAACTTCTCGACGCGGCCTGCGGTGTCGACGATCTTCTGCTTGCCGGTGTAGAACGGGTGGCAGGAAGCGCAGACTTCCACGTGCAGCTTTTCCTTGCCCAGCGTGGAGCGGGTCACGAAGGTGCTGCCGCAGGAGCAGTTGACGGTCACTTCTTTGTAATCGGGATGAATGCCGGCTTTCATGGCAATTCCTTCGGGTCGAATTCGGAGAACGGAAGAGTATAGCGAAGTCGGCAATACGAATCAACCCCGCCGTTTCATCAACCCCGACGCATCGAGTCGAAGAACTCGCCGTTGTTCTTGGTCGCGCGGATCTTGTCGAGCAGGAATTCCATCGCCGGAGTGTGCGCCCGCGGAGGGCGGAGCCTCGGCACGTGCGACCCCGTAGCGGGCGCGACAGGGAGACGATTCCCTGTTTGCGCTCAGCCGCGACGCATCGAGTCGAAGAACTCACCGTTGTTCTTGGTCGCGCGGATCTTGTCGAGCAGGAATTCCATCGCCTCCATGTCGTCCATCGGGTACAGCAGCTTCCGCAGCACCCACACCTTCTGCAGGATGTCCTGCGGCATCAGCAGTTCCTCGCGGCGGGTGCCGGAGCGGTTGACGTTGATCGCGGGGTACTGGCGCTTCTCGGCCATCTTGCGGTCGAGGTGGATTTCCAGGTTGCCGGTGCCCTTGAATTCCTCGTAGATGACGTCGTCCATGCGGCTGCCGGTATCGACCAGCGTGGTGGCGAGGATGGTGAGGCTGCCGCCTTCCTCGATGTTGCGCGCGGCGCCGAAGAAGCGCTTCGGCTTCTGCAGCGCGTTGGCGTCGACGCCGCCGGTGAGCACCTTGCCGGAGGCCGGCTGCACCGTGTTGTAGGCACGCGCCAGGCGGGTGATCGAGTCGAGCAGGATCACCACGTCCTTCTTGTGCTCGACCAGGCGCTTGGCGCGCTCGATCACCATTTCGGCAACCTGCACGTGGCGGCTGGCGGGTTCGTCGAAGGTCGACGCCACCACTTCGCCGCGCACGGTGCGGCTCATTTCGGTCACTTCCTCGGGGCGCTCGTCGATCAGCAGCACGAACAGCACGACGTCGGGATGGTTGGAGGTGATGGCATGCGCGATGTGCTGCAGCATCACCGTCTTGCCGGACTTCGGCGGCGCCACCAGCAGGCCGCGCTGGCCCTTGCCGATCGGCGCGACGATGTCGATCACGCGGCTGGTGATGTTCTCCTCGGCCTTGATGTCGCGCTCGAGGCGCAGCGGCTTGTCCGGGTGCAGCGGGGTCAGGTTCTCGAACAGGATCTTGTTCTTGGTCGCCTCGGGCGGCTCGCCGTTGATCTTGTCCAGCTTGGTCATCGCCGAGTAGCGCTCGCCGTCCTTCGGCGTGCGGATCTCGCCCTCGATCTTGTCGCCGGTGTGCAGGTTGAAGCGGCGGATCTGCGACGGCGACACGTAGATGTCGTCGGTGTTGGCGAGGTACGAGGATTCCGGCGAGCGCAGGAAGCCGAAGCCGTCCGGCAGCACTTCCAGCACGCCGTCACCGTAGATGCTCTCGCCGCGCTTGGCCAGCGTCTTCAGGATGGCGAAGATCAGTTCCTGCTTGCGGAAGCGGTTGGCGTTGTCGATGCCGTTGGCGGCGGCGATCTCGAGGAGTTCGGTGATGGACTTCTGCTTGAGTTCGGAAAGATGCATGGGATGGGCCTGGGTGGGCTCGCTTGAAAGAGCCGGACGTGGAGGAGGGTTGGGGCCGGACGGTGCTGCGGGCTCAGACGGCTCGCGGGGCACTTCGTCCGGGGAAGACATAATCAGATGTTGCTGTCGACGAAAGCGGTGAGTTGCGACTTGGACAGGGCACCAACCTTGGTGGCCTCGACGTTGCCGTTCTTGAAGATCATCAGGGTGGGGATGCCGCGGATGCCGAACTTGGGCGGGGTGGCCTGGTTTTCGTCGATGTTGAGCTTGCACACCTTGAGCTTGCCGGCGTATTCCTTGGCGACTTCGTCGAGGATGGGCGAGATCATCTTGCAGGGGCCGCACCAGTCCGCCCAGTAGTCCACCAGCACGGGCAGTCCGGCCTGCAGGACTTCCTGCTCGAAGGAATCGTCGGATATGTAATGAACATGCTCGCTCATCGGTGAGGCTCCTGATTTTTGAGATAGGGGGGCGGCCGGAGACGGCCTGGACAGTGTTGAGGCTGACGGTAATGCTGGAAAATTCGGTTTTGTGCCGATATGCTACATCAAAATTGCCGACTGCAAGCAACCGGCGCTTTATCTCAAAATCACAGGACAAACACCAATGACCTACGTTGTAGCCGACGCCTGCGTGAAGTGCAAATACACCGACTGTGTCGACGTCTGCCCGGTCGACTGCTTCCACGAAGGACCGAATTTCCTCGTCATCGACCCCGAGGAGTGCATCGATTGCACCCTGTGCGTGGCCGAATGCCCGGTCGAGGCCATCTACGCCGAAGACGACGTGCCTGACGACCAGCGCGCCTACATCGCACTGAACGCCCAGCTCGCCAAGGAATGGAAAGTCATCGTCGAGCGCCACGATCCGCTGCCCGACGCCGACGACTGGGCCAAGGTCAAGGACAAGCTCCAGTACCTGGAACGCTGATTCCCTTGACGCACCCGGGCGGCCCCGCATTGCCGCGGGCCGTCGCCCGCCACCTGCTCGAGCGGCACGCCGGCTGCCTGCCCGACCTCTCCGGGCTCACCGTCCTCGTTCCCAACCACCGCGCCGGACAGGATTTCGCCCGCGTGCTGGCGCACGAAGCCGGCCGCACCGTGCTGGTCCCACCGCGCATCACGCCGCTGAAAGCCTGGGCCGAGACGGTCGCCGACCGCCCTGCCGAGCCGCAAGCGCGACGTCTGGCGCGTCTCCACGGCGTGCTGCGGCACCAGAACTGGCTGGGCGCGGTCGATAAGTGGGCACTTGCCAATGAACTGCTGCAGCTGGCCGACGAACTGTCGGCCGCGCGTCTGGGCGGGGAGATCGGCTCACGCATTCGCGCGCTGCATGGCGGCATGCTCGACCGCGAGACCGCACTGATCGAGGCGGTCTGGCAGGTACTCAACAACGACGGCAGCGACCCACAGGCGCGCTACGCGCGCGCGCTCGATGCGCTGCTCGGACAAATCGGGGCAGCACCGCACCCTCTGTATGGTTACGCGCTGGGGACGCTCACCGCGGTGGAACAGCAGTTCCTCGCCCGTTGCGCCGAACGAACGCCGCTGACGCTGTTCGAACCGGATGCCGCGGACGACGGCGTCGCGCTCACCCTGCAGCAGGCCTGGCAGGCGACCGACCCGCCGCTCCGCGCCCGGGCGGCGGAATTGGCTCGAACGCTCCCGGTATCGCCGCTCCTGGAGCGCATCACGCTCGCTCCGGCACCGCATCTCGAAGACGAGGCGCGCGCGGTCGCCACCTGGGTCGCCGACCAGCTCGCCGCCGGGCGGCGCGAGCTGGCACTGATCGCGCTCGACCGCGAGACCGCGCGCCGGGTGCGCGCGCTGCTCGAACGCTTGAACGTCCTGGTCGCCGACGAGACCGGCTGGACGCTGTCGACCACCGCCGCCGCCGCGGTGATCGACCGCTGGCTGGAATGCGTGGCGAGCGATTTTCCGCACGTCGAGCTGCTCGATCTGCTGAAGTCCCCCTTCGTGCTCGGCGATCTCGCCGCGCGCCAGGACGCGGTGCTGCGGTTCGAACTCGTGCTGCGCCGCCATGGCGTGTCGCAGGGCATGGCCGATATGCAGCGGCTGGCGCATGCCGAATTCGGCACGCTTCCATCCTGGCTGGCCGCGTTGTTCGACGCCCGCCAACGCTTCACGCGCGCCCGCGCGCCGCTCGCCGCGTGGCTGGCCCGCCTGGCCGACAGCCTCGAACCCCTCGATGCCCTAATGCCGCTCAGGGCCGACGCCGCTGGCGCCAGCCTGCTGGCGACACTCGACGTCCTGCGCCGCGACCTCGCCGACGACACGGAAAAATACGGCTTTGCCGAGTGGCGGCGCTGGCTCAATCTGGCACTGGAGTCCGCCAGCTTCGTCGACGCCAGCGTCGCCAGCCCCGTCGTGCTGACCTCGCTGCCCGCCGCGCGCGGGCGCCTGTTCGAGGCCGTGGCGGTGATCGGCGCAGACGCCCGCCATCTGCCGCCGCTGCCCGCACCCGGCCTGTTCTCGCAGGCCACCCGCGCGCAGCTCGGGCTCGCCACCGCAACCGACGAGGCCGTGTCCGCCACCGCCGATCTGACGCAGCTGCTGGTGCAGGGGCCGGCGCTCTTGAGCTGGCGGGCGTGGAACGACGACGAACCCAATCCCGCCTCGCCCCTGGTGCTGCGGCTGCAAGCCTTGCATCAGGCGGCGTGGGGCACAGCGCTGCCGCAACAGGCGATCGGCGCACCGCCCGCGCTGGCGAGCCCGCCACCGCCAGCCTGCGTGTCCCCCGCACCGAGCGTCGCGCCCTCGCAACTGCCGCGTCACTACTCGCCCACCGCCTATCAGACCCTGCTCGACTGCCCCTACCGCTTCTTTGCGCGCAGCGTGCTCGGCCTTGCCGAGCTCGACGAGGCCGACGAGGCACTCGACAAGAGCGACTACGGCAACACCCTGCATCACATTCTCAAGCGTTTTCACGACAGCGATCCGCCGCTTGCACGCGATGCCGCGCTCACCCGGCTGAACGAAATCTCCGCCGCCGAGTTCGCGGCCCTGCCGGCCTACACCGCCGCGGCCTGGACAAGCCGCTGGAATGCGATCCAGCCGGCCTACGTCGATGCCTGGCTCGACTGGGCCGGACAGGGCTGGCGCTACCAGTCAGGCGAGACCGATTTTTCCGTCCAGCACACGGTCGCGGGACTGGGCGAGGTCACCCTGCACGGCCGCGTCGATCGCGTCGACAGGCGGGGCGATGCGCTCGCCGTCATCGACTACAAGACCAGCGCCGCCCAGGGCCTGAAAAAGAAGCTCAAGACGCCCGACGAGGCAATACAGCTGCCGTTCTACGCCTGGCTCACCGATGCGGCCGCGGCCTACCTGCCGATCAACGAAACCCCGGTTACGCCGCTCGAACTCGACGGCGAGACCGACGTCGCCGCGATCAGCCTGCGCCTGCCTGCGCTGCTGGAAGCCATCGCGCAGCGTGCCGCGCTGCCCGCTCACGGCGTCGACGGCGTGTGCAGGCACTGCGAGGCACGCGGGCTGTGCAGGAAGGGAATGTGGCATGCGTGAACCGCTCGACACCGCCGTCGCGCTCGATCCCACGCGCTCGGTGGTGGTCGAAGCCTGCGCCGGCAGCGGCAAGACCTGGCTGCTGGTCTCGCGCATGCTGCGCCTGCTGCTCGCCGGTGCGGCGCCTTCCGAACTGCTGGCGATCACCTTCACCCGCAAGGCGGCGCAGGAAATGACCGACCGCCTGCACGCGTGGCTACGCGTGCTGGCGCTGGCGGACGACGCAACGGTGCGCGCCTTCCTGCGCGAACGCGCGGTGCCGGAACGCGAGGTCGACGCGCTGCTGCCACGCGCGCGCGGCCTCCTGGAAACCGTGCTGACCGCGATGCCGGGCCCGACCGTCACCACCTTCCACGGCTGGTTCCTCGACCTGCTGAAGCGCGCGCCGCTCGAGGCCGGGCAGCCGTGGGGCGCGCCGCTGCTCGAGCGCACCCGCCAGCTGCAGGACGAAGTGCGCGACCGCCTGCTGGCGCAGTGGGCTGCGGAGGGGTCGCAGCAAAGCCGCGGGGCACCCACCGGCGTACCCCGCGCGGGTGCGGGGGCTCCGGATTCGCCCGAAGGCTCGGCCCTGCTGGCCTTGCTCGCCGACATCGGCGAGCACAATCTGCGTGCCCTGCTGAAGCGCTTCACCGATGCACGCGCGGAGTGGTGGGCGTATACGGACGGGCAGCCCGATCCGGTCGCCCATGCCCTCGATCGGCTGCGCCCGCTGCTGCACGCCGACCTCGACAGCGACCCGGTGGCGGCGTTCTGGGCTGACGAGGCGATCGTCGCACGCGTGAAGCGCGTCGGCCACGCGCTGGAAAAAGGTTCCAAGACCGAAATCGAGCGTGCGCGCGACATTCTCGATGCACCGACGCTCGCGCCGGAGGCCGCGCACGGCGTGCTGATGACGCGCCTGATGACGGCGGGCAAACGGCGCAAAACCCAGGCGACCAGGGAACTGCAGAAAAATCTGGCAGACCTCGACGCCTACCTGCGCGACCTCGATGCACTGGAGACCGCGCTCGAAGCGATCACCGCGATCCAGGCCGACCAGCGCATCTGGACGCTAAACCGCCACGGCCTGCTGCTCGGCCACGCGCTCGTCGCCGCCTATCAGGACGCCAAGGCGCAGCAAGCCGTGATCGATTTCGCCGATGCCGAGTGGCTGGCCTGCCGGCTTCTGCAAAGCGAAGAGCACGCGCCTGCGCTGGCTGTGAAGCTCGACGCGCGCTACCGTCATCTGCTGCTGGACGAATTCCAGGACACCAATCCGCTGCAATGGCAGGCGCTGTCGACCTGGCTGGCGGAAGCGCGCAGCGCCGACAGCGCCATGACGGTGTTCATGGTCGGCGACCCCAAGCAGGCGATCTACCGCTTCCGCCGCGGCGAGGCGCGCGTATTCGACGCGGCGGCAACCTTCCTGCATGGCCATTTCGACGCGCCGCGCTTCGTCACCGACATGACGCGGCGGCTGGCGCCCGACGTGGTCAGGGCGATCAACCCGGTGTTCGCCGGGATCGAAGGCTACGCCGAACACCAGCATGCGCCGGCCAACGCCGACCGCGCGGGCGCCGTCGTCAGCCTGCCGCTGCGCGTGGAAAAATCCGAGGCCGCCGCACTCAGCGGCCTGGCCCACGAAGGAAGTCCGATCTACTGCACGGCCTCCGACCCCGTGTGGAATCGTATGCGCAACCCGCTCGCCACGCCGCAGCCGGAAGCCGAGGACCGCGCGGTGCACGAGGAAGCACGCGCATTCGCGCGCCTGCTGCGCGACGAGATACTGGGGCGCTGGGGCGTGAGCGACAACGGCAGCCAGCGCGCGGCACGGCCCGGCGACATCATGGCGCTGGTGCGCAAGCGTACCCATCTGCATCTCTATGAACGCGAGCTGGAGGCCGCACGCATCCCCTTCATCACCTCGCGACGCGGCGGCCTGCTGCACGCGCTGGAAGCGCAGGACGTGATCGCGCTGATCGAGACGCTGCTGCTGCCGCACGCCGAATTGAAGCTCGCACACGTGCTGAAGAGCCCGCTTTTCGGCTGCAGCGACGACGATCTGCTGCTGGTGTTTGCAACGGGCGAAGTGCGTGGCTGGGAACGCCTGCTTGCGCTGGGTGCCGAAACGGATTGCCCGCCCACGCTCGCGCGCGCCGCCGCCCTGCTCACACGCTGGCGCACCCATTGCGGCACGCTGCCGGCACACGACCTGCTCGACCGCATCTATTTCGAGGGCGACATCGAGGCACGCTACGCCGCCGCGGTGCCCGAAGCCAGGCGACCGCAGGTCGCCGCCAACCTGCGCGCCTTCATGCAGCTGGCACTGACCCAGGACGCCGGACGCTACCCCACGCTGGCCGGCTTCGTGCGCGAGCTTGCATCCCTGATCGACGACGCCGACGCCGCGCCCGGCGAGGGCCTCGCGGCCGACGGCGAGAACGCGGTGCGGCTGCTGACCATCCACGGATCGAAAGGGCTGGAGGCGCCGATCGTCTGGCTGCTGGGCGGCAGCGACCATCCGCGCGGCGACAGCTACGGCGTGCTGGCCCCGTGGCCGCCGACGGCTTCGCAGCCGCTGCATTTCTCGCTGTTCGGCAAGGCCGACGAGCACGGCGCCGCGCGGGAGAACTGGTTCGCTGAAGAAGCGGCGCTGGCACAGCGCGAATCCGACAACCTGCTGTACGTCGCGCTCACCCGCGCCGAGCAGGCGCTGTTCGTGAGCGGCGACGCCGACCGGAATGCCTGGCTCGGTCGAGTCGATACCGCTTGGCGCGACCTCGGCCTGCCCAGCACACTGCCGACCGCTCCCGCCCGGGACACCGCCGCCGCGGCCGCGCCCAGCCACATCACGGCGCCTGCCGTGGGGCAGCGCATCACGCCCGCGCCGGCCAGCGCGGACGCTGCGCGCGGCGAGCTTTTCCATGCCTGCCTCGAACGCCTCGCGCCGCCCGGCGCCCACCGCGATCTACCGGCGCTGGCGGCGCACCTGGCGCTGGAGGCCGAGCTGCCCGCCATCGAGGCCGCCGCCCGTGCGCTGCTGACGCAACCCCGGCTGGCGCGCTACTTCGACCCGTCCCAGTATCGCAGCGCGTACAACGAACTGACGCTGCTCGATGGCAGCGGCCGTCCGCAGCGGCTCGACCGCGTGGTCGAATTCGACGAGGCGGTATGGCTGATCGACTATAAAACCGGAAGCGACAGCCTAGCCCTCGCCGACGCGCAACTGGCCGAGCGCCATCGCGCCCAGCTCGCCGCCTACCGCAGCCTGCTGGAAGCGCTCCACCCCGGCAAGCCGGTGCACGCGGCGCTGCTGCTGGCCGACGGCCGGCTGGTCCATGTGGCGGAAACCGTTCGATCCCTTCCCCAAGAGACATGATGATGCGCCCCCTGTTGCTGCTGTTGCCCGCACTGCTTGCGGGCTGCCTATCCTTCAGTTCGAGCGCGCCGCCGGCGGCGCCGGATTACACCGCGTTCTGCCAGGAAAAGGAGGCCCTGTGCCGCGAAATCTGCGGCAACGCCGGCGTGCAGGCTTTCTCCTGCAAGGCCGCGCCGCGCGAAGGGCTGGAATACCAGTGCCAGTGCAAAAAACCGGGGGTGGCGCTGTGATCGACAAACCGTTTGCCGAATCCTGCGAACAGAATCGCGCGCCGATCATCGCCGTGCTCGTCAAGGTATTCGCCGGCCGTCGCCGGGTGCTCGAGATCGGCAGCGGCACCGGTCAGCATGCGGTGTATTTCGCGCCCGACCTGCCGCATCTCGTGTGGCAGACCGCAGACGTGGCGCAGCATCACGCGGGCATCCGGCAGTGGCTCGCGGAGGCCGCGCTGCCCAACGTGCTGCCGCCCCTCGCACTCGACGTCAACGAAGCATCCTGGCACCGCGGCCGCTACGACGCGGTGTTTTCCGCCAACACCCTGCACATCATGAGCTGGCCCGAGGTGGAAAAATTCTTCGCCGGCGTGGACGCCGTGCTGGAGCCCGGCGGCGTGCTGGCGGTGTACGGTCCCTTCAACTACGGCGGCGCCTTCACGTCGGAAAGCAACGCCCGCTTCGACGCCTGGCTCAAGGCGCGCGACCCGGCCGCCGGCGTACGCGACTTCGAGGCGGTCGACGCGCTCGCGCGCGCGCACGGCCTGACCCTGCAGCGGGACATTGCGATGCCGGCGAACAACCGCACGCTGGTGTGGCTGAGAACATAAGACGAACTTGTCCGAATACCGGCTTTGCCCCGCGATTGGCTTTGCTATAACAAAACCATCGTGGGACTGAGGAACGCTCATGCGCATCGCCGAACTGATCCAGCGCTGGAGCAGGGAAGGACACGCACGCACCGACGTGCGTGCCTATGCCGTTCATTTGCCCCTGCGGGACGCCGCCCGCATCGAGGCGCTGCACCTGATGTATCCCGGCCGCAGCGAGTCGCAGCTGATGGCCGACCTGATCCGGGCTGCGCTCGACGAACTGGAAGTCGCCATGCCCTACATCCCGGGCAACCGCATCATCGCCGAGGACGATTACGGCGACCCGATCTACGAGGATCTCGGCCCCACCCCGCAGTTCTATTCGCTGTCGCACGAAATCCTGCGCAAGCTCGCTGCTTCGCCGCTCGGCAAGTAGGCCAGCTGTCGAATTAATTTACATTGCCGCCCGTCCCCCGCCGGCACACGCGGGGTACACCGTTGTTTTCAATACCATTTCTTTCCTGGCACGGCCATTGCTGGGATCCTCCTACAACAATCTCAACTACTGCGGACATCATGTACCTCGGCCCGGCTTTTCTCTTTGCAGCCTTTGCCAGCCTGTTCTACGTTCCTGGCTTCCTCGACATGCCGCTCGGCATGCTCACGCCGCGCCAGCTCGTCTCGCAACTCCTGTTCTCCGTGTTCGCCCTGATTTCGCTCGCCGCGCTGGCGCGCTCGATCGAACTCGACCCGGTGTGGCCGTGGCGACCCGAATTTCGCCGCGCGATGGACTGGCTGCTGGGCCGCACGCAGTAAGCGGCCTGCCCGTCTTTTACCGATGCGCGGCATAAAATAGCGGCTTTCCGTTCCGGACTGCCGCCATGCCTGTCAACCTCACCGCCCCCGATCCCGCTTCCCTGCTGCCGGTTGCCGGCGTCCGCCTCGGCATCGCCTCCGCCGGCATCAAGAAACCCGGGCGGCGCGACATCACCCTGATCGAACTCGCCCCGGGCAGCCGCGTCGCCGGCGTCTTCACCCAGAACCGCTTCTGCGCCGCGCCGGTCACGCTGTGCAAGCAGCATCTGGCGTCCGGCGACATCCGCGCGCTGGTGATCAACACCGGCAACGCCAACGCCGGCACCGGCGAGGAAGGCCTGAATCGCGCGCGCCGCACCTGCGAAGCGGTCGCCGGTCTGTTCGGAATCAAGCCCGAACAGGTGCTGCCGTTCTCCACCGGCGTCATCCTCGAACCGTTGCCGGTCGACAAGATCCTGCCCGCGTTGCCCGCCGCACAGGCCGACCTCGCGCCCGGTCACTGGAGCGAAGCCGCACACGCGATCATGACCACCGACATCGTCGCCAAGGGTGCCAGCCGCCAGGCCCAGGTCGGCGGTAAAACGGTAACGGTGACCGGTATCGCCAAGGGCTCCGGCATGATCCACCCCAACATGGCGACCATGCTCGGCTATGTGGCGACCGACGCGGGAATCGCGCCCGCCCTGATGCAGCGCATGGTGAAGGACGTCGCCGACGTCTCGTTCAACTGCGTCACCGTCGACGGCGACACCTCGACCAATGACAGCTTCATCCTCATCGCCACCGGCCAGGCCGGCAACGCCGAAATCGCCGACGCGGCCGGTGCTGACTATGCTGCACTGAAGGCGGCACTGAGCGAAGTCGCGATCGAACTGGCGCAGGCGATGGCGCGCGACGGCGAGGGCGCGACCAAGTTCATGACCATCGAAGTCGCTGGCGGACGCGACCACGCCGAATGCAAGCAGATCGCCTACGCCATCGCACGCTCGCCGCTGGTGAAGACCGCGTTCTTCGCTTCCGACCCCAACCTCGGTCGCATCCTCGCCGCGATCGGCTACGCCGGGGTGAGCGACCTCGACGTCAATGCGCTCAAGGTGTATCTGGGCGACGTACTGGTGGCCGAGAACGGCGGCCGAGCCACGAGCTACACCGAGGCGCAGGGCGCGGCGGTGATGAAGGAAGCCGAGATCACCGTGCGCGTCATGCTCAATCGTGGCAGCGTCAACGCCACCGTGTGGACCTGCGATTTTTCCTACGACTACGTGAAGATCAACGCGGAATACCGAACCTGATCCCCCGCCCACCCGGAGACGCCATGAGCCACGAGCCGCGCATCGCCCTGCTGATCGACGCCGACAACAGCCCGGCGGACATGATCGACGAAGTGCTCGACGAGCTGGCAAAAGAGGGCGTCATCAACATCCGGCGTGCCTACGGCAACTGGAAAAGCCCGCATCTCAACGCCTGGGCGGCGCTGTTGCACGATTTCGCCATCCAGCCGATGCAGCAGTTCGACTACACCAAGGGCAAGAACGCGACCGATGCAGCGATGATCATCGACGCGATGGACCTGCTCTACACCAAGCAGCTCGACGGGTTCGGCATTGTCTCCAGCGATTCGGACTTCACGCCGCTGGTGATGCGGCTGCGGGCCAACGGCCTCAAGGTCTTCGGTTTCGGCGAACAGAAAACGCCCAGACCTTTCGTCAATGCCTGCTCCAAGTTCCTGTACCTGGAACATCTGCGTCGTCCCGAAGCAGCCGCGCCGGCCGAACCCGCCTCGCCCGTTGCCGCAGCCGGTGCAAACGGCGACACCCAGTCCACGCCAGCGCGAGTGGACGCCAAGACCCTGCGCGGCGACACCCGCCTCGTGAATCTGCTGCGCAAGGCTGTCGAGGCAGCCGCCGACGAAGAAGGCTGGGCAGGGCTCGGGGCCGTCGGCCAGCACATCTCCAAACAGGCGTCCTTCGATTCCCGCAACTACGGTTACGCCAAGCTCTCGGGGCTGTTTCAGGCGATCGGCCTGTTCGACGTCCGCACCCACGGCAAGGGGTTGCAAGTGCGCGACCCGCGCGCCGCGACCCCCTGATCCCTGCACCATGCCCCTGACGCTCACCCCCGACCAGGTCGCCTTTCTGCAGGGCCCGCTGTCGATGAACCTCGGCGCGGTAGGGCGCGACGGCTGGCCGTGCGTCACGCGCGCGCAGGGCATCGTGGTGGCGCGCGACCGGCGCTCGTTGACCGTGCTGCTGTCGGCGGCGCGCGGCCGCGCGGTGCTCGACGCGCTCGACGCCGGCAGCGCGGTCACGCTGGTGGCGAGCCGCCCGCTGACGCACGAGACGCTGCAACTGAAGGCGGCGCGTGCCGAACGCGTGCCGCTCTCGGCCGCACACAAGGCGACGAGCGCACGCTATGTGACGGCGTTCGGCAACGAGCTGGCGGCGCTGGGCTATGGCGAGGCGGCGACGGCCGCGCTGGCGACGATCCTGACGACCGATACGCTGGCGGCACTGCGCTTTCTTCCCGATATCGTCTTCGACCAGACGCCCGGCCCGCGCGCCGGGACGGTGCTGGCGCGCGCATGAAGATCGCGCTCGAATCGATCCGCGCCTGCCTCGACGGCGCGCTGCCCTCGGTGGTCGCGACCTCTGCACCGGACGGCACGCCGAACGTGGCCTACGCCTCGCAGGTGCACTACGTCGACGGCGAGCACGTCGCGCTGTCGTTCCAGTTCTTCAGCAAGACGCGCGAGAACGTGCTGGCGCACCCCTACGCGCAGGTGCAGGTGATCGAGCCGGTGAGCCTGCGCCACTTCCGCCTGCGCGTGCATTACCTGCGCACCGAGACCGCGGGCCCGCTGTTCGAATACATGAAGGCGCAGCTCGCCGGCATCGCCGCGCAGACCGGCATGGACAAGGTCTTCGTGCTGCGCGGCGCGGACGTCTACCGCGTGCTCGACATCGAATGCGTCGATCCCCGCGTGCCCGCCGCACCGCCCCCGCCGGACGCGCTGCTCGCGCTGCGCCGCACGCTCGACCATCTGGGCGCCTGCGACGACCTCGCCCAGCTCGCCGACCGCGCGCTGGCGGCCCTGGCGCACGGCTTCGGCATCCGCCACGCACTGCTGGCGCTGCTCGACGAGACCGGGAGCGCCCTCTACACCCTCGCCAGCCTGGGCTATCCCACCTCCGGCGTCGGCGCGGAAGTCGCGCTTGGCGAAGGACTGATCGGCGTGGCCGCGCGCGAACGCATACCGGTGCGCATCAACCACCGCACCGGCGATTACACCTATCAGACCGCCTTGCGCGTGGCGGATGCTGCATCACCGCGCATCCCGCTGCCGGTGCTGAGCGACGCGCACAGCCAGATCGCCGTCCCGCTCACGCATGGCGACCGCCTGTGCGGCGTGCTCTACGCGGAAAGCGAGCACGACGCCTTCTTCAGCCACGCCGACGAGGATGCGCTGGTCGTCTACGGACGCCATCTCGGCGCACTGATGGCGCGGCTCGCGGCCTTGCCCGACGACGAGGCCGCGTTACCGGCGCCACCGCAGCAAGTACCGCGCGGTACGCCGCTCTCCGTGCGCTACTTCGCCCACGACCACAGCGTGTTCATCGACAACGACTATCTCATCAAGGGCGTGGCAGGCTGCATCCTGTGGACCCTGCTGAACGAGCATGCGGCGAGCGGCCGGCGCGATTTCTGCAACCGCGAACTGCGCCGCGACCCGCGCCTGCCGTTGCCGGATTTCGGCGACAACCTGGAGACGCGGCTGATCCTGCTGCAGCGGCGGCTGGCCGAGCGCTGCCCGCAGATCGCGCTGGAAAAAACCGGACGCGGGCGCTTCCGCCTGGCGCTCGCGCAGTCACTGCAACTCTCCGCCGGCTGAGTCACCCGCGCTTCCGTCCATGCCGGGCTGTCGCGGCTCACGCACACAGCGCATCCGCCAGCGCACGCAGGAGCGCGGCACCGTCGCCGCGCCAGGCGCTGCCGTGCATGCATGCGAGCGTCGTCGGGCGCGTGGCCGCCAGGCGCTCCAGCATCGGGCGCACATGCCGCGAATGCGAAAAATAGTCCATCTCATGACGGAACGCCTCGCTCGGGCCGAGAATGTCCGACTCGGTCAGCGGCGAATGGTCTGCGCCGCCCTGCGTGAAGAGGTCGCCGCACAGCAAGGTCCCGGTCGTTTCGTCCATCAGGAAGCCGCATTCCCACGCGTGCGGCAGATGCGGGGCATCGAGCCAGCGGACGGCGTGTTTTCCCAGCGACAGCCGCTCGCCGTCGGCGAGCGCATGGGGCGGCCGCTCCGCAAGATCGCCGACCGAGACCAGCGCCGCGACCGTTCCGCACAGCGGCGTCGAATGCGGCGCAACCGCCAGCCACGCGTTGAGCGAACCGCACTCGTCCGCCTCCACGTGCGAGAACGCAATGTGGCGAAGTCGTGCGGGCGGAAGCACGCTTGCGACGGCCTCGTGAACGAGCGGAAACATCTTGCGTGGACCGGTATGAAAGATCAGGGGCTCGTCGTCGACGATGAGATACTGATTGAACGAAAAGCCGCCACCCGGCATGACCACCGGCGTGTTGATGCGGTAGATCCCGTCGGCAATTTCGTGAACATTGGTCCCGGACTGTGTGTTCGTGATCGTCATCCCGGCCTCCTCAGGCATTTTCCAGGGCGCCGCGCCACGGTGGCGCGGCCGCTACTTGCGCGCCACCGGCGGCAGGTTCTTCGGCGTCAGGTCGAGATACGGCGTCGCCACCTTGCCGTCCGGGGGGACGTAGGCCGGCGCGGGCGCCCCCTTCACTTCGAGGCTCTTCACATACCGGTAGATCGCCCGCAGATCGGCGTCGCTCATCGCCCTGAGACTGGGTGACGGCATCGGCGGCCGCATCGGCTGGCGGGCCCGCGCAAGCCAGGCCGCCTCGTCGATCTGGCTGAACAGCAGGCGCAGGTTGGCCGGGTAGGTCGTGCCCCAGGGACCATGCCAGCCCAGCGCATCGCCGGTCAGCCACTCGGATTCCGGCACGTGGCCATCCTTCTGCATGTAGCCCGGGGTGTGGCAGTCATTGCAGCCGGAAGTCTGGATCAGATAGCGCCCATGGCGGATGTCGTCGGCCTCGCCGGCCCAGGCCAGACCCGTTGTGCCTGCAAGCAGCAGGGCGGCGATTTTCATCGATGTGTTCATGTTCTCTCCTCGTTTCGGCGGGCACACCACGCACCCGAACGAGCAGGAGCTTAGGCCGCTTGCCGGCGGCTCGTTGCTAAGTCTTTGCTAGGCGGAACCTAAATTTTTCTTAACCGGCGCCGGGGTTAAAATCTCGCCATGACCGATCTCGCCTCCTTGCTGCCGCGCCTGGCGCAGCTGCTCGACCGCCTCGACGCCCCGGCCGCTGCCGCGCCGGACTGGAAAAACGTGCGTGCCGCACGCTGGTCGGCGCAGGCTGGCGGCCTCAAGCCCATCCTGCATCCGCAGCGCGTCGCGCTGAAGGACCTGCTCGCGATCGACGAACAGAAGCAGCGGGTCGACGCCAACACGCGCCAGTTCGTCGCCGGCAGGCCGGCCAACAACGTGCTGCTGACCGGCGCGCGCGGCTGCGGCAAGTCCTCGCTGGTGAAGGCGGTGCACGCCAGGTACGCGCCCAAGGGGCTGCGCCTGATCGAGGTCGACAAGGCCGGGCTGCCGCACCTGCCCGACCTGTTCGACCTGCTGGCTGATACCGATTACCGCTTCATCGTGTTCATCGACGATCTCACCTTCGCCGAGCACGAGCCGGGCTACGCCAGCCTCAAGGCGGCGCTCGACGGCTCGCTCGCCGGCCCCAGTGACAACGTGCTGATCTACGCCACCAGCAACCGCCGCCACCTGATGCCGGAGTACATGGCGGAAAACCTCGAAACGAAACACCTCGGCGGCGAGGTGCATCCAGGCGAGGCGGTCGAGGAAAAGATTTCGCTGTCGGACCGCTTCGGGCTGTGGGTGTCGTTCCACGTGATGGACCAGGACACCTACCTCGCCATCGCGCGTCACTGGGCGCAGGCGCTTGGCGCGCCGCCGGACGACACCTTCGAGCGCGCCGCGCTGCAATGGTCGTTGGGGCGTGGCGCACGCAATGGCCGGGTGGCGTGGCAGTTCGCGCGCGACTGGGCGGGGAAACAATGACGCAAACGCCGATCACCGAAGTCGTCGCCGCCGTGCTGACCCAGCCCGACGGCCGCGTGCTGCGTGAGGGTCGCTGCGAAGCAGCGGGGCACCCGCCGGCGTACCCCTCGCGGGTGCTGCTGGCACAGCGCCCGCCGGGCAAGGCCTACGCCGGCTACTGGGAATTCCCCGGCGGCAAGGTCGAGCCGGGGGAGACGCTCGAGGCCGCACTCGCGCGCGAGCTCGCCGAAGAGCTCGGCATCGCGATCACGGCTCCGTGTCGCTGGATCACCCGCGTGTTCGAGTACCCACACGCCACGGTACGCCTGAATTTTTTCCGCGTATTCGCGTGGCAGGGCGAGCCGCATCCCCACGAGGGGCAGGTGTTTTCCTGGCAGCGGCCCGACGCGGTCGAGGTTGCGCCGCTTTTGCCTGCCAACTTCCCGATCGTGAAGGCGCTCACGCTGCCGCCGGTGCTGGGGATTTCGCACGCCGAATCGCTCGGGGTGGATTCCTTCCTGGCGCGGCTGGACGTGGCGCTTGCCGACGGCCTGCGCCTGATCCAGCTGCGCGACAAGGCGCTGCCCGACGAAGCACGCCTGCAGCTGGCGTGCGAAACCGTGCGCCGCGCCCACCGGCACGGCGCCCGCGTGCTGGTCAACGGCAGCCTCGATTTTGCGCGCGCGGCCGGCGCCGACGGCGTACACCTCGATTCGGCCGCCGCCGCCAAACTTGCGGCCCGCCCGGACTGCGACTGGGTGGGGGTATCGTGCCACGATGGCGCCGAGCTGGCACATGCCGCCGCGCTCGGCGCCGATTTCGCGCTGTTGTCGCCGGTGCTGCCGACGCTGACCCATCCGGGTGCGCCGACGCTGGGCTGGGACACCTTTGCTGCGCTCGCCGCCGCCAGCCCGATCCCGGTCTACGGCCTCGGTGGGCTCGGGCGCGACGATGTGGTGCTGGCGCAATCGCACGGCGCGCACGGCGTGGCACTGCTGCGCGGGGCGTGGACATGAAGCGGATCCTGGCGCCAATGCTGCTGGTGGTCGCGCTGCTGGGCATCGCGGTCGCCGGCTGGTGGCTGAAGCGCCCGGCCGAAGCGGTGGCGGTCGCCTGCGCCGATCCGCTCGTCGGCTGCAGCTTCAGCCATCGCGGCATGCCGGCCGGCGTGCGCTTCTCGACGCAGCCGGCGCCGATGGAAGCGTTCGAGGTACATGTCTCGGCGCCGGGCGCCACCCGGGTCAGCGCGGAATTCCAGATGGTCGGCATGGACATGGGCTTCAACCGTTACGACCTGAAGCCCGCCGGGGCGAACGCGTTCGCCGCCCGGGTGACGCTGCCGGTGTGCGTCAGCGGCCGGCGTGACTGGCAGCTCTATCTCGACGTCGACGGCACCCGCTACGCGGTGCCATTCAGCACCCGCTGAACCGGGCGGTCATGCAAGCGTCACGATACGCGGCATATAATGAAAAATGGATTACTGGAGAGGGCAACACCGTGCCGACTGAACATACCTACAAGCAATTCGACGCCGAGCTGGAAGCCGTACGCGCCAACGTGCTGAAAATGGGCGGCCTGGTCGAGGAGCAGATCACCAACGCGATCGAGGCCCTGATCTCGGGCAACATGGATCTGGCCGACCAGGTGGATACCAACGACCACAACGTCAACGCGCTGGAAGTGTCGATTGACGAAGACTGCACCCACATCATCGCGCGCCGCCAGCCGACTGCTTCCGACCTGCGCATGGTGATGATGGTGGTGAAGACCATCACCGACCTCGAGCGCATCGGCGACGAAGCCGCCAAGATCGCGCGCATGGCCAAGCTGATCCACCAGGCTGAACGCATCAGCCTGCCGCGCTTCTCCGAGGTCAAGTACATGGGCGACCTGGTGCTCGACATGCTGAGGAAGGCACTCGACGGCTTCGCCCGTCTCGACGCCACCAAGGCGGTCGAGATCGCGCGCCAGGACCAGTCGGTCGACGAGGAATTCCGCCTCAACCTGCGCCACCTCATCACCTACATGATGGAAGACCCGCGCACCATCTCGGTCTTCATCGACATCCTGTTCGTCACCAAGGCGATCGAACGCATGGGCGACCACGCCAAGAACATGTCCGAATACGTGGTCTACATGGTGAAAGGCAAGGACGTGCGCCACACCTCACTCGAAGAGATCGAGAAGGAAGTGCTGTAGGCATCCGCGCAGCGGCAATGCAAAAGGGCTCCCGCGGGAGCCCTTTTCTTTTGTACAGCCCCGGCTTACTTGCTGGGCGGCACGTAGCCTGCGGCCGTGTCGACGTTGCCGCCGCCGAAGAAGTAGCGGTTCATCTGCTCCATCAGGTAGCTGCGCGCCTGCGGATCGGCCAGGTTGAGGCGGTTCTCGTTGATCAGCATGGTCTGCTGGCGCTGCCAGCCGCCCCAGGCTTCCTTCGACACGGATTCGAAGATCTTCTTGCCGAGTTCACCCGGCACCGGCGGGAAGGCCAGGCCTTCGGCCTCGCGACCGAGCTTCACACAATTCACCATGCGCGTCATTTGCTGCTCCTGAAAAAATCAATCGTCGGATTTTAACCCAAGCTGCTTTTCAAGGCGGCGGGCAAATACGCCCATTTCCTTCGCCGCCTGCACGTCGCCGCGCGCCTCGGCCACCGCGATTCCCTCATGGTAGGCGGCGAGCGCCTCGTCCGGGCTGCCCGCATCAGCCAGCGCGCGGCCCAAAAGCTTCCACGCCGCCGAATATTTCGGATCGTGCTCGACCGCACACCGCAAGTGCCCGGCCGCCTTCGCCGCGTCGCCCTGCTTGAGGTATTCGTTGCCCAGCGAATAGCGCAGCAGCGCGTTGTCGCGACCGGCGGCGAGCATCGCCTCGAAGTTCTCGATCGTGGCCATCATTTTCTCCAGAACACCGGGGTCAGCACGACCAGCAGGGTGAAGAACTCCAGCCGCCCCAACAGCATGGCGAAGCTGCACACCCAGGTCTGGAAGTCGTTGAGCACGGCGTAGTTGCTCGCCGGGCCGACCTGGCCGAGGCCGGGGCCGGTGTTGTTGACCATGGCCACGACGGCGGTGAACGCGGTGAAGACGTCGAGCCCCGACGCCGACAGGGTGAACGACAGGACGACGATCGAGGCGACGTAGATGAACAGGAAGGCCAGCACCGCGTAGATGATCTTCGGCGGCACCGGCTGGGTACCCATCTTGGTATGGACCGTGGCGCTGGGATGCACCAGCTTGGTCAGCTCGCGGTAGACCTGCTTGTAGAGCAGCACGGCGCGCAGCATCTTGATGCCGCCGCCGGTGGAGCCGGAACTGGCGATGAAACTCGACAGGAACAGCATCCACAGCGGCGCGAAATAGGGCCACACATTGTAATCAGTGGTGGCGAAGCCGAGCGTGGTGGCGACCGAGACGGTATTGAAGGCGGCGTGGCGCAGGGCCTCGGGAAAATCGAGGTAGAAGCCCTTGTAGAGCAGGAAGAAGGTCAACCCGAGGATGCTGGCGGCGAGCACGCCGAAGGTCCAGGGAATTTCCGCGTCGTGGCGATAGGTCAGCAGGCTGCGGGTGCGAAAGGCCATGAAATGGGTGGAAAAGCTGATCGCGGCGATCAGCGCGAACACCATGACGATGATTTCCAGCAGCACCGAATCGAAGTAGGCCATGCTGGCGTCGTGCGACGACAGCCCGCCCAGGCCCATCACGCTGAAGCCATGCACCACGGCGTCGATCCAGTTCATGCCGCCGGCCCACAGCGACAGCATGCAGGCGATGGTGATCAGCGCGTAGACCTGCCACAGGCCCTTGGCGGTCTCGGCCATGCGCGGGGTGAGCTTGCTGTCCTTCATCGGGGTCGGCGTCTCGGCCTTGAACAGCTGGCGGCCGCCGACGCCCAGCATCGGCAGCACCGCGACCACCAGCACGATCACGCCCATGCCGCCGATCCAGTGCATCTGGGTGCGCCAGATGTTGATCGAGGGCGGCAGGCTGTCGAGGCCGGACATCACCGTGGCGCCGGTCGCGGTCAGCCCTGACACCGCCTCGAAGTAGGCATCGGTGAAACTCATCTCCGGCAGGTAGACCAGCAGCGGAATCGTCGAGAAGGCCGGCAGCACGGCCCAGATCAGGACCACCAGCAGGAAGCCGTCGCGTGTCTGCAACTCGCGCTTGCCGCGGCGCGACAGCAACCACAGCACCGCGCCGGAGAAGAACGTGACCAGGATCGCCTCGTCGTAAGCCAGCTGCGCGCCGTCGCCGAGCGCGACCGACACGCCGAGCGGCAGCAGAAAGGCAAATGCGAACAGCATCAACACTTTCGACAGGATGTGGACAACAGGCAGGATTTGCGACATCTGACGTTTATTCAGCGGAGCACGGCACGATCCATGTCATGGGGGGCTAGAAAAACCCGAATCCGACCTGGAACAGTTTTTCGACCTTGGGGATGATGCGCTTGTTGAGCGCGAACACGATCAGGTGGTCCTCCGCCTCGATCAGCGTGTCGTGATGGGCGATGAGGACATCGTCGCCGCGGATGATGGCGGCGATCGAAGCGCCCTCCGGCAGTGCCACGTCGCCGATGCGGCGACCGACGACCTTGGACGTCTTGAGGTCGCCGTGAACGACGATCTCGAGTACCTCGGCGGCGCCGCGCCGCAGGGAATGGACCGCCGCCATGTCGCCGCGGCGGATCTTCGACAGCAGCGGCCCGACGGTCGCCTGCGCCGGCGAGATGGCGATGTCGATCTCGCCGCCCTGCACCAGATTGACGTAGGCCGAGCGGTTGATCAGCGCGATCACCCGCTGCGCGCCCATGCGCTTGGCCAGCAGCGCCGACATGATGTTGTCCTCGTCGTCGTTGGTGAGCGCGCAGAAGACGTCGATGGCCTCGATGTTCTCCTGCTCCAGCAGGTCCTCGTCGGTGGCGTCGCCCTGCAGCACCAGCGTGTGGTGCAGCTGCTCGGCCAGGAGGTTGCTGACGGTGCGGTTGTGGTCGATGACCTTGACGTCGTAGTCGCGCTCGATGCGTGCCGCCAGCCGCCGTCCGATGTTGCCGCCGCCTGCGATCATCACGCGCTTGACCGGCCGCTCCATGCGGCGCAACTCGCGCATCACCGACGGGATGTCCTGCTTGCGCGCAAGGAAGAACACCTCGTCGTTCGGCTCGATCACCGTGATGCCCTTGGGCACGATGCCGCGGTCGCGGCGGTAGATCGCCGGAATGCGGCAATCCACATCCGGCATGTGGCGCTTGATGTCCTGCAATTCGTGGCCGACCAGCGGGCCGCCGTGATAGGCGCGCACCGCCACCAGGCGGATCTTGCCGCCGGCGAAGTCGAGCACCTGCAGCGCCTCGGGGTGTTCGATCAGGCGGCGCAGGGTCTCGGTCACCTCCTGCTCCGGGCTGATGACGTCGTCGACGCCGAAGTGCTCGGCGAGGAAGCCGGCCTCCAGGCCGAGGAAGTCGTTGGAGCGGATGCGCGCAATGCGGGTGGGGATGTTGAACAGGGTGGCGGACAGGCGGCACGCCACCAGGTTGGTTTCGTCGCTCTGCGTCACTGCGACCAGCATGTCGGCATCGTCAGCGCCGGCTTTCTTGAGGATGGACGGATGGGCGGCGTGACCGAGCACGGTCCGAAGGTCGAAACGGTCCTGCAGCAGCGCCAGACGGGTGGCGTCGAGGTCGACGATGGTGATGTCGTTGTTCTCGGCGACCAGGCTTTCCGCCAGGTTGGCGCCGACCTGGCCGGCACCGAGAATGATGATCTTCATGGGGAAAAGCCTGCGCTTAGAGATCGTCGTCCAGACGGCGTCCGTGACGGATGTTGAGCTGCTTCAGCTTGCGGTAGAGATGGGTGCGTTCCAGTCCCGACTTGTCGGCGACCCGCGTCATGCTGCCGCCTTCCTTCTGGATCAGGTGCTCGAAATACATGCGCTCGAAGGCATCGCGCGCCTCGCGCAGCGGGATGTCGAGCGGGATGCCGTGCGCCACCGCGGGAGCAGACTGCTTCATCGGCGCCAGCACGCGGTTGACGTCGACGGCGTCGATCTCGCTGGCGAGCGCGGTGACGGCGAGCGTGCGCACGACGTTGTTGAGTTGCGGCAGGTTGCCCGGCCAGTCGAAGTTGCGCAGCTGGTTCAACGCCGGCGTTGTCAGCCGACGCACCGGGCAGACGCCTGATTCGATCAGCTGTGCCAGCATGAAGTTGGCGATGTCGGGCACGTCCTCGCGATGCTCGCGCAAGGGCGGCACCTGGATCGCCAGGCTGGACAACCGGTAATACAGGCGGCTGTCGAACTCGCCCGCCGCGATCATGGCGTCGAGGCTGCGGCTGCTGGCGCACACCAGGCGCGCACCGCTGCCTTCGATGCGGTCGAGCAGCAGCGCCAGGCCCTTCTGCTCGAGGCGTCCCAGCTCGCACACCTCGGGCAGATACAGGGTGCCGTTGCCGAGCCCGTCGACGAAGCTCAGCGGATCGGACACCAGGCGTGCGCGGTCCTTGATCTCGACCCAGGCGCTGGCGGGCTGGTGCAGGAAATGTGCGCAAATCTCGAAGCCGCAGCCCGCTTCGCCCTGCAGCAGCACCGGCGCGGTGTTGCCGGCGATCTGGGTGAGGCGCTTCTTCAGTTCGAGGATCAGCGGGCTCCTGCCGAGCGCCGACAGGTCCATGCTGGGTGCGCGCCGCGGCAGCGCGACGCCGCGCTTGATCGCCTTGTTGACGGTATCGATCAGCTTGGCGAGCGCCACCGGCTTTTCCAGGAAATCGGCAGCGCCGAGCTTGGTCGCCTCGACCGCGGTATCGATGGTGCCGTGGCCCGACATCATCACCACCGGCATGGTGAGCTGGCCGCCACCGGCCCATTCCTTCAACAGGGTGACGCCGTCGGTGTCCGGCATCCAGATGTCGAGCAGCACCAGATCGGGGCGACGTTGCGAGCGGAAGGCCCGTGCCGCCTCGGCGTTCTCCGCCAGGTGCACGTCGTACCCTTCGTCGGTGAGGATTTCCGACAACAATTCACGAATGCCCACTTCGTCGTCGACGACGAGAATATGCCCGCTCACGTGTGTTCTCCGTCTGCCGCATGGACGGGCAGCGCAATGCGGATGGCGGCACCGCCCGATTTGAGGTTCTCGATCTGGATCCTGCCGTGATGTTCTTCCACGATTTTCTTGACGATGGCGAGGCCGAGGCCCGTCCCCTTGGCCTTGGTCGTTGCATAGGGCTCGAACAGCCGCGTCATCAGGTGCTCCGGAAACCCGGCTCCATTGTCCGTTACAGTCAAACAAACTGCATGGTTCTTGAGGTGCGTGGCGACCTCCACGCGCGGGGCATCGTGGCCGACCAGCGCATCCTGCGCATTTTGCAACAGATTATGTATCACCTGGCGCAATAATGTGGAATCGCCGGCGATGCGCGGCAACCCGGCACCGAGCTGCAGGTGCAGGCCGAGCGCCCTGGCGTCGTACAGCGCCAGCACTTCGTGCACCAGTGCGTTGAGGTCGAGCGCCTCCAGCCGCGCACGCGGCATCCGCGCGTAGTTGGCGAAGGCGTCGACCATGCTTTTCATGGCGGCGACCTGGTTGACGATGGTCTGCGTGGCGCGGGTGAGGAATTCGGCGTCGGCCACTTCGAGGCGGCCGTCGAGCTTTCTGGCGATGCGCTCGGCCGACAGCTGGATGGGGGTCAGCGGATTCTTGATCTCGTGCGCCAGGCGCCGCGCGACCTCGCTCCACGCCGCGTTACGCTCGGCGTCGATCAGCTTGGTGACGTCGTCGAACACCAGCACGTAGCCGCGCTCGACACCGGGCGGCAGGCGGGTGCCGCGCAGCAGCAGCGACTGCTTGCCGCCTTCGCCGGCGTAGTCGACCTGCTCCTGCCACTCGCCCTCGTGCTCGGCGAAACGCGCCGCCACCGTCGACCCGAACGCATGCAGCGGCGCCTCCGGCGAACCGAGCGCCGCAAGCAGCTGACCGTCCAGCGCCGCCTCGGCGACACCGAGGATGTGGATGGCCGCGCTGTTGACGGTGCGCACCCGCAGCGCATCGTCGAGTACCACCACACCGGACGACAGGTTGGCCAGCACACGCTCGAGGAAGGCCTTGGCCTGCTCGGTTTCCTGATGGTTCTGCGCCGCCTGTTCGCGCGCTTCCGACAATTGCCGCGTCATGCGGTTGAACGACTGGATCAGCACGCCCAACTCGTCGCGGCTCTTCACCAGCGGCATCTGCGAGAAATCACCCTTCGCCACCGCGCGCGTGCCGCGCGCCAGCGTGCGCAGCGGAGAACCGAGGCGTTCCGACAGCAGGTAGGCGATGACGAAGGTCATCAACAGCGCCAGCATCAGGGTGAGCGTCAACGCGACGCCGTAGATGCGCTTCAACCCCAGCCGCGATACCGCGATCTGCTGGTATTCCTGGTAGGCCAGCTGCACCGCCTGCGCGTCGCGCGCAAGGCCTGCCGGCACCGGCTGCACCAGTTGCAGCACGCGCGTCTCGCCGGTGATCGAACTGGTGTAGACCGGCACCAGGACGTGCATGACGAGGCCGCGCTCGGGCACTTCCTCGATGCGGCTGTAGGGTTGCTGCTGGCGCACCTGCCACAGCACGCCGCGCTCGGGCAGCACCGGCAGCAGCGTGGCGCGTTCGCCGCTGACGTGGGCGATCACGCCGCCGCGTTCGTCGAACAAGGTCAGCTCCTGCACCGCGCTCTGCTCGCGCAGGGTCGAGAGGCTGGTGATGACCGAACCCATGCCCTCGTCCGACAGCGACAGCGCCATGCGCTGCGCCTTCTTGTCGAGCTCGCGCAGCAGATCGTCGAGCGCCGCCTGGCCGAGGTTGACGCCCGACGCCAGCGCGTTGTCGACGCGCACGTCGAACCAGGTCTCGATCGAACGGTTGAGGAAGAACACCGACGCGCCGTACACCACCAGGCCCGGCAGCATGGCGACGACGCCGAACATCAGCAGCAGCTTGAGCGTGAGTTTGGCGCCGAACACGCCGCGGCGGATGCGCTTCTGCAGCCACCACATGCGCCAGCCGAGCAGCGCCAGCAGGGCGATGCCCAGCACCCCACCGCCGACGAACAGCGAGGGCAGGGTGTCGGAGAAGGCGCCGCTGTCGCTGCTGGCATTGAACAGCAGCACAAGCAGCACGATGCCCACGATGAGGGCGGCGGCGATCAGACTGCGCATCAGGGGGAGGGCGGAGACGGCTTGGCGGGTGCGGGGGCCTCGAAGGACCATTCGAACCAGGGGGTGGCCAGCTCCCATTTGTCGCTGGTGACCGCACCGATCGACAGCGGTTTCGGCAACTGGGCGGTATCGAGACGCAGGCGCAGGCGGCCTTCGTAGCGCTGGCCGGTCTTGAGCGCCCCGCGCTCGAGGACCTGCCAGTCCTCGACCCGTCCCAGCAACGCCAGCGCTTCGGCGAGCGAGGCGGCGGTCTTGGTGGCGTAGCCCGACTCGACGATGTAGCGGCGCAAGAGCAGATGGTAGTAGATACGCAGCTTGCGCACCGGCTCGGCGATATCCTCGTCCAGCCACCAGTCGCGCGGACGGGTCAGCTCCAGTTCCAGCAGAAAGGGCAGGCTGATGCCCTTGGCGAGCGCGTCCTCGAGGGTGCGGTTGAGCACGATGTCGATCTCGGCGTCGAGCACGTAGCCCTGCGGCACGGCCTGGACGGTGGCCTGGCGGATCCCGCTGCGATCAGCGGCCTGCGCGACGGCGGCCATGCCGAAGCATGACCAGAACAGCAGCCAGCCGAGCCGGCGCAGCAGGCTGTCAGGTCTTGCGCAGCAGGGCGTAGAAGAAACCATCATGCTCGGCATCAGGCAGCAGCGATCCGTCGGTCAAAGGGGCAGGCAGCGGACAACGTTCGGCCTCCTGCGCGTGGCGCGCCAGGAAGGCCCGCACTTGCCCGTCGTTTTCTTCGTGGAATATCGAGCAGGTGGCGTAAAGCAATGTACCACCGGGTGCCAGCAGCCGCCAGAGCGCTTCCAGCATAACGGCCTGTTGCGCGGCAAATTGAGCGATGTCGTCGGGACGACGCAGCCACTTGATGTCCGGGTTGCGGCGCACCACGCCGGAGGCGCTGCACGGCACGTCGGCGAGGATGCGGTCGAACGGGCGGCCGTCCCACCAGGCGTCGGGGCGGGCGGCGTCGCCCTCGATCAGGGTGGCGTGAAGTTGCAGCCGGTCGAGGTTGTCCTGCACCCGTGCCAGTCGCAGGGCATCGACGTCGAGCGCGACGAGGTCGACGTCGGCCCGCTCGAGGATATGGCCGGTCTTGCCGCCAGGTGCGGCACAGGCGTCGAGGACCCGTTCGCCCGGCTGCGCGTCGAGCAGGCGTGCCGCCCACTGCGCACCGGCGTCCTGCACCGACACGTAGCCGGCATCGAAGCCGGGCAGGGCGTGTACCGGCACGGCCTTCTCCAGGGTGGCGGCATCGGCGCCGGTTTGATGCGCGGGCAAGCCGGCCTCGTTCAGTCGCCGCATATAGTCCGCCACGTCGCCGTGGCGGCAGTTGACGCGCAGGGTGAACGGGGGATGCATGAGGCTCGCGTCGAGGATGGCCTGCCAACGTTCGGGGTGCTGGTCTTGCAGTTTGGCGATCCACCAGTCGGGGTGCGACCAGCGCGCGGACGGCCGGGCGTCGGCGAGCGCTTCCAGCTCGGCGCGGCGGCGCTGGAAATTGCGCAGCACTGCATTGACGAGCCCCGGGCGCCAGCCCTGACCGGCCGCGGTGACGGCGTTGTGCACCACGGCGTGCGCCGGGGCACGGGTATAGGCGAGCTGGTAGAGCGCCACGCGCAGCAGCCAGCCGAGCTGCGGCTCGGTCAGCGGGCGCTGCAGCAGCGCATCCAGCCAGGCATCCAGCCGCCCCAGCTGGCGCAGGCTGCCGTACACGATGTCCTGCAGCGCGCCGCGTTCACCCGGCGTTTTCAGTTGCTGCACGCGCGGCGGCAGGACCTGGTGCAGGGCTGCGCCGGCGAGCACGGCTTCCAGCACGTCGGCGGCTAGTTTTTGCAGGTTACGCATGGCACAGCACGCTCCGTTGGATAGTGCGGTTCATTCAGCCGCCGAGGCGCGTGCCCGCCGCCAGCGGCCGCCCGGCGAGGAAGGCCGCGATCGGCATCCGCTTGCTGCCGGCAGGCTGGATTTCCTGCAGGGCCAGGGCGCCATCGCCGCAGGCGACGACCAGCTGCCCGGCTTCCGCGCACAACACGTTGCCGGGTTCGCCGGCGCCGTCGACCGCCTGCGCCGCCCAGACCTTCAGCGGCGCGCCGTCGAGCAGCGTCCACGCGCCAGGCACCGGATTGTAGGCCCGCACCGCGCGCGCCAGCACGGCGGCAGGCTGGTTCCAGTCGAGCCGGGCCTCCTCCTTGCCGAGCTTGGCGGCGTAGGTGGCGAGCGCGTCGTCCTGCTTTTCGGGAACGAGGGCGGCATGGTCCGCCAGCGCGGCGACGATGGCCGCGGCACCGGCCGCGGCCAGGCTGTCGTGCAGGGTGGCCGCGGTGTCGGACTCGCGGATCGGCACCACGGTCTTCAATAGCATCGCGCCGGTGTCGAGGCCGGCGTCCATCTGCATGATGGTGATGCCCGTCTCGCTGTCGCCCGCCAGGATCGCGCGCTGGATCGGCGCCGCGCCGCGCCAGCGCGGCAGCAGCGAGGCGTGGATATTGAGACAGCCGAGGCGCGGCAGATCGAGCACCGCCTGCGGCAGGATCAGGCCATAGGCGGCGACGACCATGACGTCGGCATTCACGGCAGCGAGTTCGGCCTGCGCCTCCGGCGTCTTCAGCGTGGCGGGCTGCGCGACCGGCAGCCCGCGCGCCAGGGCGGCGCTCTTGACCGCGCTGGGGGTGAGCTTCATGCCACGCCCGGCGGGGCGGTCGGGCTGGGTCACGACAAGCGCGATGTCGTGGCCGGCTTCGGCCAGGGCGTTCAGAGCGGCTGCGGCAAACGGCGGCGTGCCGGCGAAGATGATGCGCACGACGCGTAAATCAGAGCGAGGCGCGCACCGGCGCCGCGTCGGGCCGGTGTTCGCGCGCCTGCTTCAGCAGCTTGGTCTTGATGCGGTTACGCTTGAGGATGGACAGGTAATCGACGAAGACCTTGCCCATCAGGTGATCCAGCTCGTGCTGGATGCACACCGCCAGCAGGCCGTCGGCCTCCAGCTCGAACGGTTTGCCGTCGCGGTCGAGGGCACGCACGGTGACGCGTTCGGCGCGCTTCACCTTGTCGAACACGCCGGGTACCGACAGGCAGCCTTCCTCGCTTTCCTCGGTGCCGGACTGGGCGACGATTTCCGGGTTGATGAACACGCGCAGCTGGTCGTGGGTTTCGGAGATGTCGATCACGACCACGCGCTCGTGGACGTTGACCTGGGTGGCGGCCAACCCGATGCCGGGGGCAGCGTACATGGTCTCGGCCATGTCATCGACCAGTGTGCGGATACGATCGTCGACCGCCTTCACCGGCTTGGCGACTGTGTGCAGACGCGGGTCAGGGTAGTGCAGGATGTCGAGTCTGGCCATAAGAAAACTTTACGAATGAACGGGCTGGGGGCACACTTTGACGCAGAATCCGCGTTCGCTGGCGCGCAGCCCTAAATATAAGGTGGCCGATGGCCGTAAGTGAAGCGCACAGTATATTTTCAACGCAGAAAATTAGACAGCGTCTAAATGGAGGGTTTCCCCGTGCGTCAACTCGTTGTTTCTCTTGCCCTGCTGCTGGCCGCGCCCGCGCTGGCCGACACCCTTAAACTGCAGGACAACGCCCCCGACAAGTACGTCGTGGTCAAGGGCGATACGCTGTGGGACATCTCCGGCAAGTTTCTCAAGGACCCCTGGCGCTGGCCGCAGATCTGGAACATGAACCGCGAGGAAATCAGGAATCCGCACTGGATCTACCCCGGCGATCTGATCGTGCTCGACCGCAGCGGCAAGCAGCCTCGCCTGTCGCTGGTCAAGGGCGGCAAGGCCGGCATGCCGACGGTCAAGCTGTCGCCTGCCGTGCGCGCCAGCCAGATCGGCGGTGACGCCATTCCGACCATCCCCATCCGCGTGATTCATCCCTTCCTGTCGCAGCCGCGCGTGGTGTCGAAAGGCGCGCTCGACGACGCGCCCTACATTCTCGGCAGCAACGCCGAGCGCGTTGTGCTCGGCGCCGGCGACGACGCCTTTGCTACCGGCGGCAAGGCCGGCGTGACCCGCTGGAACGTGCTGCGTCCGGGCAAGACCCTGAAGGACCCCGAAACCGGTGAGGTGCTCGGTTACGAAGTCGAATACCTGGGTGATGCCCGCACCCTGGTGGAGGGCGCCCCGCAGAAGATCCGCATCACCCAGTCGGCGCAGGAAATCCTGCCCAAGGACAAGCTGGTCGAAGCGAGCGACAGCAGCGTCTTCGAATACATTCCGCACGCGCCGGAAGGCAAGGTCAGCGGCCGCATCGTGTCGGCCTACGGCGGTCTGTCGGACAGCGGCCGCTACCAGACCGTGGTGATCAACCGCGGCAGCCGTGACGGCCTCGAGCCCGGCCACGTGCTGGCGGTGTTCCGCGAAGGGCAGGCCGTCCAGCTGACCCGCGACGAAAAGAGCCGCATGACCTGGGTCAATGAAAAAACCGCCGGCAGCCCCGACAGCGCCTGGCTGTACAACGACGTGCGCTGCCTGCAGGAAAACTCCCGCATCACCTACGACCAGGCGGCCGACGCGCGCAACACCTTCCGCAGCACCTGCCTCAGCGCGCAGAACGACCGTTCCGTGAAGCTGCCCGATGCACGCAGCGGCCTGGTGATGGTCTACCGGGTCTACGACCGCGTGTCCTACGCACTCATCATGCAGTCCGACGGACCGGTGTACCTGCTCGACAGCGTCCGCAATCCCTGAGCGCGTGAACGACGCCGCGAGCTTGCCCGATCCCTGGCTGCGCCTGGCGCTGGCGCCAGGGGTCGGCAACGCCAGCCTGATTCGTCTCCTGACGGCCTTCGGTTCTCCGGAGGCCGTTTTGACGTCTGGGCGCCGCGCGCTGGCGCTCCACCTCACCCCGGCGCAATGCGATGCCGTGCTGGGCGATCCCGATCCGGCGCTGCTCGACGCCACCCTCGCCTGGCTCGACCAGCCGGGCAATAGCCTGATGACGCTGGCGGACACGGACTATCCGAAGTCCCTGCTCGAAATCCCCGACCCGCCCGCGCTGCTGTACTGCAAGGGCAACCGCGCACTCCTGAGCCAGCCCTGTCTCGGCATCGTCGGCAGCCGCAACGCAACGCCGCAGGGCGCGCGCGACGCCGAGGCCTTCGCCCACGCCCTGTCGGACGCCGGACTCACCATCGTCAGCGGGCTGGCGCTCGGCATCGACGCGGCGGCGCACCGTGGCGGCCTGGCCGGCGCCGGCTCCAGCGTCGCCATCATCGGCACCGGCCTCGACCGCATTTACCCCGCGAAGAACAAGGCCCTGGCGCACCAGCTGGCGCAAACCGGCCTGATCGTCTCGGAATTCGCGCTCGGCACCCCGCCCTTGCCGGGCCACTTCCCGCGTCGCAACCGCCTCATCAGCGGCTTGAGCCGCGGCGTGCTGGTGGTCGAGGCTGCGCCCGACAGCGGTTCGCTGATCACCGCGCGGGTCGCCACCGAGCAGGGCCGTGAGGTGTTCGCCATCCCCGGCTCGATCCATTCTCCCCTGGCGCGTGGCTGCCATGCGCTGATCAAGCAGGGTGCCAAGCTGGTCGAATCGGCCGCCGACATCCTCGACGAGCTCGCCTGGCAGCAGCGATTGGCGCCGCCCCAACTGGCGGAAACCCGTGCCGACCCGATACTGGATGCGCTCGATGGCGCACCGACCACGCTCGATATCCTGGCACAGCGAACCGGCTTGACGCTGGATGCGCTTTCGGCGAAGCTGCTGGCGCTTGAACTGGAAGGGCACATTGCATCCTTGCCCGGCGGGCGCTACCAAAAAATCCACTGAAATCATGCTCGACATTCTGGTTTACCTGTACGAGAGCTTCCGCATGGCGGAGCTCGCTCCCGACCGCGATGCGCTGGAAAAGCGCCTGTTCGCCGCTGGCTTCGAAGAAGCCCAGATCAACGCCACGCTCGACTGGTTTGCCCATCTGGCGGACAGTGCCGTCCACGAACGCCTGGCCTACGCCCGCACCCGCCACTACGCTCCTGAAGAACTCGAGCGCCTGAACGAAGCCAGCCGCGCCGAACTGGCTTTCCTGGTCGGTGCCGAGATCCTCGACCCCGAGTCGCGCGAATGGGTGATTTCGGGCCTGATGCAGCTGGCCGGCGAAGAGATCGAGCCCGACCACGTACGCTGGATGACGCTGATCGTGCTGTGGAGCCGCGGCCAGATCGAACATTTCACCCATCTGGAAGAGATGCTGTTGAACCACGAGCCGGGACGTCTACATTAATTAACTTATGTCCAAGCTCGTCATCGTCGAATCGCCGTCGAAATCCAAATCGCTCAAGAAATACCTCGGCGCGGACTACGACATCCTCGCCAGCTACGGCCACGTGCGCGACCTCGAGCCGAAAACCGGTGCGGTCGACACTGAAAACTTCGCCATGAAGTACCAGGTCATCGAGCGCAACGCCAAGCACGTCGAGGCTATCGTCAAGGCCGCGAAAAAGGCCGACGAAGTGCTGCTCGCAACCGACCCGGACCGCGAAGGCGAGGCGATTTCCTGGCACATCAGCGAAATCCTCAAGGAACGCAAGGTCAAGACGCCGATGAAACGCGTCGCCTTCTACGAGATCACCGAATCGGCGATCCAGGACGCGGTGCGCCATCCGCGCGAGATCGCCTCGGATCTGGTCGACGCGCAGCAGGCGCGGCGCGCGCTCGATTACCTGGTCGGCTTCAATCTGTCGCCGCTGCTGTGGCGCAAGATCAGCCCCGGTTTGAGTGCCGGCCGCGTACAGTCGCCTGCGCTCAGGATGATCGTCGAGCGCGAGCTGGAAATCGAAGCCTTCGTGCCGCGCGAATACTGGACGCTGCACCTCGACAGCCATAAAGGCAGCCAGCCGTTCACCGCCAAGCTCACCCACTTCAAGGGCGAGAAGCTCGAGCAATTCACGGTCGAGCACGAGGCGCGCAGCAAGGAATGGTTGGCGACCCTCGAAGGCAAAGACGCCAGGGTCATGCGCATCGAGAAGAAGCGCCGCGCCCGCAACCCCGCTGCGCCCTTCACCACCTCGACGCTGCAGCAGGCCGGCGTGCGCCAGCTCGGCATGACCACCGACCGCGTGATGCGCACCGCGCAGCAGCTGTACGAAGGCATCGACCTCGGCGAAGGCCCGGTCGGCCTCATCACCTACATGCGGACCGACTCGGTCAACCTCGCGCAGGAAGCGATCACGGACATCCGCAAGTATGTGGGCGCCAACTTCGACAAAGACTACCTGCCGCCGCACGCCGTCCAGTACAAGGCCAAGACCAAGAACGCACAGGAAGCGCACGAGGCGGTGCGCCCGACCTCGGTGCTGCGCACGCCCGAGGCAGTGAAGCAATTTCTCACCCACGACCAGGCCCGCCTCTACGAGCTGATCTGGAAGCGCACCGTCGCCTGCCAGATGACCGCCGCACAGTTCGACACCGTCGCCGCCGACATCACGGTCGGCGAGGGCACCTTCCGCGCCACCGGGCAGACGCTCGCGTTCGCCGGCTTCCTCGCGGTCTACCAGGACGACGAGGAAGAAGAAGGCGAATCCAAGCTGCCGGCGCTCGCCGAGGGCGAAACGCTGCCGGTGGATCGCTTGTATGGCGAGCAGCACTTCACCCAGCCGCCGCCGCGCTACACGGAAGCGTCGCTGGTGAAGGCGCTCGAGGAATACGGCATCGGCCGCCCGTCGACCTACGCCAGCATCATCTCGACCCTGCAGGACCGCGAATACGTGGTGCTCGAGAAAAAGCGCTTCCAGCCGACCGACGTCGGCCGCCTGGTCAACTGCTTCCTCACCCGGCATTTCAACCACTACGTCGACTACGACTTCACCGCCAAGCTGGAGGACAAGCTCGACGACGTCTCCAACGGCAAGCGCGTGTGGTCGCAGTTGCTGGGCGAATTCTGGAAGGGTTTCGATGGCGAACTGAAGGCCAAGCAGGACGTCGAGCGCGGCTGCCCGATTCTGGAAGCCTGTCCGAAGTGCGGCAAGCCGCTCTTCATGCAGGCGAGCAAGCGCGGCCTCTTCATCGGCTGCTCGGGCTACCCGGCATGCGACTACACGCGCCCGCTGCACGCCGCCACGGCCGAAGGCGACAACATCCTCGGCAAGGATCCAGCCAGCGGTCTCGACGTCAAGCTGCTCTCGGGCCGTTACGGCCCCTACGTGCAGATCGGCGAAATGCCCGAGGACAAGAAGGCGCCGAAGCCGCGCCGCGCCTCGTGGCCCAAGGAAATCCCGCTGGAAAGCGCCACGCTCGAACTGGCGCTCAAATTCCTCTCGTTGCCACGCGAAGTCGGCCATCACCCCACCACCGGCCTGCCGATCGTCGCCAACAACGGCCGCTTCGGTCCGTACCTGCTGCACGACGGCAAGTTCAAGTCGATCCCCAAGACCGACAGCGTCTATGAGATCGACCTGCCACGCGCGCTCGAGGTGCTGGCGATGGAGCGCGCGCCACGCGGCGCCGACTCCGCTGCTTCGGTGCTGAAGAACCTCGGCCCGCATCCGGACGACGGCAAGGACATCACCGTGCGCTCGGGCCGCTACGGCCCGTACGTCAAGCATGGCAGCACCAACGCCACGCTGCCCAAGGACATCACGCCGGAAGAGATCACGCTCGCGGAGGCGCTCGACCTCATCGCCGCCCGGGTGGCCAAGGGCCCGGCGAAGAAGCCGACCCGCAAGGCCGCAGCCAAGCCCGCGGCCGAGAAGAAGCCAAAAGCCGCCGGGGACAAGGCGGAAGCCAAGAAGCCTGCCGCGAAGAAGACCACGACCAAGAAGGCGACCACCAAGGCCGCGGCCAGCAAAAAGGCGACGACCAAAAAACCCGCCGCATGAGCGCGCCCTCGCTGCTCATGGTCAACGCCTTCATCGGCACGGCCAGCTACAAGAAGCTTTACCAGGAACTCGGGTACACCGTCGTCACCGAGTGGTCGGAGCGCAAGGCCATCAGCCTGGTGCGCAAGACGCCGCCCGCGGTCATCGTCGCCGACTTCTACCACCAGACCGATTTCCGCGACCGCCTGTCCAACCTGGAATCCCTGCTGGCCACAGCGCAAAGCGCCCCCGGCACACGCATTCTGGTGTTCTACGAACCGGCTCATCAGGCCGCGCTCGACAAGGTTTCCGCCCGCCTGCGCATCGATGCCGCCCTCACCCTGCCGGTCCAGGAAGAGCTGCTACGCGGCATTTTGCAGAACTGGCTTGAGAATTCGGTCATATCGACCTGATGCCAAATTAAACTTTCCGAAACTGCAGGCCGTTAATTCCACACGCCTTTTTGTGGAGACGACCATGCTGCGTTTCGCCCTTCTGCCCCTGCTTCTGGTTTCGGCCCTTGCCCACGCGGCTCCGCTCACGCTCGGCGTGGTGTTGGATCAGGACGAATCCATCACCGATTCAGACACCAACCAGCGCTACCGCGCGTTTGCTCGCGACGTCGAGCGGGCCGTCGGCCAGCCGGTCCGCCTGCAGTACTACAAGCGCGGCTTCTCCGCCATCAAGGCGGCCAAGGACGGCTCGCTCGACCTGGTGTACGGCCCGGCGCAGGTGATCGCCAACATCGGCAAGTTCAAGTTCCAGCCCATTCTCAAGTCCAATGAAACGACGGCAGCGGCCTTCGTCGCCGGCCCGCATTACAAGGGCACGCTGGCCGCGAAATCAGGGGCTCGCCTCGGCGTGCCCGACTACGAGTCGCTGATGGGCGGCATGGCGCGCAGCGAAATCAACAGCCGCGGCCTCGCCAAGACCGACTTTACCGAGATCAAGTTCCACCGCATGGCCGAAGCGCCGCTCTACGGCCTGAAGCTCGGCCGCTACGACCTCGCGGTGGCCTCCGCCGAAGAAGCCAGGACCTGGACCGCCAACAACGGCGGGCGCATCGTGTTCACCAGTGCATCGGTTCCGCTGCGCGCCCTGTCTGTGCAGCCCGAAACGGTGGCGCCTGGCGCCCAGCAAAAGCTGGCTGCCAGCCTGCAGAAAAGCAACAGCCTGAAGCTCGCGCTCGCCACCGCCACACCGGCCGATTTCAAGAGCGTCGCCTCGATGCTGAACACCACGCCGACCAGCCTGCCCGGCGCCAAGGTCATCAATGCAGCCCAGGCCCGCGAGCTGATGGTCAAGGGCGTTCCGGTCTACGACGTGCGTGTCGAGGAGGAATATCTGACGGCCCACCTGCCTGGCGCGATTTCCGTGCCCTACAAGGAAGGCAGCGCCAAGGAAGTCGGATTCGACGCGGCAGACGACCAGTTCGCGCTCAACAGGCTGCCGAAGGACAAGAACGCGCCCTTCATGATGTACTGCGACGGCACCATCTGCTGGAAGAGCTACAAATCAGCCGTGATGGCGATCCAGGCCGGATGGAAGAATGTCTACTGGTTCCGCGGCGGTTTTCCGGAATGGAAGGAAGCGGGACTGCCCATCATTGCCAAGAAGGAATAGGCAACCGATGCCGAATGAAGACACCCGGCCTTGCGCCGGGTTTTTTTTGCGTATTTCCAACAAAATTGAAAATGGCTACGCCCGCAACCCCGATAGCAGTAGCGATATGAACAGATACGGTTAAGATTGACACGGGAAGGTCAATCATTCCCCGGGGTGGTTCTGGCACCCAAGGCCCCCGTTGCCGGGCCATGTGTGCCGGCACACCAGAACCTTCACGTTTTTTCACTCTGCCATAGGAACACACATGAACAAATCCGAACTGATCGACGTTGCAGCAACCGAAGCCGATATCAGCAAGGCCGCCGCCGGCCGCGCCCTCGACGCCATCCTGAATGCCGTCGTCAAGGCTGTCGCCAAGGGTGATTCCGTTACCCTCGTGGGCTTCGGCACCTTCAAGGCCTCCAAGCGCGCAGCCCGCACCGGCCGCAACCCGCAGACCGGCAAGGAAATCAAGATCGCTGCGACGACCGTGCCGCGTTTCACGGCAGGCGCCGGCTTCAAGGCCTCTGTCGCTGGCAAGAAAGCCGCGAAGAAGAAGTGATGTGACCCTCGGCTGGCGCGGCAAGCCGCGCCAGCCGGTACTGCAACTCTGTCTTACACGTCGAGGTTGCGCACACCCAGTGCGTTGCTCTCGATGAAATTCCTGCGGGGTTCGACTTCGTCCCCCATCAGCGTGGTGAAGATCTGGTCGGACGAGATCGCGTCCTCGATCTGCACCTTCATCAGGCGGCGCACCTTGGGATCCATGGTGGTTTCCCACAACTGCTCCGGATTCATCTCACCCAGGCCCTTGTAGCGCTGGATGCTCATGCCGCGCTTGACCTCGGCAAGGAACCAGTCCATCGCATCGCGGAAACTCGCGACCGGGCTCTCCTTCTCGCCGCGCTTCGCGCGCGCGCCCATGCCGATCAGATCGCGCAACAGATCACCGACCTTGGCCAGTTGGTTGTAGTCGCCGGAATCGAGCAGGTCGGCTTCGAGGAAACTGACATGCACGTTGCCGTGGGCGTGACGGGTGATGCGCAGCCGATGGCTGTCGGCTTCGCTCAGGTATTCGGCGGCAACTTCGAACTTCTGCGGATCGAGCGCAGCGCCCAGGCTCGCCTCCGCCATCATCGCGGCACCGCTGTCGGCAAGGCTTAGACGCGGGATGCGCATCAGCGCCTGCAGCACGTCGTCCGGCAGCAGGCGCGCCAGACGCTCGCACACCGCCTCGGCGAGGAAATACTCGCGTGCAAGCGCTTCCAGCGCCTCGCCGGAGATCGGCATGGCGCCCTCCATCGGCGTCAGCTCGGCGTCCTTCATCGCCTCGGCCATCAGGTGTTCCTTCAGCGCGTGCTCGTCCTTGATGTAGCGTTCGGAGCGGCCGTGCTTGACCTTGTACAGCGGCGGCTGGGCAATGTAGATATGGCCGCGCTCGACCAGTTCGGGCATCTGGCGGTAGAAGAAGGTCAGCAGCAGGGTGCGGATGTGGGCGCCGTCGACGTCGGCGTCGGTCATGATGATGATGCGGTGGTATCTGAGCTTGTCGGGGTTGTAGTCTTCCTTGCCGATGCTGGTGCCGAGCGCGGTGATCAGCGTGGCGATTTCCTGGCTGCCGATCACCTTGTCGAAGCGTGCGCGCTCGACGTTGAGGATCTTGCCCTTGAGCGGCAGGATCGCCTGGAATTTTCGGTCTCGGCCTTGCTTGGCGGAGCCGCCGGCGGAGTCGCCCTCGACCAGGTAGAGCTCGGACAGCGCGGGATCCTTCTCCTGGCAGTCGGCAAGCTTGCCGGGCAGGCCCAGGCCGTCCATCACACCCTTGCGGCGGGTGATCTCGCGCGCCTTGCGCGCGGCTTCGCGCGCACGCGCGGCCTCGATGATCTTGCCGCACAACAGCTTGGCGTCGTTGGGGTTTTCCAGCAGGAAGTCGGCGAGTTTCTGGCCGACGATTTCCTGCACCACCGGCTGCACTTCGGACGACACCAGCTTGTCCTTGGTCTGCGAGGAAAACTTGGGCTCGGGCACCTTTACCGACAGCACGCAAGTGAGGCCTTCGCGCATGTCGTCGCCGGTGGTCTCGACCTTGGCCTTCTTGGCCAGCTCGTTTTCCTCGATGTACTTGTTCAGCACGCGCGTCATCGCCATACGCAGGCCGGTGAGGTGGGTACCGCCGTCGCGCTGCGGGATGTTGTTGGTGAAACACTGCACCGTTTCCGAATAGCTGTCGTTCCACTGCATCGCGACTTCGACGGTCATGCCGTCCTTGTCGCCGGATGCGTGGAAAATTTTCGGATGCAGCGCCGTCTTGAGCCGGCTCATATACTCGACGAAACCCTTGACTCCGCCCGAATGGGCGAAGTTTTCGGTCTTGCCGTCGCGGTGGTCGATCAGTTCGATCTTCACGCCGTTGTTGAGGAAGGACAGTTCGCGGATGCGCTTGGCGAGGATGTCGAAGTGGTATTCGACGTTGCCGAAGATCTCGTCGTCGGCAAGGAAGTGCACCTCGGTGCCGCGATTCTTCGTTTCGCCGATGACCTGCATCGGCGAGACCTCGACGCCGTTCTGCATCTCGGTGACGCGGTTGACGACCTTGCCCTGGTTGAATTCCATCGCGTATTTCTTGCCGTCGCGGCGCACGATGAGCTTGAGCCATTTCGACAGGCCGTTGACGCACGACACGCCGACGCCGTGCAGGCCACCGGACACCTTGTAGCTGTTCTGGTTGAACTTGCCGCCGGCGTGCAGCACGGTCAGGACGATTTCGGCAGCGCTGCGCTTGGGCTCGTGCTTGTCGTCGAACTTGACGCCGACCGGAATGCCGCGGCCGTTGTCGGAAATCGAAATCGAGTTGTCGGGGTGGATGATGACCTTGATGTCGTCGCACCAGCCCGCGAGCGCTTCGTCGATTGCGTTGTCGAGCACCTCGAACACCATGTGGTGCAGGCCGGTGCCGTCGGACGTGTCGCCGATGTACATGCCGGGGCGCTTGCGCACCGCCTCCAGGCCTTCCAGCTGCTGGATGCTGTCTTCGTCGTAACCGCCGTTGGCGTTCTCGGGCTTGTCGCTCATGGTGTTTCGTGCCCCATGCGGGGCGTCCTCTTGGTTTGTTGCAGGATGTGCGTACTCGTCCTGTCGTTCAGATACGCATCGGCATCACGACGTACTTGAAGCCGGGTTCGCCTTCGCTGGTCAGCAGCATGCTGCTGTTGGCGTCGCCCAGCGACAGCGTGATCTCTTCAGTGTTGACCGCGCCGAGGCCATCGAGCAGGTAGGTCACGTTGAAACCGACATCGAGCGGGTCACCGTTGTAGTTGACCTCGATCTCGTCAGCCGCTTCTTCCTGTTCGTTGTTGTTGCATACGATGCCAAGGGTGTTGTCGCTCATCACCAGGCGCACGCCGCGGAATTTCTCGTTCGACAGGATCGCCGCGCGCTGCAGCGCCTGCGTCACGCTCTGGCGGTTGGCCTTGAGATGGCGTGGCTGGTTGGCCGGAATGACACGCTGGTAGTCGGGGAATTTGCCGTCGACGACCTTGGTCACCAGTTCGGTGCCAGGCAGGCTGAAGGTAACCTGGTTGGTGCCGATGCGCAGCTCGACCGCGTCGTCGACGTCGGACAGGAGCTTGGACAGTTCGATCACGGTCTTGCGGGGGATGATGACCTCGCGTGCCTCGACGGCGTTGTCGAGCTGGGTCTCGGCATAGCTGAGGCGATGGCCGTCGGTGGCGACCACGCGCAACTGGTTGCCGTCCAGAACCAGCAGCATGCCGTTGAGGTAGTAGCGGATGTCCTGGCTGGCCATGGCGAACTGCACCAGCTGCAACAGGCGCTTCAGCGTCTTCTGCGGCAGGCGGATCGCCTCGCCGAGACCGGCGCCGGTCTCGACGCGCGGGAAGTCTGCGGCAGGCAGGGTCTGCAGCGTGAAGCGCGACTTGCCGGCGCTGACCACGACCTGGCTGTCCTTGCTGTCGAGTTTCACCCTGGCCGCATCCGGCAGGGCACGCACGATGTCGAACAGCTTGCGCGCGGCGATGGTGATGGCGAAATCCTCGCCTTCCTGGGCGTCGAGCTGGGTGCTGACCTGCAGCTCGAGGTCTGTCGCCAGCAGGGTTAGCTTGCTGCCTTTCTTTTCCAGCAGCAGATTGGACAGGATAGGCAGGGTATGACGGCGTTCAACCACTCCTACGACAGCCGACAGCGCAGCCAGCAGAGCATTGCGTTCGCTTTGGACTAATAGCATTTATATATTCCTGGAATTCGTAATCAATGCGGTCAAATTTTGGGGATAAGCCTTTTTGTTCATCCGAATCAATCAGTTGTCATCATTTTTTGGATGTGGACAAGTCTTGTGCTATGCGGGACGAGTGGGGGCAGTTTTGACCCGCTTGCCGCAAGGGACTGGGTTATCCACATTTCGTCCTCAGCCAGTCAGGCTTTGTAACAACACCAGATAGTCGCGGCCGATGTCGGCTTCGGTTTCGCGCAGTTCGGCCACCTTGCGGCAGGCGTGGATCACCGTGGTGTGGTCGCGCCCGCCGAAGGATTCGCCGATTTCCGGCAGGCTCTGGTTGGTGAGTTCCTTCGCCAGCGCCATCGCGATCTGGCGTGGGCGTGCCAGGTTGCGCGTGCGCTTCTTGGAAAACATGTCGGCGACCTTGATCTTGTAGAAGTCGGCGACGGTCTTCTGGATGTTCTCGATCGAGACGATGCGCGAGGTCGAAGCGATGAGGTCGCGCAGTGCTTCCTTTACCAGCTCCATGGTGATCGGTTTCTCGTGGAAGCGCGAGAAGGCGATCACGCGCTTCAAGGCACCTTCGAGCTCGCGCACGTTGGAACGCACCTGTTTGGCGATGAAGAAGGCGACGTTCTCGTCGAGCCGCACGTTCTCGGCCTGCGCTTTGGCGAGCAGGATCGCCACCCGCATTTCCAGCTCGGGCGGTTCGACCGCGACGGTAAGGCCCCAGGCGAAGCGCGATTTCAGGCGGTCGTCCAGGCCGCTGATCTCCTTGGGGAAGGTGTCGCAGGTGATGACGATCTGCTTCTTGTTCTCGATCAGCGAGTTGAAGACGTAGAAGAATTCTTCCTGGGTGCGGTCCTTCTTGGCGAGGAACTGGATGTCGTCGATCAAGAGCAGGTCGAGCGACATGTAGCGGCGCTTGAGGTCGTCGAACTGCTTGTTGAGATAGGCCTTGACCACGTCGTCGACATAATCGTTGGCGTGGATGTAGCTGATGCGCGCATCCGGATTCGCCTGCCGCACGGTATTGCCGATCGCCTGCAGCAGGTGGGTCTTGCCGAGACCGACGCCGCCGTAGACGAACAGCGGGTTGTAGGCGACGCCAGGATTGTCGGCAATTTGCAAGGCTGCGGCGCGGGCCAGCTGGTTGGCACGCCCGGAGACGAAGTTGTCGAAGTTGAAGGCGGGATTGATGCGCATCCCGCCCGGGCTCGGTGCGGCGGCCAATGCAGGCACGGTGGCCGGTGGGGAGGGCGAAGCGGGAGCGCCTGCCGGTTTGGGGGCTGCCGGTTTCTTGCCCAACGCATAGGTGATGGAAACGGGGTGGGCGTAGAATTCCTGGGCCCAGCCGTCGATGTGCTCGGCGAATTTTTCGCGTACCCAGTCCATCACGAAATGGTTGGGCGCGAGGATGCGCACGTCGCCGCCGGCGTCGTCGAACACCAGGGGTTTGATCCAGGTACTGAATTGCTGCTGGGTCAGGTTGGCGCGAAAGCGCTCTTGGCAAAGGTCCCAGAAGGAATCCATAGATGTGTGGCGGGGGGCGGGAAGCGGCATGGGATTCAAGCGCGAATCTTACTCCCCTTCGCCGAGGTTATCCACAGGCCTGATAGGCCGCATGAATGCTGGGCCTGGCCCGAAAACTTGACATCTCCCAGGGCGGACAGGTCTAATACGCGGTTTTTCAACGGATTTTTTGTGTTTGGCTCGCCTGCAGCCGCGGGACAGGGCCAATCCTCAGTCAGAAAGGACATGCCATGAAACGCACTTACCAGCCCTCCACCGTCCGCCGCAAGCGTACCCACGGTTTCCGTGCCCGCATGAAAACCAAGGCCGGCCGCGCCGTGATCAACGCGCGCCGCGCCAAGGGCCGCGCCCGTCTGGCTGTCTGACCGTCGCTTCCCCTGACAAGGCAGGCGGCGTGCGCATGCGCGATGCGCGCCTCGTCGAGAAGGCCGATTTCGACCGGGTGTTTGCTGACAACCAGCGTGCCCGCACGGATTTTGTGATGGTGATGGCCCACCCCAACCCGGTGGGGCATCCGCGCTTGGGGATGGTGATCGCCAAGCGTATTCTCGCGCGCGCAGTGGATCGCAACCGCGTCAAGCGCTGCGTGCGGGAAAGCTTCCGGCAGGTATTGCCGACACTGCCGGCCTGCGATTTCGTCGTTCGCCTCATCGCCCGACCTGTGCCGGGAGACGAGGCGCGCGACCTGTCACGCACGTTTCAACGGGCAGGCCAGCGTGCCATGGCAAAATGGCCGACCGCTCCGGCAGAGGCAGCAGCGCCGGGCTCTTCCTCCAACTAAAACGCGTCCCGTCTCATGGATAACCAGCGGCTGATCCTCTTCATCGTCTTTTCCTTCTCGCTGCTCCTGCTGTGGGAAGCCTGGCAGGACAAGCATGCGCCGGCGCCGGCCGCACCCGCCACGGCCGCTGCTCCGGTTAGCGGCACGGCCCCTACGCCGAGCCAGGCGCTCAACGCGCCCGTGGCAGCGCCGACACAGGCCGGTTTTGTGAAGGGGGCCCGCGCGGTGGTGGAAACCGACGTGCTGCGTGCCGTCATCGACGCCCATGGCGGCGACGTGCGCGAGCTCAAGCTGCAGGCCTATCGCGAGAGCGAGGACAAGAACCAGGTCTTCACCCTGTTCGAGGACACCCAGACGCGTCCCTACCTGGCGCAAAGCGGCCTGATCGGCAAGAATCTGCCGACGCACCGCAGTATGTTCCAGCTCAATCCCGGCACCTATCGCCTCGCTGGCGGCGCAGCCCTGCTCGAAGTGCCGCTGGTGTGGACCGATGCCGCCACCGGCGTGCGCGTCGAGAAGACTTATGTATTCAAGCGCGGCAGCTACCAGATTGCCGTGCGCACCCGCGTCGTCAACGGCGGCACCCAGGCCATCGACCTGACGCCGTATTACCAGCTCACGCGTCACGGCCAGGCGCCGCGCGGGGAATCGTTCTTCCTCTACACCTACACCGGCCCGGCGTTCTACACGGAGGCCAGGAAATTCCAGAAGGTCGCCTTTACCGATATCCAGGAAGGCAAGGCCGAGTTCGAGAAAACTGCCGACAACGGCTGGGTGGGCATGATCCAGCATCATTTCGTGTCGGCCTGGCTGCCAGAGGGCAGCGTCAAGCGCGAGTACTACACGCGCGCGCTTGGCGACGGCCTCTACTCGGCTGGTGTGATCCTGGCCGAAGGCACGCTCGCGCCCGGCCAGCAGAAGACCTTCAGCGTTCCGTTGTACGCCGGCCCGCAGACCCAGACCGTACTCGAAAAGACCGCACCCGGCCTGGAGCTGGCGCGCGACTATGGCTGGCTGACGCCGCTGGCCTACCCGATCTTCTGGTCGCTGGAGAAGATCGAGCGCATCGTCGGCAACTGGGGCTGGGCGATCATCGTCCTCACCATCCTCATCAAGCTGGCGCTGTATCCGCTGTCGGCGGCCGGCTACAAGTCGATGGCCAAGATGAAGAAGCTGACGCCGCGCCTGCAGCAGCTGAAGGAAACCTACGGCGACGACCGCGCCCGCCTGCACCAGGCGATGGCCGAGATGTACAAGACCGAAAAGATCAATCCGCTCGGCGGCTGCCTGCCGATCCTGATCCAGATCCCGGTGTTCATCGCGCTGTACTGGGTGCTGCTGGCGGCGGTCGAGATGCGCGGCGCACCGTGGCTGGGCTGGATCACCGATCTGACCGCGCCGGATCCGTGGTTCATCCTGCCGGTCGTCATGGGCATCACCTCGATTCTGCAGGTCAAGCTCAACCCGCAGCCGATGGACCCGATGCAGGCGAAGATCATGATGATCATGCCGGTCGCCTTCACCGTGATGTTCGTGTTCTTCCCGGCCGGTCTGGTGCTCTACTGGGTGGTCAACAACATCCTGTCGATCGCGCAGCAGTGGGCAATCAACCGCCAGGTCGAAGGCGCCGCACCGCTCAAGGGCAAAGCCTGATCGAGCTGCGCCGGTCTCAGTGCAGGGCGAGGGTGTCGAGCCGCTGCGGTTCGTGCACCCAGTAGCCCTGCACGTAATCCACCCCCAGTTCATTGAGCCAGGCATAGGTCGCCTCGCTGTCGACGTATTCGGCGATGACCTTGAGGCCGAGGGCGTGGGCGACGTCGACCATCGAGGCGGTCAGCGCCTGGTCGGTCTTGTCGGTGAGGATGTTGCGGATGTAGGTGCCGTCTATCTTCAGGTAGTCGAGCGGCAGGCTGCGCAGATAGCCGTAGGAGCTGTAGCCGCTGCCGAAATCGTCGAGCGCGACGCGGCATCCCAATCGGCGCAGCTTGCGCAGCGAGCGCACGGCCAGATCGAGGTTGCTGATGGCGGCGGTTTCCGTCACCTCGAGGATGAGCTTGCCGGCCAGATGCCGGTATCGGGTCAGGAGCTCGACCATGGCGTCGACATGCCGGTCTTCCACCAGGCTGTTGCCGGACAGGTTGACGGAGAGCCCGCCCAGGCCGTCAAGCTGGTCGGTGTTGCGGTCCATCCATTCAAGCACCGTTTGCAGGACCCAGGCGTCGAGATCATGGCTGCGGCCGGTCTGTTCGGCCATCACGACGAAGCTTTGCGTGCTGTGTCCGGATTCCATGTTTTCCGCGATGCCGAGCAGAATTTCGTAATGCGAAGGCGCACCGTCCTGGCAAGAAGCGATCCTCTGGCAACGCAGAAACAGCGAATCGAAGGGCAGGGGATCGATCCGGTTGTGGGGCGGGGGCACGTTGTCGAGGCAGGACAGGTCGAAACCGGCCTGCTGGCGCAGCGGCGCGCACGCCTGATTGGCCCGGCGCAGCACGCTCGAAGGTGTTTGAGGGCCGTCCGCTCCGATCAACGGGATGACCGCGCCGATCATTTTCCATTCCGCGTGCAGCGCTTCCATGTCGTGCTTGAGACGGGCGAGCCGTTCGGCGAGCATGCGCGGCGTCTGCGACGCAAACATAAGGAGGAAGGACACGTCGCTGAGCCGTCCGCATTGGTCTCCGCGCTGCAGGAAGCCATGCAGGATTTCCCCGGTGCGCTTCTGCATGACGGCCAGTTCATCTGCCTGCAGGGAAGACAGCCCGGGTCGCATCGAGGGAATTTCGACCAGGGCGCAGAACGAAGGCGGATCGGTTGCCGGATGGGCCAGACGCCGCTCCAGTTCGTCCATCATGGCGGAGCGTTTCAGGCAGCCGCTGCCAGGATCCTGCCAGGTGAAGACATGAACGGCATTCAGGCTGGCTGTGAGCGTGGCGCTGGCGGTGCGCTCGAGAAAGGGGTCGTCGAAGCTGCCGGCTTCCTCGATCCAGCCGGTGTCGACAGCCTCGATCAGCTGGTCAGCAGGAATCTCCAGCAGGTGCGTGGCAGAACGGTTGAGCAGGGCCCAGGCGTCGCCGAATCTGCCGAGCACTTCATAGGGGATCGCTTCGGCATCCTGCTTGACGATGCACCAGTGGCTGCGGAAGGGCATCGGGATGGCATCGGACTTGCCCAGCGTGTCGAGATGGGCGGATCGCCGTGCCTGTTGTTCCGCCAGGAGATGGGTATTGATCTTCGCCAGCAGGGCATTGACCTGGCCCAGGGCGAAATCGGTATTTTCCTGCCCGAGCAGCCATTGCATGGCGAGGCTGGTTGCCTTGTATAGCGCGGGATCCAGCAACTGTCCATGGTCGTCGGCCCCCCGGTTCAAGGCGTCGAGCGCGTTGATCAGGGCCCAGGCAGGGTGGTCGGGGCGGGACTGGTAGGTGAGACCGTTGAGCGAATATTCCAGCAGCAGGCCTTGCGCCTGCAGCATCAGGGCGCGGACCTGGGACGCCTGGGCAACCGTCTCCGGCCCCGGGTCGATGGGCGGGGGCTGCAGGAGCCGGGCGTAAAGGTTCTCGAGCGCGGCACTGTCGAGATCGGCAGGGCTGGCCGCGACACCGCTGCCAGCCCCCGCCTGAGGCCAGCCACCAGGATCTGCACCAGGCAGGAAACGGTCCATGATGCGATCACGGGCCAGCATGCCCGGGATCAGGGCCTGATGTGCCTGCCCGAAATCCGTTGTGGATATCGGAAGCTGCTGCTGCTCGCGTAGCAGGTCGAGGTTTTCGGTCAACCGGGCGATGAGCGCCGCCAGCTCGCTGAGCGGGATGGACGTGGCGTCATTTTCGGGAGGATCTGCCGAGTCCGTGCGCAGCGACGACGCTTTCAGCCATTGGACGAGATCGGTGGTTTCCCCCGGGGGCGGCGCTGATTCGGCCGGCACATCGCCGATGGACTGCAGCAGGCTTTCGTAGAGCGGGACGGCTTCGCTCAACAGCGCCTTGCCCATCAATTCGTAGCACAACAGGCGCTGCTGCGTGCCGAGTTCGAGCGGGGCGATCAGATCGGCCAGCACGTCCAGCACGCTTTCCGGCAGATAGGGGAGATGAACCGGCTGCGCGTCGAGCCGCAGCAGCCGGCCGTAACGCGCGCTCAGGGTGTCGGGCAAGGGGTGGAGCGTCTCGGACACCTGGTGCGCGATCCCGCTGCGACGAATCCAGTCGTCCACCCGGGCCATGTCGACCAGCTGCAGGGGGTCGGCGCTTTTCTTGTGCTCCGAATAGCTGTCGCGCAACTCCGGATACATGGGGTAGATCTGCGTGAACTGGCGCACCAGTGCCGGCCGCAGGGAAGCGAGGGCATGATGCAGTTCGGGCGACCTGTCTTCGGCTTCCTCGGCCAGAAGTGTGTAGAACCGATCCAGCACGGTCTTCATGCCGCTCATGAACTGGGCATGACAGGCCTGCTGCCTTTGCAGGACGGCAAGACTGACCGCGAGGTGGGGCATGCTCCGCCGGTCGACGGCGTGCAGTGCCGCGATCAGGTTTGCCGGCGCGTCGCGGAGTGACAGCAGTGCGCGGTTGCCCATGGCATGGGCGAGCAGCAGGCGGCTGCTGTGGTGCTGGCCTTGAAGATCGAAGTCCAGCCGCATTTTCTGGCCGACAGCCAGAGGGGGCAGCGTCTGTGCCTGCAGATCGAAACTCAGGCCCTGATCCGAGAGCGTGACGATGGTGCCGAAAAAGGGCGCGCGGCCGTCCATCTGCAGGACCGCCGGCAGTTGGAGGGCGCGTGGCGCTAAGGAGGGCTGATCGGGCACGTGTAGGTTCGCGGCGTTTGCTCGAGATTATGGGGTGCGCAGGAAAATTTGCGAAACCGTCAGTCAATAACGGCGCAACCCGCGTGAATTTTAGGGAGCCAGACACCGCGGCCAGCCGGGTGCCGCGGGTCGGCGCGCTACAATGCAAACCCGCATTCCGACCACGCAGCCCGTCCTGGTTTCCATGTCGAGCCCCGCCCGCTTCCCTGCCGATGCCATTGCGGCCATTGCTACTGCGCCCGGACGGGGGGGCGTGGGTGTCGTGCGTGTTTCGGCTGCGGATGTCCGGCATTTTGCGCTTGGGTTGCTGGGGCGCGTGCCGGATGCGCGCCATGCCACCTTTTGCCGCTTTCTTGCGGCCGATGGCAGCGTGCTGGACGAGGGCATCGCGCTCCATTTTGTCGCCCCCCATTCGTTTACCGGCGAGCATGTGCTCGAACTGCAGGGCCACGGTGGCCCGGTGGTGCTGAACCTGATCCTGCAGCGCTGTCTTGAGCTCGGCGCGCGGCTGGCTGAACCGGGCGAATTCTCGCGCCGAGCCTTCCTCAACGGCAAGCTCGACCTCGCCCAGGCCGAAGCGGTCGCCGACCTCATCGACGCCGCCTCGGCGGAAGCCGCGCGCTCGGCGGTGCGTTCGCTCGCCGGGGCGTTTTCCGCGCGCATCCATGAGCTGGTCGACGGCCTGACGCGCCTGCGCATGCTGGTCGAGGCGACGCTCGACTTTCCCGAGGAGGAGATCGATTTCCTCAAACAGGCCGACGCCTTCGGCCGCCTCGCCGCGCTCGACGCCAGCCTCGCCGCGGTGCGCGCGCAGGCGAAGCAGGGCGCGCTGCTGCGCGAGGGTCTTACCGTGGTGTTGATCGGCCAGCCCAACGTCGGCAAATCGAGCCTGTTGAATCAGCTCGCCGGCTTCGAGGCGGCGATCGTCACCGAGATCGCCGGCACCACGCGCGACACCGTGCGCGAGGCGATCCAGATCGAGGGCGTGCCGCTGCACGTGATCGATACCGCCGGGCTGCGCGAGACCGAGGACGCGGTCGAACGGCTCGGCATCGAACGCACCTGGGCCGCGGTGGAGAAAGCCGACGTTGCGCTCTTGCTGATCGACGCCGCGCACGGCATGGGCGACGCGGAACAGGCCATCCTCGCGCGGCTGCCGCAGGTCGCGCGGCTGACCGTGCACAACAAGATTGATGCGACCGGCGAGGCGCCGCGCATGGCGGGGGATGAAGTGTGGCTGTCGGCGAAGACCGGCGCCGGGGTCGATTTGTTGCGCAGGAAGCTGCTCGAAGCCGCCGGCTGGCAGGCGGCGGGCGAGGGCGCGTTCATGGCGCGCGCGCGCCACCTCGACGCGCTGGCGCGTGCTGCCGGGCACATCGCCGCGGCGCGCGCGACGGCGGTGCAACTGGAACTCTTCGCCGAGGAACTGCGCCTGGCGCAGGCGGCGCTGTCCGAGATCACCGGCGAATTCACCGCCGACGACCTGCTGGGCGAGATCTTCGGTTCCTTCTGCATCGGCAAGTAGATGTTGAGTTGGCACGGCATCCTCGCCGAACTCCGGATCCACCGCGGCCGCCTGCTCGCGGCCAACCTCGCCGCGCTGCTCGCGGTGGTCGCCGCGGTGCCGGTACCGCTCCTGTTGCCGCTGATGGTCGACGAGGTGCTGCTCGATCATCCCGGCCCCATGGTCGCCGCGATCGGTGCGTGGTTCCCCCAGGTCTGGCATGGCCCGGTGCTCTTCATCGGCGCGACGCTGGCGATCACGCTGGTGCTGCGGCTGGCGGCGATCGTGCTCAACGTGTGGCAGGGGCGCGCGTTCTCGCTGCTGGCGAAGGAGGTCGTCTACCGCATCCGGGTGCGCATGCTGAACCGGCTGTCGAAGATCGCGCTGTCGCAGTTCGAGACGGTGGGCGCGGGGCGCGTGACCTCGCATTTCGTCACCGACCTCAACGCCATCGACGGCTTCCTGGGCGCGTCGATCTCGGGCTTCGTCGTGTCGGTGTTGACGCTGGCTGGCGTCGCGGTGGTGCTGTTCTGGATGCACTGGCAACTCGCGCTCTTCATCCTGCTGCTGAACCCTGTCGTCATCCTGTTCTCGACCCGGCTCGGCAAACGGGTGAAGGACCTGAAGAAGCACGAGAACCGCGCCTTCGAAGTGTTCCAGGACGCGCTGGGCGAGACGCTCGACGCGCTGACGCAAATCCGCGCGATGAACCGCGAGAAGCATTATCTGGCGCGGCTTACCGACAAAGCCGACGCGATCCGCAGCCACGCCGCGGCGTACGCGTGGAAGTCCGACGCGCTGAGCCGGGTGTCGTTCTTCGTGTTTCTCGCCGGCTTCGACGCCTTCCGCGCCGGGGCGATGCTGATGGTGGTGTTCTCCGATCTGACCATTGGCCAGATGTTCGCGGTGTTCGGCTACCTGTGGTTCATGATGACGCCGGTGCAGGAGCTGGTGAACATGCAGTACGCGTGGTTCGCCGCGCAGGGCGCGCTCGGGCGCATCAACGCGCTTTTGGGCCTGCAGGACGAGCCGCAGCACGCCGCGGTGCGCGACCCCTTCGCCCGCCAGCCGACGGTCGGCCTCGCGCTCGAGCACGTGAGTTTCGCCTACGACGAGGGCGAGACCGTGCTCGACGACGTCAGCCTTGCGATCCGGCCGGGCGAGAAGGTCGCGCTGGTCGGCGCCTCGGGCGGCGGCAAGTCGACGCTGGTGCAGGCGCTCCTGGGCCTGTATCCGGTGAAGGCGGGGCGGATTCTCTATGGCGACGTGCCGGTGACCGAGATCGGCTGGGAGACGGTGCGCGAGCACGTCGGCGTGGTGCTGCAGCATCCCGTGCTGTTCAACGACAGCGTGCGCGCCAACCTCACGCTCGGCCGCGAGGTCGACGACGCCACGCTGTGGCAGGCGCTCGGGATTGCGCAGTTGAAGGACATCGTCGCCGCGCTGCCGCACGGGCTCGACACCGTGGTCGGGCGGCAGGGGGTGCGGCTGTCGGGCGGGCAGCGCCAGCGCCTGGCCATTGCGCGCATGATCGTCGCCGACCCGCGCGTCGTCATCCTCGACGAGGCGACCTCGGCGCTCGACACCGACACCGAGCGGCATCTGCACGAAGCGATGCACGCGTTTCTTGCCGGCCGCACCACGCTGATCATCGCGCACCGCCTCTCCGCCGTGCGCCAGGCCGACCGCATCCTAGTGTTCGAGAACGGCCGCGTGGTCGAGGAGGGCGATCACGCCGGGCTGATCGAGAAGGGCGGCCTGTATCACAAGCTCTACCATCACGCCTGAGTCCCGAAAATAAATCCCGGAATAACAGACTTTTCTGATATAGTCCGGCACGTTGTGTTTGCAGCAGCAGGCAAGGCCCGTTCAACGGGCTTGTACCCGACAGGGTGCATTTCAGCCTCGGGACTGTTTCCACAGCCCCATCGTCCCTGACCTCTCTTTGTGCCGCGGTTTCGCGTGCGGCGACAAGTCTTGCGGTTGGCGCCGATGTTTTCGACGCGGCCGGACCTTATCCGATCGTAATTTCCAATGACCGGTGCCCATGAGGCCAGGTCGACGGCGCCTGTGTGCGCCCTGAAAAAGGTATTGCCAATGAGCTTTTCCGAACTGGGACTGGATCCCCTCATCCTCAAATCCGTACTGGAAGCCGGCTACGAGAACGCCACGCCGGTGCAGATGCAGTCGATTCCCGCCGCGCTGACCGGGCGCGATCTGCTGGTGTCGTCGCACACCGGCAGCGGCAAGACGGCCGCTTTCCTGCTGCCGTCGATCCAGCGCCTGCTGGCCGAACCCACCGTCAAGAGCATCGGCCCGCGTGTGCTGGTGCTCACGCCCACGCGCGAGCTCGCGCTGCAGGTGGAAAAATCCGCGATGAAATACGGCAAGGAGCTGCGCCGCTTCCGTACCGCCTGCCTGGTCGGCGGCGCGCCCTACGGCCTGCAGCTGAAGCGCCTGTCGACGCCGGTCGACGTGGTAGTGGCGACTCCGGGCCGCCTGATCGACCATCTCGAGCGCGGCAAGATCGACTTCTCGCGCCTCGAGGTGCTGGTGCTGGACGAAGCCGACCGCATGCTCGACATGGGTTTCGTCGACGATATCCAGGCGATCGCCGCGCGCTGCCCGACCGAGCGCCAGACCCTGCTGTTCTCCGCCACGCTGGATGGCGTGGTCGGCAACCTGGCGCGCGAACTGACCCGTGACGCCCAGCGCATCGAGATCGAGGCGGTGCCGCACAAGGAAGCCAAGATCGAGCAGCGCCTGCTGTTCGCCGACAACATGGACCACAAGAACCGTCTCCTCGACGCGCTGCTGCGTGATGTTGAAATGACGCAGGCAATCGTGTTCGCTGCCACCAAGCGGAGCGCCGAGGAAATTTCCGATCTGCTCGCCGACAGCGGCTTCGCGTCGGATTCGCTGCACGGCGACATGCAGCAGGGTCAGCGCAACCGCGCGCTGCAGCGCCTGCGCGACGGCCGCACCCGTGTGCTGGTGGCGACCGACGTCGCCGCGCGCGGCATCGACGTGGCGACGATCAGCCATGTGATCAACTTCGATCTGCCGCGCCAGGCCGAGGACTACGTGCACCGTATCGGCCGCACCGGCCGCGCCGGCCGTACCGGCATCGCGGTGAGCTTTGCCGGTATGCGCGAAGTCGGGCTGGTCAGGAACATCGAGCGCTACACCGGCAACCGCATCGAGGTGCATACCCTGCCCGGGCTGGAGCCGACGCAGAAGCCGTCTTCCGGGCGGCCTGCGTCGTCTGGCCGTCCGCGCAGCAACAACGGCCCGCGTGGCGGGTTCGGCGACAAGCGTCCCGATGCGCAGAAACGCAGCTTTGGCGACCGCAGCGAACCGCGCAGCTATGGCGATCGTCCGCCGCGCGGCGACAGCCGCGACAACCGCGACCGCGGCTATCGTGCCGATGCGCGCCCCGGTGGTGATCGCTCAGCCCGCAGCGATGCGCCGCGCGGCAACCGGTTCGAGCAGGCTGCACGCACCCCGTCCGACGTGCCGCGCATGACCGGAGACCGCGCGCCCGCGCCCGGCGCCGAGGTGAACGGCAACAGCGTCGAATACTGGGAAAAGCGTGAGCGCGAAGCCAAAGCCAAGGCGGCGGCGGCCCGCAACAGCGGCTATGGCAACCGCGCCCGGACCGGCGGCCAGCCGCGCAGCTACGGCAATGAAAGCCGGCCAGGCGGCAACCGCACGGGCGTGCGCGGGCGGTTCAAGGACTGAACGTCGGGCTGACGGGTAAAGGAAGGGGTTTCACGTGAAACCCCTTTTTTCGTCTGCAGCGAGCGTCAGCGGAATTTCACGCTGGCAACCAGCGCTTCGAATGCCGGCAGCCCGCGCTGGAAGTAAACGATTGCGGGCGCTTCGTAGAGGATAGAAAGGCGGCCCCTGGCGTCGACCAGACCGACCATGACGCGTTCGATCGGCAGGCCGCGGTCGTTCTTGTAGCGGATGTGCACCCGCACGGCGGGTTTGCCGCCGACCATGACGGGCGTATTCGAGAGGACTTCGAGGTTGGCGGTGGCTTCGGTGCTGCGCCATTCGGCCAGGGCCAGCTCGGCCAGTTCGTGCGGTAGCATGTCGGCCCGCGTTTCCCGCTTGGTGCGCGGCAGCTTGCGGTCATGCGGCTGCCGGGCGACGACGATGTAGTTGAGGGCCGGGCCATCTCGGGTGACGAAGAAATCGTTGCTGTCGGCGGTGCGCTTGACCCAGCCAGCCGGCAGTTCGAGCGTGTAGTCGTCACCCTTCGTTTCGGCGCGGTTGCCGGAGTCGACCCGGGTCCACGGCGTGCAGGCGGCGAGGCTTAGCACGAGCAGGCCGGTGGCGAGGCGGGTGTGCAAGGTCATGAAGCGGCCTCCTGTCAGGGACATCCCGCCTGGGCGGACTGGGGCGCGCCCGCCAGGGCAAGATGGGCGTAATGGAGGACCCGATCCCGGCCGCTGCGTTTGGCCGCGTAGAGTGCCTGGTCGGCCTGGTCGAGCAGTTCGGACAGCATGCGCGAAGGCTCCGGGGTGTGGGCATCCATGACCAGCGTGGCGATGCCGACGCTGGTCGTGACCGGACATTTCAGGTTGTCGATCGCGGCGACGGCTTCGCGCAGGCGTTCTGCTGCCACCAGACTTTCCGCTTCGGTGAGCCCGAGCGCCGCCACGGCGAATTCCTCGCCCCCGTGGCGGGCCACGATGTCGGTTTGCCGGGCGGTGGCCCGCAGGGTGGCGGCGACCGCCTGCAGCACGCGGTCGCCCTCGGCGTGGCCGAACTGGTCGTTGATTGCCTTGAAATGATCGAGATCCAGAATCATGAGCGTCGCGCATTCCTGGCGGCGGTGTGCATTGCGCAGCATTTGCCCGGTGTGCTCGTAAAATGCGCGCCAGTTGTAGAGGCCGGTCAGGCCGTCGTGGTTGGCGAGCAATTCGAGCTCGGCATGCAGTTTGCGCAATTCGTCGGTCTGCCGCTGCAGTTCGTCCTGTGCCGCCTTGCGCTCGGTGATGTCGCGCACCACGCACAGGATCAGGTGGCTGCCCTGCACGATCATCGGGCTCAGCATGATGTCGACCGGTAGTTCGCTGCCGTCCTTGCGGCAGGCGAACAGTTCGGTGGTGGCGCCCATCGGGCGGCTGTGGGTTTCAGCCTGGAAGCGGGCACGGTGTGCGGCATGGTGGCCGGCGAAGCGCGCCGGCACCAGCATTTCGACCGGATGGCCGATCAATTCGCTGCGGTCGTAGCCGAACAGGCTTTCCGCCTGGGCATTGGCGAGCGTGATGCAGCCGGCGTCGTCGATGACGAGCAGGGCGTCCGGCGTGTATTCGAAGATGCGCTGATAGATGATTTCCATGCGGGCTATCGGGGGGCGGGCGGGGGCTGCGAAGGTGGCGCGGCATCGCGTTTTTCCAGGGTACCGAGATAGAACTCGATATGGCCGCGGTCGACGGCATCCGGAGCGAGTTCGAGATAGCGGCGCAGCAGGGCGGCGGCACGCACGCTGTCGCTGCGCCGGTAGCAGAGCAGGCCGAGCGCCCGGTGCGCGGGGGCGAAGCGCGGCGCGGTTTCGATGACGCTGCTGTATTCGCGCTCGGCGCGCTCGGGGTCGCCCGGCTCGCCGCGCAGGCGATAGGCCTCGCCCAGGTAGTACGAGGCTTCGGGCGGGTATTCGCGGCGGTGCCCGGGATCGCCCAGCACCAGGATGATCTGCTTGTAGCGGTAGGCGGCGAGATCGGCTTCCAGCGAGGCCAGCCGCAGCGCGGCGGTGGTCTCGACGAAGCGCTCGCGGCCGGTTTCGCCGCTGTTGGCGTTCTTCACCAGCTCGCCGAAGCTGTCGATGCGCTCCTGCAGCTTGGGGTGGCTGGCGAAGAAGAAGGGCTCCTTGATGTCGGCCGCCTTGATCTCGGCCTGCAGGTGCTCGAAGGTGCGGATGCTCTCGCGCGGCGCGTAGCCGGCAGCAACCAGGCGCTGGTAGCCGATGACGTCAGCTTCGCGCTCGTGCTCGCGCGAAAAGCCGTACATCGACGACAGCGCGACCAGGTCGCCGACCAGCGGCACGCCCAGCAGGTTGACCATGAGCGCGAAGGCGGCAGCGTTGCGCACCCGCTCGGCCTGCTGCAGCGAATGGCGGTGGACGAAGTGCGCGCCCTCGTGGGCCAGCACGGTGGCAAGCTGGGCTTCGTTCTCGAAGCGGGCGACCAGGCCGGCGTTGACGTAGATGCTGCCGTTGGGCAGGGCGAAGGCGTTGATATGCTGGGCGTTCAGCAGGCGCACGGTGAGGCGGCCCTTGAATTCCGGGTAGAGCCGGTCCATGATGCCCTGCAGGTAGGCGGCGAGCGCCGGGTCGGCATTGACCTTGCCGGCACGCGCCAATGCGCGGTCGAACTCGTCGGCTTCGTGCCACAGGCTTTTTTCCTCCGTGACCAGGTCGTGCGTTTCGGCGGCGCTGGTCCACGGCAGGGTGCTGACGGCGTGAACCGGCGTGACGAGCACGCAGCACAGCAGTGTCGCCAGCCCGTGCTTCATCGGCTGCCCGGCCAGGTCTGGTAGAGCGCACGCATCAGGCCATCGACGTCGGCGGGATTGCGCGAATCCATGCTGCTGCTGGCGTCGAAGCTCATCCACTGGACGTCGCCGGTCTTCAGGTCGACGATGCCGGCGGTCATGAACGATTGCCCGAGCGGCATGATGATGCCGAGCGCGAGCCCCGCGATGAAGGCGGCCTTGCGCCCGCCCGAGGAGATGAAGTCCGCGCCCAGCACGATCAGTGCGGCGTCGGCGCCGGTCTGCTCGCGCAGGAAGGCGAGCCCGGGGCCGACGGTGTAGTCGAACTCGTTTTTCTTGTGTGCCCAGGCGGCCTGCTCGCCGCGGCCGTAGACGAACACCGACTGCGCGACGCGGTCATACAGGCCGATATGGGCGTCCAGCTGATCGAGATCGGCCGTCGCGAGCTGCGGTGCGGGCACCAGCTCGAACAGGCCGGATTCGCGGGCACGCCGGATCGCGGCGGCGCTGAGATTGTCGCGTGCCGAGGCCTCCCAGTCGGCCATGCGGGTCGGCACGCCGCCGGCCGACAGTTCGAACACGAACACCTGGGGTGGCAGCAGCACGACTTTCTTGGGGCGGGCATCGAGGTTCTGCACCAGGGCGGGGTTGACGGCGCTCATGGCGGCGAGCGCCGGACTTGCCATTACACTTGCCGCCAACACAACTGCACCGACGAATCGCCGCATCATGCAAAACTCCGAAAAGGGCCTTCACCCTATGGGAAACGGGGCTACTGGTCAACTTCCCGCGTGGCGCCGCGTGGGCGAGCGCGGGCTGCGGCTGGATACGGGCGGGATGACGCTGGCCCGCTACGCCGCCTTGACGTCGGCCAGTTTCCCTGAAGTTGAGGACATAATTCCTGCAGATGGCAGCCTTTTAGTCGTCATTCGGCGCGACATGGAGGTGTCGGAGGCGCTGCGGGCGGCGCTGGGCCGGCCCCCAGGGGCGTGTCCGACGAGCCCGACAACCCTGCACGAAATTCTGGTTGAATACGGCGGCGCAGCGGGGCCGGATCTGGCGGCACTGGCCGACAAGGCCGGGCTGGACAGGTGTGACTATATAAATAGTCATGCGGCAGTGGAATACACGGTGGCCTTTCTTGGCTTCCAGCCAGGCTTCCCCTATTTGAGCGGCTTGCCAGTCGCCCTGCACACGCGCCGGCGGTCGACGCCGCGCGTGCGCGTGCCGGCCGGCAGCGTCGCCGTGGGTGGTCCCTATACCGGTATTTATCCGGCCGAGGGCCCCGGCGGCTGGCATCTCATCGGCCGTGCCGCGGCCGTCCTGTTCGATCCGCAACGCGCAGCGCCGGCGCTGCTGCAGCCGGGCGACCGCGTGCGCTTCGTGCCGGCATGATCGAGATCCTGCACGCTGGTCTGTGCGATCTGGTAATGGATCTGGGGCGCCCCGGCTGGGGGGCGCTCGGCGTGCCGGCAGGCGGTGCGGCCGATCCGGTGGCGCTGGCGACAGCCAACCGCTTGGCGGGCAATCCGGCCGAGGCTGCCGCGCTGGAGATTGTCCAGCGCGGACCGCTTCTGCGCTTTCCTCAAGGAGGAGTGGTGGCACTGACCGGTGCTCCCTTCGTTGCCAGCCGCAGCAGCGGTGCGGCGCTCGCCTGGAACGAAACCCTGGTGCTGGCGGCGGGGGAGACGCTGAGCCTCGAACGGGCCCGAAGCGGCTGCCGCTGCTGGCTGGCGGTGCGCGGCGGCGTCACGGTGCCGCCGCTGTTGGGGAGCCGTAGCACCTTCCTGCCCGGGGGCTTCGGCGGCCATGCGGGGCGGGCATTGCAGGCGGGCGACCGGCTGGACACCGGCGCGCCTGCGGGCGATATGCATCTGCTGCGCGCGCAGCCGCCGGCCGATATGGCGGAAGCCCCGCTGCGGGTGGTGGCGGGGCCGCAGGTCGGGCTGTTCGACGATGCCGGGTTGGCCACTTTTTTTGGCGGCCGCTTCCGGGTGGATGCTGCAACCGACCGCCGCGGCGTGCGGCTGAGCGGGCCGGCAGTGACGCATGCGCGCAGCGAATTGCCTTCGCAAGGCGTGCTGCCTGGCGCGATCCAGGTGCCTCCCGACGGCCAGCCGATCCTCCTCGGCTGGGACGGGCCGGTAACCGGCGGGTATCCGGTGATCGGCACGGTGATCGAGGCCGACTGGCCGCGGCTGGCGCAGTTGAAGCCCGGCGATGCCGTGCGCTTCGTGACGGTCGAGGCGGACGTAGCGCGGGCGTTGGTCGTCGATGAGTGGGACATCAGGGAGCTTGGATGATCGAGTTGAATGCCGATATCGGCGAGGGCTGTGACGATGCTGCGCTGATGCCCTACCTGGCGCGGGTGTCGATCGCCTGCGGCGGACACACGGGCGATGCGGCGAGCATGCGTGCTGCCCTGCAATTGGCTGCCGGGCGGGGAGTGGCGGTCGGCGCGCATCCGAGCTATCCCGATCGGGCACACTTCGGGCGGCGGGTAGTGCCCGCGTCCGCGGACGACATCACTGCCTGGGTCACCCAGCAGACCGAGGCGCTGGCCGAGCAGGCGGCGCGGCTGGGGTTGAGGCTCGCCCACGTCAAGCCGCACGGCGCGCTCTACAATGTCGCGGCCCGCGAGCCCGAGATGGCGCAGGCGATCGCCCGTGCGGTCGCGTCGCTGGATCCCGGCCTGGCGCTGATCGGGCTGGCGGGGTCGCACCTGATTGCCGCGGCGGAGGCCGCGGGGCTCGCGGTGCTGAACGAGGGCTTCGCCGACCGCCGCTACCAGTCCGACGGCCGGCTGGTTTCACGTGAAACGCCCGGCGCGCTGCTGCACGAGCCGGAGGCAGCAGCAGCGCAGGCCTGCCTGCTCGCGCAAGGGCAACCGGTGCCCACGCTGCCAGAGGGTGCCCTGCGAATCCGGGTCGACACGATCTGCCTGCATAGCGACACGCCCGGTGCAATAAATATCGCCCGCGCCGTCCACGCCGCACTCAATCGCGGATAATCCCGCGCTCACCGCTCACCGCTCACCGCTCACCGCTCACCGCTCACCGCTCACCGCTCACCGCTCACCGCTCACCGCCATGCCCCTGCTCACCTTTGATCGTCTCGAACTCGCCTATGGCCACCACCCGCTGCTCGACGGCGCTTCGCTGGTGATCGAAGCGGGCGAGCGCATCGGTCTGATCGGCCGTAACGGCACCGGCAAGTCGAGCCTGTTGAAGATCATCGCGGGTGAAAGCCAGCCGGATGCGGGCGAGGTGTGGCGTTCGCCCGGTTTGCGTCTGGCCTATGTGCCGCAGGAGCCACAGTTTCAGCCCGGTCACAGCGTGTTCGAGGCGGTGGCCGAGGGCGTGGGTGCGGCGCAACGGCTGCTGGCCGATTACCATGCTGCGGCACATGCGGTGGCCGAAGGGGACGAGGCGGCGTTCGCGGATCTCGAGCGGCTGTCGCACGAACTCGAGGCGGCCGATGCCTGGCGCCTCAACAGCCGGGTCGAGGAAACCCTGCAGCGCCTGAATCTAGACGCGGACCTCGCGGTCGAGACGCTCTCGGGCGGCCTGAAAAAGCGGGTGGCGCTGGCGCGCGCGCTGGTCACCGAGCCGGAATTGTTGCTGCTCGACGAGCCGACCAACCACCTGGATTTTTCCGCCATCGAATGGTTGGAAGGGCTGCTCAATGACTACCGTGGCGCGCTCTTGTTCATCACTCACGACCGGCGCTTTCTCGACAACGTCGCGAACCGCATTATCGAGCTCGATCGTGGGGCTTTGCGCGAATATCAAGGCAATTTCACGGCATATCAAGCCAAAAAGGCCGAGCAGCTCGAAGTCGAAGCGGTGCACAACCGCAAGTTCGACAAGTTCTGGAAGCAGGAGGAAGCCTGGATCCGCAAGGGCGTCGAGGCGCGCCGCACCCGCAACGAAGGCCGGGTGCGGCGGCTGGAGGCGCTGCGCCGCACCCGCGAGGCGCGCATCGCACACGCCGGCCAGGTCGGCTTCCAGCTCGACGCCGGCGAGCGCTCGGGCAAGGTCGTCGCCGAGCTCGATCACGTCGACTACGGCTACGACGGCCGCACGCTGATCCGCGACTTCTCCACCACGATCCTGCGCGGCGACAAGTTGGGCCTGCTCGGCCCCAACGGCGCCGGCAAGACCACGCTGATCCGCCTCGTCCTCGGCGAGCTCAAGCCGCAGGCGGGTTGGATCAAGCAGGGCACCAAGCTCGAGGTGGCGTACTTCGACCAGTTCCGCAACCAGCTCAATGATGACGCGACGCTGGTCGATACCATTTCGCCTGGCTCGGACTACGTCGAGATCGGCGGGCAGAAGAAGCACGTCATCAGCTATCTCGAAGAATTTTTGTTTCCCGCCGAGCGGGCGCGCGCCAAGGTGTCGGCGCTGTCCGGCGGCGAGCGCAATCGACTCTTGCTCGCGCGCCTGTTCGCGCGGCCGGCCAACTTGCTGGTGCTGGATGAACCGACCAACGACCTCGACATCGACACCCTCGAACTGCTCGAGCAACTGCTGCAGGACTACGCCGGCACGGTGATCATCGTCTCGCACGACCGCGCTTTCCTCGACAACGTCGTCACCCAGTCGATCGTATTCGAGGGGGAGGGCAGGCTGACCGAAATCGTCGGCGGTTACGCCGACTGGCTGGCATGGCGCCAGCGGCGCGCGGCCGAGGCGGCGAAGCCCGCACCGAAAGTGGCGTCAGCGACGGCGAAACCCGCGGCGAAGGCCACAGCCAAGACGGGCCTGAGCTACAAGGAGACGCGCGAATTGGAAGCGCTGCCGGCGCGCATCGAGGCGCTCGAAGCCGAGCAGGCCGACATCGCCGGCAAGCTGTCGGACCCCGCGCTGTACCAGACCGACCCGCAGGCGGCGACCGCGCTGCACGCCCGCGCCGAGGCCATCGAGACCGAACTTCTCGACGCGCTGGCGCGCTGGGAAGCGCTGGAGGCGAAGCAGGCAACCGGCGCCTGAGCCCGTTTCACGTGAAACAATCCGCGTGGAACAGGCGGGGCGCAACGGGTAGAATGGCGTCCATCATGAGATTCCCCGAGTCCTTCGATGTCATCGTCGTCGGTGGCGGCCACGCCGGCACCGAGGCTGCGCTCGCGTCCGCCCGCATGGGCGCGAAGACGCTGCTGCTGACACACAATATCGAGACGTTGGGCGCGATGTCGTGCAACCCGTCGATCGGCGGCATCGGCAAGGGACACCTGGTCAAGGAGGTCGACGCGCTCGGCGGCGCGATGGCGCTCGCCACCGACGAAGCCGGCATCCAGTTCCGCACGCTGAATTCGTCCAAGGGCCCCGCGGTGCGCGCCACCCGCGCGCAGGCCGACCGCGTGCTGTACAAGGCGGCGATTCGCCGGCGTCTGGAAAGCCAGCCAAACCTCACCATCTTCCAGCAGGCGGTCGACGACTTGCTGCTCGACGGCGACCGCGTGGTTGGGGTGAAAACCCAGCTCGGCATCGTGTTCTCAGGCCGTGCCGTGGTGCTCACCGCCGGCACCTTCCTCGCCGGCCTGGTGCACGTCGGGCTGGAAAACTTCCAGGCCGGGCGCATGGGCGACCCGCCCGCGGTGTCGCTTGCCGCACGCCTGCGCGAACTGAAGCTGCCCGCCGGGCGGCTGAAGACCGGCACGCCGCCGCGCATCGACGGCCGCAGCATCGATTTCAGCCAGACCCAGGTGCAGCCCGGCGACGACCCCGCGCCGGTGTTCTCGTTCATGGGCGACGCCGCGATGCACCCCGAGCAGCGCCCCTGCTGGATCACCCACACGACCGCGCAGACGCACGAAATCATCCGCGGCGGATTGGACCGCTCGCCGATGTACACCGGCGTCATCGAAGGGGTGGGGCCGCGCTACTGTCCGTCGATCGAGGACAAGATCACCCGCTTCGCCGACAAGGCTTCGCACCAGATCTTCCTCGAGCCCGAGGGCCTGACCACCCACGAAATCTATCCGAACGGCATCTCGACCTCGCTGCCGTTCGACGTGCAGCTGAATATCGTTCGCTCGATCCCGGGACTGGAAAACGCCCACATCTTGCGCCCCGGCTACGCCATCGAATACGACTACTACGATCCGCGCAACCTCAAGGCTTCGCTCGAAACCAAGTCGATCGCCGGCCTGTTCTTCGCCGGCCAGATCAACGGCACCACGGGTTACGAAGAAGCCGCCGCGCAGGGCCTCTTGGCCGGCATCAACGCCGGCCTGCAGGTGCAGGGGAAAGACGCCTGGAGCCCGGGCCGGCACGAGGCGTATCTGGGCGTGCTGGTCGACGACCTCATCACCCGCGGCGTGTCGGAACCCTACCGCATGTTCACCAGCCGCGCCGAATATCGCCTGCAGCTGCGCGAGGACAACGCCGACATGCGGCTGACCGAAGTCGGCCGCGGCCTCGGCGTTGTCGACGACGTGCGTTGGGACGCGTTCAACCGCAAACGCGACGAAGTCGCGCGCGAGACCGAGCGCCTGAAGTCGACTTGGGTCAACCCGGCCATCCTGCCCGCCGAGGAAGCGACGCGCCTCATCGGCCAGGCGATCGACCACGAATACAGCCTGTTCGACCTGCTCCGCCGGCCGACGCTTACCTATGCGCAGGTGCTGGCGCTGCCAGGCGGCGGGGCAGGGGTGAGCGATGCCCGCGTCGCCGAGCAGGTCGAGATCGCCGCCAAGTACCAGGGCTACATCGACCGCCAGAACGAGGAAGTCGAGAAGCACCGCGAGCAGGAAAGCCTGCGTCTGCCGGCCGACCTCGACTACACGCAGTTGACCGCGCTGTCGATGGAAGTGCGCCAGCGCCTGCAGAAGGCGCGCCCCGAGACGCTCGGCCAGGCGGCGCGCCTGCAAGGCATCACGCCGGCGGCGATTTCGGTGCTGCTGATCTACGCCAAGCGTGGCTTCAAGCCCGACGAAGAAAAGAAAAGCGCATGACCGTCGAACAGCAATTGAAGGCGGGGATCGCCGCCCTCGGCCTTGCATTGCCCGAAGGTGCCGAGCAGAAACTGCTGGCCTACCTTGCGCTGCTCGACAAGTGGAATCGCGTGTATAACCTTACTGCGGTGCGCGACGCCGGACGTATGGTGAGTCATCATCTGCTCGATTCATTGGCGGCAGTGCCGCATTTCCAGGGTGGCCATCCCGATTTGATCCGTGTGCTCGACGTCGGCAGCGGCGGTGGGCTGCCGGGGATTCCGCTGGCGATCGCACGGCCTGAACTGCAGGTGACCCTGATCGACAGCATCGCCAAGAAGACCGCCTTCCTGCTGCAGGTCAAGGCCGAACTGGGCCTGGCCAATCTCTCCGTGGTGACGGGCCGGGTCGAGGACTTTCGTCCTGAAGCAGGTTTCGATGTCATCACCTCGCGCGCGTTTTCCGACCTCAGGGAATTCGTCAGCCTGACCCGCCATCTGCTCAAGCCGGGCGGGCGCTGGCTGGCGATGAAGGGCCTGTATCCGAATGAAGAGATCGCCGCGCTGCCGCCCGGAGTGAAAGTGAGCGCTGACAACGCACTGCTCGTTCCGGGGCTGGAAGCGAGCCGCCATTTGATTGTTCTGGAGCCTGTTGTATGAGCCGAATTCTCGCTATTGCCAACCAGAAAGGCGGCGTCGGCAAGACGACGACGGCGGTGAATCTGGCCGCTGCGCTCGCCGAACTCGGCCAGCGCGTATTGCTGGCGGACCTCGACCCGCAGGGCAACGCGACCATGGGTGCCGGCATCCAGAAGCGCACCGCCCTGCCGACGGTGTACCAGATCCTGCTCAACCAGGTCACGGTGCGCGACGCGCGCATGCGTTCGGAGCCAGGTCATTTCGACGTCATCCCGGCCAATCGTGAGCTCGCCGGCGCGGAAATCGATCTCGTCAATCTGGAGCAGCGCGACTTGCGGCTGAAAGCGGCGCTGGCGCAGGTCGCCGACGACTACGACTTCATCCTGCTGGACTGTCCGCCGACGCTGAACCTGCTGACGGTCAACGCCTTCGCGGCGACGGAGGCGGTGCTGATCCCGATGCAGTGCGAGTACTACGCGCTGGAAGGCCTCACCGATCTGGTCGCCACCATCAAGAAGGTCAAGCAGCGGCTCAATCCGGATATCCGCATCGAAGGCCTGCTGCGGGTGATGTTCGACCCGCGCAGCACGCTGGCGCAGCAGGTGTCGGACCAGATCAAGCAGCACTTCGGCGACAAGGTGTACGACACCGTGATTCCGCGCAACGTGCGGCTCGCCGAGGCGCCCAGCCACGGCATGCCGGTGCTGGCCTACGACCGCCAGTGCAAGGGCGCGAAAGCGTATATGGAACTGGCCGAGGAAACGCTGAAGCGTGCCGGCCTCACAGCCAGGGAGAAAACAGATGGCCAAGCTTAAGGGATTGGGGCGCGGGCTCGATGCGCTGCTGGGCGGCGAAGACAACGCCGCGCCGCCACAGGGCGACCTGCGCATGATGAAGGTGTCGCAACTGGCGCCCGGAAAATACCAGCCGCGCACCCAGATGGACAGCGAGTCGCTGCAGGAGCTCGCCGACTCGATCCGCGCACAGGGTCTGATGCAGCCGATTCTCGCGCGCGAAGTGGCGGGCGGCTACGAGATCATCGCTGGCGAGCGGCGCTGGCGCGCGGCGCAACTGGCGGGCCTTGCCGAAGTGCCGGTGCTGCTGCGCGAGGTTGCCGACGACGCGGTGGCGGCGATGGCGCTGATCGAAAACATCCAGCGCGAAGACCTCAACGCGATCGACGAGGCGCACGGCCTGCAGCGCCTGATCCAGGAATTCGGCATGACCCACGACGCGGTCGCGCAGGCGGTCGGCAAGTCGCGGGCGGCGGTGTCCAACCTGCTGCGCTTGCTCAACCTGTCGCGCCCGGTGCAGGACATGCTGACCGCGGGCCTGATCGAGATGGGGCACGCGCGCGCGCTGCTGCCGCTGCACGCCAATGCCCAGCGCGAGCTGGCGCATGAAATCGAGACCCGTGGCCTGTCGGTGCGCGAAGTCGAGCGCCGGGTGGCGCGCCTCAAGGAGCCGGTCGCGGCGCCGGTCAAGCACAAGATGTCGCGCGACCTCCTCCGGCTGGAAGAGGCCTTGTCCGACGCGCTCGGAATGACGGCCCACGTGCAGACCACCCAGAAAGGCGGCGGCAAGCTGACGCTGCAGTTTGCCAGCGCGGACGAGCTGGAAGGCCTGCTGCTGCGCCTCGGCATCCAGCTTTGATCTTTTGCGAGGGCGCGGCCTTGCCGGCCGCGTTTTTTTCGCTATACAACATCACTACATAGTGAAATTCATCATCAAGCAGCTTGATGATTGCATAGATCACACTAATTCAAGTATCATATTTGGCTAATGTTCTCCGGCACGCTTACCGGCACCCGGCGGGTTGCCCTAGCGCAGGCAGTGCTTGCGCCGATTGCCGCGCTGCTGGGCGGTGTGGTTGCCGGGTTCGAGGCGGGGCTGGCTGCGCTGTACGGGGTGTTGGCCGCGCTGGCGGTCAGCGCAGTGCTGGTGTGGCGCGAACGGCAATCGATGCGGCATCCGGAATGGGATCAGCATCGTCTGTTCAAGCTCTTCATCCGCGCCGGACTTGAGCGGCTCGTGCTGCTGGTGCTGTTGCTGAGCGTGGGGCTCGGCGTGTTGAGGCTGGCGCCGCTGCCGCTGCTGCTGGGCCTGGTGCTGGCGCAGCTGGCCTGGCTGGCCGCAGCAACGAGCCGCGGCAGATAGCCGTGTAGGCGCGAAAGGTTTGACGAAGGTTGGTTTTGCATGGGAACGCAGGGCGTGTCCATCCAAAACCCACTTAAAAGATTTGATCACTATGGCTACGGAATACGCTTCCTCCGGTGAATACATCAAGCACCACCTGCAGAACCTGACCTACGGTCAGCTTCCCCCCGGTTTCGAGCGTCACGACGCGCACGGCAACGTCGAAGTCCTGCAGCAGGCGACCTGGACCTTTGCCCACGGTGCCGAAGAAGTCAAGGCGATGGGCTTCTGGTCGATCAACGTCGACAGCATGCTGTTCTCCATCGGCCTTGGCCTGATCTTCCTGTTCCTGTTCCGCATGGCGGCCAAGAAGGCCACCACCGGCGTCCCCGCCGGCCTGCAGAACTTCGTCGAGTGGGTGATCGAATTCATCGACAATTCGGTGCGCGGTTCCTTCTCGCACCAGAACCCCCTGGTCGCGCCGCTCGCGCTGACCGTGTTCATGTGGGTGTTCCTGATGAACGCGATGGACCTGCTGCCGGTCGACTGGCTGCCTTATGCCGCGACCATGGCTGGCGTGCCCTACATGAAGATCGTGCCGTCGACCGATCCCAACGTCACCTTCGGCCTGTCGCTGTCGATCTTCTTCCTGGTGCTGTACTACAGCGTCAAGATGAAGGGCGCGGGTGGCTTCTTCTCCGAGCTGGCGTTCCAGCCCTTCCCCAAGTTCCTGTTCCCGGTCAACCTGCTGCTCGAAGGCGTGGGCCTGATCGCCAAGCCGATTTCGCTCGCCCTGCGTCTGTTCGGCAACATGTACGCCGGCGAAATGATCTTCATCCTGATCGCGCTGATGTTCGGCGGCGGCTGGATCCTGGCCGTGTTCGGCGGTGCTCTGCAGTGGGCGTGGGCGGTGTTCCACATCCTCATCATCACGCTGCAGGCCTTCATCTTCATGACGCTGACCATCGTGTATCTGGACATGGCGCACGCCGAGCATCACTGATTTCGCAGTATCGATTCTGGTTTCTTGTTTTCAACTTTGATTTTTTAATTAGGAGCAACAAATGGAAATGACTCAAGCCGTGCTGTTTATCGCTGGTGCCCTGATGATGGGTCTGGGTGCACTCGGTGCAGCCGTTGGTATCGGTATCCTCGGTGGCCGCTTCCTCGAAGGCGCTGCCCGTCAGCCCGAACTGATCCCGATGCTGCGCACCCAGTTCTTCATCGTGATGGGTCTGGTCGACGCCGTGCCGATGATCGCCGTCGGTCTGGCCATGTACGTTCTGTTCGCCGTTGCCGGTTAATTCGCGGGTTGCTTCGGAACATCTCTAACCCCCGTCATTAAAAGGTGCGGAAATGAACTTCAACGCAACTTTGATCGGCCAGTCCATCACGTTCATCTTCTTCGTGTGGTTCTGCATGAAGTTCGTGTGGCCCCCGATCATGAACGCGCTCGAAACGCGCAAGAAGCAGATCGCCGACGGCCTCGCCGCCGCCGACCGCGGCAAGCACGAGCTGGAGCTGGCCGCCAAGAAGGCCGGCGACAACCTGCGTGACGCCAAGGCGCAGGCTGCCGAAGTGATCGCCCAGGCCGAGAAGCGCGCTGCGCAGATCATCGAGGAAGCCAAGGATGCGGCCAAGCAGGAAGGCGAGCGCCAGCTGGCCGCTGCCCAGGCGAGCATCGAGCAGGAAGCCAACCGTGCGCGCGAAGGCCTGCGCGAGCAGGTCGCTGCGCTGGCCGTGGCCGGTGCAGAGAAGATCCTGCGCCGCGAGGTCAACGCGCAGACCCACGCTGACCTGCTGAGCCAGCTGAAAGCCGAGCTGTAAATCATGAGCGAACTGTCTACCCTGGCACGTCCCTACGCCGAAGCGGCCTTCCGCCTCGCGCAGGGCGAAAACGACCTGGCGGGCTGGTCTTCGCGCATCGCCACGCTGGCGGCCATCGTTTCCGACGCGCAGGTCGCGCGCCTGATCGCTGACCCCGCCGTGGCGGCCGGACGTGTCGCCGACCTCGTCATCGAAGTCGCCGGCGGCGGCCTCGGCGAGCGCGGCGGCAACTTCGTCAAGGTGCTGGCCGACAACGACCGTCTCGCGCTGCTGCCGGAAATCGCCGCGCAGTTCGAGACGCTGAAGGCCGGCGCCGAAGGCACCCTCGAAGCCACCATCATCAGCGCACAGGAACTGACGCAGGCGCAGGTCGACGACCTGGTCGCCGGCCTCAAGACCAAGTTCAACCGTGCGGTGAACGTGCAGGTTGCGGTCGATCCCGAACTGATCGGCGGCGCCGTGATCACGATCGGCGACCAGGTGATGGACGGTTCGGTCAAGGGCCGGCTGCAGCGCATGGCGTTTGCCCTGCAAGGCTAATCGAGTACACCCATTTATCGGAACCTCACGGTTCGGAGAACAGAAATGCAATTGAATCCAAGCGAAATCAGCGAACTGATTAAAGCCAAGATCGAGAACCTCGGTGCATCGAGCGAGCTGCGCACCCAGGGCACGATCGTGTCCGTCACCGACGGTATCGTCCGCATTCACGGTTTGTCCGACGTGATGTCGGGTGAAATGATCGAGATGCCGGGCAACACCTTCGGCGTGGCGCTGAACCTCGAGCGCGACTCGGTCGGCGCCGTGATCCTGGGCGACTACGAGCACATCAAGGAAGGCGACGTCGCCAAGTGCACCGGGCGCATTCTGGAAGTGCCGGTTGGCCGTGGCCTGCTCGGCCGCGTCGTCAATTCGTTGGGCCAGCCGATCGACGGCAAGGGCCCGATCGCTGCCGACAGCAGCATGCCGATCGAGCGCATCGCCCCCGGCGTGATCGAACGTAAATCGGTCGACCAGCCGGTGCAGACCGGCCTCAAGTCGATCGACGCCATGGTGCCGGTTGGCCGTGGTCAGCGCGAACTGATCATCGGTGACCGCCAGACCGGCAAGACCGCGGTCGCGATCGACGCGATCATCAACCAGAAGGGCACCGGCGTGAAGTGTATCTACGTCGCCGTCGGCCAGAAGGCTTCGTCGGTTGCCAACGTGGTGCGCAAGCTCGAAGAGCACGGCGCCATGGATCACACCATCGTCGTCGCCGCGACCGCGTCCGACGCCGCCGCGATGCAGTACATCGCACCGTACGCCGGCTGCACCATGGGCGAGTTCTTCCGCGACATCGGTGAAGACGCGCTGATCGTGTACGACGACCTCACCAAGCAGGCCTGGGCCTACCGTCAGGTCTCCCTGCTGCTGCGCCGTCCGCCGGGCCGCGAAGCCTACCCCGGCGACGTGTTCTACCTGCACTCGCGTCTGCTGGAGCGCGCCGCGCGCGTCAACGCCGACTACGTCGAGAAGCTCACCAAAGGCGCCGTCAAGGGCAAGACCGGTTCGCTGACCGCACTGCCGATCATCGAAACGCAGGCCGGCGACGTGTCCGCCTTCGTGCCGACCAACGTGATCTCGATCACCGACGGCCAGATCTTCCTGGAAACCGACCTGTTCAACGCCGGCATCCGTCCCGCGATCAACGCCGGCCTGTCGGTGTCCCGCGTCGGCGGCGCCGCGCAGACCAAGGTCATCAAGAAGCTCGGCGGCGGCGTGCGTCTGGCGCTGGCGCAGTACCGCGAACTCGCGGCCTTCGCCCAGTTCGCGTCCGACCTCGACGAAGCCACCCGCAAGCAGCTCGAGCGCGGCCGTCGCGTCACCGAACTGATGAAGCAGGCGCAGTACTCGCCGATGTCCGTTTCGCAGATGGCGCTGACCCTGTTCGCCGTCAACAAGGGCTACATGGACGACGTCGAGGTCAACAAGATCCTGGCGTTCGAAGCGGCGCTGCAGGCGTTCATGAAGTCGAAGTACGCCAGCATCATGGACACCGTCGAGACCAGCGGCAACCTGGACGACGCGACCGAGAAGGCGATGACCGCCGCGGTGGAAGAGTTCAAGAAAACCGGCGTCTATTGATAGACCGCGCTGATTAGGAGCCAATAATGGCAGCCGGAAAAGAGATTCGGACCAAGATCAAGAGCGTGGAAAACACGCGCAAGATCACCAAGGCCATGGAAATGGTTGCGGCGTCCAAGATGCGCAAGGCGCAGGACCGCATGAAGGCCGCGCGTCCGTATGCAGAGAAGATCGCCCGTGTGGCGACCCATCTGGCATACGCGCATCCGGAGTACAAGCATCCGTTCGTGATCGCGCGCGACAACGTCAAGCGCGTCGGCCTCATCGTCATCACCTCGGACAAGGGCCTGTGCGGTGGCCTCAACACCAATGCCTTCCGTCTGGTGGTGAACCAGATGAAGCAATGGGATGCCGCCGGCGTCGGCGTCGACGTTACCGCGATCGGCAACAAGGGGCTGGGTTTCATGCAGCGCCTGGGCGCCAACGTGGTGTCGCAGCTGACCGGCCTCGGCGACACGCCGCACATGGACAAGCTGATCGGGCCGGTGAAGATCATGCTCGACGCCTACCTCGAAGGCCGCATCGACGCACTGTACATCGTCTACAACCGCTTCATCAACACCATGAAGCAGGAGCCGACGCTGACCCAGCTGTTGCCGCTGGCACAGATGGAGAGCGCCGAGGAAGCCAGCCTGAAGACGCACTGGGACTACATCTACGAACCCGATGCGAAACCGGTCGTCGACGGCATGCTGATGCGCTACATCGAATCGCTGGTGTATCAGGGTGTGGCCGAGAACATCGCGTGCGAGCAATCGGCGCGGATGGTGGCGATGAAGGCCGCTTCCGACAACGCCAAGAACGTGATCGGCGAGCTGAAGCTGGTTTACAACAAGACCCGCCAGGCCGCGATCACCAAGGAACTGTCGGAAATCGTCGCCGGCGCCGCTGCAGTCTGAGCGCTTACAGAATTCAATTTATTAGGAAATCAACATGAGCAACGGAAAAATTGTTCAGATCATTGGTGCGGTGGTGGACGTGGAATTCCCGCGCGATGCCATGCCCAAGGTCATGGAAGCGCTGAAGATGCAGTCCCCCGAACTGACCTTCGAAGTCCAGCAGCAGCTGGGCGACGGCGTCGTGCGCACCATCGCGATGGGCTCGACCGACGGCCTGCGCCGCGGCATGGACGTGCTGTCCACCGGCAACCCGATCATGGTGCCGGTCGGCCAGAAGACGCTGGGCCGCATCATGAACGTGCTGGGCGATCCGGTTGACGAAGCCGGCCCGATCGGCGCCGAAACCACCATGCCGATCCACCGCAAGGCCCCGGCCTACGCCGACCAGGCCGCCACGGTGGAAATCCTCGAAACCGGCATCAAGGTCATCGACCTGATCATGCCGATTGCCAAGGGCGGCAAGGTCGGCCTGTTCGGCGGCGCCGGCGTGGGCAAGACCGTGACGCTGATGGAGCTGATCCGCAACATCGCCGTGCAGCACAGCGGCTTCTCGGTGTTCGCCGGCGTGGGCGAGCGTACCCGCGAAGGCAACGACTTCTATCACGAGATGAAGGAAGGCGGCGTTCTGGACAAGGTCGCGCTGGTGTACGGCCAGATGAACGAACCCCCGGGCAACCGTCTGCGCGTCGCGCTGACCGGCCTGACCATGGCCGAGTACTTCCGTGACGAAGGCCGCGACGTGCTGCTGTTCGTCGACAACATCTACCGCTACACCCTGGCCGGTACCGAAGTGTCCGCGCTGCTGGGCCGGATGCCGTCCGCGGTGGGCTACCAGCCGACGCTGGCCGACGAAATGGGCCGCCTGCAGGAGCGCATCACCTCGACCAAGACCGGCTCGATCACCTCCTTCCAGGCCGTGTACGTGCCGGCGGACGACTTGACCGACCCGTCGCCCGCGACCACCTTCGCCCACCTCGACGCCACCCTGGTGCTGTCGCGTCAGGTTGCCGAACTGGGTATCTACCCCGCGGTGGACCCGCTCGACTCGACCTCGCGTATCCTGGATCCGCAGGTCGTCGGCGACGAGCATTACTCGGTTGCCCGCAAGGTGCAGGGCACGCTGCAGAAGTACAAGGAACTGCGCGACATCATCGCGATTCTGGGCATGGACGAACTGTCGCCCGAAGACAAGCTGGCCGTGTCGCGTGCGCGTAAACTGCAGCGCTTCCTGTCGCAGCCCTTCTTCGTCGCCGAAGTGTTCACCGGCGCGCCCGGCAAGTACGTCACGCTGAAAGACACCATCGCCGGCTTCAAGGCGATCGTCGAAGGCGAGTACGACCACCTGCCCGAGCAGGCCTTCTACATGGTCGGCGCGATCGAGGAAGCCGTCGAGAAGGCGAAGACGATTCAGTAATGCTTCAGGGGATAGGGGCTAGGAGCTAGGGATTAGGGGTGACGTGCGCTACGCGCGCTTTTCCCTACCCCCTAAATCCTAGTCCCTAGCCCCTAAACACGAGGTTACAAAATGGCCATGACCCTACACGTCGACATCGTCAGCGCAGAAAAATCGCTTTACTCCGGCACCGCCGAAGTGGTGATCGCCCCTGGCCAGCGCGGCGAACTCGGCATTTATCCGCGTCACACGCCGCTCCTGACCACGCTCAAGCCCGGCTCGGTGCGCATCAAGGTGCCGAACCAGGACGAGGAAGAGCTGGTGTACGTATCCGGCGGCATCCTCGAGGTGCAGCCGCACGTCGTGACCATCCTGTCCGATTCCGCCATCCGTGGCACCGACCTCGACGAGGCGAAGGCGCTCGAGGCCAAGCGCGCCGCCGAGGAAGCGATGAAGGACAAGGCGGCCAGCATCGACTACGCGCAGGCGCAGGCCGAGCTGGCGCAAGCCGTCGCGCAGCTCGCTGCAATCAAGAAGCTGCGCAAGCTGACCTGATCGCACCGCGAGGCGACACCCTTGAAAAGGCAACCGGAAGGTTGCCTTTTTTCTTGCCTGCTCGTGGTGCGCGCAGCGATAAAGGTGGCCGCAACGCTTTGTTTCATGCTCAAATCGTATAAGCTTAGAAAAAATAGCGGGGAGGGCGGGATTCAAAAAGCGTCGTAATTGTTGTCATGCGGGCCGCAAAGGCTGCAGCGGGTCACGGAAGCACCGTGCGCCAAACAAGAACTTTTCAAAAAGCATCATTCGTTGATTCATGACAGGAGCCTAACTATGCGTGTTCAATCCTTTGTTTTCTCGGTTCTGGGTGCAAGCCTGATTTCTGCCGGCGTGATGACCGCCCATGCGCAGGAGGGGTTCTACGATCCCACCAACAAGGCCAGCTCGAGCGGCAAGACCGTCGGCTACGAATTGTTCGGCACCATCGGCTGTCCCGGCCGCGGGCTGCTCGACAAGTCGTGCGAAATTCCGAAGGAGCGTGACAGCGACGGCGACGGCGTTCTCGACAGCAAGGACAAGTGCCCCGGCACCCCGGCCGGCCGCAAGGTGAACGCCGACGGCTGCGAACTCGACAGCGACGGTGACGGCGTGGTCGACGGTGCAGACAAGTGCCCCGGCACTCCGGCCGGCCGCAAGGTGAACGCCGACGGTTGCGAACTCGACAGCGATGGCGACGGCATCGTCGACGGCGTCGACAAGTGCCCGACCGTGTATGCCAAGACCGCGGATGGTTGCCCGCTTCCCGCCGCTGCGCCGGCGCCCAAGACGCTGCAGCTGGATGGCGTGAATTTCGATTACGACCAGGCCGTCATTCGCCAGCAGGACATGGCCGTGCTCGATGCCGCCGCCGCCACCCTGAAGGAATGGGGCAATGCGAAAGTCGAAGTGGCGGGTCACACCGACAACCGCGGCGGTGATGAGTACAACCAGGCGCTGTCCCAGCGTCGCGCCGAAGCCGTGCGCGATTACCTGGTCGGCAAGGGCATCGCCGCCGACCGCCTGAGCGCCAAGGGTTACGGCGAGTCCAAGCCGGTTGCGGATAACGAAACCGACGAAGGCCGCTTCAAGAACCGTCGCGTGGAACTGGTGCCGCAGCAGTAATCGTCACCGAGCCCGCCGCGGAGCGCACCCCGCGGCGGGCTCGAACGCAACCGGAAAGGCAACCCTCGGGTTGCCTTTTTTCATCTGGGCGCCGCGGGCAGGCTTTATACTTGGCGCGCGTCTTGCTCATCATCCAGCCGGTGCGGCTTATCCAACCCGATACGAATGCATTCGAAACTTGAAATCCTGATCCTGGCAGCGGGCAAGGGCACCCGCATGCGTTCCGACCTGCCCAAGGTATTGCACAAGCTGGCAGGCAAGCCCCTGCTGGGACATGTGGTCCACACCGCGCACGAACTCGGCGCAGCACAGGTCTGCGTGGTGTATGGTTTCGGCGGCGAAGCCGTGCCGCAGGCGATGGCTGACGACAAGCTGACGTTTGTGCTTCAGGCCGAACAGCACGGTACCGGTCATGCGGTCAAGCAGGCGCTGCCGCACCTGGCGGACGACAGCGTGGCACTGGTGCTGTACGGCGACGTGCCGCTCACCCGCACCGCCACCCTGCAGCCGCTGGTTGCAGCCGCGCAGGGCGGGAAGCTCGGGTTGCTGACGGTGACCCTGGTGCATCCCGACGGCTACGGCCGCATCGTGCGCGAAGGCGGCCGGGTCACGCGTATCGTCGAGCACAAGGATGCGACGCCAGCCGAGCGCGCGATCCAGGAAGTCAACACCGGCATTCTCGCGGTGCCGGCTCGCCAGCTCAAGCGCTGGATCGCCGAATTGAAAAACGACAACGCGCAAGGTGAGTACTACCTGACCGACATCATCGCCATGGCAGTGCGCGACGGCGTGGAAGTGGATACTCACCAGCCGGCCCACGAATGGGAGGTGCTCGGCGTCAACAGCAAGGCGCAGCTGGCCGAGCTCGAGCGCATCCATCAGGGCGAGATCGCCCGCGCGCTGCTCGACGCCGGTGTCACGCTTGCCGACCCCGCGCGGCTCGACGTGCGCGGCAGCCTCGCGTGCGGCCGCGACGTTGCGATCGACGTCAGCTGCGTGTTCGAGGGCCACGTGGAATTGGGCGACGGCGTGCAAGTGGGCGCAAACTGCGTGCTGCGCAACGCGCGGGTGGCGGCGGGTACGAAGCTCGACGCCTTCACCCTGATCGACGACGCCGAGATCGGCGAGCTCAACCGCCTCGGCCCGTTCTCGCGCATCCGCCCGGGTACGAAGCTCGCGCGCGACGTCCACGTCGGCAACTTCGTCGAGATCAAGAACAGCCAGATCGACGACGGCTCCAAGATCAACCACCTGTCCTATGTCGGCGACACGACCATGGGCAAGCGGGTCAACATCGGCGCCGGCACCATCACCTGCAACTACGACGGCGCCAACAAGCATCGCACCATCATCGAAGACGAGGTCTTCGTCGGCTCCGACACCCAGTTGGTGGCGCCGATCACCGTCGGCCGCGGCGCCACACTGGGCGCCGGCACCACGCTGACCCGCGATGCGCCTGCTGGCGAACTCACCCTGTCGCGGGCGAAGCAGCTCACCCTCCCCGGCTGGAAGCGGCCGGCCAAACAGAAGAAGGAAGCCTAGGCATGTGCGGCATAGTCGGCGCGGTTGCGCAACGTAACGTCGTTCCCATCCTGCTCGAGGGCCTGCGCCGCCTGGAGTACCGTGGCTACGACTCGGCCGGGCTGGTTACCATCGACGGCGGCCTCAAGCGCGCGCGCAGCGTCGGGCGCGTCGCCGCGCTCGCTGAAAGCTGCGCCGAGCACGGCCTGGCCGGCAATCTTGGCATCGCCCACACCCGTTGGGCCACCCACGGCGCACCGTCCGAAGCCAATGCGCATCCGCACGTGAGCGGCGGCCTCGCGGTGGTGCACAACGGCATCATCGAGAACCACGAAGCGCTGCGCGCCCGGCTCAAGGCCGCGGGCTACGTCTTCACCTCGGAGACCGACACCGAGGTCATCGCCCACCTGCTCGACCTCCACTACAAGGAAACTCAAGACCTGCTCGCGGCCACCCGGGCCGCGGTCACTGCGCTGGAAGGCGCCTATGCCATCGGCGTAGTGAGCGCAGACTCTCCCGGCCGCCTGATCTGTGCGCGCAAGGGCAGCCCGCTGCTGATCGGCCTCGGCATCGAGGAAAACTTCATTGCCTCCGACGTCTCGGCATTGCTGCCGGTGACCCAGCGCGTGATCTATCTGGAAGAGGGCGACGTCGCCGACATCGGCCTGCTGAACGTGGACATCTACGATGCTGCCGGCAACAAGGTCGACCGCAGCGTCCATGTGTCCGAACTGTCGGCCGACATGGCCGAGCTCGGCACCTACCGCCACTTCATGCAGAAGGAAATCCACGAGCAGCCGCGTGCGCTGACCGACACGCTGTTGGTCGCGGTGGCGCAGGACCGCATCCAGCCCGAGTGGTTCGGCTTCGACGCCGCCGAGGTACTCGGCAAGGTGAATGCCGTCACTTTCCTCGCCTGCGGCACCAGCTACCACGCCGCAAAAGTGGCCACCTACTGGCTGGAGGAGATCGCCGGCATTCCGGCAATCGCCGAGATCGCCAGCGAATACCGCTACCGAACCAGCGTGCCGAATCCCGACGCGCTGATCGTCACCATCTCGCAATCGGGCGAGACCGCCGACACGCTGGCGGCGCTGAATCACGCCAAGGCGCTCGGCCAGGACAGGACGCTGACCATCTGCAACGTGCCCGAGTCGGCGCTTACCCGCGCCTCGCGCCTCAAGTTCCTGACCCGCGCCGGCCCCGAGATCGGCGTCGCGTCGACCAAGGCCTTCACCACCCAGCTGGCCGGCCTGTTCCTCCTGACCCTGGTGCTCGCCAAGCTGCGCGGCCGCCTCAGCGCCGAGCAGGAATCCGCGCACCTGGCGGCGCTGCGCAGCCTGCCGAACAAGCTGCAGCAGGTGCTCGCGCTCGAGCCGCAGGTCGAGGCCTGGTCGCAGCGTTTCGCCAACAAGCACCACGCGCTGTTCCTCGGTCGCGGCGTGCATTACCCGATCGCGCTCGAAGGCGCGCTGAAGCTGAAGGAGATCTCCTACATCCACGCCGAGGCCTACCCCGCGGGCGAACTCAAGCACGGCCCGCTGGCGCTGGTCGACGAGGACATGCCGGTGGTGACCATCGCACCGAACGATCAGCTGATCGAGAAATTGAAGTCGAACCTGCAGGAAGTGCGCGCGCGCGGCGGCGAGCTCTACGTGTTCGCCGACGGCGACGTGCACATCGAGGAATCCACCTTCGTCCACGTCATCCGCCTGCCCGGCGGCAGCAACGGCATGCTGTCGCCGATCCTGCACACCGTGCCGCTGCAGCTGCTGTCGTATCACGCCGCGCTGCAGAAGGGGACCGATGTGGACAAGCCGCGCAATCTGGCGAAGTCGGTTACCGTCGAATAGCGTCGGGGTTTTTTACATACGCCCCCGGTGTTTGCTGAGAATAAATTCGTAAACGCCGTAATAAAGACGTAAATATTTATTCCGGCGTCATAAAAAACTCGTAAACGCTTAGGCGGCGTGTTGAGCAAAACAAATAAAGTCTGTCGAGTGCTTACATTTGTCGATTTAGCAAAATCGGTAAACCGGAGAGTTAACCGCCTTGCTGATTACGGGAGCAACCACTGGCGAAACTCTCTGGAATGAGCAGGCCTGGAGCATGGGCCCGGTGCATGTTCTCCGTCGTGCGGTCAGTCGAGGATCAGCACGCCGCCATCCACTCCGATCAAGGTGCCGTCGGCGACGGACATCGAACGGAGAGCATTTCCTGCTCATAGCTCGACCTTGTGGCTTCGACCCCTCCCAATTCGGTCTCCCACCCATGCTTGAGTGCAATCGTTCTGATCCACGAAAGATCCGACGGCGAGAGTTCGGCCCACGGGCGAATGCCATCGATGTTCCCTGGATTCATGTTCCAGAGGAGCAATCTTCTTCCGCGCTCTCCTGCGTGGCGAGCAAGGACATCCGCGATCCTGTACCCGCCCAAATCGATGTCACCCCAATGGTAAATCGGCACTTCCGGGAAGGAGCCGTCGATGGCCATGGCGTAGACGCGCAGGAATGAGGGGGAAGGCATGCCGGCGGTGTAGATGACGACCCCTTCGACGGGGCCTGCCTTGCCTTTGGCGATCTCGTTGAAGGTCGTGTAGTTTTCCACCGTCAGGATGTATCGAGCATCCCGCGAGGCCTCAACGCGCGCGAGAGATTGCGGGGCGAGCCCGATGTATGGCGTCGGAATGCTCAGCGTGCTCCCGTTCGTGAAATGGGCGACCGCGCGTCCGGCGATCAAGACCGGCTGCGGGAACTTGACCAGGCCGAGTGCCGCGAGGATGTCTTCCGGCTGCCGTGCCAGCGTGCAGGTTTCGTCTTCCTGCGTGAGGTAGTCCAGCACGGCGAGCAGCTTTTCGATGCGCTTGGAATCGTTGAAAAGCTGCGCGCTCAACTGGCGGACGGGAATGTCGTCGCCGCCGGATTGTTCGATGGCCGAGATGACGCGAAGGGCATCCAGCACGTCTCCAACCTGCTCCGGTCCGATTGCCCGCGGCCGCTTGCCCTCTCGCCAAGCCGCCAGAAGCGCCTGGACGGATGGCGTGTTCATGCTCCTGGCAAGGGCTGTCTCGGCCTTCCTGTAGCTGTCCCACAGCGGTGTCGCATGAAGGATGGCCGCGAGTTTGTCGGGGTCGAGAAGGACGAGCCGTGCGATCTGCCCCTCCTTGCCGGCGAGCGGATCCCACTCGATTTCGATGGCGCCCTGGCGCTCCGCTCCCCTGCAGGCCGAGTGGAACCCCTCTTTCTTCTGGAGCGTTTCGAGATCAAGGTAGGCCGGAAAGCTCGAATTGGTCATCACCAAGGTGATCCGGGCTTCTGAATCTCGCGTCCAGGCTTTCTCCGCGCGCTCGACGAGCTTGCGAAACGCCTGGGTTGCGATCGCGCTCACGAAGAGGCCTCGATTTCCGCGATCTTGTCCAACAGCAATTGCGGGTTCTCTGCCGGCATGTCGCTGATCGTGAGCTGGTGCGCGGCTTCCTTGATGTAGGTCGCCTCCATGAACACATCATTGCCAAAACGCATCAGCTCGTAGATGCAATCGCAAACCGGCATGAGTTTGCCGAGCTCGGAGTCCGGCGCGGCGATGAGCAGTTGAAGGCCGAGGCTTTTCAGGAAACGCGCGGCGGCCAGCGAGTTCTGGCTGTCCATGCCGTGGAACGCCTCGTCGAGAAGCATCAGGGCGGCCCCCCTGTTCTCCTCCCCCGGCCGTATCCGGTAAGCCGAAGCGAGCGCCGCGCCGGCGATGACATAGAATGGCGTGCGGTGCTCGCCGTTCGAGCCGGGGCCCACCCGCTGGCTCAGGCGCCCGGTGAAGACCCCGTTCTGGGTGATCTTGAGGTCGAAATTGAACAGGAGACGATAGTCGTCCAGCGGGTTCTTATCCGATTTCGGCGCTTCCGGATCGGCCGACTGCTTCAGGTACTTGATCAGCTCCTCGCTGGCCGTGCTGTCGCCGGAGAAGAGGTCCGTCCCCGCGCTTGCCTTGGTGATGTACTCGTAGAGGCTCCTGTAGGCCGCAGCCGGCCGCGCCTCGAACTCGTACCGCTCGCCGTTTGAAAACGTCGGGCAGGCCGCAAGCGTCTTGTTCAGCGTCTTCAGGTTGGTTTCCGTTTGCTGGATTCGTTCTGAGATCCGGACGGCGACGTCTTCCCGGAAGGCCTTTTCGGCAGCCGCCTGCGCCACGGCAACCTCCTCCTCAAACTGCGCGAGCTGCGTGCTTTCGAGCCGGACGCTCTCGGCGGACACCCAGGCCATCGCCTTCCGCCAGTCCTTCCGTTCTTCCTCCAGGGAAACGCTCGTGCTCGTCAGATAACGGTCGAAATCGGGCGAAAGCTCGTTGAGTCGCCGCGTCATCCGGGACGCAGCCGTGTTCCGCCGCTGGGAGCAATCGTCAATGCGCTTCGGGACCGAGAAATCGGAAAGCGAATCGTGCTCGTTTATCACCCGCTCGACGATTGACTGGTCAAAGTCCTGGTCGCCAGCCGCCTTGTCGAGCGCTTCGCGGGCCAGCTTGATGGCCGGGGCCAGCGCATCTAAATCACGCTGTTTTGCCTCTGCGTGGGTCTTGCACGCGATGGCTTTGGTGTTGGCTTCCCGTTGGGCTTTTTCTGCCGCCTCAAGCTGTTTGCCGTCCTCTTCGATCGCGTCCGTGAGGAACTTGACGCTTCCATTCTCCGGCATCGATGCGATCTGCCCTTCGACGTCGGCGATAGTCCGGTTCAGCCGCTTCAGTTCCGTGCACACTGTCGCAATGGACTCCCGGAGGACCAGGCTGTCGCCCAGTTTCTCGACGGCCGACTTGGCCGCTGCCACGGCATTCCGGTAAACGGCGGCATCGTTATGTTGCCGGCGGGCATCAACGATCTTGCGCCGGATGGCTTCCATGCTCGAACTCGAGATCTGCACGCCGATCATGAACCGTTCAGGCCGGACGACCTGGATCGTGCGCGTTCCTCCGTTAGCACTCAGCATCCCGTCAACGGTCAGTGACCTGGAATAGCGCTCCAGCTCTTCCTCGGTCTCGACCATGCGGGTCTTGCCGAGCAACATGCGGACATACGCGATGGCGGTCTCGTTGTCCCCCTCGATGACAGAGCCGACCAAAACCCGCTCGGGGTCGCTCCAGCTCGTCTGCTTGAGGTGTTCCGGCTGAATGATGGTGACGTCGTAGATGCGCCTGCCTTCGGGAAGGCTGCGCATGATCCGCACGGCGTCGCGCTCGCGGCCGCCGGAAATGACGAGCGATTCCCGGTTGCGACCGAGGAAGGCTTCGACGGCCGGCTGCCACTCGATTTGCTTGACCCGAACGAGGCTGCAGACGGGCGTCGCCTGGATGCCATGCTTGGACAGAATATCGATCGCCATCGAGGCGTTCGGCCCAAGGTCCACGCCATGCTTGTCCGCGGCCTTCAGCGTCGCTTCGGCAGATTTCAGTTCGACGTCGGCTTCTTCGACCACCCGGCTGGCTTGGACGAACTCTTCGTCCACCCATTTCCTGTTTTTCTCGATCAGGTCGATCGCCTCGCCGAGAAGCGCTTTGGCCTTGTCCGCATCGGGTTGCCGTTTCGCGAATTCGTCGAGGCGCACCGACATCCCCTCGCACTCCGGGCGAGTCTGGATAAAACCCGGGATGTCGTTCATGCGGCCGAGGGCGGAGGCGATATTGTGGCGCTGGCGGTCCAGATAGGTCCCGTGAGGCCCGCGCGCCTTCTCCGCCGCCTCGATTGCACTTTTCAGGTCGGCGGCCTGGCGGGTGGCGGGGTTGGTGCTCAGTTCAATGCGCTTCTGGTTGATGGCGTCCCGCAGATCCCGAACCGAGCGATCAAGGTCGGCCGCCTCGGCTGCTGCGCGTTGGGCCTCCTCGGTCTCGGACAGGATGCCTTGCTCGAGGCCGCCCTGCCGCGTCTGGAGTTCATCATGCCGGTAGTGCGCCATGAGATAGTCCATGGTCGCCATCTCGCGGTGGTCGGCGGCAACTTTCTCGTACCGGACGGTAAAGCCCTTCAGCGTCTTGATCTGCTCCTGCGTCTGCCTGACCAGATGCTCGAGCTGGCGGAAGTGCTCGATCTGTGAAATGGCCTTGTGCTTGTCGATCGGGTGTTCCTCGACAACGAAGTCGCGCACGAAGTCGTTCACGCTCTCGATGTCGCGCAGCATGACGGAGCGCTTGAACGCTTTCAGAAACTCGCGAACATCGATCCCCTTTCCCCTCGGCTGCAGCTGGTGAAGCAGCTCGCCGATGTAGGTCTCGGCCTTGTCCGTGATCAGCGGCGTGCGTCCGGCGCCAGTCGCCTTGGCGATGACGCTGTGCTGGAAATCCCCCCAGCGAAGCGGAACGGTTTCGTCCTTCACTGTCTCGACGTGGTCGTTCAGTCCAAGTTCCACCCCGGGGAGGATGTAGAGCCCCTTTACGGTGTGCGAGGGCGAATCCTTCTGCGCCTGGAGGCTTACCCCGATCGTCACGGGGTCGCCGGTCGATGAGTCGCGGAATACCAGCGTGATGTAAGTGTCCGCGGTGTCGCGGGCAAGCACGGCGGCGGCGTTTCGCTTTTCGGCCTCGGCCGCTTCGGGGCTCTCATCCCCCTCTTTGGTCGCGGCCACCGCTCCTTGGGCGCGGGTCGTGCCTAGGCAATAGTCACGGATGCTGCGGAAATTCCGCTTCGTGCTGGTGCTCGTGGATTGGGTGTTGAACTTCAGGTAGCCCTGATGCGCGCCGAGCAAGGCGATCTGCACGGCGTCGAGCGTGCTGGTCTTGCCCGCCCCGTTGGGGCCCAGCCAGGCGGTGTTGCCGCGGACGTCGATCTCCTCCGCCTCGAACAGGTAGAACTGAACCAGGACGATGCGCTCAAGCCGTTTCATCCGATGCTCCTTCCTCGGTGTTTTCCTCGACGGGCGTCGCAAGTGCCTGAACCTGGGCGTTCTGGTAGGCGGACATTCTCGTCAGCATGTTTTCATTGACCAGCTTCTCGATCGCGGGCCGGATCTCGATGGCGAAAGGCTGCGGGTCACCAGGCGGGGTCGGGGTTTTCCGGAGGATGCCGTAGCGCTTCATCGAATCGACAAGCGCGGTCAATTCGCCCGGCTGCCGGGGAAGGTCTCGCCCGCCGGTTTCGGCGCGATAAATTTCAAGCAGTTCGTCGATCGAGATGGTCGCCGCCCCGTTGTTGGCGTCGCCGTGGGTGGTCTGCTCGTGGTGGATCTTGCGAAGGACCAGCATCAGCAGGGTCTCCGCCAGCGTCAGCTGCGTGCGCCGCCCGAGCCGGGGGATCGCCGCACAATACCGGTAGTCGGTATCGAAGTAGAGATCCATCCCGTACAGATCGAAGGCCTCCCGGAAAGCATGCCGGTGGCCGTTGATGATCTGATATGCCACGCGGTCGGCCCGGTCGCTTTCGTAAAGCACCTGCTGTGTCAGCAGTTGATAGGCGGCGTTGCGAAAATCGTCCTCGATGTAGATGGACGACTTGTCGGCATCCTTCGTGTACGCGCTCCAGTCTTTCGGCACGCTATTTCCCCTTCACGATCTGAACCGAGAACTTCGGCACGATCAAGTATTCGTTTTCACTGGTCTGCCCCGCTTCCAGGGTGACACGGACATTGGGCAGCTCCGCTGCGAGCGGATAGCCGGATTGGGCGAACTGTCGGTGCGTGCCCATGCCGAGCCGGCTCAGGGCGGCGTAGGCGATCAGGTCGGGCACGGAGTTGATCTGCATGGTGTCGGAGTTGAGGCCGCCGCCGTTCTCCAGTTGGGATTCGATGTAACGCGACACCATCTTCCCGGTGATCTCCCGGTTTCGCGTCATCAGCCTGTGCAGGGAGGCTATGGCGCGCTGCTCCGGGGTCATCACCTTTTTCTTGATGGAGGAACGCTGGGGCGGCGCGGACGGCTCGCGCGCCTCTCGCAAACGCTGCTCGGAGAACAGGGGGCCAGACGGCATGGCGGCCATGATCGGCTCGCCCGCCTCGTCAGCCCTGATCGCGGATTCGATGCTCTGCCTGATGAGCGTGTCGATATGGCTGCGCGTCCGCAAGCTGTAGTTGATATACGCGATGGCCCGGCTGGTCGCCTTGTTGATGTTGGAATCAAGCCGGTCAAGGTAGGTTTCGATGTTCCCCAGAAGCAGAAACCGGGATACATCCTTCTCGAACAGCTCTTCCGCCTCGAGGTCGCTCCCCAGCTGATGGGCAGTTCGATACCACGACACCAGAACATTGCGTTTTGCTGGGTCGTCGCGCAATTCGTAGACAATGCGGAGGATGTCGAACCGGTGCCGCAGCGGGTGGTTGTCGGTGCGCAGCTCGTGGTAGTCGCGAATGAAGATCTTGGTGATGTATTCGCTGAAGAAGGCCTCGATGTACGCGGCGGTCGAGTCCTTGCTGGCGAGGTCGGCGAGAACATCCTTGACCCGCACCGCGGTGTTCTTGAGCAGGCTCACGAGCTGACGGGACTGCTTTGCCGCTTCCATGAAGCCGCCGGCCTGGCCGGACGGATCCTTGTCCACGTTGATCAGCTGGTTGTAGATCACCTGCACCTTCCCGCCGATCAGCTGCGGGCCTTCCTCGGCGAACTGCCAGAGGAGTTCCAGGAATTTCTGCACCGTCGGGTGCATGTCCAGAAACTTCCGAAGGCCGATGCCCTCCTCTCGCAGCCAGCCGGACGCCACCAGGCGGTTGAGGGCCATGTTGGCGCGCACGTTAAGCGGCGAGTCGGGTTCTTCACCCTCCTCGCCAACCCAATCCGATCGCGTGAGGATGAAGCGCTCGATCTCCATCGTGACGGCGCGATGGAGCAGTCCGTCGCCTTCGACGGGCGGAGCGTCCGGGCTGAAGAACCGCTCATAGAGGTGGATGAGCAAATCCCAGTGATGGCGCCGGTTGGCCGATGCCAGCGGACGAAAGATGTCCCCGGGAAGCCGGTCGAAAATGCTCTTCGTCTTGTTCTCGTCCTGCGACATTCTCTCGGTGGATGTGAACGCGATTTATGTTATCCTTAAAGATAATATTATCATTACATATAAGACCTTGGCAAATCGGGCAAACATCCAGACGCGCAGGTTTCAGTTGCTCGACACCCTTCTGAAATGGGAGGGCGAATTGTCGAATGCCAGAATCAGGGACTTGCTGGGTGTGCAGATCGTACAGGTGAGCCGCCTGCTGTCCGAATATCGTGACGCCCACCCTGGCCGGATGGTGTGGGAACCGTCGCGCAAGCGATACCTGAGACAGGCGACTCGCGAGCACTATGGCGGCACGGTCGATGACTATCTGCGCATCCTCGATGAAGAGGGCGGCCAGTCGGCCTGGATCGAGCGCCTGGATACGCGCATTTCGACCGTCGAGCCCAATGTCCTGATCACGATGCGGCAGGCGATCGAGAGTGGGAGCCCGGTTCGGATCCTCTATGCGTCGATGACAAATCCAGCCGGATCCGAGCGCGACATCTTCCCGCAACATATCGTGCAAGCCGGCCGCCGCTGGCATGTCCGCGCATGGTGCTGCACGCGCATGGATTACCGCGATTTCGTGTTGGGGCGCATACGTCGAATCGGTAAGTCATCCAGCTCTGCAAGGCCGGAAGTGGCTGACCTCGCCTGGGAAGCGATGGTGGATGTCCGGATCGTCCCGCATCGGGATCTGTCGGCGGCTCAGGCCAAGGTGATCCGGGACGAGCTTTTCGATGGCACGATGGCACGGCGAATTCGGACCCGTGGTTGCCTCGTTCCCTATGTCGTCCAGGATCTCAGGGCGGCTGTGTCTACAGATCAGGTTCCCCCCGATTACCAGGTGGAAGTCTCCAATCTAGGCGAGGTGGGCAAGTATCTTTTCCCCATGTGATGCGCATAAGGACACCTAAACAAGCGCAAGCACCCTATTGATGATTAAGTTTTTGGCCTTATCTAACTTCTCAGGGTTGGTTTTTGCAGATAACGCCCCCTTTTCCTTTTTCCCTAAGAAATAGGCAATCCGCTCGGCATTGGCACCGGATGGATGAGGCAGGCCATCCAAAATTCGGTCGCGGTCGAGCAGACCCTTTTCCGCCAGAAACTGGAGCGCCTCCGCTACCTTATCCCCCAATGGAATAAAGACTGCATCAGGCAAGGCCTTAATGTCCTCGCCAAATTGAGTAAGTAGCTGTTGCTGGAGCAACGGATGTCGGGTCATGTTCGGCGTCCCGTTGTAATTTTCTCCATTAACAAAGACAGGGTTTCGAAGCACCGAAGCTGTCTGAACGAGGTGAGCGGCTGAACCAAACAAGTCGTTGCAACTCGCGATCCTGAGCCAACGGTTCAACCCAATGCCATCCAGCAGACCGACCAGATTAGGGCGCATGGCTCCGCTGAAGGCGCCAGTTTGCTTGGCGGCCTTCAAAACTTCGGCCGTGGACGCCCCCTTGTCGAGTTGACTGCGGGCTTCCTTCACCGCATTCAACATCTGTGTCTTGCCGGGGGTGATACCCACGATCACGACCCGAGCCGCCGAATTGATGTATTCGAACGGCGCGTAACACACCTCTACGTTTCCTTCCCTGGCGAGCGACAACTTCTCGAACAGGGACGGCGCACCGTTCAGTTCGGGACTGGAGAGGGAGCTAATGACTGGGGAAAATTTCTCGAAAAGCTGACTCCGCATGATGGTGGTGCAACTCCCTGTTTATTGGATTAAGTGAATTTTATGGGCTGCGGATAGGAGTTTAGCCTTCGGCAACCAGGATGGACTTCAGTCGCGCCCAGCTTTCGTCTGGCAGCGTGTTCAGAATGCGGACCAACCGATTATCGCCGCTGCGCAGGATCAAATTGCGGACGTTCGGGGCCATCCGTTCTGCCTCCCGCACTTCCGACTCATCCAGGTCCATCCCTCGGACAATCGCGCCGGCCCGCAGCGCCTCGTCGAGGGTGAGGGTAAATGTCTGGCTGAACGACTCTCCGCAAGCATGACAACTGTTTGCGGTCACCGGATTCAGCGCACCGCATTTGCCACAAGGCTTGGTGCGTTTGGGCGCTACAGGAAATTCATGCCCGCAGCTCGGGCACTCCTTATCACCCAGGGCGCATTCATGCCCGCAAACGCCGCATCGCTTTGTCCGGGGCTCATCTTTGGCCGACCGAACAGCTGAAGACATCTCTTCCTCGACCCGGCGCGCGTAGACCTCGAATGTCTCAAACGACGGCATGACCACGTATGCCCGGGTGTCGTCATCCGGGCCGGCGGTGCGTACAACACGCCCAATGGCCTGGCGAAACGCCAGTTCGGTCAGTGCATTTGGCAGGTACACCAGCACCCGCAGGCGCTTGATGTCCACGCCCTCCGACACCATCGCAACCGACACCAGCCAGCGTTTGTTCGTGCTGCGGAATGCCTTGATCTTGGATTCGGGATTCGGCATTTGGCTGTGCACCAGCAGCGGCCGTTCGCCTTCCAGACGTTCAATCAGGTTGACCATGTACTCGGCCATCTCAATGGAGGGGGCGATCACCAAACCGCCCGCTTCAGGCATGCGAAGCCTTAGTTCCGTGAGCTTCTGGCCACCCCACTCCAGCATCGTTGCCTGGTAGCCGTCGATTTTCGGGGTGATCTGGTCCGCCTCGAACTGCGGGGTGCGGGCCAGCCGATAGAAATCCAGGGCAGTTTGCAGGCCGGGAACCCGTGCCAGTTCCTTAGGGAGCGCTGCGGGCTGATGACCCGATACGTGCACGGAATGCCCGCCATCCAGGTCGACCGTGAACTTTCCTTCATGCCGATGGAAAGTAACGGGGCGACAATAGCCGAGATCCACCGCCTGACCATACGTCAGGGTGTAGGTGCCTGCGTCCGGGTGATCGATCGCACCCATATCGTCATATGCCAGCCAGACTGACTGGGCACCGTCGGAGCGGACCGGGGTTCCGGTGAGCACCAGCACGAAGGCCGAATCGGAAAATGCGCTGTCGGCGCTTGTGCCCCAAGCAGCCTCCACGGCCGCGTGGTGATGCTCGTCGCAGATCACGAGCACCCGGGAGCCGCGGCAGACGGCCTGCAACTCAGGCATGAGGCCCTGGACGGCCGACCAGGTCGCGCAGACGTCCATCCCCAAAGCGCCGATGTCGCCGTCGCGGGCCGTGACCTTGCCCATGAAGCGGTTCGTGACTCGGCGGAAATCATCCGACCACTGACTGACCACCTCCGCACGCGGGGCGATCACGACCACGCGTTCGATCTCGCCGCGTTCGATCAGAGCCTGGGCGATCGCGCAGGAAGCCAGGGTCTTGCCGGCACCAGGAGCGGCATTAATGAGAAAGTGCCTGTCTGCCCGGTCTTCCACAAGCCACTTGAGGGCTTTGGCCAAGGCTTCGGCTTGCCAGGGACGCAGCTTCAGATTCATTTGTTGCCCTTTTGCAGGTTGCAGGCCTTGCACAGCGCCTGCCCGTTATTCGTGGTTGTCGTGCCGCCTTTCGAGAACGCGCGGACGTGGTCAGCGTGGAAATCGCCGCCGAGAGGTGTGCCGCATTTCATGCAGCGTCCACCGGCCACCCAGGCGAGGATGGATCGCTGCCGACGTGAAAAGGCCCGCCTCATTTGCTCACCCAGTATTCGGTCAGCATCACTTCCCGGATCGGCAGATTGGCCGGCGGTTGTAGCACTGCATGCTGATTGATGCGGGTCATGGCCGTCGCGTAGGTGACCAGCTTCGACTCAATCACCCATCCCTGCTTGCGCATCTCGGAGATGATGTCGGGGAAGTTGGAGACGCCATACAGCACCATGGCTTCCAGCCGAGTCATGGGTTTTCCGGATGCGAGGTGCTCTCGTGCGCCGAGAGTCATTCCGTATTTCATCGTGCTCATGCGTTCATCTCCATGGCCAAACGGGCCATTCCATTGTGTATCCAGCGTTCATGGTCTTCCTCATCCAGCAACTCTTCCTGCAAATGGGTTTCGTGCCCCAGCACGCGCCAGCCGCCGTCGGCGAAGGCAATGTCCAGTGCCCACTCGTCGAATGCCCGCCCACCCGTGCGGAGATCGAACGCGGGCGCGTTGTCTTCGGGCTGGCTGAAGAGTTCCACCAGCGCCGCCGCGCTCTCGAGCATCTCCCGAGGGGTGGCGCGGCCAGCCAGCGAGCGGCGCAGTTCGAAATAGACTTCACGGACGAGCTGGGGGCGAGTCATGGGATGCCTTTCCTAGTGAAGGGAAACACCAGCCGGGGCGGCGTGGAGCTTCGTTTCAGCTTCAGCCTGGTTCTGCTTGTGGTCGGCGTAGCTCGTCGCGGCGTGGCTGGCACCCTTCAGCACAACTGGGAACACGCGCGTCGGGTCGTCGGAGAGACTCAGGCCCAGCTCGACTGCCACGAAGGAAAGCGCGTAGGAGATGTCCGCCGGCGAAGAGTCTCGCTCGAGCAGGCGCTTAACCTGCCCGCGCACCCGGGCGATCACCTCTTTGAGTTCCAGGCTGTCGTTGTTTGTGTTCTTGCTCATGGCGCCCCGCAAGTAGTTGGAGATAAGCCATTCAGAGCAGGGGCTGTGCCAGCTCGCAAGAAAACTTATATTTCCCATCTAAAACATGAGGTTAAGGCTATGGCGCCGGTCTTCTGCTTTCGACGGAGTGATTCCTCTGGTATAAAAAGAATTACTACAAAACAAGGAATTTTGTGATGCCGGCTGCGCACGTCCTGGTTTGCTGGATTGGCAACACTGACTTGAGGGCTGCAGAGGGGAAGAGTGATGTCGGGCTAGGGCCTATCGCCCAGGCAGTTCAGGCGCGCCAGTTCGATTCGGTGCTCCTGCTGAGCGACCACCCAAAGGAGGTGGCCACCGCATACAAAAAGTGGCTGAAGGGATTCACCGAGTCGGCCATCGAGGTTCGGCAACACAAGCTCCCGACGCCGACGGATTTTGGGGAAATTTATAAGGGCGCCACCGAGGCACTCGCGGACCTGCAGACGGTTCATGGTGTGAACCTCGAGTTGACGTTCCATTTAAGTCCGGGCACCCCGGCCATGGCCGCCGTATGGATTCTGTTGGCCAAGACGCGCTTCCCCGCCGAGCTGCTCGAGTCATCCAGGGAACGGGGTGTGCGGACGGCGCAGGTTCCCTTCGACATCTCGGCTGAATTCATTCCGGATCTGCTCCGTCGAAGCGATGAGCGCATGGTCCGGCTGGCGCAGGGCGTTTCTGACGAGGTGCCGGAGTTTGCAGCGATCATTCATCGAAGCCCGCAAATGAAACGGGTCATCGAGCAGGCTCAGCGCGTGGCGATTCGGTCCGTGCCGGTTCTGATTGAAGGCGAGAGCGGTACGGGCAAGGAGCTGCTTGCCCGGGCTATCCACACGGCCAGTCCGCGTGCTGGTAAGCCCTTCATCACCGTGAACTGCGGTGCGATCCCTGCGGAGCTGGTCGAGTCCGAGTTCTTCGGTCACAAGAAAGGCGCGTTCACCGGTGCCGGGGCAGACCGGCCCGGGCATTTCGAGGCGGCCAGTGGCGGCACCTTGTTTCTGGACGAGATTGGGGAGCTGCCCAAGCCGGTACAGGTCAAGTTGTTGCGTGCCCTGCAGGAAGGCGAGGTTGTCAGGGTCGGCGATAGCGCCCCGAGAAAGGTCGACGTGCGCATCATCGCCGCGACCAACCGCAGTCTGCCGAAGGAGATCGCGGAGGGAAACTTCCGGGAGGATCTGTTTTTCAGGCTCGCCGTGGCCATTCTCAAGCTTCCTCCGCTGCGGGAGCGTGCAGGCGACCTCACCCTTTTGACGGACAGGCTCATGGAGAAGATCAACGCCGAGGCGGCTGAGGATGGCCGGCCGCTTAACAAGAAACTTTCTGTTCTGGCAAAAAATATTATGCTTGAGCACGCGTGGCCCGGAAACGTGCGCGAGCTTCTGAACACCCTCTACCGGGCCGCCGTGAGCAGCGACGGGGAGACCATAGACGCCGCGGCCATGAAAGACGCGATCCTCGATCTCGGGCCGGCCAAGGGGAAACACGACGCCATTCTCGATCACCCCATCGAGGAGGGTGTTGATCTCCAAGGCCTCATCCAACAAGTGGCAAGGCACTACCTTAGCCGTGCCCTATCCGCTGCGCACGGCAACAAGGCGCAGGCGACACGTATACTCGGCCTGCCAAACTATCAGACCCTGACAAATTGGATGAAGCGCTATGGCGTTTCAAAATAGCTGGCACGCATAATGCTCAATGTTTCCCACTTGAGCCTTTCACGGCCCCGCAGAGACACATAAATTGACCGCTTCAACCAAAGAAACTGACGCGCGCATCCTGATCGATGATCAGTTGCGCGCGGCCGGCTGGAATCCGGCGGACAAATCTCACGTGTTGACTGAGTTCAACGTGGCAGGCGCGGCATATTCGGTCGCCGAGCCGGCGGCCCAATATTCAACTGCCCGCCCCGAAGGGGGAACTGAGGGCGGCTTTCTGGGCAGGGCCGACTATGTCCTTCTTGACCAGCGTGGCAGGCCCTTGGCCATCGTCGAGGCCAAGAAGCAAGCTATCCAGCCCTACACGGCGAAGCAGCAGGCGCTTCCTTATGCCAAGCAGATCGGTGCGCCGTTCATCTTCCTCACCAATGGGGAACTGACCTATTTCTGGGACTACCAGAACGACGATGCCCGCATCGTCAATTCGTTCTTCTCGCGTCGCGATCTTGAGCGCTTGGTCCACATGCGCACCGAGCGTAAGCCATTGGCCACTGTGCCTATACCTGATACCTACTTGCGGCAGGGCGAGACAAGGTCTTTGCGTCCTTACCAGAAGGAGGCGATGCAGGCGCTCGACCGTACGGTCGAGCTGGGTAAGCGCCGCTTCCTGATCGAGCTGCCAACCGGTTGCGGTAAGACCGATCTCATAGCACTTTATTTGAAGCGCCTTGTCGAGGCTGGCCATGCCGAGCGCGTGCTCTTCCTGGTCGATCGCGATCAACTCGCCAAACAAGCCATCGAGGCCATCCAGGACTTGTTGCCCGGATATTCGAGCTATTGGTTCAAGCCCGGGATGGTGAGACAGGAAAAGCAGATCACGGTCTGTCTGCTGCAGACCATGATCGGTCGCTATGAGGAATTCACCAGCGGCTACTTTGATGTGGTCGTAATGGATGAATGCCACCGCTCAATCTACGGTGCGTGGCAGGCGGCGCTCTCGCATTTCGACGCATTGCACATTGGACTGACCGCTACCCCTGCTATCTACATCGAGCGCAACACTTTTCAGTTCTATCACTGCAAGGACGATACGCCCGACTATTCCTATCCGATTCAGGAAGCTTTCAAAGAAGGCTTTCTGGCCCCCTACAAATTCGCAACCGGCATCACCGCGTTGGTGTCGGAGGGAGCGAACGTGGACGAGGAACACTACGATCCGGCGGAGTTCGAGCGCAAGTGGACCAATGAAGCCAGCAACCGGTTGATGATGGAAGAGTTCGACCGCTTGGCTTGGCAGAACTACAAGGAGTTGGCACCCGGCCAAAAGAAAGGCCCCGGCAAATCCGTGGTTTTTGCCATTACCAAGCACCACGCGGCCCGCCTTGCCCAGTATCTCAACGATCTTCATCCGGAACACAAAGGCCGTTACGCCGAAGTCATTACCTCTGACGTGGCGAATGCCGATGACCTGATTCGTCGCTTCAAGCAGGACGAGCTCCCCATGGTGGCCGTGAGCGTTGGGATGCTCGACACGGGATTTGACTGCCGCGAGGTACTCCATCTTGTTATGTGCCGCCGGGTGCGTAGCCCCATCCTGTATCAGCAAATGCGTGGCCGGGGCACGCGCACGGCGCCCCACATCGGCAAGGAGAAGTTCGTCATCTACGACTTCTTCCGCAACCACGAGTACTTCAACGACTCGGACACGGACATTTTTTCCGGCAGCGGCGGGGGTGGCTATGCGGCCAAGCTGCGTCCAGCAGGCGGAAAGACGGCCCGTGAACTCATCGAGCTTGGACTTGAAGACGAGTGGCTGGATGCGGTCCACTACATCGAGGTAGGCCCGGACGGTGAGCGTGTCGACAAGCGGGATTACGTGACCGATTGGGAACACACAGTTCGCAAGGAAGCCGATGCCGATCCGATCATCGCCAAGGTCAAGGCTGGAGAAGCCCTCTCCGAGCAAGAAGAGGTTGACTTGGCTCAACGCCTCAACCAGCCCCAGCGCTATTTCAACGAGGACAATCTCCGCCGTGCCTATCGTAATCCTGGCGGCAACCTGGTGGACTTCATTCGAGCTGCGCTCGGCATGCTCAAGATCAAGAGCCGCGAGGAGCGTGTGGACGAAAATTTCTGCGCTTGGCTAGTGGCCAAAAATCTCACACCTGAGCAGGCGCAGTACCTCGCGCTCCTCAAGAATCGTGGCCTGGTGAAGGGCAAGGTTTCGCTAGACGACTTGTTCGCTCCCCCGTTGTCCATTCTCAATGCCGCCAACATCGGCATCGAACTGTTTGGGGAACAAGGCCTTCGCAACGTCATGGAAGAGATCAACCAGTCCGTGCTGGTTGGCTGAATTATTAGGACGAGTACGTGAATCAACAGCTGCGCCGCAAACTCGATCACATCACCAATGTCCTGTGGGCTGGTGGCGTGACCAATCCGGTTACCTACATCGAGCAGATTTCCTACCTCATCTTCCTCAAGCTGCTGGATGAGGAAGAGTCTGACCGCGAACTGCGCGTCCGCCTCGGCGCCACCGGTGGCAATGCCAAGCTACTGTTCCCAGCTCAATCGGAGCGCTACCGCTGGAGCCACTGGCGTTTCAAGAGCGGCACGGACCTGCGGGATTTCATCCGGGATGAAGTCTTCCCCTACATGTCTTCGCTCGCCAAGGACGAGCCCGAGGTGGCCGAATACTTCCGCGATGCCGTGCTGGAAATCGTCGACCCCAACGTGCTCAAGCAAGTCATCGACGAGCTGGACGGCTTCGAATTCCGCAAGCTCGGCCCGGATGTAAAGGGCGACATATTCGAGTATCTGCTGGTGCACCTGGGCTCCAGCTCGCTCAACGGCCAGTTCCGTACGCCGCGCCAGATACGCGCCTTCATGGTCGAGATGGTCGACCCGGATATCGGTGATTCGCTGTTCGACCCCGCTATGGGCACCGCAGGCTTCCTGATCGACGCGGTCGACTACCTGCTGGCCAAGTATTCCGACCACGTCAGCGAATACCCCATCTATGGGGAGGACTGGCTTGATAAGAAGGGCAAGTCGCTCGCCGAACTCAAGGCGGAGATTCCGCGTCTGCAGACGTACCGCAAAGGCGCCGGTGAGAAGATCCCGGACTGGAGCCTGCTGGAAGCCTCGGTGTTTGGCACCGACGTATCGCGCCAGATGGTGCGCATCAGCATGATGAACCTCGTGCTGCACGGTATCCGACACGCCAAGCTCAAACGCGCCAATTCGCTGTCCGACATGGGTGGCCTCACCGAAGACGATCTGCGCCGCCGCTACAAGGTCATTCTGGCCAACCCGCCGTTTGCCGGCCAGTTGCCCAAGGACTCCATCCGTGCAGATTTGCCCACCAATAGCAAGAAGAGCGAACTGCTGTTCCTCTCGCTGATGATGCAGCATCTCGCTCCCGGTGGCCGCTGCGCAGTGGTGGTGCCCGAGGGCCTGCTGTTCGGCTCCACCGGCGCACATGTGGAGCTGCGCAAGAGGCTGGTGCACGACTTCGATCTGCTCGCCGTCGTCAGCTTACCTGCGGGTGCGTTCAAACCCTACGCGGGTGTGAAGACTGCGGCGCTGGTGTTCCGCAAGCCCGCCACGGAATCGGCCAAGCGTCTGGACAAGGTTTGGTTCTACGAGGTGCGCAATGACGGGTACGACCCGGACAAGATTTCCGGCGGTGGCCGCGTGGAAACGCCCGAGAAGAACGACATTCCCGAGCTGCTTATGCAATGGAAGGCGTACAAGGCCAGCGGCTACGCCACGCCGCCGGGACTGGAGGCCAACACCCTGCTGCCACACGGCAGCGAAGAACCGAGTTGTTGGTGGACCATCCGTGAGAAGTTGGCGGATGCCGACTACAACCTGGGCGCCGGCCAGTGGAAGCCGCGCGTGGCAGAGAAAACCAGCGATGAAGACCCACGTGAGTTGGTCGCCGAAGTGCTGGGGGATTACCGCAATGTGGTGGCGGGGTTGGAGAAGCTGATGCAGGAGTTAGGGGAATGAGCTGGTTGACTGCTCCGCTGCGAAAAGTGGCTCCCGCCGCCACTGCGCAAATTGTCTTCGCCCCTGACGAAAAGGTTTGGCAGTTATCGCTTGATCAGATCGAAAGTGAGACTGGCGACATCGTCGGGAAGCGGTACGCCCATGCCTCAGATGCCGGGACCTCCACATTCTGTTTCGACACGGGAAATGTGCTCTATTCCAAGTTGCGGCCCTACTTGAACAAAGTGGTAATTCCTGATGAGGCGGGAATGGCCACCACTGAATTGATTCCTCTACGCCCAAACCCAAAGACGCTCAATCCGCGCTTTCTCGCGTACTACCTGCGCTCTCCGGCATTCGTGAATCAGGCTTCACACCATGTTGCTGGCGCGAAGATGCCGCGTGTTGTAATGGATTGGTTTTGGGAACACGAGGCTCCTATCCCGGCATCCAAAGAGCAATCCCGTATCGTCGAACTGCTCGACGAGGCTGACCACCTGCGCCGCCTGCGCCGCGAGGCTGATGCCAAGGCCGGCCGCATCCTGCCCGCGCTATTCCTCAAAATGTTCGGTGATCCAGCAACGAATCCGATGGGTTGGCCGGAGAAGCCTCTATCCAGAGTTATCCAAGCTGTAGAAGCAGGCTGGAGTGCTGCCGGCGAAGGGCGCCCATGTGAAAGTGGAGAGAAAGGTGTTCTCAAGGTCAGTGCTGCTACAAGTGGGGTTTTCCGGCCCGAAGAAAATAAAGCTGTTGTCGGCGTGGATGTGGCTCGCACACTGATTGCGCCAAGGCGCGGCGATTTGCTCTTTAGTCGAGCCAACACTCGCGAGCTGGTGGCCGCCAGTTGTATCGTTGAAGCAGACTTCCCAAGTCTATTCTTGCCTGACAAGTTGTGGCGCTTAGTGCCGTTTCCCGATGAGGCATCAGGAGTGTTTCTCAAGGAACTGTTTTGGCAAGGCGGAATTCGGGACAAGTTTAGGGCGGCCTCGTCTGGCAGCAGCGGATCGATGTTGAACATCAGCCAAGATGCGATGCTGCGGACAATCGTGCCTATTCCGCCTTTCCCTTTGCAAGTACGTTTTGAGCGCTTGGCTTGGTCGGTAATGGACACTCTTAACCGCACCGCAGCCGCAGCGAAAAGCGTTGAAACGATTTGGTCGAACCTGCTCCAAAAAGCCTTTGCAGGCCAACTCACCACAAAATGGCGTGAGGCGCACATGAAGGAATTGCTGGCCGAGATGGCACAGCAAGCCCGCATGCTCAACTTGCCGTTGCCAAAAGAACTGGAGGCCCAGCGATGAGCCGTCGTCTGACTGCCCTGCGCGTGGGCAATTTCAAAGCCTTTGCTGACACCCAGACCATCCCCCTCAAGCCCATCACGCTGATCTTCGGCCCAAACAGCGCCGGCAAGTCCAGCTTCATTCACAGCCTGGCGCTGGCCCACGAAGCGCAATTCGGCCGCGAGAAGCGCAGCCTGACTCGGCTCGACGTGCATCACACCGACGTAGGTGGCAGCGCGATCGACCTGGGCGGTTTCAGGCAGTACGTGCACCGGGGCCAGTTGCGAAAACGCGTTGAGTGGGGAGCGGAATTGTCAGTAGCGGTACTTGCAGAGGGCAAGGACAAGCGTCTTGCACAATTACTGGCACCTGTAAGCAAGGTGGCACTAAGCATTTCCTTAGGAATCGAGTTGGACGATTTGGACCGTCCCAAGTCAGGTGCTGGACCACGTGTCGAATCCATTGAAATAACTGGCGATGACGTCGAGTTGATGCGAATGAGCAGACGGCGCACAGACAGCCAGGGAAGCACGCTGCGGCTTGACCGAATCGCCAGCGATCACCAGGTATTTCGACAGGTACTCAAGGCAATCGTCGAGTCGGCGACGACGTCAGAAGAGATGAGGCCTGATGACTTCGATGGGGCAAATGAAGCCATCGCCGATCTGCTGCCGCAACTGCTGATTCGCGTCGAGCAGTTCTTTCCATCCGGCGTCGAGTTGCCGAATATTGAAGGGGCAGACCTATCTCCCGTTAACACGCTGTTCCCAATAAGCAGAGGGAACCGAAAGGAAGATATTGCCCAGGCAGTGCGTTTTTATCTTCCGCGCACACTGAACGATCTGGTCAAAGGCATTTCCGAAGCACTGTCCGAAGAATTAAGGCAGTTGCAGTATCTCGGTCCGTTGCGCTCTTTCCCGCCTCGACATCTGGCATTTTCCGAGCACGAAGACGCTAACTGGTATGCAGGTGGTGGTTATGCATGGGATGTGGTCCGGCGCGATGAGTCCGTGCGTGAAGCGGTTAATTCCTGGCTGGGGCAGGAAAAGCTAAAGACCCCTTATAGGTTAGTCGTACAGCCTATGGCTGCCCTTTCAGACCTATCAGGTCCGATTGAGGAAGCCTTATGGAAAATCAAACGCGCGAGCGTGAACCTACCTATCAATCTGATGCTTGACACCATGATTGAGCCATTGGAGGAAACAAGAGAGGAGGCGTATCGTGCGTATGAAACGGCTGAGAGAAATCATGCTGAACTGCAGATGCAGTATGAACGTCTTCTTGTAGATGCCGGCGCAACAGAGCGCACGAATTTAAGGATTGATGAGGCCAGAGCGAAGACGCTTGAAGACAGCAAATTGCAGCTTGTTCTGTTGTCGGAAAGAAGAGACGACCAGATAAAACGCGGATTGCATGATCTGGTTAAAGTGACTGATGAGGACATCAGGAACGCAAGAGATCGAATAAAGACATTTGAAGCGGCGAGGACGAAGCGTCAGGCAGGCGAAGCCGACGATCGAACGCGACAGAATGCGCTGAAGCAGCTCCTTCATGCAATAGACAAAGCAAAAAATGACTTGGAGAAGGCGAAGCAGCAGGTCACTTTACGTGAGAACGTAATAGAAAAGTTTCGGCGTGTTGAGCTGTTGGCTAAGCAAGAGAATGATCTTGCGGGCCACTCAGATGTCGAAAGCGCCCCATCTAATCTGGGGATATGGGAAGACTCTAATCTCCCACTAGAGCTCTTTATGAATGAGATATCGCAGGCTGACATCGAACGAGTGACAGAGCTTAAGCTCGTCGATATCTTAAAAAATACTTCTGTTACCCACCGTGATGTTGGTATCGGGATATCGCAGGTGCTGCCGGTTCTGGTTACGGCCTACGCATCTAAGAGCAGGCTCATCGCCATGGAGCAACCCGAGATCCATTTACACCCTGCGCTTCAGGCTGAGCTTGGGGATGTATTTATCGAGGCCGCACTCGGCGATCGCAAAAATACCTTTATTCTGGAAACACACAGCGAGCATTTGATTCTTCGTCTAATGCGCCGGATGCGCGAGACCTACCTCAAGAAGGAAACGGGCTTGCCCCCGGTTACGCCCACTGACGTTTGCGTGCTCTACGTTGAGCCCGACGGCACTCGTAGCATCGTGCGCGAGATGCCGCTCAACGAGCTTGGTGAGCTGGCCAAATCCTGGCCCGGTGGATTCTTCGAGGAAGGATTGAGGGAACAGTTTGGCGATGCTTGACGAATACGCCTTGGTCCCGGACATATTCGACTCCGCGGCCTATTCCAATGCCGCCTTTGTAGAGATGTGCCTGCCACATCTGAAGGAGCCACTCCTGCAGGAAGCCATGGTGCGCGATCTGTGTGATGGTGGATGGAGTGCCTATTGTTTCGCGAACGCCGATAAGCTGCACCGCCTTTGCAAAGAGATTGTGAGGAAGCTCAAGCTGAACAATCGATTGCGGCCCTTCCCGCAGCAAAACGGCAATGCGCCCGCCACCAGCGCGGACTGGTGCCAGGAGGCCTTGGCAACTCATGGTGTCGAGCCGCTCAAAGGCATCATCGCGGCCCACGCAACCAAGCAACTGGTGCCAAATGGCGAGGTTGCCTGTATCGAGAAGCTTGCGGGCACGTCCTGGTGGCAGGCGCGTAGCCCATCCGCAACAGTGGATCGGAAGACAGCAAATTACCTCTCGGTGCTCGGTCGGGTTCTGCAACAGGCCAATTCCCTCATGTTTATTGACCCCAACCTCGACCCGAGCAGCTACAACTACCGCGAGTTTGGCCAACTGCTGGCGCCGCTTGCGGGCCGCGCAATCAAGCCTCGGATCGAAATACACCGTAGCTTCTGCAAGGGCGATGGCCCTGCTAGGACGTTTCCCACGCAAGCTGAATGGCAAGCTGCCTTTGCTGCCTTTGGGGGTGTGCTCGCTGCCCAGGGCTTGGGAGCGGAGGTGTTTCTCTGGGATGACTTCCATGAACGCTATCTGGTTGCCGATGTCATTGGCCTCAGCGTTCCAGCGGGGTTCGACGTCACAACAAAACCCGACGACTGGTCCACTTGGGGGCGACTCGGCCGCGACGACAAGGACAAGATTCAGCGGCTATTTGACCCTGCCGCTCGGACAGAAAGCGCAAGGGGGAAATTTTCGATCGGCGCCATCTGAATAACTAGAAGGAAAGCAGGAATGGCAACCCCAAATAATGAAGCGCTTCGTCTTTGGCTTTGGCTTGGCCAATCTGAGAAGGCAGTAATCAAAGCAATTCGGGAGAGCGATGCACCGTCACTCGGCGTGATCGGAGAAACGCTCACGAAAGATATGCGCGACGCCGCCAATCAGGCGATCGCCGCGAACCCTAGCCTTGCTGGTTACATTGCTCGTCTTGAATCACATCCGGGCTTGTTTGCGGTTCACCTGGCGTGGCACGTCATGCGCGGGATGGGTTTAGGAGGCAAGTTCTCTCTGTACCCTCATGTGCGTATGGCATTGGGTATGCGTCACGAACTCGGCCCTAGTGAGCGGGAGCCCCTTTGGAGGGCCTTCCGCCGCTCCCTGCTCAATCTAGGGCTTGAGCCCTCTCCGCGCACTTCCGGGCCGCATTTCATGGTGGACGAGTATGTGCGGCAAGCTGGTGTGCCGCTTCCTTTCGTGGATGACCTGGCTGAGCGGATGCTGGTCTTTGCCAAAAGGGTGGGCTTGCCGGATGACGACGATCCGGAAGGTATAGCGACCTGGCAGGCGGCGCTCGATGCGCGCTTGGGGCCGCCTTTCAGTCAGACTGCCCGTGACGCCTTGAAGCTTGATCGCCTTGGCTACTACACCCGTACGTTTCTGCGTGTATATGCCAATGGCGGCCAAACTGTTGAAGCAGGCAATGCGCTTGAAAAGGCGATGGCGCAGGCCTTTGACAGGTCTGGTGCCACCGCGATAAGGCGAGCCGTCCTTCCCCGCGTTGTGTTCCTGGATGGGTGCCTCGGCGTGTTCTTCCCCGGTGGCGAGGAACAGGAATGGTCGGTGAAGGTGGATGGCGCCACCCGAATGTATCGCACTGAAGCAGAGGACCGCTTCATCCCCCTGGGCAAGGTTCTGCCAGGCAAGGTTGAGGCGCACTGCCTGTCTACAGGGCAGAAGATGCAGGCAAGCTTGTGGGAAGACGAGAAGAGCAATCGCATGCTGTTTTTCGCGGACACGGGGCGACTTGCTGCCCGCGGTCAATTGGGTCAAGGAGAACCGTTGACCCTCCCGCCCGGCGCGTACAGCGTCCTGTCCCGGTTTGCGCCGGCAGACCAGCAGGAGGTGGAGGCACTCTCAGAAGACCCGCGACTGTTCTTGTTCCGGCTCCAGCTTGGCCCCGGGGAGGTCGGTGCAATCTGCAATGGCCCAGCTCGACTGGAGATACAGGCCGAGTCGACGCCTCTGATTACCTGGAAGGGTGGCGTCCAAGCCAGCAAGGAAGGCGTCGAGTTTCTGTTTGGAACAGTCGGCATGGAGGTGCAGTTGCCAGCTGACTGGATCGGGCACGGCGAGTACGAGTTGACGCTGAATCCCGGTGAACGCGGCCAATCACAGGTTGTGCCGCTTGATTTGGATGAGGAGGGTCGATGCACGGTCAGCGTATCCGATCTGGCAGCGCTTTCAGGTTGGAAGCCTGGATTGATGCGAGTGGTCTCTGAATTACGGCGTACCGGGGAGGCGCGGATTCTGATGCGTGCCGCCAGTCTGTTCTGGCTGGGCCTGCAAGAGATCAACCGCGGCCTGCGCTTCCGCTGCTCGGAATGGCCAGAGAACCTCAAGCTCGAAGTTGGCGAAAACCTCGAGCGCAAGGGAAATGACCTGGCTGTGAAGGATGCGTCCGCACGAGGCGTCCGCTTGGTGTTCGGGCTGAGCCAGGCCCGCCTGCAAAGCCTTACCTGGAATGTGCCCGGGGTCTTCGTGGAAGTGGAGAGCATTGCGGAGGGCGGCATAAGCAGCCGTTCCAGGCGTGCATTGGGAAGCACCGAAACGGTTTCTCTCATATCAGACAAGCAAATCGTGGTGATTGCCAGCGACCCAGGCTATCTGCGCTTGGGCGATTGGTCGCAGCGCGTGGATTTCTCGCGCCAACCAGCCAAACTGCTCCCGGCTTCGTTTCTTGCAAGTCGCCTGACACCGCAATCAAGCGTTCTGATCTACGAAAACGAGTCGACCGGAACATCATTGGATCTGCTCAGGTTGACCCAGCCTCATGAGGCGAGCGGATTTTCTGCCCAGTATCAAGGCGGGCAATTTGTGATGCGTCTGCATGTGTCCGAGCCTGTAGACGCCATCGCGGTACGCGCAGTGTCGCTGACCTCCGATGACGATGACATTTTCACCCTGCAGGCCGACGCTGACGAACTGATCAATACCCGCTTTGGACAGGCCCGCCTAATGGTGGTGGATGGCAGCCAGGGTGGCTATGTGGCCTATGTGTACCTCAATCTGGACTATTGGCCCGCTGGCGCCTGGCTGTTCAATCTCGACGCTCAAATCAAGGGGATTTGGGGACATGTTCAGAATAGCCGGCAGGATGTATTCGCTGCAGGTCTCTTGTGGGGTGAAGGCGGGCAACCGCTTCTCCCCAGAGAGTGGCTGGCGCAGATCACTGAACTCGATGACAAGTCGGCATGTGCGCTGCTGAGGCGAATTCACGCCGCATTGCAGGGTTGCTACGCGCAGGAAGCCTGGCTAGGAATTTCCTGGTTGGGAGACGCCTGGAGAGCGCTCACGCAAAAGTGGGGCGGACGTGAGGGCGAGGCGCTACCTACCTTGGCCGATATGGTCGCCATGCGTCCCCCGGAAGATGCCTCGCCAAGTTGGCTGCCCCAGGTCGCGGTCTCGGCTGAGCTTCCAGGGCTCTTCGCGCTGCCTGCCGATGCCTACAGGGTCATAAACGAAAAGACTCATCCCCTGATCCGCGCGATGCGGGCCATGGCAAGTGTCTCCGCTGAGTACCCCTTCGTGTTTGGAGATTTGCTGCATACGAGTGCGGCTGCCGGGTTCAGGAATTTTCCGGCGATTGCCCGGGGCGCCAAGCCGGAAGGCTTCAGATGCGATGCCTACACTGCGGCCCTGATCAACACGGACGCCCCCGAAAGCCACTACCGCCTGAGTGATGACGCATTCATGCCTGGCCCGGGCGATTATCTGGGTCCGATTCACTACAGGCATGCGCTGCGCGCATTGGAAGACGCCTACGACCGCTCGCTGGCGGGGAACGATATTCACCGCGGCCAAGCCTTGGGTTTGTGCCAGGAATTCCACCGTCGCCATCCGACCCTCGACGTGAGGGGGACTCCGGGGCATTTCTGCGCGTGCGCGCCGCATCTGACACCGTGGCCCTATCCCAGCGATGATGGAGTAAGCGCTGATGATGCGCAGCGTTTCGAGAATCTGGCGACCATGGCGCATCTGATCGCATGGATGGCCTACGTCTGCAGGATGGAGCTCCGGGAGCCTGGCGTCCTAGATGACTTCCTGGCGTCGTTCCGGGATGAGTCAGCAACGAAAGCCTCGATGACGTACCTGCTGCAGTTGGGTGAGGGGCTATTCGGGTTTTATCTCCTGTTGTGGGAGTTGGCGCTGAAAGCAGAATTGGATTAAGGAACGAAGATAAATGAGTGAAGCCAACCCCATTGCGCTGGTTGAGGAACTGAAGACCGTTCTGGAGCGCTATATCGCCACCACTCTGCCGGTCAGCCGTCGTTACCCTCGTTTGGCCGAGCGTTTTCGTACTGAACTCTCCAATCAGCATCTGGTTGAAGGGCCCTATGTTGAAGCGCTACCCGACTTTGAGAAGGGGCTTACTCTTGCAGAGCTCACCAAAGGTCAGGGCGGTTTTCTTCACGATGCCTTGGCTGGCTTGCCCACCGCTTCGCGCCGTTTGCACCTGCATCAGCAACGTGCGATGGAATTCGCCGTGCGGGACAACAAGAGCCTGTTGGTGGCAACCGGCACAGGCAGCGGCAAAACGGAAACCTTCCTGTACCCGATCGCCCACGCATTGCTTTCCGACCCTGAACCCGAAAAACCCGGTGTGCGGGCACTGCTGATCTACCCTATGAACGCGCTGGCAAATGACCAGCTTTACTACCGTATTGCCCCGCTGTTCGGACGCTACCTGAAGGACCATGGCATCACCTTTGGACGCTACACCGGGCAGGTGAAGGCAAACACCAAACGTAACGAGGAAGAAAACCGTCTCTTCAACAACCAGAAGTTGATGCGCGCTCTGGGCGACCCGGATCACATCCCAGCCAACTGGCGCCTCACCCGAGAAGAGATGCTGAACGATCCGCCCAAAGTGCTGATTACCAACTACGCCATGCTGGAGCATCTGCTCTTGTTGCCGCGCAATGCCCGGCTTTTTTCTGCCAATGCCTTGCATACCATTGTGTTGGACGAGATCCACACCTACAGCGGTGCGCAGGCAACGGAAGTCGCTTTCCTTTTGCGCAAGTTAAAAACCCGGTTGGGCCTGGAAACCCGTCTACAGGTTTTTGGGACCAGCGCCAGCTTGGCGGATGGGGCGGACGCAGATGACAAGCTCAAGGTGTTTGCACGTGCGCTGTTCGCTGAGGAAGTGCATGAGGTGGTGCGCGGCAAGCGCATCGTGCATGAGCGCTTGCAGCAACCTATAAAGGATGAATTCTCCGTCACGGGACCAGACTGGATAAGCCTCGGCAAGGTTCTTGAAGAGGTGGCGCGCCTGCATGAGCAGGACCGCTCCACCGATACCTGGAATGATTACCTTGAGATGCACGAACTGGCTCGCCCAGAATTCACGGGTCCGACTGGCCTGCCGCTCGGTCCTTTCCTTGAACAACGTTTTTCTTCAAACCGAGAAATTCGGAGGGTAGCCAGTGAACTCGATCAAGCCGGGGTCAAAGACTTCCGCGAGTTATCGGAGCGCGTGTTCGATTCACCGGCTGATTCCTTGACTGATGGCGAGCGCTATCAGGCGCTTAGTGCGGTGATCCGCATGGGCATGATGGCGCGTTCCGATGATGAGAGCTTTCCGCTGCTCCCCGGGCGCTACCACATCGCTGTAAATGGGATCGAAGGCATCGCTGTCCGGCCCGATAGTGAGGACGAAGGTTGGCAGGACATCAAGGTTGCTCGCCACCATCACAATCGTCAGCACGGCTATTTCTATCCACTCCTGGTTTGCCGCAAGTGTGGTCAGCCATACATGGAGGGATTCGAGGAAGGCGGGAGACTGCACCATCGTCGCCCGGATCTCGCTGATGCCAAGGCAGAGCGTCGCGTGTTCTGGCTGGGTAAACCCACCGATCACGTGGATGACGAAGAAGATGAAGCTGACGAGGCTGCGCCTAACCAATACGTGCGCCACTGGCTTAACCCTCTTACGGGCGAGTTGGCTGCTGGTGAGGGATCGATCGCGCTCTATGCCATCCAGACCGACAAGGATGAGGAAGAGAAGGCGTGGTATGTGCGCAAGTGTCCTGCTTGTGGGGGCCGAACTTCGGGGGCCGACGCCGAAATTGTTACTCGTATGCACCCAGGCAATGAAGCGATCGGCAGCGTTGTAACGCAACGGGTTCTGGAAGCGTTGCCTGGTGGTGAGGTTGACCACAGCGATCCACGCCCGGCACAGGGCCGCAACCTGCTTTCGTTTTCAGACAACCGCCAGGATGCCGCTTTCTTCGCCCCTTATTTCGAACGAACATCAGCTGACCTGGCCTTGCGCAGTGCTATCCGCCATGTTCTGAAGGAGCGCGGTCAACCACTGGATGCCAGGCAACTGGCCGATCAGATATTTCAACAGTGGCAGCAGGGAGGGCGCCAGCCTATTTTGCTGGATGCCAATGGTGAAATCCGTACCGATCGGCAGGATGTAACGGGCTTGCTGCTGGGTGCTATCGGCGCCGAGTTTTGCACGCCTGCTGGAAGGCGCAACTCGCTGGAGTCCTTGGGTGTGGCTTACGTCACCTATGATGCCAACCGGCTTCGTACCTTGAGTCAGAAAGTCCTCGGATTCTGGCCGGCCGAATTGCCCAATGATGGGGCCAGTGTTGAAGCCTTAATCCATTTCTTGCTGGAAAACATCCGGCGAGAAAAAGCCTTGGCCAGATTTTATGGTGTGGACCTCCGGGATGCCTTTACTTGGGGTGACTACAATCAGCACCGCAGCTTCGATATTCAAGGCGGTGATGACGCAGTCATGTACAAGTGGCTGCCGCAACAAAACCAAAAAAGACATAACCGGCGTACCTGGTATTTGACCGAACAACTGGGGCTGGATCGTGATCAGGCTTTTGCTTTCCTTCGTAATTTCTGGGAGGCACTGCTCAAACCTCCTGTATCGCTGTTGGCCAGATACAACCCGGGTTTCGCTTTGGATGCCGAGGCCATCCGGATCGCTAACGGAGACTCACGCCCTTTATTCGTCTGCAAGAGCTGTGGTCTGCGACAAGTACATGTGCTGAAGGGGAAGTGCTCGGCTTTCCATTGCCACGGTGAAGTGGAAGCGATCGGTTCGGAAGAGCGTCAGGCAATGCGCCAAACCAATCACTATCTGGCCTCGTATGAGGAAGACAACCACGTCACGGTGCGTGCCCGTGAGCACACCGCGTCCTTATCCACGGATCTGCGCGAGTCGATCGAGAAGGACTTTTCCGACGGCCGGATCAATGTGCTCTCCTGTACGACGACCATGGAAATGGGCGTGGATCTGGGCGACCTCGAGGCGGTTGTAAATCTCAATGTGCCGCCAGGCATCGCCAACTATCAGCAACGGACAGGTCGTGCCGGCCGGCGCGCACAGGCGGCGCCTTTCTGCGTCACGTCTGCACGTAACACAAACTACGATCAGTCGGTTTTCCGTGATTTCAGCCGATATCTGGGATCCCAGCCGGGCACCCCCTTTATTCATCTGGATAACCCGGAGCTGTTCTGGCGCCATCAGCAATCAGTACTGCTCGCGCACTACCTTCGGCAGAAGATCCTCGAACAGGACATCAATGCGCCTTCTCTGAAGCATCTGTTCGGCGAGGTTTTCGGGCAGGATGACCTGCGCGCATTCACCGACTCGCTTATGCAGTGGATAGAAAGCGACGCTGGCAAGCAAGCAGCCAAGGAGGCGGAAGCCTTGCGGCTGCGGCTGCCCGAGTCTCTGCGGCATATCGGGGCAAGCGGCGACGGTTTGACGCAGCGATTTCTTGCCAACATCCGAGAATTCGCCGAGGTCGTGAAAGAACGATGCGGTAAATACACGGAAAAAATGACCGAGTCCGCGACGGCTGGGGACTATAAGAAGGCCGGGTATTGGCAACGAATGCGTGAAGACTATATGGGGCAGTTCCTGGTGAGCCAGCTCTCCAACCGTGGATTGATCCCCACCTACAGCTTCCCAGTTCATTCACTCAGTCTGGAAGTGACCCAAGAGCGGCAGCAGAAGGGGCAAGGCTGGGGCTCAACTGATGTCGCGCTTTCGCGCGATGCCAGCCAGGGTATTAGTGAATATGCACCGGGGGCCGAGGTGGTGGCCAATGGACGGATATGGACCAGCCGCGGACTTGCTCACTATCCAAAGGCTTTCATGCCGGAACGTTGGTATGTGGCTTGCCCGGAATGCTTCCATGTCGACATCGCCGATGCGAAGGACGAGCTGCCGCCAGCTTGCTCCAATTGCGGATCGATTGATGGCAGGCGCAAACGCATGTTTATCGAGCCGCACGGGTTCGTCACCAGCTACACAGAGCGCAAGGGTCGCGACCCTGGGGGCAGTCGGCGTAGGGTCAAGGCGGCGGATGAGGCTCGACTCATTGCCTCCCCCCGTGATGACGCATTTATTGATACAGAACTGCCTTTTCTGCGCACAGCCCTTCTGAACGCGCATGCGCGTGATGCAGATGCTCTGCGCGGCACCATGTTTATCGCCAATCGCGGGGTATACAGCGAGGGCTATTTCCGTTGCAAGTTATGCAACTTTGCGGGCCCTATCAATCCCGCGGGTTCTACCAAGGCCGCGAAAGGGAAGAAGAAAGAACCCTCCGGAAATGGGATGCAGCTTGTGCATGACGATCCCATGACAGGGCTACGCTGCAAGAATGAGCAACTGTCCCGCTTGGGCCTTGATTTTGTCCATCGCTTCGATACCGATGTCCGCTTGTTCCGGTTCCTTCAATCGTTGCCCAATCCCCCTGAGGGTGAAGCTACGCCGCGCCGTTTCCATGAGCGGATGGCGCGTACGTTGTCAGAGTCGCTTCGACTGGCTGTAATCGACCTGCTGCAACTTCAGCCAAGCGAGGTACGCGCTACCTACCGGCTTTATGGCTCCACTGGCAACACCCTTGAAATTGTTCTCTACGATGCCGTACCAGGCGGCGCTGGCTACTGCGCTCGAATTGGCGAAGCAGGGTTTTCCTTTGACGCCTTGCTTCGCAAGGCCCGGGAACGCCTTGATTGCCCGGCCCAATGCGATTCCGGCTGCCGTTCATGCCTGTGCGATTACGGCAACCAACGTTACTGGGACGGATTCGAGCGATTGGGTGCGCTCGAGTGGCTGGATGCTCTGCTTGATCCCAATACAAACCAAAGTGGACCTGGAAGCTATGTCCGTTGGGCTTCACCCAGTCTCGCTGGCTTGAGCGAAAGGCTAGCCAATCACGATCAGATTCACTTGGTCGCTCGCAGCCTTGTGGAGTCCAGCGATTATTCTGAAGACAGCCTGAATCTGCTCCTCAAATGGCTTCAGACAGGCAAGACGGTGCACCTACACCTAGCAAACAATTTAGATGAGAATCCAAAGGCGCAAATCCCTCTCACCACATATCGCCATCTGCATCCCTACGCATTGGATGGCCGCTTGCGCATTTATCAGATTGCCAATGCAGACGGACTGGACTGGAACCAGCTTCCACGGATTTTCACTGGATCAGATATTGGCAAGCCGGTCATTCGCCAACATTTCGCAGTGCAGCCGCTGCTAGAAAACCTGATCGCGGCGCCAGCAGATACAGGCGTAGTGGACAACGAGCTTGGCCAAGTACTGGATCAATTGATCGACACGGCCGTTCCTTATGCGAATGATGCGCTGCGGGAAGGAGAGCGCATGAGCATGTGGGAGCTGCATGCCGGCGCTCCGCGTGACATAGAGACCATCTTTGCACCTGTGGCAGGCGCCTATGTCAAAGAGATGATGATCCGCGACCCATACTGTGGAGCAGAGCCCAACCGCAAAAGTCTCAAGTTGTTCCTAACAGAGATGAAGGCCATGGCTGGCACCATTGCGTATCTGACGCTCCACTGTAAGGAAAATAAGGACAGGGACGGGTACGTGGAGTTCTACCTGGATATCGAACGCCACGTAGATGACATCATCTCATCTGTCGGCATCGAAAAACGTGATGTCACAGTTGCGCCTCTAAAAGGCGGTGGGCGTACATTCCATGATCGGGAGGTAGTCATCACGACCGTTTCTTCCGATGGATGCGAAATGACGCACAAATTTTTCCTGACTGGAGGAATTGATTACCTGATGGATGAGCGAAAAGAAACGCGAATATTTTATTTGGGCGGCTGAACAAAAATGCGGCCGCAGCCCTGCGGCAGATATTTCCTTACACTCCACTATTGTCAGACAAGGCACGGACCCTCGCGGACTTGATCAGCGATCGTCCGGTTTCCTGGACCATAGCGCCTGAGCGTTTGACGGCGGCATATGCGCGCGTCGAGTAGAGGGCAAATCCGGGCCACGTTACCCAGTAGAGCGACGTAATCACGACCGCTGTCACTGTCTTTAAAAACCAAGGTCCCGGGGAGACCAAAACGAACGCCATCAGGTAAGCCCAATTGCAGGTCATCACAACTGGTGCAGCGCAAGCGAACACTGGCATCCACCAGGAACGCCGGACAAGAATCCTATCGTCAAGCTGACGCACGTCGCGATTGAGGGCGAGTAGCCTCAAATCAGCGCGAGGCACACCCTTGCTCTCCGCAGCTTCTATTGCGCGTCTCACGAGCGGTGGCGCGGCACGCCAGTACCTGATCCCGAAATAAAGCTCTTGATACCTCAGAGTGCAGCGGCGCGCCTCGAGCGAGTTTTCACCGTATTGCTCGAGGGCCTTGCTTAGGCGACGCTCGGCAAACCAGCAACGAAGTGACCACCACCAGGCTGCTGACCAGAAATAATCCACCGCGGCTGATAGGCGTTCTATTACCAGAACAGGGAACCGCATAGGCGCGAATTCAGGTGCCGGTAAAGCGCGTCAGTTCTGCGCGTAGCGCATCGATGTTTGTTTCGTCTTCCGATCGGTCCTTGAGCGAAACGCACAGCATCTGGAAGAAGCGAAGACGGGTCTCGAGTGGTAACGGCTTGCCGTTCTCGTCTATGCAAAACTCGTCGACCACTCGAAACACGTTTGACAGGAGCGCGTAGGGCATCGTGAGCGTATACGTTTGCGTTGGTCCGCGACGCTCTCCCAGCACCAGGTAAGCAACATCGGCCCCGGCATCCTTAAGGCGCGTGATGTAGTTGATGTCCGGTACCCGAACATCGGTTTCATAAAGATGCTGGGTAGTCCTCTTTACGCCGCCAGCGAGCGCCATCTCGATCTGGGTTATGCCCAGACGTTCCCGCTCCAGCCGCAGTCGTCGGCCGAATGAGGAGGAGGTGTTGACCATCTCGCGAGAACTGCTAGTATGTTCACTATCATGAACATTAGTGATCATTTGGAAGAACCTCGGAAATCACTTTGAACAACATTGTACCTGTTTGCACAGTTGAGGACGTACGCGCCGAATTCGCGAGGCGAGGCCTTTCGATTTCCGAATGGGCGCGGCGGAATGGTGTTTCAGCGCAGCTGACCTACCAGATTCTGGCTGGGCGCAAGCTTGGGCTCAGGGGTCAAAGCCACACGATTTGCGTGCTTCTGGGATTGAAATCCGGGCTCGCTGATTCCGCAGAAGGGTTGGCCTTTGTAAGCAAGGATCAGTGGGACCGCACCAGCAACGAAGACGAGGGGGAGGGGAAACGGCGGGCGCAACCTGTCTAAGGAAAAACCCAGCTCGGAAAAACGAAGCCGCCTGTTGGAGCAGGCGGCTTCCAGCGTGCCTTGACGAATCAAGTTTGCAGAACGCTTGAGTGGCAGTCTGGTCGATGCCACCTGTCTTGTCAAGCTTCCGGCTGAACATCTATTCACATTCGTGAACGCTCTCCTTGGCTTCCCCAAGGTGGAGAGCCGGAGGCTGCCATGTTTCTTCGTGAGCACAATGGGCGTGCTCGTCCGCCCGAAATTGAATACGACGCTTTAAGCGCAAGAGAGCCCAAGCCCAAGCGCCGACTGGTTTCCACCGAGGCCTGTCCTCCGAGAAGGGTTCAGGCACGGAAGATCCGGGGAAGCGCTCCGGAATGCAGGAACGGCGGGGGCGCGCGCCCGGCGGGGACGCAACGGCCCAAAGTGGAATACTGATCGTGGCTGCGCCGCGCGTTACAAAAGCGCTGATTGCCAGATACATCGCTGAGGGGCGAGGCTTCGGCCATGGCGAGGCATACAAAGCGTTCATCCAGTTGATGCGTTGGAATGCGTCGCCCGTATCGGTTCAGACATTCGGAAAAGTCCCGCCCTTCGCCCGCGACATGCACTTTCTGTGCAGAAGTGAATGGCTGATTGCTTTGCTCCTTGCCTGGGTCGGCTGCCATGTACGGGAGCAATTCCCCATGTGGCCATGGGCGAGTGCCAGTCCACTCTATGGCTTCCATGCCGATCTCGATCCCAAGTTGGGCTGGACCTCTGGCACGCAGGCACTCTGTAAAGCCGCAGGAATCGACCACGGCTGCTTCGTCGGCACCAACATTCCTTATATCTGGACGATGGATCTGGTTGCCACGCTGGCCTGGTTGCCACCGGCAGAAATGCGATGTGCGCTCGTATCCATCAAGCCGCTTCGAAGCGAGCAGTACACCGGGGATATCGACCCCATCTCACGAGGCCCCGAGAAGTTGGAGGTCGAGCGGCGCTATGCGAAAGAGCTCGGGTGGCCCTATTTCCTGGCGGATAGAAGCCTATACCCGGGCCCGCTGCTCGGCCAACTGGAACTGTATTCGAGCGCGGCCTACATACCCACGAACCACCGAGCGAAAACCGCATGCGAGCGGTTGCTTGATCGCCATGGCGAGTCGCTCAGCAAACTCCCGCCGCTGGAGTGGCGGGATCGCCTGGTGACCGACGATGGGTTGGCGCAGGCGGAAGCTGATCTTGCCGTGCACAACATCTTCTGGACCCAGGCAATTGATGTCGACCTGAATCAAGAGATCCAGATGGAAGACCCCATCAGACCCGGTGGGCGTGCGCTTCGAGGGTCGCTGCGGCAGTACATTTTGGAGACTCTCCATGCATAGCCTGATCCCGGGAGTCGCCGTGACGGTTATAGCTGGCCTCGCCGACGAGGACCTCCTCCCTCTGGTGAGAGAGCCCCATCTGGTCCTCTACGTGAGCAGCGGCCTTAATCGCTTGGTCATGATCCCGACCACGGCCCGACACAAGAATGGGCGGCACTACTACCTGGGCCCACGGCTTTTTAAGCTTGACCAGGTCGAGAGCCAGCTCAATTCGTCTCGCCCTGTCTTGGCCGTCCATGAATTCAAAGCCCGACCCGCGACCAACAGGACCGACGACGAGTTGAACAGGAAGTTCAAGCGAAAGGGTCAAACGGAATCCGTCGCCCTGACGAAGCTGAAAATGCGCTGGGCACTTATCGAGCCCTTGGTCACCTCAACTGACAAAGAACTCTTGTTTGATGCTGGGCATCGCGGGGTCTTGGTGAGTGCACGCGCCAAGGAAGTCTTGGCGCAACCAGCGCTCAATGCATTTCTGAATTCTGATGCCCGAAAGAAACAGGTCAAGAAGGGCAGGGCTCGCGATGAATCCGTTGCCGGGCAGATGCGCCGCGCGGTCGACGAGATTCAACGATGCCTCAACATGTTCTGGGCAGGTGGCAGCGTTAGAGGCGCTCTGATTGGGTTCGGTGACGCAATGGGTGGGCGCGGCAAGGCCAGGAAAGCCGGTGCTGTGAAGCGCGGGCGTCCAAACGCAGCAGTCAAGCAGGGTCGTGGAGATCTCGCGGGACTCAATGTCGAGGAAGGGAGCCAGCACGCCAAAACCATCAAGTTCGGCTATGACACCTGGGTGATCCGAGGCACAACAGAAGCAATGGCGCTTCGGAGGATGTGGACCGAGTTCTACAGCGTGGCCGTACAACGGCCGAATGGCTCCACCGAACTGGAGTGGCTGCCCGTCGAGCAACGTCCGACCGCTTCCCAATTCCGCTACTGGGGAACCAAGGACGATGCAGGCGCGGTTGCATGGCGAAAGCATTTGCCACCCACCAAGTTTGACAAGAGTTACCGGGCGGTCATGGGTTCTGCTTCAGATGACGTCTACGCCATCGGCCAGCGTGGCGGAATCGATAGTACCCCCCCGGATCTGCAGTTTGTGCGTGCCATTGATCGACTGGCGAGAGTGGGCGGAGGGCATCGAATCATCGTTGTGGATGCGATGTTCGGATACATCCCGGGTCTCTATATGGGCTTTGATCCACCCTCAGCCACGACTGTGCGCCTCGCTCAATATAACGCCATGGATCCGGACAAGCATGGTTGGCTGGAGGATTTGAGTCTCGATGACGAACTCCGGGCGGAAGATTTTATCCCCATGTGGTTCGAGAATCTTTGGGCCGACAACACCGATCTGCGGAACGAGGAGATTAAAGTCTGCGCACGAGGCATCGGAACGAATATCCATTTCGTTCCCAAGATGCGATCCGACCTCAACCCTTTGGCTGAGAGCGGTCATCACATTCTGCATCGTCTCGTCGACCACAAACTGACGGGGTCCACCTATGGGAGATTCAGGGAACGCGGAGAGGTCTCAGCCACTGATCGAGCTCGTCACACCATGCTCGAGGGAATCCGCGAAGTCGTGCGTGCAATACACGTCCACAACACCGCGGAGTTAGAAGAGAACCGTCCCCTCCGCATGCGCCTAAAGAACGTGCCGTCGACACGGCTGGCCATGACGCTTGAAATGATCCGCTTGGGCCGCATAGCCAGAACGGCGCACGCCATCGAGTTGGGCCGGCGCCATCTATTGCCTCAGTACGACGGGACATTCACACCAAAAGGTGTCCGTCTTCATCGTCGAAATGGTGAGAAAAAGGTCGAGTTCATCAACCACATCGCCTATGTCAGCGACCACCCCATCATATTGCGACGCTGCGAGGAGGCGAGACGAGGCGGAAAGCTCGACCCCGACTACTTCCGCGCCTCATTCCTGGTCGACCCCTACCGGCCGCGGCGCATCTGGCATCTGGATCTGGAGACGGGCGAGCAAATCGAATTGACCCTGAAAGTGTTGAAAATCCGAGACCCCGATCTCCCGTATGTGATGACCATCCCGGACATGATCGATCGTGATCACGTCGAGGCGTCAGAGCGCATCGAGCTCAACGATGCTCGAGAAAGGAAACTCGGTGAAATGGAAGTCAGGCAACGCGCTGCCGATGCCGACGCTGAAGAAGCCTATCAAGCCGCGCTGGCGAGCGCCGGAAAAACGCCATCAAGGGCTGAGCTGCGTCGAAACAAACGAGACAACCGGGATGCGGAGAAAGCCGAGAGCTTGTATGGGATGCCGGTCCCCGAGTTCATCAAGAATGCCGTGAGCGAGGCGGGTGGCGAGACCCGGCCAGCACCGCAACCCGAAGCCTGCGAGACGATGACATCAAAGCGCGAAAGCGAGGCCCCATCCCCAGCGAGCCCGGACGAGATACCCCCGCGTAGTGAGGAGCGATCCAGGCCCCGTAATTCGCTGCTTCGCGCCGCCATCCAAAAACTGTCAACAAGCACACCGGAGGCTTAACAGACCATGAGCAACCCCCACTGGTATTTCGCGCCCAACCCGCTGACACGGTACCTGCCCACATTCGAGACGATAGAGGAAATTAGTGAGGCCCTGCGCTTCAATCCGCTCGAAGGTCTCGATATTCGAAACTTGTCGATCATTCAGAGGCACGAACTGTTGGTTGCTGAGAAAACCCCTCTGCATCCGTCTCAGCAGTCATTAAAGACAGCGATGACGATCATCAATATGCATCGTCATTCCCTGCGCATGCGCAACCCGACCGTTCCCCAAGGCAGGCGCCTAGTTAATGACGCGTTGACCAAGGGGTTGGCGGACGGGGACTTCATCAAGCAGGCACCCGCCCCGGGCGCGTGTCTTTTGGTCATCAAGGGAATAACAGGAACATCGAAATCCGTCACCGTTAAGCACACGTTGCGGCTGTTGGGGGAGCAGGTGATCCGTCATTCAGAAGAGCCGGCCGCGTTGTGGAAGGTTGCCACGCAACTCTCGTATCTATATGTCGGTATGAGCCATGACGGCTCCCGGGGCGGATTGCTGAATGCCATCCTCCTTGCGATCGACGGTAGTCTGGGCACCAGCTTCGCGACTGATTTGCCCAAGAAATACAGAACGCTGGACCGGCTTGCCGGTGCAGTGATCAGCAAACTGCATAGCCTGTATCTGGGCATTCTAATCATCGATGAGATCCAACTCCTCAATCTCGTCCATTCTGAACACGCCGAAAAAATGCACCTGTTCTTGCTTAACCTGGTTAACAGCGGGATACCGCTGGTGCTGATTGGCAATCCGCTTGGCTTCACGTGGCTCCCGGATTACACCCAGAACCTGTCGCGGTCCCTCGAACGGCCGCAGGCATTCTTTCATCCGCATGGCTCCGTCGGTGAGCATGACGATGATTGGGATATGGTGTACCAGGGTATCCGGGCGTACTACGTCCTGGATGAACCACCCGCTGACGAGGAGGGCTGTTCGGCGTTGCTAAAAAGGCGCTCAGGCGGCATCCCCCGTATTGGGCTGACTCTTTGGAGCATGGCGCAGCTGGACGTCCTGCTGGACGGGGGCACACAGGTCACGCCTGAGGACATCGAGCATGTTTATCGGGATGATGGTTTCGATGACATACGCGCACTTTGCGACGGGTTCGCGAACCGGGATCCTCTGCTGTTGCTGCAATGGTCCAAAACGGACATTCCGGTTGAGTATTACGCAAGAATCTGGCGCAAATCGATTCCGAAACCGGATACAGAAGACGCGCCCTCCGCGGATGCCGGATCCTCCGCCCCTGCCGACAAAGACAGTCCTCCATCCAAGCCACGCAAGCAAAAATCAGCCGCTGCAAAGTTGAAGTCCCAGGAAACCCGTGAACGCAACAAACAGGCCGATAGAGACGCGCTCAGAGGCACATTGCCGGCAGAAGACATGCGTGTGGAAGGATGCAAGATGCACGCGATGGCGTCCCTGGCAGAGCTCATGAAGCAAATAGAAGGGCTACCAAAACCAAACGCAGGAGAATAGCCGTCCAGGCTTCAGCCTGACGTCGGTTCTGCTGGATTGTCAGGCAGACTGGTCCAGAGCGTCGGCAGCGTCTTCTCCAGCCATACCTTGTCGTGGCGGTACAGCCAGGTCCATCCGCCACCCGGTGTCTTGCGCAGCTGTGAAACGGAAATCGTGGGCTGGCTGTCGACCAGCCCCAACAGGCAGGCGCGATTTTTCTCGCGCGCGGCCTCATGTCTAACGCTGCTCCAGGCGTCGCGCAGGTCATGCTCGGTGGAGAGTAACCGGTTAATGGACGCGAGTGAGACTCCATGATTGGCGGCCACGGTCGTCCGGTCGAGCCCACGCTTTAGGTCTGCACGGATGTTTTCGATGACGGCTTCGTGCATGAGCTTTCTGCGCGGCGTATACGCGATGCCGTGGCGCTGCGCCCACCGCACGCCCGTGCCGGTAGACACGCCGGTTGCAGCCGCTGCTGCGCGTATGCTTCGCCCCTGTTCAATGAAGGCAAGGAATAGGGCTTCCTTGTCAGGGATTTGGTTGCCTGCCGTATCTTCTTCGGGAGCGCTCCGTATGTGCTCTGCCATCGTCGAAACCGGATCGTCGACGTCTTCCTGATCGAGTGCCGTAATTGCCGCGGCTGCATCGCCGAACATGGCAATAAGAACGGCCAGATGCTTGAGAGGATGAATCGGCCTGGGCGAGGTCCGAATTGCCGAGCCGATGATTGTTTCGAGGCACAACTCGATGGGCGTAGGCGACAGCGTTCGAAAGGCGTCACGCAGGTGATTGAAGCGAGGGGTAATCGCCGCCACGAACATCGAATGCCGCAAGCTGCCGGATCTTGTAAGGGCGCCATGGTCGTTTGCCCAGCGCCGATAGACTGCAGTCAGCTTTGCTTGATGCCAAAGGCCCGGCGCGACGCCGAAAAGGCGTGCGGAAATCTCGGCCAATTGATGCAGGAGTGTCAGCGCGTCCCCATTCGGCACCTTGATCTCATGGCGGTCAGCCGCCGGGCTTGCGTCCGGAACGAGCCATTCGCGCTGATGGACTGGAGACGCCCGGTGCCAGGTCTGGACAAGGGGCCGCCCGTGCTGAGCGCAGACGAGGGCGGAGGGTGCCTGGTGCTCCACATGCCAGATAGGCCAACCCAAAGTCACTTTGTCCTTCTTGATGCATTCCGGACAGCAACGCAGCGGGTGGTATCCGCCGACTCCACTGGCGGGTATACCCAGCCTCATTTTGAGATCAGGGACTGACCCCGCCGCCACTCCAGACAAAATGGTCTCGGCGCGTTCGGCATCCAGGAACGGCAGGAAGTAGCCGAGCAGCGTGTGGTGTCGCGCAATCTCGCGTGCCGAACCGATGGCACCCTGGGTACGTTGCTCGAGTTCGCCCAAACGCGCCGGGAAATCGTGTAACAGCGCAGCATAGTTGGCCCCAAAAAGGAGCCGGCTTGTCGCGAGTGCGTTACCCGCGAAAGCACGCCTGTGGAATGTCCCGCACCAGCTATACAGCGTCTCACCTGGGGCCAGGGTCGGGAGGGTAACAGGCCAGTCAGCTAAGGCGTGCGAGGTATCCACGAATGAAGTATGCGCGGGAAGCCGGGGCGAAGCTACGTGCTCACTGGCTTCATTGAACCCCGGCGCCGGCGGACGCAGGGGCTCTTGCTTTCAACATGCATAAATGCATAATTGGTTGCATGCCTGATAAGTGCTCGGCCCCTTCCCAGCCGTTGTTACGAGAACTCGCTCGACGCAGCGGGCTGTCGCAGTCAGAAATGGCAATGGCATTGGACGTCAGCCAGTCCCAGGTCAGTCGACTGCTGTCCGGGCAGGCGACGCGTGTTACCCCGCTGATGCATAGGCTATGCGAATTCTTGATGGGTTCGCTGAGCGGTACATCGGTTGATCGCGTACGCGAGAATCGCGAGTTGCTGGAGGCGATCGCATTTGCGTGGGACGGGAGTCCTCGGCATGCGGAGGCACTGGCCACGGTGATTCGCTCGTTACGCGTCCTTGCGCCACCGGATACAACGCGCGCCACGAGGGAGTGAAACCATGCGCCTGTCCATGCCTTTCCCTGACGAACTGGCCTGCACCTATCTGCCCCGGCTGCGCAACGAGAACGCACTCCACAACAATCAGGAGCTCGCAAACACACTGCGTGTCGCTGGCCTCATTGAACAGGTGCCGGCGAGCGCCGCCGCACTTCTTGAGGAGCTCCTTGCTGCGCTCGGGATGAGCGCACGCGACCTGGTGTGCTCGCATAGCCTTGTCCCCGTTCAGAAATGCGTGGTCAATTACGATTTTGAGAACGCCGCCCCGCCCGACTTCGGAGACAAACGATATCTACGATTCACTGTCCACGGCAGCCGAGTGATGGGCTTGTGTCGTGATTGCGTGCACGAAGACCTGGACTACTGGGGGATTTCCTATTGGCGCAGGAGCCATCAGCTCACCGGCGTAACCTGGTGTCTCAAGCACTTGCGGCCATTGAGCTACATAACTGACAGCGGTGCGCTTGCCTTAAGTCCTGACAGGGCCGTGGCATACACGGCTGACCGGACATTTTCCGATCTGCGCATCGTCCTGGAGTCCCCTGTCGTACTGCGGTATGCCTCGGTCATGGCATCAATATTGGAAAACGCCCGGGCTCCCGTCCATTACGGCTGCGCAGGCAAGGTCATCAGGGATCGGGCGGTGCTCAAGGGCCTGAAGGTTATGCCCTCCAAGACCGCCAGATACCTGAGCGACGAAGCCAAGGCGCAGCTGCCGGCAAGTTGGCTGGCCGAGCATTTTCCCGCCAGCATGGGCAAGCAAGACAATGAGTTTTCGCCGTGGCTAGATTACACAGGGCACGCGCGTACAAAGCCTGCGAGTGTGTCGGCTTTTGCTCTTGCGCTAGCGTTGCTCTGGGACGATCCTGACGAGGCGGTAAGCATCTTTCTGGGCGCGCTGCCTGACAAGATCAAACCAAGATCACGTTTCGGCCCTATCGCGAAGAGCAGTGAACGATCGTTGCGAGAAATGTGGTTGGACCAAAAGGGGTCCCACGCGGCGATTGCGGGTGTCCTGGGCGTTTCCACAAGACGTGTGAGAGAAGAATTCAGGAAGCTCGGCTTGCCATCACTCGGAGAAGAAAGCTACTCGCGTGCATTGACGGCCATTGAACAGTTCTTCCGTGGACAGTCACTTGAAGTGGCCAGCAGAAGCGCGGGGGTCGCCCGTTGCAAAACTGAAGCGTTGCTTCGTGTCCTCTATGCCCATTCCGGTGAAGGGAGCGTTTCACGCCTTCTAGTTATCGAGCACCACCTCTAGTCGAAACGGTCTGTAGGGTACGAACGTGCGATCGCTTCGTTGCGCAGGTCCGAGTCTTGTGACACGCAAGCCCAGTAAGAACTGTCCGGAGGAGGTCGCCGCCCCACCACCGGCGATCTCCTCGGACGAATTGTCCGAATTGTTAAAGAACACCTTTCACGGCTGGTCGAGCGAGTTCAGCTCGGCAATCAACTTCAGCTGCTCATAAATGTCCTGGCTTTGCTGGGTGACGTAGCGATTCACCGCATCATTCTCAAGCAGCTTCGCCAGATAGCCCTGCGCCAGGACCAGATTCAGAACATCCTCGGCATAGCTCTCCTCGATGAGCTTGTACTGCCCCTGCAGGTTGGCCATCTCCCGTTCCATGCGCGCCATCTGCTCGGGCGTGACGCCCTTCATAGTGGCGGGTTTGGTTCCGTCCACCAGCATCTCGACAGGGGTTGCGGCCAACAGGGCCTCAGCATAGTTCATGGTCAGGCTGTTCGCTGAGAGCATGAGCTCGATGCACTCTACCTGCCGGGTCGGCTTCATCTTGCGGAGCAGGCGCGCAATCTCCACCGAGAACTGGCGGTCCTTGAGGAGCGCCACTGCCTCGGGGCAAATCCCCTCCAGGAGGGTCAGCTTTTTCAGGACATGGCTGACGTCGACATTCAGGGCGCGCGCGAGGTGCTCCATGGAGACGCCCTTGTTGACCGCCTCCTGGAGCATGCGCGTCTCCTGAAGGGTCGAAAGCCGGTTGATTTTGCTGTTGTAGGTGTAGGCTTCGTCATCGTTTGCCAACAGACACGGTGCTTCCTCATAGCCCAGCTCGCGCATCGCCATGAGTCGCACATGTCCATCCAGCAACAGATATTGGCCTGCCGCCGAATCCGACACGGCGACGGACAGCGGCTCGATGACACCTACGTCCTGGATGGAGCAGCGGATTTGCACGTACTTGACCGAGCCCGGGACGGACGCCGGAAGCATGCGGGAAGGCAGGATGTTCGCCAGAGGAACCCGCAGAACCTGTGGCGTAAACGCCAGAGTAACCTGGGTCATCGCGCCACCTTATCGGGCCAGACGCGGTCTGCAAGGTATTTCGGCATGATATCCAGCCGCTCGGCCCGCAGCAGGTTCACGAAGTTGTCACTCGCCAACAGCTGGCGTAGAGCGCTGACGATGAACAGCAACCGCTTCTGGGTCAGATCCGCCTTCTTGAGAGTTACCTTCTTGCGCTCGACTTCTTTCTCGTAGACCCGGACCAAGCTGGACTTGGTGATGTCGACAGCTTTGCGCGCAGCGCGACGGGCCATCGAAGCACCAAGGGTGCGGCGCCGCTCGATGATGCGTCGCGTCAGCTGCAGCTTCTTGCCACGTAGCGTGCCTGCTTCGTAGGCGTCCTGCATCGCGGACTGCAGCTCGCGTTCATTCTCCCCGGCGGCGACGATGTCCAAGGCCGTGTTGAGGGGCACCATGCCCTTTTCGACGGCTATGAGCAGGCGTTCTTCGCCCTGCTTCAAGAGGCTCAGAATCCCCGAAACGTAGGTCTGCGTGAGTCCAGTCTTGGTACTGATTACGGATGGGCTGTAGCCCTTCTCGAACAGCTGGCGGATGCTGGAGAGGATTTCCAAGGGACGGTATTGGCGACGGGCAATATTCTCCACCAGGCTCATGACGAAGGCCTCTTCGTCGCTGACCTCCACGACCAAGGCCGGTATGGTTTCCTCGCCGAGGGACCGCAGCGCGTTAAGGCGGCCTTCGCCGCACACCAGCAGGAAATAGTCCTGTCCGGCCGCGTCGGTGCGCGGAGTCACGATGACCGGTTTCTTGAGACCCACCGACTTGATGTTCTGAACGATGCCGTCGAACACCCGCTGATTGCGCTCACGCGGGTTGAGCACCCGGACGTCAGCCAGGGGGACCATCTTGAACGTGCGGTTGCGCTGTTCCGGAATCATGCTGCCCTCCGGATGCGGAAGCGTTCGGCCATCCCATACAAGTAGTCCAGGGTGTCGAAGCGATAGGTGTCGAGCTCGAAGGCGTTGTTGTCGGCCAGGCAGATGCCCGCCTGTCCAAAATCCAGCCGCGGCAGCAGGTAGTAATCGAGCGCAGCCTGGTTGTCGTAGTCGAGGCGTATCGCCACCGTGATGTCCGGGCACAGGCTGGTATCGAAGCGGACCTTCCAGCGATGGTTCCCGGCAGGGGAGGCGTGGCAGCGGGAAAGGACCAGGGACACGCTGAATTCGCCGTTGACCTCCAGGAGGTCGGTGGCGGGGTCACGCACCACCTCGCCGCCGATGCCGGCAATCCTCGCTTCGGCCTCGGCAATGACCGTGGGGTGCAGGCGCCGCAGAATCTGGTTCACCTCCAGGTAGCGGTAATCCCGGTCGGGGGTGAAGCCAACCATCTGGTAGGCCCGGATCAGGCCGCCGAAGCGGTGCGCGTAAATGCTGGAACACGGCATCCCGTCGGTTTCGTCAATCACGAGTCCTGACAAATAGCCATGCGTCTTGTATAGGTGGCGCAGACGGTCGAGCAATTCATCGTCGGAGTATCGCCGCGAGCGCGCCCGAAAGATCCCCTGCGCCGTGTAGAAAATCTCCGGCGGGACGATGGCCTCGAAGGCCCGCTCCTTCTTGATCCACATGTCGGGCGGGTTGGCCACGCGCGCTTTCTTGAGCTTGAAGGAAATCCGGTTATAGACGTTGTTGCCGATGTATTTTTCGTTTGTGAGCACCTCATTAACAGTGGCCCGCGTCCAGGGACGGCCGAGGTCGGTGCGTATCTTCTGGAGATTGAGACGCGCGGCAATCTCGGGTTCGGCCAGGCCGTCCTCGACAAACCAGCGGTACATCTGGTTGACGATAGCGACCTCCTCATCGGGGCCGGGCATGAGGACGACCCGGTCGGTCTGCAGGCTCTTGTGCTCGCCGCGCGCTAGTTCTGCCTTGAGTGAACCATTCTGGTCGATGAGCATGCGCCGCAGGCCGTAGCCCGCAGGCCCGCCCTGGCGATAACCAAGCTCGATGAGTCGACACTGGCCAGCGAAGACTTTGGCCGACAACTCACGGCTGTACTCCCCGGCCATCGCGCGTTTCACACCTTTTACGATGGTGGAGACCGGTGAGCCGTCGTTCTCGAATTGCTCGGCACAGTAGGTCACCTGGATGCCGGCGCGGTGGCAGATGTATTCGTAATAGGCGCTCTCGTCGGCGTTCTGGAAGCGGCCCCAGCGACTAACGTCATAGACGAGGATGACCTGGAAGTCGGTATGTCCTGACTCGACGTCCTGAATCAGCTGCTTTAGGCCGTTCCGGCCACCAATATTGAGGCCGCTCTTGCCTTCGTCGGCATAGGTTCGGACGATGTGGATGCCGCGTCGTGCAGCATACTCGCGAATTTTGTCGGCCTGGTTCTGGGTCGAGTACTGCTGGTGCTCGGTAGACATGCGGACATATTCGGCCGCGCAAAGTTGGTGGGCCTGTCCTGAGCCTTGCTCTTCCTGTCGCATGGTGGGCGTTCTCCGAAGGTCACACACTTTCTCGGCGAGCGATGCCGTTCTGTCATGCCCATTTCCTGGCTGGAACCGGAATTGGGTATGGCATGCACTTGGCTGAGCCGAGCCCGAAGGCGGATGACGTTACCAACAAATTGGCCTTAACAACATTACGGCTTCACTTTGCAATTACCCCCAAAAAGCCCAGAAGAGCCAGACAGGACGCTGATTTCGACGATCCACACGGCGTCATTTGCAATCTTTCGACCCGTTACGGGTGAGAGCCGGTAAAGCCCGCCGATATAGGGGTAAGCCGGCCACACGGCTTCATTTGCAATATCCGAATTTTTGCGCACTTTGTTGCGTTGCCGCTGTTGAATCCGATTGCGTTCCGCGTATTCGGGGTGGGTTTCCCGGTAGCGTTTCCAGTAGTCCGGGTTCTTGATTCGCCAATCTCGGTGATACTCTGCATCGTTTACTTTGGCTTCGGGCTTCCGGGCCCGACGCTCCACTTGCGTGCGTCGGCGTCGCTCGCGTTGGCATTCATGGTCCGAACAAAATCGTTGGTTTGGGATCTGCGGTCGCGGAACAAACAGCTTGCCGCAGGCAGCACACGCTCTCTTGAACATTGCGGTTATCCTGCTTGGTAGGGATGGCAAGCAGAATGCACGCATCATGCAGGGCAGGTGACCGCATCGATTCCGGAAGGTCGTCGGCGTACAGGACACAGTCGTAATCCGGTGCCCGTTACAGGTCACCCCGAAGATGAGGCCGCGGTGTTCCCAGTCATTGGCTGGCTGGTTTTTTTTGCGCAGCCGGATTCGGCTGTAGGGCGTTTGGCTGCTCGGCCGTCAGCCATTCCCCTTGTTTGAATATTGCTCTGATGGCCTTCATCTCGCTCGGAACCTCTCTATTTCGGCTTGATGTCGCCGCAAATTGTCGCGTCCTCATTCGCATCGGTAAGCGCCCTGCGCAAGTCCGCCAACGTCAGCAGACGGCCCGGCCTGTCATTCTGGGCGTCCGACAGATGCCAAAGCGACACAAAATGCATCCTGGGCATTTCGCTGCAAAATGCTTCCAGCAGCCGCATGGACCACGCATTCAGCTGCGTCTCATCGCCACCGAAGTCAGCAACGACAATGTGGTCCTGCATGTCGATGTCGAGCGTCCGGAGCAAACGCATGGGTGGCGGTTTTACCCATGCGTGGACCCCGCTGTCTTCGAGCATGGAAAGCATGCTGATGCTGAGCTTCACCCACTCTTCGAGACGCGTGTGCGCATAGGATGGGAGCCGACCAAGCCAGGCACACCATTCATCCATATCGGAAAGTGTCAGTGCATAGGAGTCTGCAGTCCGCTCGCTCGACAAAGGTTCGCACAGTCGGTGCGGCGACGCTATGAGGGCCAATTGCTCAATGTTCAGAGCCGGATTTATCCGGTCCATCAGGGTGCCGAGCACCCCATTGAACTCTCGAATGTTCTGGTCCACGCACCGCATGAGGTACTCACGCAAGCGAGGTTGGGTACGGCGCAGATGCCCCATCACCTCGGCCGCATCTCGCCGAATCTCGCGCAAGGACGCCAGTGGGTTCTCGATCTCGAGGCGAAGCGGTCGCTCGAACCCCGCCATGAGGTCGATGACAAGATGCCGGTCGAAACCCTGTCCGTTGCCGAGGTACGGGTTCTGCAGACGTGGCTCTTCGCTCGCAGCGAGATCATCCCGCAAGACGAGATTCCCGAGCCACGACGACGCGCGGGCTGGAGGCAACGCGTAACCGCGCGGGTTACAGACCACTCTTGCAGGCTGGGTCAGGATGTCGAAGCCGTGGTGAATATGCCCGTGGACCCACAGGTCGATCGCCCCGGCGCGGTATTTGAGTAGCGGCTCAAGACGAGAGGCGTACGCCGCCTGTTTTATGAGAGACCTGTCGTGGTAAGTCCAATAATCCGGCTGGAGCGCTGCTTCACTCACCCCGGATTCGCGCAAGCTGTCGAAGGTCGGCGCATGATGCGTCACGACGACTGATGGGCCGTCGAACTCTTTTGAAAGGGCATGGGACAGCCAGTCGACGGTCTTGGTGTGGGCTCGGTACGCGATTGCCGGGTGGTATTGGCCCTCTGCAATCCACTCCTGAATGGCTTCCTGGCTCATCCCGATTTTCCGGCATTGGCGACGGAACCAGTCACGGTTGGCTTTGACTTCGTACCACTGGTGCGCAGTGATCTGGCTGTAGTCCCGCATGTACCAGACAGCAGTTTCGACGAGGCCGGGATTCCAGTCGCCGAAGTCGGTCCAAAGCGTGGCACCCAGGAAGCGGACACCCTGGATCACGGCCACCTCTCTTTCGAGGACTTTCACCTTCGTTCCCTTGGCGGCTGCCTTGGCAAGCGCCAGCGCGTCCCCGAACTCATGTTGCCAATGCTCGTGATTGCCAAGCACGTACACAACCGGTTTGCCGAGTGATGCCAGCCAATCAACAGCTTGTTCGACCGGGCCGATGTCGCCTGCCGCAATTAGAATGTCGAAGTCGAGTCCTTCCGGGACCTCGTATGGCCCCGTATCGAGATGCACGTCGGACAGCACGTGAATACGGGGCGGCCTGTGCCGCCCGACTACCTTCCAGAGTTTCTGCATTTCCTCTCCCTCTTCATAAGCACATCACTATGCACGAAAGAGGAGGGAATTGAAGAAATGTCCTTAAAAAACAATGAATTGTGCTACTATAGTTGCACAAAACGCGGGATTTCAGCAGGGTTGGCCGCAGCATTCCCGAAAACTTTCCCAGGGTACGAATTTGTTGCGGATGAGGGATATCGGTAGAGCCGAAAGAAACTGCTCGTTACGAATTTTCTCGGCAACGTATCCGTCTCACGGCCGTTCTACCGCCGACCAAACGCAGGCGCGTACTTACGAGTTTGATATCACTCAACACCCGGCCGCAGTGCCCGGGGTGTTTTAAGCGCTTGATAGATAAAGTACCGCGCCTTTCTGGCACGGCCATTGCTGACCCTGAGCGGCTGGTTTGTCGGGCAACGAAGTTCCGCATCCGCCCTCTCCAAGAACAACACCCTCAGGGAAAAATCAAAATGCGCTTGTCCAAAACACTACGAATCGTTGTGCTGTCTTCAATGTGCGCCCTTTCGGCGTTGCCCGCACGGGCCGCAACCAACCTGCTTGTCAATCCTGGCTTCGAGCATCCCGCCTCGAACTTCCTGAATTACCTGATGCCGGGCGGCTACACCTGGATCACCGGCTGGACCACGACCGGTACGGGCGTTCACTGGATGAACGAATCACTGGGCTATTTCACCGACCCGATCGGCAAGGATGCCGTCGATCTGGCGAATTACACGCTTGCCAACGGCGGCATCAAACAGAGTTTCGCCACCGCCCTCGGTACCACCTACACGGTCGGCTTCTACGGCGCCACGTACCAGAACCAGGGCAATGATGGCACCGGTGAGATTACCGCATTGATCGACAACAACGTGATCAACACCTACCAGCTCGTCAACCACAGCAGTGCCTCCAATGCCTGGCAGTACTTCACGTTCAATTTCACGGCGAGCGGCTTGGTCACCACCCTGGAGTTCAGGAACACGCTGCCGGCCGCGAAGCAGTATTCCTTCCTCGATAACGCGAGCGTCGAAGTGGCGGCAGTCCCGGAACCCGAGACCTGGGCCATGTTGCTGGCCGGGCTGGGGCTGGTGGGCGTAGCTGCACGCCGCCGAGCCTGTTGAATGGTTGCAGCCCAATAAAAAACGGCGGCCATCGAGGCCGCCGTTTTTTATTGGATGAATAATCCGCTCAATGCCGCTTGCGGTCTTCCTTCAGAGCCAGCGTCGCGACCTGCACGCGGTTCCTGAGACCGAGCTTTTCCATGATGTTGCGCAGGTGGTTGCGCACGGTGTTCTCCGACAGGGTCATCTTGTAGGCGATCGCCTTGTTGGAGAGGCCTTCCTTCACGTGGTTGACGATCTCCATCTCGCGCGCGGTCAGTGCCGACAGCGCGTTGCTGTTGAGTTCGCCGCGCGCCATCTTCTGCATGATGTTGAGCGGGAAGCTGCTCTGGCCGTCGCACACGCTGCGGATCGCGGCGAGTACCTGGTCGGGGTCGCTCGATTTGACGACGTAGCCGTCGACACCGGACGAGATCGCCTCGGAGATTTCCTCGTCGGAGTCGGCGATGGTGAGCATGATGACCTTGATGCCGAGATCGCGCAGGTCGGACACCAGGTCGAGGCCGTCGGCGTCGGGCAGCGAGCGGTCGAGCAGCGCGGCGTCGGCCTTGTTGCCGGCGGCGAGCCAGGTGCGCAGTTCGGCGGCGTTGGCCATCTGCGCGACGAGCTTGAGGTCCGGTTCCTGCTGGATGTAGCCGGCCACGCCCATGCGCAGCAGCGGGTGGTCGTCGATGAGGATGATGTTCAGGGGCGCAGCCATGGATGCTCCGGAAGGGGGCTGCCGGCGGCAGCCGTGGTCGTCGTTATGTCGGCAGGCCGCGCGGTTTGCGCGGCGCCTTTTCGAATAATAAATCAAACAGCGGGTTCGGCAGCCATTTCATCGCGCGCGCCACCCACGCCATCTGCCAGGGGATGACGGTATAGCCGCGGCGCCGTGCGATGCAGCGTGCCACCCTGGCGGCGGCCGCCTGCGCGCTCATTTTGAACGGCATGGCGTAAGGGTTGACCCGCGTCATCGGCGTGTCGATGTAGCCGGGCGCCACCGTCACCACCGCGATGCCGCGTGCCTTCAATTCCAGCCGCAGCGCTTCCAGATAGACCGTGGCGGCGGCCTTCGATGCCGAGTAGGCGCCGCCGCCGGGCAGGCCGCGCACGCCCGCCACGCTGGAAATGCCGCACAGCACGCCGCCGTCCCGCATGGCGCCGATGAAGGGCTGGAAGGTGTGCACCAGCCCCAGCACGTTGGCATCCATCACCGCGCGGAACACCGCGGCATCCCCGGCGATCTCGGTCAGCGTGCCGACGCTGATGCCGGCGGCCGCGATGACGATGTCGGGCGCGCCGACGTCGCGCAGATAGGCGTCGGCAGCAGCCTGCATCGCCGCCGCATCGCGCACGTCAGCCTGATAGCGCTGCGCGTCGAGTCCGGCGGCGGTGGCTTCGAGGCCGTCGAGACGGCGCCCGACCAGGCCCAGGCGCGCGCCTGTCGCGCCGTAATGGCGGGCCAGCGCGGCGCCGAGCCCGGAACTGGCGCCGGTGATGAAAACCCTCTGGGGAGTTGGCTCCCCAGAGGGTTTATTCAAGACCTTGAGCGGGGCGGCCGGCAACAGGCTTACTTCGCCGGTTTCTTGCCGCTGCGCTCGGCGCGCGCCTTGACGATCAGCTGGTCGAGCACCTCGAACAGGCGCTTCTCGCTGCCGGTCATGCCGACCGTGGTGGTGTACTTGCCGTCGATGATGAAGGCCGGCACGCCGGTGATGCCGTAGGCCGTGGCCAGCCGTGCGCCCTGGGTGGCCTTGGACTGGATCGAGAACGAGTTGTAGACGGCCTCGAACTTCTTGCGGTCGACGCCTTGCTTGGCGATCCAGCCGCCGAGCACGGCCGGGTCGTTGAGGTTGATGTTTTCCACGTGGTAGGCGTCGAACACCTTGTGGTGCAGGCGGCCCAGCAGGCCCATCTGCTCCAGCGTGTAGTAGAGCTTGGCGCCGGGCAGCCAGTCGTCGCGGAACACTGCCGGCACGCGGCGCACCTGGGCGTCCTTGGGCAGCGTCTTCAGCCATTGGGTGAGGCCGGGTTCGAGCTGGAAGCAGTGCGGGCAGCGGTACCAGAAGAACTCCAGCACCTCGATCTTCTTGCCGGTGGCGACCGGCTGCGGCTGGCTGACGCGAGCGTAGTCGTGTCCTTCAAAAGCCGAGTCGGGCGCGGCGAGCGCGGAGAAGGACAGTACGGCGGCGGCCAGCATGGCCAGTGCGCGGGTGAACATCAAGGCGTCTCCTGTGGGGTGGGAACTTCTTTGACCAGCGTGGCCGGAATATTGTTCTGCGTCAGCAGGCTGCGGGTGCGGTTGACCTCGTCCATGGCGCGGAACGGGCCGACGCGCACGCGGTGAAACACGCCCTTGTCGGCGACTTCGCCGCTCTGGATCACCGCTTCGACGCCGAGCAGTGCCAGCTGCGCCTTCAGGTTGTCGGCGTCGGCCGGATTCTGGAAGGCACCGGCCTGCAGGTAGTACAGCGGGGTGTCGGCGGCGGGTGCGTTCTGCGCCGGAGGCAGTTCGCTCGACGCATCGCCGGGCAGCACCTTGTAGAAGTCGAAGCTCGGCGCGGTTTCCGGGGTGGCGGGCACGGCCGGCGCCGGCTTGGCTTCCGGTGCGCTGGCCTTGAACGGGTTGTTGCCGGTGGCCCACAGCGCGACGCCGACGGCGAGTATCGCGCCGACGATGAGGCCGATCAGCACGCCGGTGAAGATCGAACTGCCGCCGCGCCTGGTGGAGCGGGTAGAGGACTTGGCCATGGCTTACATTTTCTCCGGGGCCGACACGCCGAGCAAGGCAAGGCCGTTGACGATCGTGATGCGCGTGGCGTCGGCGAGCGCCAGCCGCGCGAGCTTCGTCGCTTCATCGTCGACCAGGAATTTCTCGGCGTTGTACCAGGCGTGGAAATCGCCGGCGAGTCCCTGCAGATAGTGCACGACGAGATGCGGCGCCAGTTCCTTCGCTGCCGCCGCGACGACTTCGGGATACTCTGCGAGGCGCTGCATCAGCGCCAGTTCGTGCGGCGCGACCAGCGGCGCGAGGTCTGCGACGCCGAGCGCGGAGGCCTGCCCGCCCCATTCCTCGAACACGCGGCAGATGCGCGCGTGCGCGTACTGCACGTAATAGACCGGGTTGTCGTTGTTCTTTGCCAGTGCGAGATCGACGTCGAAGATGTATTCGGTGTCGGGCTTGCGCGAGAGCAGGAAGAAGCGCACCGCGTCCTTGCTGGTCCACTCGATGAGATCACGCAGCGTGACGTAGCTGCCCGCGCGCTTGGAGATCTTCACCTCCTCGCCGCCGCGCATGACGCGCACCATCGTGTGCAGCAGGTAGTCGGGGTAGCCGTCGGCGATGCCGACGCCCGCGGCCTGAAGGCCGGCGCGAACCCGCGCGATCGTGCCGTGGTGGTCGGTGCCCTGGATGTTGACCGCGCGTTCATAGCCGCGCTCCCACTTGGCGATGTGGTAGGCGACGTCCGGCACGAAATAGGTGTAAGTGCCGTCGGACTTCTTCATCACGCGGTCCTTGTCGTCGCCGTAGTCGGTCGTGCGAAGCCACAGCGCGCCGTCCTGCTCGTAGGTCTTGCCGGCGGCGACCAGCTTCTGCACCGTCGCCTCGACGCGCCCGCTGGTGTACAGGCTCGATTCCAGATAGTAATGGTCGAAGCCTACCGCGAAGGCCTTGAGGTCGAGATCCTGCTCGTGACGCAGATAGGCGACGGCGAACTGGCGGATCGAGTCGAGGTCGTCGACGTCGCCCGATGCGGTGTATTCGCGGTCGTCGGATTTCACCGTCTTTCTTGCCAGAAAATCAGCCGCGATGTCCGCGATGTAGTCGCCGTTGTAGGCCGCTTCAGGCCAATCGGCGTCGCCGGGCTTCAGGCCCTTGGCGCGTGCCTGCACGCTGTGAGCCAGCGTTTGGATCTGCACCCCGGCGTCGTTGTAGTAGAACTCGCGGGCCACGTCCCAGCCTTGCGCCGCGTAGAGATTGCAGATGGCGTCGCCGAGCGCGGCCTGGCGGCCGTGGCCGACGTGCAGCGGGCCGGTCGGGTTGGCGGAGACGAACTCGACCAGCACGCGATGCCCCTGACCGGCGGCGTCACGGCCAAACTGTTCGCGCTCGCTGCGCACGCGCCGCACGATGCCGTGCCACGCCGCCGGCGTGAGATGGAAGTTGATGAAGCCGGCGCCGGCAATCTCGGTTTTCGCAACGAGTGGCGATTTCGGCAGCTCGGTCAGGATCAGCTGCGCCAGTTCGCGCGGATTCTTTTTCAGCGGACGTGCCAGCTGCATCGCCGCATTGCTGGAAAAGTCGCCGTGCGCGGGGTTCTTCGGGCGTTCGATCTCGAGGCTCACCGGTGCGTCGGGCGCCACGGTTTCGAGCGCGGTGCCGATCAGGAGGCCGAGTTGTTCTTTGAGCGGATGAATGCTGGACATGTCGATCAAGCGGACAGGGAGACGCGCGCGTCTCCGGTGTCGAATGGGTAGCCGGCGATTATAAGCGCCGCGCGCGGGGCCTCAAAACGCGGCGCCGTGCGGCATCTCAAAATACGAGCGGATCCACGTCGAGCGACCAGCGCGCGACGCGCGGCTTGATGTGCTCGAGTTGCGGTCGCCAGTCACGCACGAAGGCGTGCAGCGCCTGCCGCGAGGGCGACTGGATCAGGATTTGCGCACGCTCCAGATTGGCGACGCGCGCCATCGGCGCCGGGGTGGCGCCGAACACGCTGACCCCGGAAAGCGCGGGCGCGAGCGCGGCGGCGCGTTGCAGGAAGGCGAGCGCGGCGTCCATCGTCGTCGCCTCGGCGCGCAGCAGCACCTGGCGCGTATACGGCGGGAGTTCCAGCTGCCTGCGTTCGGCCAGCAGTTCGCGCACGTAGCCGGCGTAGTCGTGGCGTTGCAGGTAGCGGAACAGCGGATGGTCAGGAAACGCCGTCTGGATCAGCACGCGGCCGGGCTTGTCGGCGCGCCCGGCGCGCCCCGCCACCTGCATCAGTTGCGCGAACAGGCGCTCGGTGGCGCGGAAGTCGGGGCTGTAGAGCGCACCGTCGGTGTCGAGGATCAAGGCCAGCGTCATGTCGGGGAAGTCGTGGCCCTTCGCCAGCATCTGCGTGCCGACCAGGATGTCGACTTCGCGTGCGCGCACCGCCTCGCCGAGTTCGGCCCAGGCGCGCGGGCGCATGGTGTCGCGGTCGATGCGGCGGATGCGCGCGGCGGGGAGGAAGGCGGCGAGTGTCTCCTCCAGCCGCTGCGTGCCCTGGCCGAGCGGTTTCAGGTCCGGGTTGCCGCAGCTCGGGCACTCATGCGGGATGCGCGCCTCGACCCCGCAATGATGGCATTTCAACCTGTGCGACGTGCGGTGCAGCACCAGCCGCGCCGAGCAATGCGGGCAGGGCATGACCCAGGCGCAGCTCGGGCAGTACAGCGCCGGCGCGTAGCCGCGCCGGTTGAGGAAGACCAGGCTCTGTTCGCCGCGCGCCAGGGTCTCGGTGAGTGCCGTGAGCGCGGGGCGGGTGAGGCCGTTGTCGAGCGGGATGTGCTTGAGGTCGATCAGTTCGATGTCGGGCAGGCGCGCGGCGCTGACCGCGCGCTGCTTGAGCTCGATCAGCTGGTAGCGCCCGTTCAACGCCTGCGCATAGCTTTCCAGCGAGGGCGTGGCCGAACCGAGCAGCACCGGAACACCAGCCTGCTTGGCACGCGCGATGGCGACGTCGCGCGCCGAATAGCGCAGGCCGTCCTGCTGCTTGAACGAGCCGTCGTGTTCCTCGTCGACCACGACCAGGCCCAGCCGCGGCAGCGGCGCGAACACCGACAGTCGCGTGCCGAGCAGTACGTCGGCCTCGGGCGCGGCGAGCCAGTTCTCGGCGCGTTCCTTCTCGCCGAGGCCGCTGTGCAGCGTGTTCACCCTGCGGCCGGGGAAACGGGCGCGGAAATGCTGCTCGAGCTGCGGGGTCAGCGCGATCTCGGGGATCAGCACCAGCGCTTGTCTGCCGGATTGTAGCACTGCGTCGATCAGGCGCAGGTAGAGCTCGGTCTTGCCGCTGCCGGTGACGCCATGGACCAGGTGCACGCCGAACTGCCCGAGCGCAGGCAGCAGCGCATCGAGCGCGGCCTGCTGTTCGGGCGTGGCGGGGGGGGATGCGGCGGTTTGCGGCAAGCCGGTTGCCGTGGGCGGCTGCCGGGTCCATTGTGCCCAGCCGGCTGCCACCAGTGCGGCCGCGTGGCGGCCTTGTTTCTGCGCGCGCAAGGCCTCGCGCGATTGCGGCGCTGTGCGCAGGGCATCAAGCAGGGCGTGCTGCGCGCGGGCACGGGCCGGCGGTTCGGCCAAGCGGCCGGCGTCGGTGACGGTGAGCCAGGGCGCGTCGGCAACGAAAGGGGAGGCGTTCTTCAGGCGTGGCGGCAGGGTGGCGAGCAGGACCGCGCCCAGCGGATAGTGGTAATAGTCTGCACAGAACTGCGCCAGGCGCAGGATGTCGGGGGACAACGCGGGACGGTCGTCGAGCACGCGCAGGACGTCGCGCAATTTTCCGGCGTGGTCGCTGTCGGCCGGCTGACCCAGGGCGATGCCGACCTGGCGGGTGCGGCCGAACGGAATCTCGACCAGGCTGCCCACTGGCACCGGACCCAGCGCGTCCGGCAGGCGATAGTCGAACAGCCGGTCAAGCGGCGTATCGAGCGCGACCTGGAGCAGGGAGGGCATGGTGTGGGTCGGTGGGATTTGAGCTAACTAACTGTTAATCAAGGCGTATTCTGTGTTGTCCACGCAAGCTGTGGATAATTGTGTGGGCGATTTGTGTCGATACCTCTCTAATGCCCGTATTCAGGCGCGCGCGCCCCACAGGTTAAAAAGCAGGCAAGACGGTAAATCCATATTTTTCAGTAGCTTACAATCCAGGCCTGGCTGTCAAGGGCTTGACACAAAAAAAGTTCCCCTGCGCCAAAACTGTGCATAAGTCAATGCTTCTATGCCCTGAAATAGCGGCCCTGCGCACTGTGCGGGTGCGCAAGACCTTGTTTCTACAGGGTTATGCCTGCTGGATGCCGGCGATCACCCAACCGCCCTGGCCGCTGGCCGGCTTGGTCAGGTGCCATACCTCGTCAAGCGCGACGGGCGCGGCGCCGTCGGCTTCGCGCACCTGGCCGGTGAAACGCACGCTGACGACATGACGGTTGGCCTCGTCGACGGCTTCCAGCACGTCGGCGTCGAGCACCATGACGTCGGTGGTCTGGGCGGCGTCGCCGCGTTCCGCGATCTGCATCGACAGCTCGGCGAAGATTTCGGGTGAGGTGAAGGCACGCAGGTCGTCGAGGTTGCCGGCGTCGAACGCGGCCTGCAGGCGGATGTAGTTGAGCTTGGCTTCGCGGGCGAAGGCGGCGGCGTCGAAGCCGGGCGGGAAGCTGCGGGCGGCATGGCCGCTGCCGCTCAAGGCCGGGGTGGCGTCGAAGGCGGCGGGCGCGGACTGCGGCATGCCGGCGTACTGCATTGCGGGCTGCGGCGCGTTGCGGCGCATGAAGAAGCGGAACAGCATGAAGGCGGCCATCGCCAGCAGCGCCAGCATCAGGAAGTTGGCCATTTCTTCGCCGAAGCCGAGGTGCGAGGCCAGTGCGGCGAGGCCAAGGCCGGCAGCGAGGCCGGCGATCGGACCCATCCAGCTGCGTTTCTGCGGCGCGGCCTGGGTCGGGGTACCGGCGGTCTGCTGGCGCTGCGGGGCGGGGGCGGCTTCCTGCTTGGCAGGGGCGCTGCGCTGCATGCCGAAGGATTTGCCGCCGCCGAGGCGCTTGGCTTCGGCGTCATGGGCGGCGAGGCCGAAAGTAAGGAATACGGCGAACAGGCTGACGAGGAAGGTTTTCACGAGGGGACTCCGTAAGGTCGACGAGAGCGGGTATGGTGGCGCATACCCGGAGGCGCTGAAAAGTCGTTTTTTATACCCGGACTATTCGAAATTTTCGATTCTTCGACGCAGGCAATCAGCTTTCGCTTGATGTGCGCACGGCGCGGCTGCGGCTGTGTACCGCGTCCACCAGTACCGCGACGTTGTCCGGGTTGGTGAACTGCGAAATGCCGTGGCCGAGGTTGAACACGTGGCCGGGGTGTTTGCCGTAGCTGTCGACGATGCGATGCGCCTCGGCGCGGATGCTGTCGGGCGTGCCGTGCAGCGCGCTGGGGTCGAGGTTGCCCTGTAGCGCCACCTTGCCGTCCACGCGGCGGCGGGCTTCGCCGATGTCGACGGTCCAGTCGAGGCCGACCGCGTCGGCGCCGATGCCGGCCATCGCTTCCAGCCAGTTGCCGCCGCCCTTGGTGAAGATGATGCTCGGGATGCGGCGGCCTTCGCGCTCCTTGATCAGACTGGCGACGATGCGCTGCATGTAGGCAAGCGAAAATTCCTGGTAGGCGTGGGGGGTGAGGCTGCCGCCCCAGGAATCGAAAATCATCACGGCCTGCGCGCCGGCCTCGATCTGCGCGTTGAGGTAGTCGGTCACCGCGCGGGTGTTCACTTCGAGGATGCGGTGCAGCAGATCGGGACGGCTGTACAGCATGGTCTTGATGTGGCGGTAGTCGTCCGAGCCGCCGCCTTCAATCATGTAGCACGCCAGCGTATAGGGGCTGCCGGAAAAGCCGATCAGCGGCACCGAGCCGTCGAGCGCGCGGCGGATGCTTCTGACGGCATCCATCACGTAGCCGAGCTTATCGCTGGGATCGGGTGCCGAGAGGTCGCGGATCTCCCATTCGTCGCGCAGCGGGCGCTCGAAACGCGGGCCCTCGCCAGCGGAGAAATACAGGCCCAGGCCCATCGCGTCGGGCACGGTGAGAATGTCGGAAAACAGGATCGCGGCGTCGAGCGGGTAGCGCGCGAGCGGCTGCAGCGTCACCTCGGTCGCCAGATCGGGCGTCTTGCACAGCGTGAGGAAATCGCCGGCGCGGGCGCGGGTGGCGTTGTATTCGGGGAGGTAGCGCCCGGCCTGGCGCATCAGCCAGAGCGGGGTGTAGTCGGTGGGCTGGCGCAGCAGCGCGCGCAGGAAGGTATCGTTCTTGAGGGCGGACATGGCTGTGGCCACAAAAAAGGCCGGGACGCAAAGCCCGCATTCTAGCAGGCTTGGCGTCCCGGCCCGGCCGCCGCCCGGGATCAACCGCGGCGGAAGCGCCACTCCCCGCGTCCGGCCGGGCACGCCAGCACGTCCTTCGGACGGCGCCCGTCGACCACCAGCGTGGCGTGGCGGCAGCCGTCGCGGGCATCGCCGCGCGGGGTGAAGTGGTAGTGATGGCCGTCGCTGCGCCAGGCCACCGGCACGCCGGGGCGGCCGAGCTCCAGTGCATGGCCCATGCAGGCGCGGTCGCGCTCGTCCATGCTGTCGCCGATGGCATGGCCGACCACCGCGCCCAGCACGCCGCCGACGACCATGCCGACCACGCGGTCGTCGCGGTCGGCGACCTGGCCGCCGATCACCGCGCCGGTGACGCCGCCGATGACCGCGCCGATCTCGTCGCGGTTGCAGCGGCCGCCGGCAATGCCGTAGTCGTGCATATAGACGGCGCCGCTCTTGCCCCGGTAGTGCTTGTCCTTGTGATGTTTCTTGTAATAGCCGTGGGCCGGCGCATGGCCCGGGGGATCGGCGAGCGCAGGGCCGACGGCCAGCAGGGAGGCGAGGGCCAGGGTGGCGGGAATCTTCATGGTGTGCTCCTGTTGTGGTCGGATTCGGACAGGGGGTTAACGACATGGCGCCGCTCGACTGTAGCGGGCGCCCTCGGCTTTAGTTGTGCCAGTACGAACCGTTGTAGGCATGGCGTGCCTGATGGTCATGCTTTTCCATGCGGATACTGCGGCTCGCCTGATCGAGTGCGTGGTCGAGGCGGCTGTACTCGCGCGGGTCGATGATGCCATCTGCGCGGAAATGGCGCTCCATGGCGCGGATCTGGTGCTGTTCGTGCATCAATTCACGGAATTCGTAACGGGTCAGACGACCTTCCTGCATGCCGGTGCGGATGCGGTCCATCTGCCGGTCCTGGCGGGCGTCGATCTGCCTGCTGAACTGGTGGCTCTGGCGGAGCGCATGGTGGTCATTGTCGCCGTGGCTCCAGCCGGCCAGTGCGCCGGGGGCGGTCAGGCTCAGGCTGCCCAGCGCCAGCAGGCCGAGGGTGGTTTTCATCAGGGTGCTTTTCATGGCATCGCTCCTTTCGGTTATGGAATGTCGCTGCGCAGGGGTGCAGCGGACAGTTGCACTGTAGGGCGGCCGTGTAAGCGGGGTGTTTTGCGTGGGTAACCAGGTGTAACGCTGTGTAACGGCTGGCCGCCGGCCGTGTGTTGTGCCTTGTCGACAGCCCGAAGGCGATTTGTCGGCGCGCGACCTCAAGCTTGGGGGAAAGCCTTCCGTTAATAGATTAGAATTTTCGGTTTTGCTTACCCAACCTGCGTCGTAGGAGATCCAGATGCAACTCAAGAAACTCGCAGCCAGCGTGGCTGCAGCGGGCATGATCGTGCCCGCGCTGGCCCATGCCACCAATGGCATGCTGATGGAAGGCTATGGCCCGATCGCCGCAGGCATGGGCGGCGCGGCCATGGCCTACGACAACGGCAGCGCCGCGATGGCCAACAACCCGGCCACCCTCGGCCTGATGGCGGACGGCAGCCGCATTGACCTGATGCTGGGCCACGTCGGTCCCGACGTCTCGGTTCCGTCATCGCCCATGGGTTCTTTCGGCACTTCGGAAGCTGACGCCTTCTACATGCCGGCTGCAGGCTTCGTCAAAAAGCAGGGCAAGCTGGCCTACGGTGTCGGCATTTATGGCCAGGGCGGCATGGGCACCGAGTACACCAACGGCGACATGGCACAGGTGAGCGTCGGCCGCGTGATCTTCCCGCTGGCCTACAGCGTCAGCGACCGCCTCAACGTCGGCGGCAGCGTCGACGTCGTGTGGGCGGGCATGGACCTGGTGGCGGGCATGCCCGGCATCAACTTCAAGGACGGCAGCGACTACAGCGGCCAGGCCAAGGGCTACAGCCTTGCAGCCAAGCTGGGCTTCACCTACAAGATCAACGACGCGCTGACCGTCGGCGGCGTCTACCAGACCGCCGGCAACCTGCCGGATCTCGAGGATGGCACCTACAAGGTGGAAGACTTCGACATGCCGCCCATCGTCGGCCTGGGCCTCGCCTGGCAGGCAACCGACCGCCTGATGGTCGCCGCCGACGTCAAGGACGTGATGTGGGGCAGCAGCATGAACACCGTGACCATCTACAACAACGGCGCGGTCGCGGCGGCCTTCCAGCAGGATTGGGATGACCAGATCGTCGTGTCGGTCGGCCTGTCCTACAAGGTCACTGATGCCTTCACCGCGCGCGTCGGCTACAACCACGGCGCGAACCCGATCCCCGACGCGAACGTCAGCTATCTGTGGCCGGCGATCGTCGAGGACCACTACACCGTGGGCTTCGGCTACGCCTTCAGCAAGCAGTCGCAGATCAACTTCGCGCTGAGCGTCGTGCCCGAAGTATCGGTGACCGGCACCGGTGCGGCCATGCCCATGGGCAACGGCGGCATGACCATCGAGCACAGCCAGCTCAACTGGCAGCTGATGTACAGCTACGCGTTCTGATCGCTCGATCGGACCGCATCAGGCCGGGGGCGAAAGCCCCCGGCTTTTTTTGCGCGCGGACATCAGGGCTTCTGCATGTCCTCGCCGAGCTGCTCGATTTTCTCGCCTGCCTTTTCGCGTGCATCGTCCAGCGCACGTCCTGCTTCCTGGGCCGGGCCGGGCGGCGCGCTGGCGTCGTCGACCAGCTTGCCTGCCTCTTCCTTCATGTCCTGCACGGCCTGGTCGACCTGTTCGCCGGCCTGTTCGGCCGGGCCCTTGCGGTCGCAGCCGTTGAGGATCAGCAGCGAGGTCAGCACCGCCAGCACGCCGTAGGAGGCATGCCAGGGATGGCTGCGTTTCGTGCCGATCGGCAGTGCGTGCGGCATGCCGGTGCCGGCGCCGCTCCATTCGTAGAGGCGCATGTGTTCGTCGTCGAGATGCGAAGTGTCGTACATGGGGTTCTCCTGTCTGTCGGGCAGCGTGCCGGCCGCAGGGGGATGCAGCCGGGGCGGGCGTCGTTCAGCGCTTGAGCTGCAGGTCGTTGCGGATGCCCTTCACGCCCTCGATGCTGCGGGCGAGTTGTTCGGCGTGGGCGATCTGCGGCGGGCTGCTGACCCAGCCCGACAACTGCACTGTGCCCTGGTGGGTTTCGACGTTGACGTCGAGGCCCTTCACGCGCTCGTCCTTCAGCAGCAGCGCCTTCACCTTGGCAGTGATCCAGGCGTCGTCGACGTATTTCCCTGCCTTGATGCGGTCGTGATTGGAGACGGCCTTGACGTATTCGCTGCTGTTGAGGCGCTTGTCGCGGTTGGCGTCGCCCTCGAAGAAGGCCTGCTCGAAACCGCCCTGTGCTTCGAACTCCTGCAGGCTGACCATGCCGTCGCCATTGCCGTCCGCCTGCTTGAAGTCAGGCATGACCGGTGCGGCCAGGATCGACGCGGTGTAGGCGCTCAGGGTGCCTGCCAGGGCCAGATTCAGAATGCGATGGTTAAGGGTTTTCATGTTGATCTCCTTGTGTGAGTCGATGCGAATGCGAGTGCACTCGAACCGGATACAGCGATGACCGTGCCAGCTTGATTTTTTCTCATTGAATCAATCGCATACGTATGTCGGCATGGAGGCAATGCGGGAAGTCCGGGGCGGATTCGGCCTAAAATGTCGCCCGTGGGCGACAAATGCCCCGCTGTTTGTCAGCCTGTTGTTTTGATTGAATTAATTTGTCTGCAAACCGCGACATGCGGGGCGCCCGTGGGCGACAGGCAAGAAAAAGGGGAGCCAGGCTCCCCTTGCACGAGGCTATGGCCTCAGACCGTCGGCGGCCGCCGGCCGGTGACCAGCAGCACCAGAAATACCACCAGGCCGACGACGAACAGGACCCTGGCGATCCAGGCGGCGGTGCCGGCCACACCGGCGAAGCCGAAGATGCCGGCGATGATGGCAACGATCAGGAACGAAATGGCCCATCCGAACATGCTGTCCTCCTTTCGGGATTGATGAACGCCCACACAGGCGAATCCATTCCTTGCAGAGGCTGTGCCATGTCGGAAAACGGCTTTTCTATCAGGGGGTTGCCGGTTGATGACGAGCCTGCATCCGCTGGCGTCCCGGCTGCGCGGTCGCCTCTGCCCGACACTCAGGCGGATTCGTCGCGTTCCTTGAACAGGGCGGGGGTGAGGCCGTGGCGCTGCAGCAGGCGGTAGACCTCGGTGCGGTTGCGTCCGGCCAGCCGCGCCACTTCGCTGACCTGGCCGCGGGTCAGCTTGAGCAGCGTGATCAGGTAGTCGCGCTCGAAGGCGGCGCGCGCCTCCGCCAGCGGCTGGATCTCGGCCGGCTTGTCGCGCAGCGCGCGCGCCACCAGGCTGGCCGGGATGGTGGAGGTGGTGCACAGCGCGACGCATTGCTCGAGTGCGTTCTGCAGCTGGCGGATGTTGCCCGGCCAGTCGGCCGCGGTCAGCATGTCGAGCGCGTCGGGTGCGAAGCCGTGGATGCGCCGCTGGTATTTCTCGGTCAGCGCAGCGAGGAAATGCTGCGCCAGCAGCGGAATGTCCTCGCGCCGCTCGCGCAGCGGCGGCAGCGTGAGGCTCACCACGTTGAGGCGGTAGTAGAGATCCTCGCGGAATTCGCCGCTGGCGATCGCCGCTTCGAGGTCGCGGTGGGTGGCCGACAGGATGCGCACGTCGACCGCGCGCGTCTCGGTCGACCCGACCGGCCGCACCTCGCCTTCCTGCAGCACGCGCAGCAGCTTGACCTGCAGCGGCGGGGGCATGTCGCCGATTTCGTCGAGGAACACGGTGCCGCCGTTGGCGCTGAGAAAGAGGCCCGCATGGTCGCGCCCGGCGCCGGTGAAGGCGCCCTTCACGTGGCCGAACAACTCCGATTCGAGCAGTTCGGCGGGAATCGCGCCGCAGTTGATCGCGACGAAGGGCTTGCCGTGGCGCGGACTGGCGCGGTGGATCGCGCGTGCCAGCAACTCCTTGCCGGTGCCCGATTCACCCTGGATCAGCAGCGAGGCCTCGCTTTGCGCCGCCAGCCGGGCTTCGGCCAGGAGCGCGTCCATAGCCGGGCTGGCCGTGACGATTTCGCTGCGCCAGGCGTCGTCGCCTGCCTCCGGGCCGGTGCCGGTGAGCCGGGTGGCGCGCTTCAGCAGGTCGACCAGGGTGGGCGCGTCGTAGGGCTTGGTGAGGTAGCCGAACAGGCCCTGCTGGGTCGCCGCCACCGCGTCGGGAATGCTGCCGTGTGCGGTCAGCACGATCACCGGCAGCGCCGGATCGCGCGCATGGATCGCGCGGAACAGCGCCATGCCGTCCATGCCGTCCATCTGCATGTCGGTCAGCACGGCGTCGGGCCGCGCCAGCGCCAGCTGCGCCAGCGCCGCCTCGCCGCTGCCGACCGCGTCGACCCGGAAGCCGTTGGCCTCCAGCCGCAACGTGATCAGTTCGCGCAGCGCGACGTCGTCGTCGACGACCAGGATGGCGGGCTTCTTCATGGCGTTTTCGGTGTGCCGTTGCGTTGCTGCAGCGATTTTTCCAGCGCCTTGATCTGGGTCAGCTTGTCCTGCAGTTCCTGGGTGCGGGCGGTCTGCTGCGTCAGTTCGAGACGGGTCCTGAGTGATTTCTTCATCAGGTCGAGCAGCGCCTGGGTGCGGGCATCCGGTTCGGGCAGCGCATTCAGGAGCAAGAGGCTGCGCTCGATCGATTCGTTGCTGTCCTCGCGCGCGAGCAGGGCGGCAAGCTGGAAGCGCCGGGCGGCGTCGAGGCGGCGCAGGCCTTCCAGTTCGGCCACCTCGCGGCGCCGCTGGGCGGGCGTCAGCGCATCCACCCGGGCCAGCTCGCCGAGCATGGCCGACGCGCCCTGCTCCGTCAGTCCGGGGATGGCCGGATAGTCGGGCGGCAGGGTGCATGCTCCCAGGGGCAGCAACAGTCCGGCAAGGAATAAGGCTTTCAATGTCATGCGGCGATGGCGGGGGTGTCAGGGACGGGTGAATCGGGCCAGGTTAAACGAAAGCAGGTCGCCCACGAGGGCACGTCGACGACTTCGGCCGTGCCGCCGGCCGCCCGCAGCGACTCGCGCACGATCGACAGTCCCAGCCCGCTGCCCTTGATCGTGCTGGCCGGCTGGCGCGCGCCCTGGAAGAAGGGCTCGAACACGCGGTCGCGCTCGGCAGCGGGGATGCCGCTGCCTTCATCACATACCCACACGGCGACGGCGCCGTCGGCGGGCCCGCTCTTCACCAGGATGCGACCGCCTTCGGGACTGAATTTGACCGCATTCGACAACAGGTTGTCGAGCGCAGTTTCCAGCTGGCTGCGATCGGCATGCACCACGGGGGCGGTCAGTTGCGTCTCGACCCGGATGCGGCGCGCGTCGAGCGCCAGCCGTTGCCGTGCCAGCACGCCGGCGAGCACGGTGTCCAGCGCCTGTGGCACGGCCGGCGGCAGGGTAGCGTCGCGCATCATGCCGCTGTAGCGGATCAGATCCTCGATGCGCTTCTGCAGGTCGCGGCTGCCGCTGTCCATGATGGCGACGATGCTGCGCTGGCGCGCGTTGAGGCTGCCCGCGAGTTCGTCGTCCAGCAGTGCGACGCCTTCGCGCAGCGAGGCGAGCGGCGTCTTCAGCTCGTGCGACACATGCCGCAGGAAACGCTGTTTCTGCTCCTCGAGCACCTGCAGGCGCTGCCGTAGCCAGTCGATCTCGCGTCCCAGGCCGACGATGTCCTGCGGCCCGCTGATCGGTGGCAACGGCGAGAGATCGGCCTGGCCGAGCTGCTGGATCGCCGACTTCAGCTGCTTGATCGGCCGGTTGATCATCCAGGAAAACACCGCGGCCAGCAGCAGCGTCAGCGGAATCAGCGCCAGCGCCAGCACGATCAGGCGCTGGCGCGTGGTCTGCAGCGTGGCTTCGAGGGTCTGCAATTCGCGTTGCACCGCGTCGTCGGCCTGCGTCAGCAGCGTGCGCGCATGGCCGTGCAGGGCGTCGAACGCAGGATCGAGCGCGTGGAAGCGCGCGCTGTCGAGAAAGGTGCCGGGCCGCAACTGGCGATACAGGGCGCGGCTGTGCGCCTGCAGCGTGGCCAGCGTGGCGCGCGACGACGCGTCCGCCAGCTGTGCATCGAGGCGCGCCAGCCGCGTCTGCAGCGTATCGAAACTGGTGCGCAGCGCCGGCTCAAATTCGGCGTCCTGCAGCAGGTGATACTGGCCCGCCGCGCGTTGCAGCTGGCTGACCGATTCGACGACCTGGCGCACGTCGCGCGTGATGGCGAGGCTGGTGCGGGTGAACTGGCGCTGGGTGTCGACCACGCCCTGCAGCACGTGCACCGCGTTGATCAGGCCGCTGGCGAGCGGCACGATCAGCACGCCCATCGCGACGATGACCAGGATGGTGAACGAACGGGGATAGTAACGGCCGGCAGACATGCGGCCAGGGCTGGACGGCAAAGTCACAGCCCCCTCCGACCGGGCGGCACGCCGGCGACGCTGCCGGCGTGCCGGACAGGCTTACGCGAGGTCGAGATAGGCGAGGATGCCCTTGGCAGCTTCACGGCCTTCCCACACCGCGGTCACCACGAGGTCGGAGCCGCGCACCATGTCGCCGCCGGCGAAGACCTTGGGGTTGGCGGTCTGGTAGGCGTGCTGCTGGCCGCTGGCCACCACACGCCCGCTCGGGTCCACGCTGATGCCATGGTCGGCGAACCACGGCTGCGGATTGGGACGGAAGCCGAAGGCGACGATGACGTGGTCGGCCGGCACGATCTCCTCCGAACCCGGAATGACCACCGGCGTGCGGCGACCGCGCGCATCGGGCGGGCCGAGCTCGGTCGTCACGAGCTTCACGCCCTCGACTTTGCCGTTGCCGACGATCTCGACCGGCTGGCGGTTCCACAGGAACTGCACGCCTTCTTCCTTGGCGTTGGCGACCTCGCGCTTGGAGCCGGGCATGTTCTTCTCGTCGCGGCGGTAGGCGCAGGTGACGCTCGCGGCGCCCTGGCGGATGCTGGTGCGGTTGCAGTCCATCGCGGTGTCGCCGCCGCCGAGCACGACGACGCGCTTGCCCTTCATGTCGTGGAAGACTTCGCCGGGCTTCGTGAGGTCGAGGCACTTCCTCACGTTGGAAATCAGGAAGGGCAGGGCTTCGAGCACGCCGGGCAGGTCCTCGCCGGGGAAGCCGCCCTTCATGTAGGTGTAGGTGCCCATGCCCATGAACACGGCGTCGTAGTCGTCGAGCAGGGACTGCATGCTGACGTCCTTGCCGACATCGGTGCCGAGGCGGAACTCGACGCCCATGCCTTCGAGCACTTCGCGGCGGCGGGTCATGACCCATTTTTCCATCTTGAATTCGGGGATGCCGAAGGTGAGGAGCCCACCGATTTCCTCGTAGCGGTCATACACTACCGGCTTCACGCCGTTTCGCGCCAGCACGTCGGCGCAACCCAGGCCAGCGGGGCCGGCGCCGATCACCGCGACCTTCCGGCCGGTCGGCACCACGTTCGACATGTCAGGGCGCCAGCCGGCCTTGAATGCCTCTTCGGAGATGTACTTCTCGACCTGGCCGATGGTCACCGCGCCGAAGCCGCCGCCGTTGCCGAAGCCGTCGCTGTTGAGCGTGCACGCGCCTTCGCACAGCCGGTCCTGCGGACAGACGCGGCCACACACTTCAGGCAGCGAATTGGTCTGGTGCGAGAGTTCCGCCGCTTCGAACAGGCGGCCTTCGGTGACGAGCTTGAGCCAGTTCGGGATGTAGTTGTGCACCGGGCACTTCCACTCGCAGTAGGGGTTGCCGCAGCCGAGGCAGCGGTCGGCCTGTTCCTGCGCGTGCGCGGTGTCCATCAGCGCGTAGATTTCGCGGAACTCGTGCTTGCGCACCGCCGCTTCGGTCTTGTCGCCGTCGCGCCGGGGCTGCTTCAAAAACTGGAATACGTCACCCATGTTAGAGCCTGTTTCAGTAGTGATCATGCCCCGCGCCGGTTGCCTGCGGGAGCAGGGCAAGGCGCGGGGAGTGAGGTTTGGTTAATCCAAATGAGCGAGCCGCAACGCAGCCATGTTCCCGCAGGCAATCGGCCCTCCGGGTTGAGACCAGGATCGGCGTCTGCGGCGTTGCAGCGCTTGGCAAGGGACGGCCCTTGCCTGCGCACTGCGCCTTGCATCCATCCGATCCTGATCTCAACGCGGGGCATGATCACTGCTGAAACAGGCTCAAGCACTCACTGCTTCTTTGGTCTGGCCGGGAATGTCCTCGACCAGGTCTTCAATCGAAATGCGCTTCGGCTTGACCAGCCACACCTTGGCGAGCGTCGCGTCGTAGTCGGCGAGCAATGCTTTGGCGCGCGCGCTGCCGGTGAGCCCAAGGTGGCGCTCGATCTGCGCCTTGAGGAAGACGCGGTAGGGCTCGGTCTCGTCGCTGGTGATGCGGGTGACCTCGACCATCTCCTTGTTGAGCTTCGAGACGAAGTCGCCTGCCTCGTCGACGACGAAGGCCATGCCGCCCGACATGCCGGCGCCGAAGTTGAGCCCGGTGTCGCCGAGCACGATCACGGTGCCGCCGGTCATGTATTCGCAGCCGTGGTCGCCGATGCCTTCCACCACCGCAAGCGCGCCCGAATTGCGCACGCCGAAACGCTCGCCGCCCATGCCCGCGGCGTAGAGCTCGCCGCCGGTGGCGCCGTACAAACAGGTGTTGCCGATCAGGGTGTTGCGATGCGCGTCGAAGGTGACGGCCTTCGGCGGGAAGATCACCAGGCGGCCGCCGCCCATGCCCTTGCCGACGTAGTCGTTGGCGTCGCCTTCGAGCGTCAGGGTCAGGCCCTTGTGGTTCCACACGCCGAGGCTCTGGCCGGCCGAGCCGGTCAGGTCGATGCGGATGGTGTCGTCGGGCAGCCCACGGCCGCCGTGCGCCTTGGCGATCTCGCCCGACAGGCGGGCGCCGATCGAGCGGTTGACGTTGCGCACTTCGTAAGCGAGCTTGACCGGGGTGCCGGCCTTGATCGCGCCGATCGCGTCGGCGACCATTTTTTCAGCCAGTTCGCCCTTGTCGAACGAGGGGTTGCGCTCCTGCTGCGCGAAGCGCGGCGCATCGGCCGGGATGTCGCCTTGCGACAGCAGCACGTCGAGCTTCAGACGACCCTGGCGCGGCGTGTCGCCGGCGGCGAGGTCGAGCAGGTCGGTGCGGCCGATCAGGTCGGTGAGCTTCCTGATGCCCAGGCTCGCCATCAGCTCGCGCGTTTCCTCGGCGACGAACTTGAAGTAGTTCACCACCATGTCGGGCAGGCCGATGAAGTGATCCTTGCGCAGTTTTTCGTTCTGCGTGGCCACACCGGTGGCGCAGTTGTTGAGGTGGCAGATGCGCAGGTACTTGCAGCCCAGCGCAACCATCGGGCCGGTGCCGAAACCGAACGACTCGGCACCGAGGATGGCCGCCTTGACGACGTCGAGGCCGGTTTTCAGGCCGCCGTCGGTCTGCACGCGCACGCGCCCGCGCAGGCCGTTGGCGCGCAGCACCTGCTGCGCTTCGGACAGCCCGAGCTCCCACGGCGAGCCGGCGTACTTCACGCTGGCGAGCGGGCTCGCGCCGGTGCCGCCGTCGTAGCCGGAAATCGTGATGAGGTCGGCGTAGGCCTTGGCGACGCCGGCGGCGATGGTGCCGACGCCGGGCTCGGCGACGAGCTTGACCGACACCAGCGCGTCGGGGTTGACCTGCTTGAGGTCAAAAATCAGCTGCGCCAGGTCCTCGATCGAATAGATGTCGTGGTGCGGCGGCGGCGAGATCAGCGGCGTGCCCGGCTTGCAGTGGCGCAGGGACGCGATCATCGGCGACACCTTGTCGCCCGGCAGCTGGCCGCCCTCGCCGGGTTTGGCACCCTGCGCGATCTTGATCTGCAGCACCTCGGCGTTGACCAGGTAGGTCGCGGTGACGCCGAAGCGGCCGGAGGCGATCTGCTTGATCTTGGAGGTCTTGATGGTGCCGTAGCGCTTGGGATCCTCGCCGCCCTCGCCCGAGTTGGAGCGGCCGCCGATGCGGTTCATGCCTTCGGCGAGCGCCTCGTGCGCTTCCGGCGACAAGGCACCGAGCGACATGCCGGCGGAGTCGAAGCGCTTGAGGATGGACTCCAGCGGCTCGACTTCCTCCAGCGGGATGGGTTGAATTCCGTGCGTGGCGCCGGATTTGAGCGTCATCAGGTCACGCAGCATCGCCACCGGGCGCGTGTTCACGATCTCGGAATATTTCTTGAACTCGGCGTAGTCGCCGGTCTTCACCGCCTTCTGCAGCTGCTGCACCACGTCCGGGTTGTAGGCGTGGAACTCCTCGCCGAACATGAATTTCAGCAGGCCGCCGGCCGACAGCGGCTTCAGCGGATTGAACGCCGTCTTGTGCAGCAGCTTCTGGTCGGACTCGAAATCGCCGAAGTTGGCGCCGGAAATACGCGACACCGTGCCCTTGAGGCACAGCTCGACCACATCTTCGTGCAGGCCGACGCCCTCGAACAGCTGCGCACCGCGGTAGCTGGCGACAAGCGAGATGCCCATCTTCGAGAGCACCTTGTACAGACCCTTGTCCATGCCCTTGCGGAAGTTGGACAGCGCCTTGTCGAGATTGGGCTTGATCTCGCCGGTCTTCACGAACTCGCCGATGACCTGATAGGCGAGGTAGGGATAGATGGCGGTCGCGCCGTAGCCGATCAGGCAGGCGTAGTGGTGCGGGTCGCGCACGGTGCCGGTTTCGACGACGATATTGGCGTTGCAGCGCAGGCCGGCGGCGATCAGCGCGTGGTGCACCGCGCCGGTGGCGAACAGCGCGTGGATCGGCAGGCGATCCTTGGCGATGTTGCGGTCGGTGAGGACCAGGATCACCTTGCCCGCCTTCACCGCGTCGACCGCGCGCGCGGTCAGCGCCTGAATCGCGGCTTCGAGCGTGGTCGACGCCGGATCGTAGTGCAGGTCGAGCGTAGTCGACGCGAATGCCGGGTCGTTCAGATTCAGCAGCTTGTCGAAGGCCTCCTTCGACAGCAGCGGGGTGTGCACCTCGACGCGGTGCGCGTGCGCCGGGCTTTCCTCGAACAGGTTGCGCTCGGGGCCGAAAGCCGTGTTGAGCGACATCACGATCGCCTCGCGGATCGGGTCGATCGGCGGGTTGGTGACCTGCGCGAACTGCTGGCGCAGGTAGTCGAACGGGGAACGCACTTTTTGCGACAGCACCGCCATCGGCGTGTCGTCGCCCATCGAACCGATCGCCTCGGCGCCGTCCTCGGCCAGTACGCGCAGGATCTGGTCGCGTTCCTCGAAGCTGACGTTGAACAGCTTCTGGTGCGTCAGCAGGCTTGCCGCGTCCATCACCGCGAGATCGGCGTCCTGGTTGATCGACAGGTCGAGCTTGACCGCGTTCGACTTCAGCCATTCGCGGTAGGGCTGGCGGCCCTTCAATTCATTGTCGATGTCTTCCGGCATCAACAGCCGCCCGGTTTCGAGATCGGCGGCGACCATCTGGCCCGGCTTCACGCGGCCCTTGCGCTCGACGTTGGCTGGATCGATCTGCCACACGCCGACTTCCGAGGCGATGGTGAGGATGCGGTCCTTGGTCAGCACCCAGCGCGCAGGACGCAGGCCGTTACGGTCGAGCGTGCAGACCGCGTAGCGGCCGTCGGTCAGCACGATGCCGGCAGGGCCGTCCCACGGCTCCATGTGCATCGAGTTGTATTCGTAGAAGGCGCGGATGTCGGCGTCCATCGACTCGACGTTCTGCCACGCCGGCGGAATCACCAGACGCAGTGCGCGGAACAGACCCGCACCGCCCATCACCAGGCCTTCGACCATGTTGTCGAGGCTCATCGAATCCGAGCCCTTGGTGCCGACGATCGGACGGATCGCGTCCATGTCGGGGATCAGCGGCGTTTCGAACTTCTGCTCGCGCGCGCGGCTCCAGTTGCGGTTGCCCTGCACCGTGTTGATCTCGCCGTTGTGCGCGAGGTAGCGGAACGGCTGCGCGAGGCGCCACTGCGGCCAGGTGTTGGTCGAGAAGCGCTGATGGAACACCACCAGGGCAGAGGCGAAGCGGGCGTCGTTCAGGTCCGGATAGAAGCGCGGCAGGTTCTCCGGCATCACCAGGCCCTTGTAGCTGATCACCCGGCACGACAGCGTCGGCAGGTAGAACACCGGGTCGCTCGCTTCCAGCGCCTTCTCGGCCTGGCGGCGGCCGATGTAGAGCTTGCGTTCGAAGTCGTCTTCAGAAAGTCCCGTGGACGCGTTGACGAACACCATTTCGAAATGCGGCAGCGACTCGAGCGCCGATTCGCCGCACACCGAGGCATCGGTCGGCACCACACGGAAACCGGCGACCGTGAGGCCCTGCGCCTCCAGCGCGGATTTCAGGGTGGCGCGGGCATGCGCCTGCGGCGCGGCGTCACGCGAGAGGAACACCAGGCCGGCGGCGTAGAGATCACCGAGATTGAAGCCGGCGTCAGCGGCCACTGCGCGCAGGAAGGCGTCGGGCTTCTTGAACAGCAGGCCGCAGCCGTCGCCCGAGAGGCCGTCCGCCGCGATCGCGCCGCGGTGCGTCATGCACGCCAGCGAGCCGATCGCGTTCTGCACCAGCGTGTGGCTGGGCTGATTGTCGATCTGCGCAATCAGGCCGAAGCCGCAGCTATCCTGTTCGAAATCGGGCGAATACAGCGTCCCGTCCAGCCAGCGTTGTCGTTCCATGTTTCGGTAAGCCCAGAGAACAGCGGCCTGCCCATGGGGCAAGCCGCGAAAAATTCAAGCGAAAAGTGCGGCATTTTAATCCCGTCCGGCGGTTGGGGCAATGTGCCGCCAGCCAAAGCCTTGCTTGGGCAAGGGTTTACGCCCGGGCAGTCGTAATAGATGGGAGTGGCGCCGCCGCGAAAAATTCCTTGCTATGCGAGCCGACGCTTTGGCAGGCGTAATTCCATATCCACTACCGTTCGGGCTGAGCCCGTCGAAGCCCCCGTCAAATACCCAGTTGACCCAAGCTCATTCACTATGCTGACAAAACGGATTTGAGGAGCCGAGGATGAAACTCCTGACCTGGAACATCCAGTGGGGCCGCGGCATGGATGGCCGCGTCGACCTCGCGCGCATCATCGAAACCATCCGCCAGCTCGGCGACTTCGACCTCATCTGCCTGCAGGAAGTCGCGGTCAATTACCCCGGCCTGCCCGGCAGCCAGGGCGAAAACGGAATGGCGGAACTCGCTGCCCGCTTGCCCGGTTACACGTCGATTTACGGTGCTGCCACCGACGTCCCCGACGGCCGCGGCGGCCGCAGCCGGTTTGGCAACGCCATCTTCTCGCGCCTGCCGATCGGCCAGGTGTGGCGCCACCTGCTGCCGTGGCCGGCCGAACCGGAGGCCCCCAGCATGCAGCGCGTGCTGGTCGAAGCCGTGGTCGAGGCCGACATCGGCCCGCTGCGCGTGATGACGACCCACCTCGAGTACTACTCGCAGCGCCAGCGCGAGATCCAGATCGACGCCATCCGCCGCCTGCACGCCGAGGCCTGCGCCATGTCAGGGCGCCCACTCATTGCCGAAGAGGCGGGCGGTTCGTTCGAGGTGTTCCCGCGCCCGGCCGAGGCGATCCTGTGCGGCGACATGAACTTCCCCGCCTGGGCCGCCGAGCGTGCGCACATCCTCATGCCGTTTGCCGGCGGCGAGCCCGGCTTCCGCGATGCCTGGGAGGTGCTGCATCCTGGCGCGCCGCACGCGCCCACCTGCGGCATCCATCCGGTCGATTTCGTCGACCGGCCCGAGTGTTTTGACTTCGTTTTCCTGACCGAAGGCCTGGCGGGACGCCTCAAGGCGTACGGCATGGATGCTGCGACCGAGGCGTCGGATCATCAGCCGGTGTGGGTGGAGTTGACTTGAAGCCAGAAAGAAAAAGCGCCCCCGGATTCCCGGAGGCGCTTCGTCGAATTTGGTGGGCGGAGGGCTACCAAATTCAACTCTTAACCATATGACAAATAAGCACTTTAACCTCGATCGCCATGCGGGCTGCCCCCAATGTTGCCCCCACGAGAGGCTTCTTGCTTCGGCTGGAGACCCAGGCCGGCTGCTCATGTCGCTTGAAGTATATCCTGAATGGAGGCCGGTCCGTCTGGGGCTGGCGCTGCTTCGGCGGGGTCTGGGAAGGCTGGGCTTCCTGGCGTCCAGAACTCAACTGACTCCGGGTGTTCCTCGTAAAAATCGACATCCGTGGTCACGCTAACCTGCGGCGAGCCGGGCTGAGTCCAGAAGACGTCTTTCGAGCTTACTCGCCGTGCCTCCACGCCGGCCGGAAGCAGCTTCGGGTGATCGAGCAAGCGTCCAAGTTCTTCCAGCCCATAAGGCACGGGTGGTCTGGGGGGCGTCTCAAGTGCAGCGTCGATCGCGTCGTCGATATCGAACGAGTCAACCGGCGGCGCGCTCGCTTCCTGCTGCAAACGCGAGACAAGGTTGGCCCGGGCCTGCTGCTGATCGGCGGGGGCAGCTAGGGCCACCTCGGCGATCAGCGCTGGCATGGAAGACAGGATGGGCTGAAGTCTGCCCACCACCGCTGTGAATAGCTGGATGCGGGTTCGCAGGGCGCGGTAGACGTCAGTTTCAACCGTGTCTTCGTACATCAGGTTGATGATGGCGATGCGGGGAAACTGCTGCCCGAGCCGGTCCACGCGGCCGATGCGCTGCTCAACCTTCATCGGGTTCCCGCGGCTTTGCCTGCTTGATTTTGATGTCCGAGAGTGGCATTTGGGGGCAACTGATTCAGTGCTACTTGGGGTTGCCCTCAATATTGCCCCCAGTTGCCCCCGGATGCAAAGGGATTTGGTGAGACGGTGTGAGACAAATAAAAACCCGCATCACTAGCAATGATGCGGGTTTTGAGATTTCACGGGATTCCGTGAGATGCGAATTTGGTGGAGCGGAGGAGGATCGAACTCCCGACCTTCGCATTGCGAACGCGACGCTCTCCCAGCTGAGCTACCGCCCCAAAGTCGAGGGGCGGATTATAGCCCCGTTTCTAACGGGGCCGGAAGTGCCTCGCCAAGGCCTCAGGCAGGTTGGGCAGCAGGCGGGCTAAAAACCAGCCGAGCAACACGCCACCAGCGTTGGCGAGCGCGTCGAGCCCATCCGGTTGGCGGTCAGGGGTGAGACCTTGCAATCCTTCGATGACGATGCCGAACAGGATGACGGCAAGAGCCAGTTTCCAGCGCCGCGCCACAAAAAGCTGCGCCCACCAGAACATCAGCACGGCATAGCCGGCCAGGTGAACGAGCTTGTCCGAGTTGCCGGCTTCGCTCAGCATGGGCGGCGTCAGCGAGACCACCAGGGTCAGGGCGACGCCGAGCCAGCCGCCCACGAGCCACAGGCGGGTCCACATCGAAGCGCGTTTTTGCCGGTCCGCCGCCATCCGGCGCATCAGGGTTGGGGTCATGCCTGCCGCTGCGCCCAGCGCAGCATGAGGACGCCGGCGACGATCATCGGCAGCGAGAGCCATTGCCCCATCGACAACCCCAGCCCAAGCAGGCCGAGGAAGGCGTCGGGCTCGCGGGCGAATTCGGCGAGGAAGCGGAACGTCCCGTAGCCGATCAGGAACACGCCGGAGACGGCGCCGACCGGGCGCGGCTTGCTGGCGTAGAGCCACAGGATGACGAACAGCAGCAGGCCTTCGCCGGCGAACTGGTAGAGCTGGGAAGGATGGCGCGCGACGCCGTCGGCTGCCTGCGGAAACACCATACCCCACGGCAGGTCGGTGGCGCGTCCCCACAGTTCGCCGTTGATGAAGTTGCCGAGCCGCCCGGCGGCCAGCCCGAGCGGCACCAGCGGAGCGATGAAGTCGGTGACGGCGAGCCAGCGCAGCTGGTGGCGGCGGGCGAACAGCATCATCGCGACGAGCACGCCGAGGAAGCCGCCGTGGAAGCTCATGCCGCCTTCCCATACCTTGAGGATGTCGAGCGGATTCGCCAGGTATTCGGCGGGCTTGTAAAACAGCACGTAGCCGAGCCGGCCGCCGAGGATGACGCCGAGCACGCCGTAGAACAGCACGTCGTCGAGCATCTTCGCGTTCCAGCCGGTCCATGGCCGGTGGGCGATGCACCAGCGGCCGAGCAGGATGACCTGCATGAAGGCGACGAGGTACATGAGGCCGTACCAGTGGATGGCGACCGGTCCGAGTTGCAGGGCGACGGGATCGAATTGCGGGTGAACGAGCATGGGGCAGGGGTCAGGATGCAGGGGTCAGGATGCAGGGGTCAGGATTCAGGGAGCCAAAGCGCGGGTAAAATGGCCAGCTGATTATAGATTGCTCGAGTGACCATCATGCCTGACTACCGTTCCTGGACCACCACCCGCGGCCGCAACATGGCCGGTGCCCGTGCGCTGTGGCGCGCCACCGGCATGAAGGACGGCGACTTCAACAAGCCCATCATCGCCATCGCCAACTCGTTCACCCAGTTCGTCCCCGGCCACGTCCACCTGAAGGACATGGGCCAGCTGGTGGCGCGCGAGATCGAGGCGATGGGCGGCGTCGCCAAGGAATTCAACACCATCGCGGTCGACGACGGCATCGCCATGGGCCACGGCGGCATGCTGTACTCGCTGCCGAGCCGCGACCTGATCGCCGATTCGGTCGAATACATGGTCAACGCGCACTGCGCCGACGCGCTGGTGTGCATTTCCAACTGCGACAAGATCACCCCCGGCATGCTCAACGCCGCGCTGCGCCTCAACATCCCGACGGTGTTCGTGTCCGGCGGCCCGATGGAAGCCGGCAAGGTGGTGTGGGACAAGCAGACGATCAAGCTCGACCTGGTCGACGCCATGGTGTCGGCCGCCGACAGCCATGTCAGCGATCAGAAGGTCGAACAACTGGAGCGCTCGGCCTGCCCGACCTGCGGCTCGTGCTCGGGCATGTTCACCGCCAACTCGATGAACTGCCTGACCGAGGCGCTCGGCCTCTCGCTGCCGGGCAACGGCTCGCTGCTGGCGACGCACGCCGACCGCAGGAACCTGTTCCTCGCCGCTGCGCGCCTGATCGTCCGGAACACCCGCCGCTACTACGAGGACGGCGACACCCGCGTGCTGCCGCGCGCGATCGCCAGCTTCGACGCCTTCGAGAACGCCATCGCGCTCGACATCGCGATGGGCGGTTCGACCAACACCGTGCTGCACCTCCTGGCCGCGGCGCACGAGGCCGGCGTCGACTTCACGATGCAGGATATCGACCGCATGAGCCGGCGCGTGCCGCATCTGTCGAAAGTCGCGCCGTCGATCCAGACCTACCACATGGAAGACGTGCACCGCGCCGGCGGCGTGATGGCCATTCTGGGCGAGCTCGAACGCGGCGGCCTCGTCCACCGCGACGTGCCGACCGTGCTGATGAAAACGCTGGGCGAGCAGATCGACGTCTACGACATCCGCCGCACCAGCAACAAGGACGTGAAGGACTACTTCCGCGCCGCCCCCGGCGGCGTGCCGACGCAGACCGCGTTTTCGCAGGACCGCCGCTTTCCCAAGCTCGACGACGACCGCGTCAACGGCTGCATCCACGACATCGAGCACGCGTATTCGAAGGACGGCGGGCTCGCCGTGCTGTACGGCAACCTCGCGGCCGACGGCTGCATCGTCAAGACCGCGGGTGTGGATGAGCACATCCTTAAATTCTCCGGCCCGGCGCGCGTGTTCGAATCGCAGGACGCCGCGGTCGAAGCCATTCTCGGCGACAGGATCGTCGCCGGCGACGTGGTGGTGATCCGCTACGAAGGTCCGCGCGGCGGTCCCGGCATGCAGGAAATGCTGTACCCGACCAGTTATCTGAAGTCCAAGGGCCTCGGCAAGGCGTGCGCGCTCATCACCGACGGCCGCTTCTCCGGCGGCACCTCGGGCCTGTCGATCGGCCACGCCTCGCCGGAAGCGGCGGAGGGCGGCAACATCGGCCTGGTCGAGGAAGGCGACATGATCGACATCGACATTCCCGGACGCAGCATCAACGTGCGCCTCGACGACGCCGAACTCGCGCGTCGGCGTGCCGCGATGGACGCCAAGGGGGCGCAGGCCTGGAAGCCGGTCAACCGCGTGCGTGAAGTGTCGGCGGCATTGCGCGCCTACGCTGCGATGACGACTTCCGCCGCCTTCGGCGCGGTGCGCGACGTCTCGCAGGTCGAGCATCCGACCGCGGCACAGGCGCACGCCGATCCGCTGGCGCGCTTCGCCATCCCGGGCCAGCTCACCTTCCGTGTCGGCGCGGGCGGCCTCACCTACGCCGACATCGACAACCACGGCGGTCGCGCGACGGTCTGCCTGCAGGGCGCGCACGTCGTGAGCTACCGTCCCAAGTCGCAGCTGGCGCCGGTGGTGTGGGTGTCCGATGCCGCCAAGTTCGCCGCCGGCAAATCGATCCGCGGCGGCGTGCCGGTGTGCTGGCCGTGGTTCGGCGCGCACGCCAGCGAGGCGAGCTACCCTGCGCACGGCTTCGCCCGCACCGTCGACTGGGAAGTCACCGGCAGCCGCAAGCGCAACGACGCCCGCACCGAGCTCACGCTGCAGCTGGTTGACAATGAAGTCACACGCAAGCAGTGGCCGCACGCCTGCCGCCTGACGCTGACCGTGGTCGTCGGCGACAGGCTGGAAGTGAAGCTCGCCACCACCAACACCGGCGACGCGCCGTTCCAGATCGGCGAGGCGCTGCACACCTATTTCCACATCAGCGACATCGGCACCGTGAAGGTGACCGGCCTGGAAGGCTGCGACTACCACGACAAGGTCGAGAACTTCGCGCGCAAGACGCAGGCCGGCAACATCGGTTTCGACGGCGAGGTCGACCGCGTCTACGTCAACACGCCGGCCGACTGCGTGATCGTCGACCCGGGCCTCAAGCGCCGCATCCGCATCGCCAAGAGCGGCTCGCAGTCCACCGTGGTGTGGACGCCGTGGACCGAGAAGGCGGAGAAGATGGGCGACATGGGTAAAGGCAAGACGGGTGCCGGCTGGCGCGAGATGGTCTGCGTCGAATCAGGCAACGCGATGGACAACGTCGTCACCGTGGCGCCGGGCGAGACGCACACGCTGGCGGTGACCTACAGCGTCGAGGCGCTCTGATTTTTATCCGCAAAGTACGCGAAGAGACGCGAAGGAAACCCCGAATATCCCGTAAGGGTTCAAGGATTTTCTTCGTGTTCCGTCGCGCACTTCGCGGATAAATCGGTTTTCAAAGGGAACAATCATGCGCGTGATTCTGGTGGCCAATCCCAAGGGCGGCAGTGGCAAGACGACACTGTCGACCAACCTGGCCGGCTATCTGGCTGCCAGGGGCGAGCGCGTGTCGATGCTTGACCTCGACCGCCAGAAGTCGGCGACGCAGTGGCTGGCGATGCGCGATGCGGATCTGCCGGAGATCGGATTGCTGCGCGAGGGGCAGAAGGGTGCGGGCGATTGGCTGGTGATCGACTCACCCGCCGGGCTGCACGGCAAGAACCTCGAACGCGCGCTGAAGCTCGCACACAAGGTTGCGGTGCCGATCGCGCCGTCGCTGTTCGATATTCGCGCCAGCCAGGAATTTCTCGCTGCGCTGCACGCCGAGAAGGCGGTGCGCAAGGGCCACGCCTTCGTCGGTGTGGTCGGCATGCGCGTCGACCCGCGCACGCGGGCCGGCGTCACGCTTGAGCAATTCATGCAGCGGCAGGACCTGCCGGTGCTGGCTTATCTGCGCAACACCCAGCATTACGTCAACGCCGCGTTCGAGGGCAAGAGCCTGTTCGACCTGCCGCATCACGTCGCCGAGCGCGACGTTGAGCAGTGGCAGGGGTTGATCGACTGGCTGGAACGCTGATACGGCCTTGCCGCCATGCCCGTTCGCCCTGAGCCTGTCGAAGGGCTTGTCTGGATAGGAACGTGGCCGCTCGGGCAAGCCCTTCGACAAGCTCAGGGCGAACGGGCTTAGACGCGGGGCGGGCCTCCTGCCAAGTTAATGCGTCGTTGGCTTCATCAGGTTGACCACCTGCGGCTTCACCACGCTCTTGGTCGTCGAGCAGGTGCCTTCCTCGGTCACGCCGAGCTGACGCTCGGCTTCGGTCAAGAGATTGATCACGTCGACGTAGAACTTGTCGTTCGCCATCAGGCGTGCGGTACGGCCGCCTTCGTTGGTCGCGAGCACGTCGGCCCCGTTGTTGATCAGCCATTCGACCACCGCGGCGTCGCCGCCGCCGGCGGCCAGCATCAGCGGCGTGATGCCGAAGAAGATGCGCTCGTCGAGATTGGCGCCGGCCTTGTGCAACACCTCGACCACCTCGACGTAGCCGCGCTCGGTGTCGCCGTTGTAGGCGGCCTTGGCGAGCGCGGTCCAGCCCTGCGGCGACTTCGCGTTGACGTCGGCGCCGGCGGCGACCAGCACCTCGACCGTGGCGACGTGGCCGCCGTGGGCGGCGTGCATCAGCGCGGTCTCGCCGGCCTCGTCGGTGGCGCCGTGGGCGGCACCGGATTCGAGCAGCGATTTCACTTTGGCGGCATCGCCCGACTGGGCGGCGGCGAACAATTCCTGGGACATGGGGGGGCTCCTGCAAATACGGTTTGAGTGAGCGTACAATTGTTGAGCGATTTAATCAACTATTATGCTGTCATGCCCAACCGCCTCGCTTCCGAACCCAGCCCCTACCTGCTGCAGCATGCCGACAACCCCGTGGACTGGTATCCGTGGGGAGACGAGGCACTGGAAAAAGCCCGCCGCGAGGACAAGCCCATCCTGCTGTCGATCGGCTATTCGGCCTGCCACTGGTGCCACGTGATGGCGCACGACTGCTTCGAAGACGAGGAAGTCGCGGCGGTGATGAACCGTCTGTTCGTCAACATCAAGGTCGACCGCGAGGAGCGCCCCGATCTCGACCAGATCTACCAGGCCGCGCACCAGCTGCTCGCCGGGCGCGGCGGCGGCTGGCCGTTGACGGTCTTCCTGACCCCCGACCAGACGCCGTTCTTCGCCGGCACCTATTTCCCGAAGACGCCGCGTTACAACCTGCCGGGTTTCATCGACCTGATGCAGAACGTCGCCGACGCCTGGCATGCGCGGCGCGGCGAAGTGCTGGCGCAGAACGCCGCGCTGCGCGAGGCGCTGGCCGAGCAGCAGCCCGCCGCTGGCGATGCGGCCCCCCTGACCGATGCACCGCTCGCGCAGACCGTGCGCGATCTTGCCCAGGCTTTTGATCCGGTGTGGGGCGGCTTCTCGCGCGCGCCCAAGTTCCCGCGTCCGGGCGAGCTGTTCTTCCTGCTGTGGCAGGCGCAGGCGGGCAATGCGCAGGCGCGCGAGATGGCGCTGTTCTCCCTGCGCAAGATGGCATCGGGGGGCGTGGTCGACCAGCTCGGCGGCGGCTTCTGCCGCTATTCGGTCGACGAGCAGTGGGCGATCCCGCATTTTGAGAAAATGCTCTACGACAACGGCCCGCTGCTGCAGCTCTACGCCGATGCCTGGGCGCTGAGCGGCGAGGCGCTGTTCAAGGACACAGCCGAGGGCATCGTCGCCTGGCTCTTGCGCGAGATGCGCGCGCCCGAGGGCGGTTTCTATTCCGCGCTCGACGCCGACAGCGAAGGCCACGAGGGCAAGTTCTACGTCTGGACGCCGGACGAGGTGCGCGCGCTGCTGAGCGACGCCGAATACGCGGTGGCCGCACCTTTCTACGGCTTCGATCTGCCGCCGAATTTCGAGAATGCGCACTGGAACCCGATCCTGGCGCAGCCGCTCGCCGAGGTCGCCGCGTTGCTCGGCATTGCCGAATCCGAGGCGGCACAGCGGCTGGCCAGTGCGCGCGCCAAGCTCTTCGCCGCCCGCGAAACGCGCGTGCGCCCCGGCTGCGACGACAAGCAGCTCACCAGCTGGAACGCGTTGATGATCGCCGGTCTGGCGCACGCCGGCCGGGTGATGCAACGCGCCGACTGGGTCGCCGAGGCGCACGCCGCGCTCGATTTCGTGCGGGAAAAGCTGTGGCGAGACGGTCGCCTGCTGGCGAGCTGCAAGCAGGGCGAAGCGCGGCTCAACGGCTATCTCGACGACTACGCGTTCCTGCTCGACGCGCTGCTGGAAACGCTGCAGGCCGGGTTTCGCGAACAGGATCTCGCCTGGGCGCGCGAACTCGCCGACGCCTTGCTGGCGCATTTCGAGGACGCCGAGATGGGCGGTTTCTTCTTCACCAGCCACGACCACGAGGCGCTGATCACCCGCCCCAAACCCGGCTACGACAACGCCACGCCCTCGGGCAACGGGGTCGCCGCGTTCGCCCTGCAGCGGCTCGGCCATCTGCTCGGCGAGACACGCTATCTCGACGCCAGCCTGCGCTGCCTGCGGCTGTTTCACGCGCATCTGATGCAGATGCCGGTCGCCTACCCGACGCTGCTGGCGGTGCTCGTCGAGGCGCTGGTGCCACCGCGGGTGATCCTGCTGCGCGGCCCGGCCGCGGCACTCGGCGAGTGGACCGCACAACTGGCGCCTAGGCTCACGGCGCGCGATCTGCTGCTGTCGCTGCCCAACGGCCTTGCGTTGCCGGACGCGCTGGCCAAGCCCGAGGCGGGGCGCCCGACCGCCTGGGTCTGCAGCGGCAGCGCCTGCCAGCCGCCGTCGACCGAGCTCGCGGCCCTGATGGCCTGAGGGTCTATCAGCGTTTGCTATTAGGAACCCGGCGCGGTGCCTGCTATCAAATAGATAGTCTGTTTGTAACGGGAGAGGAGCAAACATGAGTACCCATACCGAACATGCCGTTTTTCATCCGCAGGCCGCCAGCATGAACCTGCCGGGCATCCGCGAAGTGAGCGTCGACCAGCCTTTCCGGTGGCTGCGTGCGGGCGCGCAGGACATGGCGAAGGCCTGGCCGCTGAGTCTCTTCTACGGGATCGTGTTTGCCGTACTGGGCTACGCGCTGGTGCATGCGGCTGAGAGCCGGCCGCACCTCGTGATGTGGCTGACCTCCGGCTTCCTGTTCGTTGCACCGGTGCTGGCCACGGTGTTCTATTGCGTGAGCCATCGCCTCGAGCACCACCACAAGCTGCCCCACCTTTTCGTCCCCCTGTTGTCCTGGCGCGCCAATCCAGGTTCGCTCGGGCTTTTCCTCGTGATGATGGTCTTCGTGCTCATTTCGTGGGAGCGCATTTCGGCCATTCTGGTCGGACTGTTTCTCAACGGCTCCGGAATCAGCAGCCTGACGGATCTGCTGAGTGTCTCCGCGGTGCAGCAGCATACCGATTTCGTCCTCGCCTATCTGGCGTTCGGCGGCGTGCTGGCGCTGATCGTGTTCAGCCTCTCGGTGGTGTCGCTGCCGATGATGTTGCATCGCAAGGTCGATTTCGCCACCGCGCTGGTGACCAGTTTCATGGCGACCCGGCTCAATTTCCCGGTGATGCTGCTGTGGGGTGCGATGATCGCCGTGCTGGTGGCGGTCGGTTTCGCGACCGACTTCATCGCCATGGCTGTGATCTTCCCCTGGCTGGGGCATGCCAGCTGGCACGCATACCGCGAATTGATCGAACGCGAATAAGTTCGAACAACAACGTTCTACGGGGCTTGGTAGCAAAACACCAAGCCCTTTTTATTGCGTGCAGGGGGATTTTCCTTAATATTGCAAGCGCGATAAGTCGCGAATGCGCCCACCCTGACCTCCACGGAGACTGTAAAGATGAACAAGTTGATGATGACCGCAGCGTCCGCTGCCCTGCTGGCCCTGTCCGGCGCGGCCTCCGCCGATCAGGCGCTGGCCCAGAAGAATGCCTGCATGTCCTGCCACGGCGTCGACAAGAAGATCGTCGGCCCCGCCTTCAAGGAAGTCGCCAAGAAATACGCCGGCGACAAGGACGCGCAAGCCAAGCTGGTCGCCAAGGTGAAGACCGGCGGCAAGGGCGTGTGGGGCCAGATCCCGATGCCGCCGAACCCCAATCTCAAGCAGGAAGATGCGGACAAGATCGTCGCCTGGGTGCTGAGCCTGAAGTGATCTGATCGACGCACCGAACAAAGGCCGACCTTGTGTCGGCCTTTGTCATTGCGGCAGGGCGTTTCCGTTGCAATTTTGTTATTGTTGCGGCGACAAACATATAACGGGAGCGCAGGTCGTGATTCATCCTCACCTTTTCATCCTGGTCGTCGGACTGTTTCCGCAGTTCGCCCTGGCCGCCGAACCGGGCGCAATCGATACCTTCTTCGGTTCCCTCAACGGCTATCTCGCCAGCGTCATCTTCTACGACGTCTTTCCCGGCGAGCCGGTGATGCCCTTCATCGTCGCCTGGCTGATCGTCGGCGCGGTCTTCCTCACCCTGCGCTTCAGCTTCGTCAACCTGCGCATGATGCGCCATGGTTTCCGGGTGATGCGCGGCAAGTACCGCACGACAGACGACAAGGGCGAGGTGAGCTCGTTCCAGGCGCTGACCACCGCGCTGTCGGCCACCGTCGGCCTCGGCAACATCGCCGGGGTGGCGATCGCGATCTCGATCGGCGGGCCGGGCGCGACCTTCTGGATGATCGTTGCCGGCTTCCTCGGCATGACCACCAAGTTCACCGAGGCGACGCTGGCGCAGCGCTATCGCGAGGTGCGCCCCGACGGCCGCATCATGGGCGGCCCGATGGAGTACCTGTCCAAGGGCTTCGCCGAGTACAACATGCCGCGCACCGGCAAGATCCTCGCCGGCATGTTCGCCGTGTTCACCGTGCTCGGCTCCTTCGGCGCCGGCAGCGCGTTCCAGGTGAGCCAGTCGCTCGGCGCGGTGCAGGAACAGATCCCCTTCTTCAACGACACGCCGATCGCCTACGGTCTGGTCATCGCGCTGGCGGTCGGGGTCGTCATCATCGGCGGCCTGCGCCGCATCGCCCACACCGCCGAGGCGGTGGTGCCGACCATGATCCTGATCTACCTGGGGGCCTGTCTGTGGATCATCGTCGGCAACGCGGAACAGATTCCGCAGGCGCTGACCAAAATCGTCACCGAGGCCTTCGCGCCGATCGCGGTCGCCGGCGGCATCGTCGGCGTGCTGGTGCAGGGCTTCAAGCGCGCGGTGTTCTCCAGCGAGGCGGGCCTCGGCTCGGCGGCCATCGTGCACTCGACCGCGTCGGTGAAATATCCGATCCGCCAGGGCATGGTCGCGCTCTACGAACCCTTCATCGACACCATCGTGATCTGCACCATGACCGCGCTGGTCATCGTCATCACCGGCGTCTACAACGATCCCGCCACGCTGGCGATCCGCGAGGCGAGCAAGGGGGCGGCGCTGACCTCGGTCGCGTTCGCCACGGTGTCCGACTGGTTCCCGGTCATCCTTACCCTGTCGGTCGTGCTGTTCGCCTACAGCACCATGATTTCGTGGTCCTACTACGGCGAACGCTGCTGGGCCTATCTGTTCGGCGAACGCACCTCGATCGTCTACCGTGTGCTGTTCCTCACCTTCATCGTCGTCGCCTCGGTGGCGAGCGCGGCCAACATGGTCGACTTCACCGACCTGCTGGTGCTGGCGATGGCCTTCCCCAACTTCCTCGGGCTCTATCTCCTGAGCGGCAAGGTGCGCGCGATGCTCACCGAGTACCAGGCGAAGCTGAAGAGCGGCGAGCTCGACCGTGAGGTAAGCGCGCGCTGAAGCCGGCGCACTATCCGCGCGAATTGAAGCGGTGCAGCCGGCGCTCGGTCAGCACCGCGTCGAGCGGCATGTCCCAGGGCTCGTGCGGCAACGTGTCGACGCCCTGGCATTCGTAGGCGACGCCTACCAGACGTGGTTTGCGCCAGTGGCGGCGATGCGCCATGAACGCCAGCGTCGCGTCGTAGTAGCCGCCGCCCATCCCCAGGCGATGGCCCTCACGGTCGAACCCCACCAGCGGCATCAGTAGCAGGTCGAGCTGGCGCGCACGCAGCGGCTTTGCGTCCTGCGGCTCGGGGATGCCGTAGCGGTTCGGCGCCATGCGCGTGTGGCGGTCCACCTTTCCGAAACGCATCACCCGCCCGCGCCGCGGCAGCACCGGCAGGTAGCAGTCGCGCTGCATGCACAGCGCCTGGTTGAGCAGGGGATGGACGTCGAACTCGCCGCCCTGCGGCAGGTAGAAGCCGATGCGCCGGGCGCGCAGCAGCAGGCCGTGACGCAACGCCAGCCGCAGCGCTGCGCGCGATGCACGATGGCGCTCGGCAGGCCTGAGCGCGCTGCGCGCGGCCTTGAGCTGGCGGCGTAGGGTGTATTTATCCATGTAGGGAAGAGGCTCCCCGCCTGTGCCGTGACCGGCCGCGGACTCTTGAACCTGGGTTCAAGACGGCCGCGATCAAAGGCGCTTTGGGCACATGAGACGTGTCACGCGCACACCCGCACCGGAATAGACCGCAGCCTTGCACGTATGCATTGGTTCAGAGAAATTGCAGCCGGCCTCGAACACCGCAGGGAGCGGAATCTAGTTTAGAAGAGTTTGTCCTGATCTTCCAGCACTGCGTCGAGCAGCGTATTGCACTGTGCCAGGCGGCCGCGTGCTTCCTCGACCAGGCCGCCGCCGCCCTGGGTCAGCAGATCGTGCGCCAGGTTGAGTCCCGCCATGATGGCGATGCGCTCGGCACCGATCACCTTGCCGCTGTCGCGGATCTCGCGCATTTTCTCGTCGAGGTAGTCGGCTGCCGCCACCAGTGCCGATTCCTCCTCGCGCGAGCACGCCACCTTGTAGCTGCGGCCGAGGATGGTGATCTCGAGGGAACGCGGGCCGGCCATCAGACGTCCTCCGGCAGGGTGTCGAGCAGCGCCTGCAGACGTGTCTTCGCGGCGTCGAGCCGGGTCGTCAATTGCTTGTTGTCCTGCTGTGCCGCCAGCAACTGCTGGCGCAGCGCGAGATTGTCCTGGCGCAGCGTGTGGCACAGCTCGGCCACCTGGCGGATCTTCGCTTCGAGGGTATCGAGTTCGGCGTGCATGGGCGGGACTATAGCACTCGCAAGGAGTACGCCGGTAGGTACCCCGCTGCTGCGCAGCGACCCCTCCGCAGGGGCCGTCGCGCGCAGGGTCAATCGCCGCTTATAATGCGCGCCTTCAGGTGCCGACGCGGCGTTCCGCCGCCGAGGATAAACGGGAAACAGGTCATGGCTGCGTGCCATCAAGCCTGTGCTGCCCCCGCAACGGTAAGCGCTAAACGGTGCATCACACACGCCACTGGGTCCGCCCGGGAAGGCGATGCACTTCAGGCGCGAGCCCGGATACCGGCCTGGACCCTGGTGCGACGAGCGTCAACCAGCGGATCGTGCAACGCGCCCGCGGGGAACCGGGCGCCCAAACCGGACTTCTATCATGCGTCAAACCCCGCTTGCGCTCGCCCTGGGCGTTGCCTTCATTGCTTCCGCCCAGGCGGAACTCCTGCCGGAATTCGTCGGCGAAACCATCGTCGTCACGCCGACGCGCAGCGCGCAGCCGCTGGCGGCGCCGTTGCAGCACACCAGCGTCATCACGCGGGCGGACATCGAATCGTCGACGGCGACCGATCTGCCCAGCCTGCTGCGGCAGGAATCGGGGGTCGAAATCGCGACGACTGGCGGCATCGGGCAGCAGAGCGCGATCCGCATTCGCGGCTCGGAATCCGATCACGTCCTGGTACTGATCGACGGCGTGCGCGTCAATTCCGCCACCACCGGGGCGACGGCCATCGATCAGATTCTGCTCGACGAGGTCGAGCGTATCGAAATCGTGCGCGGCAACGTGTCCAGCGTGTACGGTTCCGAGGCAATCGGCGGGGTGGTGCAGGTCTTCACCCGACGCGGCACGGGCGAGATGAAGCTGTCCGGCAAGATCGGTGCGGGAGCGGAGGGCACGCGCAGCCTGGGGCTGGCGCTCGGCGGTGCGCTCGGTGACACGCGCGTGCGCGTCGGCGCGGCGCGCACGCGAACCGACGGGTTCTCCAGTGCCCGCAGCGAATTCGTTCCGACGCCGTTCGTCTTTGCCGCCGCGGACGTCGACGACGACGCCTACCGCAACACCACGCTGAGCCTGACGCTTACCCACCGCATCCGGGCCGGGCACGACTTCGGCCTGACCGCGTTCCAGTCGCGTGGCGATATCGAATTCGACGGCACCTCGCAGAACCACAGCGAGCAGACATTGACGGCGCTCAGTGTTTTCAGTGAGAACCGCTGGCTGCCGAACTGGCACAGCCGCATCCAGCTTGCGCAGGGCAGCGATGATCTGAAATCGGATCTGAACGGCGTGCCTAAAAGCCGCTTCAAGACCCGCAATCGCCAGCTGGACTGGAACAACCAGATCACTTCGGGACAGGGTGTCATCCACCTGGGCTTCGGTGGCCTGTGGCAGCAGCTCGACACGAACGCGGCTTACAGCGACGACGCGCGTCGGGTGACCAGCTTCACCGCCGGCTACACGCTTGCCGCCGGCGCGCTCGACGTGCAACTGAGCGCACGTCACGACGACTACAGCGACGTCGGCGGCGCCACCACCGGCCTGCTGGGGTTGGGATATCGCCTGACGCCGGCCGTGCGCGTCGCGGCCAGCGTCTCCAGCGCATTCCGCGCCCCCACCTTCAACGAGCTGTACGGGCCGTTTGGCAGCAATCCGGCGCTCGATCCCGAGCGTGCGCGCAGCGCGGAGGCGGGCCTGACCTACAGCGGGGCGCTTGGCCTCGCGCGCGTCACCGCCTTCGTGACCCGTACCCGCGATCTGATCAACTTCGTGCCGCCGACCTGGAACGCCACCAACGTCGACCGTGCGGAAAACCGCGGCGTCGAACTGTCGTGGAGCGGCAAGCTCGGCGGGCTCGACGTGCGCAGCGCGCTGACTTTCCAGAATCCCGAAGACAAATCGACCGGACTCGGTCTGCTGCGACGCGCCGACCGCTTCGGCAGCCTTTCACTCGGGCAAGCGCGCGGGGCGTTCGACTGGCGCGCCGAGGTGCTGGCGTCCGGGCCGCATCCCGATGTCCATGCCACGACCTTTTCACGCGTGATCGTGCCCGGCCATGCCGCGCTTAACCTGAATCTCGGCTGGAAGCCGGCGCGCGACTGGAAGCTCTCCGCCAAGCTGGTCAACCTGCTGGACAAGGACTACATGCTGGTGCACGGCTACGCCACACAGGGCCGCAGCGCGCTGGTCGAACTGGCGTACGCGCCGAGGTGATCGCCTAGTGTGCGGCGCCGCTGTCCCGCACGTTGCGCCGCACTTCGATCCGGGTGCCGCTGAGCTTGACCTCGACCGGTTTGGTCGGCGTGATGACAAGTTCATACTCGCCGGCCTCGGCGGGATGGACCGTCAGCATGTTCTTGAGCAGGTAGGGCGAACCCTGCGGCGCGTCCAGCGTGCCGGTATGGTTGATGTTGAACTGGCCGGCCGCGACTTCCTGCCCGCCAAGACTGAGCGTGGCGCGATAGCTGTTCCATTTGCCCACCTCGGCGGGATCGTCGCCGTGCTCGGCGCGGAAGTTGAGCGCGACCGGAGCCATGTCGGGGGTCAGCGAGAGGGCGGCCGGGCCGTAGCCGCCGGCATCGTTTTCGCTGACGGCGAGGGATTGCGCCTTTTCTCCGGTGGCAATTTCATCGCATCCCGCCATGGCCAGCATGCCGGCAAGCAGGGGAAGAATGAAAGCGTTGCGGATCCCGATCATGGCGGAATTCCCCGATGTGGACGAATATTCAGGATAGACCTTGACATGAACCTGGCAGAACGGACAAGCGCATGAGCGAAACGGACAGGAACGCGCGTCACGCCGCGCGCATGGCGCGCAAGAAAGCAGTGATCGATGCCGCCATCGCCGCCGCCCGTGACGAGCACGGACTGTTGCTCGTCATCACCGGCAACGGTAAGGGCAAGAGCAGCTCGGCCTTCGGCATGGTCGCGCGCGCGCTCGGCCACGGCATGAAGGTCGGCGTGGTGCAGTTCATCAAGAGCCGTACCGACACCGGCGAGGAAGCCTTCCTCGGCAAGTTCGCCGAATGGCACGTCACCGGCGACGGCTTCACCTGGGACACGCAAAACCGCGAACAGGACATCGCCACCGCCCGGCGCGGCTGGGCGATCGCCGCGCGCATGCTGGCCGATCCTTCGTATCAGCTGGTGGTGCTCGACGAACTGACGTATCTCCTGAGCTACGGCTACCTCGACGCCGACACCGTGCTCGACGCGCTGGCGCATCGGCCGCCGATGCAGCACGTCGTCGTCACCGGTCGCGCCGCGACGGCGGCCCTGATTGAACTGGCCGATACCGTGTCCGTCATCGCCGACGAGAAGCACGCCTTCCGCGCCGGGGTGAAGGCACAGCCGGGCATCGATTTCTAGGCGTCAACTAGAATGCAGTCTTGAGGCCTGCAAGAAGCCGACCCCGTGATTGCTTGAACTTTTCAGGGAGCCCAATATGGACAAGGATATCCAGCGTTACACCGATATCGTCGCCGCCTACTCCACGGAGGTGGGGATGAAAATTCTCGCCGCGATCGCCTTCTGGATCATCGGTCGCTGGCTGATCGGCTTGGCCGGGCGCATGCTGCAGCGCGTGCTGGAAAGACAGAAGGTCGATCCCACGCTGATGCGTTACATCGGCAGCTTCCTCGCGGTCACTCTCAACATCGTGCTGGTGGTCGCCATCCTCGGCTACTTCGGGGTGCAGACGACGACCTTCGCCGCCCTGGTCGCCGGCATCGGCATCGCCATCGGCGCTGCATGGGGCGGGCTGCTGTCCAATTTCGCGGCGGGCGCCTTCCTCATCGTGCTGAAGCCGTTCAAGGTCGGCGATTTCATCACCGCCGGCGGTGTCACCGGCACGGTCAGGGAAATCGGCCTGTTCGCCACCGGCCTCGATACCCCCGACAACGTCTTCACGATCATCGGCAACAGCAAGATCTTCAGCGACACCATCCAGAACTTCAGCACCAATGCCTTCCGCCGTGTCGAGCTGAAGTGCCAGCTCGCCGGCGGCGCCGACCACGTCGCCGCCATGGAGTTGCTGCGCGAGAAACTGCAGGCGATCCCCAACGTCGTGCCCGAGCCGGCCGTCGAAGTCGAGATTCTCGAATTCAACCTGGTCGGGCCGGTGCTCGCAGTGCGCCCGTTCTGCCACACCGACCATTACTGGCAGGTGTACTTCGACGGCAACCGCGTGATCCGCGAAGCGCTCGCCGAAGCCGGTTTCCCGGCGCCGATGCCGGCGCAGCTGATGCTCACCCGCGCCGCTTGAGCGCGCAGCCGGCCACCATCGGGCGCTTTGCACCGTCGCCCACCGGTCCCCTGCATCTCGGCTCGCTGGTCGCCGCGCTGGCGAGCTGGCTCGACGCCCGCGCGGCCGGCGGACGCTGGCTGGTGCGCATGGAAGACCTCGATCGCCCGCGCTGCGATCAGGCTTCCGCCGACACCATCCTGCGTCAGCTCGAAGCCTACGGCTTCACCTGGGACGGCACCGTGCTCTACCAGTCGCAGCGCGACGCCGCCTACGCGGCGGCACTGGATGCGCTGCGCGGCCAGGGCGCGGTGTTCGCCTGCAGCTGCAGCCGCAGCCAGCTGGCCGATGCGCCGCGCAACGCCGAGGGCGAAATCGTCTACCCGGGCACTTGTCGGCTGCATGCGGCGCCGCGCCGGGAGGCGCACGCCTGGCGCGTGCGGGTGGGGGATGTGAGCGCGCACTTCATCGACCGCATCCACGGCGCGCTGCAACAGGACCTGGCGCACGAAGTCGGCGACTTCGTCGTCAGGCGCGCCGACGGCCTGTTCGCCTACCAGCTCGCCGTGGTGGTCGACGATGGCTTCCAGGGCGTCACTCACGTCGTGCGCGGCGCCGACCTGCTGTGGAACACCCCGCGCCAGGTTTATCTGCAGGGCCTGCTCGGCCTGCCGACTCCGTCCTACGCGCATGTGCCGCTCGTCACCAACGCCGCCGGGCAGAAGTTGTCCAAGCAGACGCTTGCCCCGGCGCTGCCCGAGCGCGGACGCCGCATCGTGCTGGCGCAGGCGCTCGCCGCGCTCGGCCACCCGCCGCCGGCCGATCTGGTGGGCGCGGGGCCGGACGAGCTCCTGGCGTGGGCAAGCGCTCACTGGCACATCGAGAACGTGCCGCTGCATCCCACCATTGCCAACCCCGCCCCCTGACCGGACAATCCGCTCACCGCTCACCGCTCACCGCTCACCGCTCACCGCTCACCGCTCACCGCTCACCGCTCACCGCTCACCGCTCACCGCTCACCGCTCACCAAGAACATGGCCCAACTCCCCCCCGCCGTCGAACAGGTCCTGCGCGTCCACGCGTCCTTCATCCACACCGTCGTCAACGCGCTGCGCGACCGCAGCCAGCTGCCCGACCTGATGAAGCAGCTCGACGCCGCCGAACAGGCCGGCTGGGCGCGGCTGGTCGGTGCCCTGCGCCACGTCATCAACGGCCGCCGCGATCCGTCGATTATGCTGGGCCTGGACGAGGAAGACGCCATCCTGCTCGACGCCGTCCTGCGTGGCTTCGACAACCCGGCCACGTTGCCGCCGCTCGACACCCAGCCGGACGGCAGCGCCGCCGCGCCCGGCCTCGCTGCCTTGATCGACGCCTCGGCCCGGGGCGACGCCCAGGCGATGTCAGTGCTCGCCAACATGGCCGAGCAGATGATGAAGGCGGGCGGCGACATGGCGATGCTGGGCGGGCGCATGCGGCGGCTCGTCAACGGCGAGCGCGATGCCGACCAGCTGGTCGCCGGCATGGGTCCGCTGGGGCGCGAACTGCTGATCAGCGTGCTCGACGAACTGGCGAAGCTGCGGCCGCAGTGATCCGGGCGGGCTAGACAGACCTGCTCCGGCTCGGCTAAAATGCGCGGCTTTCCGCGACCTGTCGTCGGAAAAAGGTGATGTAGCTCAGTTGGTTAGAGCATCGGATTCATAATCCGGGGGTCGGCAGTTCAAGTCTGCCCATCACCACCAGATTCCCGCCTGCCGCCGTTTTCGCGCGGCAGTCTCCGCCCCCAGTCTATTCACTGTCCCGGCGCCCTCATGAAAAAGATCTACATCAAAACCTTCGGCTGTCAGATGAACGAGTACGACTCGGACAAGATGGCCGACGTGCTCAATGCCTCCGAAGGCCTCACGCCGACTTCATCGCCGGAAGACGCCGACGTCATCCTGTTTAACACCTGCTCGGTGCGCGAGAAGGCGCAGGAAAAGGTGTTCCACGACCTCGGCCGGGTGCGCCACCTGAAGCAGGCGAACCCGAATCTGATTATCGGCGTCGGCGGCTGCGTCGCCAGCCAGGAAGGCGCCGCCATCGTCGCGCGCGCGCCTTTCGTCGACGTGGTGTTCGGCCCGCAGACGCTGCACCGCCTTCCCGAGCTGATCGCCAAAAAACGCGAGACCGGCCGCGCCCAGGTCGACATCAGCTTCCCCGAGATCGAGAAGTTCGACCACCTGCCGCCCGCGCGGGTCGAGGGCGGCGCGGCCTTCGTCTCGATCATGGAAGGCTGCTCCAAGTACTGCACTTTCTGCGTCGTGCCGTACACGCGCGGCGAGGAAGTCTCGCGCCCGTTCGACGACGTCATCGCCGAAGTCGCGCAGCTGGCCGAGCACGGCGTCAAGGAAATCACGCTGCTGGGGCAGAACGTCAACGCCTACCAGGGCGCGCTGCACGACGGCGGCACCGCCGACTTCGCCTTCCTGCTGGAGATGGTGCACGAGATCCCCGGCGTTGAACGAATCAGGTACACCACCAGCCACCCGCGCGAAATGACGCAGCGCCTGATCGAGTGCTACGGCAAGCTGCCCAAGCTGGTGTCGCACCTTCATTTGCCCGTGCAGTCGGGTTCCGACCGCATCCTCGCAGCGATGAAGCGCGGCCACACCGTGCTCGAGTTCAAGTCGATCATCCGCAAGCTGCGCGAACAGCGCCCCGACCTCTGCCTGTCGTCCGACTTCATCGTCGGCTTCCCGGGCGAGACCGAGGCCGACTTCGAAGCGACGATGAGGCTGGTGACCGAGCTCAACTTCGATGCCAGCTTCTCCTTCATCTACAGCAAACGCCCCGGCACGCCGGCGGCGGACTATCCTGACGATGTGAGCGCGGAACTCAAGACCCAGCGATTGATGCAACTGCAGGCCCAAATCGAGGCGCAGGCGCAGGCGGTGAACCGCGCCATGGTCGGCAGCGTGCAGCGCGTTCTGGTGGAAGGCCATGCGCGCAAGAACGCGGAGGAACTGGCCGGCCGCACCGACAACAACCGCATCGTCAATTTCCCGGGCAATGCGCGCCTCGTCGGGCAGTTCGTCGACGTCACCATTACCGAGGCCTACCCGCACAGCCTGCGCGGCGAAGTCGTTACGGTTGAATAGCAGCGGCTTCAAGTTATGAAGAATTTTTCAAAACCGTTCGCGCTGAGCCTGTCGAAGCGCCGTAGAAATCGCGAACAGGCTTCGACAGGCTCAGCCCGAACGGAGCTGCCGTGAGTAAAGCCCTCAATAGCGTGGTCGAACTGCGCCTGGCCCCCGAAGACAACCGGCGCCTCGCCAACCTGTGCGGGCCGATGGACGAGAACCTGCGCCAGATCGAGGCGGCGTTCGACGTCACCATCGGCCGTCGTGGGTCGAGTTTTAGAGTGAGCGGCGACGCCGCGCAGGCGGAAAAGGGCGCGCAGGCGGTCGAGCATTTCTACAATCGCGCCCACGATGAACTCAGCCTGGACGACATCCAGCTTGGCCTGGTCGAGCTCACGCGCGGCCGCGCCGACGAGGAAGGCCCGGCGCTGCGCACCCGCCGCGCCGACCTGCGCGCACGCACCCCGCGCCAGGGCGGCTACATCGAGAACATCCGCAGCCACGACATCACCTTCGGCATCGGCCCCGCCGGCACCGGCAAGACCTACCTCGCGGTCGCCTGCGCGGTCGACGCGCTCGAGCGCGAGCAGGTCAAGCGCCTGGTGCTGACGCGCCCCGCGGTCGAAGCCGGCGAGCGCCTCGGCTTCCTGCCGGGCGACCTCACGCAGAAGGTCGACCCCTACCTGCGCCCGCTGTACGACGCGCTCTACGACCTGATGGGCTTCGACAAGGTCACGCGCCTGATCGAGCGCCACGCGATCGAGGTCGCGCCGCTCGCCTTCATGCGCGGCCGCACGCTGAACCACGCCTTCATCATCCTCGACGAGGCGCAGAACACCACGCCCGAGCAGATGCAGATGTTCCTGACGCGCATCGGCTTCGGCGCCCGCGCCGTCGTTACCGGCGACCCGACGCAGATCGACCTGCCCAAGCACGTGAAGTCGGGCCTGATCGATGCCGCCGACGTGCTGGCCGACGTGCGCGGCATCGCCTTCACCCACTTCCAGTCCGAGGATGTGGTGCGTCACCCGCTGGTCGGCCGCATCGTCGACGCCTACGCCGCGCGCCGCGCGGAAACCGAAGAACGTGGCCGATCCTGAGTTAAGCCTGTCGGTGCAGTTCGCCAGCGAGGCGGACGACCTGCCGAGCCGCGCGCAGGTGCGCCGCTGGGTCGCCGCCGCGCTCGAACACAGTGCCGCGATCACCGTGCGCATCGTCGACGCCGACGAAGCGCAGGCGCTCAACCAGGACTTCCGCAAGAAGGGCTACGTGCCCAACGTGCTGACCTTCGAATACGGCGAAATTGGCCGCGATGAATCAGGGCGGGGCATGCTGGGCGGCGACGTCGTGATCTGCGCGCCCGTGGTCGAACGCGAGGCGCGCGAGCAGGGCAAGCCACTGAAAAATCATTACGCGCACATGACCGTGCACGGCGTGCTGCACCTGCAGGGTTACGACCACCTCGACCCGGCGGACGCCGACATCATGGAATCGCGCGAAGCCGTTATACTGAAACGATTCCACATCCCCAATCCCTATACGTCCTGACGCAATATGGACCCAGACAGTAGTCATAAACCGAGCCTGCTCGAGCGCCTCTCCCACTGGCTGATGCGCGAACCCGAAGACCGTGAACAGCTGATCGAACTGCTGCACGGCGCCTACGAAAACAACCTGATGGATGCCGACGCCCTGGCGATGATCGAGGGCGTGCTGCAGGTGTCCGAGATGCGCGTCGGCGAGATCATGATCCCGCGCGCGCAGATGGACGTGGTCGACATCAACGATCCGCCCGAAAAATTCATTCCCTACGTCATCGAAACCGCGCACTCGCGCTTTCCGGTCATCGACAAGGACAAGGACGACGTCATCGGCATCCTCCTGGCGAAGGACCTGCTGCGCCACTATGCCGAGTCCGACAGCGACATCCGCGGCATGCTGCGCCCGGCCGTGTTCATCCCCGAGTCGAAACGGCTCAACGTGCTGCTGAAGGAATTCCGCTCCAACCGCAACCACATCGCCATCGTCGTCGACGAATACGGCGGCGTCGCCGGACTCGTCACCATCGAGGACGTGCTCGAGCAGATCGTCGGCGACATCGAGGACGAGTACGACTTCGACGAGACCGAAGACAACATCATCCGCGAGAACGAGGGCGTGTTCCGCGTGAAGGCCGGCACCGAGATCGCCGACTTCAACCAGACCCTCGGCGCGAATTTCTCCGACGAGGAATTCGACACCGTCGGCGGGCTGGTCGTCTCGCGCTTCGGCCACCTGCCCAAGCGCGGCGAATCGGTGAAGTTCGACGGCTTCCAGTTCAGCGTGCTGCGTTCGGACAGCCGTCGCCTGCATGCCGTGCGTGTCACGCGCCTGGCGCCGGAAGAAGAGGACGTGCAGCTGCCGCTGGTGTGAGCCGCTCTTTCTGACGGACGTCAGTACCCAGCAATATCAATTGGGCTTGGGCACGTCGGTGACGATAACCCTCAGCACCGTTCGGGCTGAGCCTGTCGAAGCCTGTCCTGAGCTTGCCGAAGCGGCCCTGGGCCCACTTGGAGAGGCCCTTCGACAAGCTCAGGGCGAACGGCGCGTTGTTGGTTTCGTTCGTGTTGAGCCCTTCGATGAACTCAGTCAGACTTGTCGAAGGGTATCTCAGCGCAAACCTTGGGCTTCGACAAGCTCAGCCCGAACGGTGGAAACGGACGCGCGAGGCTTACAGTGAATGCTGCCGATCCCCGCGCGCAAACCCCGCCAGCGGCGCGACCTCGCCCTTCGTCAATCCGATCACCTTGAACAGCTCGCCCATCTCGGCCGGCGACACCAGCCGCTGCACCGCGTTCGCCTGCGGCAGATAAGCCGCGGCGGCGGTCGGCGGCGTCTGCATCAGCAGTTCGGTCAGGCCGCTGTTCAGCAGGAAATTCGCCTGGCTCGCGTAGCCCGCGACCGCGAGCCCCGCCGCCATGCCCGCCCGTGCCACTGCAGTGAAGTCGACGTGCGCGGTGAGGTCGCATAGCCCGGGCAGATGAAACGGATCGTCGAGCGCGTGATGACGGTAATGCGCGCGCAGCGTGCCCATGTGGCGTTGCGGGTGGTAGTACTCGGCGCCGGAAAAACCGTAGTCGATCAGCAGGATCAGGCCCTGTGTGAGCGACTGCGCGAGCGAGGCGATCAGCGCGTCGGCGGCGAGATTGATTTCCGAGACGTAGCCGGGCGCGAGATCGAGCGCTTCGGCGCGTGCACGCAGTAGAGGGTCGTTGAGCGGACGATCCTGCCACGCAAACTCCGTTCGCCCTTCGACACGCTCAGGACGAACGGAGTTTGTCGAAGGGCGGGCATCCGACACAGACACGCCGCGCGCCAGCGGCCCGGCGTCGGTCCAGTGCACCAGGTCCACCGGCAATGCGTCGAGCACCTCGTTGCCGAGGATCACGCCGCTGAAACCTGCAGGCAGCGCATCCAGCCACTGCACCCGTCCGGCGAGATGCGGCAGCGTGCGCGTGATCGTTTCCTGCTGCCGCTCGCGCAGATCGGCGCTGACTTCGAGAATCGCATAGCGCGCCGGCAGCGTGCCGAGCCGTTCCAGCTCGCCCAGCACGTCCGCCGCCAGCCGCCCGCTGCCGGCGCCCAGCTCCAGCACCTCGCCGCCCGTTTCGGCCAGCACCGGTGCGATCGCGTGCGCCAGCGTGCGGCCGAACAGCGGCGTCATCTCGGGGGCCGTGACGAAGTCGCCGGCAGTGCCGAACTTCGCTGCGCCGGCGCTGTAGTAGCCGAGTCCCGGCGCATACAGCGCGGCTTCCATGAAACGCGAGAACGGGATCCATCCGCCGGCGTCGTCGATCAGCGACCGCAGATGCGCGGCGACGCGCTGGCTGTGCGCAAGAGCGTCGGCGGAGGGGGCGGGCAGCATGCGGCGGGATAGTTCGGGGATAATGGAAAGTCCACGGACTATAAGGGTGAATCCCGATGCAAGGCAAAGTCGTACTGATCACCGGCGGGGCCAAGCGGGTGGGCGCGGCGTCCGCCCGCCTGCTGCACGCGGCCGGTGCCAACCTGATGATCCACTACCGCAGCTCGGCCACCGAGGCGCGCGCGCTGCAGGACGAGCTCAACGCCATCCGCCCCGATTCGGTCGCGCTGATCCAGGCTGACCTGCTCGACATCGGCGGGCTGCCCGCGCTGGTGAACCAGACCGTCGCCACCTTCGGCGGGCTCGACGTGCTGCTCAACAACGCGTCGAGCTTCTACCCCACGCCAGTCGGCAGCATCACCGAGAAGGACTGGGTCGACCTGATGGGCAGCAATCTCAAGGCGCCGATGTTTCTGTCGCAGGCCGCCGCCCACGAACTGAAAAAGCGGCGCGGCTGCATCATCAACATCACCGACATCCACGCCGACCGGCCGATGAAGAGCTACGTCGTGTATTCCGTCGCCAAGGCGGGGCTGGTCGGCCTCACCAAATCACTGGCGCGCGAGCTCGCGCCCGAAGTACGCGTCAACGGCATCGCACCCGGGCCGATCATGTGGCCCGAGGGCGATTCGAACTTCGACGAGGTCTCGCGCCAGCGCATCGTCTCGCACACGATGCTGAAACGCGCCGGGGATCCCAGCGATATCGCGCTGGCAGTGCGCTTCTTCGCGATGGATACGCACTATGTGACGGGGCAGATCCTGGCGGTCGACGGCGGGCGCAGCGCGAAGCTCTAGCCGTCGCCAGCGTTCCGGTCTGTGTGCGGGCGAAGACCCGGTAGAGCATCAGCACCGCGAGGCGATTGAGATCGCTGTCGACGCGCACCGCGCGCAGCCGCGCCACCACCCGGCGCGCACCGAAGCGCAGCAGATTGCGTTCGAGCGCCCGCCCCCGGCCCGCCGCTGTCGCGTATCGACGACAGCGGGAGGTCCGCATGTGCTCGCTCAAGCCTGGCGCCGCTGGCTGCGGCCGAACACCGAGCCGGCCTGTTCCGGCTCCGCCGCTTTTTCGTCGGCCGGCTCGGACGATGCGGCGGGCGCGGCGGCCTCCGTCACCCGGGCCAGGCTGGGGCCGTCCGCATGCGAGGCCATGTTGCCGCTGATCGTGCCGCCTTCCTCGACCATCAGGGCGCCGTAGCGGATCGTGCCGTTGACCTTGCCGGTGGAATAGATCACCAGCCGCTTGTGGGCGGTCAACTCGCCCTCGAAGGTGCCACGCACCTCCGCCACGTCGATCTCGGCCTTGCCCGAAAACACGCCGCCCTCGGAGATGCGGATATCACGGCTTTTCATGGATGCCTCCACGCGGCCTTCCACCACCAGGATTTCGCAGTCGGTGATTTCGGAGCCTTTCAGCTTGATGTTGGGGCCGACGATCAGCTTGCTGCCCTCGTCGTTGCGCGCGGGCGCGGTGGATTCGGCCTTGGCGTCCTCCTTGGCAGGTTCGGCAGGCTTGGCCGGCTCGCTCGTACGGCCCGACGCATAGGTCGACGGGCTCGTGCGGGTCGAGTCGCTGCGGGAGGTGCCGGACGTGCCGGGTTGCATGAAAGTCTTGAGCATGGGGTTGTCTCTCTCGGTAACTGGGGTTGAAACGCTCTGGTGTGGTTGCACCCGGAATTGGGCACGAGAGGACAATGGCAACAGCCGTGCCAGCACGCGAAAGCTGTTTTCGAACAGGCAGATAGCGGATCGAGCCGGGTCGGAGCAGGGCGCGAGAGGGGGTAAAACGTCGCTCAGTGGCGACGCTGCATGGCTGAGGGTTTTGGAATGACCCGGTAAAACAAGAAGATAGCTTGAATCATGGGTGTCGTTGGGTGACGACAGCGTGATGGCGTTTCAGAAAACCGGGGCCTGAACTGACCCCATTGATTACTAAGTGGTTAGGTTTCCTTGCTTTGGCTTGCTAACCATGTACTTGGAAAGGACCGGCTCGTATCTGATAACGCGTGGCATAGTAATCGTTAGCCAAGCTAACAGATTAAAAAGTGCAGTGTCTCCCGCGGCTTGGGACCACCCTTGTAGTTTCCTGCCGGATTCGTCCTGTATCCCAAACCCTCCGTTGCCCAAGCCGCAATCAATTAGACAGCCCTGATCGAGGACAAAGACAGCATCTATTTGGCGCGGAGTGTTCGCTTGACCATAATGCCCTCTGCTCGTAAGTGCCTTGTGCAGAGCAGCGAGGCTAAGCTGGCTCTCCAGTGCAAGCAGAAAGTAGGGTGGTGTTCTGTAGAAGCGCTCTAGATCAACAGGGTTAGCCGAAACGGAGGAGTTCATACCTGGATCTGCGGTCAGCTGTTTCCAGCGACGCGACGCTTGAATCGTTGACTCTAGATGAGCACTGGTGAGAATCGTCTTGACCTCTCCCGCCGCGGCCACTCCTTCAATGAAAAAGAGTCCAGGGTCGTCGCCAGCGAAAGTGAATGGATGGTCTTCGTTGGCTATTACGAGATCAATTTGTGGAGTTCGCCGGCCGTTGAGATCAATTGCCTCGCCGGTGCCAACCGCTAAGCGGCGCGGCAGGAAGCCCCGAAGAAAATCACGTACCGCACATTCAACGACGTCACCCTTGAGGCCAGAGTGCTGGAACTTCGCCCGAGCCTCTGCAAGCTTGGACTTCATGCGGAGTTCTGTGGCAGCGACTACGTCCTTAAGCATGTGCTAGGTTTTCTGTGAGGTCTAACGTCTGAAATAACCGGCGCGCTTTAGTGCATCCGGGAAGAACTAATGGGGTCAGCTTGGGTTATCTCATTCAGTTCAGCCAAGGTTCTTATATTTCCGATACCACTCCACCCACTTCCCGATCCCATACTCCAGCGTCGTCGCCGGCTTGAAGCCGGTGTCGCGGATGAGGTCGTCGACGTCGGCATAGGTCGCCTGCACATCGCCGTCCTGCATCGGCAGGAAGTTCTTCTTCGCTTCCTGGCCGAGTGCCTTCTCGATCGTGCCGATGAAATCCATCAGCTGCACCGGGGTGTGGTTGCCGATGTTGTAGATGCGGTAGGGCGCGTGGCTGGTGGCGGGGTCGGGGTGTTTGTGGTCGAAGTTCGGGTTGCCCTGCGGGATGCGGTCGAGCACTTTCACGGTGCCGTCGGCGATGTCGTCGATGTAGGTGAAGTCGCGCATCATGTCGCCGTGGTTGAAGACGTCGATGGTGCGGCCTTCGAGGATGGCGGAGGTGAAGAGCCACGGCGACATGTCGGGCCGGCCCCAGGGGCCGTAGACGGTGAAGTAGCGCAGCCCGGTGGTGGGCAGGCCGTAGAGGTGCGAGTAAGTGTGCGCCATCAGCTCGTTGGCCTTCTTGCTGGCGGCGTAGAGGCTGACCGGGTGGTTGACTGGGTCGTGTACCGAGAACGGGATCTTGGTGTTGGCGCCGTAGACGCTGGATGAACTGGCGTAGACGAAGTGCTTGACGCCGTGGTGGCGGCAGCCTTCGAGCAGGTTGGCGAAGCCGACGAGGTTGGACTGCACGTAGGCGTGCGGATTCTTCAGCGAGTAGCGCACGCCGGCCTGCGCGGCGAGGTTGATGACGGCGTCGAAGTGGCCCTTCTCGAACAGGTCCTCCATCATCATGCGGTCGGAGATGTCGTCCTTGACGAAGCGGAAGTTGGGGTAGGGCTTGAGCTGTTCGAGCCGCGCGAGCTTCAACGCGGGGTCGTAGTAGTCGTTGAGGTTGTCGATGCCGATGACTTCGTCGCCGCGCTTCAAGAGGATCTGCGCGACGTGCATGCCGATAAACCCGGCGGCGCCGGTGAGCAGGATTTTCATTGTTGGGTCTCCAAAGGTGGGGGAAAGTTTAGCACCCGAGGGCCCAAGTACCCGGCAGTCTTGGCGGCTGGGTATTTATGCCCCACCGGCGGTTGGCGGCATGTGGCCGGGGGCTCGGGCCTGTTGACGGGTTCGAGGGTTGGCTGGAATGTGGTTCGACAGGCTCACCACAAACGGAGCATGGGGCCGTGCGGCATCGCAGGTACCGTTCGGGCTGAGCCCCTTGCCCAATCCAAGCCTTCCCGAAGCCTGTCCTGAGCGGAGTCGAAGGGCCTGTCCGGGGCTCGCCGAAGCGGCTTGTGTCCGCTCGGCCATGCCTGAAGCGGAAGCCGGGTCGACGCTTCCCTTACAATCCCGGCGATGCCCAACCTCCGCCTTCTCCTCGACTGGACGCTCTACCGCCTCGTATTGCTGCTGGTCGCGCCGCTGATTCCCTTGCGCCTCTTGTGGCGCGGCCGCCGCGAGCGCGGCTATCTCCGCCACTGGGGCGAGCGGCTGGCGTTGGGGCGGGCGCCGGTCACTGGCGCGCTGTGGGTCCATGCGGTGTCGGTCGGCGAGATGCGTGCGGCGCAGCCGCTGATCGCGGCGCTGCGCGACGCCCACCCCGGCGTGCCCATCCTGCTCACCTGCATGACGCCGACCGGGCGCGCCACGGCGGAAGCGCTTTACGGCGCCTTCGCGTCCATCGTCTACCTGCCCTACGACACCACCGGCGCGATGCGGCGTTTCCTGCGCCGCGCGCAGCCGCGCGTCGGCATCCTGATGGAAACCGAGTTGTGGCCCAACCTGATCCATGCGGCGGCGCGGCAGAAAATTCCGCTGGTGCTGGCGAATGCGCGGCTGTCGGAACGTTCGGCGCGCGGCTATGCGCGGCTGCCGGCGCTCACGCGCGCCTGTCTGCAGAAGATCGACGTGGTCGCGGCGCAGGGCGAGGCGGACGCGGCGCGCCTGTTGAAGCTTGGCGCGTCCTCGGTGCACGTCACCGGCAATCTCAAGTTCGACATCGCGCCGCCGGCCGGGCTGCTCGAACGCGGCGCCGGCTGGCGCACACAGTGGGGCGCGCGGCGGGTGCTGCTGGCGGCGAGCACGCGTGAGGGTGAGGAAGCGCCGCTGCTGCGCGCTTTCGCCGACGCCGCCCCGGCCGACGTGCTGCTGGTGCTGGTGCCGCGCCATCCGCAGCGCTTCGGCGAGGTGGCGGGGCTGGTCGAGGCGACGGGGCTCACGCTGCAGCGCCGCAGCGCGCTCGACGGCGAGCCCTTGCGCGCGGACACGCGCGTGCTGATCGGCGACAGCCTCGGCGAACTGTTCGCCTACTACGCGGCGTGCGACGTCGCCTTCGTCGGCGGCAGCCTGATGCCGCTGGGCGGACAGAATTTGATCGAGGCGGCGAGCGTGGGGCGGCCGGTGCTGGTGGGGCCGCACACCTTCAACTTCGAGGAAGCGACGCGGCTGGCGATCGAGGCCGGTGCGGCGCGGCGGGTCGATGATGCGGCGGAACTGGTGCAAACGGCGCTGGCGCTGCTCGACGATGCCGCGGCGCGGACGCGCATGGGCGAGGCGGGGCTGGCCTATGCGGCGCGTCATCGCGGCGCGGCGGCGCGGGTGGCGGGGCTGGTGGCGCCGTTACTTTAGCTTTGGTAGTGAATGCCAGCTTTCATCGTGTACGCGCTGGGGGATCACAAGTGGGTGGTTATCCCGATGACACTTCCGACGAAGGCCCCGATCGCCGTCCCGATGGCTACAGCATGAAGGGTCGGATTCCTGTCTGAAAATAATAAGTTGCCGCCCGACAATAACAATGCAAACAAAACCACGGCTGCTAGCAGCCATTCTCGCCACAACCATTCAAAGAAATAGCCAGCTGCAACAGCTGCGGCAAGTAAGAGTGCAAATGCCCTAAGCGGCGCCATGCGACTACGACTCACCGTGTAAGGGCTAGCGAACGTGGTTACTGCGATGAAGCCGGCTTCAGATGCTGGTCGATCCCGGCGAGGTCGGCCGGATTGAGCGTGCCGACCGCGGCCTTGAGCGACAGGCCCGACAGCAGATAGGCATAGCGCGCACCGGCGAGATCGCGGCGGGCGGAGAGCACCTGCTGTTCGGCGTCGAGCACGTCGAGGCTGGTGCGCACGCCGACCTGCAGGCCGAGCTTGGTCGAGTCGAGCTGCGCCCTGGTCGAGGTGAGCGCCTGCTCCAGCGCCCGCACGCGGGCGGCGCCGCTGCTGACGTTGAGCCAGGCCTGGCGGGCCTGCAGGCTGGCTTCGCGGGTGGCGTTCTCCAGATCCTGGCGCGCCTTTTCCTGGTTGGCGACGGCTTCGCGCACGCGCGAGCTGGTGAGCCCGCCCTGGTAGATCGGCAGGTTGAGCTCGAGGCCGACGCTGGCGGTCTTGGTGTCGACCTGCAGGGTGCCGAAATTCTGGCTGTTGGCGATGGTGTAGCCGGCCACCGCGTCGAGCGTGGGGTAGTGGCCGGCGCGGTTGCGCTCGACTTCCTGGTCGGCGATGGTCTTGGCGATGCGCTGGATCTCGGCCTGCAGGTTGCCGTCGGCGGCGCGGCTGGCCCATTCGTCGATGGCGCCGGTCTCGGTCTGGAACTGCGCCGGTTCGGCCAGCACGTCGAGCGCGCCGGCCGGTTTGCCGATCAGTTTTTCCAGTGCGCGCAGACGGATGTTGAGCGTGTTCTGCTCGGCGATTTCCTGCGCCACGGCGAGGTCGTAGCGCGCCTGCGCCTCGTGGGTATCGGTGATGGTGGCGGTGCCGACCTCGAAGTTGCGCTTGGCGGCGGCGAGCTGCTCGGTGATTGCGGCCTTCTGTGCGTTGATGAAGGCGATGTTGTCCTGCGACTGCAGCACGTCGAAGTAGGCCTGGGCGACGCGCAGGATCAGATCCTGCTCGGCCGCCTTGAACTGCATCTCGGCGATCTTCACCTGGTTCTTCGATTGCTGGTACTGCACGATGTTCTGCATGCGGAACAGCGGCTGGGCGGCGGTGATCGCCGCGCCGTTGGAATCGTAGTCGGCGTCGCCGCCGGGCAGGCTGGAGTCGATCTCGTTGTAGCGCACGTTGCCGGAAAGATTCACCTGCGGCAGCAGCCCCGCGCGGCCCTGCACGGATTTTTCCTGGCCGGCCTGCCAGGCGGCGCGGGCGGCGGCGTATTGCGCATCGTAGGCCTGGGCGTCGCGGAAGGTGTCGGACAGGTTGGCCGCGTGGGCGGTGGGCGCCAGCGCCAGCGTCAGGGCAAGAAACAGGGGCTTGAGTTGCATGATGGATCCAGTCCTAGATTTTTTCAGTAGCGCGGCATCGCCGGGTCGACCTCGTCCGCCCACGCGGCGACGCCGCCGGACAGGTTGACCACATTGCCGAACCCGATGGTTTCAAGATAGCGCGCGGCGTGATAACTGCGAACGCCATGATGGCAGATGACCACGGTTTCGGCCTGCTTGTTCAGTTCCGCTGCACGCGCCGGCAGCTCGCCCATCGGGATCAGGACCGCGCCCGGCAGGCGGCACAGATTCCATTCCCACGGCTCGCGCACGTCGAGCAGCACCGGCGTGTGGCCGGATTCGATGTAGGCGGCGAGCTCGGCGGGGCGGAACTGGCGCATTAGCAGAGCCTGTTCCAGTGGGAATCATGCCCCGCGCCGCCTGTCTGCGGGATGCAGGGCAAGGCGCGGGGAGCGAGGTTTGGTTGTTCCAAATGAGCGACCCGCAACACGGCCATGCGCCCGCAGGCGGGCGGCCCTCCGGGTTGAGACCAGGGTCGGCGTCTGCGGCGTTGCAGCGCTTGGCAAGGGAACGGCCCTTGCCGGCGCACTGCGCCTTGCATCCATCCGATCCTGGTCTCAACGCGGGGCATGATTCTCACTGGAACAGGCTCTTAGAACACGAAGGCGGCGGGCTGCGGGGCGTTGGCCAGCGGCGCCACGCAGGTCTCGAACAGGGTGACGCTGCGGGTGGCGCCCGGCGCGGTGCAGGTGACGAGTTGCGCCTGCATCACCGGCGCCTCGCCGACGATGGCGAACAGCCGGCCGCCCACGCGCAGGCGGCGGCGCCAGGCGTCGGACAGGATGGGCGTCGAGCCGGTGAGCACGATCACGTCGAAGCCGGCATCGTCGGGCCAGTCGCGCGCGGCGTCGGCGGTGTGCAGGGTGATGTTGTGGAGGCCGTGGGCGCGCAGCTTCTGCGTCGCCGCGGCGGTGAATTCGGGGACGATGTCGACCGAGACGACCTCGGCGGCCCGAGACGCGAGCAGCGCGGTGAGGTAACCGCTGCCGGTGCCGATCTCCAGCACGCGGTCGGTCGGACGGATCGCGAGTTCCTGGATGGCGCGGGCTTCGAGCTTGGGCGTCCACATCGCCTGGCCGTGGCCGAGCGGGATTTCCATGTCGACGAAGGCAAGGGCGCGATGCGCGTCCGGCACGAAATCCTCGCGGCGCACCTTGAACAGGAGATCGAGCACGTCCTGATCCAGCACATCCCAGGGGCGGATCTGCTGCTCCACCATGTTGTAGCGCGCCTGCTCGATGTCCATGCGGTACCCTTGAATATCAATAAGTTAGACGGGGTCTTGCCTTGCAATTATTCCACATTTCCGCTACCTTGAGCCGCTCGCCAGGGGTCTCCGGACGGCCGTTTCGCCGGATGGAGTGAGAGATACCCTTCGAACCTGATGCGGTTGAGACCGCCGTAGGGAGGCTTTCCGGGCCGCCCGCGTTTGAAATTTCACTGGGCGGTGCTGTCAGCGGCCTCCGTCCATCATCTTGGAGTGCCCGCCACCATGAACGCCAACCCCAAATTTCTCGCCGCGACCGCGCACGTCGATGAAGCCGCGGTGCAGCCGCTGCCCAATTCGCGCAAGATCTACGTCGAGGGCAGCACCCCCGACATCCGCGTGCCGATGCGCGAGATCAGCCAGGCCGACACGCCTCTGATGTTCAGCGGCGAAAACGGCGCCGGCGGCGCCCGCTCGGAGCCCAATCCGCCGATCTTCGTCTACGACTGCTCCGGCCCCTACACCGACCCCAACGCCAAGATCGACATCCGCCAGGGCCTGCCGGCGCTGCGCACGAAATGGATCGAGGCGCGCGGCGACACCGAGGTGCTCGGCGACCTGTCCTCCGAGTACGGCCGCCAGCAGGCCGCCAATCCCGAACTGGCGACGATGCGCTTCCCCGGCCTGCACCGCCATCCGCGCCGCGCCAAGGCCGGCATGAACGTGACGCAGATGCACTACGCACGGCAAGGTATCATCACGCCGGAGATGGAGTTCATCGCCATCCGCGAGAACAACAACCGCGCCGCCTACCTCGAATCGCTGAAGGCCTCCGGCCCGCAGGGCGCGAAGCTTGCCGCGCTGATGGCGCGCCAGCATCCCGGCCAGAACTTCGGCGCGATGCTGCAGAACGAGATCACCCCCGAGTTCGTGCGCAGCGAAATCGCGCGCGGCCGCGCCATCATCCCCAACAACATCAACCATCCGGAATCCGAGCCGATGATCATCGGCCGAAATTTCCTGGTGAAGATCAACGCCAACATCGGCAACTCCGCGCTCGGCTCCAGCATCCAGGAAGAGGTCGAGAAAATGACCTGGGCGATCCGCTGGGGCGGCGACACCGTGATGGATCTGTCCACCGGCAAGAACATCCACGAGACGCGCGAGTGGATCATCCGCAATTCGCCCGTACCCATCGGCACCGTGCCGATCTACCAGGCGCTGGAGAAGGTCGATGGCAAGGCGGAGGAGCTCACCTGGGAGATGTTCCGCGACACGCTGATCGAGCAGGCCGAGCAGGGCGTCGACTACTTCACGATTCACGCAGGCGTCTTGCTGCGCTACGTGCCGATGACCGCCAACCGCATGACCGGGATTGTTTCCCGCGGCGGCTCGATCATGGCCAAGTGGTGCCTCGCGCATCACAAGGAGTCGTTCCTCTACACCCACTTCGAGGAGATCTGCGAAATCATGAAGGCCTACGACGTGGCCTTCAGCCTGGGCGACGGCCTGCGCCCGGGCTCGATCTACGACGCCAACGACGAGGCGCAATTGAGCGAGCTGCGGACGCTCGGCGAACTGACCCAGGTCGCTTGGAAGCACGACGTGCAGGTGATGATCGAGGGCCCCGGCCACGTGCCGATGCAGCTGATCAAGGAGAACATGGACATCCAGCTGGAGTCCTGTTCCGAGGCGCCGTTCTATACGCTGGGCCCGCTGACCACCGACATCGCCCCCGGCTACGACCACATCACCTCGGGCATCGGCGCCGCGATGATCGGCTGGTACGGCACCGCGATGCTGTGCTACGTGACGCCGAAGGAACACCTCGGCCTGCCGGATAAAGATGATGTGAAGGAAGGCATCATCACCTACAAGCTTGCCGCGCACGCGGCGGATCTCGCCAAGGGTCACCCCGGCGCGCAGATCCGCGACAACGCGCTGTCCAAGGCGCGTTTCGAATTCCGCTGGGACGACCAGTTCAACCTCGGCCTCGACCCCGACAAGGCGAAGTCCTTCCATGACGAGACGCTGCCCAAGGAATCGGCCAAGGTCGCGCATTTCTGCTCGATGTGCGGCCCGCACTTCTGCTCGATGAAGATCACGCAGGACGTGCGCGAGTTCGCCGCGAAGGAAGGCCTCAACGAAGCCGAAGCCCTCGAAAAGGGCATGGAGGTGAAGGCGGTCGAGTTCGTGAAGCAGGGTGCCGAGGTCTACCGCAAGGTCTGATCCGCCCCGCAACGGCAGCCGGAATTGCATCACGCCCTCTACAGACTGATCTTCCGGCTCGCCGCCGCGCTGGCCTGCTTCTGGGCGGCGCTGGCGCCGGCCGCGCCGCTGTCGACGGCGGTCGAACATCCGTCCGCGATCGGTCGCGCCACCACCTTCATGCAGGAGCAGCAGGGCCGGCTCGACTGGCCGGCTGCGCTCGCCGCCGCGCGGGCCGGGCGCTTCACGCCGGGCACCAGCCCGGTGCTCAATTTCGGCATCGGCGCGCAGCCGGTGTGGATCCATTTCGCGGTCGGCAACCCGTCCTCGGCAGCCGTTCAGCGGCGACTGTCGATCGAGACCGCCTGGCTCGACCAGCTCGATATCTACGTGGTGCAGCAGGGGCGGCTGGTGGCGCGCCAGCGCGCCGGCGACCGCCTGCCTTTTGCGGAGCGCGACATCGCCAGCCGCTATTTCGTGTTCGATCAGACCTTCGCGCCCGGCGTCAGCGAGGTACTGATCCGCGTCGAGACGCCTGATCCCATGGTCGTGCCGATTACCCTGCAAAGCGCGGATGCGGCCGGGGTCCGCCAGACGCGGCAGGAACTCAGCTACGGCGTCGTCTACGGCTTCCTGTTCGCGCTGATGGCCTACAACGCGCTGCTCTACGCCAGCCTGCGCGGCGCGCGCTACATTTCGTACGCGCTCTACCTGGCCATGTTCGTGATCATGAACATCGCCTACACCGGCCACGGCTACGCCTGGCTGTGGCCCGAGGCGACCGCCTGGCAGCAGTGGTCCAATCCCGTCCTGATCTACCTCTACGGCGCCAGCGGGCTTTTGTTCGCGATCCGTTTCCTCGACCTCGGCGTGTATTTTCCGCGTGCGCGCAAGGCGGTCCTCGCCTACAGTGCCGCTTTCGGCGCCGTGCTGGCGGCCGCCGTCGCGGCGGGCAGCCAGAAGGGCGCGCTGCTGGCCTCGTTCACCTTCGTCTTCCTGTTCACCGGCATCATGCTGGCGCTCGGCGTCCTCGCCGTGCGCGCCGGACAGAAGCCGGCGCGCTATTTCCTGATCGCCGCGCTCACGGCGATGGCCGGCGCGGCGCTGACCACGCTCGCGACCTGGGGCTTCATCCCGCACAATGCCTGGACCTTCCGCGCCGTCGAGATCGGCATGCTGTTCGACGCCACGCTGCTGGCGCTGGCGCTCGCCTACCAGTTCCGTGTCGGCCAGGAACAGCGGCTGCGCGCCGAGCGCCTGGCGCAGCTCGACCCGCTGACCGGCCTCAACAACCGGCGCGCCTTCTACGACATGACTGCGCCGCTATGGAGCAATGCGATCCGTCACGAACACGCCGCGTCGGTCATGCTGCTCGACATCGACCTTTTCAAGCAGATCAACGATACCCACGGTCATGCCCACGGCGACGCCGTGCTGAAGACGCTCGCCGGCGTGCTCAGGCAGTCGGTCAGGCAGGGCGATGTGCTGGCGCGCTGGGGCGGCGAGGAATTCATCGTGTTCCTGCCGCAAACCAGCCTGCATGAAGCGATCGCCCTGGCCGAACGGCTGCGTGCAGCGATCTCCGGCGTGCGCGTGGCGGGCGAGACCGGCACGACGAGCGTCACCGCGAGCGTCGGCGTCGCCCAGCGGGAAGACCTTCACCCCACGCTGGATGCGCTGATCGCGGCTGCCGACGAATGTCTCTACCAGGCCAAGCAGCAGGGACGCAACCGCGTGACCGGCTGCCCGCTGCTGCGCGGCGCCGCCGCCTGATGCTGCGAGAGTGACGGAAAGGCGAAAGCCACCCCGCGTATAATCCGCAGGCGCGCCGCACGGGCGCGCCTTTTTTGTGTCCACATTCTCCATGGCCGACCCGACCCAGATCCTGCATGCGCTCATCCTCGGTTTCGTCGAGGGCTTCACCGAATTCCTGCCGATCTCCAGCACCGGCCACCTGATCCTCGCGGGGCAGCTGCTCGGCTTCAACGGCGAGAAGGCCAAGGTGTTCATGATCGCAATCCAGCTGGCGGCGATCATGGCGGTGGTGTTCGAGTACCGCGCCAAGCTTGGCCACGTGGCGACGACGCTCACCAGCGAGCCGGCGTCGCGGCGGTTGGTGATCAACCTGATGGCGGGTTTCCTGCCGGCGGCGGTGCTGGGCTTCCTGTTCTACAAGGAGATCAAGGGCTATCTCTTCAACCCCATCGTGGTGGCGTCGGCGCTGGTGATCGGCGGCTTCCTGATCCTGTGGGCGGAGCGCCGCAAGCACGTGATCAGCACCGAGACGGTCGACGACCTCAACTGGCGGCGTGCGCTGGCGGTGGGCTTCGCGCAGGCGCTGGCGATGATCCCCGGCACCTCGCGCTCGGGCGCGACCATCATCGGCGGGCTGTTTCTCGGCCTGTCCAGGAAAGCCGCGGCGGAGTTCTCGTTCTTCCTCGCCATCCCGACCATGTGCGCGGCGACGGCCTACGACCTCTACAAGAACTGGCACCTGTTCGACGCCGGCGACATTCCGCTGTTCGCCATCGGCGGCGCCGCCTCGTTCGCCAGCGCCCTGCTGGCGGTGCGCACGCTGATCAAGTTCGTCAGCCGCCACGACTACACGCTGTTCGCGTGGTACCGCATCGTGTTCGGCGGCGTGGTGCTGGCGACGGCCTATTTCGGCGTGGTCGACTGGGGCGCCGGCCACTGAGGACTCAGGCCGCGGCGAGCGCCTGCTTCGCTTCGGCTTCCAGCTGCACCTTGAGCTCGGCCGGCAGCTTCAGCTGCGTCGCCAGCGCGTCGAGGTAGGCGCGCTCCATGAAGCTCTCGCTGTCGACCGCGAGCACGCTCACCAGATACATCTCGCTCGCGATTTCCATCGAACCCGCCGCCGCGGCGACCTCGGCCGGGTCGAGCGGGCGCGCGACCTCCTGATCGATCCAGCTGCGTAGCGCGGGGTCGTCGGCGAGCGACGCCAGCTTCTCCTCGATCAGGCTGCGCTCGCGCGCGTCGATGTGGCCGTCCGACTTGGCGGCGGCGATCAGCGCCTTCAGCACCGCGCGGCTGTGGTCCTCGGCCGGCGCCGGCAGGAACTGCGCCGGCTGCGTGACGGGTGCCGGGGCGGCCCCGGCGGCGGCCTTCTGCTGCTGCCAGTTGCTGTAGGCGCGGAACGCGAGCGCGCCGAGCGCCGCGGCGCCGCCGTAGGTGAGCGCCTTGCCGCCGAACTTGCGCACGCGCTTGTCGCCGAGCAGGAGGCCGAGCACGCCGCCGGCAAGCATGCCGGTGCCGAAGCCGGGCTTGCCGCCGGACGCGGTGCCGGGCAGGTTCGACAGCGCCGACTGGCCGGCGCCGAGCAACTGGTCGAGCAGGGATTTCGCGTTCATGTGGGGGCTTTCCTCGGGTTGGGTCGAGCGAGGTGACCGCCGCGCGGCGGGTGAAGTTCCGCGCTCAGTCGGCTTTCGGCGGGCGCTTGTCGAGTTTCCGCTGCAGCGTGCGGCGGTGCATTTTCAGCGCGCGCGCGGTGGCCGAGATGTTGCCGTCGTGCTCGGCGAGCACTTTCTGGATGTGCTCCCATTCCAGCCGCGCCACGGTCAGCGGTTCGGGGCTCACCTCGAGCCCGGCGTCGGGCTGGTCGCGCAGCAGCGCGGCGAGAATTTCGTCGGCGTCGGCCGGCTTGGCGAGATAGTGGCGCGCGCCGAGGCGCACCGCCTCGACTGCGGTGGCGATGCTGGCGTAGCCGGTGAGTACGACGATCGCCGGGGCGGGCGTGCTGGCGGCGAGGTGTTCGACCACCTTGAGGCCCGATTCGCCCGGCAGCTTGAGGTCGACCACCGCATGCGTCGGTGCGAAGGCGGCGGCGACCTCGCGTGCTGCGGCGGCATCGTGCGCCTGGGCCACCTCGAAGCCGCGCCGGGTCATGGCGCGCGCCAGCGTGGCGGCGAAGTCGGTGTTGTCCTCGACGATCAGCAGTTTCATCATGGCGTTCATGCAGCGGGGCTCCAGGGCAGGGTGAGGCGCACGCGGGTGCCGCCGCCTTCGCGCTCGGCCAGCGTGACGTTGCCGCCGAGGCGCTCGACGGTGGCGTGGGTGAGCGCGAGCCCCACCCCCCAACCGTGGCCGGGCTTGCCGCTGAACAGCACGCGCCCGGCCTGCGCCTTCTGCTCGGGGGTGAAGCCGGGGCCGCGGTCGGCGACGTCGATGACGAGCATGCCGGCGTCGCTCGACACGCTGAATTCGACGATATCCGGCGCAGCGTCGGCGGCGTTGTTGAGCAGGTTGTGGATCGCCTGCTCGAGGCCGTCGGGCACGGCGAAGTCGCGGTGGTCGGACGGTAGCGCAGTGACGAGTTGCGCGTCGGGGCGCAGCACCTGCCAGCGCTCGATCAACCCGGCGAGCCAGGCGTCGAGCGGCTGCGTCTCGGGGGTGCCGTCCTGCGCACGCGCCGCGAGCCGGGTGAGGATCTGCTTGCAGGCCTGGGCCTGCTTTTCCAGTAGCGCACAGTCGGCGCCAATGTCCGGATCATTGGCGAACTCGGCGGCAAGTTCGTGCGCGGTGGTCTGGATCGTGGCGAGCGGGGTGGCGAGCTCGTGCGCCGCCAGCGCCGCTTGGGTGCCGAGCGCGACGATGCGCTCGTCGCGCAGCTGCTTCTCGCGCAGGTCGGCGAGTTCGCGGTCGCGCAGGCGCAGTGCGGCGTGCATGCGGGTGACGAAGAAGGCGATCAGCGCCGCGCTGACGAGGAAGTTGGCCCACATGCCGGCGAGGTGCATGCGCGTGGCGGTGACCGGGTCGGCGACCGCCAGCGGCTGGAAGAACACCAGCAGCAGCGCATAGTAGCCACCCGCTACTGCGGCCAGAAGCCACACCCAGCGCGGGCGCAGGCTGACTGCGGCGATCACCACCGGCAACAGCATCAACGAGACGAAGGGGTTGGTTGCGCCGCCGCTGAAGAACACCAGCACTGCGAAGGCGGTGAGGTCAGCCAGCAGATGGGCGAGGAATTCGAGTTGGGTGGCGGGCAGGCCCTGGCGCAAGCGCCAGGCGGTGGCGAGCGCGAACACGCCCATCAGCGCGAGCACCGTGGTCATCGGCGCCAGCGGCAGCGGGATGCCGAGCCCGCCATGCAGCCAGGCGATGCCGGCGGCCCAGCCGGCGATCAGCGCGAGCCGCACGGCCAGCAGGCGCCCCAGCACCGCGTGGGCGGGCAGGGTCGACAGCAGCGTGGAGTCGGGTGCAGGCATGGCGGCATTGTAATGTGCACGCTGCCCGCTGCTTCAGGTCGCGGCAATGTGCCCGACTGCGTTGCGTGGCGGTTGGCTGTGCAGGCAAATCAAAAGCCCCGCCATCGTGTGCGGGGCTTTGGCAGTGGGGGTGCGGCGCGGGCTGCTAGAACTGCACGTTCACGCCGGCATAGATCGAGCGTCCCATGCCGGGAACGGCCGTGCCCCAGACCGGCACGCCAGCGAAGGTCTGGTTCGGCGGCATGGTGACGCCCTGGCCGACGTAGGCGCCGCCGAGCGGATGGAAGTAGAGGCGGTCGAAGACGTTCTCGACACCGAAATCGAGTCGGGCCTGTTTCCAGGCGTAGCTGCCGCGCAGATTCAGCAGGGCGTAGCCGGGCGTCTCGACCTCGTTGCGGATGGCAGACACGTCCGATTTCGCGTCGACCAGCACGACCTCGGCAGCGTTGGTCCAGCGGCCATGCTTCTGCGTCACCGCGAGCTTCGCGTTCAGCGGCATGATGTTGTAGAGGTTGTCGTCGTCGCCGCTTGCGGTCTTGCCGCGCACGTAGCTCAGGCTGCCGTTCGCGGTGAAACTGCCGAAACCGGTGTTGCGGGCCAGCGGGAAATGGCCTGACACGTCGAAGCCGTAGAGGTGCGCATCCTGATTGGCGAACTTGAGGAAGACGAACTTGTCGGTGGCGCTGACGTTGGCTGCGTTGCAGAAGGTGCCGCCGGCGGCGAGCGTGTCCTCGGCCGCGCAACGCCGCGCGTTGATGTAATCGTCGACATAGGTGTAGTAGGGCGTGATCTTCAGGCCCCATTGCTCGCGGCGGGCGTCGTGCCAGTCGAAAGTCGCGCTCACGGTGTGGGCGATCTCGGGTTCGAGGTCGGGGTCGCCGACGTAGCCGTTGCCGTCGCCGGCCAGATTGACCATGAACATCGCCATGCCGCCGGTCGACCAGGTGTAGCGTTCGTAGAGATTGGGCGAACGCGTCTTGCGCGCGTAGCCGAATTCGATGGTCTGGGTTTTGGTCGGCGCATAGCGGGCCAGCGTGGTCACATCCCAGTTGCGGTCGGTTTTGCTGCGGTCGCTGGCGTTGAAGGCGGTCGCGTCGCCGAGGTAGGTGCCGCCGGTGTTGTAGCCCTGTACCGGGCCGGCGTCCATCTGCACCGTTTCGTGGCGCAGGCCGACGAGGCTCAGCCACTGCGGGCTCCATTGCGCTTCCCATTCGGCGAAGGCCGCAAAGCGGTCGCGCTCGCCGTCGTTGATGTTCCAGAAGGTGTCGGGCGCCATGCCGCCGCTGCCCGACGCCGGCCACCAGTCGTCGAGGCGGTAACGCTGGAATTCGCTGCCCACGCGGACCAGGTCGCGTGCGGACAGCGTGATGTCGCCCTTGACGACCGCACCGATGTTCCTGCCTTCGGTGTTCATCGGCATGCCGGGCGCATTGCCCGTGTACCAGTAGGCCTTGTCTTCGAGGAAGTTCATCTCGTGCTCGGTATGCTCGCGATAGAGGCGTGTCTCGAGGCGGCCCCAGTCGTAGCCGCCGCTGTAGCGCAGGTTGACCTGGGTGCTGGTGTTGCCGGTCATGTCCATGCGCTGGTTCGGATAGCCCTGGTAGGGAATGTGCTGGTAGCCCAGCTTCAGGTCGAGCAGGTGGTTTTCGTGACGCAGCGCGAAGCCGAGCGACTGGTTGGTCGCTTTGTAGCGCGACGAGCCGACTTCGTCGCCGTCGAGCCAGGTCGTCGAGTTGTAGAGCGACTGCGCGGTCTGGATGAACGCCAGGCCGGCCGGCTTGAAATTGCCGCCCGCCGTGTAGTTGCCGGATTGCGCGGTCGAGCCGCTGTAGGTGAGGCTGAATTTTTCGCTGGCCGCAGTCGCGGCGAGATTGGCGCCGACCGCGTTGCCGTTGCTGCGGTAGAAGGCGCCGGCTTCGCCCTTGAGCAGGCGGGCCTCACCCGTGGCGGCGAACTCGGGTGCGGCGGATTCCACCAGGATCGTGCCGCCGATGCTGTCTCCGCCCGAGCTCACCGGGGCGATGCCCGCGTAGACGCTGGCGCTGCCGACGCGGGTCGGATCGATGTAGGAGAGCGGCGGATTCATGTGGTTGCCGCAGGCCGAGATCAGGTCCATGCCGTCTACCTTGATGCGCAGCCGGTCGTCGCCGAGGCCGCGGATCACCGGCAGGCTGGAGACGCCGCCTGCGCCGTATGCGCTCATCCCGGGCACGTCGCGGAACAGCGAGGCGGTGTCGCTGGTTGCGGCACGCAGGGCCGGCAGCGAGGCTTCGTCGAGCGCGAGGCGGCCGGGCTCGCCGTCGCCGGCCTCGGCGGCGCCGAAGACCACCACGGTCATGAGCGGATCGTCTGCAGGGGCGGCGGCCTGACAGAGCGCCGGCAGGGCGAGGGCCAGCGCGAGCGCGAGGCGATTTCGGGAAAAGCGCATGTTCTTCTCGGAATTCAAGTCGGGACGGCGCAAGTCTAGGCAAGTCGCGGTTGCGCGAGAATGTGGCAAATTGTCGCAAGCGGTTCGTCCAGACGGCACGGCGCGACAATTTGCCGCATGGCGTTTCGCGCCGGGATTGCCTATCGTTTGCGCGGGTCCCGTCCCGGCATGCCGGGCTGAACCGACCCGTCGATATGGAGAATGCGATGAAACCGAATGCAATGACTCTCGCCGCAGTGCTTGCGCTGGCTTCGCTGCAGGCCATGGCCGCCAACGTCAGCGTGAGCGACGCCTGGGCGCGCGCGACCATGCCGGGGCAGAAGGTCAGCGGCGCCTACATGCAGATCACGTCGGACGCCGACGCGCGCCTGGTCGGGGTGTCCAGCCCGGCGGTGCCGCGGGTCGAGGTGCACGAGATGAAGATGGACGGCGACGTGATGCGCATGCGCGAGGTGAAAGCGGTCGAGCTGCCGAAGGGCAAGGCCGTGGCGCTCGAACCGGGCGGCTTTCACATCATGCTGATGAATCTGCCGAAACCGATCGCCGCGGGCGAGACGATTCCGCTGACGCTGGTGATCGAATCAGGCGGCAAGCGGCAGACGGTCGAGGTCAAGGCCGAGGCGCGTGCGCCCGGCGCGATGCAGCATCACCACCATTAAACCTGCCTAAGCCGCCGTGCCGAGAATCGCGCCGCGCGCGCGCAGGTCGTCGAGCAGCGCGGCGCCGGCCTGAATCACGCGCGCGGGGTCGGGATGGCGGCTTTCCGCCGCGACCGTCTCCAGCGCCGCGCGGCCGCTCGCCGTGCCGGATTCGAGCAGTGCGACGAGGCGCGCGGTGAAGGCGTTGATCTCGACGAACTGCACGCGCTCGTCCGCATCGCGGAACACCAGCAGGGAGGTTTCCGCCGGGGTCACCTTGCGGCGCGGCGCGATGCGCTGCACCGGCCAGTCGTAGCGCAGGTTGGCGAGCACCGGGTTCAGCAGCGGTACCCCGTCCAGCAGATCGCCCGCGGCATCGACGGCGCGCGCCACGCTGCGGTTCGACACCGACAGCACCAGTTCGATCCATTCGTAATGCGCCAGCGCCAGCGTGAACGGCGGGTAGCCGTCCGGCGCTGTCCATTCGTCCTGCAGGAACTGGATGAATTCGTCGGGAATCTGCCGGAAGTAGGGCGTGCGGCTGCGATGCGTGGCGAAGAAGGCGCGTGCCAGCCGGGTCCAGCGGCGCGCGCCGAGCACCTGCCGCAGCACCGGAAAGCACGCCAGCAGGAAGCCCTCGACGTTGTTGTAGAGCAGTTCCGCGTAGACCTTCATCCGCCGTGCATCGACGCCGGCCGGACGCGGCTGCGCCCGCGGATCGCGGATGTGCGCGGTGAACGCGAGCTGATAGCGCTGGAATTCAGGAAGCGCGGGCGGCGGGCTCATGGCGGATATGGTGCGCCTGGATCTGCGCGATGCGCTCGACCTCGCGTACCAGGTCGGTGAGCGGCGGAATGTTGAAATCGCGCTCCAGGAGCGTCGGCGCGACGCCATGGATGCGATAGGTCGCGTCGAGCAGCGCCCATACCGGGTTGATCACGTCGGCGCCGTGGGTGTCGACCAGCAGGTCGTCGGCTTCCTGATAGTGGCCGGCCACATGCAGGTAGACGATGCGTTCGGTCGGCATCGCGCGGATGAATTCGAGCGGGTCGTAATGGTGGTTGACGCTGTTGACCCAGACGTTGTTGACGTCGAGATGGAGGTCGCAGTCGGCTTCGTCCAGCACCGCGCGCACGAAGCTGGCCTCGTCCATCTCGGCGATCGGCGCGGCGACGTAGAATGAGGCGTTCTCGATCGCGATGCGCCGTTCGAGGATGTCCTGCGCGCGGCGGATGCGCGCGGCGACGTGATGCACCGCCTCCTCGGTGAAGGGAATCGGCAGCAGGTCGTACAGGTGCCCGTCGTCCGAGCAGTACGACAGGTGTTCGGTATAGAGTGCGATGCCGTGTGCGTCCATGAACTGACGGATCTTCACCAGCAGCATCTCGTCGAGCGGCGCGGGGCCGCCGAGCGATAGCGACAGGCCGTGGCAGACGAAGGGGTGGCGCTCGGTGAAGCCGCGCAGCGTGCGGCCGTAGACACCGCCGAGGTCGATCCAGTTTTCCGGGGCGAGCTCGAAGAAATCGATGGCGTCGGGGACGCGGGACTGCAGCGCGGGGATCAGCTCGCGTCGCAATCCCAGCCCCGCGCCGGCAGGGCGCAGGGAGGACATCCGCCGCTTACTTCGCGGGCTTCTCGTCGCTGGTCTTGCCGGGTTCGGCCTTGGTGGCGTCACTCTGGCTCTTGGCGCCGGCCGCCGGCTTGGCGGCGCCGCACTTGCCTTCACCGCATTTGCCGTCCTTCATCTTGGCGGTGTTGCCGCACTTGCCTTCCTTGGCCTTCATTTCGGCTTCCTTGGCACCGCCGCATTTGCCTTCTTTCGCCTTTTCCTTGGCCATGTGGTGGTCGGCGACCTGGTAGCCGGACGCCAGGCCGGACAGCGCGAAGGGGTTCTCGGCAGCGGTGGCGAGCGGCGCTGCGGCGAGGCCGGCGACGAAGGCGGAACCGGCAGCGGCGGCGATCAGGGTTTTCTTGGACATGGTGTTCTCTCCTAACGGTTGTGACGACGATCAAAAAATCGCCGGATGATTCCGGCTTCCTGCAAAAAGGCTCAGGGATCGAGCTTTTTCTGCAATTCGGTCGCGATGCGCTGGCGGGCGTCAGGGCTGAGGCCCGGGGCGTCTTCGCTTGCCGCGGTTTCGGCCTGAAACAGGCGGCGCATGTCCTGCAGTTGCCGGGCGAAGCGGGCGCAGTTGCGGCAGATCGCGAGGTGCATGCGCATCGCCAGCCGGTCGGCGAACGTCAGGCGTTCGTCCATGGCGCGCGAGACGAGTTCCGTGGATTCCTTGCAGCTCACGCGCCATTTCATGCCGATGTGCCTCCGAACCCGTTCAGCGTGAGGCATTCGCGCATGAACAGCCGGGCGCGATGCAGCAGCACCCAGCAGTTGGTCGGGGTGATGCCGAGTTCCTTACAGATTTCTTCGGTTTCCATGCCGGCGACTTCGCGCAGGCTGAAAACCTGCGCCATCAGCGGCTTCAGACGGTCGGCGCATTCGTCCAGCGCGCGCCGCAGTTGGCCTCGTTCGGCGTCGGCCTGCGGGTTGCCCCAGGATTTGACGGGTTCGGCCCAGTGGCCGTCCTGCCTGAACAGCAGATCGACCGACTCGGCATCGTCCTCGTCGCGCGGCAGGCTGGTTTCGCGCATCTGGCGGCGGATGCAGTCGACGATCTTGTGCTTGAGGATGGCGACGAGCCAGGTGCGCGGGCTGGCGTCGCCGGCGTAGCGTGCCTGCGCCGACAGCGCGGCGAGCAGGGTTTCCTGCACCGCGTCTTCGGCCAGTTCGTCCGAATGCAGCTGGCGGCGCGCCACCCGGAACAGGTAGTCGCCATGGTCGGCCAGCCAGGCGTGGGCGTCGAGCGAATTCATCGGTCATCCAGGACGCGGGATGCCGGCATTGTGGGGGCCGCGACCGCAGGCGGCAACTGATTTTTGAGTCTGGTTTCCTGCGGCTGCGCGCCTCCTTTTTCTTGGCGTAAAATCCGCGAAACCCGTTCCGGAGCCGCCATGACCGCTTCCCACACCGCCGCCGAGAAGGCCAACATCCTGTCCGAGGCGCTGCCCTACATCCAGCGTTTCTACGACAAGACCATCGTCATCAAGTACGGCGGCAACGCCATGACCGAGCGCCACCTGATGGAGGCCTTCGCCAAGGACGTGGTGCTCCTGAAGCTGGTCGGCATGAACCCGGTGGTGGTGCACGGCGGCGGTCCGCAGATCGCCGGCCTCTTGCAGCGCATCGGCAAGCAGAGCGAATTCATCCAGGGCATGCGCGTCACCGACGAGGAGACGCTCGACGTGGTCGAGATGGTGCTCGGCGGGCTGGTCAACCAGGACATCGTGACGCTGATCAACAAGCACGGCGGCCGCGCGGTGGGCCTCACCGGCAAGGACGGCAACTTCATCCATGCCAAGAAGATGCTGGTGAAGAGCAAGGAAAAGGAAGACGAGATGCTCGACATCGGCCAGGTCGGCGAGGTCACCAGCATCGACCCCGAAATCATCCAGGTGCTCGACGCGCGCGATTTCATCCCGGTGGTGGCGCCGCTCGGCACCGACAAGGAGGGCAACGCCTACAACATCAACGCCGACGTCGCCGCCGGCAAGATCGCCGGCGTGCTGCAGGCGGAGAAGGTGATCTTCATGACCAACACCCCCGGGGTGCTCGACAAGCAGATGAAGCTCCTGACCGGGCTGACCCCGCGCGAGGTCGACGAACTGATCGCCGACGGCACCATCTCCGGCGGCATGATTCCCAAGGTCGGCTACGCAGTCGACGCCGTGAACAGCGGCGTGAAGACTGCGCACATCATCGATGGCCGTGTCGAGCACGCATTGCTGCTGGAAATCCTTACCCCGGAAGGTGTCGGTACACTCATCAAGCGCGGCTGAGCCGCGCTTTTCTGTTCGCAGGAAGCGAGGCTGCCTGACGCGCCGGCCGCGGCGCGGCGTGACGGCGTTCCTGTCGCCGGAGACGTACGGTGCAGCGTAGCAGGGCATTCGCCCGCCTGCTGTTCATTCCGCCCGTCATCTTGCTGCTGGGGCTGGGGCTGACCTATGCGCTCCAGGATGCAGCCCGCGTGTCCGCCCGGCAGGCCCTGCATGACGAATTCGATTTCCGCGCCAGCGAAGTCGTCGCCGAAATCAACACCCGGATGGCCAAGTACGAGCAGATCCTGGAAGGTGCCGCCGGCCTGTTCGCGGCTTCGAGTTCGGTCGAGCGCGCGGAGTTCGCCGAATATGTCCGTACCCTTAGGCTCGAGGACAAGTACCCTGGCATCCAGGGGGTGGGATTCGCCCTGCGGGTGGCGCCGCCGGACAAGGCGGCGCACGTTGCAGCCGTGCGGGCCGAAGGTTTTCCCGGCTACGACATCCAGCCCGCAGGCGAGCGCGACGTCTACACGTCCATTGTCTATCTGGAGCCATTCAACTGGCGCAACCAGCGTGCCTTCGGCTACGACATGTATGCCGAGCCGGTGCGCCGGGCGGCTATGGAAAGGGCGCGCGACACTGACAGGGTCTGGATTTCCGGCAAGGTTCGGCTGGTGCAGGAAATCGACCAGAACGCCCAGGCCGGCTTCCTCATGTACCTGCCCGTCTATCGCGCCCAGGCCCCGCACCGGACCGTGGACGAGCGCCGTGCGAACCTGCTCGGCTGGGTCTACGCGCCGTTCCGCATGGACGATCTGATGAAGGGGATCCTGGGCAGGCACTTCGGCGAGATCAGCGCGGTGCTCGACCTCAAGATCTACGATGACAACGCTGCCGGCGAGCCGGCGCTGATGTTCGATTCAAACGGCCAGATGGGACGTGCGTCACCGGCTTTCCGGGTGGCGCAGATCCTTCCGCTCTTCGGCCATCAATGGAGGCTGGAGATCAGCTCGCTGCCTGCCTTCGATGCCCGGCTGAGGGCCGACCGGGCGAATTTCATCGCGCTCTCCGGCACGATCGGCAGCGTGATGCTGGCGCTGGTCGTGTGGCTGCTGGTGACGGGGCGCATGCGGGCGCTTGCGCTGGCCGAGCGCATGACCGCCGATCTGCGCCAGAGCGAGGCGCGGCAGAAGAAACTCAACCGTTCGCTGCGTCTGTTGAGCGACTGCAACATGGCGCTGGTGCACGCCGAGGATGAATACAAGCTGCTGGGCGAGATCTGCCGCCTGTGCGTCGAGAGCGGCGGCTATCTGATGGCCTGGGTCGGCTACGTGGAGCACGACGAGGCCCGCACGGTGCGTCCTGTCGCGCAATCCGGTTACGAGAACGGCTACCTCGACACCATCCACATCACCTGGGCGGACACGCCTCTCGGCCAGGGGCCGACCGGGATCGCGATCCGTACCGGCCTGCCCAGCATCAACCAGGACGTCCTGACCAATCCCAGGATGGCGCCGTGGCGAGAAGCGGCGATCCAGCGCGGCTACCGCTCCAGCATTTCGTTGCCGCTGATCGGCGATGCGCAGGTGCTGGGCACCCTCACCATGTACGCGCGCGAGGCGGATGCTTTCGATCCCGACGAAGTGCGCCTGCTGGAGGAGCTCGCCAGCGACCTCGCCTACGGCATCATGAGTTTGCGCACACGCGCGGAGCACGAGGCGGCGAAGGAGAAGCTGGCCTTCCTCGCGCAGTTCGACCCGTTGACCCATCTTCCCAACCGACTGCTGCTGCGCGACCGCTTCGAGCATGCGGCACGCGTGGCGCAGAGCGGGCACGTGGACCTGGCGGTGCTCTACCTCGACCTCGACAATTTCAAGCAGATCAACGACAGCTTCGGCCACGAGGTGGGCGACAAGGTTCTTGTCGCAGCAGTCGAGCGGCTGCAGCAGTGCATTCTGGCGACCGACACCCTGAGCCGTCTGAGCGGCGACGAATTCATCATCCTGCTGGCCGACCTGCGCGACCCGGCGGAGATCGCGCAGGTCGCCAACACCATCCGCGACGCGTTTTCGGAACCCGTCGTCGTCGACGGCAATCCGCTGAACCTGTCGTTCTCGGTGGGAATCAGTCTGTATCCGGCAGACGGCAGGGACTTCGACACTCTGCTGAAATGCGCCGACGCCGCGGTCGACAGCGCCAAGGTGGCCGGACGCAACACCTACCGTTTCTTCACCCAGGCGATGAATGCCGACCTGCTGGAGCAGATGCGCCTCACCGGCGAACTGAACCGGGCGGTGCGACAGGGCGAGTTCCTGCTGCTTTACCAGCCGCAGATCGACATCCGCAGCGGCCGCATCACCGGTGCGGAAGCCCTGGTGCGCTGGCAGCATCCGGCCGACGGCCTGATCTCGCCGGCGCGCTTCATCCCGCTTGCGGAGCGCAGCGGCCACATCGTGCAGATCGGCGAGTGGGTACTCAGGGAGGCGTGCCGGCAGGCAAGGGCGTGGATCGACCGCGACCTGCCGCCGCTGGTGATGGCGGTCAATCTCTCCGCGGTGCAGTTCAAGCGCGGCAACGTGCCCGAGCTGGTGGCCTCGGCGCTGACCGAATCGGGGCTGCCGGCGGCGTGCCTGGAACTGGAGCTGACCGAATCGATCCTGCTGCAGGAAGGCGACGCGACGATGGAAACGCTGCGTGCCCTCAAGGCGCTGGGCGTCAAGCTGTCGATCGACGATTTCGGCACCGGCTATTCCAGCCTTTCCTATCTCAAGCGCCTGGACGTCGACAAGCTGAAAATCGACCAGTCCTTCGTGCGCGACATCCTGGCCGACGGCGACAGCGCCTCGATCGTCAAGGCCATCATCCAGCTGGGCCACATCCTGCAACTGGAACTGATCGCAGAAGGCGTGGAAACCGATGCCGAGCTGGCCTTCCTGCGCGCGGCCGAGTGCGATGCTGCGCAAGGCTACCTGTTCAGCCGCCCGGTGTCCGCAGAGCTGTTCGCCAAGCTGGTCCGCAACGGCGTGCGCTGGATCGCCTGAATCCGCGCGGCCACCTGTGGTCATGCGCTGTCAGGCTGGTATAGATATTTCTGAAAACCGGCAAAGATACGCCCGATGGCCTCTGGCTTCCCGAGGTCAGCGACGGCATCGGCAATCGAACCGTGATATTTCAACCGTAGCAGAGGCGTTAGTTTGGCCTGGTCGAGTTCTTCCACCCCGACACTGACGTAGTGATCAAGAACAAAGTCGAGGAAGGCTTGTTGCTTGTCATCGAACTGGCCGCAGATGACCGCTTTTGCCGTGGCAGCGCGTTCTTTCCGGGTTAGCGGAGCCAGGGCGTAAGCCACGTTCGCCAGTACGTCGAACAGGTCACTGTTTTCGGCGTCGATGATCTTCTGCATTTCGGCCAGCTGGTCTTTCCCGAAGCCTTTCTCGGCCAGTCCCTCCAGCAGCCTTTTCCGTGTGTCCGGCGTGCTCCACAGGGTGCGTAGCTCCTCCTCGTCCTTGAAGAACTCCGGCAGATTGCCGAACAGCGCTTCCATGAACTGCGCCGCCGACATCGGCGTTCCATCCGGGTGCCAGAAGCTCGTGGCCATCATGTGCTGGATCGTGCGTGCCTTGCCGTCGGCCAGCCTGACCTTGATTGTCTGTCGTTTGGCGTACTCGCCTGAGGGCTCGCGTGCACTGGGTGGATCGACAGGTGTTGGCGAGTTGGGCGTGCTTGCCTTCGGCTCGGGTTCGGCCGGCTCGCCATCCCATTCCGGATCGCTGAAATGGTGATGCGCCTTCACGAAATCATAGATCGTGAAGTAATCCTTGCCGTCGTAGAGCCGTGTTCCCCGCCCGATGATCTGCTTGAACTCGATCATCGAATTGACCGGCCGCAGCAGCACGATATTGCGCACGTTGCGGGCATCCACGCCGGTCGAAAGTTTCTGTGACGTGGTCAGGATGGTCGGGATGGTTTTTTCATTGTCCTGGAAGTCCCGCAGATATTGTTCGCCCAGCGCGCCGTCGTCGGCCGTCACGCGAACGCAGTAGAGCGGGTCGGCACTGGTCTTGATCTGATTGATCAAATCCCGGATCACCAGTGCGTGGGTCTGGTTAGCGCAGAACACCAGCGTCTTCTGCCGCTGGTCGATCTGCGACATGAAAATCTCGACCCGCTTCTTCTCCCGCTCGCGGATTTCGATAATGCGGTTGAAGTCGGCTTCCTCGTAGCGCTTGCCGGCCTCGATCTCGCCCTCCACCAGGGTGTCGTCAGAGGTGTAGACGTATTCGTCCAGCGTCGTGGCGATCTGCTTGACCCGGAATGGCGTCAGGAAGCCGTCGTTGATGCCGTCCTTCAGCGAGTAGATGAAGACCGGCTCGCCGAAGTAGGCGTAGGTGTCCACGTTGTCACGGCGCTTGGGTGTGGCCGTCAGGCCAAGCTGCACGGCGGGTGCGAAGTAGTCGAGGATGCCGCGCCAGTTGCTTTCGTCGTTGGCGCCGCCCCGGTGACATTCGTCGATGACGATGAAATCGAAGAAATCCGGCGGATATTCGCCGAAGTAGGGCGACGGCTGGCCGTTCTGCGGAGGGCCGCTCATGAAGGTCTGGAAGATCGTGAAAAACAGGCTGCCGTTTTTCGGCACCTTGCCCTTCTTGCGGATGTCAGCCGGCTCGATCCGTACCAGCGCGTCTTCGGGGAAAGCCGAAAAGGCGTTGAAAGCTTGATCCGCCAGAATGTTGCGGTCGGCCAGGAACAGGATGCGCGGCCGGCGCGTCGGCTCTCCGTTGGCCTTCCAGTCAGTTAGATTCCAACGGCTGTGAAACAGCTTCCACGCGAGCTGAAAGGCAATGAAGGTCTTGCCAGTCCCGGTCGCTAGCGTCAGCAGGATGCGTTGCTTGTGGTCAGCGATCGCCTCCAGCACCCGCTCGATCGCGATGTCCTGGTAGTAACGCCCCTGGAAGAAGCCGCCCCTGTCCTCGAACGGCACGGCGGCGAAGCGGTCGCGCCAAGCGTTGGGGGCGGCAAAGGTCAGGCTCCAAAGCTCGTCCGGCGTCGGGTAGTGCGGTAACTCCCCCTCGGTGCCGGTATCCATGTCGATGCCGTAGATGCCCTGCCCATTGCTGGCGTAGGTAAAGCGGATCGCCAGCTTGCCGGCATAGTCCTTGGCCTGCCCCACGCCCTCGGTCAGTTCCTTGTCCCACGCCTTGGCCTCGATCACTGCGAGTTTGGTGTTGCGGTACTCCAGCACGTAGTCGGCTGTCAGTGGCTTGCCACGCTTGCCGCCTCCCTCCAGCCTGCCGAGGGTGATTGGGAACTCCCGGCGGATGCGGCTGCCCTCGACCACGCCCCAGCCGGCGGCGGCGAGGGCCGGGTCGATGTGTTCAGCACGGGTTTCGGCTTCATTCATGGTGTCGGAGTATCCGTCGTCAAAACCCGATCAAGAAGCTGCCGTGTGCGACGGTCATGTAAGTTATTGAAATATATGAAATATCGTTTCTGGCGCGGCCGTCTGCGTCCTGCGCAATCAAAACCCGATCAAGAAATTCAGGCCCAATGCGGCACATAGCCTGCGCGGGGATGATCGGGGTCTGCCACACGAATCAGGCCGGTCTCCAGCGTCTTGTTGATCACCGCGCTGGCCTGCGCGGCGTTTTTCGCCGCAATACCAAGACGGGCGCACAAGCTCGCATTTTTCATCTTGTCTCCGCTGAGAAATTTGAGAACGGCATGGAAATAGCAGGCGCGTATCCGCTCTTCCGGGGTCATCTCGGCGAAACCGCGCGGCCCATAAAGCACCACCTGTGTCGAATTGCCCTCGGCCCGAAACAGGGGTGCCGGAAGCTGAAACAACTCGGCCTCCGCTAACACCTTGTCCAAGCCACTGCCCTGCTCCTCGCACATATTCATGCGGCGCATGAGCGAGGCGAGCGCTTCGTTCCGGGAGCGGGGTGGCAAGTCCACCATGCGCTCCGGCTTCACCAGCGGCGCGCCCGGATTGCTGATCTCGATACGGTCGGAAAACAGTTCGATCTGCGGCCCGGCACCGGTCACGGTCATATCCTGATGGATCAGCGCATTCGCCACCAGTTCACGAATCGCCAACTCCGGAAACAGGGGGTGTGACTCCCGCAGCGCGGCACCAATATGCTCATTCTTTGGCAGCAGGTCATTCAAGTAGCCGACCAGCCCCTCAAAGCCGACGGCATAGCCCTTTTGCCCGTCATGCCGGTGCGTCACCGTCGCCGCCCGATTCTTGCCCGCATAGGCCACGAAGCGTACCGCTTTGCGGGCGAGACTGGCGTCGAAGTCGCTCAAGCGGTTGGCGAACAGGATTGCACCCAGGTTGGTGACGTTCCAGCGCTCACCGACATCGCGAACGATCAGCCGGTCGGCTTCAAGCTTGTCGAAAATCCCCGCCCGGTTGTCAGGCAAGGGTTGCCCCGTCAACCGGAAATACTGGCTGTAATCCAGCAGGGCCAGCACCTCATCGCCGCTTGCATACTGGCGCGCAATGCCCTGCTCCCAGCGATAGGGCTGCAGACGCTCGATCAACTGCTGGTAGCGTTCGGGGTAATCCGTCAGCTTGGGCGTCGCGCTGCCGATGCGGATGTAGGCGACGCTGTTGAACGTCACGGGCGACCCTGGGGCGGCCGGGATTTCCAGCAGCACCACCCGGCCCTCGGGATGGTCGATGACCCGGAAGCTGAACGCGATGCTCGGCTGCAAGCTGTTGGCCAGCCAGAGCGGCAGGATCTGGCCGCCCATCCTCTTCGTGTCCGGATGGAAGTCCGTGCCGATGACCGCATGGCTGTCATCCTCGATGCCCCACACCAAGTAGGCGAAATCCTTGCCCTCGATGCGCGCCGCGTTCGAGAGGGCGGAACAGCGTTTGCCGATCATCTCGGGATCGGTGTTGTTGCCCTTGAACTCGACCCAAGCCGTTTCCGCGGGTAAGCCGCGCAGCTCATCGACCAGGGCCACATCGCGCGCCTGAGTCATGCCGCCGCCTCCTCGACGGAGGGTTCGGTCAGTTGGCCGCTGAATGCGTGGTGTAGCAGGGATTTCTTAAGGTCTTCGAGCGCGGCGAGCTTGCGCTGGCAAATGGATTCGAGGCGCTCGGTTTCTTCACGCACGGCGGCAAGCTCAGAGGCAATTTGCTTCTGAGCTGCGATAGGTGGAATTGAAAGCCGCACGCTTTGAAGCTTCTGTATGGTTAGCGTGTCTACGGTCGCTCCATTTCCCCTGTCGAGCTGGTCGAAAAAAGAGGGTGACTTGAGCCAGAAGTTGATGAATTCGCTGCTTACTTCGGCAATACGTTTCATCCAAAGCACGCTCGCATCTTTGAAATAAAACCTGTCGCTATCGCGAACGATGTGGGCGTTTCCTATTGTCCCAATCGCTGTGATCACAATGTCACCGGCTTTCGGAACGCCAGATTGGCTCGATAATTGGGCGTAGTGTTCCTCAGAAATGAAGAGTTCATTGTCCACATAGCCGTCGGCCGCCAATCTAGTGATCTCTCGGCCACGATAAAACGGCACACCCTCTGTCGTCCACTGCGACTTCAAGACCCGTTTACTCGAGCCAATTTGGTAAAGCTCGCCCAGCCGTTGTTCCACCCATCCCTCACCCCGCTCCGTGAAAACAGATTGCAGGTGGCTTTCAAACAGGGCGCGGGCGTTCTGGAGGTTCTTTTCGGCGTGGGCCTTGGCGGTGGCGATGCCGTCGAAGGCTTCGTCGAGGAGGGCGACGATGCGGTGCTGTTCGGGGAGAGGTGGGTATCGCACGGCAAAGCGTTTCAAGTCATCGAACTTCAAATTGTTGATGTTCGCGCCATCCGACAGTGCGCCAATGAAATCCTTGTAGGCGCCCGAGGTCATCACGTGGAATAGATACTTTGGCAATAGCCCGCTCTTTGGCGTGACCATCCCCATGAAGCCTCCGAACGCATAGCCGTAGTCGTCGTCTATGTAGGCGACCTTACCGAGGTGGCTTTTGCTGCCGCTCGCCGTGCAAATCATCAGCGAGCCTTTCTTCACCTTCTTGCTGTCCGGAACGACAACCTTGTCGTTGATGTACTTAAGTTCGTCGAAATTGAGAAGATTGGTCGTAAGGTCGATGTTGGTGGCCCGCAGGACAACATTGTCCGAGACATCGACTTCGTCGCCTTTGGCGTAAGTCAGCCCACGTTGGAAGTCGCAAAGCTCGCCTAGCGGCTCTGTTCTCCATCCCGGTTTCATAGCAGCGCCCTGATATTCGCCAGCACGTGCGCGCTTTCGGTATCCAGCGCCGCAATCTCGTCCAAGATAGCCTGCGGGCTGCGGTGGGCGACTTCCTCGCCGCCATTCGGGTTCTTCACCGACAGGTCGAAGGTCGCCGGGTCGATGTCCGCCGTGTCCACGCTCCAGCTCTTCGGCGAGTCGGCGAAGGTCTTCTGCAACTCGACGAACTCGGCGAGGTCAGCGTCATTGAGCGGATTGGTCTTCCCTAAGTTGCGACCGGGATCGAGTTGGTAGTACCAGACCTTGCGCGTCGGCGCGCCTTTTTCGAAGAACAGCACCACGGTCTTCACGCCCGCGCCCTGGAAGGTGCCGCCGGGACAGTCGAGTACGGTATGCAGGTTGCAAGATTCCAGCAACAGCTTGCGCAGGCTGACCGAGGCGTTGTCGGTGTTGGATAGGAAGGTGTTCTTGATGACCACGCCTGCACGGCCGCCGGCCTTGAGCATCTTGATGAAGTGCTGCAGGAACAGGAAGGCGGTCTCGCCGGTGCGGATGGGGAAGTTCTGCTGGACTTCCTTGCGCTCCTTGCCACCGAAGGGCGGATTGGCGAGGATCACGTCGAAGCGATCCTTGTCCTGAATGTCGGCCAGATTCTCGGCCAGGGTGTTGGTGTGGACGATGTTCGGCGCCTCGATGCCGTGCAGGATCATGTTCATGATCGCGATGACGTAGGCGAGCGACTTCTTTTCCTTGCCGTAGAAAGTGCGCTCCTGCAGCGTCTTCAGGTCGACGGTGGTCAGCTTCGGTTGCGACTTGAGGGTGTCGAAGGCTTCGCACAGGAAGCCCGCCGATCCCACTGCGCCGTCGTAGATGCGCTCGCCGATCTTGGGATTGGTCACCTGCACGATGGCGCGGATCAGCGGACGCGGGGTGTAATACTCGCCGCCGTTGCGCCCGGCGTTGCCCATGTTCCGGATTTTGGCTTCGTAGAGGTGCGAAAGCTCGTGCTTCTCGGTCTGCGAGCGGAAGCGCAGTTCGTCGATGTGGTCGATGATCTCGCGCAGGTTGTAGCCGCTGTGGATCTTGTTCTTGATCTCGCCGAAGATCTCGCCGATCTTGTATTCGAGGGTGTTCGCGCTATCCGCTTTTTGTTTGAAGCCGTGCAGGTAGGGGAAGAGCTTGGTGTCGACGAAGGTACGCAGGTCGTCGCCGGTCAGCGCCTTGTTGTGGTCGAGCTTGCCGTCCTTGTCCTTGGGCGCAGCCCAGCTTTCCCAGCGATAGGGCGCGTCGAGGATGAAGCTGTACTTCTTCCCCTCCAGCTCGGCCTCCATCGCCTTGTCCTGCTCCAGGCCATCCAGGTATTTCAGGAACAGTAGCCAGGATGTCTGCTCGGTGTAGTCGAGTTCGGTGGTGCAGCCGGCCTCTTTCCAGAGCACGTCGTCGATGTTTTTGAAGGCTTGTTCGAACATGGGTGATGCAAAGACCATTGAGTGTGGTTGCCCTGGGCGGGCCGGCCGGTAATTTAACCCGTGTGGCGGCCAGCGGCAAAGGAAGCCGCGGCTGTGGCGGCTGGGGTTGGATCGAGGCGGATCGATGACGGATAATCCGCGGCACTTGCTCCACGCCCATTTTCCGATAGTGAAGGACAGCGCATGCGTTACTGGCTGATGAAATCCGAACCCTCCGACGTGTCGATCGACGACCTCGCCGCGATGCCGAAGCAGAGCGTCGCCTGGTACGGCGTGCGCAACTACCAGGCGCGCAATTTCATGCGCGACCAGATGAAGGTCGGCGACAAGGTGCTGTTCTACCATTCGTCGTGCGCCGAACCCGGCATCGCCGGACTGGCCGAGGTGAGCGTGCCGGCCTATCCGGACGCCACCCAGTTCGATCCGAAGAACAAGTACTTCGACCCCAAGGCCACGCCGGAAACGCCGCGCTGGTTCAACGTCGACGTGAAGCTGGTGAAGAAGACGCGGCTGATGCCGCTGGCCGAGATTCGCGGCTATCCCGAGCTCGCCAACATGCGCATTCTGCAGAAGGGCAACCGGCTGTCGATCACCCCGGTCGACCCGGCCGAATACGCCTTCATCGTCAAGCACCTCTGATGCCCGAGCTGGCTCCGGCGCTGCTTGCCGCCTACGTCGGCCTCGGTCTGGTGGTCGGCTTCGTCGCCGGCCTCTTGGGGGTCGGCGGCGGCCTCATCATCGTGCCGGTGATGATCCTGCTGCTGCACGCGCAGGGGCTGGCTGCCGGCATGGAGCCGCAGGTGGCGCTCGGCACCTCGCTCGCGTCCATCCTGTTCACCTCGCTGTCCAGCGTGCGTGCCCACCACCGCCACGGCGCGGTCGAGTGGCCGCTGGTGCGTGCCATCGCCCCCGGCATCCTCGCCGGCACGCTGGCGGGCGCGCTACTGGCGGCGCAGGTGTCGGCCTTCGTGCTGAAGCTGTTCTTCGTCGTTTTCCTGTTCTACGCGGCGATCCAGATGTGGCTCGACTTCAGGCCGGCGCCGCACCGTGGGCTGCCGGGGCGCGCCGGGACGACGCTGGCGGGCGGTGTGATCGGCGCGGTGTCGAGCTGGGTCGGCATCGGCGGCGGCACCCTGTCGGTACCCTTCATGCTGTGGCACAACGTGCCGCTGCATCGCGCGATCGCCACCTCGGCGGCGATCGGCTTCCCGATCGCCATCGCCGGCGCGGCCGGCTATGTGCTCGGCGGCTGGAACGTCGCCGGCCTGCCCGCCGGCAGCGCAGGCTTCGTCTACCTGCCGGCGCTGGCCGGCATCGTCGCCGGCAGCGTGCTGACCGCGCCGCTCGGCGCGCGGACCGCGCATCGGCTGCCGGTCAGGCCGTTGAAGCGCATCTTTGCCCTGCTGCTGGTGACGCTGGCGCTGCGCATGGTATGGACGTTCCAGTCCGGCTGAGGCCACACCCTTATTTTGGGGGTGGGCCTTGCCTTGCCCCCCAGATGTTGGTGCACGCAGCGCGTCACGAATTCGTGCTTGAGCCGCCCCGGGCCCCGCGTTAGTCTTCCGGCACGTGCCGAAAATTCGGCGCCTGAGTCCGGTCACCAACTACGCGGAGAATTTCATGGCGCACCTGCAAGCTGTCCGTTCCACGCTGCAACCGCAGCACACCCCCTACACGCAGCTCACCACGTATTTCGATCCGCACAACCAGATCGCGTGGGGCTACATGCACGCCGAGCCGCGGCCCTGCTTCACCCCGACGTTGTTGCGGGAACTGCTGGCCTGGGGCAACGGCATGGTGAGCATGATCGACGACCCTGCGCAGACCGACGTGAAGTATTTCGTGATCGCCTCGAAGGTGGCCGATACCTTCAGCTTGGGCGGAGATCTCAATCTCTTCATGCAGCACATCGCGGCGCGCGATCGCGACGCGCTGTATCACTACGCGATTTCCTGCGTCGATTGCTCATACGCCGTGCACAGCCATCTCAACCGCCCCAATGTGACGAGCATCGCGCTGGTCCAGGGGCAGGCGCTGGGCGGGGGCTTCGAGAGCGCGCTGGCGGCCAATGTCCTGGTTGCCGAGCGCGGTGCCAAGATGGGCCTGCCCGAGATCCTGTTCAACCTGTTTCCGGGCATGGGCGCGATGACCTTCCTCGGGCGCCGTGTCGGTCACCACCTGGCCGAGAAGATCATCCGCAGCGGCAAGCTCTACCTGGCCGAGGAGCTCTACGAAATGGGCGTGGTGGACGTGCTGGCCGAGCCCGGCGAGGGCGAAAGCGCGGTGTACGACCATGTCCGGCGCGAGGAAAAGTCGCGCAACGGCATTCTTGCCCTGCGCGCGGCACGCGAGGTCAGCCAGCCGGCGTCGTACGAGGAGCTGATCCGCATCACCGAGATCTGGGTGGATGCGGCACTGCGTCTGGAAGCCAAGGATCTGCGGATGATGGAGCGACTGGTCAGCCGGCAGACCGGCAAGGCCGAAACCGTGAGCGCGGCGGGCGGCGCGTCAAACGCGCTCGGCGCGTAGCCTGCTCGCCTGGTAGGCGGCCAGCGCAGCCAGCGCATGCGCCAGCGAGGTGCGCACCTCATCGAGGCGGGCCTGAGCCAGCGCGGATGAAAGTTCGAACGGCTTGATGCGTTCGGCCTCGGCGCAATGCTGCGCCAACAGGTGGGCGCCCACATCGCTGGCGCCGCCTTTCAGCATGTGCAACTGGTCGTGCCATTGGCCATAGTCCTGGGCGGCCAGTGCGCGCTCGATGTCGCGCAGCGCGCGTTCGCTGTCCTCCTCGAAGCTGCCGATCAAGTCCTGCACGAAAGCCGGGCCGCCCAACTGGGCGAGTTCGTCGAGTACCGATTCTTCCAGTTCCGCAGCGGCCTGCGCGGCCGGCGCTGCAGGGGCGGCGACCGGCTGTTCCGGCTGCGTGGCGAGGCGGGTAATGATGTCGAGCAGTTCGCGGCCGTTGACCGGCTTGGTGAGAAAGGTGTCGGCGCCGGCTTGCGTGCAGGTCGCCTGGGCCTCGGTGCGTGCGTCGGCAGTGAGCATGATGATGGGCAGATGGCCGCTTTCCATGAAGCGCCAGCGCTGCACCACTTCGGGGCCGGAGAGCTGCGGCATGTGCATGTCGATGACCGCGAGATTGAATGACTGGCCGTCATCTTCGAGCATGGCGAGCGCTTCCTCGCCGTCGTGCGCAAGCGTGGTCTTGTGGCCGGCGTGTTCCAGCAGGCCGCGGATCACGCGCTGGTTGACCGGGTTGTCCTCGGCCACCAGGATGTGCAGCCCCGCCGCGTGTCCCGCCTGTGTCTGGAAGTGGTCGGCCAGCGACACCACGTTGGATGGCATGTCCTGGCTGACGACGGCATGAATGGCGTTGAACAGCAGGGTGGTGTTGACCGGGGTACGTAGCACCGAGGCGTAGCCTTCGCGCACCAGCTGCGCGTCGCGCGCGAGCGGCACGCCTGCGTCGGATTCGATCAGGATGACCGGCAGGGCGGCCAGGCTGGGGTCGTCGCGCAACAGGCGCAGGAAGGTGGCCGGATCGCCCGGCAGCGCGCTGCGCTCGACCACCACCGCGCCGAGCGGGGGGCCGCCGGTGAGATAGGCGGCCAGTTCGGCGGCGAGCCGGGTGGTGTTGTCCACCGGCACGGTGTCGGCGCCCCAGCCACGGATCACCGTCTGCAGGCGCGCCGCCAGTTCGCTGCCAGCCAGGATCGCTACCCGCATCGGGCCGTCGAAATGTTCGTCCGACGCCACGCTCTTGGCGGGCTGCAGCGTGAACGGCAGCTCGAACCAGAAGGTCGTGCCTTCGCCTTCGCGGCTGTGCAGGCCGATCTGCCCACCGAGCGCTTCCACCAGCTGCTTGGCGATCGTCGTGCCGAGGCCGCTGCCGCCGAAGCGGCGGGTGATCGAAGGATCGGCCTGGGTGAAGCTGTCGAAGATGCGTGCCTGGGCGGCCTCCGGGATGCCGATGCCGGTATCGACGACCTCGAAGCGCAGGCGCTGCGGACTGCCCTGTCCGATCGGGCGGATGTAGACGTCGATCCGCCCGTGTTCGGTGAACTTGATGGCGTTGCCGATCAGGTTGATCAGGATCTGGCGCAGGTGGCGCGCGTCGCCGTGCAGGTGGAACGGCGTCTGCGGCGCGATGTGCGCGGCCAGCACCAGGCCCTTGCCCTGGGCCTGGTTTTCCAGCATCGCGATGGTGCCGTTGACCGTGCGGTGCAGGTCGAAGTCCTCGCCGGCTGTAAGAATGCGGCCGGATTCGATGCGCGAGATGTCGAGCACGTTGTCGATCAGCCCGAGCAGGGTCTGGGCCGAGGCGCGGATGATCTGGGCGAATTCCTTCTGTTCCTTGTCGAGCCTGGTCTCGGCCAGCAGATCGGCGACGCCGATGACGCCGTTGAGCGGCGTGCGCAGCTCGTGGCTCATGTTGGCGAGGAAGTTGGATTTTGCCTGGCTGGCTTCCTTGGCGCGCCGGATGGCGCTGTGGAGCTGTTTCAGCAGGCTGGCGGCATACAGGGGCACGACGACGAGCGTGAGCCACATGCCCCACCAGAGCGGGGTATGCGCATGCCAGAAGGGATTGAACTGGTAGACGACGATGAAGCCGACCGCGGAGGCCACGGTGGAAACCAGCAGATACGGCATCCCGTAGCGGAAGCCGTTGCCCAGCGTGACCCACAGATAGGTGGCGACAATGGGCGCGCCGGTCTCGTTGGAGATGGCCAGCATGTAGGTGGCCACCGTGAAATCGTGGAGCATGCCGATGCCGCGGCGGGCGACCGAGACGTCCGGGTCGACGAGCGAGCCGATCATCAGCGCGAGCGAGACGACGGTGAGCGAGAGCCCCAGGAAATGGACCTGCTCGGCCATGGCCGGGCTGTGCTCGAGCCAGCCGAGCGAAAAATACAGGTAGAAACCGACGACGATGCAGAGGCGGACCGCGGTCTGCTGGAATTCCGTATCCGGGCGCGACCGGATACGCTCCAGCAGGTGGCGGGCGAAAGCGGGCGGCGTCGGTTTCGGCATGAGCGGCGCTTCAGTCCGAGGCGTCGCCAAGGTCGCGCATGATCGCCGCCACGGCGTCGATACGCAGTTCGAAGGCGCGCACGCAGTCGGGGTCGAAGTGGCGGCCGCTTTCCGTCTGGATGTACTGCAGCGCGTCCTGGAACGACCAGGCCCGTTTATATGGCCGATGCGAGGTGAGCGCATCGAAGACGTCGGCGACCGCCACGATACGCGCGGGCAGCGGAATCGCCTCGCCGGCCAGGCCTTGCGGGTAGCCGCTGCCGTCGAATTTCTCGTGGTGGCCGAGCGCGATCACCGCACCCATCTGCAGGTAGCGCGACGGGCTGCCGTCGAGGATTTCGTGGCCGATCAGCGGATGCCTGCGCATGACGGACTGTTCCTCCGGCGTATGGCGGCCGGGCTTCAGCAGGATGTGGTCGGGAATGCCGATCTTGCCGATGTCGTGCATCGGCGCGGCGGCCTCGATCTCGTCGCATTCCATCGCGGTGAGCTTGAGTTCCTCGGCGATCAGGCGGGCGTATTTCGCCATGCGGAAGATGTGGTTGCCGGTCTCCTCGTCGCGGTACTCGCCCGCCTTGGCGAGCCTCAGCAGGGTTTCGCGTTCGCGCGTGCGCACCTCGCGGGTGGCGTGCATCACCTGCTCCTCGATCCAGATGGCGCGGTCGCTGACGATCTTCTGGCTGCGCCGCAGGGCCAGCAGGTTGAGGCAGCGGGCGCGGCACTCCTGCGGATCGATCGGCCGGGTGAGGAAATCGGTGGCGCCGTTTTCCAGCGCCTGGTAGCGGATCTGGCGGTCCTCGACCACGGTGACGATGATGATCGGCACGTCGGCGAGCCGGCGTTCGGCGCGGATGCGGCGGGTGAACTCGATGCCGTCCATGCCCGGCATGCGGTAGTCGGTGATGATGAGGTCGGGCGTATGGAGCGCCATCTGCGCCAGCGCGTCGAGCGGGTCGGCGAAGCTTTCGACGATCACGCCCGGTTCCAGCGTGCGGGCCAGGCCTTCGAGCAGGCTGCGCGCGGTGCTGCGGTCGTCGACGATCACCACGCGCGCGCTGCCGCGCGTGCGCGCGTCACGGTGCGGGGCAGAGGTCGCGGCAGAGGGTACGACGCGCAGCGGCAGGGCAGTCAATTTTTGCTACCAGGTTAGGATTGATCAAACCGCAGTTTCGTTGAATTATCGGGCGGGCGAAAGTCGAACTTTAACGCTCCGGAGGATGGACATGAAGAAAAGCATGTTGTTAGGGATTGTTTCTGCCTGGATCGCGATGTTCTCGCTGGGAGCGTCCGCGGCTGACGTGGCCGACTATGCGCGCGAGAAGAAATGGGCCGACGAGGTCGTTCCCGGTCTGGTGGTGGGCGACCCGGTCTATCTGCAAACCCCGCGCGGGCACCACAAGTTCCTCACCCTGTTCACCCCGGTTGAAGGCACCGACAAGGCCGCCATCGTGATTCACGGCATGGGCATCCACCCCGACTGGGGCATGGTCGGCACCCTGCGCACCGAACTGGCGGACCGCGGCTTTACCACCCTGTCGATCCAGATGCCCATCCTCGCGGCCGACGCCAGGAGCGAGGCCTATCCACCGACCTTTCCCGAAGCGGCCGAGCGCATCGCCGAGGCAGTCGCTTTCCTCAAGGCCAAGGGCTACAGCCAGCTCGCGGTTGTCTCGCATAGCATGGGCTCGCGTATGAGCCTGGAATATTTCACGGGCCAGCCCGATCCGGCGGTGAAATCGTGGGCAAGCCTGGGGTCCTCGTTTGCCGGTTACGCCAAGGTGACGTTGCCCATCCTCGACCTCTACGGCGACAACGACCTGCCGCCGGTGCTGGCGAACGCCGCGAAGCGCAAGCAGAGCCTTGTGAGCCAGGCTTCCCGGCAGGAGGTGGTGGCGAAGACCGACCACTTCTTCACCGGTCACGAGGGCGAGATGGTGACGGCGGTGGCGGATTTCCTGGGCGTGACGCTGAAATAAAAACTGTCCGCGAATACCCGAAGGACATGAATACCCGAAGGGCAAAAAGGACGCGAAGATGCGCGATGGAAGCCCCTGTATCAAGTCCCGCACTGTTGGCGAGAGCTAACTTCGCGTTCCTTCGCGGATAAGTCCGCTTTTTTACCCCAGCAGCCGCGCCATCGCCTCGCGGTATTTCTCGCTGGTCTTGGCGATGATCTCGGCGGGTAGCGCCGGCCCCGGCGCCTGCTTGTTCCAGCCGCTCGCTTCCAGCCAGTCGCGCACGAACTGCTTGTCGAAGCTGGGCGGGTTGCTGCCGGAGCGGTACTGGTCGGCGGGCCAGAAGCGCGACGAATCGGGGGTCAGCGCCTCGTCGATCCACACCAGCTTGCCCGCTTCGTCGAGTCCGAACTCGAACTTGGTATCGGCGATGATGATCCCGCGGGTGAGCGCATACTCTGCCGCAGACTTGTACAGAGCAAGGCTGACGTCGCGTACCTGGGCGGCGAGTTCGGCGCCGATCAGCTTTGCCATGGCGTCGAAATCGATGTTCTCGTCGTGCGCGCCGACCGCGGCCTTGGTCGACGGCGTGAAGATCGGTTCGGGCAGGCGGTCGGCCTGGGCGAGGCCGGCCGGCAGCGCGATGCCGCACACCGACTGGCTCGCCTGGTATTCCTTCCAGCCCGAGCCGACCAGATAGCCGCGCACGATCGCCTCGACCGGCAGCGCCTTCAGCTTCCTCACCACGATCGCGCGGCCGGCGACCTGGTCGCGCTCGGATTCCGTGACCACCGATTCCGGCGCGATGTCGAGCGCCTGGCTCGGCACGATGGCCTTCAGCTTGTCGAACCAGAAGGCCGACACCCTGGTCAGCACCTCGCCCTTGCCGGGGATCGGCGTCGGCATCACCACGTCGAAGGCCGACAGGCGGTCGGTGGTGACGATCAGCAGCTTGTCGTCGCCGACGGCGTAGATGTCGCGCACCTTGCCTTTATGAACCAGGGGCAGGGAGGCGATGCGCGATTCGAGTAAAGGTTGGCCGAGAAGCGGTGCGGACATGGCGGGCAGGGCGGGATCGAAAGAGCCGGCATTATAGCCGCCGCGGTAGAAGGCGCTGGCCTCGTAGGCACCGCGCAGTTCGCGCAGCGCGACCAGCAGCACCGCCGCCAGGGGCACCGCCAGCAGCACGCCGACGAAGCCGAACAGCTGCCCGAACGCCGCCAGCGCGAAGATCACCGCTACCGGATGCAGGCCGACGCGTTCGCCGACCAGCCGCGGCGTCACGACATAGCTTTCCAGCACCTGGCCGGCGAGATAGATGCCGGCGACCCAGGCTACCCCGGTCCAGTCGGTGAACTGCAGCAGCGCGACCAGCAGCGCGAGGATCATGCCGAGACCGAAGCCGAGGAAGGGCACGAAGGACAGCACCCCGGTCAGCAAGCCGATCGGCAGCGCGTAGTCGAGGCCGACCGCCCACAGCGCGGCGACGTAATAAAGGGAGAGCGCGGCCATCACCGCAACCTGGCCGCGCAGGAACTCGCCGACCACCGCGTCCATCGCGCGCGCCACCCGCGTGACCGTCCCCATCCAGGCGCGCGGCGTGAGCGCGGCGACGCGTTCGATCATCGCGTCCCAGTCCTTCAGCAGGTAGAACATCACCACCGGGATCAGGAGCAGGTTGGCCAGCACGCCGACGATGGCGAGCGCACCGGTCTGCAGCGTGGGCAGCCAGGCTGCGCCGTTCTGCGTCGCCTTCTCGGTGAGCCAGGCCTTGAGCGTGGCGAGATCGAAGTCGACGGCGATGCCGAAGGTCTGGTTGAGCCAGGGCAGGAAGCGGGTCTGCAACAGATCGAGCGCCGCCGGCACGCGCTGGCTCAATTCGACGAACTGGCCCTGGAACAGCGGCAGCGCCACCAGCAAAAGGGCGAACACGGCGAGCCCCGCGAGCACGATGACGATCGCCGTGCCGGTGGTGCGCGAGACGCCGCGCGTCTCGAGGCGGTCGACCAGCGGATCGAAGATGTAGGCGAGCAGGGCGCCGGCGAGGAAGGGCGTGAGGATGGGGCCGAGCAGGGCGACCAGCCAGCCCGCCGCCAGCAGGCTGGCCAGCGCGAACCACGGCAGGGCGAACGGGCGGGGAGGCGACATAGGCGGTAAAATACCGCACTTTTTGATTCTGGAGCCGGGCGTGTCTTCCATTTCCTACAAAGATGCCGGGGTCGATATCGACGCCGGCGATGCACTGGTCGAACGCATCAAGCCGCTGGCGAAGCGCACCCTGCGCCCCGAAGTGCTCGCCGGCATCGGCGGCTTCGGCGCGCTGATCGAGATTTCCAAGAAATACAAGGAACCCGTTCTGGTGTCCGGCACCGACGGCGTCGGCACCAAATTGAAGCTCGCTTTCGAGCTCAACCGCCACGACAGCGTCGGCATCGACCTCGTCGCCATGAGCGTCAACGACATTCTGGTGCAGGGCGCCGAGCCGCTGTTTTTCCTCGACTACTTCGCCTGCGGCAAGCTCAGCCTCGACACCGCCGAGGCCGTCATCGCCGGCATCGCCACCGGCTGCGAGCAGGCCGGCTGCGCGCTGATCGGCGGCGAGACCGCCGAGATGCCCGGCATGTACCCCGACGGCGAATACGACCTCGCCGGCTTTGCCGTCGGCGTGGTGGAAAAATCCAGGGTCATCGGCGGCCAGTCCATCGTGCCGGGCGACGTCGTGCTCGGGCTGGCGTCATCCGGCGCGCACTCCAACGGCTATTCGCTGATCAGGAAGCTGATCGACGTCTCCGGCATCGGCCTCAAGTCCGACTTCCACGGCCGCCCCTTCGCCGACGCGGTGATGGCGCCGACCCGCATCTACGTCAAGCCGCTGCTGGCGCTGATGGAGAAGCTCGACGTCAAGGGCATGGCCCACATCACCGGCGGCGGCATCACCGGCAACCTGCCGCGCTGCCTGCCGGAAAATGTGGCCGCGAAGCTCGATGAAAAGAGCTGGACGCGGCCGCCGCTGTTCGACTGGCTGCAGCAGGCCGGTAACGTCGAGTCCGCCGAGATGCTGCGCACCTTCAACTGCGGCATCGGCATGTGCGTGGTGGTGTCTGCCGCCGACGCTGCCGCGGCGAAGGCGCAGCTCGAGGCCGCCGGCGAGACCGTGTGGCAGATCGGCGAGATCGTCGCGCGTCCCGACGGCGCCGAGCAGGTGCTGTATTCGTGACGTGTAGAGTCGTCGTCCTGCTGTCGGGGCGCGGCAGCAACTTCCGCGCGATCGCCGAAGCCGGACTGCCGGTCGAAATCGCCGCCGTCATCAGCAACCGCCCGCAGGCCGCGGGGCTCGCCTGGGCGCGTGAACGCGGTATCGAAACAGTCGCATTCGACCACACCGAATATCCTGACCGCGCCGCCTTCGACGCCAAGCTCGCCGACGAGATCGCGCGCCATGCGCCCGACCTCGTCGTGCTCGCCGGCTACATGCGCATTCTCAGTGCGGAATTCATCGCACGCTTCGAAGGGCGGCTGCTCAACATCCATCCCTCGCTGCTGCCAATGTTTCCCGGGCTGAAAACGCATGAGCGCGCGCTTGCGGAGGGCATCAAGATCCACGGCTGCACCGTGCATTTCGTCACCGCCGATCTCGACCACGGTCCCATCGTCATCCAGGCCGCAGTACCGGTACGCGCCGACGACACGCCGGACACCCTGGCAGCGCGGGTGCTTGTGCAGGAACACCGCATCTACCCGCAGGCGATCCGCTGGTTCGCCGAAGGACGGCTGGCCATTCGCGATGGCCACGTAAACTTGAAGGACGATTCGGCGTCACAGTCTGTGTTTCCTTCCGGAACCTGACCATGCGCATCCTCTTTCTTCTGGTGTGGGGCCTGTTCGCGGCTGCGGCCCAGGCGGCCGTGCCGCAGCAGATCAGCGTCGTGTATGACCTCTATCGCAACGGCCACAAGCTCGGCCAGGTCACCGATACCTTCACCCGCAACGGCAGCCGCTACACGCTGGTCAGCGAGACGCGCGCAAGCGGCCCGTTGAAAATGCTCTGGCCGGGCACCATCCGCCTCGAAAGCAGCGGCGTGGTGACACCGCAAGGCTTGCGCCCCACCCAGTTCCAGCATGCCCGCAGCGATGCCCCGCACAAGCTGGCGACCGCGCGCCTCGACTGGAAGCAGCGCAGCATCGCCTGGCAGTACAAGGGGCGGACCTGGCAGGTGAACGGCCTGCAGGCGGGTGCGCAGGATCAGCTGTCGCAGCTCTACCAGTTCATGTTCGCCCCCGTCCTGCCGGCCGACTACCGCCTGCAGGTAGTGAGCGGACGCGACCTCAACGACTACCGTTATGCGCGCAGCGACGGTGGTGCCCTGCAGACGCCGTTTGGTGTGCTGGCCACCCAGCAGTACCAGCGCATCACCGACCAGCCCGACCAGAAAGCCGTCACCGTGTGGGTCGCGCCGGCACGCAACAATCTGCCAGTGCAAATCCGTGTGGTCGAAGACGACGTCACGCTCGAGCAGCGCCTGGTGAGCGCCCACGTCAAGGGCTGACCGTGGCGGGGCGCAGCGCTCGCCCGTGGCTCGCCCTCACGGGTTCGCTGCTGCTGCACGGCAGCCTGCTCGGCGGCCTCGCCTGGACGCTTCCGACGCTATGGGAGTGGCAACCGCCGCCGCCTGTCATCGAGGCCCGGCTTGTCGCGCCCGACTCGCCGGCCGTCCCCGCACCGACGCCCCCGGCGGCTCCGCGGCCGCCTGCGCCGTTGCCCCGAGCCGTCACGCCGCAGCCGTCAGAGGCGTTGCCTGCGGCTGCCGAGCCGGACGAGGCCGTCGAGATTGGCATGGACGCCATCGCAGCAGCGCCTGCCGGAGAAGACGCCGGCTCGACGGCCGCGCCGATCGAGCATTCGCCCGCGGCCGTTGCTGCCGTTCCGCTGAATTCCCTGCCGTCGCGCCTCGACCTGCGTTACCAGGTGCGTTATGGGCTGGCGGCGGGCGAACAGACCCTGGTGTGGGTCAGCGCAGGCGATCGCTACACCCTGACCAGCGTCGCAGGGGCCACCGGCCTTGCCGGGATGTTCTATCAGGGACGTTTCGTGCAGACGAGCCGCGGCCGTATCACGCCGCAGGGCCTGCAGCCGGAGGAGTTCTGGGACCAGCGCGGCGACCGTCACAGCAGCGCACGCTTCGATGCGGAGGCAGGTCGCATCACGCTGACGCCGGCCAGAGGCGCACCACGCCACTTCGACCATGCCGGCACCGTGCAGGATGCGCTGAGCCTGTTCTTCCAGCTGGCGCTGACGGCGCCGCCGTCGCAACAATTCACCTACGCCGTGTTCAACGGCAAGAAGCTGCGCGATTACACCTACGCCGTGCATGGCGAAGTCGTGCTGGAGACAGCATTCGGTCCACTGCGCACGCTGCATCTGGCGCGGGTCGCCGACGACGACGGCCGCTTCGAGGCGTGGCTGGCGATCGACCGGCACTACCTGCCGGTGCGTGTCGTTCGGAGCGACGACAAGGGCAATGCGATGGAGCTGCTGCTGCAGTCGGTCGTGCCCTGAATCCGGCGGACGCTACTGCGGCAGACCGTCGACCTGCGCGCGCGGCGCGATGCCGCGGCGCTGGAATTCGCCCTGGCGCACTTCGAACGCGTAGCGGATGTCGGTAGCGGGGCAATGCAGCGCTTCGCTGCGCGGCTGCATGTCGGCGAGGCTGGTGATGCGGCCGGTCGCGTCGATGAAGGCGATCGACAGCGGCAGCGGCGTATCGCGCATCCAGAAGCAATGTCGGCCAGGCTGCTCGAACACGAACAGCATGCCGGCGTCGGCAGCGAGGTGGGTGCGGCCCATCAGGCCGCGCAGGCGCTGCTGCGGGGTGAGTGCGACTTCGGCCTGGAAGATGTGCGGGCCAATGCGCAGCGGCAGCGCGGCGTTAACGACGGCAGCGTGTGCCGCGCCGCAGAGGACGGCCAGCGCAAGTGCTCCGGCCATTGCGTTGCCGCGGCTGGTGATGGATGCGCTACAGCGCACCGCGCATCTGCTCCGCGAGCTGCAATGCGGCAGCGGGATCCGCATCGAGTACGTTGAAGTGGCCCATCTTGCGGCCCGGCCGTGCGGCTTCCTTGCCGTAGAGATGCAGCTTGATGTTGGGATGCGCGAGCAGCGCATTCCAGTGCGGGCCATCGTCGTGCCAGCGGTCGCCGAGGATGTTGACCATCACCACCGGCGACAGCAGCCGGGTGTCGCCGAGCGGCAGGTTGCACAGGGCGCGCACCTGCTGCTCGAACTGGTCGGTGACGCAGGCGTCGAGCGTGTAGTGGCCGGAGTTGTGCGGGCGCGGGGCGATCTCGTTGACCATCAGGCGGCCGTCGGCGACGAAGAACTCGACCGCCATCACGCCGACGTAGCCGAGCCGGTCGGCCACGTTTCGCGCCATCGTGCGTGCCTGTTCGGCGAGTGATTCCGGCACGCGCGCCGGGACGATGGAGACGTCGAGGATGCCGTCGGCGTGGCGGTTCTCGGCGACCGGGAACAGCTTGCATTCGCCGGTGTCGCTGCGCGCGAGCACCACCGATACCTCGCATTCGAGCTTGACGAAGCCTTCCAGCACGCAGGGCAGCTCGCCGAACTCGCGGAACGCGGCGCGCGCTTCCTCGCGCGTGTTGACCCGCGCCTGACCCTTGCCGTCGTAGCCGAAGCGTGCCACCTTCAGCAGTGCCGGCGTGCCGGTCTCGGCCAGCGCCGCGTCGAGGTCCCCCTCGCTGTAGACCAGCGCGAACGGCGCGGTGGCGAAACCGTTCTGCCCCAGCCAGGACTTCTCGTGGCTGCGGTCCTGCACGATGGCGACCGCCTCCGCCCCGGGCGAAACGCGGCAATGCCTGGCCAGCGCGATCAGACTGGCGGCGGGGACGTTCTCGAATTCGGTGGTGACCGCCGCACAGGCTGCGCCCAACTGCTGCAATGCAGCTTCGTCGGTGTAGTCGGCCTTGAGGTGGACGTCAGCCATCTGGCCGGCGGGGCTCGATGCGTCGGGGTCGAGCACCATGACCTTGTAGCCCATGGTGCGCGCGGCGATGGTGAACATGCGGCCGAGCTGGCCGCCGCCGAGGATGCCGAGGGTTGCGCCCGGCAAAATGGGCAGCGACTTACTCGACATCGGGCAGCTCCATCGCCAGCACCGAATCGGACTGGCCGCGGCGGAAGTCGTTGAGCTGCGCGGCGAGTCCAGCGTCGTAGCGGGCGATCAGCGCGGCCGCGAACAGCGCGGCGTTGGCGGCGCCGGCTTCTCCAATCGCAAACGTCGCGACCGGGATGCCCTTCGGCATCTGCACGATCGACAGCAGCGAGTCCATACCCTTGAGGTACTTCGACGGCACCGGCACGCCGAGCACCGGCACGATGGTCTTCGACGCGATCATGCCCGGCAGGTGGGCGGCGCCGCCGGCACCTGCGATGATCGCCTTGATGCCGCGCGCTTCCGCGGTCGCGGCGTATTCGTACAGGAGATCGGGGGTGCGGTGGGCGGAGACCACCTTCGTCTCGAAGTGGATGCCGAGCTGCTTCAGCAGCATCGCGGCGTGCTTCATCACCTCCCAGTCGCTGGAAGATCCCATTACCACTCCGACCTGGGGCGCGTTCATCATGCGGGTTCCTGCAATGCGAAAGCCGGCATTTTACCGTGGGGAGCGCCTACAATGGCGCGCGCCCCCGGAGACGACCATGCCCGCTTCCCTGCAGACCCTGATCCTGCTGACCCTGTCGAACGTGTTCATGACCTTCGCCTGGTATGCCCACCTGAAGGACATGAACAACCAGCCGTGGATCGTCGCCGCCTTCGCCAGCTGGGGCATTGCGCTGTTCGAGTATCTGCTGCAGGTGCCGGCGAACCGTATCGGCTATACCGTGATGAGCCTGCCGCAGCTGAAGATCATGCAGGAGGTCATCGCGCTGTCGGTGTTCGTCCCGTTCGCCGTGCTCTACATGAAGGTCGAACTGAAGTGGGATTTCCTGTGGGCCTCGCTGTGCCTGGTGGGCGCGGTCTACTTCATGTTCCGCACCCACTGAGCGCTGGCTCGTCTATGGTGGGAGCTTCGTTCCTGCAACAGGAGAGGGCCCATGTTCACGTTCCGGAATGTATTGTGCACCGCCATTCTGATGGGGGTCGCCGCCGCTGCGCCGGTTCGCTCTGCCGAGCCGCCACGGACGCACACGGCCGACGACGCCGCGCTCAAGTGGGGCGGCTGCCCGGATTTCATGCCCAAGGGCTGCGCGATCGCGCTACTCCACGGGGATCCCGCTAAAAGCAATGCCGATGTCTTCTTCAGGGTGCCCGCCGGCGCGGTGATCCCGCGCCACTGGCACACCTCGGCCGAGCGCATGGTGCTGGTGGCGGGCGAACTCACGGTCACTTACGACGGTCATCCGGCCGTGACGCTGACACCAGGTCGCTATGCCTACGGCCCTGCCAGGCTGCCGCACCACGCCGTTTGCGGCGGCAGCGGGCCGTGCGTGCTGTTCATCGCCTTCGAGTCGCCGGTCGACGCGATCGCGGGCGCGCCGCAATGAAAAAAGCCCCGCGGGTGCGGGGCTTTTTCTTCTGCGTGAGGCGGGTCAGACGCAGCCGGTCGGCTTCGGGGTGCCGGCGTAGCGGCCGGCCTGCTTGGCGGGGCCGAACGGGAACAGGTCGAACAGGAATTTCTTGTCGCCCCATTCGCTGCCGAATTCTTCCTTCAGGCCCTTCTGCAGGAAGCGCAGGTTGGGGGCGGTGCCGTTCTGCGCGAACTGGTCGCGCATGTAATGGATGACCTTCCAGTGGTTTTCACCCAGTTCGAGGTTGTCTTCCTTGGCGAGTTCGACTGCCAGCTCCTCGGACCAGTCTTCCAGGTTGACGAGGTAGCCTTCGGGGTCGGTTTCGACGATCTTGCCGTTGATGTTGCGTTCCATTCTTGCGGTCCTTGCGATGAAAAATAATGAGGGATGGACGCAACCATAAAATAACCAAGTAAATTAGTCAACAACTTCGTTTTTGCAAGGCGCCATGCGCCTTTTGGAGGGGGAGCCTCTCCGCACGGCCTGCTGCGCCCGGACTTGCCAATCAACGATAAAAGAAGTTTTTTATATGAAATAGTCAGGAAGACCGGGCAACCCCGAAAAAAGCCGGCTATCCGGCAGGGAAGAAGAGCGCCTGCAGGCGGAATCCGCGTCCCCGGCACGCCTGCTTGCGGTCACCGTGCGGGATGCCGGTCATACGGGCTGCGATCCTGTAAGCGGCTCAGCTCTTGAGCGCGAAGACGAGCACGACCGGCATCACGACCAGCGCCGCGAGGTTGCCGAGCAGCACGATCGACGCCACCCGCTCCGGTTCCTGGCGGTACTGCTCGGCCATCAGATAGTTCAGCACCGCCGGCGGCAGCGCGCCGAACACCAGCAGAATGGCCTGCTGCGTGGGGTCGAGATCGAGGAAGGGTGCGACCAGCAGCACCATGACGATGCCGGTGGCGGGCGAGGCGATGCCGCTCGCCAGCCCGATGTGCCAATCACGGAAGCTGACCTGGTTGAGTCGCACGCCGAGCGCGAACAGCAGCATCGGGATCGAGGCGTCGCCGACCATTTTGATCGCGGCGTAGAGCGGGTCGGGCAGCGCGGTGCCGGACAGGCTTACCGCGACGCCCGCAACGGTCGCCGCCATCACCGGGGTCTTCAGGAGCTGCAGCAGCCGCATGCGGTGGGCCAGCAGGTAAGGCCCCATCGAGAAGTGCAGCACCATCTCCACCAGGAACAGGATGATCGCTGCCCCCAGCGCGGCCTCGCCGAAGGCGAGCACGATGAGCGGGATGCCCATGTTGCCGGAGTTGTTGAACATCATCGGCGGCACGAAGGTTCGGGCGTCGACCTTCAGCAGCCGCGCCACCGGCCACGCGAGCAGGCCGGAGCCGAGGATCACGACGGCGCCGGCGAGGGCCAGCTGCCCGTAATGCGCGAAGTCGAATTCCTTCGACGCCAGCGCGGCGAATACCAGTGCCGGCACCAGCACGTCCATGCTGATCTGATTGGTGACGCCGATGTCGGGGCGCTTGACCCGGCCGTACCACCAGCCGACGCCGATGATCGCGAAGACCGGGAAGACGATGGCGAGGATGCGCAGGCCGAGCATCGCGTGCTGCGGGGATTTACGTCCCGGCGACGTGCGTGGGGTGCGACTCGTCCTGCGCCTGCCGCAGCCAGGCGTAGTAGGCGTCGTACATCGCCATGCCGTGTTCGAGCATTTCGTGGTCGTACGCATACAGGGCCGACAGCCCCAGCGACTGCGCCAGCAGGCCGGCGCATTGCGGCGCGAGGTCGAGGCGGCCGGTGTCGGCGCCGCGCACGATGACGGCAAGCTGCTGCAGCGCGGGGGCGGTCGGACCATGCAGCCGCAGGAAAGTGTCGAAGCTGCACAGCTCGCCGGCATGACCGTGTTCCACGCCGGGAGTGTCGTAGGGAATTGCGCCGGTTGCTTCAGCCGCTTTCAGCACGTCGTCGGCGGGCGCGTAGAGGAATTCGTCCGCCGGGTCGATGAAGCGCGCGACCAGCCAGGGGCAGGCGATGCGGTCGATTTTCGGCCGCGCCCGCGTCACCCATTTCATTTTTTCGCGACCTTGCCGCCGGCCGCCTTGTATGCCTCGAGGCCGCCCTCGATGTAGCGGGCTTTCACCCCGGCGGCCTGCAGACGGTCGACCACGCTGTTCGACACGCTGCCGCCGCGCACGCAATAGATCACCACGTCCATGGTGCGCGGCAGCGCTCCGATCCAGGCGTCGATCTTGTCGGGGTTCTTCCACATCGCGCCGGGGATGATTTCATCGGACGCGGCGTAATCCGCCTCGCGCCGCACGTCGAACACCAGCGTGCGGTCGGGATCGACTTTCGCGGGCGGGAGGGTGCGCGCCAGTTGCTCGCACTTTTCGGTCATCGTGCCGCAGCCGCAGCGCTTCATCGGTTGGGAGACGGGTTCCATATGATCCTCAGCTAAAGAACGAATAGGCCAGCCCCGGCAGGGTGCATACGCCGATCACCTTCATGATGTCCGCCTTGTACTTCCACAGCGCGACGAAAGCGGCGACGGCGACGATGAGCGGGAACCATTCGAAGTTTCCAGCGAACGGTGAGTCTGCCGTGCCCTGCGGCCAGAAGGTGCGCCAGGCGAAGAATACCGCCAGATTGAGCATCACGCCCACCACCGCGGCGGTGATGCCGGTGAGCGGTGCGGTGAACCTGAGTTCACCGTGCGTGGCCTCGACCAGCGGTGGGTGCACCCGCCAGGATGAAGAAGAACGAGGGCAGGAAGGTGAAGAAGGTCGCCACCGTCGCGCCGGCGAAGCCCGCCGCCACGGGGTCGGCGAACACCGCCGTGGCGACACCGCCGAGGGTGCCGACCATGATCAGCGGCCCGGTGAGCCAGCCGTAATGCTCGACCGCGCCCTGGTAGACAGAGGGCAGCACGGCGTAGACGGGACACCGTCTTGCGGCAGAACGCCGGGTGCCAGGGGCTGGCGCCCCGACGGCGCGGATTGTGGCCAGCGCACGAGGGCATCGTCAATCGGCCCGGGCCGGGTGATTGACGACCTTTCCATAGCTTGTAGTTATGTAAATGATAAATATTTCAAAATATTGCTTATGAACGGCGTGGCCTAAGATCGTCATCTGAGGGCCGGGGCATGCGGCCGGGCGCCGCAAGCTGCAGGACTTTTCTGGAGGAGGTCGCAGTGGACGTATCGAGTCTGTTGATACCGGCAGTGCTGTTCTTCGCCCTGGGATTTGTCGCCCAGGTCATTCGTTCCGACCTCAAGTTCCCGCCCGATCTCGCCAAGGCGCTCTCGATCTACCTCCTGATCGGCATCGGCCTCAAGGGCGGCATCGAACTGTCGCACGCCGACCTCGGCGCTGCGCTGCACGCGGTGGCGGTGGCGCTGGTACTCGGCTTCGGCCTGCCGCTGGTCGCCTACGCGATCCTCGTCGCCGGCCGTCTCGACAAGCTCAACGCCTCGGCGATTGCGGCGCACTATGGTTCGGTCAGCGCCGGCACCTTCCTCACCGCGATTGCCTACCTGCACGCACAGCAGATCGAGTTCGAATCCTATCCCGTCATCATGCTGGCGATCATGGAATCGCCCGCAATCATCGTCGGCCTGCTGCTGGCGCGTTTTTCGCGCGGTGGCGCGCGCGGCGAGGACGACGCGCGCTCAAACCACATGGGCGAACTGCTGCGCGACGCCTTCACCAACGGCAGCGTGATGCTGCTGTTCGGTGCGATGGTCATCGGGCTGCTGGTCAAGCCGGATTCGCTGGCGACGATCACGCCCTTCTACGGGGTGCTGTTCATGGGCGTGCTGTCGCTGTTCCTGCTGGAGATGGGCATGGAGGCGGGCAAGCGCATCGGAGAATTCGGCCGCGCCGGCGGTTTCCTCATCAGCTTCGGCATCGCCATGCCGCTGATCGGCGCCGCGGCCGGCATCCTCGCCGGCCACGCCTGGCTGGGCTTCAGCGAGGGCGGGGTGCTGCTGGTCGCGGTGCTGGGTGCGTCGGCCTCGTACATTGCGGTGCCGCCGGCGATGCGGCTCGCGATCCCCGAGGCCAATCCGTCCTACTACCTCACGCTGTCGCTGGGGGTGACCTTCCCCTTCAACGTGCTGGTCGGCATTCCGTTTTACCATTACGCCATCAGGACCCTGATGGCTTGAGCCCCTCGCCATGATCCCCACCCATCCGATGAAGCTCATCAACATCGTCGCCAACGCTGCGCTCGAAGAGCGCTTGTCCGACATCGCCGAGGCGCAGGCCGCCTCGGGATACACCGTGCTCGACGCGCGCGGCGCCGGCAGCGCCGGCTTGCAGACCGGCGCGCTGGAAGGCGGCAGCAACATCCTGTTCATCCTGATCGTGCCGGCAGCCAAGCTGGACGAGGTGCTGGCGGATATCGAGCGGCTGATGAAGCGCGGCCATCACCTGGCGGTGTTCATCACCGACACCCAGGTGCTGCGGCGCGAGAAGTTCAGTTCCTGAGCGGCGGCGCGCACAGCGTTTTCGCCCCGCTCATTGCGAAAGTGAAGAGACGCTAGACGGCCATGCGCGTGTCGAGCCAGCTTCACGGCTGAGGCAGCGCGCCTTCGCACTCCCCGTCATGCCGTACATAAGCCCAAGCACGCCGGGGCTGGCGCCCCGGCGGCGGCTCTAGCGCCGTCGCGTCGGACGCGGCTTGCCGCGCGCGCCTGCGCTTGCCTCGGTCAGCACGAACTGCTTGAACGCCTGCGACGCGGGCGACAGCCGCTTGTCGGCGCGGTGAACCAGGTACCAGTGGCGCATGATGGGGAAGCCCTCGACGTTCAGTACCGCCAGGCGATCGAAGGCAAGCTCCATCTCCAGTGTCTGCAGCGCCAGCACGGCGAGCCCCAGCCCGGCCTGCACGGCTTGGCGGATCGCTTCGTTGCTGCTCATCTCCATGCTGCTCTGGATGGCCAGCCCACGCTCGGCAAAAAATCGTTCCATCGCGTTGCGCGTGCCCGAGCCCGCCTCGCGTACCAGGAAAGGCTCGGCTGCCACCTTTTCGATCGGGATCTTGCGCTTGCCCACCAGCGGGTGGTCGGGCGGGGCGATCACCACCAGCGGATTGTCCATGATGCGGGTGGCTTCCAGTTCCAGGCCTTCCGGTACCTGACCCATGATCGCGAGATCGATGCGGTTGTTCGCAAGCAGGTCGAGCACTTCGGCGCGGTTGGATACGCCAAGATGGACAGCGACACCCGGGTAGCGGCCGCGGAAGCGCACGAGGATGCCGGTGGCGACCGCATTCACCGTCGACGTGACGGCCAGCCGCAGGCTGCCGCGGTCGACGCCCCGCAGCTGCGCGAGGTTGTGCTGGAGGTCGTCGAGGCGTGCGGTGATTGCCTGGCTCGCGTGCAGCACCTCATGCCCGGCATCGGTGAGGAAGATCTTCTTGCCGATCTGCTCGGTAAGCGGCAGGCCGAGGATGGTTTCGATGCCCTTGATCTGCATCGAGACGGCGGGCTGCGACAGGTGTAACTCCTCCGCGGCACGCGAGAAAGACAGATTGCGGGCGACAGCTTCGAAGACGCGGAATTGGCGGAGTGTCAGTCGGCGCATGATGGGACGCAGGAATTATGTATAAGTCTACTGATATGGTTTTTATCATAATAATTGAATATTAATTATATATATTTGTCCCTATAGTGCGCGCCTGTCGTCTTCAGGGGCTGCGCTCCTGATGCCGTGTCCATCAATCGCAGGAGCCAAGCAATGGATCAATCCGCACGTTACGCCGACCTTTCCCTCAAGGAAGAAGACCTGATCAAGGGCGGCCGCCACATCCTCGTCGCCTACAAGATGAAGCCCAAGGCCGGCCACGGCTATCTGGAAGCCGCCGCGCACTTCGCCGCCGAGTCCTCCACCGGCACCAACGTCGAAGTCTGCACCACCGACGAGTTCACCAAGGGCGTCGACGCGCTGGTGTACTACATCGACGAAGCCACCGAAGACATGCGGATCGCCTACCCGATCGACCTGTTCGACCGCAACGTCACCGACGGCCGCATGATGATCGTCTCCTTCCTGACGCTGGTGATCGGCAACAACCAGGGCATGGGCGACATCGAGCACGCCAAGATCCACGATTTCTACGTGCCCGAGCGCGCCATCCAGCTGTTCGACGGCCCGTCCAAGGACATCTCCGACATGTGGCGCATCCTCGGTCGCCCGGTCGTCAACGGCGGCTACATCGCCGGCACCATCATCAAGCCGAAGCTGGGCCTGCGTCCCGAGCCCTTCGCCCATGCGGCCTACCAGTTCTGGCTGGGCGGCGACTTCATCAAGAACGACGAACCCCAGGGCAACCAGGTGTTCGCGCCGATGAAGAAGGTGATCCCGCTGGTGGCCGACGCCATGAAGCGCGCGCAGGACGAAACCGGCCAGCCCAAGCTGTTCTCCGCCAACATCACCGCGGACGACCACTATGAAATGTGCGCCCGCGCCGACTACATCCTGGAAACCTTCGGCCCCGACGCCGACAAGGTGGCCTTCCTGGTCGACGGTTTCGTCGGCGGCCCCGGCATGATCACCACCGCCCGCCGTCAGTACCCCAACCAGTACCTGCACTACCACCGCGCCGGCCACGGCATGATCACCTCGCCGTCCGCCAAGCGCGGCTACACCGCCTTCGTGCTGGCCAAGATCTCGCGTCTGCAAGGGGCGTCGGGCATCCACGTCGGCACCATGGGCTACGGCAAGATGGAAGGCGACGCCACCGACAAGGACATCGCCTACATGATCGAGCGCGACGAGTGCCAGGGTCCGGTCTACTTCCAGAAGTGGTACGGCATGAAGCCCACCACCCCGATCATTTCCGGCGGCATGAACGCGCTGCGCCTGCCCGGCTTCTTCGAGAACCTCGGCCACGGCAACGTCATCAACACCTCCGGCGGCGGCTCCTACGGCCACATCGACAGCCCGGCCGCCGGCGCGATCTCGCTGCGCCAGGCCTACGCATGCTGGAAGTCCGGCGCCGACCCGATCGAGTTCGCCAAGGAGCACAAGGAATTCGCCCGCGCATTCGAGTCCTTCCCCAACGATGCCGACAAGCTGTATCCGGGCTGGCGCGAGAAGCTGGGCGTGCACAAATAAGCACGAGGGGATGCACCGCCCCATGCGGGGCGGGTTCGACGCGATCTCCTAGCCGCCGAGAGCCATCCCCGCGCTACACGCCCCCGGCTTCCCGGGGGCGTTTTTTTCTTCCCGGTGAGGAAATGAACATGACCGACACAGAGCAGTACAGGGTTCAGCAGGAGCCCTTCTACCAGCAGCAGAAGAACGAAGTCGCGCTGTACGAGGCCGCCTACCGCAACCGCCTGCCGGTGATGGTCAAGGGCCCGACCGGCTGCGGCAAGTCGCGCTTCGTCGAATACATGGCGTGGAAGCTCGGCAAGCCGCTGATCACCGTCGCCTGCAACGAGGACATGACCGCCAGCGATCTGGTCGGCCGATATTTGCTGGAAGCCAACGGCACCCGCTGGCTCGACGGCCCGTTGACGACCGCCGCGCGCATCGGCGCCATCTGCTACCTCGACGAAATCGTCGAGGCGCGCCAGGACACCACCGTGGTGATCCATCCGCTGACCGACCACCGCCGCACCCTGCCGCTCGACAAGAAGGGCGAGCTGATCCAGGCACATCCCGACTTCCAGCTGGTGATCTCCTACAACCCCGGCTACCAGACGCTGATGAAGGATCTGAAGCAGTCGACCAAGCAGCGCTTCACCGCCTTCGACTTCGACTACCCCGACGCCGCGCTGGAAGCGCAGATCGTGGCGAAGGAAACCGGCATGGATGAAGCGGTCGCCGCCAGGCTGGTGAAAATCGGCGGCGTCGCCAGGAGCCTGAAAGGGCATGGCCTCGACGAAGGCATCTCGACCCGTCTGCTGGTGTACGCGGCGACGCTGATCAAGGACGGCGTCGAACCGACGGACGCCTGCCGCATGGCGCTGGTGCGCCCGATCACCGACGACGCCGACATCCGCGAAACGCTCGACCATGCGATCGACGCCACCTTCGCCTGAGCGCGTAGCGTGACCACCGAAGCCACATACCAGCACCCGCTGATGGCGGCCTACTGGGCGCAGCTCGACACCCGCTTTGCGCAGGTCGAAGAGGTGTTCGACGACGTCATGGCGGAGGCGCTGGCGGTGCTCACGCGTGAGGGCATCGACGCCTACCTCGACGCCGCGCGCGTCATCGGCAAGCTGGGGCGCGGCGTCGAGCCGATGCTGGCGTTCATGGAGGAGTGGCCATCCACCGTCCAGGCGGTCGGTGAATCCGCGCTGCCCGGGGTGATGGCGCTCATTCAGCGCTTGCAGAAGTCTCCCAACGGCAAAGCGATCACGCCTTTTCTGCAGACGCTCGCGCCGGTCGCGCGCCGCCTGCAATCGCAGGCGCAGCTGCAGCACTATCTCGACATCACGCTGGACCTGAAGGCGCGCACCACCGGCTCCATTCACGGCCACCACACGACCTTTCCCAGCCCCGGCCTGCCTGAATTCTTCGCCCAGGCGCCAAGCCTGCTCGCGCAGCTTTCCATCGCGGGCTTGCGGAACTGGGTCGAATACGGCATCCGCAACTACCGCACCCATCCCGAACGGCAGAAGGATTATTTCAGCCTGCAGTCGGCCGACGCCCGCGCCGTGTTGCAGCGCGAGCGCCACGGGACATTATTGGTCGACGTCGAACGCAAGCTCGACCTGTACCTGCGCGGCCTGTGGCAGGACCACGACCACCTGGTGCCGTACTCGATCGCGTTCGACGAGATCCGCAAACCCGTTCCCTACTACGACAAGCTCGGCATCCGCCTGCCCGACGTCTACGACGACCTTGTTCTCCCCTCTCCCTTGAGGGGAGAGGGGCCGGGGGAGGGGGTGAGCGGGGATCAGGTTGTCTCCGGCCTCGACCGCTACCGCGCCACGCTCGCCCACATCGTCGGCCACCGCCGCTGGTCGGAGGCGCAGGTCGCCGACAACTGGAGTCCGTTCCAGCGCATGGCGGTGGAATGCTTCGAGGACTGCCGCGTCGAAACGCTCTTGATCCGCGAGTACCCCGGGCTGCGCAGGTTGTTCCTCGCGTTACACCCGAAGCCTGCGGAAACCGCCTGCGATCCAGAGACCACCTCCTGCCTGCGCCACCGCATGGTGCTGCTGTCTCGTGCGCTGCTCGATCCGGCGCATGGCTATGTCGACGCTGCCCTCAACGACTACGTCGCGCGCTTCCACGCTGCCCTGGCGCAGGGTGAGTCGAGCACCCGGGAGATTGCTGCGCTGGCGCTCTCCTACGTCGCCAAAACCCGGCGCCCGAGCGACCAGTTCGCCCGCGTGCATTTCGACGACACCGTGGTCGATTACCGCGACGACAACCGCCAGTTGTGGAAATTCATCGAGGAAGGCGACGAGGAGGAGGCCTTCGACGAGAAGCGCAAGATCGAGCCGGGCGAGGAAATCCGCGGTCTGCCGCCGCGCCATTACCCCGAGTGGGACTACGCGAGCCAGACCTACCGTCCAGACTGGGCGAGCGTGTACGAGGCGCTGCATCCGGCCGGCCACGCCGCCGATATCGACAAGCTTCTGGCCAAGCACGGCGCGCTTGCCAAGCGGCTGAAGAAGATGCTCGACCTGCTGAAGCCGCAGGACAAGGTGCGCATCCGCTACCAGGAGGAGGGCAGCGAACTCGACCTCGACGTCGCCATCCGCTCGCTCATCGACTTCAAGGGCGGCGCCACCCCCGACCCGCGCATCAACATGAGCCACCAGACCTCCGGCCGCGACATCGCCGTGATGCTGCTGCTCGACCTGTCGGAATCCTTGAATGAAAAGGCCACAGGTAGCGATCAGACCATCCTCGAACTCAGCCAGGAGGCCGTCTCGCTGCTGGCCTGGTCGATCGAACAGCTCGGCGACCCGTTTGCGATCGCCGGCTTCCACTCCAATACCCGCCACGACGTGCGTTATCTCCACATCAAGGGCTACGGCGAACACTGGAACGACGACGTGAAAGCGCGGCTGGCGGCGATGCAGGCCGGCTGGTCGACCCGCATGGGCGCGGCGATGCGTCACGCGGCGCACTATCTGTCCGCGCGACCGGCCGACAAGAAGCTGATGCTCATCCTCACCGACGGCCGTCCGTCCGACGTCGACACCCACGACGAGCGCCTGCTGATCGAAGACGCGCGCCAGGCCGTGAAGGAGCTCGACCGTGACAATATTTTTTCCTACTGCATCAGCCTTGACGCGCAACTGAAGGCGGGGGCCGACGACTACGTCGCCGAGATCTTCGGCCGCCAGTACACCGTCATCGACCACGTCGAGCGCTTGCCGGAACGGCTGCCGCAGCTGTTCATGGCGCTCACCCGATGATGTCCGTCCACCCTGCCCGGAAGGAAGCCCCTTGAACGCCATTCCAGCCTGCCCCCAATGCGGCCTCGAAAACACCTACCCGGACGGCGCGTCCTACCTGTGCCCCGACTGCGGGTTCGAATGGCCGCAGCACGCCGCGGCCGCAGCGGACGACGCGCCGCGCATCGTCAAGGATGCCAACGGCAATGTCCTTGCCGATGGCGATACGGTCGCCCTGGTCAAGGATCTGAAGGTCAAAGGCTCGTCGATCACGCTCAAGGTCGGCACCAAGATCAAGGGCATCCGCATCGTCGAGGGAGATCACGAAGTGGATTGCAGGACGGATGCCGGCAACATCCTGCTCAAGGCCTGCTTCCTGAAGAAAGTCTGAGGCCCTGGCAGGCGCGAGCGCGATGCACGGATCCGCGTCCTCTGTCGCGCCCGCATCGCAGGCCCTGCCGAGCCGGGACGTTTCGACGGCTCGAACCGGACCCGGCCGACCCGGACGTGCGCTGCGCCCGGATCGAAGCAGGCACCCATGGCAAGCCCTTCATTAAATCGACGACGCGCGCGTCCGGCGCAGATAAGTTCCGCCGCGACCGCCGCACCATGACCGCAGACGGGCGGATGCATGAAACGCAGGTGTACTGGACCCGCGGTCGCGCGCGTCTTTTGTGCCGGGCATCGCCCAGGCGGTTCCATCTCCTGTGGGCAAGGCGCAGCCGGAGAGAGCCCGGCAGGATCAGCGGGTGACGCGAAGACGGACTTCAGTTTTGCGATGGCGGCGGACTGAACAGCGTTTCCGCCTCGCTCATCACGAAATTGAGGAAGGCCTGCGCCACCGCGGAGAAGCGCTTGCCCTGCCGGTGCACCACATACCAGTGGCGCCGGATCGGGAAGCCCTCGACGTCGAGGATCACCAGACGGTCGAGCACCAGCTCCATTTCCAGGGTGTGGATCGAGACGACGCCGAGGCCGAGGCCGGCCTGCACCGCCTGCTTGATCGCCTCGTTGCTGCTCATTTCCATCGCCGTGCTGAGCTTGGTGCCGGCCTCGTCGAAGAAGCGCTCGGCCGCCATGCGCGTGCCGGAGCCGGCCTCACGGCTGATGAAGCTCTCCTCGGCCAGCCGTGCGAGCGGGATGTTGCGCGCGTGCGCGAGCGGGTGGGTGGGCGAGGCGATGACCACCAGCGGGTTTTCCATGAAGGGGTGGGCGACGAGGTCCGACGCCTCGGGGGGGCGCCCCATGATCGCGAGATCCTTGTCTGTTTCGTTGAGCAGCGCGAGGATGTGCTCGCGGTTGCTGACGTCGAGGCTCACCTTGACCTCGGGGTGGCGCTGGCAGAAGGCCGCCAGGAGCTTGGGCGCGAAGTAGTTTGCGGTACTGGCGATGGTGATGTTGAGCTGTCCGCGCCGCACCCCGCGCATTTCCTCCAGCTCCAGTTGGGCCTCGTGTACCTGGGCAAGAATGTCCTGGGCGTGGCGGTAGAGCGCCCGGCCAGCGTCGGTGAGGTGGATCTTCTTGCCGATCTGGTCGAACAGCGGCATGCCGGCGTGCTCTTCCAGCTGGCGGATCTGCATCGACACCGCCGGCTGCGACAAATGCAGGGTTTCGGCGGCGCGGGTATAGCCGCCAAGCCGGGCGGCGGCCTCGAACACCTGTAACTGGCGCAAAGTGATATGCATGGACTAGAAATGGTAAGGTCTGCGCAGACAAATGATAACCGTTAGTTATGTTTTGCATCATCAATATGAATTGTTAATTATGAAATTGTGCGGATATGGTTACGTTCGCGTCATGGCCACTCGGCCGTTGACAGGGATAGACGGGAAGCTTTGAACAAGTCCCCTGCGGGTCGGGGGTTTTGTTCAGGGTTTCCTGGGGGCCGGTCGGCCGTGTGCTGCGCCGGATATTCAAGGTTTAGAACTTTCGTCTGAATCAGCTAGCAAGGAGTAAACAATATGGCAGTCAAAACCTATCAGGCCGGGGTGAAGGAATACCGGCAGACCTACTGGATGCCGGAGTACACCCCTCTGGATACCGACCTCTTGGCCTGTTTCAAGATCACCCCCCAGCCGGGCATCGATCGTGAGGAAGCCGCTGCCGCCGTGGCCGCCGAGTCGTCGACCGGCACCTGGACCACGGTGTGGACCGACCTCCTGACCGACATGGACTACTACAAGGGCCGTGCCTACCGCATCGAAGACGTGCCAGGCGACGACACCTGCTTCTATGCCTTCATCGCCTACCCGATCGACCTGTTCGAAGAAGGCTCGGTCGTCAACGTGTTCACCTCGCTGGTCGGCAACGTGTTCGGCTTCAAGGCGATCCGCGCCCTGCGTCTGGAAGACATCCGCTTCCCGCTCGCCTACGTCAAGACCTGCAACGGCCCGCCCAACGGCATCCAGGTCGAGCGCGACATGATGAACAAGTACGGCCGTCCGCTGCTGGGCTGCACCATCAAGCCGAAACTGGGTCTGTCGGGCAAGAACTACGGTCGCGCCGTGTACGAGTGCCTGCGCGGCGGTCTGGACTTCACCAAGGACGACGAGAACATCAACTCGCAGCCGTTCATGCGCTGGAAGCAGCGTTTCGACTTCGTCCAGGAAGCCACCCTCAAGGCCGAAGCCGAGACCGGCGAGCGCAAGGGCCACTACCTGAACGTGACCGCGCCGACCCCGGACGAGATGATGAAGCGTGCCGAGTACGCCAAGGAAATCGGCGCACCGATCATCATGCACGACTACATCACCGGCGGTTTCTGCGCCAACACCGGTCTGGCCCAGTGGTGCCGCGACAACGGCATGCTGCTGCACATCCACCGCGCCATGCACGCCGTGCTCGACCGCAACCCGCACCACGGCATCCACTTCCGCGTGCTGACCAAGATCCTGCGTCTGTCGGGCGGTGACCACCTGCACACCGGTACCGTCGTGGGCAAGCTGGAAGGCGACCGCGCCTCCACCCTCGGCTGGATCGACCTGCTGCGTGAATCCTTCGTGCCGGAAGACCGCTCGCGCGGCATCTTCTTCGACCAGGACTGGGGTTCGATGCCCGGCGGCTTTGCCGTGGCCTCCGGTGGTATCCACGTGTGGCACATGCCCGCGCTGGTCACCATCTTCGGCGACGACTCCGTGCTGCAGTTCGGTGGCGGCACCCTGGGCCACCCCTGGGGCAACGCGGCCGGCGCCCACGCCAACCGCGTCGCGCTGGAAGCCTGCGTCCAGGCCCGCAACGAAGGCCGCCAGCTGGAGAAGGAAGGCAAGGAGATCCTTACCGCCGCCGCTGCAAGCTCGCCCGAACTGAAGATCGCCATGGAAACCTGGAAAGAGATCAAGTTCGAGTTCGACACCGTCGACAAGCTGGACATCGCGAACAAGTAATCTTTAGGAGCTAGGGACTAGGAGCTGAGGGCTAGAGAAAAGGCGCGGCGTAGCCGCACTGCACCCCTAAATCCTAGATCCTAAATCCTGGCCCCCAACAGAAAGGAAACTGACATGGCCGTTCAAGCCTACAAACAGACCAAGAAATACGAAACCTTCTCGTATCTGCCCACCATGACCGCCGACCAGGTGCGTCGCCAGATCGCCTACTGCATCAGCCAGGGTTGGAACCCGGCGGTTGAGCACAGCGAAAAAGGCGTGTCTGCCCGCGTGAACTACTGGTACATGTGGAAGCTGCCGTTGTTCGGCGAGCAGTCGATCGACTCCGTGCTGGCCGAGCTCGACGCCTGCCATCGCGAGTTCCCCGACCACCTGGTGCGTTTCGTTGCCTATGACAACTACTCGCAGAGCCAGGGTATGGCTTTCGTGGTGTATCGCTGATTGAAGCACCCCGGCGACGGGCATTCGCCCGTCGCCGGTCGCAGCAGATTTTTGTAGCAGTTTGCTGTGGGGGCGGTCGCGCAGGATCGCGCCCTCAGCAAACCCAACCGTTCGAGGTATGTGATGACACAAGCCGCAGATAGCACGGCCAGCGCCACCCTCTCAGGGCGTGAGCTGGCTCTGAAGCGCCGCCAGGCGATGGCACTGCACGGCAAGACCGGCGTGACCAAGACCGCCGCGGCCGGCCGCCAGCCGACGGCCGCGCGCAGCGCCCCCGCGGCGCCCGCCGCGTCCCCGGCATTGGCCGCGAGCAGCGTGCCGGCGACTTTGCCCGCCGTGCACGCGCCCGACGCCGCGCTGATCGCCCAGGCCCAGACCAATTCGTCGCGCCAGGCAAGCCGTGCCCGCCGTGAGGCGCTGAGCCAGTCCGGCAAGGCTGCGCTGCAGCCTACCGCCGCGCGTCCGACCGGTCGCGTGCGTCCGAGCCGCCAGGCCCCGCAGGCAGTTTCGAGCCAGCCGGCGATGGCCAGCACCAGTGAAGCGCAGACCACCCCGGCCAAGTCGTGCGGCTGCGGCTGCAACGGCGCCCCCGGCGGCTGCGGCGACACCGCTTCTTCCGCTGACGCCGGCCTGCGCGCCGCGTCGGAGACGTCCACCCCGATGATCATCAAGGCGAGCGCCCAGCCGACCGGCCGTGCGCTGGCGCAGGCGCGCCGCGCCGCGCTCGCGCAGGACGGCAAGGCCGGCTTGAAGCGCGTGGCGCAGGCGACCAAGATCGCCGCCGCCATGCCCGGCCAGGACTGGCAGGCCGCCATCGTGAAGGGTGCGACCGGCCGTCAGGTCGCGATGCAGCGCCGCATGGTGCAGGCGCTGGCTGGCCGCACCGGTGCCAGCGAACCCGCGCGCCCGACCGGTCGCCAGCGTGCCCGCAACGTCGTGCCCGCGCCGGCCAAGGTCGAGGAGGGTCATACCCTGTCGGGTCAGTCCGTGACCGGCACCATGGTCGAGCGCAGCAAGAAGGTTACCGGCAACGAGCCGGGCTCCTGCCGCGCCATCACCGGCACCGAGTACATCGGCAACGAGCAGTTCGAGAGCCTGTGTAGCACCCGGCCGGCGCCTGCGCCGGCCAAGGTCGGCGTGTCCAGCACTGCGCGTGAACACAAGGTCACCGGCACCGAGGTCGGTCGTTCCGGCAAGGTGACGGGTGACGAGCCGGGTGCCTGCCGCGGTATCACCGGCACCGAGTACCTCGCCGCCGAGCGCTATCAGGAATTCTGCAATACGCGCCCGGCGCCCACGCCAGCCAAGGTCGGTGTGTCCGACACCGCCAGGGGCAAGGCAGTCACCGGCACCCTGGTGGGCCACTCCGGCAAGGTGACCGGCGACGAGCCTGGCGCCGATCGCGCCATCACCGGCACCGGCTACACGCTGCCTGCCGCCGGCGTTGACGCGCCCGAGAAGGTCGCCGTCACCCACACCACGCACGGCAAGACCGTGACCGGCACCGCTGTCGGCCACACGGTGAAGATCACCGGCGACGAGCCGGGCGCCTGCCGTGGCATTACCGGCACCGAATACCTCGCCGCCGAGCAGTTTCAGGCGCTGTGCAACACCGCACCGCTCGCCACGCCCCGCAAGGTCAGCGTGATGTCGACGCGTGGCGACCAGCCAGTGTCCGGCACCGGCGTCGGCCGTTCTGCCAGCGTGACCGGCGATGAGCCCGGCGCCTGCCGCACGATCACCGGCAACCAGTACTACACCGCCAGCGATTTCGGCGGCCTGTGCAATGCCTCGGGCCCGCGCAAGGTGGGCGCGACGCAGACGCTCGCCGGCCGCACGGTCACGGGCACGGAGGTCGGTTCCAGCCCAAAGCTCACCGGTGACGAGATGGGTGGGTGCAAGCCCGTCACCGGTATTGATTATGTCGGTGCGCAAGCTGCATGCACCGGCAGCACCCCTGTTGCGCCCGTGGCCAAGGTTGCGGTGGACCAGACCTGGCGTGGCCAGTCGGTGACCGGCAGCTACGTCGGTCGTTCGACCAAGGTCACCGGCGACGAGTCCGGCGGCTGCTCGCCAATCAGCGGCACGCCCTACATCGGCCGCAGCCAGTACCGCGGCTTCTGCGCGGCGCCCGATCTCGGCGAGCAGGAAGCGCGCATCCGCACCAGCGCGATCATCCCCGCCACCGCGGTGACGGGCGACCGTCCCGGCGCGGGTGGCTCGGTGATGACCGGCGACGAGCGCGGCGCCTGCGAAGTCGTGAGCGGCACGCCCTACGTCGGCGCCGACAACACCGTCAGCCAGTGCGTGGCCAGCGGCCGCTTCGTGTCGCGTCCGCGCACCTGGGTCGAGCCTGCGCAGCCGCCGGCGCCGATGGATTTCAGCATCGCCTCGCCTGCCCGTCAGGCCTGGGAGCGTAACTACGCCGACGTCACCGGTACCGGCTACAACAGCGAGCGCATCACCGGCCCGGTCAACAAGGCCAACGGTCTGATCACCGGCACGCCCGAGTTCCGTCACCGCGACGCAGCGACGCAGCAGGCCGAGCAGGAAACGGCCATCGCTGCCGCCCGCCGCCTCACCGGCGAGGGCAGCCAGATCGGATCGCGCGTCACCGGTGATGCCTGGCATGCGCAAAGCCGCGTGACCGGCACCGAAGGCGCGTCCAGCCTCGCCCGCAACATGTCGATGCGCGGCAGCCCGCGCGGCGCCGGCGCGAACGCCCAGGTGTTCCGTGAAATCGAGCGTCCCGACGTGCCGGAGAGCCGCATCACCGGCTCCTCGGGCAACACCGGCAAGGGCGCGACCGTGACCCTGTCGGGTGGCGCGCGCGGCTAAGGGGGATTGAGTGAACACGCGTAAACGACTCGCTGCAATGCGCACGGCGGGGGCGCTGCCCCAGTCGGCGGACGCGCTCGCCAATCCGGCGTGCGTCGTCGGCCCGGGCCAGCGCTGCGAGCACGCGCTCGTCGACCAGGCGTTGAACCAGCGCCTGTACGCCTACGAGCAGCAGGTGCGCGGCCGTTTCGCGGTCATCGTCGATACCCTGAAGACGGTGTCGGCGTTCCAGCACGAAGTCGATTTCGTCGCCCGTGCACAGCGTTACGCGCAGGATCGTCTGGGCTACGAACTGCCAGCGGACCTGCTCGAGGACGCCTGGGTGGCGGGCCTCAACATGCGTGCGCTGCATGCCTACTGCACCTTCCGCAGCTTCAAGGAATGCATCGAGCGGGCCGACGCCGACCAGGCACCGTGGCGCGAGCGCATGGCGCTCGACGCCGACTTCATCCGGGACTGCGGCTACCACACGGTCGACGTCAGCCCCTGCGCCGACGGCCGTCTGCAGGGCCTGCTGCCGTTCATCTTCCGCATGGCGCCGAACGACAACATCCAGGTCAAGGCGTATGCCGGTGCGATGTTCGACGTCGAGGGCGACGTCGCCGACTGGACGCATCGCGAGCTCGAGCGTCTCAGCGGTGCGCTGCCGGGCGGCGAATCGGCGAACTACCTGAAGGTCGCGGTGTACCACTTCAGCACCTCGCTGCCCTGCGACCAGGGTTGCGCCGCGCACGGCAGCCAGGACAGCAAGGCGGTCGAATCGGCTCTCGGTCGGCTCAACGAGCTGCGTGCAGCGATCGAGAACACCTTCGGCAAGGGCGCCGCGCCCGAGATCCTGCTGGTCGGCGTCGACACCGACATCGACGCGATCCGCGTGCACCTGCCGGACGCCAACGGCGACGTGAATCCCTACCGTTACGTCGACACTGGCGACCTGTACCGCGAAACGCTCGGCATGGATGCCGCCTCTGCACGTGCGCATCTCGCGGCGGCGGTGGCGCGTGCCGAACAGGCCGACGGCTGGGCCGAGGGCGAGGGCGCGATGAATGCAGGCATGCACCGCCTGGTGCTGCGCCTGCTGGAAGCCAACCTGTCGCAGATCGAGTACGTGATCCAGCACCACGCTGGCCGCTATGCGGTGATCGGCCACGACGAGGCCTTCATCTGCGCCGGCGAAGCGACGAGCTACGTGCAGCTGCGCAACAAGTATTACTACGCCCATCTCGACACGGTCGAGGAAGGCGCGGCCGACATGGACGTCGGCATCAAGATTTTTACCGGCCTCAACATCCGCCACGGCCTCGCCGTGCCGGTGCTGGTGCACTTCCACTATTCGTCGCGGGTGCCGGGCGCCCGCGAGCGCGCGGTGCAGCGTTGCAAGCGGGTCAAGGCGGCGATCGCGGCGCGCTATCCGCAGCTGCACGAGCAGGGCCTGCTCAACTGCCAGATGGCGGTGAGCGACCGCCACGGCAGCGAGCGCGGTGCCTTCGTGGAAGACACCGTCGTGGCCGCTGGACATTAACGGGATGATTCGCAGAGGTTTGTAACGATGAGGATCATGAGAGTTGAAAAGACGCTGGTGTCGACCAACCGCATCGACGGTTTCGGTCACCGGCCCCTGCTGGTCGTGCAGGACAAGATCGGCGGCGTGCGCAGCGTGGCGGTCGACGCGGTCGGCTGCATTCCCGGCGACTGGGTGATCTGCGTGGGCTCCTCGGCCGCACGCGATGCTGCAGGCAGCAAGGAGTTCCCCTCCGACCTCACCATCGTCGGCATCATCGACCGCTGGGAAGGGGAGAGCGCCTGATGGAAATCATGCGCGTCATGGACGAGCTGGTCTGCACGCGGCGCGTGCCGGGTCTGAAGTCGGCGTCCCTGCGCGTGCTGGAAGGCCAGAAGGGCGGCCTCGTGGTAGCGACCGACCCGGTGGGCGTGCCCGTCGGCAAGTGGGTGTTCACCACCAGCGGCAGCGCGGCGCGCTGGGCGATGCCCGATGTACAGGTAATGACCGATCTGACGATCTGCGGAATCATCGATGACTGGGATGCGTAAGGTTGGGGCAGGGCAGGGGAAGGCGTGCTGGACGCGATTGCCCTTGAAATTTGAGTGGTAAGGATTTCGTTTTTTAACTTTGTCTGAAAAGGAGTAATGAAATGGCTGAACGTATGGGTATTGCGCTGGGCATGATCGAAACCCGTGGTCTGGTTCCCGCGATCGAAGCGGCGGACGCGATGACCAAGGCTGCCGAAGTGCGTCTGATTGGTCGTCAGTTCGTGGGCGGCGGCTACGTCACCGTTCTGGTGCGCGGCGAAACCGGTGCGGTCAATGCAGCCGTTCGCGCCGGCGCCGATGCATGCGAGCGCGTGGGTGACGGCCTGGTCGCTGCCCACATCATCGCCCGCGTGCACAGCGAAGTGGAAGGCATCCTGCCGACCGCTCCGACTGCCTGATTTTTCAACAACATTGCAGCAAGCGTTAATTTAGGAGCAAAGCAAAATGGCTAGCGTGACTGGTATTGCCCTGGGCATGATCGAAACCCGTGGTCTGGTGCCCGCGATTGAAGCGGCGGACGCGATGACCAAGGCCGCCGAAGTGCGTCTGATTGGTCGTCAATTCGTTGGCGGCGGCTACGTCACCGTTCTGGTGCGCGGCGAAACCGGTGCGGTCAACGCAGCCGTTCGCGCCGGCGCCGATGCGTGCGAGCGCGTGGGTGACGGCCTGGTCGCTGCCCACATCATCGCCCGCGTGCACAGCGAAGTGGAAGGCATCCTGCCGACCGCCCCTGCTGCCTAAGTGGACGGAAGCACGATTCCACAACTGATTACTGGAGAAAACCTCATGGCTAACGTGAGCGGAATTGCCCTTGGCATGATCGAAACCCGTGGTCTGGTCCCCGCGATTGAAGCGGCGGACGCGATGACCAAGGCAGCCGAAGTGCGCCTGGTGGGCCGTCAATTCGTCGGTGGCGGCTACGTCACTGTCCTGGTGCGCGGCGAAACCGGTGCGGTCAACGCAGCCGTTCGTGCCGGTGCCGATGCGTGCGAACGTGTGGGTGACGGCCTGGTCGCTGCCCACATCATCGCCCGCGTGCACAGCGAAGTCGAAGGCATCCTGCCGACCAAGCCGGACGCCGACGGTGGCGGTCGCGACGCCGAGATCACCTCGACCCGCAGCTAAGCCTTGCCCGCGATGAGCGTCGATCCGCGCACACTGGGCTGGCTGGCACGTGCGCTCACCCACGAGATGGGCGCGGTGCAACAGTACCTCGCACAGAGCGTGCTCGCGCGCCTGTGGGGCGACGAGGCGCTGGCGTCGAAACTGCGCCACGAGGCGGTCGAAGAGCTCGGCCACGCCGAGCGCCTGATGGAACGTCAAATCCTGATGGGTGTGGCGCCCTCGGCCGGCAACCTGCCGCCGGCGCGCCTTGGCCGCAGCGCGGACGAGCTGCTGGCAGCCGACCGTGTGCTCGAAGTCGACGCGGTGCGCCTCTATCAGGAGGCGCTCGCGCACGCCCAGCGCATGCGCGACCCTGACAGCGCCGCGCTGCTGGAGTCCATCCTCGGCGAAGAAATCGCGCACGTGCGCGAGATCGACGGCATGACGGGACAGACCCATGGCTGACGTGCCCGAAGGGTGGGAAGCCCGCGGCAAGCCGCCGACGCTGTTCCGTCGGTTCAGCTTCGAGCGCTACAGCGAAACGCGCGCGTTTCTCGACGCGCTCGCCGCAGTGAGCGAGGAGACCGGCGTGCATCCGCAGAACATCAACTTCGGCACGACCTACGTCAACCTCACGCTGGAAGCGGCCGACGGTGGCGAACTGGGCGAAGCGGACTACGCGATCGCGGCGCGCATCGGCGCGCTGTGGAAGCCGACAGGAGCCTGACATGGCGACGCACGTCACCGCGGTGATCAACCAGAAGGGCGGTGCAGGCAAGACCACGCTGGCGATGAATCTTGCCGCAGGGCTGGCCCGCCGCGCCGACACCGTAGTGATCGACCTCGATCCGCAGGGTTCGTCGCGGCAGTGGGCGAGCCTCGGCAGCGAGCCGTTCCCGGCCACGGTCAAGCAGATCGGCGGCAAATGGGACGCGCGCACGCTGCATCAGAACTATCGGGCCTACCAGCACATGGTGCTCGATTGCCCGCCCTCGCTCGACAGTCATGCCTCGCTGCAGGCGCTGCGTGCGTGCGATGTGGCGCTGATCCCGGTGCTGCCGTCGCCGATCGACCTGTGGGCGAGCCTGCGCCTGCCGCAGGAAATCGACGAGGCGCGCAAGGTCAACAAGAATCTCAAGGCCTACCTGGTGCTGAACCAGCTGGAGCCCAAGAGCGCGCTGTCGGCAGCGATGCACGATGCGCTTGCCGAGTTCGGGCTCCCGGTACTCAACGCCGTGATCCGTCGCCGTGCGGCCTATCGCGGGGCCGCGCTCGAAGGGGTGTCGGTGTATCAAATGGGCAGCCGCGGTTCGCAGGCGGTTGCCGAAATGGAAGCCATCATTAACGAGGTGATCGGAACATGACGAAACTCAAAGACAAGCTGTCCGCCAGCGTGCGCATGGCCAAGGCTGCGCAGCAGCCTGCCGCCAAGTCCGCCGCGAAGCCCGCGGCCAAGCCGGTCGCCCGCCCTGCCGCGGCCAAGCCCACGCCGGCCAAGCCGGCTGCAGCGCCGGCCGCGAAGCCCGCCGCACCGAAGGCGGCGCCTGCCGGCGGCATTATCGAAAGCGGCACCGCGCTGTTCCCCGAACGCGTGTGGCCGGACTGAACCAGCCTACAAGGTAAAGCATCATGCGTAACGACCCCTTCATGCGTACCTACTCCCCGCGTCAGCAGGCCATGGCGCGGGCGGCGTCCGAGCAGCAGGCGGCTACCAGCCGTCCGGCTTCGACCGGCACGCCGTCGGACCTGCTCGCGCCCTACATGGTCAAGGGTGAGCCCTACTACCGCCCTGTCGCCGACGAGGTCGAGATGTATGAGGCGGCATACTCGGTGCGCATGCCCATGATGCTGAAGGGCCCGACGGGTTGCGGCAAGACCCGCTTCGTCGAATACATGGCGTGGAAGCTCGGCAAACCGCTGATCACCGTGGCGTGCAACGAGGACATGACGGCGTCGGATCTGGTCGGCCGCTTCCTGCTCGACGCCAATGGCACCCGCTGGCAGGACGGCCCGCTGGCGGTCGCCGCGCGTCATGGCGCGATCTGCTACCTCGACGAAGTCGTCGAGGCGCGCCAGGACACCACCGTGGTGATCCACCCGCTGACCGACGCGCGGCGTGTGCTGCCGCTGGAGAAAAAGGGCGAGTTGATCGAGGCGCACCCCGATTTCCAGATCGTGATTTCGTACAACCCCGGCTACCAGTCGCTGATGAAGGATCTGAAGCAGTCGACCAAGCAGCGTTTCGGCGCGCTCGACTTCAACTATCCCGAGCACGAGGTCGAGGCCGAGATCGTCGCGCACGAATCCGGCGTGTCGGTCGACGTCGCCAAGAACCTGGTGCACATCGGCGAGCGCGCACGCAACCTCAAGGGCCACGGCCTCGACGAGGGCCTGTCGACCCGCATGCTGATCTACGCCGGCTCGCTGATCGCCAAGGGCGTGCCGCCGCTGGCCGCCTGCCGCGTCGCGCTGGTGCGTCCGATCACCGACGATCCGGACATGCGCGACGCCCTGGATTCGGCGGTGACGACGTATTTTTAGGGATTAGGGGCTAGGGGCGGGGTGGCTACGCGAGCCGCTCCGGCCTGATTTGGGCGCGGTCCAGTCGGTTGGCGCCCTCTGGCGTGACCTTCATCAGTGCGCCGTTCCCCTGGCGCCCAGATCCTAGCCCTCATCCCTAAATCCTAGCCCCTAGTCCCTAGCCCCTAAATCCTAGCCCCTGCCCCCTAACGATGGCCATCCATCTCGACGAATACCAGGAGCTCCTCGAGGATCTCCCCTCCGACTCCCAGGACGTGCTGCGCGCATCGTGGAACGAGGCGGCACGCGTATTCTCCTCGCGCGGACTGGACAACTACCTGAAGGGCGCGGTCGCGCTGCACAACCTCGGTCGCGGCGAGGAACTCGTCGTCACCTTCATCCAGGAAATGCCGCAGGTGTCACGCGCCATCGGCGAGGACGTGCTGCCCGACGTCGTCAACTTCCTGCTCGGGATGGCGTCGAAGACCTCCGGCCAGGTGCTCACCCTCATCGTCGGTACCGCGCCGCTCGCCGCCGAACGGCTGGGCGACGAGAACCTGTTCCGCAACTACCTCAACGTGCTCTCCATCATGCTGGCGCAGGCGCCGCGCGGCCTGCGGCCGATGCTGGAGAATCTCGACCGGCTGTTGACGCAGCTCACGCTGGGCGGCCTGCGCCGCTGGGTGCAGTGGGGCGCGCAGGCCTACAAGACCGACTTCGACGGTCAGCTGAAATATTTCTCGCTGCAGAGCCCCGACGCACTGTCGGTGCTGCAGCGGGAGCGCAAGGGCACGCTCTTCGTCGACGTGCAGCGCCGCCTCAACATCTACCTGCGCGCGATGTGGGGCCGCGACTTCTTCATGCGCCCGACCGCCGGCGACTATGAAAGCCGCGAGGGCCTGAAGCCGTATATCGAGCGCTATGTCATCCACATCGCCGACGCCTACGACGACTACATGCCGTTTGGCGAGGAGACGCCGCCCGAGCTGCGCGTGCCCGGCGTGGAACTCTACCGCGCCGCCGCCAACCACTGTGCCGCGCACCTCGCCTTCACCCGCGAGCCGCTGTCGATGCAGATGCTCAACACCACGCAGATAGGCATCATCGAGACGATCGAGGATGCCCGCGTGGAGGAACTCGCGTGTCGCCAGTTCCCCAATATGCGGTCCGCCTGGCTTGCGCTGCATCCGCCTGCCGACTACAGCGAACCGAAGACCGTTGGCGACCTGCTGAACCGCCTCGCGCGCGCGCTTCTGGAAGAGCACCCCGCCGATCCGCACCCCTGGGTGCAGCAGGGCGTCGCGCTGTTCCGTGCCGAGCCCGACCTCACGACCAACCGCGCGAGCTGGAACATCGGCGTCGAACTCGCGCACAGCCTCGCCGAGATTCCGCTGCCCGAATTCAACGTGCGCACCGACACGCTGCGCGCGGTCTACCGCGACGACAACCGCACCATATGGGAGTCGGAGGAGTACGACGAGGCCGAAGCACTCGAAGCGACCTGGCAGCGCCAGCAGCAGGTGCGCAAGAAGGTCAGCGTCATGGAGATGGTGAACGAGACCAACAACGAGTTCGCCGGCGACGATGCGGAAGAGATCTGGGTGCTGGAGACGCCGTTCTGGCTCGACCAGGAAGGCAAGACCATCAACGAGCTCGAAGGCCGCGAACCCATCGCTGACCCGGTGCACTACCACGAGTGGGATTACCAGATCCAGCTCGAACGTCCGAGCTGGGTGACGGTGCTGGAACGCCGTCCCAAGCTCGGCGACCTCGACGTGATCGAGAAGATCATCGACGACAACAAGCCGGTGATCTCGCGCCTGAAGTTTCTCATCGAGTCGATGATCCCGCAGGGCATGCAGCGCATCCGTCGCCAGGAAGATGGTGACGAGCTCGACATCAACGCCGCGGTGCGCGCGATGATCGACATCCGCATGGGGCAGCAGCCCGACACCCGCATCATGATGCGCTACAAGCGCAACCTGCGCGACCTTGCGGTGATGGTGCTGCTCGACATGTCGGAGTCGTCGAACGACAAGGTGCGCGGGCACGACTACAGCGTGATGGACCTCACCCGCGCCGCGACCGTGCTGCTGTCCGACGCGCTCGACCGCATCGGCGACCCGTTCGCACTGCACGGTTTCTGCTCGGACGGCCGCCACGACGTGCACTATCATCGCTTCAAGGACTTCGATCAGCCCTATAACGACGTGGTGAAGGCGCGCCTCGCGGCGCTGCATGGCTCGTACTCGACGCGCATGGGCGCGGCGTTGCGCCACGCCGGCTCGGTGCTGAAGCTGCAGCCGAAGAACAAGAAGATCCTCTTCGTCATCACCGACGGCGAGCCCGCCGACAACGACGTGCGCGACCCGCAGTATCTGCGCTTCGACACCAAGCGCGCGGTCGAAGAGTTGCAACGCGACGGCATCACCACCTACGCGCTGTCGCTCGATCCGCACGCGGACCAGTACGTATCGCGCATCTTCGGCGCGAAGAACTTCACCGTGCTTGACCAGGTCGAGCGCCTGCCCGAGAAACTCCCCATGCTGTACATGGGCCTGACCCGCTGAGCCTGCATGGATATCACGCTACGCACCTTTGTCTTCATCGATTCGCTGCAACCGCAGCTGGCGTCGTATCTCGCGACCTCGTCGCAGGGTTTCCTTCCCGTGCCGGGCGACGCCTGTCTGTGGATCGAAGTGGCGCCCGGCATGGCGGTCCATCGGCTGTCGGACATTGCCCTCAAGGAAACCAACGTGCATCTGGGGGAGCAGGTGGTGGAGCGCTCCTTCGGCTCGATGGAGATCCATTACCGCAATCAGAGCGAAGTACAGGAAGCGGGCAACATCATCCTGCGCCAGCTCGGTACTACGGTCGACTCGCGCATGCCCTGCCGCATCGCGTGGAGTGAGATCATCCGCGGTATGACCCCGGACCATACCACCCTGATCAACCGCCAGTTGCGCAAAGGATCGATGATTCTGCCCGGCAAGAGCATGTTCATCCTGGAGGTGGAACCGGCCGGCTACGCGGTATATGCAGCCAACGAGGCGGAAAAGGCTGCACACATTACCCTGGTGGACGTGAAGCCGTTCGGCAACTTCGGTCGCCTGACGATGATGGGCAGCGAAGCCGAGGCGGAGGAGGCCGCTCGCGCTGCCACGCGCGCACTCGAAGAGCTTAATGCCCGAACGCAGAAGATCTGACCCATTCCGCGACCGCGACGACTCCCCCGCGGTGGTCGTGGCTGATCCGAGTTTTCCCTCCCCGTTACGCATCCAGCCAGGCAACACCGCGGTGTGATCGCCGATTGGCCGGAGTCGCCTTGCCGGTGGCATCGCCTTCGTTCGGCAGCGCCAGGATTTCACCTGAGGTATCTGCTTGCCCAGCCTGCCCAGGCAACACCGTGTCGCCCGAACCTACGGGAAGCGCGCTGCCCAGCGCGCCAGGGTGGGGGTGGTGAAGTCCAGCAGCAATGATGGAAAAAGACCGAAGACGAGAATGATCGCTGCCAACAGCAGCAACAGTCCGAGTTCCCGCGGTCGCAGGTCCTGCGCACGCGCGACGGCATCCCGCACGACCGGACCGAAGAAGATGCGCCGGTAGAGGTCGAGGAAATACGCGGCGCCCAGCACCAGGACGAACAGCGCTGCCAGGCCGGCGCCAGCGTGGGCCTGCAGTGTCGCCGCCAGCAGCAGGAATTCTGCCGGGAAGCCCGAGGTGCCGGGCAGCCCCATCCCCGCCAGCCCGAAGAACAGCAGGAAACCGGCCAGCAGCGGCATCGGACGAGCCGCACCACCCAGGCCGGCGACGTCTGTGGTGCCCAGGCGGCGCTGCAGGAAGGCGGTGGCGAGGAAGGCCCCGCCGGCCACCACGGTGAAATTGAGCAGTTGCAGCACCGCGCCCTGCATTCCTTGCAGGCTGAACGCGGAAATGCCGAGTAGCACCAAGCCGACGTGGGACACACTGGCATAAGCCAGCATCGCGCGCAGGTTGGTCTGTGCCAGTGCCGCGACGGCACCGTATACCAGGCCGATCACGCCCAGCCCTGCCAGCACCCCGTGCAGATCCTGCGCCGCTTCCGGCGCCAGCGGCGTGGCAAAGCGGATGAGGCCGTAGGCACCCAGCTTCAGGCCTGTCAGCAGTGCGACCACGGCGACCGGGCCTTCCATCGCCAGCAGCGGCAGCCAGTGATGCAGCGGGAATACCGGAGTTTTGACCGCGAAGCCCAGCAGCAGGAGGAGGAATACGGCCTGTCCGGCCTGGCCCTGCAGAGGCGTGCCGAGCAGGGTCGGCAGATCGAAGCTGAGTCCGGCCTGGAGCACACCGCCGCTGAGGCTGGCATGGTTGAAGGCAAGGAGCAGGAAACCGAACAGCAAGGGCACGCCGCCCCCGAACATGAAGAGCGTGTACTTGGTGGCGGCGTAGCTGCGGTGGGGACCGAGGCCCCACAGGCTGATCAGGAAATAGAGCGGCACCAGCGACAGTTCCCAGAACAGATAGAACAGCAGGGTGTCGAGCGCGCAGAATATGCCCAATGTGGCGCCTGCCAGCAGCAGCATGAGGCTGTGGTAAAGGCGGGGCAAGTGATGCACGCTGTTCCAGGAAGCCAGCGCTGCACCGAGGAAGAGCAGCGCCGTCGCAGGCAGGAACAACACTGAAATGCCGTCGATGCCGACGGCGTAATGGACGTTGAGGCTGGGAATCCACTCCGCCTGCTCGCGCAGCTGAAAGTCGGCCTGCGCCGGATCGAAGTGGGCGAGCACGATCAAGGCCAAGACGCCGCCGAGGCCATGCCAGGCAAGCGCAAATGCGCGTGCCGAAAGCGCCTTCGGCAGCGTCCACAACAGCAGTGCGCCAGCCGGATAAGCCAGCAGGAGGAGCGACAGTAGCGGCCAGTCAGACATCGGCGAACCTCGCGGCCAGTGCCTTCAGCGGGGCATCGACCAGTTCATGCAGCGGCTCCATGCGAAAGCCCGCATAGAGCATCACCACCAGCAGTACGCCGGCGATCGCCAATTCCATCGCATTGGGACGTTCCACCGCGACGCCCTGTCCCGGGGCGGGGGGGGCGAGAAAGGCGCGCTGGAACGCCCACAAAAGGAAACCGGCGGTCGCCACGTTGCCCAGTGCCGCCGTCACCGTGGTGAGCGCGCCGAAGCGATGGATCGCCGCCTCCAGCACCAGATGCGCGGCGTCGAATCCGGGCGTCCCCGGCATGCCCATGATGGCGAGGCCGGCGACGAGGAAAGTGAGCGCGAGCTGCGGAATACGATCGAACAGCCCGCCCAGGCGCGCCAGCGTCGTGGTGTGGGTGCGTCGGTACACGAGACCGGTCATCAGCAACATTGTCGTAGCGGCGAGGCCGAAATTCACCGCCAGCAGCAGACTGCCCTGGAAGGCGATCGCATCGAGGCTGAACAAGCCGATAATCACCAGTGAGGTGTGACTGACCACGGCGAAGGCGATCAGCGAGCGCAGGTTGACACGCTGCAGCGCGAGCATGGCCGCGTAGAACACGCCAGTAACTGCGAAGGCGACCACGTAGCGGTGCCACGCGACGACCGCGTCGGGCAGGATCGGCAGGACGAAGCGTACCAGGCCGTAGACCCCGAGCTTGACGCCGAGCAGCAGCGTCGGCGCGATCGCCATGTCGCCGTAAAGCGCGACCGGACGCAGCCAGCCGTGGAAGGGAAAGATCGGCGTGCGGATGCCGAGTCCGTAGAACAGCAGGAAGAACGCGATGCCGCCGAGCCCCGGAGGAATCGGATGGCCGGCAAGCACGAGCAGGTCGAACGTCCACGCTGCGCCGGTGGTGTCGTGGTAGGACCAGCCGACCACGAGCACGCCGGCGAGCAGCATCAGGACACCGACACCCTGGAACTGCAGGTAGCGGCTGGTCGCTGTGGCGCGTTCGGGCGAGAATGACCAGCGCCCGACCAGATGGCCGACGAGCGCAAGTTCGATGACTGACGCCAGCGCGAACCAGAGCAGATCGAGGCTGACCAGCATCGACATCATCATTGCTTCCACTGCCAGGATCACGCCGAGCAGGCGTGACGGTTCGGCAAGCTGGCGCACTCGCGCGTAGAACGGCAGCAACGCGACGATGAGGGCCGTCAGCAGCACGAACAGCACGGTCACCCCGTCGGCACCCGCGTGATAGTTCAACGACCCGACGAGAGGCAGGCGCTCGACGAACTGGAAGCCCGGATTGGCGACATCCAGACCGCGGTATAGCAGCAGCGCCACGCCGAGTTCCGCGATGCTGACGGCGTGGGCGACGACCAGCGCTGCCGGCCGCTCGCCCAGCCGCCACAACGCGGCGGCGCCGACGAGCGGCAGAAGCTGCAGCGTCGCAAGCAGGGGCCAGGCAGCGTGCTGGTGCCAGTAGAGCTCGGTCATCACAGGATCACCACCAGGGTGGCCATGATCAGCAGCAGCAGATAGCGCGGCTGCTCGAGGAGCGACTCGACGAAGCGCAGCCAAACGCCCAGGCGGGCAAGGCCGCGGCCGATGCGTCCGCCGCCACCCTGCAGCACCAGCCGCTGTTCGAAGCGATCGAGGCGGTCGGCCGACCATGCCAGCAGGCCGCCGGCGATACCGCGGCCCTTCACCACTTCCTCATACGGCGCGAGCAACTCGGCCGCGCGCTGGCTCTCGGCCATCCCGACCAGCCGGCTGACGACGTTTTCGTCGATGGCACGGACATCACGTGCCAGCGCGCGCGTCGGCTGCGTCAGCAGGCGATCGGCCAGCGGTTCGAGCCAGAAGCGCTGCAACGCGGCGGTGTAGAGGCGCGGGTGACGGGTGAGCCAGGCCGGCGCAGGCGGCGTCGGGGCGTCGAGCATGTGCATGTATGAGGGCGCAGCGAGAAATTGCCAGGCACGCCAAATTGCGTGGAGTGCGGCATGCCAGGCTGCCAGCGTGAACCAGCCGAGGCCGATGGCCACGAACATCAGCCCTACCTGGGCCACCACGGAAAAGAGCAATGCCGACTTCACGTCGGACTGGACGTAGCCGGCCAGCCAGCCGACGAGCGTGGTGAGTGCGCCCAGCACGCCAACCAGGAACAGCACGCCCGGGGCGTGGACGAGCACCGCTTCCAGGCGGACCAACAGGAACACGCCGGCATGCACCATGAGGGCACCGTAGAAGATTGCTGACGAGGGGGTCGGCCCTTCGAGCGCGCGGGCAATCCAGGGCGTGAAAGGGACCTGAGCCGATTTTGCGAGCGCCGCGAGCACGAAACCGAGCGCAATGAGGCTGACGTACAGTGTCGGCAGGCGTTCGCTCCCCTCCGCCAGATCGTGCCATTCCAGGCTGCCTGTCCACAGCAGTGAAAGCGCCATCGCCAGCAGCAGTCCGGCGTCCCCCACACGATTGGTGAGGAAGGCGCGCTGCGCGTTGATCGTTGCCGCCGGCCGCTCGTACGCATAGCCGATCAGCAGCCAGGACGCGATGCCCATGAGTTCCCAGCCGACGAACACCAGCGCCGCGTTGCCGGCGAATATCACCAGCAACATGCCGCCGGCGAACAGGTTCATGCCGGCGAAGAAACGCTGGAAGCCGGCTTCGCGGTGCATGTAATGACGCGAGAATTTCTGCGTGACGAGGGCGATGAAGGCGACCACGCTGCCAAGGCCGAGCGACAAGCCGTCGAGGGTGAATGACAGCGGAATGTGCCAGTCGCCGCTGGCGAACCAGTCGCCGAGATGCACCGTTCGCGGCGCCCCGAGCAGCAGGTTTTGGAAAGCCAGGGTCAGCACGAGGGCGAAACTGGTGCTGGCGGCACCGAGGCTGAGTGCAGCCGTCGGCGTCTCTCCGGCTTCCCCGCGGGCGCCGCCCGCGACGCGCAGCACCACGATGAGCAGCGCGGCAAGCAGGGGCAGCGCCGGAACCAGGGCCACCAGTTCGTGCGGCAGGGTCAGAGTGGACATGCGTGTGCGGGCTCCGGGGTCGGTTCGATGAGCGCGGGCGGCAGTGCGTCACGATGGCCACGCATCCAGTCGCCGGAACTCGGCGCCGTCGGCGGCAGCGTACCCGTCGCGTGCCAGGCCACCCAGCCGCTGCCGGGCACGAAACGCTGAATGGCCGGCGAATCGGGGTCCTTGACGGCGAGCTGTACCCAGCCATTGCCGACCAGTTCCTGCAGGACGGGCTGGCGCGCGTAGATCGCCGACAGCACCTCGGGTGTTTGCTCGACCACGATCAGCAGGCGCATCGCCTCGTGGATCTCGATCATCTGCGCCGGCAGGCCGGTGCGCAGGTCGGAACTCGTGCCGTCCATCACCCCGAACAGGCCGGCGATGTTATGCGTGACCTTGCTGCCGGAACCATAGCGGTCGTTGTCCACCGTCGAGAAGTAGTACTCGAGGCTGATGCCCGCGCCGACCTGGCCGTTTGCCACCAGCATGGGTTCGAGCACGCGACCGTCCGGGTCGCTGCTGCAGTCGTAGGAAATGAGGAACATGCGGCGGTCGAAGAAGGTCCCGCGGGTCGCGGCGCGGCGACCGATGAAGGCGGACGCGTTGTTGACGTGACCGAGCTCCGGGCGTGGCTGCGCGTAATCGTGGCGGCGACCGGCGACGTGCCGGCGCGCCTGCGCCGGGCTGAGGCCGGGGGGGGCCGACAGGAAACGCCGGCAGCGTTCCTGCGCGTGTCGTGCCCCGGCCTCGGCGAGGTTCGCGCGCAGCGCGTCGAAGGCAGCGGCATGGCTCGCGGGAAGCAGTTCCGTGTCGTACCAGCTGAACTGGTCGTCGCAAGTGTTGTGCTCGCAGCCCATGAACCAGGTGTCGGCGGGAATGTCGATGCCGTGCGCACGTACCCGTTCGCGCACGGCGGGATCGTTGGCCATGGCCGCGAACAGCCGCGCATTGGGGCCGGAATGGCGGCCCGAGCAGGCACCGCAGTCGTAGGCCGACAGATGCGGGTTGTTGAGGCTGTTGGAACCGTGGCCGACGATCGCGACCAGCGACGAGAAGCCGCGGGTGAGGCCGATGGCGGTGAGGAAGGCGTGCACACGCTCGGCCTGCTCCGCTTCGGTGTAGCCGGCACGCGGCGCCTCAGGGGTGGCGGGGACGCTGGTCAACGCGGTATAGCGGAGACGGGTGGCGACGCGGCCATCCAGCGCCTCGCGCAGCGCGCCGGTGCGGCGCGCCAGCGCGGCGGGCGCCAGCATGCGGCCAGCCAGCAGCGCCAGCGCCGCAGATCGGAAGAGC